>CAMLCZ010000003.1 GCA_946478665.1 uncultured Bartonella sp. | reverse complement strand
TTGTGAGGCTTGTGAGGCTTGTGAGGCTTGTGAGGCTTGTGAGGCTTGTGAGGCTTGTGAGGCTCGTCTATTACGTGGCGGGTTTTAATGTAAAGGATAAAATTTAGTCATCAACAGGATGCAATCTAAGCCGCGTATTGTTATAGCAACAATAAAAAAAGCGTCCAACCCAAATTATCAACAGGCAGATATAACAACCAGCAATTAGACTACACAACCTATCTAAGCAGATGAGAACCGCTATTTTGCTGTTTTAATGCTTTTAACTGCTCTTAGCTCTGGCTTGTTCGTGCGTGTTTTTGGCTCTTGTTTGTTTGCTGGGGTACTGGTTGTTGTCTTAGAAAAACTCTCAACAGCATCACAACGTTCCAATGTATCTTTTCTAAAAATTGCGTTTTTAAGATGCTCGTCCTTGAACCAAACACATGAGATCTTGCTATTATTGACCTTATCAACGGTCATAGCTGGTCCGCCCGATTTCAACCGAACAATATCTCCTGTTTTCAACACGATTTTTACCCTCTCAAAAATACATTAGTTGTCTAATTGATATATAAACGAACCCCATAATTGGTTCATTTCCAAATATCTGATTGGGGCTTATGAGTACTATTTGTGTGTTACCGCACGCCTATTACATCTAAGCCAATATTCCTTGTATATTAAGTGGTATGGTTTACGCTGAATTCAAGCCAAGATACAAAAAAACCACGCCTAGGCGTGGTTTTTATAAAACTATATTGAAAAATATCAGTTCAAATGATTTTTAACTTCAGTAAGTGATGTTTTAATCAAATTATCTGCAGTTTTCTTATCCATTTCTTTTTCAATTATATCTCGTGCTGCAGCGACAGCAAGATCAACAGCGGAAGATTTGACAGCTGCAATAGCGTCAGCTTCGGCTTGAGCAATTTTATGTTCAGCCATCTTGTTACGACGCGTAACATATTCTTCCATCTTTTTGTGAGCTTCTTTCGCTAGCATCTCAGCTTCATGTTTGGCTGAAGCAATGATTTCTTCAGCTTCTTTTTCAGCTTCCTGACGCTTACGCTGATATTCTGCTAAAAGCTCTTGTGCTTCATCACGCAATCTACGTGCTTCATCAAGCTCGTCACGGATATGATCTGCACGTTTATCCAGATAATTCCGCAAATGTGTCGGTATTTTGTAATATCCCAGAACAGCCAAGAAAAGAAGTAGCCCAACAAGAGCCCAGAAGGTATCTGTCATCATTGGTAAAGGCTCCCTTATTTACGTGCTGATTTAACAGCAGCGCTTGCTATAGAACTACTCACTTCACTACCGATCAGCTGATGAACGATTTCAGCAGCGGTAGTTTCAGCGATATTTCCAACATTTTGCATCGCTTGATTACGGATATTTTTTATCCGCTCATCTGATTCTGCGAGTTTTTTATCAAGGCTGGCTTCAACCGATTTACGCTCGGCATCAACCTTTGCTCTTATTTCATCGCCAGCAGTTTGGGCAATTGCAACAGCTCTTGAACGCGCTTCAGCCAGTCCACGCTCATAAGCGGCGATGGCACTTTCACGTTCCAAATTCATCTGTGCAGCTTTATCTCTATCTGACGCAATTCTATCACGACGTGTCTCAATAATACCGCCAATACGAGGTACGATGACACGTGACATAAATATATAAAACAGGCCGAAACAAACTATAAGCCAGAACAGATGCGACTCGAAATACGAAAAATCAAAAGGCGGAAACACACGGTCTGCGTGTTGCGCAGCCTCGCCTGCATGTTCTGCCGGCATTTCGACGGTTTCTGCATAAGCGCTGGATATAAACATCCTGTCTTATCCTTTTATGAACTTTGAGGCTTGCCTACTGAGCGGAAACTATTGATACCGCTATAAGCCCCTTAAATTTTTAAACTGTAATGCTCTGCATAATATGGTGGAAGCAGGTTTTAACCTGCTCCACCCAATGCAATAGCCAAAGGCGTTTAAATAATTAAACAGCAAACAGAAGCAAAAGAGCGATAAGCAGTGAGAAGATACCCAAAGCTTCAGTAACAGCAAAGCCGAAAACCAAACGGCCAAACTGACCATCTGCAGCTGACGGATTGCGAAGAGCGCCCGCTAGAAAGCTTCCGAAAATATTACCTAAACCGAGTGCTGTTCCAGCCATGCCGAAGCATGCAAGACCTGCGCCGATATATTTTGCTGCGAGTGCTAATTCCATGTCATTCTCCTTTGAAGCATATTCGCATTTTCATATGGTGAAAATTTCACCAGTGTTGTTAATGTCCAGGATGCACCGCATCAGCTAAGTACATACAGGTCAATACGGTAAAGACGTAGGCCTGAAGGAACGCTACCAGAAATTCAAGAGCGGTAATAGCCACAGTCATAATAAGAGGTAGAACAGAGCCACCAGCCCCAACCGCCCCTAAACTTATCATTGATACGACAAAACCAGCAAAAACCTTTAATGTGATGTGCCCAGCCAACATATTAGCGAACAAACGAACAGAAAGGCTGACTGGACGAGACAAGAAAGATATCACTTCGATTACAGTTACCAACGGCACGATGATGACTGGCACGCCTGACGGTACAAACAATTTAAGAAAACCAATGCCGTTTTTGAAAAAACCGTAAATGACGACCACCAAAATTACGAGCATTGCCAATGCAAATGTGATCGCAATTTGTGAAGTGACGGTATAAAAATATGGAAACAATCCCAAGAAATTCGCCACAAGAATGAAAACAAACAGCGAAAAAACAAATGGGAAAAAGCGCATACCCTGCGTACCAGCCGAGCCGCGTAACATATTTGCCACAAACTCATATGTAATTTCAGAAATAGATTGGGCGCGTGTTGGTATTATTCCGCGACTCGATGAAGACGCGAATAAAAACAGTGAAGACACAACCACCGTTAACACCATAAATAGTGAAACATTGGTGAATGATAAATCCATATTCCCGACAGGGATATCGATTAACTTGGATATCTGGAACTGATGAATAGGATCTGGACCGTGCGCTGACACCTTAACCTCATCTATTTGGGGCTTTCACCCCCCTTATCTTGGCGCGATGCGCCGTGCTTGCCAATTTGGCTGGGAGGTACAGCCCCCACAGACCGTAGAATATTCAACACACCGGCTGCAAAGCCAAGGAACAGAAAAATGACTAATCCCCACGGCGATGTTCCGGCCAACTGATCAAAACCAAGCCCCAAGACAACACCGACAACCACACCAGCTAAAAATTCACTAGACAGTTTGATTGCCTGAGCCATCCCTTTTTGAGGTTCGTCAGCTTTAAACTTCGGCTCTGGTTTTTTAAGCACATTTTGCCGTTCTAATTCTGCTTGCAGATTACGACGACGTGTTTCCAGATCCAAAGGTTCCGCGCTTCCCCCCCGCATTGGACTTACAGTATCCCTCTCCGGCTTTATAGGTTTATCACCCTTCGCCATAATGGCCCCTTAATTCCAAATGCAAAGTCAAGGTTTGACCTTTTTTAGTTGGCCGCAACATATTGTTACGCGAGGCTTTCGTCAAGCTTCCAATCCCGTTGAAGTAAAAGGAATTTTATCAATTTTTGATATTTGAACTTCTAATTCACAAAAAAAATCAAAACAGAGCTAGAAAATCCAGTTGGTAACCATATTATCTTATTTATATTATGGTTATATTTGCGCGTCTAAGAATTACAAATAATTATATCCAGCCGCCATACCGTGTTCGATAGAATACATGAAGGCCAATTTTGTTAACCTTAATCATTGTATGTGCCCAGTTAGGATGCACATAGATTGCATGATAATGGGTGGCCGAACCAACATCTGGCAGCCATATTTGCCCGGCAGAAACTGCTTTTGCAACCTGTTGGGCAACTTTCCAATGCGCCATTTCTGTCACACGGTGCTTTCTTCCATCACATGCAAACGAAAACTGGCAATGATTGATCCAATTGGTATTTTGATAAACTACATTGCAAATCGTATTAGGATAAGCAGGGTTGCGCACCCTGTTCAACACAACCTGAGCGACAGCAGCTTGTCCTCTGACTGATTCTCCACGCGCTTCAAAATAAACCGCCTCGGCCAAGCATTTCTGTTCTTTTGCGCTAAAGGCGTCTGCTGGCAAAGGTGTTGCTGCCCATGCGTGATCGGCACGGCTAATTGGCGGAATAAAACGCCCATTTTTATCAGACTGTTTGCCATGATCTGCCAAGATACTATCAAATGGGCTCGTATCTGCTTTTGCTTTGACCGGCGCATATCCCAAAGCAAGAACATCGGGGTAATCATTTGTTACCAGTGACGACAAAATTTTTGGAACAGGTAATCTCGCTGGCGCTTTTTTAGGAATCGGTATGATTGCCATTGCGACTTTTGTTTCAGACGTTTTGTCTGGAACGGTTGTTAATGTTGCAAGGTGCTTAACGTCGTCTGGTTTCGTAGATAGACTCGTGCTGACATGGGGCAATACTGTTTTTTTTAGATCCGGTAATTCAGTGTTTTTATGTGCGCCAATGGCAGCTGTTTTTTCTTTTCTATTAATCCGGTTTTCATCTGGGTTAGGATCGGCGATCCCAAGCTTACCGCCAACATTTTCATCGGTGATTGGCAAGGCCTGATATCGCTTGGAAAAAGTTGTGCTTGCCGTCGTCATTGGATCGACACCGGCAGGTACATCTTGTGTCTTGGTTTCAACCGTGCGGACAAATACGGTTGTCTCGACAGAGGCAAGCTTTAAGTCTTCAGGATTTTTAACAGCGGTCGCACTAATGGCGGTTAAACCGACACCCAATACCATAGGAAGGACGTGCAACCGATGTTTCTTCCGTTTCAAAATAACGGGAGAATCATAAAAGCGCCCTTCTGGCGTGTAATATGAGGATGCGGTGAGAAGCGTTTCGCTCCGTTCCACTTTGTTCCCATGACGGCGCAAAGACGGTATCAAAGACACTTCAAACACCACACCACTCCAACGCAAAAAACTCATACGCAATACAAACAGAAACGACTGTTTCTTGTGGTGAAGAGAATGCCCTATCAACCTTTATTTATGGTTAACAAAAACACCCTTATTCGTTGATTTTATTGCTTAATTTTTCCTTAATTTATAAAAATGGTTAACAACAAAAAGCCGGATTCAACGGCATTATTTCGTCAGACATCATGACGGTGTTAACGTTTATAAAGGCAAATTAAATTTATCGCTTAATGCATACGAATCAGCGTTTTTTTGCGCGACCTGCAAACGGGTTATCAGAGGTGCGCATAGACAACCTTATTGGAACGCCTGGCATATCAAATGATTCACGCAAAGCATTAACGAGATAGCGCAAATAGGATTGCGGCATAGCATCTGGTCGAGAACAGGAAATAACAAAACCAGGTGGGCGTGTTTTAACCTGCGTGATATATTTAACCTTCAATCGCCGTCCTGACACGGCAGGTGCTGGATGACGCGCCACCACCTCGGATAACCAGCGATTGAGCTTTCCAGTTGATATGCGCCTATTCCACACACGATGAACAATTTCTACATTTTCCATCAACCGGTCTATGCCTTTGGCAAATTCACCGGAAATGGGAACTGCTCGTAAACCACGAACCTGCGGTAAAAGTCTTTCACATTCTTCATAAAGCTCGGAAAGCTTTTCCTGCCTATTTTCAATCAAGTCCCATTTATTAAAGGCAATAACGGGCGCCCGCCCCTCGCGAATAACAAGATCAACAATTTGCAGATCTTGTTTTTCAAAAGGTATTGTGGCGTCGAGAACAATTATAACAACTTCAGCAAAGCGAATTGCGCGTAATGTATCGGCAACAGACAATTTCTCCAGCTTTTCTTGCACCTTTGCTTTTCGGCGCAAACCAGCTGTGTCGAATAATTTGATGTTTCGATCGTGCCATTCCCAATCAACCGAAATCGAATCTCTGGTGATTCCGGCTTCAGGGCCGGTTAATAGGCGGTCTTGCCCCAACATACTATTAATAAGGGTCGATTTGCCCGCATTTGGGCGCCCTACTATTGCGATTCTTAGCGGCTTTGTTGCATCATATACTGGTTCTTCTTCATCGGGATCTTCAATATCATCACCAATGGAAGCAGGTTCTATCTTTGCACGCTCTTCCTCTTTTGCTTGCTCAAATGCTTTTTCTTCACCGACCGCATCGACAACAGCATCGCGTAAATCAACCAGTCCTAAACCATGTTCAGCCGAGATGGCGCAAGGTTCACCCAATCCAAGCGACCAGGCTTCATAAAATCCGGCTGTTGCTTGTTTTGATTCCGATTTATTGGCAACCAAAACAATTGGTTTTCCTGCTTTACGGACTAATGAAGCGAAGTTTAAATCACTCGAGGTCATACCGCTTTTGGCGTCAAGCACAAATAGAATAAGATCAGCCTCATCAATCGCCAATTTTGTTTGTTGGCGCATACGCCCTTCAAGCGTATCACTGGCAGCCTCTTCCAAACCAGCGGTGTCAATGACATCAAAGCGCAAATCATAGAGACGTGCAGCATGGCGGCGTCTGTCACGTGTGACACCCGGGGTATCGTCAACCAAAGCCAAACGCTGCCCAACCAACCGGTTGAACAGTGTAGACTTGCCGACATTTGGCCGTCCAATGATAGCGACTGTTAACCCCATAATTTATCCTTTTGCGACAACACCTGAACCTTGCAGAAGTTCAAGCATCATACGAGCCCGTTCTGTTGACCGTATCCCATTGAGACCTTCATCAACAATCTTTTGAAAATAATAAGCGGCATCTTGCATTTTTCCAGCTTTATAAGCCGAAAGTCCTAAAGCTTCACGCGCAGCAATGCGCATAGGCTCAACATCCGTTGCTAAATCCTTGACACGTTTTTCAACATCGTCAAACGAACCCGTATCAACAAGAATATAAGCCGCTCTGATTTTAGCTACTTTCTTTAAAATGACAGGGGCTTTTTCATTTGATGCGACGGCATCAAATCCGGCAACAGCCTTGGCCGCATCGCCCTGTTCCATATAGACAGAGGCCATACGCAATTGCGCTAAAATTGGATAATCGCCAAAACCTGATTTTTCGACATCGTCCAATTTTTTCAAGGCTTCATCAAAACTGCCATTTTCTGCCAAGTCGAGACCTGTCAGCATATTGTCACCAATGCTACCAGCTTTACTCGTCTCCCAATGGTCATAAATCTGATAAGCACAGGTTGCTAAAACAAGAAGGATAGCTGCAAGAATCGTATAGGGGCCATAACGTCCCCATAAGGCTTTGGCTTTTTCTTGCCGAAGTTCTTCATTGACTTCGCGAATAAAACTTTCATCCGACATTCGTCTGTCCTGTCACAATTGGCGTTTCTTGCGCTTTTAAGCATAAATTGATGAAGATGGTAGCCCTAACGCGAAAAAAAGGTCATAAATAGGCCACTTGACCACATTCTAGTTGTTTCGATCCTTTTCATCTTCTTCAACAACCTGCTCTGTCCGTTTACGTGCAGCAACTTCTGCACGGACTGCATCCAATATCTGTTTCTTGCGGTAAGCGGTAAGGCGGCTTTTTCTTGTTTTGCTTTTATAAAAGCGCGCCAATGTATTTTCTACCATTTCGATATCCAAGACACATTCACGCCAACTCATTGATGCTTCAGCTCTTTGTGAACGATCGGGAAACACAAACTCTTCGCCTTCCTTACCTTCACCAGCAATATGGCGGCAATTTTGCACAACAAGCCGTAAGGCTTCCACCAGCCACTCTGGTGGGTTTTCACGATGTTTACGAATGGCATTCACCATCGCTTCGCAAAATAACAATGAAGATGCATATAGCCTGATACCCGACTGGTCATAACGAGCCGATAATGAAGCAACCTCCCGAGATGATAACCGACCGCGCAATGTCCAACGCGCATTGTTGCGCGCCACATCTATGGCTGAAATGAGTGCAACCAAAGCTGTATGTGTGCGCCCACAACTTTTCATGGCCTTAATAGCCGCATTTGTGTTGCGCTTTTCAAGTGCATCAGCGGCCAGTGTAAAATTGGTTGCTAGTTCCCTGAAAAAACGTTCAACAGCCAAATGCAGGGTTTTCAATTGATCGGGTGTAAAAATTATCTGGCTGAATATCAGTCCTATCGATGTCCCGACGGCAACGTCAATCACCCGTGTCCAACCTGCCACATCGGCACCTAAAGCAAAAACCATGACTGCGGAAATACCAGCTTGTGTAATGATTGCAGGCACAATGGCATAGGCTGAGGCAATGGTCATGCCGGCAAATCCCACAATAGCAATACGCACTTCCGTTGGCATTGGCGGAAGAAGCAATGTCAACTCGCCAACCACAACGCCGGTTAATACGCCAATAAGAACATAGATTGCCTGCCGCCCGTGGCTGGGCAAACCAGGCGCCAAGCAGATGAGTGCCGTCATTGCAGCATAGATTGGATGTTCGTGACCAAGGAAATGAACAGACACAAGCCACGCCAACCCTGATGCCAAACCGGCACAAAAAGCATCTTTCCAGCTTGCCCTGACCTGATTGACGGCCTGTTTTATCTTGAGCTTAAAATTAATATTCATCGAAGAGGCCATACCCACATAAGCATAGGAACCGAAACAACAGCAATTAATATACTAAGGGGTGCCCCGACCCTAGGATAATCGCTAAAATGATAGCCCCCCGGCGCCATAACCAACATATTGCATTGATGCCCTATCGGTGTCAAAAAATCTGACCCTGCACCAATTGCCACAGCCATTAAAAATGCCTCAGGTTTATAATGAAGCGATGCTGCAAAACTCGATGCGATAGGCGCCATAACCATAACTGTTGCCGCATTATTAAGAAATGGCGTAACAAGCATTGCTGCAACGAGTATGACCGCGAGCGCACCATAAGGTGGCAAGTTAGCAGCAAAAACACTCAACCAATGGCCAATTAAATCGGTGCAGCCTGTTTTTTCCAATGCTTCACTCACTGGGATAAGGGCCGCCAGCATCACCAATATTTGCCCATCAAGAGCCTTATAGACATCGCGCCCCGGAATAACGCGAAACACTACCATTGCCACGGCAGCGGCAAAAAAAGCTAATGCCACCGGTACCATTTGTGTTGCTGTCGCAACAACCGCTGTTATTAATATTGCCAAAGGCACCAAACCACGGCGCAAACTACCAAATAAAATATTGCGCTTAGCCAAGGGCAAACACTTAAGTTCCTGTAATAGATGGGGAATAACATCATCCCTGCCTTGCAACACAATAACATCGCCCAAACGGAAAACGATATCGCCCAAACGTTGTCTTACGCGCTCTTGCTGGCGACTTAGTGCCAATAAATTAACATCATAACGGTCAAACAAAGAAAGTCTTTTGGCGCTAATTCCAATGAGCGGTGAATTGTCTGTGATAACAGCTTCAACGACATCAATCTGACCGGATTTATCACCGGATAGCACATTCCGTTTCGTCGCCATTTCCAATCGCGCCGAGTTGATAACTGAATCCAATGCCTCATGTGGTCCTTCAAGAACGACAACATCACCTTCATCCAGAATAAAATCTGGCAATGGCGAGATAAGCTTTTTATTACGGATAATTTGTAAGACCATTGCTTCTCCAGCAGACGGTTTTACAAGGTCGGATATATATTTTCCGACAATTGATGAATTTGCACCGACTGTTGCTTCAGAAATATAATCCCTAATAGCAAGACTATCGCTATTCATACCGGCTTTGCGTGTGCGTACTGGCACGAGCCATGAAAAAAATACCAGATAGAGAACACCTGC
Organism: uncultured Bartonella sp.; assembly: GCA_946478665.1. Taxonomy (GTDB): domain Bacteria; phylum Pseudomonadota; class Alphaproteobacteria; order Rhizobiales; family Rhizobiaceae; genus Bartonella. The sequence continues at coordinate 272,164 of CAMLCZ010000003.1, read as the reverse complement.
TGCCGCAACGGTTGCGCCAACTGGTGTAAAATCAAACATGGTAAAAGATGTTCCCACCAATCTTTCACGCATTGCCGAAACCACAACATTGGGCGATGTGCCAATCTGTGTCATCAAGCCACCAAGCAATGCTCCGAAAGACATAGGCATGAGGAACACTGATGGTGATACGTTGGAACGGCGTGCAAACTGGAATGCAATAGGCAACATAATAGCCAAAGCACCGATATTTTTAACAAAGGCTGAAAGAATAGTGACCGTTATAACCAAAAAACACAGCTGTAACCGGACAGATTTCACATCTGGCCAAATCCGTTGAATGATTATTTCCATCACACCAGAACGGGCAACACCAGCGCTTACAAGCAAAGCACTGCCGACAATAATCACAATATCATCACTGAAGCCAGAAAAAGCTTCTTTCGGGCTGACGATACCAACGGCACAGGCGAGTAAAAGCGTGCAAACCGCAACGACATCATAACGAAACCGATCGTAAATGAATACAATCATCATCAATATAATAATAGAAAATGCCATTATTTGATCTGTGGTCATAGTGACGTGATCCCTACCCGTTTTATTGCGTTTTTAGCCGCATTGTTCCCGTGAGCCTTATCATGGCTTTTTCTTTTTATTTTATCCTTTCACACGCCCTGCGACAAGATCTCCTGCATCACGATGAAGCCGTAAAAGACCCCACAATGGCGTGATACTAACGCCCGCCACGATAAACAATGCAATTTGAAATGGTAAAACAGATGCATTAAGTGACAAATTTGTGACAGCAGAACCAAGACGCAGGCAAATTGCGCCCAATGCTATTCCAAGCCCTATCCCTAATTGAAAAATGGTTGAAAACAATGTGTTGGCACCATTCATATGGTCAGCCTCGATGTCCGCAAAAGCAATGGCGTTGAGCGCCGTAAACTGGATTGAACGAAACACACCACTAAGCGCCAAGATACCAACCATCAGCCATAACGGCATTTGGTTTGAAAATGTGCCATAGAGGCCCAAAAACAACGCATTTAAAATACAATTCCATATCAATGTGCGACGAAAACCGAGTATACGCATCAAAGGGGTTGTAAAGGGTTTATTGGCCAAATTTCCGATAAATATCGGCATGAGTAACAACCCAGCTTGTGTCGGCGTAAAGCCCAAAGCCAATTGAGCCATTAATGGAAGGATAAAAACGACGGCATTTGCCGTCATGCGAAATGCTGTGCCGCCATAAATGGAAACGGCAAATGTTTTATAGGCAAGCGCATCTAATGAAACGAGTGGTGTTTCGCTATGTTTCAAGTGCAAAACACTTAAAACCAGCGCAACAGATCCGACTGAAAAACAACCTATGACCAGCCACGATACACCGTCGATATTGCCAATCTCTTCGGCTGCAAACAGCATTGTTGCCAGACCTAGCCCCGTCAATAAAAAGCCAACAACATCAAAACTTCTCACTGTTTTTAGCTGTTCATCGGGAAAAATTTTCAAACTCAAAATGAGGATTGCAAGGCCTATCGGTATATTGAGGTAAAAAATAAGGCTCCAATGAAAGTATTGTGCAATCAACCCGCCAATGGGGGGACCCAATACTGGCGCCACCAAACCAGGCCATGTTAAAAGCGCAATTGCTTGTACCAATTTTTCCTTTGGTGTCTGCCGCAATACGACAAGCCTGCCTACCGGCACCATCATCGCGCCGCCAATTCCCTGCAAGATTCTTGCGGCGACAAACATTGTAAGATTTGTAGAAAGACCGCACAAACAGGATGCAATAGTAAATAACAATACCGCTAAGGAAAACATGAGGCGCGAGCCAAAACGGTCTGTTAACCAGCCACTTGCTGGGATAAACACCCCAAGCGTTAGCATATAGGCACTCATACCTATATTAATGTTGACGGGGTCTGTATGAAAAGTAACGCCCATCTGTGGAAGTGCAGTTGTAATGACGGTCGCATCGAGATTTTCCATGAAAAATGCTGCTGCAACCAACATCGCAATCCATTGAGCGGTGGATTTTTTCTGGTCAAGACTTGTGTTTAATATCGGCATCATCTCATCAAACAACTATTACAAAACAAAAGCTGCTTGAAAAACATCAGAAAACAGCCCCGTTATATGGCGAACAAATTGCATAGGAAGATTGCTCTATAATATTAAAATTTAAGTTTTTTTGTAAAGAGCTTGTCTATTCTAAACGCTTAATTTTTGCCAAATTTTATAAAATTGTGGCTCTTTTAAATCCCCCTGCCACATATGTCATGTGCCGTTTTACAACTGTTTTGATTGGACAAAACGCATCAAGCAGATTCTTACGATATGCGCGATATGCATGATTTCAAGCATTACTTATGAATCTAACCAACTTATTAATTCAAGAATTTAGCCAATCAATTAAATAGTCTGACCAAGCATGTAAATAATCCAATCATTAAGCTTGATAAAACACCAAGGATTATCTTTGGTTGACAATAAATATTGGAAAATATTGGACAAATTGAAAGCTGCAATTATCTGCTTTAACTTACGCCATTAAAAACAGAATATGGTGGATTTACACACATTGAGGGATTTTAAGGGAGCGCTTTTAAGGCACAAGACCATTGGAACAGAGTCAAAATTCAGTGAATAGATGCAATCAACAATCAAAAATGTTATTAAAGTAGCATTTGATGCAAAATGTGGAAGACTCCTGCTTTTGCAGTATATATTATTGCTTTAGCCTTCAAAACAACATCATTTTGATACTTTTGATATAATTTTACAACCTAACGCCACTGTATAATAGGAAAATTTATGAGCCAAAACACCATTGAGAAGCCCCATAAAAAATCAATATGGATCAAATCCATTATCGCCATAGTGGTTCTTGCTATTATTGCTGGTGGTATTGCCTTTTACTTTATACATTCGGCTGAAAGGCACGTTAAAAAGTTTCTAGCTCTCAACCACGTAAGTTATGATTCACTGGTTGTCGATAGGCATAGAAATTTCGTTGCACTTAATGCCAAGATAAAAGTTAGTGAAAATGATGAAATCGATATTCAGTCCATTAAAGGTGACTTATCCTTATTGGGTGAAAAGAGTAAAAATATAACCTTGGAAAATGTCCATTTCGTTGGAAATGGAAATGACATTTCTATCCCATCTATTCAGATACATGATTATGTCGCCCAAAAAACCGTAAGCAATAAAGATACGCCTTATTTCATTGGTAATGTTGTTGCTTCGATAGGTAGAATAGAAATTCCGACCATAAATATTGGCAACGAGGCGGGCGACTATCAAAATAGCTATATTTTGCATAACGTTGTTTATGAAGACATAAAAAATGCCATTATCGGCAAAGCAACAATGGACGATGCTACTTTTTCAACGAGTACAAACAATAATGATGATAGTGATGATCCGCTTTCTATAAAGACAGGAAAGTGGAGTTTGCAAAATGTCAATATCGACAATATTGCCAAAACTTATGCACGAACCCCGACCAAGACTGAAGACAACAATCAATCTTTGAAACTTTACGATGCATGGTCGGTTAATGACATTTTGCTTAAACCGTCTGACGATGATGCATCGTCTGAAAAAGTGTCGATTAAAAAAATATCAGGCGACAAAATTTCCATGAAGTTTCTTCCGCTTCCATTGAGAAACTTCATGGATACGCTTCATCGTGACTATGGCGAAGAAACTATAATGCATGCCTTTTCATTATTTGTGAGAGAAAATGGTGCTGCTTTCAAATCGTCCAGCGATGATCTTTCAATCAATATGGATGGCATTGTCGTAGAAGACGAAGTTAGAGATTTCAAAGCAAACGTCAACAACATAACCTTGTCTTATGAAGGTGACATTTTAAACCAGTCTATAACGGATTTGACCTTTGAAATTGGCAATAAAGTTGGAGAGTTAAAGCATTTTTCGATTTCTGGCTTTAACTACCAAAAATTTGCCAATGCCCTTACACAAAGATGGGCACGTATCATATCCGGTGAGTTACCAACGGAAGATAACGATTATGGTGATCCAATACCTCAGTTCAAAGCCATGCATCTGGATGGCTTCAAGATAAATTCCTCCGATGATGAAGATATGTGGGTTTCCGTCGATACTATGGATGTCAACGCCGATTTTACCTCTGGCATTATGCCGAAAAACTTACACATTGACATCAAAGGTCTTACTGCACCTACCCATGATACATCCCCAAATACTCCGTTTAGCATGAAGTCACGATATTTTCCCTTAAAAGAGCTTGGCTATCAAGTGTTGAAATCAAATTTCGTATATGATTCAGCGTGGAATGGTGACGATCAATCTTTAAAAATCAATTTAGCCTATAGTATTGATGATATGGGAAAATTTTCATGCCAAAGTACATTGTTAAATGTCAATGAAACCATATTTTCTGCCAATAAATTGAGACTTGTTGCCGCATCCCTTATCAGTGTAGGAATAAAGTCGTTGGATACCTCGATCAATGTTGACGACTATTTAAAAAAATACGAAAAATATGAAGCAGCAAATGGTAGAAATTTTAAAGAAGAGCGACACAAAGCCGCGATGAAAGCATCTCTTTTCATGGTATTCCTATTAAGTGATGCAAAATTAGCAAAAGTTGGTGGAGTAATACAAAATTATATTGAAAACGGTGGTACTTTAAATATTCACCAAAAAGCTAAATCTGCAGATGGAATCGGTTTTATGGATATCGTCATTGCTCGAGATGATCCGCTTTCATTATTAAATAAAATCGATATAACGGCTGACGTACAACAATAAGATTAGGTAAATACAATGGCCAATTTTGGCGGCTGGTTTCTGACAAAACTAAAACGCTTATTGATTTATATCATTGGGGGCATAGTTATCCTGGCTATTCTGGCAGTGGGTGGCTTTTATATGGCTGCACCATATCTCAATAGCTTTGTTTCTAATGAACTCAACAAACATGGTGTCAAAGCAGATCAATCAGATGTCAGCGTCATGGGTAACATCAATCTTAAGAATGTTACCCTGCCAACACCTGAAGGTATTTCGGTGACAATTGGTGCAATATCGGGTCGCCCGCCAGTATCGGTGATGCCTGGGTCTTTTACCATTCATGACCTTGATCTTAAGCGTGAAAATATTCAGGTTCATATCCCAGAAATGACGCTTGATGGTGTTGTGTTAAAGGATAAGGACACAACAATTGAATCGCATGTTTTGCAGGCATTAATGCGGGTTGGCCTATCATCGGTCAATGCACCTAATATTGAAGTTTCATTGACTGGTAAAAATGGTGCAACAGAAAAACTGATGGTCAAAGGTTTTTGGCTTTCTGGTCTTAAAAATGGCGCTATTGGGTCTGTTGGTATAGCAGGCATGAACACCAATATTGATCTAGCTGCGCAAACAAGTGATAACAATGATGGTTTGCAGCTAGTTGGTCAAAGCAGCGCAATGGAAGCACGCGATATCGATATCGGTTACGCCTATTCAATCCTTGCAGGAAAAATTAAGCCGGATAACGTTGGTCGTACCGTTGTTGGACCAGTACAACTTGGTGACATTGTCATTAATCTCTTCGAAGGGAAAAGCCGTCACGCGCATTTTGCATTAAGCACATTCAAAACCAGTGGTTTAAAGATGCACCCAATGCAAAATATTCCTGAAGAGCTTGCTAAAACCTATCTTGCCGCGAAAAAAAGTGGCGATGAAAAAGCAGAAAAAGCAGCACGTAACGCTTTAATCATAACCGTTGTTTCTGCAATTACGTCGGTTGATGCCGAAATTGAAAAGGCTGATATTGATCTACCAAACATCAAAGCGAAATTGAATTCATTCAAGTTATCTCCACGTGAATGGAACCAGCCAGTTCCTGAAAGCCTATTGGTTTCATTGGATAATTTGTCGCTCAACACGGCAGAAATGCCCCAGAAGAGTTTTGCTTTCTTAAGCGATTTAGGATATCAAACTCTTGATTTATCAGGTAAAATTGACTTTGCCTATGATCCGTCGAAGAAAACGCTTGCGCTGAACACTATTTCTTTTGATGCAAAAGATATCGGTTCGGGTGAGATGTCAGCAAAAATTATCAATGTCGATTCAAAACTGTTCTCCGGTGACAAAGACGCAACAAGTGAGGCAGCCAATCAGATTGGCGTCGTTGAAGCAAATATGCGTTACTCGGATTACGGTTTTATTGATAAAATTTTTGGTGATGTAGCTGTCCATTTAAGTAAAAATCATGATGCTTTGAAAAAAGAGCTTTATCAAGATTTGGATATTATCATGACACAAAGTCCCATCTTGTTGCTTAAAAATCATGATGAAGCACAAAAACTTTCAAAAGCTTTTGGTGACTTTGCTATGAAGCCAGGAACCATCAAAATATCTATTAAAGCAAAAGACGCAAATGGTTTGACTGCGACAGATCTTGACGCTGCTTTAAAAAATGAACTTTCATCAGTTCTGAACAAAGTCGATCTGACGGTAGAAAATCAATAAACCACTGCGGCAAAAGACTTTGCCGCGTTCTGTGTAAAGCTTAAGAAACCTGCTCTTTATAGTTATGGCAAGAGCAGGTTTTTAATTGGTTTTTATTTTGCAAATTTAGATTGGGAGCGCTTCAACTCTAGTTGAAACAAAAGTCGAGTTCTCGAATAACGCATCAATAGAAAAGCGCACAATTGCTCTTCAAATTGGGTGCTTCTAACTTAGGATCTTTCAATTTGGAGGCTTTCAATTGGTGTTTTTGAACAATATCGGGATCATTTAATCAGGTCTGTAATGATGCGGTACGATACGCCCGCCCCATCAAGATAACGTCCTTTAGCAATGGTTGCATTTATTGATTAATTCCAATAAGGGTAGTTCAGGGTGTCCTATAAATAGTTATAGGTCAGGTAATAAGCTAGGTCGGGCCGCCAGCTCTGCGGAGCTTATTATGCCAGTTTCAGACCCTGATGAGCCATCACATCGTCATCACTCTTTTCTTAGAGCAATTGTTTTATTTGTTGGTTCCAGCCTTCACAAACCATTTATCGGCGGAGTTGTGTTATTACTTGCAGCGGTCGTTGCGCTTATATTAGCAAACTCGCATTTTTCAGATTTTTATGAGATTTTTTGGAATAAGCCTGTTTGCCTGAGCTGGAATGGCTTTTCCTTCTGTCCCAATATGCATTTCGTTATCAACGATGTTCTAATGATACTCTTTTTCCTCGTGACAGGCGTTGAGATACGCAGCGAAATGCATGATGGCGCTCTTTCCAATGTCAAACAAGCAAGCCTGCCAATTATGGCGGCAATCGGTGGTGTTTGTTTTCCGGCAGTAATTTATTCCGTGTTCAATTATGGCAGCAAGGCTTTCTATGGTTGGGCTGTTCCAACAGCGACAGATATTGCCTTTGCCGTTGGCATTTTGTCGCTTTTGGGATCGCGCATTCCCAATAATCTCAGAATTGTTCTGTTATCACTCGCGGTTATTGACGACATTATCGCCGTCATCATCATCGCTTTATTCTATTCAGGACACCTTAATACCTATGGCATTTTCATCGGCTTAGTTGGCATTCTATTGATTGTTTCGCTGCAAAGATTGAAAATCTCATCGTTTCTGCCCTATTTGTTTTCAGGTGTTATTGTTTGGGCAGGATTGTTTATTTTAGGTGTACACCCTTCTCTCACGGGTATTATCCTTGGCTTACTCACGCCAGTTTTGCCATATCAAAAGGGCAAAACTAAAATCTCTGACAAATTTGCCGATGCACCAGACATCGAAAAGCACAAACGTTCAAAACCAAATGCGTTAGCAAAAACTATCGATAAAGCCTCTACCCCCGTAGAAAAAACGCCAGCATCGGAAATAAAGCGTAAACTCGCACCATGGGTAACATTTCTTGTTATGCCGCTTTTCGCATTGGCAAATGCGGGGGTAAACTTTTCAGGTGTCAACTTTTCTGCGCCACATACAACCACGATTATCATGGGGGTTATTGTCGGTTTGGTTGTTGGAAAACCAATCGGGATTATTACAGTCTCTCTACTCTCTGTAAAAATTGGACTTTGTCGTCTTCCTAATAAAGTCGATCTTTCTGGCATGATTTTGGTTGGCTTACTTGCCGGTATTGGTTTTACTATGGCGATCTTTACGGCCATGTTGGCTTTTCCTGATATTCAAAATCTCGAAGCAGCCAAGATAGGTGTGCTAAGCGGCTCACTCATTTCAGCCTGTATCGGTTTAGCCTATGGATTGTTTTATCTATTAATGTCTAACCGCTCCAACAAACAGCGACAAAAATAGCCGTCAACGCGCGACTATTTTCTTAAAAACGTCTGCTTATTAATCATATTAACGCTGCCTATTGTGCATATGTTGATATCACTACCAAGACAATCAACTGACATTATCAGATTGTCTTAACGCGTTTTCCTGTCAAATTTTTATGTAAAATTGCCTATCAGATTTCGCTGTCAAATTTCACTGGCGAGTATTTGTCTAACTTTTTCGCCGAATTTTCTCGTAGAACCTTTTCCTAAAATCTCTGGACGAAACTTCTTGCCGAAATCTCTAACCGAAATCACTTGTCGAAAATTGAAACAGTTTTGCATCTGCTTTTCCCAATAAATGTCTTGAAGCCGCAAAATTCCAAACGCCCTAATGATCCGTTAAGCATTTTTATTGCTTTCGCAAAAAAGAACATTTAGTGAACAATTATGGAAAAGACCTTGAAGCGAAAGTTAGCGATTCTTGCCGATGCCGCCAAATATGATGCATCTTGTGCATCTAGTGGTTCAGCACGCGGTTCCGATAATAAGCAAGGTTTAGGCTCGACCGCAAATATGGGAATTTGCCATTCATTTACGCCAGATGGACGATGTATTTCGTTATTAAAAATTCTATTGACCAATTTTTGCATTTTCGACTGTGCTTATTGTGTCAATCGTTCTTCCAGTAATGTCGAGCGCGCACGGTTTACCGCCGATGAAGTAATTTTCCTAACACTCGAATTTTATCGCCGTAATTATATTGAAGGGTTGTTTTTATCGTCTGGTATTATTCGGTCAGCTGATGCAACAATGGAAGAATTGGTAAAAATTGCCCGCGATCTTCGGTTGAAACATAATTTTGCCGGCTATATTCATTTGAAAACTATCCCTGATGCTTCCCCGTTATTAATAGAAGAAGCGGGATTGTATGCGGATAGACTATCAGTCAATGTAGAACTTCCTACCGAAAAAAGCATTCAGCAATTAGCACCGCAAAAGCAGGTAACCACTATTCGGCAGGCAATGGCCAATGTGCGTGTGCATATTGAAGATGCCAAAGATAGTACCCTACAATCGAAGTTACAAAAAAAGTTTGCACCTGCTGGGCAATCAACACAAATGATTATTGGTGCCGATGGGGCTAATGACGCGACCATTTTGCAATCGAGTGCTACTTTATATACTGGATATCGGTTGAAACGGGTTTATTATTCGGCTTTTAGCCCAATACCGGATGCATCAAGTATTTTGCCGATAATAAAGCCGCCTTTATTGCGTGAGCATAGGCTTTACCAAGCCGATTGGTTGTTTCGCTTTTATGGCTTTCAAATGGAAGAGCTAACCAATAGCCAAACAAATGGTATGCTTGATCTGGATTTTGACCCTAAATTGGCTTGGGCTTTAAACAACAGGCACCGTTTTCCGGTTGATGTCAATCGTGCAGACAAGGAGATGCTTTTGCGTATCCCAGGAATGGGCGTACGCAATGTTAAGCGGATATTGATGGCGCGGCGTTTCAAGCGTTTGACATTGGATGATTTGCAAGCCTTCCATCTTTCTCTAGCCAAGTTAAAGCCATTTATCATTGCCGATCAATGGTCTCCCGCGCATCTGATCGACAGTGCCAAGCTTGCAGAACGCTTTCGCCCAAAACCAAAACAACTGGAGTTGTTTTGAGCATGAAGACCGTTCATTTATGCGAGAAAGGTAATTTTAATGAGTGGCGGGAGCAAGCGCGCGCTTTAATCCATGCTGCTATTCCACCAGAAGAGATTATCTGGACATATGATGATAATCCGTCATTATTTGCGTCTGAAAATTTAACGCCCGAAAATACTTCGAATACAAGGATTTGTGTTTCGAAAAAATTCTTATCCATTGCCGATCAAGTCATTTGTCATAATGGCGATGACACACCAGCCTTGCTCTATCGTTTATTGTTTCGGTTGCAAGACGATAAAGAGCTTCTCGACAAACTTTATGACAAGGATATGATCGATGCCTTAAGCCGACAAAAAGCGGTCGGCCATGATATTCATCATATGCATGCATTTGTGCGTTTTAAAGAAATTGCAGCCATTGATGACCGCCGGTGTTTTACAGCGTGGTATGAACCACAGCATTTTATTATCCAGAAGGCTACACCATTCTTTTGCAAACGCTTTAGTGATATGGATTGGCAAATTTTGACACCGAAAGGATGTGCATATTTTTTTCGGCAAAATTTGACACTGGGAAAAGCTGTCGACCGCGAGCCACCATTGCATGATGCAACGGAAGAGCTTTGGAAAACATATTTTTCCAGTATATTTAACCCTGCGCGGGTAAAGCTTAAAACCATGCAAAGTCATATGCCAAGGAAATTTTGGCGCAACTTACCGGAAGCAACAATCATCAATGATTTGGTAGAAGGTGCAGAAGCGCAGGTAGAAGCCATGCAAGCACAGCAATTGAGTGAAGCACCGCTTTTTCACCAGCGGTTGCAAATGCGGCAAGAACCCTTGCATATACCGGAAAACATACAATCATTGGACGACCTAGGACAAAACATAAAAGTATGTCAGCGTTGTCCAATTCATTGCAATGCGACGCAGGCTGTCTGTGGTGAAGGCCCGGCAAATGCCGATATGATGGTTGTTGGTGAACAACCAGGTGACAGAGAAGACCTCGTTGGAAAACCATTTGTTGGTCCCGCAGGTCAGCTATTCGATCAAGTTGCGCAGGAGATTGGGCTTGATCGCAAGCAGATTTATGTCACCAATGCTGTAAAGCACTTTAAATATGAAATGAGGGGTAAAAAGCGCATTCACAACACAGCCAATCGCAGCGAGATTAAGCATTGTCGTTGGTGGCTCATGAAAGAAATAGCACTGATTAAACCCAAGCTCATTGTAACGATGGGAAAAACCGCGTTTTTTTCTGTGACAGAACAAATGCCTACAATGTCGGAAATTCAGGGAAAAATAGCGACCCCACCGACAATGCCACCAATTTTGCCAACTGTGCACCCATCATATCTATTGAAAATTAAAGACCAAGAGTTTTATCAGGAACAATTGGTGCGTTTCAAAAATAATCTACTTTTGGCAATGCAGACGATTCACCAATTAAGCAATGGTTTGTGACGCACATTTTGCACTTCATTCAATCACCGATTTGTGAAGACCAACAAATAGGTACCTAAAAATATTTTATATACTGTTATAATTATTTGTTTTTATTACATTTATTAAAGATCAAACTTTCGTGATTAATACAGTAAAATGTGATTTGGAATTACGCTTCTACGCAACGATATACGCATTCAGAGAGTGCTGGTTTTGAATGTGGCATTCGAAATAATCAATACATGCCTTGTTGTTTACGAAGGCATTAGAACTGCGGAGAAGAAAATGAAAAAAATAATTATGATTGCAGCAGCAAGTTTAATGGCAATTGGTAGTGCAAGCGCTGGCAACGCTTTTGGTGATGGCTCACCTGAAAATGTTTATGCTGCTAGAACAGCTGCCCACTCTGGCGCCAATACCGAGTTAACTGGCAATTCCAGAACTTACACAAGAGCAAATGGATTTGGTGGTGGTTCTGTTGAAGACAGCTATGTTATCGGACATGAGAAAAAATCTGGTCTTTCTAAACATGGTGTTCCAGCAAGTGAAATGGCCCATTCTGATGATGGTTCGCCAGTTAACCATCGTTAATAACTTCAATAGTATATTTGCGGGATTTTGCCATAAGCCGACCGTTTGGTCGGCTTTTTTTAATTTTGCATAAAAGACGTTGCCATAAACCACTTATGCTCTGCTTTTATAAAATAGCCGAAGGTTAAAGATTGTTTTTTTCACCATATTAACGAGCATAAAACTATTTTATTATGGTCTTTTAGTTTTTTATCTTATAAATTCTTTATTGAATAAAATCGATTAAATTAAAAATTTTTCTGTATAATTTTTATACAATATGGCGCTCAAATAAATATTCAAATTTTCAATAAAACTTCAAAAAATTTGAGTTAAATCAAATTAAAATAAAAAATTATTTTTCATTTCGTGTATACAAGCTGTATACAAATTATATTATTTTTAATTCAAATAATTATTATCTATTTTTAATTATTATATAAAAATATAAAATATTTACGTTTTTTACTTATGATATTTTACATTATAAATTTTGATTATTACTTTAATTTGATGAAAAAATATTGTATTTATGATCTGGTTATTTAAAATACACGCTTTATATAGCTATCATACGATTCTTGAATGTTTTTAGTTTCCGATAGGGCTGTTTGAATTGCAAAATTGAACCAGCGATATTTTTTCTGACACAAAATACATTCAAACTTAAAGCAACTATTATATTTGGAACAATCTTTATTATCATGTCGGCAGGCCAATCGAATATTGAACTTATCGCGGTGCTAGTCGCAGTCAACAATAGTACTCCTAAAGTTATGACTGTTAATGCAGGCAAAGCCCTGCCCTCTGGCCCGTTTGAATTAAAACATGACAGTTTGCAAGCGGGATTGCGGGATTGGGTTGGTCAACAAACTGGTCACCCAATTGGATTTCTCGAGCAACTTTACACATTTGCGGATCGCAACCGTATTCCAGAAATGTCTGATAAAAGGACGATATCCATCGGTTATTTAGGTCTTGTACTGGAAAATGCTGGATATTCTCCAAAAATTGAATGGCATGACTGGTATGAGCATTTTCCTTGGGATGATTGTCGTCATGGTAAGCACCCTTGCGTTGATAAAATTATCGATGCGTTACTGGAATGGTCGGAAAAAGATCCGGCAAACAGAGAAACACGTCGTAAACGGACAGCTTTCCTCTTTGGCATTGATGGCTATAAGTGGAATGAAGACTATATCTTGCAGCGTTATGAGCTACTTTATGAAGCTGGTTTAATTGCGGAAGCTGGCGGAAATCTTGATGCTGGTGTTCCAATGTTTGCAGACCATCGCAGAATATTGGCAACAGCAATTGCCCGTTTGAGAACCAATATCAAATATAAGGCGATCGTCTTCGAACTTATGCCGAAAAAGTTCACCTTGCTACAACTTCAACAAGCTGTTGAAGCAATTATTGGTCGTCGCCTCCATAAGCCCAATTTCCGTCGTATGACAGAACAACAAGGTGTCATTGAAGAGACGGGTGAGCGTGAACGCGATACAGGTGGCAGACCAGCAAAACTCTATCGCTACCGGCAAGAAATTCTTGAAGCACGCGAAATATCTGGTTCAAAATTACCAATAGCGCGGTATTAAGTATCTTTCTATATGGAAATACTTAATTTCGAGATAGCTCATATAAAGGTATAAATTGATAAAAAATATAGAGTGGAATTTTATTTAAAATATTTTTCACTCTATAAAATTCTTGGCATCATATTTAAATTATTGAATACTAAAACAAAATAAATATCTTATGAAATATTACCAATATTTCCTGATTAAATCACTTATATCCAAGTATTTCATTTTTCGCATAACAATTGATACTTGCAGAAAATATATCGGTCACGGATTTTTGAAATTGGATTCTGCAATTAGTTTTACCCAACAGCTAAAAATTGGTCTATCGCGCTATTGTAGATTTTATGCGGGATGATGACGGGAGAAAAAAATGATTACCGCGACGGCCGATACGACTGAAAAAGGCGTACAGAGTGGAACGGCACAATATAAGCGCATTAGTATTGCGATGTTTTTCGCCGGATTTGCAACTTTCTCTCTGCTTTACTGCGTACAGCCATTATTACCGTCTCTTGCAAACCACTATCATATAACGCCAGCGAAAAGCGCACTGGCATTATCGATCTCAACAGGATTTCTGGCGTTTTCAATATTACTTTCCAGTGCTTTTTCAGAAAGCTTAGGCAGACGCGGTCTAATGACCGGATCCATGATTGGTGCGGCAATCTTCAATATTTTGGCAGGCTTTGCGCCGAATTGGCATTGGTTACTCATAGCGCGCGCATTGGAAGGTATCCTTCTCGGTGGAGTGCCTGCTGTTGCTATGGCTTATTTGGCAGAAGAAATTGCCCCTAGAGGCTTTGGCAAAATTATGGGTCTATATGTCGGCGGCACTGCTTTTGGTGGCATGATGGGACGTGTCGGCATGGGCAGCCTTATTGAATGGTTTAATTGGCAATGGGCATTGGCCATTATTGGCATTATCGATCTTCTAGCTGCGATTGCTTTTTACTTTTTACTACCGCTATCAAAGAATTTTGTTGCGGTGCGTGGCATCAATATCCATCATCACATTCGCGCGTGGATTGGCCATATTGGCTCTGTACGATTGCTCTATATATTCTTTTATATCGCACTGATTTTCGGCGATTTTGTTGCTATTTTAAATTACACTGGCTTCCGGTTGAGTGGCGCACCATTCTATTTAAGCCCGACACAAATTGGCTTTATATTTATCAGTTATGTTGCCGGAATAATCGTTTCGCCCATAGCGGGAAGTATGACAAACAAATATCGTCGCAGCTCTTTATTATTTTGTGCAGTCTTCATTTTGTTTGCCGGTCTACTTTTTACACTCAGTGAATGGCTCCCCATATTCATTATCGGTATTATTCTTGTTACCATTGGCTTTTTTACTGCCCATGCTGTTGCAAGCAGTTGGGTGGGGCGCATTGCGGTTGGTGCCAAGGGGCATGCTTCAGCGTTATATTTGTTATTCTACTATTTAGGTTCAAGCTTTATTGGCGCATTTGGTGGGTGGTTCTGGTTCCATGGCGGTTGGAATATGGTAATCGTCTTTACTGGATCTCTTCTGATTATTGCGCTCATTCTGTGTTGTCTGTTACGTCAAAGAGAAACAGCTCAAATGTAACCATTACGCGCCGTTTATCGTCTCTCAAGGCTTAAACGGCGCATATTTTCAGTACTGCAATTGCTTATCGTAAGATAAATTCAAATATAGCTGCGGTGGATATTCCACTAACGACTAAACAGCAAAGCACGTGTAATGGCGGATAGATCTTTACGTGATTCCATACAATGAAATCCTGCCTTTTCAAAAAGCCCTATCACGTCGTTTTCTTGTCCTTGCCCTATTTCCACGGCAATCATGCCTAATGGATTTAGAAAGTGCATCGCCTCTTTTGCGAGTTTATCATAAAAATAAAGTCCATCCTTGCCCCCTGCCAATGCACGGTAAGGATCATAGTCTTTAACCTCTTTAGCTAATAAAGGGACTTCATCATCAGGAATATAAGGCGGATTGGAAACGATGAGGTCAAAACGCCCTTCAACCCGTTCAAACCAGTTGCTTAAACAGGCATGAAACCGACTTGCGACACCTGCATTTTCAGCATTACGCTGTGCTGTTTCCAATGCACCTGAAGAAATATCAACCGCCATTGCATGGGTTTGTTTAACATTCACCAATGCGGAAATAGCGATTGCACCGGTTCCTGTTCCCATATCCAACAAAGATGCCTGGCCATTTTTGGCAACTATATTTTCCAACACCGGCAAAATAAGATCAACCAATGTTTCCGTATCGGATCGTGGTTCCAATGTTTCGGGCGATAGCAAAAATGGTATGCCGTAAAACTCTCTCACCCCAATAATGCGGTAGACTGGCATATTCTCAAGACGTTTTGTAATGGCGGATTGCAAACGTTGTTGTGCGTCTTCCAGCACTTCCATATCGGGGTTAAGCAACAAATCTTTCCGCGTTGTATTGGTTGCCCACTCGACAAGAAGGCGCGCATCTAAATCTGCATTATCCAATGCATGATCCTGAAAAATTTGCTGTGTTTTCCGCAAACTGTCCGCAAGACTGGGCATATTGCGTTAATTTTCCCCCAATTCAGCCAATAAGGCGGCTTGGTGATCGGAAATTAACGCATCAACCAGCTCGTCAAGTTCACCTTCCATCACACGATCAAGCTTGTATAACGTCAAATTGATACGATGATCTGTAACTCGTCCTTGAGGAAAATTATAAGTGCGAATACGTTCTGATCTATCTCCCGATCCTACTTGACTTTTACGCGATGCGGAACGTTCACTATCAGCCTTCTGCCGCTCAAGATCATAAAGACGGGCACGTAAAATTTGCATTGCACGCGCACGGTTTTGATGTTGTGATTTTTCTGCCTGCACAACCATAATACCCGTTGGAATGTGTGTAATACGCACGGCAGAATCCGTCGTGTTAACATGCTGCCCACCAGCACCCGATGCACGCATTGTGTCAATACGTATATCTTCAGGTCGAATTTCAATATCAATATCTTCTGCTTCTGGCAAAACAGCAACTGTTGCGGCAGATGTATGTATTCTGCCGCCTGCTTCCGTTTCCGGCACGCGCTGAACGCGATGCACTCCAGATTCGAATTTCAGCTTCGAGAAAACACCTTTGCCGGTTACTTCGGCAATAATTTCCTTATATCCACCAACGTCACCTTCACTTGCGGAAACCAACTCCACTTTCCAATGGTGTAAACTTGCATAACGTTCATACATTCTAAAAAGATCACCGGCAAAAAGCGCAGCTTCCGAGCCGCCTGTGCCAGCGCGTATTTCCAAAATTGCGCTTCTTTCATCGGCGGCATCTTTTGGCAACAACTCAATTTGTACGTCATGCTCAAGCTTGGTAATTTTTTCCTTGATAGCTGGTAATTCGTCTTCTGCAAGAGCACGCATTTCGCTATCAATCGAGTGGTCTGCCAACATTGCTTCAAGATCTTTTGCCTCTTGATGAGCAGCATTCAACGCACGAATTAATCCAACTATCGATTGCAATTCAGAATATTCTGCAGCAAGTTTGACGTATGTATCCGGATCCGGATTATTTGCCATTTGGCTTTCGATCATCTCAAAATGCTTTTCAAGATGGTTCATACGCTCTTGTGGAAGTGATACCATAGTTTCATGCCTGTCTTAATAGCATCGTATTTAACTTTGCCGACTGTTGATGCAACCGACCTATTCTTGTGATAATGCAGCAAATATATCTTGCCAATGGAAAAACCACTTTATCAGATAGACATTATTGCTTCAGGATAAAACCTGTCTGATACAGTTTTCCAATCCTATTTTGGCCATTATGATTGCCGCTTTTTACCGTATAGTTCAAACCGATGATGAATAATATCATAGCCCAAGGAATGTGCTATTTCTTCTTGAAGTTTTTCTATCAGGTCTGAGCGGAATTCGATAATATCACCCGTATCGATATCTATCAAATGGTCATGATGCTCACTGCTGGCCTGTTCAAAACGCGATGGCCCACCTTCGAATTCATGGCGCTCGATTGCTCCAACCTCTTCCAACGCCTTCATTGTGCGATAAACTGTTGAAAGAGATATTGTTGGATCCTGTTGGCTGGCGCGTTGAAATATCTCGAATGCATTCGGGTGATCGAGTATATTCGCTAATATATCAAGAATTATACGTCTTTGCCTTGTTATTCTAAGACCTGCTTTGCGTAATTCTTTTTCGTAATCGAGTTTATTTTCCATAATTGTAATAGAACCGATAATTATTGTTGTTGCAAGAACCTAACCTAGAATTCGCAGGCACAGCATATCATTTTTCAAGCGTTGGATTTCAAAATATATATTGTACAAAATCCCCCTCACATTGCCTTTATACATTTTGAAACCAGATAAATCGCCAAATAGGCAGGATTGTTATCATACTTATAAGATTACACTTTGAACAACAATCGCCTATCGCAATTCCATAACACATTCATTAGGGTTTATTTATCCATATAGATTTTACCCCTTACAGAAGCTGCCAAACAGAATCTGCTAAAACAAACCTAACAAAAATCCCGACCTTTTTATGATCGGGATTTTACATTGAAAAATTCAAGCAAGGTCTCGTTGTTATACTTAAACAAAAGAACCATGGCAGTGTTTGTATTTTTTACCTGAGCCACATGGGCACGGTTCATTGCGTCCTACCTTGCCCCATGTTGTCGGATCCTTCGGATCACGGTTTTCAGGTGCAACAACTGTTTCGCTTTCGCTATTTTCTACAGTAATTGTCCCGTCAAAGTCATCCTGTTCATTGAGACTTGGATGATTAGCATGCATTTCCGGCAATGCTTCCGGCTCAACCGGTTGTTGTACAATTTCAAAACGCATAAGTTTTGAAACAACATCGCGGCGCAGATTTGCAAGCATAGCCTGAAAAAGCTCGAAAGATTCTGTTTTATATTCGTTAAGCGGATCGCGCTGTGCGTATCCACGGAAACCAACAACAGACCGCAAATGCTCCAAATTGACCAGATGTTCACGCCATAATGTATCAATTGTTTCAAGCAGCATTGCTTTTTCGAAATAAGCAATCACTTCTGGACCAAATTGTTCTGCGCGTTCTTTGGCACGGTTGTTCATAGCTGTCGACACGCGATCAAGAATTTGTTCTTCACCGATGCCCTCTTCTTTTGCCCATTCATCAACAGGCAAATCAAGATTAAACAACTGTTTTATTTCTTCACGCAGGCTAGCCACATCCCATTGCTCTGAATAGGTGCCACGCGGTACGTATTTTTCTACCAATTCTTCTACAACTTCGTCACGCATTTCATCGATCATTTCATTAAGATCGGTGGCGTCCATAACCTCCATGCGCTGTTCAAAAATGACCTTACGCTGGTCATTCATCACATCGTCATATTTGAGAAGGTTTTTACGAATTTCAAAATTACGCGCTTCAACCTTTTTCTGGGCTTTTTCCAATGCCTTGTTGATCCAAGGGTGAGTAATAGCCTCCCCTTCTTTCAAACCAAGCTTTTGCAACATGCCATCCATGCGATTTGAGCCAAAAATGCGCATCAAGTCATCTTGTAAAGATAAATAGAATTTCGATCGTCCAGGGTCACCCTGACGTCCGGAACGACCTCTGAGCTGGTTATCAATACGGCGGCTTTCATGCCGCTCTGTTGCCAGAACATAAAGACCACCAGCAGCCAAAGCCTTTTCTTTTAATTTGGCAACATCTTCCTTGATCGCAGCAATCTTTGCATCACGTTCCGGCCCTTCTGGTACGTCCTTCAACTCTTGCTCGATACGCATATCGACATTACCACCAAGTTGAATATCGGTACCGCGGCCTGCCATATTTGTAGCGATTGTTATCGCTCCCGGTACGCCGGCTTGTGCCACAATATAAGCTTCTTGTTCATGATAACGGGCGTTCAACACATTAAAACCAGTGAGCCCATCTTTACGCAGACGATCTGCCAGATGTTCTGACTTTTCAATCGATGTTGTGCCAACAAGAATGGGTTGACCTTTTTCATGCGATGCCCGAATATCCTGGACAATGGCCTTATATTTTTCTTCTACCGTACGATAGACTTCGTCATTTTCATCAATACGTTTTACCGGAAGATTTGTTGGAATTTCGATAACTTCAAGGCCATAAATATTGCCAAACTCTTCAGCCTCTGTTGCCGCAGTACCTGTCATACCTGCAAGCTTGTCGTACATTCTAAAGTAGTTTTGGAATGTAATTGAAGCAAGTGTTTGGTTTTCCGGTTGGATAGCGACATGTTCTTTGGCTTCCAATGCCTGATGCAGACCATCAGAATATCGGCGTCCCGGCATCATACGTCCGGTAAATTCATCAATAATCATCACCTCGCCATTACGGACGATATAGTCTTTATCGCGCGTAAACAGCTTGTGTGCTTTTAAAGCATTATTGACATGGTGGACAATGGCGACATTCTCGACATCATAAAGATCATGACCTTTCAAATAACCCGCTTCAGCGAGCATCTTTTCGATCTTTTCCGTACCGATTTCCGTAAAGGTCGTTGTCTTCTGCTTTTCATCAATTTCATAATCTTCCGGTTTGAGAGGCGGAATGAATGTATCGATGAGTTTATAGAAATCTGTCTTATCTTCAAGTGGACCAGAGATAATAAGCGGCGTACGCGCTTCATCAATCAAAATTGAGTCAACTTCGTCGACAATTGCATAATGGTGTCCACGTTGCACCATCTGACTGCGGTCAAATGTCATATTATCGCGCAGATAGTCAAAGCCAAGCTCATTATTGGTGCCGTATGTTATATCACAGGCATAGGCAGCTCTGCGTTCATCATTATCCAAATCATGAACAATGACACCTGTCGTCAGACCTAAAAAGCTATAGATTTTACCCATTGTTGCGGCATCACGACTAGCAAGATAATCGTTAACGGTCACAACATGGACGCCTTTACCTTCAAGCGCATTCAAATAAACCGGCAAGGTAGCCATCAAGGTTTTACCTTCACCGGTGCGCATTTCAGCAATACCACGATCATTCAGCACAATGCCGCCGATAAGCTGCACATCAAAAGGTCGCATTCCATAAACGCGTTTAGCCGCCTCTCTAACAGTTGCAAAAGCTTCTGGTAAAAGAGAATCGACTGTTGCCCCTTCGGCAAGACGCTTACGGAATTCATCCGTTTTCTGTCGCAATTCGCTGTCTGTCAATTTTTGGAACTGTTCTTCCAAAGCATTGATTTGCGCAACTTTTGGCTGAAGGGATTTCACGCGACGTTCTTGAGCAGAACCAAATATTTTACGCGCTAGGCCGCCTAAACTGACCATTCCCGGTCCTTTCTGATGTTTATTGCTGGCGTTTTGCAACGCCCGTTGAATGATGCTTATGCTTTAACACTTACTTTACACCTGATGCAACCAAATGGCCGTACAAAAGTGCAATTAGCCGCTTAAACTCAAAGCTTTATCGCTATATCTGGGCGAGAGATAGGTGTCATAGCGTTTTCTGTCAACTTTTGCGACAATGTTTAGCCTGTTTGAAACAGTTTTTCCTTAAATTTATTTCTTGTTATCACCTTAAATATACTAAAAACCGCACACAATAATAAAAATTGGAACAATTGTGATTTAACCGATCACAAAAGATGTGCATTTCTATAGGAAAGTGATAACATTTTTTTACAATTTAATGAGTAACAATGCTAATAAGCATCTCAATAATACCAAATTTTCAGTCCAGAACGTTAATAACGTTCTTAACGTAAATAGCGTTCTCAAGGAGACACTCAATATGAAGTTAAAATCTAGCGTGCTGTTGTTATCATCAGCTTTATTGGTCAGCACCAGCCTAACATCATTGGCAGAAGAAGCGGCCAAACCTACGACACCTGCTGCAAACACAACACAGCAAGCAGAACAGCCAAAACTGCCTGATCCAAATGGTGCACCTGCCGCAGCTGCAAAACCTGCAGAAGAGGCAAAACCTGTTGATCCTTCCCATGTTATGGCTGTGGTTGATGGTAAAGATATTACTGCCGGTGACCTTGATGCTATGGCCAATGACATTGACCCAGGTCTTGCACGTTTACCTGACCAACAACGCCGTTTGACAGTATTGAGAATTTACGTTGATATGAAGGCTTTCTCTGATGCTGCTGTAAAAGATGGCTTGGAGAAGACACCTGAATATGAAAAACGCATGGCTGTTATGCGTGAAAACGTTCTTCAACAATTATATTTCAAACAGTCAATTGTTGACAAAATTACAGATGCCGACATCAAGGCTCGTTATGACAAGGAAATTGCAAACCTTCCTAAAGAACAGGAAGTTCATGCACGTCACATTCTTGTAAAAACAAAAGAAGAAGCTGAAGCCATTATCAAACGCCTTGAAAAAGGTGAAAAGTTTGAAGACATCGCTAAGAAAAGCTCAACAGATGGTTCCGCTGCAACCGGTGGTGATCTAGGATATTTCAGCCGCGGACAAATGGTCAAACCATTTGAAGACGCTGCCTTCTCGCTAAAAGTAGGCGAATACACAAAGAAACCTGTAGAAAGCCCATTTGGCTGGCACATTATCAAGGTTGAAGATCGCCGTGAAAAACAGCCTCCAGCATTGGATGATGTGAAGGAAGCACTTCGCAATCTGATTGCTCGTGATCGTTACCGCGAAGTTATCAGCAATTTACGTGGCAAGATGGACGTTAAATATCCTGATGAATCTGTTGCAAAGCTGATGCAAAAATCAGAAGAAGCTGACGGTAGTTTACCAGGTGAATCCAATCAAGAAGATGATGACCAGTAATCCTACTGTGTGACTTTTAACAACGAGCCGGACAGTTGCTTTTTATAGCGTGTCCGGCTTTATTATTTTCTGCCTTTTCTACCCATATGGAGAGATCATTATGGCCAGTAAAATTTCGCCGCTTGCCCCAAAACAAATTCCCGATATGCCAGCGCTCAATGGTGTTCGTATGGCGACGGCGAAAGCTGGCATAAAATATCAAGGTAGAACTGATCTTCTTTTCATGGTTTTTGATGAACCAGCCAATGTCGCAGGTGTTTTTACGCGCTCTAAATGCCCTTCGGCACCGGTTGACCATTGCCGCAAGGCACTATCACACGGAAAGGCGCGCGGCGTTGTTGTCAATTCAGGCAATGCCAATGCCTTTACTGGTAAAAAAGGTGTTGTGACGACAGATCAAACAGCCAAAGCAGCCGCTGATGCATTACACGCCCATGAAAATGAAATTTTTCTGGCATCCACTGGTGTCATTGGTGAACCTATGGACGCATCGCGTTTTACTGGCCTATTGCCTCAAATGGCTATTGACGCCCTACCAGATAACTGGTTGGAAGCGGCCAAAGCCATTATGACAACAGATACTTTTCCGAAATTGGCGACACGTAGCATTCAATTTGGCGAGCAAACAATTGTTATCAATGGCATTGCCAAAGGTGCAGGCATGATTGCGCCTGATATGGCAACAATGTTGTCCTTTGTTGTTACAGATGCCCCGATTGAATCCCATATTCTACAGGAACTTCTTTCGGACAAGGTCCAAGCAACATTTAACTCTATTACTGTTGATAGTGATACATCAACATCTGACAGTTTACTGCTCTTTGCAACGGGTAAGGCCAAGGGAAATGCCAAAACTTTATCCGACAAGAATGATGTGCGTTATCAACAATTTGCGCAAGCCTTATATGAGGTTCTGCATGAATTGTCGCTTCAGGTCGTGACCGATGGTGAAGGCGCCCATCATTTAATAGAGGTTAAAGTTGAAGGCGCGACCAATGACAATGCAGCAAAAATTATTGCGCGTTCCATTGCCAATTCGCCATTGGTAAAAACAGCTGTTGCCGGTGAAGATGCCAATTGGGGGCGTGTTGTCATGGCGGTTGGCAAAGCAGGTGTTGAAGCCGACCGTGATAAGCTATCCATCTGGTTTGGACCGCATCGTTTGGCTGTAGATGGCGAGCGCGATTCCAATTATAATGAAGAAGAAGCATCACGCTATATGAAGGGGCAACATATCGTCATTAAAGTCGATCTTGGCCTTGGCATTGGTAGTGCAACGATCTGGTCATGTGATTTGACCAAAGAATATGTCGAGATTAACGGTGACTACAGAAGTTAATAACAGAAATCGTCCGAATGACGTTTTAGCCAAAATACGACGCTTGGAAGCGTTGGCTGCACGTGCTTGGCCTGCAAAAGATGAAATTTATGATGGTGTTTGGGTAAAACGCGAAACATCAGGCATTGTTTTTAACAATGTCAATTGTGTTGTCCCATTGGATCCTGATGACGACCATGACATTGCCAATCGTGTAAAACGTTTATGCTTTGAAAATGGCATATTCAACAGGCCACTGCGTTTGACGCCGCTGGCACCGCTAAAATTGTTTGAGTATTTGCAACAACATGGCTGGTCCAATTCAAGCGATGTCACCGTCATGGCACTTGAGCAAAGACCTCATCTGGTGGCATCTGACGTGACAATGCAAGAGATTGATATTGCCACTTATGCAAAGATTAGCGCCCGTCATCGGATTAATAACAAGAATGACGATGCGGCCATGCAAGAGCTTCTAGGGCGTATTAAAGGTAACCCAACTTTTTTGCAGTTTAGCCATAATGGCAATGTAATAGGCAATCTGGTTGTTGTGCATGATTTCAAACAGGCTGGCCTTATTGATTTTTCTATACGGATTGATCGACGCGGACGAGGATTAGGCAAAGCAGCCCTACAGACCGTATTGGGTCATTTGCTGAAAAAATCCTCTGCAATACCAGTTCAGTCTTTTTGGGTTGAGGTTGAAACGCAAAACAGCGTAGCATGGCGTCTTTTTGACAAAGCTGGCTTTAAAACCGTTTATCACTGTCAATATTGGAGACTCGGTGCATGACATCTGCACAAAATTTATTACTTGTGGTTGCTTGTGCCCTGATTGATGCTGATAATCGCATTCTGCTAGCACAAAGACCGGTAGGAAAGTCGCTTGCAGGTTTATGGGAATTTCCTGGTGGAAAACTTGAACAAGGCGAAACACCTGAACAGGCACTCATTCGGGAACTTAGTGAGGAATTATCTATTACAGTCAAACAGGATTGTCTTTCACCTTTGACATTCGCCAGTCATACATATGAAAAGTTCCATTTATTGATGCCGCTTTATATTTGCAGGCGTTACCAAGGGATTCCACGTGGTGCGGAAGGGCAAACTCTTAAATGGGTAAAGGCAGCTGATCTTAATCAATACCCTATGCCAGATGCGGATAAACCACTTGTACCCATTCTTAAAGACCTATTATTGTATGCGTAAAGCATACAACTGACGTTAATTACTTGTTAATATTTTGCGCATTAGGATAATTTCCTAGTAATTCTGGAGTTTTGTAATGCGTCACCATGAACTGTTGAATAACAATCACGACAACCTTTCACCTAATGCGGGAACCGGGATATTGCGGGTTGTATTATTGTTCGGGTCAGTTGCTGTTGCTTTGGGACTGATATTGGTTCCTTTATTGTCTGAGCGTAATGGAACAGAATTTACGCAGACAATTTTTCAAAAAAACGTTGATTACAACACTGTGACAGGTTCAATTCATGCCTCGTCCATTCCTCAAATACCGACGACAAATAGTCCTCAGAAATAACATTTATTTAGCGTAAATTTGTTATAAAATCCATTTTATTAGAAATCTGTTCTTTGTTCTCGCAACAGAGTGCTTTTAACGTATGTGCACCATCAAGTTTTGCTTGTTTGCACTGCGTTAAGGAACAAATTTTATGTCTTTGGGGTTTCTCATCAATCTTGTTATTTTTATAGCTCTTCTGATCGCATTAAAACAAACAGGAAAAACCAATTGGAGCCTTTCGCGGCGCGTTCTTATTGGACTCATTATTGGGGTTATTTTTGGCATATTCCTGCAATGGACATATGGCATAGAAAATCCAACTTTGAAAAAATCGATAGAATGGTTCAATATTGTTGGAAATGGCTATGTGTTGTTGCTGCAAATGATTGTTATGCCATTGGTTTTTGCGTCCATATTATCCGCTGTGGCAAAATTACATTCTGCAACATCATTGGGCAAAATCGCAACTTTGACGTTAGGCATTTTACTGCTCACAACACTCATTGCTGCTCTTGTCGGCGTATTAATGGTAAACCTTTTTGGCTTAACGGCTGATGGTCTTGTGCAAGGCAGCGCGGAAACGGCTCGTCTCAGTGCAATACAGACAAATTATATCTCTAAAGTAGCAGATATGTCTGTTCCGCAACTTATTTTATCCTTTATCCCGAAAAATCCTTTTGCCGAGCTAACGGGAGCAAATCCAACATCGATTATCAGTGTTGTTATCTTTGCCGCTTTTCTAGGGGCAGCAGCAATCCGTTTGGTAAAAGATAATCCTGACAAGGGGAACCATGTTATTGCTGCAATTGATACGCTTCAAGCATGGGTTATGAAGCTGGTAAGGCTGGTTATTTTGTTAACACCTTATGGTGTTTTGGCTCTCATGACCAAAGTGGCTGCAACATCCAATGCACAAGATGTGATAAAATTACTATCCTTCATCATCGCGTCCTATATTGGGCTTGCAATTATGTTTGCTGTTCACGGTATTTTGCTTGCCCTTACAGGAATTAATCCATTACGGTTTTTTGCAAAAGTTATGCCAGTTTTGACATTTGCATTCACTAGCCGCTCCAGTGCTGCCAGCATTCCCATGAACATTGAAGCATTAACGCAGCGTATTGGCGTTCCGCAATCAATTGCGAGTTTTTCTGCATCATTTGGTGCCACAATTGGGCAAAATGGTTGTGCTGGCCTCTATCCGGCTATGTTGGCAACTATGGTTGCGCCAACCGTTGGTATAAACCCACTTGATCCAATGTGGATCATGACCCTGGTTGGTGTTGTAACACTGAGTTCCATTGGTGTTGCCGGTGTTGGCGGTGGCGCAACATTTGCCGCTTTAATCGTATTGCCCACCATGGGATTACCTATCACACTGGTTGCTTTGCTTATCTCTATTGAGCCATTGATAGATATGGGAAGAACCGCCCTCAACGTTAATGGCGCCATGACTGCCGGTACAATGACCTCTCAGATACTGGGTGAAACAAATAAGGAAATATTAAATTCCAATACGGAAAAAGAGTTGCAGGAACACTGAAAGACCAGCGCACCGAGTTAACGCAATGACAACATATCCGATGCTGTTTTTGTAAAAGTCAACGTATAGCGTTTACACGTTGAACGGTTCTATCATCGAGCAAGGATTGCAAAATTTCAGTCTTCTATAACTATTTTATTGTCCTGATTTATCGCCCAGAACGTCAGCAAGTGAAATTTTTCCTGTTCCCGGTTTCATAGGTTTTTGCTGGTTTTTATCCGGCGCCCAACCCGACAGCCAAACAAATGAAAATCTCGCACGAATGCGACCATCAGGATCGCTAAAGCGTTCTGCATATATTTCGGCAACGCGATTGAAAAACCTTTTCGATAAGGTTTTTCTCGATCGCCCAATCAATGCATTTTGCATACCCATTGCGCGCAAATCATACATAAGATCAAAGGCTGTATTATACCGCACAGTCAAATCTTCTACATCAGTAACCGGCATAGCAAAACCAGCACGCTGTAATAATGCACCAGCATCTCTAATATCTGCAAACGGGTAGACTCTTGGACTTACGCCGCCATAAATTTCCATTTCTGCTTGCAACAGACTTTCTCGCAATTCGCCAAGTGTGCCGGCACCAGCCATAACACCGAGAAACAAACCATCTGGCTTCAAAGATTTTTTTATTTGTAGCAAAACACCCGGCACATCATTGGTAATGTGTAGTGACAAAAGCGATGTAACAAGATCATAATAGTGGTCGGGTAAATCAAGTAATTCACGATGCCGTTTCATGAATTTATATGAGCCGTTTATATAATCTTCGCTGGTTTCGACAATATCGACAGCGTCCACCTTGTTGGAATTTAACAAGGTTTGCGCACCTTGGGCGGTATGCCCATGAATATCTGCAGCCAATTGAAACTTACGATCAACAGTCTGCAAACGTTCTGACAGTTCCGTGCAGACATATTGCAATAAAAAATCAGCGCTTTGACCATATTTTTTAAATGCACGTTTGCGAAATTGTTCGATAAGTTTATAGTTGAATATTAGCGGATTATCCATGATGCGTGTCGTGATATATTCCTGTTTTTAGAAACAAGATATATGAATTCAAGTTGACGTAAAATAGCTGCTCTTCATAAATCTTCATAAGTTTGGCAAATTATAACGGTAAACTTTTTACCACCTGACATATCCGGCGATCAATAGCTATATGGAAAGGATAATAAACTGAAGCTCTTCGAACAGGTTATGAATATAATCTTTCCGCCAACATGTCCGGGGTGTGGTGCCTTTGTTTCACAATATGGCGCGATTTGTCCGGATTGCTGGTTGAAGATCCAGTTTATTACCAAACCGTATTGCCCGATAATGGGCACGCCTTTTGTTTATGACCCAGGGGATGGTTTCTTAAGTGGCGAAGCGCTACAATCGCCACCACCCTTTGCACATGCACGTTCTGCCGTTGTCCATGATGGTCTTGCCCGCAATCTCGTTACACGTTTAAAATATGGTGACCGCACCGAACTTGCTTCTTTCATGGCTGATTGGATGATTATTGCCGGTAATGATATTCTGGCTGATTGCGATTTGATTGTGCCTGTTCCACTGCATTTTAGGCGTTTTTTAACAAGGCATTATAATCAAGCTGCTGAATTATCACGCTACATTGCCCAAAAGACAGGAAAAGACTTTCGTCCAGATGTGCTTAAAAGGCACCGTTACACCCGCCAACAGGTTGGATTACGGGCAACAGAACGCCACAAAAATGTTAAAGGCGCATTTACAGTACCCAAAGCCGGTAAAACCGCTATAAAGGGGAAAAACATAATATTGGTGGATGATGTTTTTACCACGGGTGCAACGGTACGCGCTGCCACAACAACCTTGTGCAAAGCCGGCGCACACAAGGTCAGTGTTCTTACTTTTTCGCGTGTTTTAACGGAAACTGCCGATACGTGTTTTACTTGAGTGAGAAAACAATATTACTTATATAAAAATAAATGGAGAATGAAATGCCACATGTAACAATATATACCCGTCCTGGATGCCCATATTGCGCTTCTGCCAAAGAATTATTGGAATCAAAAGGCGTTGCTTATGAAGAAATCGACGCTTCCGGTGATAGACGTCCAGAAATGGTTGAGCGTGCCCATGGACGCAATACATTTCCGCAGATTTTCATTGGTGATGTTCATGTTGGCGGTTGCGACGATATCCATGCACTTGATGAAAAAGGCGAACTTGATTCCCTTCTTGCCGGAAAGTAAAGATGATCCGTTTCTCGCTTCACTGTGATAATGCGCATGAATTTGACGCATGGTTTCGTAGCAATGAAGATTTTGATGGGCAAAAAAAATCCGGTCTATTGAGTTGTCCTTTCTGTCATTCAACATCCGTTGAAAAACAGTTGATGGCGCCAGCAGTTTCCACTGCACGCAAACGGGAACAGCAGGTTGGATTGGGTTTGGAAGCCGAACAGCAAAAAATGTTGTCTGCCTTACGAGAAGTTACCAAAAAAGTGCGTAAGGAAGCGGAATATGTTGGTGACCGTTTTGCCGAGGAAGCACGTCGTATTCATTTCAAGGAAGTGGAAGAGCGCGCCATTTATGGCGAAGCGAGCGTAAAGGAAGTATCTTCATTGGTGGAGGACGGCATTTCTGTCGTCCCACTCCCTTCATTGCCTGAAGACGAAAATTGATGTGAAAGCGGTTGTATTATTTCAACCGCCGAGCAAGCAACATGTAATTGATATCCATGTCCTTAGAACGATTCCAACTGTCGTTTAGTGGGTTATAGGTAATTCCCAATTCATCAATAACAGTAAGGCCACCACTGACCAATCTGGATTTTATCTCGTCTGGTTTTAAAAACTTGTTGTAGTCGTGCGTGCCCTTGGGCAACCAGCGCAGCACATATTCCGCACCAATAATGGCTAATCCCCAAGCTTTCCAAGTGCGATTGAGTGTTGCAACAAACATCAACCCTTGTGGTTTTACCATTTTTGCGCTTTCTGCCATAAATAAATCGACATCAGCAACATGTTCGACCACTTCCATATTGAGAACGATGTCGAATTTTTCACCAGCCTTTGACAAATCTTCTGCAGTGGTTGCGCGATAGTCAACTTTTACCCCTGATTGGGCGGCATGAATTTTTGCAACTTCAATATTTGTTGATGAAGCATCTGCCCCGACAACCTCTGCTCCCAAGCGTGCCATAGGTTCGCACAGCAGGCCGCCGCCGCAACCGATATCAAGAAGTCTTAATCCTTTTAAAGGTTCCGCGTCGTTCGGGTCCCTATCGAATGCCAAACAGATTTTTTCTTTGAGATAGGCAAGACGTGTTGGGTTGAATTTATGCAGTGGACGGAATTTACCTTGTGGATTCCACCATTCCGCGGCAATACGCGAAAAATGGTCAACTTCTGCCTGATCGATCGTGGTATGTGCGGCTTCGGCCATAGAACTCTCCTTGCGCTTAACGTTGTATCAAGTCTGTTGTAAAATATTCAAAGTCAATAGGCAAACAATCTAATATTCGTAATAACATGTCAGTCTTGCTTAAATTAGTGATATTCGCTATGTGAAAGGGACTGTATAGTCTTAAAGATCAAACTTTTTAATAGTTTTAAAAAATCAGAGGCAAGAGTAGTTCAAATGGCGCGCATTGTGATGAAATTCGGTGGGACATCTGTTGCCAATATCGAGCGGATAAAAAACGTTGCTCGCCATGTTAAGCGTGAAGTTGATGCTGGTCATGAGGTTGCTGTTGTTGTTTCGGCAATGGCCGGCAAAACCAACGAACTTGTTGGCTGGACACGTGAAGCTTCACCCATGCACGACGCACGTGAATATGATGTGGTTGTTGCATCTGGTGAACAGGTTACTGCTGGTTTGCTTGCCATAACATTGCAATCAATGGGTATCAATGCCCGTTCATGGCTTGGTTGGCAAATTCCAATTTCGACTGATAACACCCATGGTGCAGCCCGCATTACCGATATAGACGGATCAGCACTGATTGAGCGTTTCAAAGAAGGGCAAGTTGCTGTTATCGCAGGATTTCAAGGCCTTGCACCGGATAATCGCATTTCAACGCTTGGTCGGGGCGGCTCAGATACCAGTGCTGTTGCCATTGCTGCTGCCGTAAAAGCTGACCGTTGCGACATTTACACTGATGTTGACGGGGTTTACACCACTGACCCACGTATTGAGCCAAAGGCACGCCGCTTACCAAAAATAGCTTTTGAAGAAATGCTGGAAATGGCGTCACTTGGGGCAAAAGTCTTGCAAGTACGCTCTGTCGAACTGGCAATGGTACATAAAGTGCGCACATTTGTGCGTTCAAGCTTTGAGGATCCCGATGCTCCGGGCATGGGTGACCCTATTAATCCACCCGGAACACTCATTTGCGACGAGGATGAAATCGTGGAACAACAGGTTGTCAGCGGAATAGCATTCGCCAGAGAAGAAGCTCAAATTTCACTACGCCGTTTGGCCGACCGGCCAGGCATATCGGCAGCTATATTTGGCCCATTGGCCGAGCAACATGTTAATGTTGACATGATTGTACAGAACATTTCGGAAGACGGTTCAAAAACCGATATGACCTTCACCGTACCATCTGGTGATGTTCAAAAGGCGGTTGCCGCACTTGAAAAAAATAAAAAAGATATTGGGTTTGATGTTATCCAATCCGAAACAGAACTTGCAAAGGTTTCCATTATCGGAATTGGCATGCGCAGCCATACTGGTGTTGCAGCGACGGCGTTCAAAGCGCTTGCAGAAAAAGGCATCAATATCCGCGCTATTACAACATCTGAAATTAAAATTTCAATCCTGATTGATAATGCCTATACCGAATTGGCAGTACGTACACTCCATTCAGTTTATGGCTTAGATAAGGATAAATAATTAAAGGTCATCATCATTTAATCCCGAATTTACAATATAATATCGGGATTAAATTGGCCTTCTGGCAAAACTACTCTAGATTGAATGACCAAAACGGGAGATTTGATCGACAATGCGGGAGACCCATGCAGGCCCCAGAGTGATATTAAAGCGTTTACGCGAGTTTATGGCGTCTGCCATGGACCCTCAAGAACGGTTAAATCTTATTGTCCGTGAAATTGCCCAAAATATGGTCGCCGAAGTCTGTTCGTTTTATGTTTTACGTTCAGATGGTATGCTGGAATTGTTTGCAACAAAGGGCCTAAATCCCAAAGCAGTTCATTTATCCCAATTACGTCTCGGTCAAGGCCTTGTCGGAACAATTGCAGCGACTGCCCGTCCGTTAAATCTGACAGACGCACAAAAACATCCCGCTTTTGCTTATTTGCCTGAAACAGGTGAGGAAATCTATTCTTCCTTCCTCGGGGTTCCGATTTTGCGTGCGGGGCGCACCTTAGGGGTTTTGGTTGTACAAAATCGCAGTCAACGTGGCTATAGCGATGACGAGGTTGAGGCCTTGGAAACTGTCGCCATGGTGCTTGCAGAGATGATAGCAGCCGGCGACCTGCCACGTGCCACGCACACGAATGGCGATGTTAATATGCGTCGCCCGTTTACCCTAACGGCACAATCGCTCAATGATGGCATAGGCATTGGTCATGTTGTACTTCATGAACCACGTATTGTGGTTACCAACCTATTCAATGAAAATAGTCAGGTTGAAATAGAAAAGCTCACCAAGGCCATTGGCTCATTACGTCTGTCGATTGATGATATGCTTTCAAGAAGTGATGTCGCAAGTGAAGGTGAACACCGCGATGTTCTTGAAACCTACCGCATGTTTGCCAATGATACGGGTTGGGTTCATCGTTTGGAAGAAGCCATCAATAATGGTTTAACGGCTGAAGCAGCGGTTGAAAAAGTACAAAGTGACACACGTGCCCGCATGATCCACCTGACAGATCCTTATTTGCGGGAACGTTTATCGGATTTTGATGATCTGGCCAACCGTCTCTTGCACCAGCTTATGGGGCGCACCAGAGAAACTATAGCGGCAAATTTGCCTAAAGATGCGGTGATTGTCGCGCGCTCTATGGGGGCTGCCGAACTTTTGGATTACCCGCGTGACCGCATACGTGGCCTTATTCTTGAAGATGGAGCCACAACAAGTCACGTCACTATTGTTGCGCGTGCTATGTCCATTCCTGTTGTTGGACAAGCCAAAGGTGTTGTTTCCATTTCAGAAAACGGCGATTCCGTTATTATTGATGGTGAAGATGGCCGTATCTATTTGCGCCCTGTCATTGATGTTGAAAGAGCTTATGAAGAAAAGGCACGGTTTCGTGCACGCAAACAGCAACTATATCGCGATTTGCGCGATGTACCTTCTATTACAAAAGATGGCACACATATCACATTGCTGATGAATGCTGGTCTTCTTGTTGATTTACCGCAATTGGATGAATCGGGTGCGGAAGGTATTGGTCTGTTTCGGACAGAACTACAATTTATGATTGCCTCGAAATTTCCGCGCGCACATGAGCAGGAAAATCTTTATCGCAATGTTTACAAAACCATTGGCGATAAGCCTGTTACCTTCCGCACTCTTGATATTGGTGGCGATAAAGTACTTCCATATTTCCGCAACAAGATACAGGAAGAAAACCCCGCTCTTGGTTGGCGCGCCATTCGTTTAACGCTTGATAAACCCGCGCTTATGCGCACGCAACTGCGCGCTTTTTTAAAAGCTTCGGGGGGACGTGAGCTGCGCCTCATGTTACCAATGGTGACGGAAGTTGGCGAGATTAACCGGACGAGGCAATTGATTGACCGTGAGGTTGCTTATCTATCGCGTTTTGGCCACGCATTGCCAACAAGGATAAAATTGGGGGCGATGGTTGAGGTACCAGCTTTACTTTTCCAATTGGATGAGCTTATGCAAGCGGTAGACTTTGTGTCTGTCGGATCAAATGACCTATTCCAGTTCATGATGGCGATTGATCGTGGCAATGCTGAAATGTCGCATCGTTTCGATCAACTTTCAGTTTCGTTTTTACGCGCGCTGCGCTGCATTATTGAAGCTGGAAAACGCAACAATACTCCAGTGACGTTGTGTGGCGAAATGGCTGGTAGACCTCTTATTGCTCTGGCTCTTTTAGGGCTTGGTTTTACACGCATATCAATGACACCGTCCGCAATCGGACCTATCAAGGCAATGTTGCTTGATGTCGATGTACAAAATCTGCAAGAGCAACTTCTGGAAGAGCTTAATAAGCCGCATGTAAAGTCCTTGCATAATTGGATGCAATGGTACGCGCAAGAACACGCAATTTCTGTATAATGGATACTTTGATAGGCATTGAAAAGCATCTAACGCGTACAGCCTTATCAAGGTGCATTACATTTTTTCCTTGCCAAGGTATGTTGCGTTGAATTTCCCAACAATAAAGTTGAATTTTCTAACAAAAAACGGATGCGGCAATGAATTGCTGTAACTCATATTGTTTTTAAAAACGGCAAACACCAATGCCGCTGCTATAATAAGCTTTATCTATCGCGCTATTTTGCTTTCCGGAAAATTTTCATAAATTGAAAACAGATAGCGAGCAACACAACCCAGATAACACCAACAACCAATGCCGCTTGTGTATCGTCAAACACCCCTAATAGAGCGATAATGAATACCATAAACACAATCGCTACAAATGGTCCAACAGGCCAAAATGGAATTTGGTATGCCAAATTCATTTGTGCCTCTTTTGTCATTTTCCAACGCATGAAAACTTGCGACAATAAAATCATCAGCCAAACAAAAACGGTTGCAAATGTCGCCATAGCAGCGATGAGGAAAAATAGTTTCTCATGATAAAAGTAATTAAGAACCACACCAGCGATCAGCACAAGAAACATGACCAAAACCGACAAAACAGGAATGCCATTTTTTGAAACATAATTTAGGGCTTTGAAAGCGTGTCCATCTTCGGCAAGGCCATGTAACATACGCCCTGCTCCGTAAAGGTCGCTATTGATTGCCGAGATAGCAGCTGTAATAACAATGACATTAAGAATATTGGCGGCATATTTTATGCCCAAACTTTCAAAAATAGTCACGAATGGACTTCCACCAAGACCAATTTTGTCCCACGGATAAAGCGACATAAGGATTGCCAGCGTAATGACATAAAAAAACAGGATCCGAAATGGAATAGCATTGATTGCTTTTGGAATATTCCGGTCAGCATCTTTAACTTCAACCGCCATCAATCCGATAATTTCGATACCACCAAAAGCAAATACAACAACACTGAATGATGCGATAAATCCCAGCCAACCATTAGGCATCCAACCGCCATTTGACCAAAGATTATGAATGCCTGTCGGTTGGTGTGACACGCTGCCAAAGCCGAATAGGATAATGCCAATGCCAGCTATAATCATGGCGATGATGGCTGCTATCTTTACAACGGACAACCAAAATTCCATTTCACCATAAATCTTGACGGCCATAAGATTCATAGCCGTTATAATAAGTGTAATGCCTAATGCCCAAATCCATGGTGACACATCAGGGTACCAAAACCCCATATAGGTGGCAAATGCTGTAATATCCGCAAGGCAAACCAAAACCATTTCAAAGACATAAGTCCAGCCAGTCAGAAATCCGGCAAATGGACCAATATAATTTGATGCATATCGGCCAAATGAGCCCGGCAATGGATTATGCAAAACCATTTCACCCAAAGCACGCATAACCATAAATGCCATAACGCCCGAAATACAATAGGCAAGCAAAACAATTGGGCCTGCAAGTTTAATGGCTCCTGCCGATCCATAAAACAAACCAGTACCAATTGCCGAGCCGAGGGCAATGAAAAAAACGTGACGCTTGTTCAATCCTTTTTTAAGAGAACTATTCTGCATCTCATTATTCTCCATGGTATTTCTGTTTAGCATTATGAACTAGGGAGAGAATGTCCAACTTGGCCAACAAGTCAATCACTACAATGGCAAAAGCAACAATATTTGATCGTCTGGTGTAAATTATCAAAGTTATAGAACGATTTTATGCATTTTTATTGAACCAAAAAGCACAATTACACTGAATTGACATTTTATTTCACACACAATAAATCTTTTTAAAAAATCTTATAAACTTTTAAATAATCAATACTATATTTTATTTTTACCTTTCTTATTGCTGACCATTTTTATGTAAATTGGTTTAATTATTGGAGTTCTTCTCATCATTATTAAAAATTTATGTGTGTTATCATGTGATTATTCATTATGATCTGAGTTTTTTACTCTTTCAGGATACTGTCAGTTTTTGATTTTAAACGTACCCGCAGACATTTGGAGTCTGCGAATGCGTCATATGAAAAAGCTCAATATTACTGTGTTGATCTGTGCGGTATTGTTTTGCAGCGGTTATTACCTCGGTGGAAAGGGTTACCTAAACCGTTTAGGAAAAATGCATATGATGCTTTCGATTGCGCCTCCAACCTTAAATAGTATCGAACAGAAACGTGACAAAGAGGTATTCTTGGAAACACGTAGCCAAAAAAATAATGCGCGTTGGCAACAAGCGATTATTGATGCAACAGCGACAGATGACGATATTGTTGAAGGCTTTAGCTGCGCAGCACGACGTCATTTGGTTTTGAAAGAGTTGCCCGCTTTTTCAAAATTATTGCAAAAGACAGCAATAGACACGGAAAAACTCGCTCTAAAATCGAAAAAGATTTTTAAGGTAGAACGGCCATTCAAATTATATAGCGGCGCAACGTGCGAACCCGCCCGCGGCTATGATTACCCGTCTGGACATGCTATGCGTGGTTGGACAGTAGCGAGGCTATTGGTCATATTTTTTCCTGAACAACGTAGTGAAATTTTTGCCCATGCGCGCAGCTTTGCTGAAAGCCGCGTTATCTGTGGCGTTCACAGTCTAAGTGCTGTAGAAGTTACAGAAGATTATTCGGCAAAAATAATAGACCGTTTAAATCAACTTTCAGCTTTCCAGAATGATGTTAAAGCTGTAAAAATAGAAATGTCAAAGTTGGGAACACTCCCTAATCCAAGGAATTCATGTGAAAAATTTTCATTGCAATATGTAAAACCCTTTTCTTCCATTATCCCTTTACCGATGTGAGCCCCCTATATGATGAAATCTCTTCTAAAGCATCGCCCGTCCATCAGTAGCATGGCTCTATCAATCATTGTTGCCATTTACCTCATTGCTGTTTTTAACAAGACATTCTGGGTGCATGTTTTACAGGCATTCCATTATGACTATGCCCCCATTGCCGCGGTTATTATCGGTCTTACCTGCATATTTATTGCAATGACTGTAACGGTTTCGGTAAAATACCTTATCAAGCCGATTTTCATTATTTTTATAGTATCCGGTAGTATAGCAAGTTGGTTTACCGATCAGTTTGGCACCATTATCGACAAAAACATGGTGGCCAATGCTTTTGAAACAACATCGGCTGAAGCATCCAATTTGATGACTTCCGGTTTTATTATCCATATTCTTGTTACAGGTATTATACCAAGCCTATTGATTATATGGGTTCGTATCAGACACCGGAACTTTATCAAAAAGGTATTATTCAATCTTTCCGTTATTGTACCATGTCTGATGATAGCTGTGTTTTGTACGCTTATTTCGTCCCGTCAGCTTATTTCAACAGTCCGCGAGCATCATGAGCTTATACGTATTGTTAATCCAATTTTACCGATCGGCAATGTGGTCAAATATGTGATTAGAAGTCACCATGATAAATCGCAGGTCTTCAAACAGGTTGGTCTAGACGCGAAAAAAAATCCGTTGTCACAACACAATGCCCGCCCGCGTGTGACAATTGTTGTTGCTGGTGAAACGGCAAGAGCCGCCGATTTTTCTTTGCAAGGGTATGAGAAAGAAACAAATCCGGAATTGAAAAAACGTGATGTTATTTATTTTCCGAATACAATAAGCTGCGGAACCGCAACAGCCCAATCCTTACCATGTATGTTTTCACCCTTTCCAAAACGGGATTTTACAATTGTAAAAGCTGTTTCGACAAGCAGCCTTCCCGACATTCTTAAAACAGCTGGCATTGATGTAGAATGGTGGGAAAACAATACCGGAAGCAAAGGTGTTTCTGACCGCGTTAAAACCCTATCTTTTTATGGCAGTAAAGACCCACAATTTTGTATCGATGGTGAATGCCATGATGGCATTATGTTGGACAAACTTGATAGTTGGCTCGATGGTGTAAAGGAAGACAGTGTGCTTTTTATCCATCAATTGGGTAGCCATGGACCAGCCTATTATGAACGCTATCCTGAAGAATTCCGTCATTTCAAGCCAGATTGTCGGGCTGCCGTATTCAGTGATTGCAAGCCAGAGGAAATCCGCAATGCCTATGACAATAGTATCCTTTACACCGATTATTTTTTGAGTGCCATTATTGATAAATTGAAAGCGCGTGAAGGCAAATTTGATAGCGCAATGATTTATATGTCCGACCATGGTGAATCTTTGGGAGAAAATGGCTTATATCTACATGGTATGCCCTATTCTATGGCACCTTCCGAACAAACCCACATTCCATTTATTTTATGGATGTCACAACCTTTTGCCCAAACAATGGCGACTGACCTGAGTTGTATCAAACATAATGCAGGTATTGAACCTATGTCGCACGACAATCTGTTTCCCTCTGTATTAACAATGATGAATGTTACAACTGCATTGAAAGATGAGAAACTTGACATTTTCAAACCTTGCCAAGGCAATTCTTTGGGCAGAGAAAATCAATAATGCGTGTTTTACTGGTTGAGGATGACACGTCGTTGGGACGCGCTGTACGCGACCATATTGTTAACCAGAATAACGCTGTTGATTGGGCGGAGACATTGGACGATGCTTTTGCGTCTGTTGAAACAATAGACTATAATTTTATTCTGCTTGACCTTCGCCTTCCGGATGGCAATGGCCTTGATTTTTTAAAAACAATCCGCGCTAAAAATATCTTAACCCCTGTCGTTATTTTAACTGCGCATGATCAGGTCAGTGAGCGCATAGAAGGACTAAACTGCGGCGCTGATGATTATCTTGTGAAACCTTTTGACCTGTTTGAATTAACGGCACGCATGGGGGCTGTTACACGACGCATCATTGGTCAGGGGAAATCCGATGTTGTTCTTGGTGATATGACGATTGACATCAGCAACAAACGTATTTTCATACAAGATAAGGAAATTGAGCTGAGCAGCCGTGAATGGGCGATTGTTGAATATATGGCAAGCCACCCCAATATGCTGGTTACAAAATCTCAGATTGAAGATACTATTTACGCCTTTGGTTCTGAAATCGAAAGCAACACGGTTGAAGTTTATATAAGTCGGCTAAGAAAGAAAATTGGCAAAGACCGTATTAAGACATATCATGGTCGAGGATATAGTTTATGCTGATAAAATGGGCTCGCAGTAATAGTCTAACGCGAAAGCTTATTATTTCTGTCACATGTATGAATTTGATCTTCTGGATTGTTGCTTGTGGCATGGCGGCCTTGGCCATGTATGAAGAATATGGCGAGTCCTTTGATGGAACATTGCAGGTCACTGCGGAGCGGCTATTGCCACTAACCCTTGAGGATATTCAAAAAAAGGATCCTGACTCCAATCTTCTAATCAAAACAGATAACCATAATACACCCGCTGAATATACCACCTACCAAGTTTTGGATAAAAATGGCAAAATGGTTATGCGCTCCGAAGATGCCCCATTAAACCCCTATGGTGCGCCACTGGAAACGGGTTTCTTCAAGACAAGGAAATGGCGCGTCTATTCTCTCGTCAGCCAAAACGGAGATTATGTCATACAGGTTGCCGATCGCCTTTCTGAACGGCGTGAAGCCGTGCGTGAAGCAATGAGCGCAATGCTTATTTCAGCATTATTGCTTATCCCCTTAAGCGTGGTTGCTATAGGGTTTGTTCTAACCAGACAACTTCGCCCTATTAAGAAATTAAGCAATAATATTTCCGAAAAAGATACCGGAAATATGCAACCGATCGCAAGCACAGCCATGCCAGATGAATTTCTGCCAATTATTAGTTCGGTCAATAGTTTGCTTGCAAAGCTAAAAGCGGCATTGGAAGCTGAACGTTCATTTACTTCAAACAGCGCGCATGAAATACGCACACCAATTGCTGCGGCCTTAGCGCACACACAAATTCTTATGGAGCAAGTCCCTCAAGCCTATCACGAGCGCGCAAAAGAAGTGGAAAGCGCCCTTCAACGTCTGCGGCGTTTAAGTGAAAAATTCCTGCAACTTGCACGAGCGGACGTGCAATTGGGCACTAGTGAAATTTTGGTTGATCTGATACCTTATATTAAAACTGTTATTGATGATTTTGCCTGTTCCAGTTCAACGGAACGTCGTATTCAGGCTGATTATCAAGTTACAACACTTGAAAAACACCTTAACGGCGATGCTTTTGGCATTATAATACGCAATTTATTAGAAAATGCCCTTAATTACAGTACAGACTCATCAATAATAGACATTCTTATCAACAAAAATAGTATCATCATTGCCAATGATTGTCCTGTTCTTAACGAAAAACAACTGAAATACATTAGCCAACGCTTTTATAGTGGTGATAATCATAAAGATGGTTCGGGACTCGGATTATCAATTGTGGAAGCACTTGCAAAAACAATGCCGATAAAAATTACTTATTTGTCGCCCAGAGATAGAAGTGACCGTGGTTTTCAAGTCAATATCGATATGTGAGTGAAGTTAACTGGCGCACTATACATTTTTTCACGAATAATTTTTACGCAATTTGAGTATTATCGAAATCTATCCCGTTTTTTTAATCTATAGAAACTTCTCAGATAAAATTTTTTATGCCATTCAAGGTTTTAATTGTATCTAAGCTTCACTAATACTCAATATAATATTTTTAATAAAAAATTATATTCATAAAATAGCTCAACAAGAACTTAAAATTATTTTTCTTTTATAAATAAAAGTTAAAATATTCTAATTTACTTTATTGACCCAACATGAGCTGTTATGCTACCCAAAACACATAAATTTATTGTCGTAAATAAAGGTTAAAAGTCGAATACAAGTTCTGTTATAAAGAGTAATTCGTTTATAACATTATATATCATCGGGTAGAAGAACGGTTTCTGAACGATATATTGGGGTTGTTGGAAATATTTCTGCTTATTTGAAGCTTAATTCACTTTATTTGAAGCTTAATTCACTTCGTCCAGTTTTTCTAAGGGGGTCGCCTATAATGAGCAGTAAAAATACAGAAAATTTCTGCAATTTCGGTAAAATTGGCTCTGTATTTTCTTTTGGAAAATCCAATCTTAAAAAATCTATTTTCGTAACATCTTCTGCTTTACTACTTTCAAGTGTTTGTATTACCAAACTTTACGCAGGCTCGGCATGTAACGTAGGCACCGATTGGAGCGGCGGAACAGCCCCTATAGATGATAGCTGCACTGTTAGCGATGCAACATTTAATCCGCAATATAGCGACCATTACGTAGGTTCCGCATTGGCTGATGGTGCGGGCACGACACTGACATTAAACGGTGACTTATCGGTTATAAAACATGGCACATCTGGCATTAGTGGGGTGGATAGGCTTGGTAACCTTGACCCAAGTGTCAACGGTAAAACGAAATTGGATATCGGCTCGCGCAATGGAATTATACCGTTGGTTGATGCCGGTGGGCAATCATATACAGTCAATGTCTATACCAATACATCTTTTACAACATCAGATTGGGGGAACGCAAAAGTTCTTAAAGCCCAAGCTGTTGGTAATGACCAATATATCAGTGCTGGTTTTGGCAAAGCATCAAACGGTGCACATATCGATGTCAAATTTGATGATTTTAAAGGTAACAATCCTTATGGCGCGCCACAAACAACCTATTTTGCATTAAAAAACTCGAATTTAACATGGGCTGATGGTCAGAATAGTGTTGTAGAATGGCATTCTAAAAACTCGTTTGAATCGCGCGCCTATCAGCTGAAAAAAGAAAATAAAGTAACATCAATTGATGTTCCCAGATTTCCTTATAGCTTCGTTGACTATAAAGGTGAGACACGTCAATTATCTTCGGTTCAAGATTTGATGAATTATAATTCTGAACTGGTAAGTGCGTTAAAAGATCCGAAATACCCCTCACTAAAAACGCAAGACCAGTATAATGCTGCTTTTTCAGTTGCGCAGCCACCAGTTGATACGATTCATGTTGCTGGTCCTGGATCCAATATTTCGACAACAGACGAGATTTATGAAGATCCCGGTGATACACGCGCAATGTATGCCAGCAATGGCGGTAAAGTTATCGTCAAATCGGGTGCACAAATCGATGTAAAATTCGATGTCTCCAAATATTCTGGTGCACTTGTTGCCGAAGGTGGTAGCAGTGTCGAGATTGAAAATGGTGCAATCGTTTCCGCACACGGCAATTCAACAGTTATTCTTGGCTCTGATGATCTTTCAGGGAACCATTCAACCGCTATCAATAATGGTGTTATCAATGCTGGTTTTCGTGAGTCATATATCCATGATACCACAGTGGATAACACTGATGAATTTTACTATGGTTCAGGTTTTGAGGCGTTTTATGGTGGCACGGCCACCAATAATGGCATCATCAATGTTTCCATCAACCGACAGTCCGAATTGAATTTGGCTTACAGCAATGGTTTTTATCTTTATAGTGTTGGCCATGGCGTAAATAACGGCGTGGTTAATCTGGGTATCAACAATGATGGACTTAACGGCCGTAATATTGGTGCTTTTGCCAGTGGCAAGTACACGACATTTTTAAACTCAGAAAATGGTACAATTTATATTGGTCGTGCCGCCCAATATAATCCGTCTGATCCTGAAAGTGTTTCTGATACAAGTAACGCCAACAATACCGGATTTTACGGTATTTTGGTCGATAATAATGCCACGGCAACCAATGACGGCAAGATTATTGTTGGATCAAAAATGCAAAATGCTGTTGCCATGGTTGCTGTTGATGACACAAGTGCCCTTCAGCTTATCAATAATGGTAGCATCATATTGAATGGCGACACGATAAAAACGATGGGAACCATAGGGGCTCGCAATTATGGCTTGGTCGCAAGAGATAACGGCATTCAAAATAAAGTTATAAACAACGGCTCCATCTTTTTGAATGGTACCAATGGCGTTGGCGTTTATGTTTTGTCGACGAAAGAGGCGCAAAAAGATGCCTTTATCACATTGACAGAAAACAGTGTCATTACCGTTTCTGGCTCGGCGCAGGCAGAAAAATTGGTGCGAAATTACGGCGTCTGGGTTGATGGGCGCACTGATGACACGCATTTTGCACGCGCCAAAATTGACGGACGCATCAAGCTTACTGGTGATGGTGCTGTTGGTGTTTATGTTAAAAATGGTGGTATTGCCCAGATAACAGATTCCGCCAATCCAGAATTTTTGGATGGTGAAAGACAAATTGGCTTTTATGTTTATGGTACTAAAAGCGGTATCATAAACAGCACCAAAAACATGAGTGTTAACACCAAGGATTCTTCTCTTTTCCGTATTGATGGCGGAGCGGAATTTTATGGTGATGGTGAACAATTAAAAGCATCCGCCGATAGAAGCATTATTCTGGAAGGTGCTGGCCGTGCATCTGATGGGACACAAACAAAAATACTTACCAAAGATGCACGATTGGCGGTCGATGGTCATGGCGCGATTGGCGTATTTATCAATGGTGGTGCTTATGGTCAGATCAGCGATAAGGATGATGAGGATCGGCAAATATTTCTTGAAGGTGATGGTGCTATTGGCGGTGTCGTCGACGGTCGCTACCACCAGCTGGATTGGAGCTATACAACAGAGGAAGATTCCCTTACAGAGCTTCATAACTTTGCAAAAATAGATACCAACGCCAAAGATGTTACTGGCTTTATAACGCGCAATAGCGCCCTTCTTGTTAATGAAGGCGTTATCAACATGACCAATGGCATTAATGCTACAGGTATTCATGTTATTGAAGGTGGACGGCTGGAAAACAAGGCCGATATTACTATTGCAAACGGCACCGGTCTTCATGTTGAAGGGATAGCTGGTAAAGATACCTCGGCCAATGTGGTCAATAACAGCATTATCACGGTGGAAGACGGTACTGCAGGTATATACCTTGAAAAGAATGGCTTTTTAAATGCAATGGGCAGTGAAGGTGAAATATCGGTCGCCGGCAGTGCTCATGGTGTATTATTAGCATCAGACGCGAAAGGTGTTGTGCTTGGTGTTGATAAAATTACCTTGGATGCAAATGGCACCGGCAATGGTATTGAAAACAACATTGTTTCCGATGATGTCAATTTTGCAGCGCAAATTGCTTTTAAACAAGCAACCATTGATGTTCTCGGCAATGGTTCTGGTATTAGAACAGCTGTAGCGCTGGTATCACAATATTTGGATCAAAATAATACAACG
This sequence comes from uncultured Bartonella sp., assembly GCA_946478665.1. Taxonomy (GTDB): domain Bacteria; phylum Pseudomonadota; class Alphaproteobacteria; order Rhizobiales; family Rhizobiaceae; genus Bartonella. The sequence goes on along the minus strand of CAMLCZ010000003.1, from coordinate 228,019 downwards.
CAAGATTCCAACGTTACCATTAATGTTGGTGCCAATGGTGTTGGTTATGATTTTCGTAATGCCCAATTAACGGATGCCGTTTTAAATTCAAATACGACAATTGGTCGTGGTTATACAGTCAATGTGTCCGATCATGCTACGGGATTACGTACCTATACAACTGGTGAAGTCACCAACCTTGCAACTGTAACTATGGAGAGCAATGCTACTGGCACCGCTTGGCTAACAGGAACCGCATCAAAGGTACAAAATGCCGGAACGTTGCAAGCGAAGGGTGATGATGCATTGCTGGTTGACCTTTCCAACCGCCCGCAGGATGCGGCAACAGGAACAACATTCATCAATGCTGGCAATATATTGGCTAATAAGGCTGAAAATTTGGCCGTTAAGGGAAGTAATCAGGGCGACCACTTCATTTTCTCAGATGCTGCTTCAAAAATACGTGGACATGTGCAAGCCGGTAATGGTGCAGACCAATTGATATGGTCTGGTGGCACATGGGAAGGTGGTTTTGATATGGGGGGTGGCGACGGCGACCAAGCGACAATTGCTGGTCCAGTTGATACAACCAATTTCAAATATGCATTTGCCGGCAGTGGACATGACAATAAGTTGACCCTGTCCAATATTGCTGTTTCGGGTGGTTCTTTTTCAAATGGATATAATCTGACACGCATTGCACCTGAGGGAAGCGGCGTTGATTTTGGCAATAACTGGCGCGAAATCAATATCGATAATGGCACAAAGCTTACATTAACCAATGACCTTACGAGCCAAGACAGTTTAGACGTCAATATAAAAGCTGGAAGTACTTTGGTTGTCGACAATAATGCCTATGTCGGCACAAATGGGCATGCAACGATTTTTAGCACGCAAGACAGTTCATCAGCCACTGTAAAGCTCAATAATTCTGGCCTTATTGATATGAGTGCGAGTGGCAATAACGTCTTTACGGAACGTCTCATTATTAAAGGTGATTACCATAGTGACGGTGGAGCAATCCGTTTAAACACCGATTTGGCTGGCGATGGCGCTGCTTCGGATCAGCTTGTTATCGATGGCGGCAAAGTGACCGGTACAACCACTCTCTATATTAATGGTGATATTGCCACTATGGCAAGCCAAATAACAAAATTGGAAGGTATCAAGGTTGTTGATGCTCAAAATGGTGCAACAACAGCTGCTGATAGTTTTGTAATCGGTACCGGTTGGGGACGTGGTTATAAACGCGATGATGGTATTGTTGCTGTTGCAGGTTCTGATACCGCATATGCTTATCTTCTGTATCGCGGTTCGCCGAGAACTGATGGTAAAAATGACATTTATAATGACGATCAGATTGCTTCTGACTGGTATTTACGTTCGGGCGAATTTATCGACGATACGGATAAAAAACCTACTGATCCGGACAATGGTAAAGACAAACCGGGTGATAACACGGGTGACAAAGACAAGCCAGGTGGCGATACCGGTGACCAAAATAAACCAGGTGACGACACTGGTGACAAAGACAAACCAAGTGGCAATAACAGTGACCAAAATAAACCAGGCGGCGATACTGGCGACCAAAATAAACCAGGCGACAACACCGGTGACAAAGACAAACCAAGCGGCGATACCAGTGACCAAAATGAGCCAGGTGATGACACTGGCGATAAAAACAAGCCAGGTGATGACACTGGTGACAAAAACAAGCCAAGTGGCAATAACAGTGACAAAAATAAACCAAGTAGCGATACTGGTAAGCAGGAAAAACCTCATGACCATGACAAAGCCGATGACGATCATAGTCATGACAATGGTCATAGTGATAATCATGAAACAAACGTCACGGAGGATCATAACAAAGACAATATAACCAACAATCCAACAACCGAGCCGGTTAACAATCATCCTAAGAAGCCGTTTTATGGGCCTTCGACACCGCTTTACGAAGCTTATCCGCAGGTATTGTTAAACTTGAATAGGCTATCAACTTTGCAACAAAGAGTTGGTAATCGTATTTGGGCAGATGGTTCTCAAGTTAGTAATGACCTAGCAACAAGCGACCAAGCCAATGCGCTCATAGAGCATCGTGGATTTTGGGGGCGTATGGAAGGTAGTACCGGTAAGGTTACCCCTAACCATTCGCCAACAGAGCAAAATTACGATCTTGATCTTTGGCGTATGCAGGCCGGTGTTGATGGTTTGCTGAAAGAAACAAACCAAGGCAGTTGGATTGGATCTGTTAGTGGGCATTATGGTAAAGCAGAAGCCGATATCAAATCTGACGATGGGCATGGTAAAGTTGAAACCACTGGCTATGGCATTGGAGCTGCTGCAACATGGTATGGTTATAACGGCACTTATGTCGACTTGCAGTCACAAGCCACGTGGTATGAAACCGATTTTAATTCAAAAACATATTCCCAATCGGATACAAAAGATCAAAATGGTTTTGGCTATGCTTTATCGGTCGAAACAGGGCACCGTTTAGAAATAAACAATGGTTGGTCTGTAACGCCACAGGTTCAGCTTGTATTTTCCTCGGTTGATTTTGATACTTTCCGTGATGGATTGGATACAAGAGTGTCTCTTATTGATGGGGACAGTCTGGAAGGGCGCGGTGGCATTGCCATTAACAATAACAGAAGTTGGAAAGCTGATAATGGAGATATCCGTCGGTTATCATTATATGGCATAACCAATCTCTATTATGAATTTCTTGATGGAACGAAAGTTGACGTATCCGGCACGAGTTTCCGTAATGAGAATAAAGATCTTTCCGGCGGCTTAGGATTTGGATCAAGCTATAACTGGAATAATGATGCATGGTCGCTTTACGGTGAAGCAAATGTGCGCAGTGCCTTTAAAAAGGCGAGTGACAATTATAGTTTCAATGGAACAATCGGCTTAAGGGCAAAATTCTAGAGTTTATAAAATTCTGGAAGCTTATATTGGAGCAAATTCGCTACAAGGTAGCCCCTATTGCCAAACAAACTATAGTCTTTGTGGGAAGCATAAAAAACTTTTCACAAAGACTTAAAAACCTAAGCTGTATTTTAGAATAAAATAAAACAGCCTTATGAATTGACTAATATTCTATCAAGATAATTATAATCTATAAACCTTAAGGCACCATATTTATTTTATAATATAATTCTGCATTCAATAATGACGGAATATCAAAGTTTACGCTCACGCTTGTCGAAACGACTTAAAATATTTTAAAAAACATATATTTAAGTCAAAAAAGAAAGTTTTTTACATTTTCTCAATGCTTAAGAGATTTTCATTATCTCAACATTGTCTTCTAATAATCTTCCCCGATCAAAATATTCCACAAAATGTCGCTCACATTAATTTGTATATGAGTATAATATTATTTATAATTATAATACTTCCAAATTTAAAAAGCTTATTTGATTGATCGCCCTTTGACGGCCAGTGTTTTTTGGAAGTGAAATTTTATGGAACGTCGCACATTTTTAAAACTGGCAACTGGTTTTATTGTCGCCGGAACCTTTGTTCAAAAAGGTTACGCAACTGTTATTAATAGCCGTGTGCCATGGCAAGCCAATGCAACAAAAACAGATTTTTATCCAGTTATTGAACCTGGTAAATTAGTGTTTTTCACACAAGCCGAGGCCGATGTTGTTGGTGCAATAGCAGACTGTCTTATTCCATCGGACGATTTGTCCATTGGAGCCAAAGAAGCTGGTTGCGTAACATTTATTGACCATCAATTGGCTGGCGCTTTTGGCCAAGGTAAAAAACAATATCGCTTGGGGCCATTTGTCAAAGGTACGCCAGAGCAAGGGCCGCAATACGACCATGCGCCAGCAGAACGTTATAAATTGGGCTTGAAAGCTCTGGATGACTATTGCCAGAAAACTGATGGTAAAAGCTTTGATAAATTGTCAAACGAACGACAGATCGCAATTATCAGCGACATGGAAAAAGGCTCATTGCCATTGGGGAATAATATAGAGCCGAAAGCATTCTTCGAATTGCTGCTTCAGAATGTTCGTGAAGGATATCTCGCCGACCCGATCTATGGTGGGAACAAAGGCATGGTAAGTTGGAAAATGGTCGGCTTTCCCGGCGCGCGTTATGATTATCGCGATTTTATGGATCGCAAAGGTGAAGATTGGAAGATTGCGCCAATCAGTTTGGTAATGCGTTACAATTGATCTCTTAAGGAAAAACGATGACAAATAAACGTCAAAAAGCCGATGTGGTTATTGTCGGGCTGGGTTGGGCTGGCTCGCTTATTGCCGAGGAATTGACCCGCGCGGGGTTAGAAGTTGTAGCAATTGAACGCGGACCATGGCTGGAAGCTTCGTCCGATCATCCGCCAGCAGTGGACGCCGATGAATTTCGTTGGGATACACGTCGCGACCTTATTTTGCCTCCAGCGATAGAAACATTGACTGTTCGCAATGATAGAACACAAACGGCTCTTCCCGTGCGCGACTGGAGCACATTTGATATGGGCTACAATGTCGGTGGTGCTGGCACACACTGGGCTGGCATGGCATGGCGGTTTACCCCTTATGACTTTACACCGATGACAACAGTCAAGGAACGTTATGGTGAGGGCAAGATTGTTGATGGTCTTATCCTACAAGACTGGGGGGTTACTTATGAAGACCTCGAACCATTCTATGAACGGTTTGAGCAAATCGCCGGTATTTCAGGAAAAGCTGGCAATCTACGTGGAAAAATTATTGAAGGCGGCAACCCATTTGAAGGCCCACGCAAAAATGAATATCCACTACCCCCTTTAAAAACCACTCGCCTAACGGACATATTTACTGAAGCCACCCAAAAAATGGGATTGCACCCCTTTATGGTGCCTGCTGCACAAACGTCTGACGCATATACAAATCCATTTGGCGTTCATATGGCACCTTGTACCTATTGCGGTTATTGCTTGTATTATGGTTGCGGAAACTGGTCTAAAGGCACACCAAATAACTGTGTTATTCCAGCATTAATGCAGCGCAAAAACTTTACGGTTATTGCAGACTCTACAGTCCTCAGAGCTAATTTGGCACCAGATGGAAAGACTGCAACCGGTGTAACTTATATTGATAAAAACACTGGCGAAGAATGGGAACAACCAGCAGACATCGTGGTCTTCAGTGCATTCCAACTTCATAATGTTCGCCTGCTTTTACTTTCCAAAATTGGCAAACCTTATGATCCAGTATCCGGTGAAGGTACTGTTGGTCGCGCTTATTGTTTCCAAACTGTTTCTGGCGCAAGCATTTTCTTTGAAGATGAAAACCTTAATCAATTTGCCGGTGCAGGCGCACTTTCGGCACAAGTTGATGACTATAACGGTGATGCTTTCGACCATTCGAATCTCGATTTTATCGGTGGCGCTGGTATTCTGGTTGTGACCCGTGGTACACGCCCGATTGGTAATGCTGATTTTCTACCTCCCGATACACCACGTTGGGGCAAAGAATGGAAAAAAGCCTATAAATATTCCATGAAGAATGGAACCGTCGTATTTGGGCAAGGTACAAGCTATTCCCATAAGGATTATTATCTTGATCTTGACCCCACCTACAAAGATGCGCACGGACAACCTTTGTTGCGTATGACATTCAACTACAATGAAAATGACCGCCGTTCGGCACGTTTTATTGAAGATCGAAGCGTTGAAATTGGCCGTGCCATGAACGCCAAATATGTCGTGGGAACCAATTCCGCACGTGGCAACTTCACAGGTTATGATACAGCCAGCGACCACACTATTGGTGGTGCTGTTATGGGTGAAGATCCTAAGACAAGCGTACTCAACCGCTATCAACAAAGTTGGGACGTTCATAATGTTTTTGTCTCTGGTGCCTCATCATTTCCAAATAATGCCGGTTACAACCCAACAGGTACTGTAGGTGCGCTCGCTTTATGGACAGCAAGGGCTATCATTGAAAAATACATTCCTAACCCCGGCCCATTGGTCAAAGCTTAATAAAGGGGGAGGAAATCATGAAAAAACTATTGAAGATCATCGTTTGTCTTATCGTTCTTGGTGTCATCGTTGCAATAATTGGTTTGGTAACAATGCCATCACGCCAGTATGACGGCGCAAAATTTGCCAATGAAGATGCAACAGAGAAAGCCGCCAGTGTTGAACGTGGCCGTTATGTTGCTATCACTGGTGACTGCCAAGCTTGTCACCATTCATCTGATAACACAGCATTATCGGGTGGTTATGGTATAGAAACACCATTTGGTACTATTTTCGCAAGCAACATCACGCCTGATAAGGAAACCGGCATCGGTAATTGGTCAGAAGAACAATTTGCCAATGCAGTTCGCAACGGTAAGGGCCCCAATGGTCCATTATATCCTGCGATGCCATACACATCTTATGTGAAGATGAGTGACCAGGATATTCATGATCTTTGGAACTATATTAAAACACTTAAGCCGGTTCATAATCGCGTTGTTGAAGACCAATTGCCGTTTCCTTTCAATATACGTTATTTGATGTTGGGTTGGAACCGCTTGTTCTTTGATGCAACACCTCTTGCAAACGACAATACCCAATCGGAAGAATGGAACCGTGGACGTTATTTGGCTGAAGGTGCAGCACACTGCTCGATGTGTCACACACCACGTAACAATTTTGGTGCTGAACAGAAAAAATCTGCCTATCATGGTGCTGTGTTGCAAAACTGGTTTGCGCCAGCAATTACCAATGATGATCGCAGTTTGGCAAACTGGAGCAAGGAAGATCTTGTCACTTATCTGAAAACAGGACGTAACCGCCTAACAGTTGCGTCTGGTCCAATGTCAGAAGCAGTTGTCGCCTCTTTCCAGAACTTTAATGACCAAGATCTGAATGCTGTTGCAACGTACATAAAAAGCTTGCAACCTCAAAAAACGTCCGCTGTAACACCGCTTTCAATTGATAATCCGAAAGTGGCTATGGGTAAACGCATTTACTTTGACAATTGCGCTGCTTGCCATGTTTCTAACGGTAAAGGCATACCCAATATGATCCCTGCTTTCGCTGGCAATAACGGTATTCTTGATAAGAGTACCGAAAGCATGATCCATGTCCTGCTTGCCGGTTCACAAGGTGCGATAACCAAAAGCAATCCTACAGCAGCCTCTATGCCGGGATTTGCTTGGCGGTTGACAGATCGTGAGGCAGCAGCGGTATTGACCTATATTCGCAACAGCTGGGGTAATGGTGCATCACCAGTTGATGAAAATCAGGTCAAGGATATGCGTAAAGCATTGAAAGCACCCTCACCTTTCGGGCAATAATAATATTGTTCAATGATAATTTTATTAAAAGGGCGCGTTAAGCGCCCTTTTTTATAATTTAATGATATTGGCAATCATAAACCTTAGTTGTTGCAAATGTAAAAACAACAACTTGGCAACCAAGTATATCTTATATTTTTATTGTTTTATTTTTTAAAACTATCCTTGTCTTTTAGCACCACTACTTAAATTATCTGCCTATAGTAACCTAAAAGGCAGATATGATGGCGCATTGGATAACCGTTAATGACAAAATGCAGCAGGGCTATCGATATCAGTTGGTCTGTGCCCCTGGCGAAGATTTTGCCGCGGATTTTCAACCACAGGTAACGCCCAAGCAAATGTTACAAATGGGTGTTATGGGCGGAAAATATATGACCGATTGCATACAGGAATTTCCGCATGATTGGTTTGAAAATGCAAAATTATCTCCAGACAAAGCACGCGCGGAATTGAATTACTATGGTGTTTTAGCCGGCAAACCATTGTCATATTGGCGGCAGAAGGGATGGATCTATAAAGATGATCCTCGCGGTTGGTTCCAGTGGTATTGCCGTTATTATCTTGGTCGTCGAATTGCAGATGAAGATCAACGCCAGATAAAAAGATGGAAGCAAATGCGCCGTCATGTTGTGCAACTACAGAAAAACTGCTCACCAGATGATTTTTTCTGTCGTCCGCGACAAAGGCAAGCGCTGTTACAATGGGCCTATTTTTGCAATTAACCCTCTACAATATCGTTCATTCCGCATATGATATTTAAAAAAAATAGCTTACAACGCGTTGTTTTGCATCAGCTTCTTGATCTTTGTGACACTTATGACTGTGTTGTTTTATAAGATTATTCAAATTGACTATTTTTTGATGCAAATGATAAAAGTTGTTGCCGTATTCAATAGCCTTAAGGTTGAAGAAAGAGCGTTGTTCTGCTAAACAACAGCTCAATCGATAAGGCTATGTTAAACAATGTCAAAACTTCATAAAACTGAATTATTAAGCCCCGCTGGGACTTTAAAATCAATGCGTTATGCGTTTGCTTATGGCGCAGATGCTGTATATGCTGGTCAGCCGCGTTATAGTTTGCGCGTGCGCAATAACGAATTCAACCATGAAGAAAACCTGAAAATAGGCATTGATGAAGCCCATGCTCAGGGCAAAAACTTTTATGTTGTTGTCAATATCGCACCACATAATAGCAAATTAAAAAGCTTTGTTAGCGAATTAAAGCCTGTGATCGATATGAAGCCAAATGCGCTTATCATGTCCGATCCGGGACTAATCATGATGGTGCGCGAAAATTTTCCAGAAATGGACGTTCATCTATCCGTTCAATCCAATGCGGTAAATTGGGCAACGGTAAAGTTCTGGCAACAAATGGGATTGACGCGTGTTATCCTATCTCGTGAGCTTTCCATTAAGGAAATTGAAGAAATTCGCGAGAATGTACCGGATATTGAAATTGAAGTGTTCGTGCATGGTGCATTGTGTATGGCTTATTCTGGCCGTTGTTTATTATCCGGCTACATTAATCACCGTGATGCCAATCAGGGTACCTGCACCAATGCTTGCAGATGGAAATATGGTGTCGAAGAAGGCACCGAGAATGAACTTGGTGAAATCGTCAAGCCAGGAGAAATTCTACCTCAAGATTTTGGTGCATCAGAGGGGCAGAATACAACAACCGATAAAGTTTTTGTCTTGCATGAAGCAAACCGCCCAGAAGCGGAAATGACCGCTTTTGAAGATGAGCACGGCACTTATATTATGAATTCAAAGGATTTGCGTGCTGTCCAATATGTTGAGAAGCTTATTGGTATTGGCGTCAATTCCTTAAAAATAGAGGGGCGCACCAAGTCTCATTATTATGTTGCGCGAACAGCACAAGTATACCGCAAAGCAATAGATGACGCTTTGGCTGGTCGCCCTTTTGACGATAATTTGATGGTAATATTAGAATCCCTTGCGCATCGCGGTTATACAGAAGGTTTTTTACAACGCCACAAGCATAAAGAATATCAACATTATGCTACTGGCTCGTCATTGTCTGGAAGACAACAATTTGTTGGCGAATTTACTGGTGAAAGAGTCAACGGTTTGGCGGAAGTGGCTGTAAAAAATCGCTTTGAAGTAAATAATAAGGTTGAAATGATGACCCCACAAGGAAATATCAACTTTACTATTGAAACATTCAAAAACAAAAAGAACGAAGATATTTCCGTAGCACCTGGTGATGGACATATTGTCTATATTCCAATACCGGACGATGTAAATCTGCAATATGCTTTACTTATGAAGTATATTTAGTCTTATTCTTCTGGCCCAAGTTTTTCAATATTTTTGATTTGTCCAGGAGCATAAGTCTTTACTATCTCTAGTGCATATTTACAACACTCAACAAGATTACTATCCGGTATATACCCTTCTTCAAACCGGCCGTGCGATAAATCGTTAATAATTATTACTTTGGAAGGAGATCCGTATTTCTCGTTATAATCTTCTAAAAACCTAGTTAAGCTGGCAGCTGGATAACAAAAACTTGCAACCGCTTCCAAAACTGATCTTATTGCATTTGCTGTATAATGTTCTGGTTTACTGGTAATTGCAACGTCTTGGATATGCCTCAATTGCTTTTCGAAATTTGAAAAATATTTAGCGACACGTTTAATTTCATGTGTCTCCGATTTCTCTGACATAACAAAAGCAGCATTTTTATCAACAACTCTTCCATTGACGCAAATATTGAAAAACAAGCTGCTATGCGTCAATATCAGCCATGGAACCTCTCTGTATTTTTCCTCTTTTTGATGACTGTCCTTTTGATCGGCATTATCATTAACCGTTTTCGTGTCCTTATCATTCCTTGCCGACATCAATATCAAGTTACCTGTATCGTTAATATATAAATACCTCAATATATCGGCTATCGTATAGATGTAATCTGATGACACCGAATTAATTGGATCGTCAAGAATCAAATATAAATTGTCTAACTCTCTGATATTATTAATATATCTATAGATTGTTGAAAGAAAATAACAAAATGCAATAATGGTTTTTTCACCGTCACTAAATACTTTCGACATATTATTGGATTTCTTTCCATCTTCCAATTCTATAGAAAAATCGTTTCTATCAAAACGATACTTACTTGGAAAGAACAGCTTTATTAGATAATCAAAATTTTCGCTAATCTTTTGTCGGGCTTCAATGCCCTTATTATATTTCAATTCAAGCTCTATCTGTTTAGCGTTTGACTCTTCTTTTTTTTGCTCTAATTCCCTAACTTCCTTTATTATTTCTTTATTTTTTTTTACATATTCTTTCAGAAATGAACTGCATAACTCATTGCAAAAATCCAAACGCTTTTTATTAAATGATTTTATCTTTTTTAGTATTACTTCTGTATTTTCTTCGTTATTTGCTATTATTTTATAAAATTTTCCAATTTTTTCTTCTAACGAGTTAAAGTCTCGGGTTTTTGTTAATTCTATATCGACGTTTTTTTTATTTAAATCTGTTAGAACAAGAGATATTTCTTCCTGAATATCTTTTATATTTAGCTTAAATAACCTTCCTTTCTCTTCGGACAGGTCTGAAATACCCGTGATATATTCCGAAATATTATCGATTTTTTCGTTATAACTATTGCATTCATTTGATATTACTTCAGATATTCTATAAATATTTTTTATATTTTCTTCTATTCGTTTTTTTGCTGAATATTCTGTACTTTCAAAATATTTTTTATAATATTCTATCGTTTTACTTTTGTATTCCTCATCTATTTTTTGTTGGCAAAACGGGCATTCATCATGGTTGTTATCTTTATAAATTTCTAGGCCCGTTTTATAAAAGTCTTTATGATTAGTTATATTGTCATTTAAATTATCTGGTAAAGCACACCGTTTGTGTTCTTGTACTAATATGTCTCCCGACGTAGCCAATAAATTTTTAAGATTATCTATCTTGACAGAAAATGTTGGTTTTTGAATTTTCGCAATATCTAATTCTTTTATTTTGTTAAGCTCGTCTGCAATCTCTGTTTTAGCTCGGCATTCTAAATCTTCTAAATCACATGCTATAACTCTTTCCAATGTAATTTCTTTATATGATTGTAAATTCTTACTTAATTTACACGCATCTATTAGGTATATATATTTTTCGTTTTCTAAATCTTTCTTAATTTTGTTTTTTTTATCATTTATTCGTAAATCTGTTTCATTTATTTCTTCTTTTATTTTTGATAGTTCTATATTATCTTCATCCAATAATATTTTATTATCAATCTTTTCATCTAACTTGAAATTCGTTTCTCGTAATTGCTTAGTAATATAATCCTCTGAAAATACATAAAACCTTGTGGTTGATTGTTGAATTTTTAAATTAGTTAAATTTTGTCCACTTCCATTTTTCTTCCCGAAAAACTCTATTTTTCCGAGAACATCCTTTCCTTTTTTTATTTCTAATTCTGCTTTTTCACCCCTGGCATAAAAATTAATAATGTGATTGTCAGGTAATTCTATTTCAGACGTAGACTTTTCTGATGCATTTAAGTGTGCCAACGCGCCAGCTATTTTTGATTTACCTAAACCATTGGCCGCAAGTATTATATTTCTGTTTTTTGAACTTAGAGTTCCTTCCAATTTTTTAATAGGACCAAGATTAATAACTTTAATTTGTAATGGATCGTTACTCACGAGACTATTCCAAGTAGTTTATGTATGATCTTATTATACTCTGAGTTATAATATATTTTTTCTACAAAATGTAAGCAATATTTTCTTTGTATATGCTTTTTCAAACTGTGAATATTCCGTACTGATAAACGTGATCCAAAGTTCGTTTTTTGCTGACATAATCCAATACTGTGCTTATCTGTCGAATATGAGTTTAATTCAGCTTTCTGCCTGTCACGCGCGTAAAAAGCGAAAAACTAATCATCATCAAAAATATGGCACATAGAAAAGCGAGAGAAGAACTCACGAATACACCTTCAATGCCATTATGGTCGTATATGGAACCCCCGATTGCAGCAGCCATACCAATCGAAAACTGAATAGCAGCAACGGATAAGCCGCCGATCATCTCAGATTTATTGGCCAATGTTCTTACAATCCATGTCGACCACCCTACTGGTATAAAACCAAACATAAATCCCCATAAAATGACGAGTATCTGACTGAGCCATGAGCTCTCAAAGCATAAAATAAATGTCATAGAAAATATCAGTAAAATTACATGAACCGATATCATCGTAGTTCTATACATTTCTTTCATAAAGATACCTGCAACGACAGTGCCAAGACAATTTGCAATACCAAACAGCAAAAGCAGAATAGATAATCTGGTTGCCGATAGTGCCAATGTATGTTCCAGAAACGGTCGTAAATATGTAAAAAAGAAATGGTATCCTGCAAAACTAAAAATAGTTGCCGCTATTCCCAAGGCGATCCATGGTTCCTTCAAGAGCCCAAACATATTCTTAAAACTTGTTTCCTTCTGTGGCGGCAGAGATGGCAATGATATAATTTGCCAAATAAAGGAAAATACGGCCAGAACAGCAGAAGCGTAAAATACGTTTCTCCACCCAATAAAATACCCTAGATAACTTGCGAGTGGCAATGATATAATCGTTGCAAATGAAACGCCTGCATATACGATGCTTAAAGCACGCGTAATATCTTTTGCTGGCACAAGCTTAATCGTCACTGCCGATGCCATAGACCAAAAGCCGCCAACACAAAATCCTAACAGACCTCTACCAATTAATAAAATGAAATAATTGGGCGCCATAGCCACTAATACATCAGACACGATCAGCAACAAGGAAAGTGCCAATAAAACCATTCGTCTGTCAAACATTTTAGTAGCAGGAACCAATAATAGGCTGGAAATTACTGAACATATACCGACAGCTGTCACTGTCTGACCTGCCATGCCTTCAGAAATCTGTAGTGTCGACGCTATAGGCGTTAATAGACTAACTGGGATAAATTCAGCTGCAATAAGGCTGGTAACGCCAGCAAATAGAGAAAAAACAGCAGACCAATGAGCGACGCTTGTTTCTATATTTTTCATTTATCTTTTTACCTGCAAATGCTTGAACTATGACTTCAATAGAAAAGCATCACGTTATCCAGACTAATCCACCGCTGACAGTTAGATAATCGTTTTGACACTTTTCTTTATTGAATAAATTGTCGGCAGGTCTTTTAACGGTTAAATATCTGATATTCTAATTCATTGTTCTCATAGCATATATGAACCGTGCTAATAATTAAGGCGGATTTTTAAAATTATCAGAGCCAAAATAACAAACTCAAAAAGTATAAACTTTAGCGGACTCGGCTGACCGATTTATATATTAAATTCTGCATTTTTTACAGTTTAAAAATATTTCGCACTGACTTAATGAAATAGAATAGGATATACTTGAAAAGATAACATCTGAATCCCTTTTTCCAACCAAGTGGAATACGTCTGAATGCAACTCTTTAATATTAAACATGATAAATTGAATAGTATCAATGAGCAGCCATTCAAATTAGAAAAAGACATTCAAAATTTATTTGAAAAAAATTTGCAAACGATCAGCAATTTAAAGTTCGTTAAATCAGAATTTGCAGTCAAAGATTATCGTATTGATACCCTAGCATATGATACGGAAGCCAATGCTTTTGTTATAATAGAATATAAAAAAAGTAGCAATTTAAGTGTTATAGATCAGGGCGTTACCTATCTAAATTTGATGTTGGAGTATAAAGCCAATTTCATTATTGAATATAATGAATCATGCAAAGAAAATTTGAAACGCAATCAAATAGATTGGTCACAAAGCAGAATTATTTTTGTAGCACCAGCATTTACCGAATATCAAAAACAGTCCACCAACTTCAAAGATTTGCCTATAGAGCTATGGGAAATAAAGAAATTTGAAAACAATCTTATTTCAATTAACCCTGTAAAGAAGTCAAAATCTGCACCGACAATTAGCAATGTACAAAAAAATAAGAATTCGACATTAGCAAAAGTCACGCGAGAAATTGTTGTATACGATGAAGCCTATCATCTAAAAGACCATTCCGATGATGTTTTAGAACTTTATGATAGCTTCAAAAATGCCATCTTGACTCTATCTCCTGACTTGGAAATAACCCCGCAAAAATTATATATAGCCTTCAAGCGCGGTAAAAATAATATTGTTTCGATCCATTTACAAAATCAATCATTGAAGATGTGGATCAATGCCAAAAAAGGCTTTCTTGATGACCTTAAAAATATCACCAAAGATGTATCTCAATTAGGGCACTGGGGAACAGGTGATTATGAGATAATTGTTAGCGATAGCAAATATTTAGAATATATTATGAGTTTAATAAAGCAGTTATTATGAACGCTCAATACAAATAATTTTAGTAATAAGCTAAGGAATTAACACCTAATCCGCTGTTAATTTAAAAAAATATTATTGAGGCCGATAAAATTTTTAACCAAAATTCCTATGTAACAACAGGAAAAATACAATACTGAAAATTGGCATATATTAGATTGAAGTATAATTCTGTTTAAGTTTATATTGCTGGGGGACAATTAGATCTATAATGCACATAAATAATGGTTAAACTCTGTACAACAACAGTGCTAATTAAGACTTCAACCATTAACAGATTGGTTTTGGTTGCCTGAAAATGAATATAGAATTGGGGGAAGAACTTGCGATTTTTAGCCGATGGACCATCAATCCCTGATGATCTCCTGCTTGCCAGAGATCAGGGGCGAGTGATTTTCTTTTGTGGTGCAGGCGTATCCAGAGCATATGCGGAATTACCGGACTTCTTTGGCTTAGCAAACAAAGTAATTAAAAGGCTTGTAATCGATGACAATGATCCTTCCTATAAACTGATGCAAGAAGCTGGAAAGATTGAAGGAAATGTCGGCATACCTGGTGTTATATCTGCTGATAGTATTTTCGGTTATCTAGAAAGAGACTTTACCAAACGCGATATCGAGGAGGCTGTAGCGTCTGCATTAAAACCAAAGGCCAATTGCAATCTGACTGCACACAAAATTTTGCTAGACCTAGCAACGACATCAGAAGGCACTGTTCAATTAGTCACGACCAACTTCGATAGATTATTTGATAAATGTGGGCGCAAACTTCAAGTTTGGCAGCCTCCGAGGTTACCGAATCCGTCAATGCCGGAAGAGATCAATGGAATAATTTATCTCCATGGTCGCTCAACGCTGAAATATACAGCGGCTGAAGATGGCGGATTTGTTCTTTCAAGTTCAGATTTTGGTCGTGCATATCTATCCGACGGATGGGCTACAAACTTCATTCGCGGAATATTTCAAGATTATGTTGTTGTGTTTGTTGGGTATTCGGCCGATGATCCACCAGTTCGATACCTTCTTGAGGCTTTGCACAAAACCTCAGGAAACAAAATAAACGCTTATGCTTTCCAATCTGGCGACTATGATGATGCCATCGCAAGATGGCACCACAAAGGTGTTAAAGCTATCCCCTATAGCCCTGATGATGGACATAAGGCCTTATGGGATTCTCTTGGAGCTTGGGCAGAACGAGCTCGTGATCCTGATGCTTGGGTCACGAAAGTTATTAATGCATCCCAAAAAGGACCGACGGTGCTTCAGCCTCATGAACGGGGTCAGGTGGCACATATTATTTCAACCTATGAAGGCGCAAAGAAGTTTTGCGAGGCCGAGGTTGTTTCCCCTGCGGAATGGCTTTGCGTATTCGATAAAGTGCAACGTTTCACAAGGATGAACAATCCAAGTCCACTTATTATTAACAATGAGCCCTATGTTGATCCATCCTATCCATACGGCCTTGACTCAGACTTTCTACCATCTAAAACAGTTTCTAAAGGAAATCATGCTACGCTCAAAACGCTGTCTACTGCGTGGGATGCTTTCGAAGTTAATTATCATGATAAAGCAGCGATCTGCGATAATAATCTTACTGCATTTCGTGGATACTGGGCTAATCAATTCCCTGATATGGTTCCACGCATAGAGAAATTGGGTAAATGGCTCGCAAAGGTTTGCGATCAGCCTGCCGCACTATGGTGGGCATCCCATCAATTGTCACTCAATCAGCGCATTCAACGGTTCATCTCTAACGAGCTAATGCGAAGTGATCGACCAATTGATCGGGACATCCGCAACGCTTGGCGGCAGCTTTTTGAGGCATGGAAACACAGCGAAGATTTCTACAAAGAGTGGTATGCGCTACAATCTGTCATTAAAATAGATGGATGGAGTAATGCTATTGTTAGGCGTTTTGGAGAAGTGCTCCGTCCTCACCTTTCTGTAAGCCCATCTCCTTGGAATACCCCAAAGTTATTTGAAGCAGAGATCGCTCAGAAAAATAAAGCTTCATTGCTGGAAATGGATGTGAAATATCCTGTTATACACGAAAGTATTAAGGTTCCCGATAGATGGCGTCCGGCAGTTGTCAAAGCCCTACGACAGAATCTTGAATTGGCGCTTGCACTTGAACAAGAAGTTGGTGGCTATGGCCTTTTTTATATGAGCCCAATAATTAAGGATAATGATGAAAATATCGACAACTATCAACGAACAGAGGGGCTTTCTGCATTAGTTATCCAATTTGCTGAACTATTCACACAACTTGTTAAAACTAATGAAACAGCTGCTAAACGAGAATTTTTATCATTGCCTACTGAAGATGACACTATCTTTGCTCGGTTACGAATATGGGCCTCAAAGGAAAAAAGTATTGTTTCAGATAATGAATTCGGACAATTCATATCTTCTTTAAGCGACACAGCATTTTGGGATATTTATCATCAACGAGATCTATTACTAATTCTTGCAGTGCGATGGGAAACACTCGATGATACTTCACGCGAGTTAATTGAACAAAAGCTGTTGAAGGGCCCAAAGCAACGGCCGCACGAGAAGATTGTAGACTTCGATAGAAGACGAGCTTTGTCGATTCTAAATCGTCTTCAATGGCTAAAATACAAAGAATGCAAACTTTCAGTCAGCACTGTTAAACAAATGCAACTGCTCCGTACTGTTGTTCTCGACTGGAAAGAGAATGATGGCAAAAGTGCCGCGGACTCGATGGAAGGTCGGTCAGGATGCGTTAGTATTAACACTAGTCATGAGGGACTAGCAGAAACACACCTTTCACAAATACTTTTGCGCGCGAAGGAAGGTAGTGGTCGATCAAATAATTTGCTTGTCGAGAACGATCCTTTTTCCGGTCTCGCTGCCGAACAGCCAGTGCGCGCTTTTACTGCGTTGACTTACGCTGCAAAACAAAATGATTTCCCGGAGTGGGCATGGCAGAGTTTCCTTTTCTCAAACGCACGTAAGGAAGATAAAGCAAGATTAACTTGGTTAATTGCCGAACGATTAGCCCGTTATCCCAATGCGCGACTTACAACAATTCTCTACCCTGTGAGTCGTTGGCTAAAAGATGCGAGTACAAAGTTAAGCAAAGACTGTCTTCCCGTTTTCGACCATATTGTAAGTAAGCTGATTGACGTCCTCCGTGAGACGCCGAATGGAGGTAAGTCGCGTATTAATTGTGGTACCGAAAAACCAGACTGGACGATGGAAGCGATTAATTCTCCGACTGGTGCAATCGCAGAGGTGCTTTTTAACGATCCACGTTGGCATGGTCTCGAGCAAAATCAAAGTATTCCTTCTGAATGGCTTGTTCACGCTGAAGCACTGTTGGCACTTCCAAAAGACTTACGCAGATATGCAATTGTAATCTTTTTTAGCAAACTCGAGTGGTTTTTCTCTGTCGACCCACAATGGACGATACGTCACTTATTGCCTGCACTTGGGGGGAATGATCGAGACGACCGCGATGCGGCATGGTCGGGTTTTTTATGGTGCGCTAAAATTCCAAATGAAAAGTTATACATGCAACTCAAGACCAACATGCTAAAGTTCGCCAATACCCGTCCTGTATTACGTCATTCATATAGAACATTTATTGTAAATATGATCCTAGGCATGTGGGGAACTGTAGACAAAGCCAAAAGAAAACGTTGCATTCCCAATAAGGAGATGCGCAACTTGCTTTTAAAAGTCGATGACGAATTTCGATCACAGATGTTGTTGCAAGCTCAACAATGGTTCAAAGCTGAAGACGTAAAAACACATAACCTATGGGAAAAGCAGCTTCCCAAGCTACTACGAATTTGGCCTCGTAATCTATCAATCAGATCGCCCAACACATCAGCTCGTCTTTGCGCATTGGCTTTCTCCAGCAAAGAGCAATTTCCGACCATCGCTGCATTGGTTTTACCACTCTTAAGCAAAATCGAGCTTGACTGTCTAACGTTACCATCACTTTATAAGTTAGAAGATAACATCATAGACCAACATCCTGAAAAAGTTCTGGAGCTTATTTATGCGGTTCTGCCAGATAATGCGTTAGCTTGGCCTTATTGGGTAGGCAGAATATTACAACGAATTGCAGAAGCTGATGACAAACTGAAGCAAGATAACAGATTAATTCGTCTAAAACGCCAATGGAACTCAAGATAAGACCATACAAATACTTGCTTATCCAGCAATGTTCAAAAAATGACATCCCCTAGAAAATATCTGGTTGTGATGCGATACCGTATAAAAAAGATATTTCATCATAGTGTCCAAATATTTTGTTAGGTAATACATTATAAAAAATGCCATCAATGATTATTTTAAGTCATCAATGGCATTGTTGTTATCTAATTTAATTAAATACTAATCTTATTCCCACTCAATTGTTCCAGGTGGTTTTGACGTAATATCATAGACAACTCTGTTGATACCCCGCACTTCGTTAATAATGCGATTGGCGGCGTGCGCAAGAAATTCCATATCATAATGATAGAAATCGGCTGTCATTCCATCAACTGAAGTCACAGCGCGTAAAGCGCAGACAAATTCATATGTTCGGCCATCACCCATCACGCCAACTGTTTGCACCGGTAGCAACACTGCAAAAGCCTGCCAAATTTTATCGTATAGGCCAGCTTTACGAATTTCATCGAGATAAACAGCATCGGCTTCGCGTAAGATTTCTAATTTTTCACGCGTAACCCCGCCCGGTAAACGAATTGCCAATCCGGGTCCTGGAAAAGGATGTCGGCCAATAAATTGTTCTGGCAAACCAAGTTCACGGCCTAAGGCACGGACTTCGTCCTTAAACAGTTCACGCAATGGTTCAACCAGTTTCATATTCATACGTTCTGGCAAACCACCGACATTGTGGTGGCTTTTAATGGTAACAGATGGACCACCTGAAAATGAAACACTTTCAATCACATCAGGATAGAGTGTTCCTTGTGCCAAAAATTCCGCACCACCAAGTTTTTTAGCCTCTTTTTCAAAGACTTCGATAAACAGACGACCAATAATCTTTCTTTTTTGCTCAGGATCGCTAACACCTTCTAAAGCGCTAATGAACAAATCTGACGCATCAACATGAACTAATGGTATATTATATGTTTCGCGAAACATGGTGACGACTTCTTGCGCTTCGTTTTTACGCATTAGCCCATGATCGACCAGAATACATGTTAATTGCGATCCAATAGCCTGATGAATTAAGACTGCAGCAACAGAAGAATCCACGCCACCGGATAGTCCACAAATCACCCGTCCCGTACCAACCTGCCGTTTAATTGATGCGATTGCTTGTTCGCGATAGGTTTTCATTGACCAATCGCCTTTGATACCGGCGATATTGTGTACAAAATTTTGTAAAAGCTTGGCGCCGTCTAATGTATGCACAACTTCCGGATGAAATTGCACAGCGTAAAAACGCCGTTTTTCATCGGCAATCGCGGCGTATGGAGCACCTTTTGATGTCCCAATTACCTTAAAACCTTCCGGTAGAGCCGTTACCCGATCGCCATGGCTCATCCATACTTGATGCTGACTGCCTTTTTCCCAAACGCCTTTAAACAGCTCACTATCCTGCTCGACAGTTAAAAAAGCACGTCCAAACTCACGATCGTGGCCAGATTCTACCTTACCACCGAGCTGGGCACACATTGTTTGCTCGCCGTAACAAATACCCAAAATAGGTATACCACTTTCAAAAATAACCTGCGGCGCACGAGGGGAACCGATATCAACCGTAGAGTGCGGACTTCCTGACAGGATAACCGCTTTGGGTTTCATGCGGTTGAAAGCCTCTTCCGCAGACTGGAAAGGCACGATTTCAGAATAGACACCAGCCTCACGCACACGCCGCGCAATGAGCTGCGTTACCTGAGAACCAAAGTCAATAATCAAAATAGTATCGGGATGTTGTGTACTCATAGGAAGCCCTTAAAGACTCTTGTTCACGATTGCAATCAGTCTATGTGTCTAAATTAGATTTTTTACCATATTATGTCACACACATAGTATCTTTTTCAAAATCTTTTGAGCGATGACAGACTATGGCATTCTTGCCAAAATAATCTTGTTGCAGTTTTACACTGACAATCAAAATTAGGCTAGATGTAGCATTGTTTCAATTTCATGACCGCATTTGCCAATTTTTCATCAACAATGTGAAGATATTGCCGCCAATCCATTGCGTGTTGCAACTCTTTTTGACCATCTGATATTCCTCTTAAACCGAATAAGGGAACACTAAAGGTTTGGCATGCACGCAAAACGGCATATGTTTCCATATCAACCATATCCGCTTCAACAGCGTCATATGCCTTGCCCGACACAACATTGGCGCCAGTCGACAAAGATGCTGATGGAAAATTCGCTATCAATTGTGGCATCGACAAAGTGGCTGGTAAGTCCAAAAAGGGAGTAACCCCCTTTTCAACCCCCAATGCACTGGCATCCATGTCGCGCCAGCTAACAGACGAAACCTGATAGACTTCTGTTTGTATCAGCTTTTGAGAACCGGCGGATCCTAATGACACGACAAGATCAGGCAATGTTCCATTGTTTTTGAGTATCGAAAGTGTCTGTGTGGTATTAATGGCCGCTTCAACCGGCCCAATGCCGATGAAAACCGGTTTGAACAGATCACGGAGGTGGTCACCATATTCAAGCTCTGCTGCCATTAAAAATAAAACAGATTTTTTATCCCATTGTGTCAACATCAATGACATTTCTCCATTACAGAAATGAAAAATCCATCTGTGTTTGTGCTAGCTGGAGATAACACCAAACCATGACGAGAAAATACTGGCGATGGTGCTTGTGAACTAAAATGTTCCGCCCACAATGCTTTCATATCTATTTCACGGAATTGCGGGTTCATTTGTAAAAATGTTGCAACTTGCTGGTCATTTTCGCCAGAAAATAATGAACAAGTGATGTAAACTAGATGACCACCTGTTTTTAAATACGGTATTGTTGCATTCAAAACATTTTTTTGTTCCGTTATGCGGCGCTCAAGCTGGCTTTCTGTCAATCGCCATTTAGCATCAGGTCTGCGTCGCCATGTACCTGTGCCGGTACATGGTGCGTCCAACAAAACGATATCCATTTGTCCTTCAAGGGGCTTCAACTCGTCCAAATAGGCGTGGGGTTGAACATTGCGCACCCCTGCACGGCGCAGCCTTTCGAATATTGGAGAAAGGCGTGCTTTTTCCGCATCGTAACAATGAATTTGCCCACGATTTTCCATAGTGGCTGCTAAAGCCAATGTTTTGCCGCCTGCCCCAGCACAATAGTCCAAAACCTGCATTCCTGCTTTTGCGTTGGTCAACGCGGCAACGATTTGTGAACCGAGATCTTGAACTTCAAAAAGGCCTTTTTGAAAAGCTGGTTCAGCCTGCACATTTGGGTGCCGTCCCAATTTTTCAATTGGTGCAATGCGTAACGCACCTGAGAACCAGGGAATCGACTTTATTTTTGTTGCCTGAAGTTCGCGCTGAACCTTCTCAACATTGGTTTTTAATAGGTTTACACGCAAATCCAAAGGTGGACGCGCAGAAAGCCCGACAGCTTCTTGTACCCATCTATCACCAAACAGATTTTGAAAATGGCTTACACACCATTGCGGAATGTCGGCTTGAATAAAATCCGGCGCAGAGTTGACATCTCTTGTTAGCCAATTGGCGCGTCGATCAGCATTGAGTGGTTCTGGTGCAAATTTGTCACCTACCAAATTACTATCAAGTTCTTCCAATGACATTTCACCAGCAGTCAATAAAGCACCAAAAGCGGCATCATGCATATCATCACTATCCATGCGCCATTCAAGTGACGAACGTTGCCGCAACACATCATATACGATGTTTCCAATAGCTGCGCGGTCGCCTGCGCCAGCGAACCGATGGGAAAGCCCCCAATCCTTCAACGCTTCTGCCGCAGGACGCTTCCTCGACTTTATATCTTGTAAAACTTCAATTGCAGCCTGTAGCCGCCCACCCAGTCGCATTTTTTATTCCCGATTTCGTATTCCAATTGGGGCATAGCCGAAATTACACCAAAGTAAAACCTTTCAGTATAAAAAATGCCCTTTAGTTGTTTCCTGACAATAGGATTTACCCCAATGTCACCCTTTATAGCATAGCGACATATGCAATTTCAAAGGTTACCCAATATCGAAACAGTCTATTCGCCTTTTTCGACCTTGAATGCCCCATCATAAAAGTCGACGATTTTAACAATCGTACCCATCGGCAAATCTGGCCCTTGAACACGCCATATTGTATCATCAATACGGATATGCCCTTGCCCATTTACAATTGGTTCGTGCAATTTTGCTGAGCGACCAACCATTTGCGTCGTCCGCAAGTTCAATAAAGGCTGATCCGTTTCTTTATCACGTCTGAAAAAAATTCTCGCGATAACAACCAGAATGATTGAAAACAGCAAAAATACAATTATTTGTGTTTCCCAAAGTGCAAAAGCGCTCCATTTTACACAGAACACGGTCAAAGCGGTAAGCAAGGCTCCGCACCCAAACCACATTATGTAGACGCCAGGAATTAGAAGCTCGAATAATAGTAGGATAATGCCCGCAATTACCCAATTCCATATTCCTAATGTTTCAATAAATAATTCCATCGGCGTTCCATCAAAACAACTGTGCCGTAACCAGCAGCACCTATCTGTGTTTACCTAACACATTCTATGCGTAATATTTAAGAATTGCGCTTTTTAGGCGTTTCCGAATTGAAGACTTCTTTTGCTATTGCGCCTATTCCACCAAGAGAACCGATGAGCGATGACGCTTCCATAGGCATGAGAACAATTTTTTGATTATTGGCTGTGCCGATAGATGCTAAAGCCTCTGTGTATTTTTGCGCCACAAAGTAATTGATTGCCTGAACGTCGCCCTTGGCAATTGCGTCTGAAACCAAAAGCGTTGCTTTCGCTTCAGCCTCGGCTAAACGCTCGCGGGCTTCAGCCTCGCGATAGGCAGACTCTCGTTTACCTTCTGCTTCGAGAATTTGTGCCTGTTTAAAACCTTCTGCCCGTAAAATATTGGCATTACGGTCACCTTCTGCTTCCAGCACCTGAGCACGTTTGTCACGTTCGGCTTTCATCTGCCGTGCCATTGCATCAACAAGATCACGCGGTGGGCGAATATCCTTGATTTCAATACGGGTCATTTTTAGACCCCATGGGTGCGCCGCTTCATCAACAACATGTAACAGACGTTCATTGATAGCATTACGGTTGGACAAAAGTTCATCAAGATCCATGGAACCGACAACTGTACGGATATTGGTCATATTGAGGTTCATGACCGCATAGTCCAGATTTGTAATTTGATAGGCCGATTGTGCAGCGTTTAACACCTGAAAAAATGCCACAGCATCAACCGATACGGTTGCATTATCGCGCGTGATAACTTCTTGCGTTGGGATATCCAGCACCTGCTCCTTCATATTGACCCGTGAACCAACCGTATCGATAAAAGGAACAATCAAATTCAGTCCCGGCATTAATGTCCGTGTATAACGACCAAATCGCTCAACCGTGTATTGATAGCCCTGAGGCACCTGTTTAATACCACCGAGAAAACAGAATATCACCAATACAACCAAGAGTATTAATGCGATGTGTAAGCCGGTCATGCAGTCTCTCCCTACATTTTATCGTATTTAGAAAAGATCTGACACAGCACGCAATTAATAAAAAGTCCATTTTTATTAATTTGAGTTTTTTCACCAACTATTAATCGTAGATTTGGGCTTTAATAATAGATTTGCGAGTTTTGCTACGGCAAAAACGGTAATACTATTTCAAATCCACCCTTGAAGTTCTTTACGAACCAACATTTCTATAACTCTCATACCATCTTCGCTATCATTCAGGCATGGGATATGAGCAAAATTTTGCCCACCATTATCGAGAAATGTTTTTGCTGCTTCGTGTCCCATTTCATCGACTGTTTCAAGGCAATCAGATACAAAGCCTGGGTTAAATACCGCAACAGATTTAACACCTTCTTTTGCCAATGCCTCAACCGTATGGTCGGTATAGGGTTGCAACCATTCTTCTGGACCAAAACGTGACTGAAAAGTCATTAACAATTTGTCCTTATCCATGCCAAGTCGGTTGCGCAACGCATCTGTCGTACGTTGACACTCAACAGGGTAAGGATCACCACGTTGCACATAGGATTGTGGAACGCCATGATATGATGCAATGATTTTTTCAGGAACAAAAGACAGCTGTGCTAAATGCTTTTCAACGGATTTTGCCAAGGCATCAATATAGACAGGATCATCGCAATAAGGCGGTACCGAACGGATCGCCGGTACAGTGCGGCGTTTTTTAAGACAATCAAAAACCGCATCGAGAACCGTGGCAGTGGTCGTTGCTGAATATTGCGGATAAAGTGGAAAAACCAAAACCCTATCACAGCCCGCATCAACCATGCGGTTTAGCACTTTTTCAACAGATGGTTGGCCGTAACGCATTGCCCAATCAACTTCCACACCGTTTTCCTGTAAAACTGGTGCAAGTTTTTCAGCCTGAGCACGCGTATATGTTCTTAAAGGTGATTCATTTTTTTCATTGTTCCAAATACGTTTGTATAACGCACCGGATTTTTTCGGCCTGACATTAAGAACAATGCCATACAAAATAGGATACCATAAAAGGCGCGGCCACTCGATAACACGACGATCTGAAAGAAACTCGCGCAAATATTTGCGTACATTCTTTACGTCTGTTCCCTCGGGTGTTCCGAGATTTATAAGAAGTACACCAACCTTATTTTCATGTTTTTCCATCGGCTTGGACTATACACGTCTATTCAAGTAAAACTGCGAACCTGTACTGGATGTACAAAGAAGCTGCATGGAATTATTGGAGATAGCGCAATTTACCCGCGATACGGTACCACGAACGATAGAACGCATTTCAATTTCAACCAGTTGTGGATTAAGGAACTTATAATTGCCTTCTGATAATTTTTCTTTTGTATCAGATGAACGCGTTTCAAAAATACCGTTACGGAATGACGAAACAATGCCATTTTTATCTTCCCACTGTCCATCAATACCCGTTGGGATATTTTGTACAGAAGGGCGCTGCCCATAGTTTTGCGAAAGGTTACAAGCTGACAACGAAAAAGCCATGACAGCAAGACAAAATGTAGGTGCAAGACGTTTCATAAGGCATACTCCATTGTACCGCAAACAGCCAAAAAGATAATTATTTTGCGCCATTATCAATATGGTTCTTTTAACGGAAATCAACGCCAAAGCAATTTTTTTTAAAAAAAATCTGTTTTATGTTGCATGTAATCACCATATTGATACAGTTAAGTATCGAAGTAAGCGGGTCGGGATACTTCATTAAGTTTGCAACCAAATTTCTAGCTGAGCGTTTTTTCTCGCATGATATGCGTTCATCCTCACAATGGAGATTAGTTAAACAATGATGGGTCCAATACTGGTAGCAGCAGAAGACTTTGGAAAAAGAGCTGGTGTTTCATCTATGCTTCGGGCACTTGGATACCGTGTGATTGAAGCTGAAAATGGGCTACGTGCTCTGGATTTATTACGCCGACGCAGAAGTATTTCGTTTGCGTTGGTTGATCTGACAATGAGTGACCTTGGCGGCAATGATCTTGTTTCAACAATCCGCATTACAGGTTTTGCCGCACCATTGGTGGTTATGGCAGATGTTGAAAATGAAGAATTACTACAGGCAAGCCTTAAAGCAGGTGCTGTGGATTATCTCGTATATCCTATCACATCGTTACGTTTAAGCGTGACACTTGGTAATTTATCGTTGAACAACACACTCGAACGCGAAGTGCATTATATTCGCCGCCAACAGGAAAACCACCTACGTTTTTCAGACCTTTATGCCAATAGTGAATCAATGAAAGAACCTTTCGCTTTGGCAAAAGAGGCGGCACTTTCTACCTGCAACCTGCTGATTGAAGGGGAAAAGGGTACGGGTAGAGAAACTCTTGCTCGTGTCATTCACCATGAAAGTTCCTATTCGAATGGGAAATTTATCCGTCTTCAATGTGTGCCTATTCTCGATCAGGTTCGGGACAATGAAAAATGGAAAACCAAAATACTTCCATTAATCAATACCATTCGTTACGGCACACTCTGCTTATGTGAAATTGACCGGCTGGAATTGAACCAACAGGCTCGATGGGTGGAATTTCTTAAAAAACGCAGTCTGACTGATGACAGCAAGCACCCACAATTCAGATTAATGGCAATTTCAACGTCGCCATTAAAAGGGTTGGTTGAAGATGGTCTATTCCTGAAAGAGCTTTATGACCAACTAAGAGAGTATCATGTTGTTTTGCCAGCATTAAGAGAACGGCGTGATGATTTAGAAAACATAGCACAACGGGCAATTGACCATATTGTTGTTGAAAGTGGACAACCGCACGTTCATGGACTTGCTGGCTCTGCTTTGTCATTGCTTTTACAACATGATTGGCCGGGCAATGTCAGTGAATTGGACAATGTGCTATTTCGTGCAGTGTTGTTAAGTACGGGGCCACTGTTAACTATTCGGGATTTCCCTCAGCTCACGGGCAAGCAGTTTAACGATATCAGTGAAAACACTGAGGTGGAAATAACGGAAGAAAATAGCAAAAATGCAATACCGTTTGTTGATGATGACGGACACGTTCGAGCATTTGAAGAACTTGAACGTGAAATCATTGAAAAATCGGTTGAACATTATAATGGCCGTATGAGCGAAGTTGCGCGACGCCTTGGCATTGGCCGCTCAACCCTTTACCGCAAGCTTGATGAATATCATGCCGATAACGATCCTGCACCTGGGCATTACGAACCCCCAGCAAAAATTGGCTGATAGTTTTTAAATAAACTGGCACTTTAGAAAGCTCTGTTGTTTCAACGGGGCTTTTTTATTGGTTGTTTAGCGCCCCAAATGCACTGGATATGGTTTGCCAATTTAAATGAAAGATCTTGTTAACCATATTACGAAAAATTCTGTGAAATTTAAAATTTTTTCTTTTTATGTGTCATTTTTGCCATGGTATAATCATATTTATTTTGAATAAAAGGCATGTAAGGTTTGTATAAATCAGCTGTTAACCATTCTGACTTACACTTTGCTAACTATAAAACTAGTTCAGGTGGTCAACGTCACTATAACAAATACTGTCGTTTAGGTGTTTAACGTTGCACTACATTAAGGGTAACAAGCAGGACTTATAAATGGTGTTTGACGGGTTGAAAAAATCGTTATGGACATTCCGCGGTTTGTCATTAGCCATTATGACAATATGTGCCGTTTTGTCGGTATTATGGTCACCAGTCAACGCGCGTGCCGAAACGCGGTCTCTTAAACTCTATTATGTGCATACTGGTGAAAAAGCGGAAATTGTGTTCAAGCGTGATGGCCGATATGACCAAGCTGGATTAAAGCGTTTAAATGTATTTTTACGTGACTGGCGTCGCAATGAGCCAACAAATATGGATCCACGGTTGTTCGATCTTATTTGGACTGTTTACCGTGCCAGTGGATCACGCGAATATATCAATGTTGTTTCGGCATATCGTTCGCCAGCAACAAATAATATGTTGCGTACCCGCTCGCCCAATAGTGGCGTTGCAAAAAACAGCCAACACACACTTGGTCACGCAATGGACTTTTATTTGCCAGATGTAAATCTAGCGAAACTACGTGCCATTGGTTTGAAACAACAAGTTGGTGGTGTTGGATATTATCCTACATCAGGCTCACCATTTGTTCATATGGATGTTGGAAGCGTGCGCCACTGGCCACGCATGAATCGTAATGAACTTATGGCTTTATTTCCTGATGGAAAAACCATGTATATTCCAAGCGATGGTAAGCCTTTACCTGGATATGAACAGGCAAAAGCCGATTGGCTAGCTCGTCGCGGCGCACCTGTCCTTTACGCAAATGCTGCGCCAACACAGCAAAAACGTGGGTTTTTTGGCTCACTCTTTGGCAGAAAGAACCAACAGCAGGAGACTGTAACTGTTGCACAGGCACAACCACAGGCTCCCGCACAGTTAAGGACAAAAACACCAGCGCGCGTGCAACAGGTAGAAGCTGATGGCGATGAAGATCAACCAATGGTCGTAGCACTACCTAAAAAGGGAGCGCCATTACCAGAAACTTCGCCGCTTTATCGTAAACCGCAACAGCCCGATGCAGAAGAAGAAGACAAGGACGACACCAAAACCGCCCCTGTTATGGCTTATGCCAATGTGCCGGTACCGACATTCAAGCCGGGTGGGCTTACTGCTGATAATGACGAGAATAAAGATAAAACCGTTGAGCTTGCATCTGTTCCTATACCAGGAACAAGGCCTGACCAGAAAACAGATACTGATAATGTAGCAGTGGAAATTGCCAAGGCAGATGTGAAAACTGAAATACCGGCAGCCAAGCCCGAAGCTCAGGAAAGTAAAGTTCCAGGTGATGATCTGACAGCTTTGATACAGGCAAATGAAATTATTGCAGTGCCTGATGATGATTATGAAGAAGATGAAGATTATGCTGATGCAGATGATGCACAGACACCTGATAAAGGAATGGTTGCTTCTGTTGATAACTCAAAAAATGCACAATCAGGAAATGTGCAACCGGCAAAAAATGCGCAAGCTGTAAAAAACACACAACCAGCTGCAATACCACAACCAACAAAAACAACGCCAAAAGCCGATCGTCCTGATGAAGATGATATAGCAAAAATTGTTGCCAACAACAAAGCGTCTACTGCGTCTAAAAGTGCATCCAATATAGCACCGGACGAGGAATTACGGAAAGTTCCTAACGTTGTATTTGTCTCTGGTATTGAGAAAAAACAGGAAGTTTCCCGTGTTGCACAGCTCAGTGGTAAAGCAATTGATTTTCATGCTGTAACACGCATCAATGAGACATATTAAACTGGTTCTAATAGAACACCTTTGCAAAGCCCTTTCCGATCAAAAGGAAAGGGCTTTTTTTTAATTAATGCATCTTGACCTTCCCATGATGGTAACCCTTATTTTAAAGTTACGAGATTTCAATTGCGTGAAGGCGCTAAAAATGACAGCTACAACTAATGTTGCAAAAAATGAGCCAAATTCCGGAATAGGAAAACGCCATATTCAGCTCGATATTGAAGGTATGACCTGTGCCTCCTGTGTCCGGCATGTTGAAAAAGCTTTGAACAATGTTTCAGGTGTTGAAGATGCGCGTGTCAATTTGGCAACCGAGCGGGCTGATGTGACCGCCGATACTGCGCTGCCAATTAATGATTTGGTCAACGCTGTTGAAAAAGCCGGTTATGAAGTTGGATCAAAAACTGTCGATCTTGATATTGGTGGCATGAGCTGTGCCTCATGCGTTCGTCGTGTAGAAAAAGCGTTAAATTCTGTAACGGGTGTTAACAAGGCAACTGTCAATATGGCAACCAACCGAGCCCATGTTGAAATAATCTGCGGGGTTACAACAATTGAACAATTGCAAAAGGCCGTGGAAATTGCCGGTTATAGCGCAACACCGATCAACGAACACAAAACGGAAGATCGCCAAGCTCTGGAAACCCATAAATTAGCCGTATCATTAATTATTGCGTTAATTTTGACCATTCCAGTATTTGTCATGGAAATGGGTGGTCACATTTCACCACCATTCCATCACTGGATTATGGAGACGATAGGAGAGTTTCCATCGCGGCTCATACAATTTATTTTGACAAGCTTGGTACTGTTTGGCCCAGGTTGGAGATTCTTCAAATCCGGAATACCTAACCTCTTACGTGGTACACCCGATATGAATTCGCTTGTTGCTGTTGGCTCTCTGGCGGCTTGGGCTTATTCGACTGTTGCAACATTTGCTGGGTCATTGCTACCGCAAGGCACCAATAACATATATTTTGAAGCCGCCGCCGTCATTGTTACCTTGATTTTGTTGGGACGATATCTTGAAGCTGGAGCGCGTGGCCGAACCGGTGAAGCCATCAAGGCATTGGCAGGATTAAAACCAAAGACAGCCCGTATTGTTCAAGATAATACGGAAAAAGATATCCCTCTAGAAGATGTAGCGATCGGCGATATTGTTGTGGTACGCCCTGGTGAAAAGTTTCCTGTCGATGGGCGCGTTACCAGTGGAACGTCCAATGTCAATGAAGCGATGATGACAGGCGAAGCATTACCTGTTGCCAAAAAATCCGGTGACAATGTTTATAGCGGAACAATCAATGGCAATGGCACCTTGACGTTTGTTGCCGAAAAAATCGGCAGTGATACCTTGATTGCACAAATTCAAAAAATGGTTGAAGATGCCCAAAGTGCCAAATTGCCGATACAAGCAATGGTCGACAAAGTCACTGGCTGGTTTGTACCTGCTGTTTTTGCTGCTGCTATCCTGACATTTCTAATATGGTTTTTTATTGGCCCCTCCCCTGCATTGCCTCATGCTTTGGTAGCAGGTGTTTCGGTTCTCATCATTGCGTGTCCGTGCGCTATGGGATTGGCAACCCCAACATCCATTATGGTGGCAACAGGTCGGGCTGCAAGATTGGGTATTCTTTTTCGTCGCGGTGATGCCTTGCAGACTTTGCGCGATAGTCACATTATAGCATTTGATAAAACAGGCACTTTAACCATTGGAAAGCCTGTTTTAAAAAAGATAGAGACAGCACAAGGTTTTGATGAAAAAACAACCCTTGCACAAATTGCCGCCGTTGAATTGCGTTCTGAACACCCGATTGGCGAAGCTCTTAATGAAGCTGCAAAAAAATTCAATTTGAAATTGGACAGTGTTTCCAACTTTGCTGCAAAACCGGGATTTGGCATTAACGGTGAAGTCAATAGCCACAAAATTGCCGTTGGCAATAACCGATATATGCATGAGATCGGTGCTGACACCAGCGTTTTTGACCACACCGCCAGACAATTTGGCAATGATGGTTTGACGCCATTTTATGGGGCTATTGATGGAAAAGGTGCTGCTATTCTTGCAGTTGAAGACCCAATCAAACCCCAATCGACAAAGACGATCAAAACGCTTGAAACAATGGGTATAAAAACCGCATTGATTACCGGCGATAACCGCAATACTGCACAGACGATTGGCAAAAAAATTGGCATTTCGGAAATAAGTGCAGAAGTCTTGCCTGCAGGTAAGGTAGATGCTGTAAAGAAACTGGGTGCAACCTATGGCAAAATTGCCTTTGTCGGTGATGGCATCAATGATGCGCCGGCACTTGCTGCGGCAGATACCGGTATTGCCATAGGTACGGGAACGGACGTTGCGATTGAAAGTGCCGATGTTGTTTTAATGTCGGGTAATCCGGCTGGTGTTGTGAATGCGGTTGCAATTTCCAAAGCCACTATTCGCAATATAAAACAAAACCTGTTCTGGGCATTTGGTTATAATGTTGCATTAATCCCCGTTGCTGCAGGCATTTTCTATCCTTGGTGGGGTGTCCAATTATCACCAATGCTCTCGGCCGCAGCCATGGCTTTATCCAGCGTTTTCGTTGTTTCCAATGCACTACGCTTGCGACATTTTAAAGCCGTTTTGTGAGTTCTATGGCAATGTCGTTTTATACTGCTTGAAGGGATATGTCGCGTTTCTGTTCATTGTAAAAGCTTTTTATTGTGGTCACGTTTAACGTGATTACACAAATTACGATTGCAATTATTTCATCATCACGTCATGTTGCGAAAAAAATGCCTAATTATAGGAAAGTGGAAATATAAATGGCACCGCGTTGTGATGAAAAAACAATAGAACTCGTATGCAATGAGTTGAAAAACACCTTTGGGGAAAAATTTAATCGTAATCTTTCCGTGAGACAGTCCCACTCGCATAATGTTACCGCTTTGACACACCAAATACCGGATGGTGTTGTTTATGTCGCATCAACCGATGATGTCGTAAAAGCAGTGCAAATTTGTGCGCGATATAAAATGCCAATTATCGCCTTTGGTGCCGGTAGCTCGATAGAAGGACAATTAAATGCGCCTTTTGGTGGCATTAGTCTAGACTTTGGCAAAATGGATCAAGTGGTTTCTTTTTCGCCAGAAGATATGACCGTTACTGTGCAACCAGGTATTACCCGTGAAGTGTTGAATAGCTGGTTGCGTGATAGTGGTTTGTTTTTTCCGATTGATCCGGGTGCCAATGCCTCAATCGGCGGTATGGCTTCAACACGCGCTTCAGGTACCAATGCTGTACGCTATGGCACAATGAAAGATGCTGTCCTATGCGCACAAGCCGTTATGGCAGATGGGCGCGTTATTCATACAGCAAGCAGAGCTAAAAAGTCGGCTGCCGGTTATGATTTGACCCGTTTACTTGTTGGTTCTGAAGGTACATTGGGTATTTTCACAGAAATAACTTTGCGTCTTCATCCGCAACCTGAAACCATATCAAGCGGCGTATGCACTTTTGCAACCGTTACGGATGCGTGTGATACGGTTATTGAATCAATCCAATGTTCGATTCCATTTGCCCGCGTTGAATTGATGGACGAATTTATGGTCAAAGCCTGTAACGCCTATTCTGGTTTAACACTGGAACCACGCCCAACATTATGTGTTGAATTTCACGGCGATAAAGCAAGTGTTGACAGTCAGGTTGCAATGTTTGCAGAAATCGCCGCTGGTCATGGCTCAAACGATTTTCAACATTCAACAGATCCTGCCAAACGGGCACAATTATGGAAAGCACGGCATGATGCTTTTTGGGCTGCTGAAGCCAGTTTGCCTGATTGTGATGTATTTTCCACCGATGCTTGTGTACCCATTTCCAGACTGGCCGATTGCGTTGGCGAAACACAAAAAGATTTGCAGGAGCATGGATTAATTGGCCCAATGATTGGCCATGTTGGTGATGGTAATTTTCACGTTCTTTTAGGCTATCGTAAAGGTAATGCGGAAGACGAGAAAAAGGTCAACGAGTTTTCTAAAAGACTTTCAGAGCGCGCCATCTCAATGGATGGAACGTGTACGGGTGAACATGGTATAGGCCAAAGAAAAGCAAAATATTTGCGTATGGAATTAGGCGACGCTGTTGATTACATGTTGATGATAAAAAAAGCGCTTGATCCTGATAATATTCTTAATCCTGGGAAATACGGTTTTTCAGATAATTGATAAAAATCACCGCATTATTATGTGGCTCATCATGGGCCGCATATAATAGTGTAACTTTAGGATGAGATTTTAGGGAAGAGTAGAAAACTTCGATATCTTGTTGTTGCTTTTCAAGTTCAAGCTCATATCGATGTTTAAACTCTTCCCATTTATTAAGATCATGATTAAACCATCTACGAAGTTCGGTGCTTGGCGCATAGTCCTTTTTCCAATCATCAATATGCACCTTATCTCGCTTTAAGCCACGTGGCCATAAACGATCTATAAGCACCCGCCAACCATCATCAGGCACATATGCTTCATAAACGCGTTTCATTGCCAACTTCATAGGAATAGCCCTGCTTTCTTTTTCAAACCGACGCGAAGACACGCAATTGGAAACAATGCTACAACGATAAATCCAAACCCAAAATGCAGCAAATTGCCTGTTATTAAAGTAGATTTATGAGACATTCAGGCAAGAGCAGACAATGCATGAGCTCTCTAAAACGTATAATCACTTAATCTTTCGACTTAATGCGATATTCAGCAGCAATGCTAACAACATAATGATTGCTGTCATAAAAAAGACGGATGGAACACCAAACCAACCACTTACAAAACCACCGCATATCGGCCCTAAAACCTGCCCAATATATTGAACCGATACAGACAACCCTAAAATTGCACCTATTGCATGGCTCGGCACATTTTGGCGTATAATGGCCGTTACACAAGGTATTAATCCGCCAAGAAAAAATCCTAGTATAAATCTGAGTAAAGCAAGCTGCCATGCAGCTGTTACAAAAGCTTGCGGTAGTAACAAACAAATACACCCGACCATAGACGCAATCAGTACGTGCCAATGCCTAATGCGATCAGCAAGCTTACCCAAATATATCGAAGAAAATGCGCTACCAAGTGCTGTGAGGGACATTACCAAACCAGCCCAGAATGTTAAATGAGCGGGCTCTACGTGCAATGTTCCAATGTAGATAGTGATAACAGGTTCAATCGATAAGTTGGCAAATGTTATCAATGCACCCGTTATTAAAATGAAGCCGATGGGTTTGTTAAAAACATCAATCTGCCAAATGCTTATTTTTGCCTCGGTATTCCGCCGTTTTGAAAATAATACCCGATCTTCCTGGATAAAAACCAATGTTAAAATAAATGTTAGGAAAATTACCGAGCCAACAACGAGAAAACAATAACGAATACCGATATATTGCGGCAATATTCCACCAATCATAGGCCCTACAAAGCTACCAGCCATTACCGCAGAAGAGATAACACCAAGCGCCCAACCCGTTTTTTCTTTTGGTGCCTGTGTTGCCGCCAAAATCGTTGCCCCAGATGCATAACCTCCAGCCAAACCTGTTAACAGCCGCAAACCAACCAATTGCCAAATATTTGCGACAAATCCCATCAAGCCAATTGCAATTGCCATACCCAAAGCAGCACGAACAAGCATGAGCTTACGCCCATAATAATCGCCCAATTTACCCCAAAGTGGGGCAACCAAAGCCGCTGAAAAAAACGTTGCGGCATAGGCTATGCC
Organism: uncultured Bartonella sp.; assembly: GCA_946478665.1. GTDB lineage: Bacteria > Pseudomonadota > Alphaproteobacteria > Rhizobiales > Rhizobiaceae > Bartonella. Next base: position 192,658 of record CAMLCZ010000003.1, on the reverse strand, counting down.
AGACCAACCGGCGATATTCTTTTCGCCAGAAACACCAATTTCAGTAATAAATATCGGCAAAACCGGTAGCAACAATGTCATGCCAACAATTGTTGTCAACGCGCCTATTGCTGAAATAATGACATTACGTCGCCAATATGAAGACGTTTCTTCAAATGTATTCATCATTTATTTATCTACTATCAAATTTTATTGTTTAGCAATCAAAGCCACGCGATAAAATACTCTTTGTCTATGTTAGCAATTTTGTACACGTTAGCAAAATAGATTATTATAGGTACGAATTTTCGAGACAAAATATAGGCAATCTATATTGTCTTATCTTTTGTGTAAAATATTTAAAGTCACAATAAATTGGCTTTATTTTAAGGTGGATAGATCGCTAATCTATATTATATTTATTTGCATATAAAGCCACACTAGGGACGCACCTTTTGGATTTTCTACGTTTCATAATTATCATTGTTTTTATTTTCGCAATGGCTTCGATATTGGCAGTCTATGCCTATGGTCGGTTTGCCAAAAGTGCGCGTGGAGCAAAATCCTTTGCGCTGCAAATTGTTCCTGGACAAACCCCACTCGACAAAACACTCGAACATCTTGCTGCGCGGCAAAATGGTCTTGGTGTCGAAAAAGATGCACTGTCTATTGTCATCAATAATCTTGATGCTTTTGCAGCACGCGCTGTTGGCGCTGCTCTATCAGGAAGAAGTCTTGATCTCATGTATTATATTTGGGACGATGACCTGACCGGACGTCTTCTACTTAATGCCGTGATGGAAGCAGCAGACCGCGGCGTGCGTGTACGTATGCTGCTTGATGATATTAATGCTCAAGGGCGTGATCCAGCCTATGTGGCACTTGATAAGCACCCTAATATTGAAATCCGAATGTTTAATCCCGGACGCGCAAGGAATGGTGGCTTACGCCGCGGCTTGGAAATGATGTTACGGGCGCTGACCGTCACACGCCGTATGCACAATAAAGCATTTATTGTTGATGGGCGCGTTGCTTTTGTTGGTGGGCGCAATATTGCCGATGCTTATTTTGATGCGGGCAAAGCTTCGAATTTCCGCGATCTTGATCTTATGCTTATTGGACCATCTGTCAAAAAGGTAGAAACAATTTTTGACAGTTTTTGGAATAGTGATGTTGCATTACCCATTCATGCGCTAAGCGTTCCGAAAAAAACGCAAGATTTGGATTATTGGAAAGATCAGCTACGCCAATTTCGCAATTCCGAAAAAGCCAAACCATATATCGATTATATTCATCGGCATATTAGTTTTGAGCATTTTATAAAACCGAAACAAAAACTCTTTCCTGTAGTTTCCGTTGATGTTGTATCCGACCCGCCAGAAAAAGCACTTGGGCACAAACCTGAAAACTGGTTGATGCGACTATTTGCACCTTTAATTTATGGTGCCAAACACGAGTTACAAATAACCTCGCCCTATTTTGTTCCTGGTAAAACAGGCACACAGCATTTATGTGCACTTGTCGCGCGCGGTGCTGATGTAAAAATTCTAACCAATTCACTGGCCGCTACCGATGTTGCAGCGGTTCATGGTGGATATGCTCCCTATAGAAAACCACTCTTAAAGGGGGGCGCAAAACTTTATGAACTTAAACCAGATGGTGGCACTCACCGATTACGATTGTTTGGCTCTGGCCGCGCAAGCCTTCATACAAAAGCATTTTTAATTGATGGGAAAACAGCCTTTATCGGCTCTTTCAATTTTGATCCTCGTTCTGAATCCCTTAATACAGAAATGGGTATTTTGTTTGAGTGTCCGCAGATTACCAGCAGTATGGATATTCTATTTTTAGAAGAAACAACTGGAGAAATGAGTTATCAGCTCCATCTTGCAGAAAATGGTAAGATTTGTTGGGATTATATCGAAGATGAAAAACCATGCACGGCTATGAAAGAACCTGAAAGCAGGCTTTGGCGGCGCGCTTTTGCCAAATTGATTAGCTGGTTGCCTATCCAATCACAATTGTAAGCCAAATAATCTGCGTGCAAAATTTCTGATTTATCCGGTTTGACTGGAAACCAACGTGAAACCATTAAGTTCGTGTGCTTAAAATTCCACTGTTCAAGGATTGTAACAAAAAGCAGTCACACCGGATAAAATCTGCAGATGGCTTTGGATAGTTTTACGCTTTTGTTGAAGCGCGTATCACGCTATTTATTGGCAAGATATTTTGCCAGTCCCTCCATTACATCAGGAAAGTCTGAACTCACACCTTCTCCACAAGACTGGGCGTCAGGTCCCTCCACGCTAACTGCGTAAACAACCTTGCTGTGACCAGAACTCAATGCTTCAATACGGTGTTCCACTCTCACCCTTGTTGCATCTATCCATGTTTCATCAATAAAATGCTTTTGCTCAACGACATCAATAAGCTGGCTACGAATGGTAAAACCGTCTGGTAGCTTAATGAAAAACCAAACGCCTGACTGGAACGCCCCTTCCAGATTGATAGATTTTACACCTGAATTCCATCGGCTCCAATTGGACGTATCAATAAACGCCTGCCAAATTTTATCCACTGCACTGTCAATATCGCGTTCATAGGATTTGTTCCATGTATTAACAGCGGTCGTAGGTTTTCCTAACAAAAAATAACAGTAAAAAAAATCTAAAGGTAATATGTTTCTTTAGAAGAATCATTGCTTAAAGAAAAATCGAAATTTCTTCAAAGTATTTTTTAAATGCTCCATTCGACATATGGATGAACCAATTTTTTTAATCAGGATACAGTTTTGATAGGGTAAAAGCTGAAAACCATATGATTGCAGCCTAATGTTTTATTTTGATAAAAATTGATGTTTTTCATGCCAATTCTAGCTTTACCCTGAAAATGAATGGGGCAGCCTAATAGATCACAACTTTATTTTGGTGAGGCAATATGCCGATTATACTGACACAATTGAGAAATATTATAAATATACGCTAAAAAATAATAGGATTACTCTTTTCAATTTTATTTCCACGTGTTACGAACCACCGTCAATCCATTAGTTGTAATACGATAAATCTGCTGAAACCTATTTCAGCAGCGTATTCTTTTTTAAAAGGAAATTGACCATGGCAAAAATCATTGAAACAGCTACAGGCAGAGAAGCATTGACCTTTGACGATGTGCTTTTACAACCTGCCCATTCTGAAGTCATGCCGGGACAGGTCGACTTAAAAACCACTATTGCAGCTGGTATAGAATTGAATTTGCCTTTGCTTTCGGCTGCAATGGACACTGTTACGGAATCCCGTCTTGCCATTGCAATGGCGCAAGCTGGCGGTATTGGTGTTATTCATCGCAACATGACACCGACAGAGCAAGCCGAAGAAGTTCGCCAAGTTAAAAAGTTTGAATCCGGTATGGTTGTCAATCCCGTTACTATCGGACCTGAAGCCACACTTGAAGAAGCAAAAGCGCTGATGTCCGCCCATGGCATATCCGGTATTCCTGTTGTCGAGAATGGTGAAAAAGGTCCAGGTCGCCTTGTCGGTATCCTGACAAACCGTGATGTACGTTTTGCGTCAGATCCATCACAAAAAATATATGAATTAATGACACGGGAAAACTTGGTTACTGTCCGTGAAAATGTTCAACATGACGAAGCAAAAAGACTGCTGCATCAAAACCGCATTGAGAAATTGTTGGTTGTTGACAGCAAGGGACGTTGTGTTGGTCTGATAACAGTTAAAGATATCGAAAAATCTCGTTTAAACCCTAATGCATCAAAAGACGCCCAAGGCCGTTTACGTGTGGCTGCTGCAAGCACAGTGGGTGATGATGGAATAGAACGCGCTGAACGTCTTATGGACGCTGGTGTCGACATTCTGGTTATTGATACCGCACATGGCCATTCGCAACGCGTGCTTGATGCTGTAAAACGCATCAAGAAAATGGCTGGTTCAACCGCTGTTATGGCCGGTAATGTTGCAACGCCTGAAGCCACACAAGCGTTGATTGATAGTGGCGCAGACGCCGTTAAGGTGGGTATTGGACCTGGTTCAATTTGTACAACACGTATTGTTGCTGGTGTTGGTGTACCGCAGCTTTCAGCCATTATGGGGGCTGTTGAAATAGCAGAAAAAGCTGGCATTCCTATTATTGCCGATGGCGGTATTAAATATTCTGGAGATCTAGCCAAAGCTTTAGCTGCTGGCGCACGTGCTGTGATGATCGGTTCGCTTCTTGCTGGAACAGAAGAAAGCCCGGGCGAAGTATATCTTTATAAAGGCCGTTCATTTAAAGCCTATCGCGGTATGGGATCAGTTGGAGCTATGGCTCGTGGCTCTGCCGATCGCTATTTCCAAGCAGACGTACGTGATGAACTGAAACTGGTTCCTGAAGGCATTGAAGGTCAAGTTGCCTATAAAGGCCCTGCCGCTTCGGTATTGCACCAATTGGCTGGTGGACTGCGCGCTTCCATGGGATATTTAGGGGCTCCCAACTTACAGGAATTCCGTAATAAGGCAACTTTTGTACGCATTACCAATGCAGGACTTCACGAAAGTCATACACATAACGTCTCTATCACAAGAGAAAGCCCCAATTATCCAAGTGCTGTTTAATTTCATCATTTATCCTGCTGGCAATAATTGTCAGCAGGATAACACTGCTAGTCACTTCAGTGCTTATAAAATTGTAGCGCGATATTTGAGTTTGACCGGCAATTCTGGTCTAGATCATCAAGTCTAAATCAGAATAAACTTCCCGTATTTTATATACAAATCGCCTCGTCTTTGGCCTAGCAATTGCACATTTTGATCCGATCAAATTCGTATTGAGGAACACCTTATTTAGATAATAGTCGCGTCAATAATCGGTTTTATCAATATTGGTATGTTTTGAGCGTTGAAAAATTTAAAAATACATTTTCGATAGAAAATAGCTACAGGCTTCAACACGCTATCAAACTGTTCTGTCAGGCAAATATCGTAATACTTTCGATCTTTTTTAACATTCAACTATCACTTAAAGCCGGCTAATTATTAATCCAACCCAGTTACCCTGCTGTTTGTTAAACCAGCAATGCCATTTATAATAGTGATTTTGCCTTTATCATGTCGGGTAAGGCGCTTACAGGCTATTTTCGAACATTGCTAAAAATGGTTTTGCGCTGTTAGCCCTGTGAATTGAGATAAAATCCGTCACGTATATAGGCAAAATGCATAAGGTTTGCCTATATATGAGATATTAATTATCCGGCTAATTTATTCTTGTCGTTATTGACTTAGCCAATATAGTTCTTTGCCTGATCCAAAATTGGTTGGGCAACGGATTTCAACAACTCGGCAAGCAGTTTAAAATCCTTACTGCGTCGGCTTCTTCTTCTCCAAAACAGGCAGATACGACGTTTCGGTATTTCTCCATCAAACGCTATTACACTGATATTGTCAGTACGCGCTTCGGTACTAACCGCCAATTGTGGAACGATTGTCATACCAATGCCATTTGCCACAAGTTGGATCAACGTTGTTAGTGACGAGGCGGTGATGTCGTGACGATACTGTTTTGTATGGCACGCTTCCAATGTTTGATCACGCAAACAATGCCCCTCCTCCAACAACAAAAGTTTGCCCGTATCGACACTGCCTTCTTTTACGCTTTTATATAAAGCATTGGGATCATCTCTGGGGACAGCATAATAAAAATTATCGTCAAAAAGCGGCTCACATACAAACTCATCTTCGTCAATGGGCGATGCTGCCACAATCGTGTCCAAACTTCCCGAGCGTAATAATTCTACAACTCTATCCGTTTTCGACTCTTTGATTTGCAATGACAGTGAGGGATAAAGATAGCGTATTCTAGGCAATAATGATGGCAACAAATAAGGTGCAACCGTTGGAATAATACCAAGCTTAAGGGGGTGACTTAAAGGAACTTTGTGCGACGCAATAATGTCGCCTAAAGCCGACATCCTCCCCAGAATATCATTAACATAGGGCAGAAAGCTCAACCCTAGAGGCGTTAAAATAATACGCTTTGCCGTACGCTCAAAAAGCGCAGAACCAGCCATTTTTTCCATTTCAGCAATTTGTGCTGAAAGTGCCGGTTGCGAGATTCCTAATTTATCAGAAGCTTCACCGAAGTGGCCAATATTAGCAAGTGTTTGAAAATATCGAAGTTGTTTGACTGTAAACATGATAAGTTTTTCTTATATAAAAAACAATAAAAAGCAATTGGAAATAGTAATCGACGGGCGTTAATGTGCCGACATCCCTAAGGGATAATTGGTGGTATCCGAGCCGGAAGGTATACCGCCAGCTATAGAGATTGAGGGCCTATCAGCTAGAGCTGTTGTTAAATATCTCTCACCAGCAATACCAGCTTAAGTTGGTGGGCACTCGACCTTTAAAACAAATAAAAGTGATACTGCTGTCTTCCCCAATGAAGATGGCTCAAGGAAGCCGAATTATATACCCCCTTATCTTTCGGCTTCCCACTAATTTTGTTATAAAATCTCGACCAAATGTTGAATTGAGTGCTATGTCATCTAGCGACGGGTCTTCTTGTGAACAAAATTGGTTTTAAAACTTTGAGGTCCGTAAAATATAACGACTTATGTCTTAGCTCATAATTCGCAATTTATTTCTTTGTCATAAAAATCATAAAATAGATTTATAGAATATTTCTCTTAAATAACTGATGTTTTTCTATTATTGTTTGATATTAAATCAAAAATTATAGAATTTTTCTTTTATACATGCTCCATAAAACTTAGCCTATTAAATTTTCTGATGAAAATTAAAACAATTTAAAATTAGAATTTATCTAAAATTACCCTATTTTATTAGATGCGAAGCGTATTAAGCGCGAAAATAGCCATAATTATTGGAGGGCATCATGACAGATCGGGTAACGTTAACAACAACGGCAGGTTCTGCAATACCAGATAATCAAAATGCTATTAGTGCAGGTCCACGTGGCCCATTATTGATGCAAGATTATCAATTAATTGAAAAATTGGCGCATCAGAATAGAGAACGTATTCCAGAGCGCACCGTTCACGCCAAAGCCGTAGGTGCATATGGCGTTTTGAAAATTACTGGAGACATTACCCGTTATACAAAGGCTGCGGTGTTTAAACCAGGAACTGAAACGCCAATGATTGGACGGTTTTCTTTGGTTGCTGGAGAATTAGGTGCGGCAGATACAGAACGTGATGTTCGTGGATTTGCGTTAAAATTCTATACATCTGAAGGAAACTGGGATTTGGTTGGTAATAACACGCCGGTATTCTTCATACGTGATCCGTATAAATTTCCTGATTTCATTCATACCCAAAAGCGGCACCCACGCACGCACCTTAGATCGAACACAGCGCAGTGGGATTTCTGGTCACTTTCTCCTGAAAGCTTGCACCAAGTTACAATATTAATGTCTGATCGGGGCATACCAATCGATACCATGCATATGAATGGTTATGGTTCCCATACGTTTTCATTTTGGAATGATGCGGGTGAACGTTATTGGGTCAAATTCCATTTCAAGACAATGCAGGGCATAAAATTCTATACCAATGAAGAATCGCAAGAAGTTATTGGTAAAACGCGCGAGAGTTCGCAAATAGCATTATACAATGCAATCGAAAGCGGTAATTTTCCACGTTGGAAAGTTCAAGTTCAGATTATGCCGGAAGAAGACGCCAATAAAACACCATACAATCCATTTGATCTAACCAAAGTGTGGCCGCACAAAGATTACCCTCCAATGGATATTGGTATTTTAGAATTAAATCGTAATGCTGATGACTATTACGCAGAAATCGAACAGGCTGCATTTTCCCCATCAAATATTGTACCTGGCATTAGTTTTTCACCCGATAAAGTGTTGCAAGCCCGCATATTTTCCTACGCTGATGCGCATCGTTATCGTTTGGGAACGCATTATGAACAGATACCTGTCAACAAACCACATTGTCCGGTGCATAATTATAATCGGGATGGACAAATGAATACATTTGGCGGCAACGCATCAACCAACCCCGATGCCTATTATGAACCAAATTCATTCAATGGCCCTGTTGAAGATCCATCTGCTAAAGAACCACCACTCAAAATATCGGGCGACGCTGCGCGTTATGACCATCGGGTTGGACAAGATGATTATAGTCAGGTGACGGCACTGTTCAATCTATTTGATGAAGGACAGAAAAATCGTTTATTTTCCAATATTGCAGATTCAATGGAAGGTGTTCCTGATTTTATTATTGAACGTCAGCTTGGACATTTTGAAAAAGTTCATCCTGATTATGCTGCCGGTGTACGCGCTGCACTGGCTAAGAAAAAAACAGCAAAATAATATCAATGAAACGGGCCAAATGGCCCGTTTCTGTTTTCATGAAAAAATTAAATGAGCCGACTTATTTATCTAAAACTGCTGAGATTTTTTTCGTTTAAAAAATGTCGCATGATTTTCTTTGCCAATATCGATAAAATATTGAAAACATCTCATGAAACAAATTGTAAATTTTTAATAATAGAAATAAAAATATGCATTAAATATATTTTCTATAATTAAAATTATGAATTATTTATATTTTTGAAAAAATCTATTTTAGATAATTAATATCGCAATCCAAGTTTAGTCAAAAAAACCATAGTCTATTGAGTGACCTTACCCAAGGGAAATGCATCTTTCTCGGTTGATTATATTATTCGCGTTCAATTATAGATTGTCGCAATATATGCGCCTATTATGCAAAAATATAAATATTGAAACGAGGATAGCGCCTCGACCAACATCTGACATAGCAGCCGTGTTATGATGATGGTTTGATGACGTAGATAAACCGCTCTTACGCTGTAGTTTTTTAGCCTACCGAACAATGTTAGGGACGAAAAAAGTAATAAAATGCAATTACCTCTTCACTCTCCTATATTCCGAAATAGTCACATATGAAATTTATGCAGCACCGATATGCAACAAATCATGGAAGTGGACAATGCCAACCGGTTTGTTGTTTTCTACAACAAGAAGTGCACCAATTTTATGATCGTTAATCAGTGCGGTGGCAGCACCTACCATTGTGTCAGGGCTAACTGTTTTTGGATTCCTAGTCATTAACGCATCAACAGTCATACCAGAAAGATCACGATGAATATTGCGTGCTAAATCACCGTCTGTGATAATACCCAATAAATCACCTTGATTATCGACAACAGCCACGCAGCCAAAATGCTTTTCCACCAATGTACGCATAGCATTTGCCATCAATGTTCCTGTTTTTACTATTGGAACACTGTCACCACGATGCATGACATCGCCAACATATTTCAAATTTGCACCCAGTGAACCACCCGGATGGAAAATTTTAAAATCGCTTGCAGTAAACCCACGCATTTCCAACAAAGCAACAGCCAATGCATCGCCTAAAGCCAATTGCATAGAAGTGGATGTTGTTGGTGCTAACCCGTGAGGACAAGCTTCTTCCACCTTAGGCAATAACAGCAATATATTTGCCGCTCTCCCCAAAGCTGAATGCTCACCCGATGTCAGCGCAATTAACGGAATACGAAAACGGGCAGCATGATTAAGGATACCTCCCAATTCTGCCGTTTCCCCTGACCAAGACAAAGCAAGAATAACATCACCCTCGCCGATCATGCCGAGATCACCATGATTTGCTTCTGCAGCATGAACAAAAAATGCAGGTGTACCGGTTGAAGCTAAAGTGGCTGCAATTTTGGTACCAATATGGCCGCTTTTGCCAAGACCCGTTACTATAACGCGCCCTTTGGCATGCAAAATTTCATCGACGGCTTTGGTAAAAGGAGCCGAAAGATCGTTTTCTAGCGCTGTTTCGATTGCAGCCAAGCCTGCCTTTTCGATAGAGACAGTGCGTTTTGCTGATGAAAGTGCGGCTTCAGCCGTAAAATGGGGCGTTTTATAAGTCATCATAGTCCGATTTGATAAATCAAATCGGACTATCCGTCTAGAGATGTTTTATAATTTCACATCTCTTAAAAGTCTTGCTAAAGGCTCGTATACTTTTTCTCGCATATCCGCTCTAGCCAAGGCAAATGCGACGTTTGCTTCAATGAAACCTGTTTTTGAGCCGCAATCAAATGTTGAGCCTTCAAAACGGTAGCCATAGAACGTCTGGCTTTCAGCCAATTTATTCATGCCATCTGTCAATTGAATCTCGTTACCAGCGCCTTTTTCCTGCCGTGCCAAGATATCAAAAATTTCTGGCTGCAAAATATATCGACCGTTAATGTACAAATTTGATGGAGCTGTACCTTGTGCCGGTTTTTCAACCATTTGGGTAATTTCAAAACCATGGGCAACAGTTTCACCGCAACCAACAATACCATATTTATGGGCTTCTTCAGCAGCACATTCTTGAACGGCGATGATATTGCCACCGCCTGTTGCTTCATAAAGCCGCACCATTTCCGAAAGGCAACCTTTTTTCGACTGCATCACCATATCTGGCAAAAGAAGTGCAAATGGTTCATCACCAACCAATTCACGCGCACACCAGACCGCATGCCCCAACCCCAAAGGTTGTTGTTGGCGTGTAAATGACGTTGTGCCTGGTTGTGGTTGCAAATCCTTAAGGTGATCAAGCTCTTCTTTTTTACCACGCTCGGCAAGAGTGGTATAAAGTTCAACCTGCGCATCAAAATAATCTTCGATAACCGATTTGTTGCGACCGGTTACGAAAATAAGATGCTCGATACCGGCTTGGCGCGCCTCATCAACAACATATTGGATGACCGGCTTGTCGACCACAGTCAGCATTTCTTTCGGAACTGTTTTTGTGGCGGGAAGAAAACGAGTTCCAAGTCCAGCTACGGGGAATACTGCTTTCCGAATTTTACGCAAGTCTAGTCTCCTGACATAAATTGTTATTTTTGTAACCTTAACATTAATAATGCTCAAAAATATGATTAATAAGCTTAATCTTCATCATCTTTTATCGCATTGCGAAACGTTATGTGATTTCCTTACGCGTAAAAATGCAAAACAAATCACCAATGAAGCGATACATAAAAGATTTTTTTAAAAAAAATAGCATAAATTAACATGACAGAACATTTTTCTATCCATATTCACGAGATAATTATGATTAATGGAAAAAAAATAAATCGGGGCGGTTAGAATTACGATGGAACATGATAATAAATATAATAATAAATGTAATAATAAATCGCCGTACTATTTCTCGATAACCAGACGATTTGCTTTGATGGGCTTGGCAAGTTTTCTTGGTGCGAGTTCTGGCTTACTCACCTCTACTGCAAATGCTGATAATGGTTTTAAGCATTGGATTGCAGAATTTAGAACCGTTGCTTTTAATGCTGGCATTACACCAGCCACCTATGCCTTAGCGTTCAAAGGGGTCGATTCACCCGATCCGGAAGTTTTAAAAAAAGCAAATTACCAACCTGAATTTACCGACCCAACATGGAACTATTTTGACAACCGCGTTCAGGATAACGCTATCGCACTGGGACGCAGTCACGCGAAAAAGTGGGGTAAATGGCTTAATTCGATAGAAAAACGGTTTGGTGTTGATCGCAATACACTTTTGGCAATCTGGTCTATTGAATCGGATTACGGTGCAGCGATGGATAGAGATACCGCCATGCGCTATGCTATCCGTTCATTAGCGACACTAGCTTACGGCGATAAACGGCGTTCAAAATATGCGCAAACACAATTGATTGCGGCGTTAAAAATTCTTCAATCTGGCGATATTGATAGATCACATCTCATGGGATCTTGGGCAGGTGCCTTGGGGCACACCCAATTTATTCCGACAAGTTATCTGACATATGCGGTTGATATGGATGGCGATGGAAAACGGGATATATGGACCTCCGTGCCTGATGCTTTAGCAACCGCAGCCAATTTACTCCATAAAAATGGTTGGCAAACAGGACGCACTTGGGGCTATGAAGTGATATTACCTGAAGGTCAAAAATTTCCGTCCGGATCTTTGACATTGGCAGAATGGGCAAGATTAGGTATTAGAAGAGCTAACGGAAAACCTTTCCCAACACCGTCTGATAAGGCAACATTAAAATTGCCTGATGGGACGAATGGTCCTGTTTTTCTTGTTACGAAAAATTTCTTTGTCATAAAAAGATATAACAGTGCCGACCGTTATGCTTTTGCTGTTGGCTTATTGTCAGATAGAATAGCAGGGTATCCTGGATTGGTTAAAGATTGGAACAGACCATTTACTGGAATTTCCATACAAGAACGGCAAGAAGTACAGTCGCATCTGTCAGCTTTAGGATATTATCATGGCAAAATAGATGGCAAAAATGGCGAAGTAACCAAAAACGCAATTAAAGCTTTTCAAAGTCGCAATGGATTAAAACCTGATGGCAATCCCAGTCGTGAATTGCTAACAATATTGAGAAAACGATAATTGGAAAATTTAAGGACTGCCTGTTTTTATGCGCAAGATAATGCATATATTGCTGTTGATTTTATCGGTATTGGCAATGTCTGTCGCACAGCCCAATATAAGTTTTGCGCGTAATTTTTTCGACGTAATTTTTGGTCATAAGGATCAATTTCCTGCTCCTCCACCGCCACCTGTTGCGCCAGTCAAGCCCATCAGAAAAAAGCAAAACCCTCCAGTTTTGCCAAAAGTCATGCCTAAAGTCACACCTAAAGCGCAAGACGCCAAGAGAATACTCATTCTTGGGGACTTTGTGGGTAATGCAACCGTTGATGGATTAAACCAAATCAATTCCGATAATGTCCATATTACTGTTCTCAATGGAACAAATATATCTTCCGGCTTGACGAGAGATGATGTTTATAACTGGCCGGTGAATATAAAAAAGCTCGTTTCCAAAGAAAAGCCTGATGTTATAGTGATGGCTATAGGTGCCAATGACGCACAACCTTTGAAAGTGAATGGAAAAACTTATACGCCAGAGCAGACCGAATGGACTAATATTTATCGCCAGCGGATCAACAACGTTATCAGTGCACTGAAAGAAACTGGAAAACCGTGGATATGGATGGGGTTGCCAGCGTTCAAAGATGAGCAGTTAAACCTATCCATTGTTTCCTTTAATACGCTTTACAAGCAAGCTACCGAAACAGCTGGTGGCCGTTTTGTTGATGTTTGGGAAGGTTTCATTGATGAAAATGGAAAATTTGCCCTTTCCGGTTATGACATTAATGGACAGACGGTAAGGTTGCGTGCCAATGATGGCATTAACTTTACAAGTGCCGGTAAAAAGAAATTGGCATTTTATTTGGAAAAACCTTTGGAAGCGATTTTCAATCTTGAAAAAGATGATACTGAAGGGCATGTAGCGGCAGATCCCAAAGGTCCTGCTATAGAGATATTACCAAAGGACATAGACAGGGTTCCGCCAATTAACCTTTCCGATATGGCAGGTCAAAATAACGGACTGATTGGCGATATAAATGCCCAACCATCAAAAGCACCTGAAAAATCATGGTTGCCTAAAAACGTTAAACATTCAGACCGTGTCGATAATTATTCAATTTCGCAATAAACATTAAATAGTTCACATCGTAGTCACGCATAAACGGAAATATATATGTTTGATTAATCCAAGCGCATATAGACGCTGTTTTTGCATATCAAAACCATTGGTCATACTAGGGTTCCAAATTGTTATAGGATCACCGCAAAAACCACATTATATTTCATAAAAAGATGCGCTTCATTTGTGGCTAAAGAAATCGGACATTTCCTCGATTTCATCAAGCTCTTCATCTGACAAACCAAAATTATGGCCAATTTCCTGGATAATAACGTGGGCTATAATTTCACCAAGTGCTTCATCATTGTCGGCCCAGTAATCCAGAATGGGTCTTCTGAATAACATCATTTGATTGGCTTCTTCATTTGGGCGTAGTGAAAAACGTTCACTAACACCTTTCCCTTCAAATAAACCAAGGAGATCAAATGGTGTTTCAAGCCCCATGTCTTCCATTATCTGATCGTCAGGAAAATCGGATACGGATATTATCAAATTAGGGCATAAATCCCTGAATTTTGATGGCAAATGTGCAAAAGAGTCTCGCGCCAAAGAATCCAGCTCGCTTAAACTTGGTGGTAGACGCGAAGCCCAATCACGACTTTTATCGGGGCGTGCCATTTAGCAAATCCGTTTCTTGTATTCTGATATATTTCTGCAAACAACGATAATCCAAATATCATTGGTTAAATTTTGCAGATAACTAGTATGATTATTCAACAAAACAAGAGATTAATTATGCCCAAGGATGTTCTTTGGCATTTCTCTGTTCGAATGCATCAATTGAAGCGGCTTTACGCATTGTAAGACCAATATCGTCAAGTCCGTTTAATAGACAATGACGGCGAAATTCATCCAAATCAAATTTCAAAACACCGCCATCTGGGCCCGATATTTCCATTTTCTCAAGGTCGACGGTTATGATTGCATTTGCACCACGATCTGCATCATCCATCAGTTTTTCCAGATCTTCAGGGCTTACAACGATCGGCAAAATCCCGTTTTTAAAGCAGTTATTGTAAAAAATATCCGCAAATGACGTAGATATTACACAGCGAACTCCAAAATCGGCCAATGCCCATGGTGCGTGCTCACGCGATGAACCACAACCGAAATTATCACCAGCAACAATAATCTTTGCATGCCGATAGGCTGGTTTATTCAAAACAAAATCAGGATTTTCTGAACCATCGGCAAGATAACGCATATCTGCGAAAAGACCTTTTCCTAATCCTGTCCGTTTGATTGTTTTAAGATAATTCTTCGGAATGATCATATCTGTATCAATATTGACCACAGGCATTGGTGCTGCAACGCCCGTCAGCTTGGTAAACTTTTCCATTTAATTCAATCCGAATGCAATTACTCTTTTATGACGTTTTACTATGTCATTTTGCGTGTGTCAAAACCAAGTTATCAATGGTCATCTAGAATTGATACAACTTTATGAGATGTAATTATCATCAATGAAATGACTGTAAGGTACAGGATAGCTATTTGTGAAAGCTGTAAACCGCTTTCACAAATTATCATAGAATGTTTAATATGCGTTTCTTCATATAGAGCTTTTACTTAAGCTTTATATAAGGTTACACTAGCCCACGTTTTCTAATCATGGCATCGGGAGATGGTAACCGACCACGGAAAGCTTTATACAATTCTTCTGGATCACGACTGCCCCCTGCCGAATAGATATATGTTTTTAAACGCTTCGACATTTCAGGATCAAAAGGATTTCCAGTTTCTTCAAAGGCTTCAAAAGCATCTGCATCCAGCACCTCTGCCCACATATAGGAATAATAGCCTGCCGAATAACCGTCCCCTGTAAAAACGTGGGTGAAATGGGTTGGTCTATGCCGCATAATAATGGCTTTTGGCATATGCAACCTATCAAGTTCAGTCTTTTCAAAAGCTGTTGGATCATCCACTTGACCACCACGGTGATACGCCATATCAACCAAAGCTGATGCGGTAAATTCTACTGCGTTGAAGCCACTATTAAATGCGCGTGCTGCCAACATTTTATCCAACAATTCTTGCGGTATCGGCTCATTGGTATCAACATGGATAGCATATTCTTTCAGCACTTCTGGCACGGTAACCCAATGTTCCAACAATTGCGAAGGAAGCTCGACAAAGTCACGTGCGACAGAAGTTCCCGATACCGATGGCCATGTGACATTGGATAAAAGCCCATGCAATGCATGCCCAAATTCATGAAACAATGTTCTAGTGTCGTCCAATGACAATAATGCTGGTTGCCCTTTTGGCGGTTTGGCAAAATTGCATATGTTGTAAATAATCGCCTTTTGCCCTTCACCCAAATTATATTGCGCTTGCAACTCGCTCATCCAAGCCCCGGATCTTTTGCTTGGGCGTGCAAAATAATCGCCTATAAAGAGACCTTGCAAACTGCCATCTGCATTTCTAACTTCAAATAATCGTGCATCTTCATGCCAAAGCGGAACATTGCGCTTTTCCTCAAAGGTAACGCCAAACAGCTTATGAGCCGTTGCAAAAACCGCCTCAATCATGCGATCAAGTTGAAAATATGGTTTTACGGAAGCTTCATCAAAATCATAACGGCGTTTGCGTAATTTTTCTGCATAATAACGCCAATCCCAAGCAGCAAGCTCTTCATTATTGCCAGTCTCGGCTACCAGCTTTTGCAAATCCGCCTGCTCTTTTTCGGCTTTATTAATTGCACGCTCCCACACTGGCATAAGAAGAGCCATAACCTTTTCAGGTGTTTTGGCCATCGTATTGTCAAGCTTGAACGCGGCAAATGACGTATAGCCAAGCAACTTGGCTTTTTCGTCACGCAAAGCAATCATTTCTATAATGATTTTACGGTTGTCATTTGCATTATTGTTTTCGCCGCGTTTGGCCCATGCTTCAAACGCAATTTGCCGCAAATCTCGCCGATCAGAAAAAGTCAAAAATGGTTCAACAACAGATCGCGCAAGCGTCAACGCATAAAGGTCGGGTTTGTCGCGCTCAATAGCCGTCGCTTTCATTGTTGCGATAAGGTCACTGGGAAGACCAGATAAATCCGCATCTGACAGAAAAAGTACCCACTCTGCCTCGTCTCTCAAAACATGTTGGCCAAATTGCGCGCCAAGCAATGCCAAACGCTCGTTAATTTCAGACAACCGTTTTTTGTCATGGTCATTTAATTGTGCGCCACTTGCAACAAATCTTTTCCACGTCAGTTCAATGACGCGTTTTGTTTCTGCATCAAATTGCTCATTTTTTGATGCCTGATAAAGCGTATCTATTTTTGCAAACAACCGCGGATCCATCATTATTTTTGATGAATAGCGTGATAATTTCGGAGCAATTTCTTGTTCGAGTTGCTGAATAGTATCGTTACTATGGGCACCAGAACGCAAAAAGAATACAGCACAAACATGATCTAGCGCGCGACCTGCAAATTCAAATGGTTTTAAGAAACCTTCAATCGTTGCTTTTTCTTCTGACGCAGCAATCGTTTCTATTTCTTTTTGAGCTTCATTCAACGCCGCATCAAAAGCGGGTTTAAAATCTTCATCTTTTATATTTGAAAAATCTGGTAATCCGTCAAAACCAGTCCATTTTAACAAAGCCGATTGTGTCATGCCTAAACTATCTCCGATCACTGCCTTAAAACTTACATACAGGCAGTTTAAATGTAGCGACTTTATATGGTATTGCCAATTCTATATGCAATATTGCCAATTCTATTTGGGTAACAGTTTCGTTTGACGCCAATTATTGGTCAAACTTTATATGGTGATAAAAACTTTTGACGAATATGCATCAATATCCGTCACTTCTATAGCCATCACCTCTATTAGCATTTTACTTCATATTGGCTATCTCCAACAACTTTATCCACTTCTTTGATAATAAAAGTAGTGAACTAACAATCTTTGCTTGACTTTCACCCAAAATATAACAATTGAAACAACTGCGTAGGGAAATGCTCCCCCCCGTAACTGGCTTGTACCTGTTCATTCGGTTGCAAGTTTAATGACAATTCTAAACTGTCCGTAAGGAGCTCCATCATGACTGAAAACCAAAACACAGTATTCGATGTTAAAACGCTGTCAGCTGAGGCGCTTGCTGAGCGCTTGAGCCGTCTGCATTTTGCTGATGCTGTTGATGTTATTAATGACCTCGACATTGTAGAGCGGGTCAATGTGATTAATTTTTTACCAGTTGAATATACAATTGAACTATTCAACAAGCCGGAACTTGACCATGCCGGTGAAATACTGGAAATGTTGCCGGTCAAACGTGCCGTTGCTATTCTTGATGGAATGTCGGCCGACCAAGCGGCGGATGTATTTCAGGAAATTGAAGAAACAACACGTCTCAAACTTTATCCTTTATTGAAGCCGTTGACACGCGCTGAAATGAAGAAGCTATCGAGCTATCCCGAAGGGACAGCCGGTGCTTTGATGACCACGGAATTTATTGCCGTTCCATCAACATGGTCGGTACGTAAAACGTTGGATCATATTCGGGAAGTTGAACGTACGCGCGAAACTGTTTACGCAAGTTATGTGATTGATCCTGAAACCAGCGTTCTTATCAAGGCCGTGTCGTTGCGCAACCTTATTCTTGCCAATCCCGATGACACAATTCTTGATGCTGCCACAAATGGTGAACCTATCAAGATTTCACCGCTTACCGATCAGGAAGATGTTGCGCGGCTCTTTCGCCGTCATGACTTGCTTTCGGTGCCAGTTGTTGATGATACTGACCATGTTATCGGCATTGTAACGGTTGATGATGTGCTCGACTCGATGACCGAGGAAATGAGTGAAGACGCCTATAAGTTCGGTGGTATGGAAGCTCTCGATAAGCCTTATATGGAAATTGGCTTTCTCGAGATGATGAAAAAACGTGGTGGTTGGCTTGCAGTACTCTTTCTTGGTGAAATGTTGACTGCAAGTGCAATGCAGCATTTTGAGGACGAGTTGGAAAAAGCTATCGTTCTTACCCTTTTCATCCCACTCATCATGAGCTCAGGCGGCAACTCTGGTTCGCAAGCAACCTCGCTTATTATTCGTGCTTTGGCACTGCGTGAATTGGAATTGAAAGACTGGTGGCGTGTTGCCTTGCGCGAACTTCCAACTGGCCTGTCGCTTGGCGCCGTGCTTGGATTGATTGGTGTTGCCCGTATTGTTTTGTGGCAATTATCAGGCATTTACGACTATGGCGATCATTGGATTTTGGTTGCTATAACCGTGGGTTCCGCACTGATTGGTATTGTTACCTTTGGTTCTCTTACCGGTTCCATGTTGCCGTTTGTGCTCAAATGTTTCGGTTTCGACCCAGCCAGTGCTTCTGCACCATTTGTTGCAACACTTGTTGATGTGACGGGTATTGTTATCTATTTCTCGGTCGCAGCACTTATCCTAACCGGAACTCTACTTTAAAAACAGCACAACTATAGCTGATAATATATAAGAAAAACTGGTAAATTGATTGGCGATTAGCACCTATTTAGCTGTCGCCAGTCAATAAAACCAAATGTATTGAATGCTTATTTCACTAAATACACTGTCCTTATCTTTCTCTCAATTAGGAACTGTTATGCCTTGCAGTGGCCTTGGCTTGACATAGAGTATGGGAATAATCATATCATTACGGTGATTAATGATGCTATTTTTTGGACAATACTTTTAAATTGTCCAAAATAAACGACGCCTCTTCCAAAAATGACAAAAAACCTGTATGAGGCTAACAACCCTATGCGGTGACCTCTCGGAGTTGCCGTGTTTTTCGAAATTTCAGTAAACGAAAAGAAGAAATATATGCAATTGCGCAATATTGCCATCATTGCCCACGTTGACCATGGCAAAACAACTCTCGTAGATGGGCTCTTAAAACAATCGGGTAACTTCCGTGACAATCAGCGTACCGGCGAACGCATGATGGACTCTAATGATATCGAAAAAGAACGCGGTATCACTATCCTTGCAAAAGCCACATCTGTTGTTTGGAAAGATACACGTATCAATATCGTTGACACACCCGGTCACGCCGACTTCGGTGGTGAAGTTGAACGTATCTTGAATATGGTGGATGGTGCCATTGTTCTTGTTGATGCGGCAGAAGGTCCAATGCCACAAACGAAATTCGTTGTTGGTAAAGCGCTTAAAGTTGGATTGCGCCCTATCGTTGCTATCAACAAAATTGACCGCCCAGATGCCCGTCCTGAAGAAGTCATCAACGAGGTTTTTGACCTGTTTGCAGCTTTAGACGCAACTGATGAACAGCTTGATTTTCCTATTCTTTATGGTTCTGGTCGTGATGGCTGGATGGCTGAAAATCCAGATGGCCCTAAAGATCAGGGACTTGCACCATTATTTGATATGGTTGTGCGCCATGTTCCAGCACCGACAGTGGCTTCTGGTCCATTTACGATGATTGGTACAATTCTTGAAGCGGATCCATTCCTTGGGCGTATCATTACCGGTCGTATCCATTCTGGTTCGATAAAGCCTAATCAGGCTGTAAAAGTTTTGAACCAACAAGGTGAACTTGTAGAAAACGGCCGTATTTCCAAGATTTTGGCATTCCGTGGTCTTGAGCGCCAACCAATTGAAGAAGGTGTTGCTGGAGATATTGTTGCTATTGCCGGTCTACAAAAAGGCACCGTTGCAGATACATTCTGTGATCCTTCAATAACGGAACCATTGCAGGCACAGCCAATTGATCCTCCAACAGTGACAATGAGCTTCTTGGTGAATGATAGCCCACTTGCCGGCACTGAAGGTGACAAGGTCACAAGCCGTGTTATCCGCGACAGATTGCTGAAAGAGGCAGAAGGTAATGTTGCCTTAAGAATTGAAGAATCAAAAGACAAAGATTCTTTTTATGTATCTGGACGTGGCGAGTTGCAGCTTGCTGTCTTGATCGAGAATATGCGCCGCGAAGGATTTGAATTGAGCGTTTCACGTCCACGTGTTGTTATGCATACTGACGAAAACGGCAATAAACTTGAGCCTATCGAGGAAGTTGTTATCGACGTTGATGAGGAATATTCAGGCGTTGTGGTACAAAAAATGTCTGAACGCAAAGGCGAGATGATCGAGTTGCGTCCATCTGGTGGCAACCGCGTCCGTATGGTATTCCACGCACCAACGCGTGGTCTTATCGGCTATCAGTCAGAGCTTTTGACAGATACACGTGGTACCGCCGTCATGAACCGCCTGTTCCATGATTATGAACCATTCAAAGGTGAAATTGCCGGCCGTGTTAACGGTGTGATGATTTCCAACGACACTGGTGATTCCGTTGCCTATGCCCTTTTCAATCTGGAAGATCGTGGTCCAATGATTATTGATGCCGGTGTAAAGGTTTATCAGGGTATGATTATTGGTATCCATTCACGCGATAATGATTTGGAAGTGAATGTGCTCAAAGGTAAAAAACTTACCAATATTCGTGCCGCAGGTAAGGATGAAGCCGTGAAGCTGACCACGCCAATTAAAATGACATTGGAGCGCGCATTATCTTGGATTCAGGATGATGAACTTGTTGAGGTTACCCCTAAAAACATTCGCCTGCGCAAAGTTTATCTTGATCCAATAGAGCGTAAGCGCCTCGGAAAAACACTTTTATCTGGCGGAAATAGTTAAATTTACCCTTTATTCAGCCGGTAGACACGTTAGTCACCGGCTGTATTTTTATTCTGGAAAGGATGTCTTTATGAATATTGATTTAATCCCCATCGGTAAAAATCCACCGGAAGATGTTAATGTCGTTATTGAAGTACCGGTTGGTGGCGAGCCAATTAAATACGAAATGGATAAAAAGTCCGGTGCGCTTTTTGTCGATCGTTTTCTTTATACACCAATGACCTATCCAGGTAATTACGGCTTTGTTCCTCATACATTGTCGGAAGATGGTGATCCAATTGACGTTCTCGTATTGAATACACGTCCTCTCGTTCCTGGCTGCGTTATCAATTGTCGCCCAATTGGCGCTCTCATCATGGAAGATGATGGCGGCAAAGATGAGAAGATCATTGCTGTACCTTCGCCAAAAATGACACAGCGTTATGTCGACATTCATGATTATGCCGATATGCCTGAAATTACATTGAAGCAAGTTGAGCACTTCTTCGAACACTATAAAGATTTGGAACCTGGAAAATGGGTGAAAATCAGTGGTTGGAAAGACGAAGACTTTGCTCGCGAACTGATTAAACAAGCTATTCAGCGTGCAAAAGACGCTTAATACTTGAAACAACAGGCTGTTTATAATCCAATTATAACAAGCTGTCGTATAGTTTTTTAAACGTCCGTCATCCGTTTGACGGGCGTTATTTTATTCTCACATGATTGCATCAATGCATTTTGTAAAAACATTTTAAAAGCTTGCAAGATGCAATCAAAAAGTGTGAAGTTTATCTTTTGCAATCATAAATTATCTCTTTAAAAACAGATAGTTATAACCGGCATGAATGGATTTTATCCCATTTTATCACTTGATAAAAATAAGAATATTCAAACATGCCAATTTATGCTGTATGACTTCCCCGACTTTAGTTATCTGGCTTATCAAGAAACGTTAATTGAACGTTTGATTTTTAAATCATAAGTCATATTGATAAGGATAAACGCTAGGCAATGCATGAACAACAAACAGCAACTGTAAAGACACATCATGTTTCCAAACATGATGTTGCAGCTGTCGCTATTGGTAACTCTGTTGAATTTTTTGACTTTATTGTCTATGCGACATTCGCGGTGATGATCGGTAAAACCTTTTTCCCTTCCGACGATGAGTTTGCCAGCCTGTTACTATCGGTGACGGCCTTTGGTTTGGGGTTTGTTGTCCGACCTTTAGGAGCAATCCTTATTGGTTCTTATGCTGATAAAGCGGGTCGTAAACCCGCCATGCTTTTAACGATGATCCTGATGGCGGTTGGAACCTGTGGTTTTGTAATATTACCGGGATATGACAGAATAGGATATGCCGCACCGATATTGCTGGTTATAGCACGCTTGGCGCAAGGGCTTGCATGGGGCGGTGAAGCAGGACCTGCAACCACTTTTATTATGGAGGCTGCCCCTAAGGATAAAAAAGCACTTTATGCCAGCTGGCAAATTGTTGCGCAGGGTGCTGCTGCCATTACCGCCGGAACAATAGGTTTTATTCTTTCACTCATATTATCGTCAGAACAATTGTCCAGTTGGGGCTGGCGTATAGCATTTGCTGTTGGACTGGCAATCTTACCTATTGCGATATATTTACGCCGCCATTTGAATGAAACACTGCTTAAGGATGATAGAACACATAACGCAACAACAAAAAGCTTGTTAAAAGATGTCTTCCGTAATTATAGGGCATTGGTTTTTATCGGCATTTTTATGCTTTCTGGCAGCACTATTACCCAATATTTCTTGAACTACATGACAACATATGCATTGACAGAGCTGCATTTCGGAGCTCAATTTTCCATGATGTCAACACTGGTTGTTGGAATTGGCGTGGTCGTGTTTGCCATAATCGGTGGGTTATGTGCAGATCGTTTTGGGCGGAATAAAACGATTGTTATTCCACGTATTATCCTGCTGATAACAATATGGCCTGGCCTTTATCTGGTTAATACCTATCATAATGTCATTGTGTTTTTTACAATCATTACCTTTTTTACCGCCTTACAAAATATCAGCGGTGCCGGTATAGTGGTGTTATTATGTGAAAGCTTTCCCTCACATGTGCGATCGACAGGTTTTTCTATCTCTTATGCATTAGGGATTACAATTTTTGGTGGAACGGCTCAGATCATTATTTCTTGGCTACTGGATTTTACCAAAAATCCATTGTCACCAGCATTTTATCTTATCCTGACCAACCTATTTTGTCTCGCGGCGGTATTTTTTGATAACAAAATGAAACGTGTCCGCTAATATTTATAAAAACCCCAAATGTTATAGAGTAAACACTTTGGGTAAATATGCTTGATAGGTTGCAGTTGATCGCTGTTATTAGAATAGCATTCCAAAATAAACGCGCCACATGCAAACACGAATAAAATAGATCACCAGAAAAACAATGATTGGTGAAATATCAATGGAACCAAGGTTAGGTAAACGCCGTCTAATCGGCGCTAAAACAGGTTCAGTTGCATGATATAGGAAATTGGCAATGCCCATAACAAGCGGATTGCGTGGATTGACGATGTTAAAAGCGTAAAGCCAAGAGAATATTGCGCTAGCAATCAGAATGAAAATATAAATACTGAAAACAAGATCAATTACCTTAAGTAGCGCAAATACCATTCCTGATTTTCCTTTAAAAAAAGCTTGATACCCCGAATTCTCGACTAAGATATGAGGTTTTTGCCAAACATCAACCATTATGAAAAAGATTTAATGCTTCAGCAAACATATGCTCAACCAACAGCAACCTCATAATAAAGCCTAATCGCTTTGTATGAAGTGTTACTTTTGTTCGATTGCCTCTTCAACACCAATTGTCATCAATTTGTTTCCACCCGACACGGTTAAATAGATGCCGACAAGGCTTGCAAGAATGGAGATTAGAACAAGATACCAAACATGTACCATTGGAAATGACGGTTGTAGCACATTGATTGTCCAAGGTGTCAAACCACCAAACACGGCATAAGCGAGATTATATGAAAATGATAACCCTGAAAAACGCACAGTTGCCGGAAAGCTTCTAACCATGACATAAGCAACGGCTCCGACAAATCCGGCAAAAAAACCTAAGAAGGCCGAAAGGATAAAAAGTGCTGCGACTGAATATCCAGCAAAATTATAAAACACACATGCAACGATAGCGAAGCTAATTCCCGCAATGGTAAAGAACCGACCAGATCCGAACTTATCACATAAATAACCTGCCACAGGCGTGCCAAGAATAAGGAAGAATGTGGTAACACAATTCGCTGCCAATGCGATATCGGCCGAATAATTATAAGGCGCCGCTTTCATATAATTTGGTGTCAATAAGGTGCTAATCATGACTGTGGCCGAAAGTGTCCATGTTAATAAAACTGCAATGACCACACCGCCGAGATAATTTTTTAAAACAAGTTTCAGTGGGATATCTTTGGCTAAAGCTTTCTTTTGCTTCATTTCTTTAAAAATCGGCGTTTCATTCAAAAAGCGTCTTAGCCAAACAGCGATCAAACCAAAAATGCCGCCGATTACAAATGCCAAGCGCCACCCCCAAAAATCTGCAACCTCCTCCGACCAAGGCAAGATATTGCCATGAACAATATGATTGATGAAAAAGGCAATTAATGAGCCGATGAGAATACCAAGAGACAGCCCTGATGTTAGAACACCCGTTGCTAGTCCGACATGCTTTTGTGGCACATGTTCAGCAACAAACGTCCATGCACCAGGCACTTCCCCACCAACAGCCAAGCCTTGCATCATGCGGCAGCATAATAGGATAAGCGGTGCTAGAACACCAAAATGGTTATATGTCGGGATAAATGCCATTCCCAACGTTGCCAATGACATTAACAAAACAGAGAATGTAAAGATGCGCTTGCGCCCAATCTTATCACCCAGATGCGCCATAACGATGCCACCTATTGGCCTCATGAGATAACCGGCTGCAAAAATACCGTATGTCCAAGTTGTTGCGAGCCATGAGGACATATCGACTGGCAAGACAGCGCGCGAAATTTCGGCGGTAAAAAATACAAAAATGATAAAATCGTAAAATTCAAGAGCTCCACCTAAGGACGCCAATCCTAAAGTGCGCATATCATTGCTGTTTAATGTCCTCGCCGAAACCATTCCAATATCCCTATTCTATTATTTATGCAGGCAAATGAGATCATTCCCTCTTGACCTTCCCCCATAGGAAGCTTCCATATGATAGAAAATACTTCATGAGTAAAGGATAGAAATCATGTCAGATCAAAACACAGCAACATTTAAGGTTGAAGATATGGAATGTGCCCATTGTGTCAAAACAATTACGGATTCTATCAAAGCACAATTTCCCTCTTCCAATGTAGATGTTGAGCTTGACAAGCATCTGGTAAAAATAACCGGCGTTGCCGATAAATCGGCACTTGCAGCAATTATCACAGACGCCGGATATACACCTAAAGCATTGTAAAACATCAAGCCTGTTTACAATATTGATCTCTAATGCTCAGGGGCAGAGAAATCGGCAAGGCTTTCAATAACTTTGCATTCACGGATTTTATGTCCCTGACATTGCTTCGTCATTTTTTCCAATTCTTGTTCCAGATACCGCAAACGAGCAATTTTAGCTCGCGTTTCACATAATTGCTGCTGGGCAATTGAGTCGGCTTCACCGCATAAATCATTTGGATGTTCCGATAATTTTATCAGTTGTCTGATAGATTCGATCGAAAACCCAAGACTTCTCGCGCGCAAAATAAACAAAAGACGTTTATAATCCTTCCTCCCATAGCGACGCTGATTGCCTTCAGTCCGCTCTGGCTCCTCCAATAAACTTATTTTTCCATAGTATCTTATTGTTTCGACGGGACATTCCGTTGCTTTAGAAAGTTCTCCGATAGAAAAGTTATCTTTTTTCATTTTTCCTCTTGAACCTGTAGTGACTACAGGAATTATATAACTATCCGACAGAAAAAAAAGTGCTGATATTTACAGCCCATAATGGAGTTTTGATCCATGAGTAAGGTCGGAAAATTTGATAAAAACCATGTGCATGAGGAATCGATTGAGGATTCCCATAACCACCCACACAATCATAATGATCATTGTTGTGTGAATGATCATGGTGCAGCGCATGAGCATAATCACAAAGAACACCACGACCATAACCACGATGAGAATGAGCATTGTCACTGTCATTCTCACGAGCATGATCACGCTACTCATGATCATAGTGGACACGATCATAGTGGACATGATCACTCGCATAACGAACTCATTATTGAAGATGATGACGTGATTGAAAATGCCAATGACATAGTGTGGCATGTTGAAGGAATGGATTGTGCAGCATGTGCCGCAACAATAACAACAGCCTTGCAGCACATGCCCGGTGTGCAACATGTGCATGTCTCATTAACCAGAGAGCGGCTCAACCTTACACCTGATAAAAGCCACATCAATCTTGAGAAAATAGAAAGTACTGTTGCGTCTCTTGGCTACAAGCTGATTAAAATCGATCAAACGGTACCCAATCCCGTGTTGGAAGAAAAAGCTTGGTATAAAACAGATAAAGGAAAATTGGCTTTAGTTTCGGGTATTTTGCTTGCAATAGCCTATGGCTTATCGGCGGTCGAAGCCAAATTTTCATTCTGGTTTTTCACAATTGCCGCTGTCATTTCTCTGTTTCCTGTTGCTAAACGCGCGTTTGCCGCTTTACGCCATGGTAGCCCTTTCACAATAGAAATGTTGATGACAATAGCAGCAATTGGCGCAATCATAATCAACGCGACAGAAGAAGCCGCCGTCGTTGTTTTTCTGTTTTGTGTTGGGGAAGTTCTGGAAGGTGTTGCTACAGGACGAGCAAGAGCTGGCATAAAATCATTAGGTAAGCTTACCCCCAAAACAGCATGGCTGGAAAAGGCTGGTGCGTTAAAGGAAGTTGCTGCTGATAGTCTTTTGATCGGTGATATTGTCCTTGCTCGACCAGGGGATCGTATTGCTGCTGATGGTATTGTTGTTGATGGAACATCTGGCGTTGATGAATCACCGATTACGGGAGAGTCTGTACCCGTTATCAAAACAGTGAATGATAAGGTATTTGCTGGTACCATTAACAGTGAAGCAACATTACGAATTCGGGTTGAAACAAAGCCTGCGGATAACACAATTTCACGCATCATAACTCTTATTGAAGAAGCACAAGATGCAAAGGCTCCGACACAGCGTTTTATTGATGCTTTTGCAAAAGTTTACATGCCAATTATCATCGGCATTGCGATATTGGTTGGTGTCATTCCGCCTTTATTTGATGGTTTATGGTTACAATGGACATATCGCGCCTTGGCACTTTTGCTAATTGGTTGCCCATGCGCTCTGGTTATCTCGGTTCCTGCCGCTATAGCCTCTGGTCTATCCGCTGGAACCCGTCAGGGACTTTTGGTAAAAGGTGGCAATGTCATTGAAACTTTGGCTAAGGTAGATCGTATAACATTTGATAAAACTGGCACCCTTACAAAAGGTAGCCCAGCTGTCACCGATATTGTTACCACTGAGTTATCTGAAGATGAGCTTCTTTCTCTTAGCCTGGCATTGGAGCGGGAATCGAGCCACCCAGTTGCATTGGCAATCGTAAATGAAACTGGTGCAAGACATATTGAGGCGCTATCTGTCCAGAATGTTAAGGCGGTTGTTGGCAAAGGTATTTCTGCCGAATGGAAAGGTAAACCTGTGTTTATCGGTGCACCAAGATTTTCTCCAACCGATGGTATAATCAGTGACATTTTGAAAGAAGCTGCAGAACGGTTTGAAACCGAAGGAAAAACAGTCATTATTGTGCATCATAACGACCAAGCCATTGGCGTTATAGCGCTGCGTGATGAACCAAGACCTGATGCATTAGCCGCTTTAAATGAATTGAAAAGCTTGCGGATTGAAAGCTTTATGTTAACCGGAGACAATGAGCGGACCGGAAGCGCCATTGCCCAAGCACTTGGTATACAAGTAAAAGCAGAATTACTGCCGGACATGAAAGTAAATGCAATAAAAGACCTTGCATCTGGACATCATATCGCAATGGTCGGCGATGGTATAAATGACGCTCCGGCACTTGCTGCAGCTGATGTAGGCATTGCGATGGGATCGGGTACCGATGTTGCTTTGGAAACAGCCGATGCTGCAATTTTGCGCAATCGCATTTCAGATATCCCTACACTTATTCGCCTTGCACGAACAACAATGAAAAACATTCGAGAGAATGTCGCCATTGCCTTAGGACTGAAGGTGATATTTTTACTGACAACAATATTTGGCATTACGGGTCTTTGGCTTGCCGTGATTGCAGATACTGGCGCAACAGTTCTGGTAACCCTCAATGCGCTTAGACTATTATTGTTTAAAAACAAAAAAGCGGTTCGTTAGAACCGCTTTTGCCATTGGTAGAATGATAAATTACCGCGTATTGTCTATCAACACACTTGAATGATTATTTTTTTAAACCATCAAGGCGATCCAATGCAGCGCCGAAACCATCAAGCTGAACATAGAGATTGTCTAAAACTGGTTCACCATTGCCAGCTGATGTCGCCTTCATATTGAGCTGTTTGCCACTACGCATTGCCGTAACAGTATTTTTGTCAAATGCAATTGGAACGATACAACCGGCAGGCATACATGTACGCACGCTGGTGCTAACAACCACTTTGGTGTCATCAACTTGTAAAGTAACTGGCTTTGACACAAGAACACCGAAAGGTATTACCAAAACACCCGATACATTGCCGTCGGCTGAAGAAGAAACATTCATGCTCAATACTGGCTGATTTTGACCATTTACTTCCTGTCGGATCATAGCACAGGCTTTTTCATTATTTTGCACAGCACAGGTAACAGTCCACAAACCATAGGTTTCAGTAAGTGATGATGCACCGTTGGGCAGTGTTACCGTACCTGGTTTACTGCCTTTGCTATCGCCAGCCATTGCTGTGGATGTAAACGCAAACAACGCTGCTACAGCGATGGAACCTAATAGTTTTTTCATCTTACAATCTTTCTGCAAATAGTTTTAAATATGCCATAAGAAGTCATCTTTGATTTAGAAATACATTTTCTTTATCAAGCGTCAAGCACAATGTAACCGCTATTTCCCTGTAATATGACGGAATTTTGCCACGACTTTCTCATAAACAGCTTGTTTAAAAGGGACGACCATCATTGGCAATTCTTCCAAATCGACCCATTTCCAATCATCAAACTCGGCATGATTACCATCTGGCGGAGGGTTGATGGCAATTTCGGAAATATCTCCGACAAAACGGAATGCGAACCATTTTTGCGTTTGTCCGCAATACTTACCCTTTAATGCAATACCAATCAGTTCCTGAGGCAAATCATAATTGATCCAATCGTCCACTTCATCAATCAATTCTATCGAGTGGATGCCTGTTTCTTCATATAATTCACGACGAGCGGCAACAAGTGGATCTTCATTCTTTTCTATTCCACCTTGTGGCATTTGCCAGATTTTTGGAGAACCGGCAAGTTCACTACGCCGTTCAATAATGCGTTGACCGACCCACACTTTACCTTCATGATTAAACACTGCGATACCGACGCATTTACGGTAGGGCAAATTTCCTAAATTCGTATCATTTTCATGCTTTGCCATTTTCTTCCTCTCGCAATTTCGACTTAGTCAGAAGGCTTCTGTTTTTTAGCATGGATATCAACATAGCATTCAACCAATGAAGCAATTATAAAATTTGCTAAACCAACAAATAAAAAGGCGCGATAAACGCGCCTCTTAAAAGATCAGTTTGGAACGCCTTTTTTGGGATCCGGTGGGAAAGCGGCATTTGCCATTTCACCACGCAATAATTTGTAAGCTTCATTGAGCTGTATATCGTCCTTTGGATCCTTTGGAACGAAGGCAGCAGAACCAGACCCTTTGTCATCTTCCTGATTACCTTTAATATGTCCCTTAAGCTCAGATTCGCCCAAATTAACATCATAGCCCTTATACTCATCAGGCAATGGCTGATCCACTTTGATATCAGGCGTGATGCCTTTGCCTTGAATAGATGAACCAGACGGTGTGTAATAGAGTGCTGTTGTTAAGCGCAATGCCCCATTATCCCCCAATGGAATAATGGTTTGCACCGAACCTTTACCGAAAGATTGTGTACCAAGTATTGTTGCCCGACGATGATCTTGCAGAGCACCAGCAACAATTTCAGAAGCACTTGCAGAACCACCATTAATCAAAACAATAAGCGGTTTGCCATTTGTAATATCACCTGGCTTAGCATCAAACCGCATAACTTCCGATTGATCGCGTCCACGCGTTGAAACAATCTCACCCTTATCCAAGAAGGCATCAGACACATTAACTGCCTGATCGAGCAAGCCACCCGGATTGAGACGTAAATCTAGGACATATCCTTTGAGTTTTTCATTTGGAATTTTGGACTGGATATCTTTTATTGCAGCTTGAAGATCATCGTAAGTTTGTTCGGTAAACTGGATAAGACGCAAATAGCCAATATCGCCTTCAACGCGATATTTTACCGCCTTCACCTTGATGATGTCACGGATAACCGTAATTTCGAGTGGCTTATCAACGCCATTACGAATGATCGTCAATTTGATAGGCTTGCCAACTTCACCGCGCATTTTGCTTACAGCATCGTTAAGGGTTTGTCCGCGAACCTGCTCTCCATCAATCTTTGAAATCAGGTCTCCAGCAAGAACACCCGCTTTTGCCGCTGGCGTATCGTCCATTGGAGAAACAACTTTAATCAAGTCGTTTTCCATTGTGACTTCAATTCCAAGCCCACCAAATTCGCCTTTGGTTGACACACGCATATCTTTGGCTTCATCAGCATTCATATAGGAAGAATGCGGATCAAGCGATGTGAGCATGCCATTAATAGCATTTTCAATTAATTTCTTGTCGTCTGGCACGGTGACATATTGCGCACGAACACGTTCAAAAACATCACCAAAAATTGCAAGTTGTTTATAAGTATCGCTATCGTTATTGGCAGCAACCGATTGCACCATCACCATCGAACTTGCGCCAAGCAATGCACCTGCAGCCAAAAGAGTTAATTTACGAATCATTCTGGTTCCTTCCCGACTTACCAACCACCCACCAAGGTGCCGGATTTACAGGTTTGCCTTGTTTTCTGAACTCAATGTAGAGCATTGGAGCAGCTTTGCCTATATCCAATGATGCTACACTCGCAATTTGTTGAGCGCCCATTGCACCTATTGGTTCGCCAGACAATACAAACTGTCCTTGTGCCACATTGATATGCCCCATTCCTGCTAACAGAATATGATAATCCTGACCTACATCAAGGATAATCAATTGTCCATATGAGCGGAAAGGACCAGCATATGCCACCACACCATCACTCGGTGCCATCACCACTGCACCGGCTTGTGTTTCTATTGTATCGCCAATGGCTGAATTGTTACCACCGCCAAATTTCTGCACAAATTTGCCAGCAACAGGCACAGTCAAACGCCCTTTTAAGCTATCAAAATTTTGTCGGTTTGTAAGTTGCAGATTATTGTCGATTGACGGAGACGTTGGTGATTGTTGTCGTTCCTGTTTTTCCAGTTCCGACAAAAGATCCTCAAGCGATTTTGCTTTTTCAGAAAGTTCAAGAATGTTATTCCGCTGATTACTCAATTCCTGTTCCGATGTTTTTTGCAATTTCGCTTTTTCTTCCAAAAGAAGCGTCAAACGTTTCTGTTCTTCTGCTTGTGCTTGCACCTGACTTTTCAATGTATCGCGTTCAGTTGTAATGGACGCGCTGACACGGTTTAACTCTTTCAAATTGTCTGAAAGAGCCATGGTCTTTTCTCGCATTTCAGGCACAAGAGCCCCGAGCAATGTTGCACTGCGCACAGATGCCAAAGCATCATCAGGGTGGATTAAAACGGCTGGCGGCGGGTTTAACCCCATACGTTCAAGTGCTGCTAGCACTTCAGCAAATTCCGCACGACGATTGTTGAGGTTTTCTACAACTTTAGCTTTTTCGTCCAATAATTTTTTTAGCTTATCTTCACTGGCGGCAATATTCTCGCTTGCTTCTCTTTCTTTTTTGGCAGCTTTGACAAGTTCGCTCGTTAAGGTTCTTTGATCTTTTTTCAGACTATCAACCTGACCAGCCAATTCTGCAACACGCTCACGCGATAACGTCATATTTTGCTGAATGTCTGAAAGAGCTTTATTGACGGCATCACGGCTTTGATCGTCCTGCGCATAGCCGAAATTGCTGCCTCCGAATAATAATATGAGGCACAAAATGCTTTTCAGAATGATTTTTTCAATGTGCATGCTGTTTTTATGCCTGATTATGGGCCACATTATTTTGCCAGTCACAAAGCCAATTCATGATGAAATGACTTTTTAATCTCCATCATCCTAAAACAGCGTTAATAAGCACTAAATTTCATAAAAAACAGCAATATCATCAAATGCGATGATAAGGATGCCCACTCAAAATTGTTGCAGCTCTATAAAGTTGTTCGGCTAACAAAATACGAGCAATCTGATGCGGCCAAGTCATTGCACCAAATGAAAGAATTAAGTCTGCTCTTTGTCTTACCATATCGCTATGTCCATCAGGACCGCCGATGGCAATTGTCAAAAACCGATCTCCGTTATCGCGCCACTGTTCTATTTGCTGCGCAAATAGTGGGGATGTCATGGATTTTCCGCGTTCATCTAAGATGATAAGGCGACCATTTTCAGGCAAACTTTCAATCAGTTTGCTTCCCTCTTCTTCCATGCGTTGTTTTGCGCTTTGGCCGCGGCTTTCAATCGTCTCATGCACTTTATGAAATGTCATTCCCAAAGCAGGAGCCGTTTTTGCAAAACGATCAAAATAACGCTCTACCAATTCTTGCTCTGGTCCCTTTTTCATACGACCAACAGCAAAGACAGATATTTGCACGTCAATCAGCCCCCTTGGTCAAAGCTTTTTTTGAAGTGTCTTCAGGAATTAGCCAAATTTTCTCTAAATTATAGAACTCGCGCGTTTCTGGACGAAATAAATGGACAATAATGTCACCAGCATCGATCAAAACCCAATCACCCTCATTCAAACCTTCAACTTTTACCGGTGAATGACACACATCCTTCAACGCACGTAAAAGATGGTCAGCAATAGCGGAAACATGGCGCTGCGAGCGGCCTGAAGCAACAACCATATAATCTGCTAAGGGCGACCTGCCCCTTATATCGATGTTGACAATCTCTTCAGCCTTAGAATCTTCTAAGCTCGCCAGTGCAGCATTTAGCCGGCTTTCAACAATTGCAGCATCATCTATTTTTGGTGATACCGTCTGATTATCAGCATTTATTGGTAAGGTGGTATTCAGCTTACAATCCTTTCCTTCAGGAATGACATATCATTAAAGCGAATGATTGAATTTTCTTTATCAGTTGCAGACTCTTACATCATTTTCAATGAAAATATTATGTTTGGCCTTTTCTTGCTATTATCGAGATGGCCTTTAAGTTAGTATTTTTCAAGATTATGCAGACGCAATTGGGTGGACGAAGCATTTGATAACCTTCCGTGCAGGTAGCTCCATGCAGGCGGTGTCATAAGGGGAAGAGCAGCAATGTTGTTTTCGTTGACCCGCGAACTCTTGTACGTTTGCGCCATGGGAGAAGATAATGCCGACATTGGTGCTGTTGGTCTGTCTATAACAGCGATTGGCACCATATTGACAATATCACGCCAGCGATACCAGCGATGAAATGCTGCCAGACTATCTGCGCCCATAATCCAGACAAAATGCACACCGACATTGTGTTGCAAGATATAACTAATTGTCGTTACCGATTTATACGATTTTATCGTTTGCTCGAAACCTGTAACTTTTATTCTCGGGTCATTAATCAGTTCTGCGCTTTTTTGCAATCTTTCCTTGAGTGGTAACAGATCGGCATGGTTTTTTAACGGATTACCGGGGGTTACCATCCACCATAATTGATGAAGCCCGAGTGCCTGTAACGCCCTTTTTGCAACAAGCATATGCCCTTCATGGGGCGGGTTAAATGACCCCCCGAATAAGCCTATCACATTACCTTTTTCGGCATGAGGCATATGGGTTTCAAATATGAAATGGGGCTTCAAGGGCGTATTTGTCCATTACCATTAACATGATATTGAAAAGTCGTTAGCTGTTCTACACCAATTGGGCCACGTGCGTGCATTTTTCCAGTCGCAATGCCAATTTCGGCACCAAAACCAAATTCTCCACCATCAGCAAATTGTGTAGAGGCGTTGTGCATAAGAATGGCTGAATCCAGATGATGAAAAAACCATTCTACAGCTTGTTTATCTTCGGCGATGATGGACTCGGTATGGTGCGAAGAATAGCGGTTTATATGGTCAACAGCACCTTCTACACCATCAACAGCCTTTACCGATACAATCGCATCCAGATATTCAGTTGACCAATCATCTTCATTAGCCAATTTTGAATTTGGTATTTTGTCCAAAAGCTCTGTTGTTGTGCGTATTTCACACCCTTGTTTTTGCAAGGTAATGATAACTGGTACAATTTTATCCAATGCCGCACGGTCTATTAGGATTGTTTCGGTTGCACCACATATTCCAGTGCGCCGCAGTTTCGCATTAATAACAATCTTTTCTGCCATATTTAAATTAGCTGACTTATCAATATAGATATGGCATATGCCTTCAAGATGCGAAAATACCGGCACACGCGCTTCTTGTTGGACACGCGCAACAAGGCTTTTACCGCCACGTGGAATAATGACATCAATCGCACCGTTTAAGCCTTGCAAAAGTTCACCAACGGCAGCCCGATCGGTTGTATCAACAAATTGCACTGCTGTTGCCGGTAGTTTTGCTGCTTCTAGACCTTTGGTGATTGCATTATGAAGTGCACGAGAGGAAAGAAAACTATCCGAGCCACCACGCAAAATAACCGCATTGCCAGATTTTAGGCACAAGGCTGCTGCGTCTACCGTCACATTTGGCCTGCTTTCGTAAATGACACCAATAACGCCTAAAGGTGTACGAACACGCTGAATTTTCAACCCATTCGGACGCTCCCACTCGGCAACAATCTGGCCAACTGGATCGGTAAGATCTTGAACAACACGCACGCTATCAGCGATTGCCCTTATGCGTTTTTCATCCAACATAAGACGGTCAATAAGTGCCGCAGCCATGCCATTTTTCTTGGCAGCCTCAATATCTTTTTGATTTTCTGATAGTATTTCGGGCATTTGCGCAACAATTTTATCAGCAATGGCTGATAAGGCCGCTGTTTTCTGTTGCGATGAAGCAGTGGCCAATACTCTGGCTGCCTCCTGCGCTTGTTTACCCATTGTCATCAAATGGTCGTGCAAAATGTCCATAGTCACTACTTTCGCGATAATCTAGTGAAAACACCGATTGAAAATAAATGATATTATAACACAATGCAAAATTCTATTATGATCTTATTAGGCTATATTTGGCGATAATGCTTTAATAATTGGGCAATAATACTTTAATAGACAATCAACGCACAACCATATCATTTCTATGAACCATTGCAGAGCGTGGCTCACACCCAAAAACTGTCTCTATTTCAGAATTTTTTAGCCCTGCTATAAGCCCAGCCTCATGGCTGTCATATCCTGCCAAACCGCGTGCTATTTCAATTCCATTTTTATCAACAATAGCCACAGTGTCACCATGATTAAACACGCCGGCAACAGCTTTAACCCCTGCGGCAAGCAGTGACTTACCCGCTTTCAACGCTTCCACGGCACCATCATCAATGGTTAATGTGCCAGATGGTTCAAGATTACCGGAAATCCAAGTCTTCCACGCATTGACTGGCTTTTCACTTGCAGCAAAGAAGGTTGCCCTTTCACCTTTATCAATGGCACTTAAAGGAGATAGCCGTTTTCCTGATGTAATAATCATTGCAGTGCCAGCCGAGGTTGCAATTTTACCAGCATCAAGTTTGGTTTTCATACCACCGCGCGAAAGTTCTGATGCGGCAGCACCTGCCATTTTCTCGATATTTGCGTTGATTGACCGAATATAAGGCAAGAATTGTGAATGTGGGTCAAGATGCGGCGGTGCGGAATATAAACCATCTATATCTGAAAGCAGAATTAATAAATCCGCCCCCATCATTGTTGCGACACGTGCCCCCAAACGATCATTATCACCATAACGAATTTCGCTTGTGGCAACTGTATCATTTTCATTAATGATAGGCACTGCCCCCATACGCAACAATGTATTGATTGTCGCACGGGCATTAAGATAATGTCTTCGTTCTTCCGTATCGACCAATGTTAGAAGAATTTGCCCTGTCTTTATGCCATGCTTGGCCAATGAATCGCCATAGGCTTTTGCAAGCTCGATCTGCCCAATGGCAGCGCATGCCTGGCTTTGCTCAAGCTTTAATGTGCCACTTGGTAGTTGTAACAATGTTCGCCCCAGCGCAATAGCGCCGGAAGAAACCAATAGAACATCGACACCCTTTTGTCGTAAAGCCGCAACATCATCAATCAGGCTATTAAGCCAATCCTGTTTTAAACCTGTTTGACGGTCAACAAGAAGCGCTGAGCCAATTTTAACAACAATCCGTTTATATCGATCAAGCTTTTTAAAATCCTGTAGCATTTCAGCTCAATCCTCTTTCACGTCATCTTGTTCGGCACTTCGGCTCGCTTCGATAACTTTTGCAACGGCACGCAATGTATTATCAAGTCCCTGATGACTTACCGCAGAGAAGGCTATAACCGACTGACCAGAAGCTTTTTCCAGCTCTTTTATCTTTTGTGCCTTGGCTTCATCGTCCAAAATATCAACTTGGCTTAAGGCTACAATTTCTGGCTTATCGGATAGTCCATGTCCATAGGCCTCAAGTTCACCGCGAATTGTTGTATATGCTTTTGCAACGTCATCTTCTTGTGCTGAAACAAGATGCAACAATACACGACAACGTTCAACATGCCCTAAAAAGCGATCGCCGATGCCAATACCTTCATGCGCACCTTCTATAAGGCCAGGAATATCTGCCAACACGAATTCCCGTGCATCTATCCTTGCTACCCCCAAATTGGGATGAAGTGTGGTAAATGGATAATCGGCGATTTTAGGTTTTGCAGCTGTTACTGCCGCTAAAAAGGTGGATTTTCCCGCATTTGGTAATCCAACAAGTCCACCATCAGCAATAAGTTTGAGACGCAGCCAAATAGTACGCTCTTCCCCTTCAAGCCCGGGATTGGCACGGCGCGGCGCCCTATTTGTTGATGTTGTAAAATGCAAATTGCCAAAACCACCATTGCCACCTTTTGCCAGACGGAATTTTTGTCCTATTTCCGTAAGATCGCAAATAAGGGTTTCGTTATCCTCTTCAAAAATTTGCGTGCCCACTGGCACTTTTAGGATAGAATCCGCACCCTTTGCGCCAGTCATGTTACGCCCCATGCCATGCATGCCGGTTTTTGCCTTAAAGTGTTGTTGGTAACGATAGTCAATCAGCGTATTTAATCCATCAACAGCAATAGCCCAGACATCGCCACCGCGACCACCATCACCACCATCTGGACCACCAAACTCAAGAAACTTCTCACGTCTAAACGACACCGATCCAGCACCACCATTACCGGAACGTATATAAACTTTCGCTTGATCAAGAAATTTCATCGTCAATACTCTTTATTTTTCATTGAGCCGTTTCATAACGCAAAGTTACTAACAACGCTATAGTGGATAAGGTTTTCATGATTGCGTTTTTTTAAAAACGCACTGTGTAACGTGGGCAATATAGCTGTATCTTAGACAATCCGTGTCTCAATTCATGTCGATAGTGCCAACCAATTGTCTTTTAATGGCAAAATATCCATTGAAATGCGACACAATTACATGCCTGAAACGATATGCCTGACACACGCCTTAATTGAATGTTTCATAAGCTTTGCGGCACAGACAAAATGCTTTTAACATACTCGCTCTACCATTTCTGGCAGAACAGCTGTTCTGATTTTGCAGCATAAGGTACACTCAACATACTCTTGTCATAAATCATTTTGACAAAATAGTTTTGTGCTTGGTGGTCCAATTCAAGCTTTGTCGTGGTTATTTCCCTTAAAATCGCATGCCAACAAATAAAGCTCAACAGATTCTGCACGACTTGCTGGAGGTTTGACGTGATGAACCGTTTTAAAGTTCTGTTTCAAAGTTGTTAGCAATTGATTTTCTGTACCGCCCTGAAAGGTTTTCGCCAAAAAATGGCCTCCCGTTCTTAAAACGGAAATGGCAAAATCTGCGGCCACTTCACACAAATAAATAGTCCGGATATGGTCAGTTTGACGATGACCAATTGTTGGTGCAGCCATGTCTGATATGACGAGATCTGGTTTTGCCCCCAAGGCTTCCATCAATTTTTCTGGTGCGTCATCGTCCAGAAAATCCATTTCCAACATTGTGACGCCAGGTAAAGGGTCAACATGAAGATAATCTATACCCACCACTGACGGATGCTCATCTGTAGAACCGACAATACGAGCCGCAACCTGAGACCACCCACCAGGTGCTGCGCCAAGATCAATAACTTTCTGACCTTTTTTCAGTAGTTTGTAACGATCATTGATTTCAATCAGTTTGTAGGCAGCACGTGAACGATAACCATCTATTTTTGACTGATGCACATAAGGATCATTCAAATGTCGTTCCAACCAACGGCGCGATGATGCTTTAATTGTACCCGCTTTTTTCTTTACGCGAGTATGCAATTCATGTGTGCCGGCTCCGCCGCGTCCACCTGTACGTGGCCCTATCTTTTTTATCATAGATGATCACTTCCAACCTGTTTAGCCTGACGCCGTAAATGACTGCCAAATCGCCTTGTTCTTCTCCATACGCCGTCACGAGACATGAGTTCTGTCAAAATTCCTTCACGCAATCCCCTATCGGCAACCCTAATGCGATCACTTGGCCAAACTTCGCGTATCACTTCCAGAATTGCACAACCGGCCAAAACCAGATCAGCGCGATCTTGCCCGATGCATGGATTAGCAACACGTTGTGCCAAATCCCATGACAAAAGACGGTTAGTCATTTGCGTAACGTCTTCACTATTCATCCAAATACCATCGATCTGCCGACGGTCATATTTTACCAATTCAAGGTGAATTCCTGCAAGCGTGGTAACGGTGCCGGAAGTGCCCAATAAATGAAAATGCGGACTTTTAACAAGGTCATCCAATTTGTTGCGTTCCTTGAAACCTTGCAACAATGTACGAACATAATTTTTCATCTGAACAAAATCATCAGTGGTAACATTTTCACCACCAAAGCGCTCTGCCAGTGTTATGACACCAACAGGCAAAGATGTCCAAGCTATGATATGCTCAGCCAAACGGGGTGAGCGTTTTTTTGATCTATCAATTAGGACAATTTCAGAAGAACCGCCGCCAATATCAAAAAGCACGATAGCATCGGTATCTCGCTCAACCAATGTTCCGCAGCCGGAAACAGCTAGACGCGCTTCTGTTTCCCGATCTATGATTTCCAGATTAAGACCTGTTTCCTCATAAACACGGGCGATAAATTTTTTACCATTGGCAGCGGATCGGCAAGCTTCTGTGGCGATCAAACGATGCCGTTTTATCTGCCGTTGATCCAGTTTCAAACGGCAAACCTTAAGCGCTTCAATTGCCCGATCCATAGCTTTTTCATTGAGCGCACCGGTACGTCCAAGCCCCTCGCCCAAACGAACAATTCTGGAAAACGCATCAATAACGCGAAAATGCCCCGGCTTTGTTGGCGATGCAATAAGAAGACGACAATTATTGGTTCCTAAATCAAGAGCCGCATAAAGCGGTGATTTGCGCTGCTGTCCTTGATAGCGCGCCTTTCCTGTAGCATTGCGCGCTTTATCATCATTTTTCGTATTTTGAGGAACAGCATTTTCCAAATTTGTCTTCAAAAATCTGGAATTATCATAAGATTTCGTATTGTTTTTTGGCTTTGATAAAGCAGCACCTTCTAAATCATTCTGTTGGCTGTCTTTATGGACGAGTGCTTTTGCCTTATCCCGCCGTCTCTTACGCCTTTTTTTTACCGAGGGTACAGCAACAGGTTCTGCATCTGATAGCGTAATAGCATCAGATACGCCCTCATAAACGTGACGATGCTGCCCACTTGCACCGTCCCCGCCTGCATCCCCCCGCACCACCCCACTCGGGTTGTGAATTAACGGAGTCATTTTTTTCTTTCCTCAAAAGTAGCAACCGAGTTTCAATCTCAAAGTTGGTACTTCGCTGTCTATCGTTGAATCTAATGTAACAGCCTTACTTCAATTTACCAATAGGCAGACTGAACCTTCTTCAAATTTCTTACAGAAAGCACACATTAGGGGCTTTGCGATAAACAGCGTTCGGTAAAATTCACTGTGACATGTTGATAATGCAATTTTTTATGAGCATAATTTTATAAAGTTTGGACTTGTATCTTAAGATGAATATGCTAAAAGCCTTGCTACTCTCATGTAGAAATAACATGATGGGGAATAGTTTAACGGTAGAACTGCGGACTCTGACTCCGTCAGTCCTGGTTCGAATCCAGGTTCCCCAGCCAAAACATCCAGTTAAAAGCTTAAAAGCATAGTATTGTTTATACTGATAACTATAATAAACTATCTATAAAGTATATTTTAAAAGATAATAATTAATTTCTACATTATATATTTAAGCAAAAAATATATATTAATGTTTATAGTTTTATTTATACAACAAAATTACTATTTTTAATTATAAATTATAATATTTTGTATAATTTTATTATTCACCTTTATTATATCTATATATTTTTATAACTACTCTAGTTAATTTTCATATCTCTTAGCTCAGTGAATTTTGTCATACCATTCATTGATTTTAAGCGTAAGCGTTCGTCACTCTCGTCAGGACAAGTATTTGATTGATAAAAGCGAGAAAAAAAGTCTTTCTTCAATTGATCTGCATATTCTTTAGAAATATCTGAATGATCTGGCCGGTAAAACTTCATCGAAACAGTACCATCCAATTCTCTTTTCATTTCATATAAAATTGAAAAATCCGGCACATTTTCTTGGTAAACCAAGGTCGAAGAATAAAGATAAACATCTTGCCCCAATTGGCAAAAATCCGGTACCCCCACAGCAGTGTCACCCAGCTTCAAATCTTTTAATTTTATTGCCGTATCCAAATCATCTTGTTTTATTTTCAACGGCTCATCGATAACAAACTGTGCATATGTTGAAGATATTGAAAACAATAATGCTAATATTAAAATAATAAATCTATACATGTTTATTTTCCAAGAGGCCTTACAGGAAAGCAACTTATTAGTCTGCAATTTAACGATAATTACATACCTAATATACAGCCAAACACTTTGACGCAATTTTCTATGCGGAGATCATATGACCTTACCCTATCAATGTATCGGGTGAATAATTTTACTAATATATTTTTGTTTCTCCCCCCCATAAACTTTTGATAAAATGATTATTTCAATTTCGTCTTATTAACTTTACTTAATTTTTTAACGCCATTGATGGATTCCACAGCCAAATTACCGCGTTCGGCACATCCAAAACTGAAAAGGGAATAATCCTGATAAAAATCTTTAATCGATGACACTTCTGCGCATGAGAAAGATGAAGTACAGTCGCTATGGTATTTGGATTTATAAAGGGTGATGGAAACTTTATTGTAGGATAATCTTTTGACCTTAAAACGAATGTCCAAGGTCGTCACTTCTTTAGGTAACAACCATGAGTCAGGCGTCATATAGATGCGATTTCCTTTAACACAATAAAACGGACGAACCCAAGCCGATTTTCCAACCCGTAAATCAGAAACGTGAAATTGGCGGGCTGCTTGTTTGAGTTGATAATCCGTCATATCATTAATGAATTGAGCCGATGCTGATACAACTGAGACCAAGCTATAAAATAATATAACGACAACAACGCGAAGAATATTTTTCATCTCTACATACTGGTATTTGGTCAGGTACTATAAAACGATATGTTATTATATTTTTGCATTAGAATTTCGTGTTCTTTAGTTCGCTTAATTTCGTAACACCATTCACTGATTTCACTCTATAGCTAGCTTCCGGATCCATTATTTTGGGACATAAGTCCGTTTCATTCAAATAAGCAGAATTAAATTTTTCATAAACCGAAATTGTCGCAATATTATGTGATTTAGGTGATCGTAACATTATAACTGCTGTACGATCAGGTTGTATTTCAACACGCGTCCAAACTTCTCCTCCGATACTGGTGGTACGCCCTGCAAATTTTGGTAATTTGTCATCATCATAATCTTCACTGGAATATTCTGCATCCATGAGAAGAGAGCTATTTCCTAGAATATACAGATCTTTTCCCATAAAACAAAAATTAGGTTCAACCCAAGCTTGCTCACCGATTGGTAGATCACTTAAAATATAATCCCCTGCCAATCGTCTTAACTCATCTGGTTTCAAATCATCAACGAGCTGTGCCGATGATGGCAGAACTGTTACAAAAAATATAAAAAAACCTAATAAAATTTTTTTCATAAAT
This sequence comes from uncultured Bartonella sp., assembly GCA_946478665.1. Taxonomy (GTDB): domain Bacteria; phylum Pseudomonadota; class Alphaproteobacteria; order Rhizobiales; family Rhizobiaceae; genus Bartonella. The sequence goes on along the minus strand of CAMLCZ010000003.1, from coordinate 149,886 downwards.
TCACTCACCCCTAAACTTTCCGCTGTCATACTCTTAACATTATAAATTACCAAGAAATAATCATCTTCGGAAAAATAACACTGTCATCTTATATGACGCGAATATCATGTATATCCTTCTTAGCGCATTTCTGAGGTTCCTTATGTGGTTCGCTATATTCAAAAGTCCTTTAAATAAGCTATCCATTTAAATCGCGTAAAGCATCTTCAAAAAGATGAAAATAGTTTTGCTTGAAGCATGCCCCATGCCATCGAGAAACTTTTTAATTTTTTTAAACCGTTCTCAATCTTGAAATTTATAACACCAACTAAATCTTATTGATGTGGTGAGCACAAACAACTAGGTGCATGGAGTTTGAAATGGCAGAAGACCAAAAACACAAAAATATCAAAGTCATTGATGTTGAAGCCATCGACGAAAAAGATGACGCTAATGGTGGCCCTGTAGATACCGTCGATATACTTGATAGTGTAAGCGATGCCGGAGCACCGCGCAGACAACGCAACAAACGACTTGAAGATATTGAAAATCCACTAAGCAATGAAGACAGTGATGTTGTGGAAGAAAACCTCTTCCCCAGCGAACCAGACAATGACGAACAGGCTTAAATTGCTTTAATTTACCTGTTTTAAACAGAGGAAACTGATAGAGAATATGCTGCAGGCGCTTGACCGTATCAACATTGGTTCAAATCAACGTATAATCTCATATTAACGTGTAATATTGGGTGATGTATTAAACAAGCATTGTGTCAATTGTCTTGCAATACGGTGATTGCAGCGTTTCAACCTTCTCGATAAATATTTTGTCTTAGGACGTTTTATGAACAAGGCCGTTATTTTTGAGAAAGACACCGCGCACGTAAATCTGATGCGTGGATTTGATAACAGCTGCCTTTGCCCTGTTGTGCCAAGCAATAAGCCCGTTCATCGGAATTCGATATATTATAACAACTGCCTTTATTTTGTAATGCATTGCAACGCGCCCGTAAATCTGACGAGCTAATAGCATAACAGCTGCCTTTGCCCTGCTTTGCCAAGCAATATGCCCGTTCATCAGAATTCGATATATTATAACAACTGCCCCTATTTTTTGCTGCATTGCAACTCGCACGTAAATCTGATGAGTTAATAGCATAACAGCTGCCTCTACCCTGCTCTGCCAAGCAATATGCCCGTTCATCAGAATTCGATATATTATAACAACTACCAGATGAAGATGCATAGTTTGACAATGCTAAAACAAAGAAAACTGCCCATAAAAATATTTTCATGATTTTATCACATATTGCTTCATTCAACGTATCATGGCTGTATTGCTTCACGTTTATACTATCAAAATATAGTTTGGAAAATTCTTATTTTGAATTTTTTTCAAGTGAATGGCTAAAGCCTATCGGAGGATTATATTGTTTCCCTAACGCTTTATTCTTCCATTTAACAGTAAACCCCAAGTGCAACTTTGTTTACATTTCTTGATTTCAAGATATTGCAGCGTTATAATAATATATAGGCTTATGAAGAGCTTATCATCATAACAAGAACAATCATGATGATTAGACTTGTTGTCTGTTTCGGAGAACAACTATGCAACCGGTTGATGCATCATCTGGTGCGCGTTCGATAACAGCGGCACGTGCAACTGTGCCACAAAATAAAGTTTCTTCAAACAACACTGTTGTTGAACAAATTCCTATTATAGAACCAACACCGCACTATCCGCTTTCGGCAAATGTGTCAGAGATAATGGCGCGTATAACCGAGCTTATTAAAGAGCAACAGGCAGCAATCCAAGAAGTGGCAACAGAGAAAAATCTCGAGCAAAAACGCTCCGAGACGCAAGAGCTGTTTGCAGTAGGCAACACAGATATAACAGACAGTGGTTCTCTATCGTCAAAACAAATTAACTCGGTTGAGCAAGCTACTAATGTTGAACCCAGAACTTCAGAAGACAATGACAATAAACAGATTGGCCTTAATGATAAGCACCAGGGCTCGGACAATAAAGACGGCTTGTCACAGATCAATGAGGATTTGGAAGATCATTATCCATTGAACACTCTTTTCAAGAATTCCGAATTAACAGGGCATGAAAAAAGTTCTGCGTCTCACGCCGAACCTCAACGGTTTTCTGAAAATCAAACCGCTCAATCGGTTGAGGAACAGAAGCAAGCTGTTATTGAGCCAACTATTTCTCCATCAGATAAACTAGTGGCTGTGACTAAGAAAATATAAAAATAACCAAACAATAACGGCCAATAAGGGCATCACAACGGGTTATATTCAACCTTATCAACGATGAAAAATTGTTAGAAATTAGAGGTATCAAAGTTTGCTTCTAAAACTTTTCTAGCAGCAAAATAGGTTTTAGAAACCAGATTCTATGCGCCCATAAACAAGCTGGGTGAAAGAGTAAATTTGCCCCCCAACAAAAGGGGCGGTCAATGCAAGCACCACAAATATGATAACGATCTTAGGAATGAATGTTAAAGTCATTTCCTGAATTTGTGTCAAAGCTTGAAATAGCGCAATAAAAATACCGATCGCCATAGCTGCTGCAACCGCTGGACCACTTGCAATAAGCACTGTCCAGATTGCTGATGTTACCATATCTATGGCGTCGGCCTCATTCATTTGAATAAACCTTTAAGCCTCCGGTTTATTGTTTGAAACCGTAATACCAGGGCCGATAATTACGTCTTTTCCGTTATCAAGTTTTGCAGTAAGCCCGTCACTGTAAATTGTTACAGATTGAACAGTTCCTTCTACTACATTGCCTTTTCCATCATCAAATTTGATGTATTTGCCGACATAACCTTCTGCCTGCGAAATTGGGCCATTTATCAAAATATCATCAAGTTTGGCATTTGTGTTTTCAAGCTTTGTATTGGTTTGCATTGCCTGTTCAACGGCTGAAAAACTAGCCAATTGTGAGACAAATTCCGTTGAATCCATCGGCTTGGTCGGATCCTGATTTTTCATCTGGGCGACAAGCAATTTGATAAAAGTGTCATAATCAGCGTTGGGCACGCCGTTGGCGGCTTTGGTTGCAGCCCCAAGGCCACTATTCCCCGTATTGCTGGTTGTGCTGCTTGCCTTTGTATCTGAAACATCGCTATTCGTGTTGTCTTTCGCAAAATTGCTCTGCGAAGGTGTATTTGTAGCGGTTCTGGTAAGGTTCGATGTATTTGTTAATGCGTTGATGTTCATCAACCTGTCTCCTTGAGACTAGTGTTTCATGTCAGCAGAAGCAGCGATTGGTTTTTTACCCATGATTTCCGCTTCACGGTCAAACAGTCCGCGAATAACTTTTAAAACGTCAAAAATCTTTTCTTGTTCAGTCAAGCCAATGCAATCACGCAAACCAGAAATAATAACCGGATCTGTAAAGGTACGAAGAAGTTTGCCCAACATTTCGACAAATATGGTCAAAGTTTTGTCGGCTGTATCAGGGTCGATCAGCATAACTTGTGCTGCAAAATATAATTGTTTGAGTGGTGTATTTGTATCTTCCGCCTGCATCACATGCGCTTCCATAAGGAATGTCGCGTCATTCATAAGTTCCAATGTCACTTTACGGTCTGTACGCAACACAGCTCCATTGAGGTAGATTTTCTCATTTGGACGCAATGTTAAATGCATAGATTTATTAGTCATTCCCTTTTCTCCGGGTTTGTAGAAAGACCATCCCTTATGGATTCTGATATTTCCACCAATGCATCAAAATCCGCTGTTTCCCCGTTCTCCAATCTCTGGATTTCTTTTAAAATAAAGAAACCGATAGAAATCAAAGATGCCTTAAGCTCTGTTGGCAAAGCATTTTCAGCCAGCCCAAGATCCTCAATCAAAATAATCCATAACTTGCGCGTAAATGCGATCGCATCGGATGCCTCTCGCGTATTAACACCGGCCGATTGTGCAGCTCTCAAAAGTTTTATGCAGCGATCAAAAAGGATACTTTCACGCTCGCGCGCGCCCATTTGATCCTCTTCCATCACATCTTCGTACCGCATCTGATACATACATAGTCCCCGATTTTTGAATTCAACCTAAATGCATTAAAATAATAGAATTTTATAAGTAATTACTTAAACTTAGCTTAGAAATTCTTGCCGTCATATTGTAGGAAATCTGAAGCAGATTTTCTAACTGGATTATCTTACTGCTTGCTTCCGTTGGATCTGCGCCGATAAGATCATTTCTTGTCATATTCAACACATTCAACTGCGCATTAATCTGTTTATTGGCATTGGTAACCCTGTTTTGCGAATTACCAAGATTTGATGCCGTAACAATGATCTGATTAATGGAACTTCCAGTTGAAGCGCTATCAACCGATGCTCTCGCACTTGTACTAACAGCGTCTTGAGCCTTGCTTGAAAGACCTATATCGCCGAACTCGGCAACGAGCACCATGTTTTTCATCGCATTGCGAAAACCTTGTTCATTGGCAGATGTTGAAATATCAACAGTTTCGCCTGTCTGCGAAATACGGTTCGTCACCGAACCATCGGTAGCCCGTGAAAAATTTGTACTCCAACTTGGTTCTTCAAACAGTTGATTGAATGGACCGTCAATAAAGGCCTTCATTTGACTGTCTGTAATATTCGCAACCTGAGGATCATCAACATTAAAACCGAAATAATCGCGGAATGCATCCTGAACCACTTTGCTGCCGCCGGTATTGCTACCTGCTTTATAATAATCAAGTGGTGGTTGCGTGATATTTGTACCACCAAAAACATATTCGCCATTATAACTGGTATTGAGTGCCGAAACGAACGAATCCAATGCCGACTGAGCCGCTGTTTGCATTGTTTTTGGTGTCGCCGAAACAGAGTCTCCCATGAGAGCATTATTGAATTGGACAAGGCTTCCACCGGGTTTGTCCTTATCACCTGCCGCTACCAGACTTTGCATTGCAGCCTGTGCCGTTGCCATGCGCTGCGCTGCCAAATTGTTGCTGTCTTTGAGACCTTGCAATGATGAAATCTGATTTTCATTGTCGATAAAACGTCCAGTTTGACGCCCCAGTTTCAACCCTGGATCTCTCACCCGTTGCATTGTTGCTTCGTAACTAGCTTCCGTAATATCTGCCTGCGCTTGCGCAATAATAGGCCGTTGGAAATTGCCCATGACATATGTTGAGACTGAATTGATTTTCATTTCGCACCTAATGGATCGCGTTCATAAGATCATCTAACATCTTGCCGACTGTGCTTATCACACGCGCTGATGCAGAATATGATTGTTCGAGTTGAAGCATCAGCGCCATCTCGTCATCAGTATTTACACCAGTATCATTCGATAAAGCTTCTGCAGCCCGACTATACATGGTGCTCTGATATTGCGCAGAATTTAACGCAGTGGATCGTGTTCCCTCCATCCACGATTGCGACTGCTTTGCAAATCCCATAATGCTTTGATTGGCTTCTAACCCCGTGTCGGAACCGAAAACCCGTGATTGGTCAAACTTATCAACCAGCTTTTGTATGTCTTTTCCAAAATGTTCTGGGCCACCGCCGGGTGTTTTACTGTCGAAAATGGGGTTGAGGCTTATGCGTCCTGCCATGCCTGTAACACTGTTGTCACCACCATTTTCAAATAAAGCAGGTGTGCCGTCAAACATATCGACCAAAGCACTTGCCATCTCGTCAAGTTGCTTTTGATATTGCGGCGCGATTTCATCGCGCACTTTCAACAAACCGCCGATGTTACCGCTACCATATGGTTCACTAAACGACGAATGACCAAGTGGCACACCATCAATAAAAACCTGATTACCTGTTTTTCCAGCCGGCAAGGATGAAGAAGGTTCAAAGGTTATCTTACGGGGCGTTTTGTCATACAACGTGCTGCCATCCATACCATAAATGGTTGTTGTACCATCAGAATGTTGGACTGTTGTTATGCCAATTTCTTGCGAAAGCTCTTTAAGAATAGAGTCACGTTGATCCATATAGTCAAATGCATCACGCCCTAAAGCCGTTTCATTTGCAATCGTCTCATCCACTTTTTGAAACTGCTTTAACAGGTCATTGATGTGGTCAACTGAATCTTTAATATCGCTATCAGCATCGTTGCGAAGCTTTTCGATTTCCTTAGAACCATTGTTGAGGCTATCAACAAGGTTTTTGGCTTTATCGACAGCGGCATCTCCCGTAGAGCGCTGCCCCGGTGCATTAGCATAAAGCTGCAACGATTTTTGAAAATCGGAAAGAAGCCGTGATGGCGAATTTGAATAATCATTAGCGCTATAAATACCCGATAAGCGATTAGCGCCATTGGATACAGCAGATGCGGCATAGGCCTGACTGGACTTGCTAATATAATTATTCAACAATTGTGGATTATCATCACGACGAACAGTAGCACTTACCGTCCCATTAGGGCCAGATTGAACATGTGTGGTTCGCCGTGTGTAGTTTGGATCTCGCGCTCCCGCTATATTCTGGGACACGACATTGATTTGCCCAGACGATGTCTTGAGCGAATTTCGCGCCGTAGAAAGTGCTGAACCCAGTGCCATTTCATTCTTCTTTCGTTTTTATATTTTCGTCATATACCCTTTCAGATAACTCTATTCTTAACGTTTCAAGTTGACGATAACGTCCATTACCTCTGATCCGGTTTGAAAGACTTTTGAATTAGCGGTATAATTGCGTTGTGCTTCAATCATATCGGTCAATTCATCACCAAGATCAGCATTGGATTCTTCCAGTGTACCAATACGCAATTGGCCGAATGTGCCCTCGCCTGGATGTCCATATAATTGTGCACCAGAATCCGGATTAACCTGAAATACAGTGCCGCTAATAGTAGTCAGCGTATCTGGTGATGTCACTGTGGCAAGCCCAATAACGCCATATTGAATGGATTTTCCGTTACTGTAATTGACCATAACTTCGCCATTCGTACCAAAGCTGAAATCTTTATAAGAGCCTGGTGCATAACCGTCTTGCGTCATTTCAAAGGCATAATTGGAACCAAGTTGTGTGATATTTCCCACAAGGTTCATGTTGAATGTAAAACTACCACCGTTGACACCGGGAAGCGTAATTTGTGGGTCCGTTGTACCAGCAGCTAACTTACCTTCCACATCGAATTGCAAATCAGGCATTTGTTCTGTCTTATATACAGCCGGTTTTTGCGAATAGTCGGTATAGCCGATATTCATTTCCCATTTATTGTTATCGATTTTTGTAAAAAATACGTCGAGATTTAATGCGGCTCCCTGCGTATCATAAACTGTCACGGATTTTTTCTGGCTATAAGACTTTGCATTTTTAGGGTCAAACTCTACCGGTGCGGCAGGTGCTGCCGGATTACGCTGAATAATTGTCTCATCAGCTCTAAAATTAGAATTAACATTGACGTAACTTGTCGGCTCGCCATGCATCAGCTCACCTGCACCACCTTTAATTTCGATGCGCTTTCCATTTTCATCAAGGAGATAAAACCCAGCGGCATTTTGCAAATATCCATCACCATCACGCTGGAAAGAACCAGCACGCGTGAGATATTCAGCGCCAGCAGCGTCCTGAACACGGAAAAATCCGTTTCCGTCGATCATTATATCTCCTGGACGACCTGTACCGCGACCCGCACCCGGCATTGAAATATCATGGCGAACATGGGTTGTGACGCCGCCAGATTGATAAGAATTTCGTGTTGAAGGCATAACAAGGCTAGAAAACTGTGTATCTGTTCGCTTGTAACCGGTTGTGCTTGAGTTGGCGACGTTATCAGCGACGCCTGTAAGCCGGTTTGCCTGTGCGTTCATACCCGCAACACCGGTGCGCATCATGCCGTAAATACCCATTGTTATCTCCTTCCATCGAGAACCATGTTGGCAGCATAAGGAACCTTCCTTGCGCGAAGCTGTCGTACCGGCTTATTTCGACCGTGCGCGATATTTCAAAAAATTAAAAATGAAATTTTTAAAAATATAAAAAGTCCATATGACACATTGGCGGCACATTGGACTTCAAAGGAAATCCAATTGTTTCAATGTAAAAATCGCTAAGTAAAATAACGCACAAAGTATTAATCAATAAAACAGACTAATATTATAAGTTATTCTGCAACAACAAGGCTATATCCAAGAAATCGCTTTGAATCGATAATATCAAAACCAAGCTTTGCTTTTAATTTTTTACGCAATTTGCTGATATGGCTTTCAACGACATTCTCTTCAACTTCAGCGTCAAACACACCATAAATGGCGTTGAAGATCTGTGTTTTATTAACACGACGACCGTGATTTGCGACAAGATATTCCAAAATACGGCGTTCACGGCGAGGCAATACGAAATCATCGCCATTTAACTTGGGATCACGACCGTCATTAAAAACACTAATAGGCCCCAAAACAACAGCCGCATCAACTTCACGAATACCACCGCCCATACGACGACGTATTGCAGCAACACGTGCTAAAATCTCGCGAACATGTATTGGTTTACGTAAAACATCATCAATGCCGGCTTGAAACAGTTGTAACGTCTGCTCTAACGAATTGTTTTCAGTAACGGCAATGATAGGAGCACTGCAATATTCATGTATTTTCTTAGGAAGTTCTATCCGATTATTGCATTCGCCTAAAAGAATTGCTTCTACTGCCGACATTTCTGTCTTAGGTGCAGTTTCCACCCATTCGTCAAAATCTTCGGTCATCAAACCAGTGGCAGAAATACCTTCGCGAGCAAAAAGTGCGGTATATCCATCCGTCACCAACTTACGTTCGTCTACGACTACGATCATAACCCTAACCCCAAAACTCATCACACAACGTTCTAAAATATAGAACAAACTTATAACGAGACCCGAGATAGAAGATATCTTTTGCCGACAAAATTACAAGTGGCTTTTAGGTTTTTATCTTCCAAACTTGCTTGAAACTTACGAATTTTTACAGAATTTGTAATTTTTTTAAAAAAAATTCAAAATTAAACATCTTTAAAAAACTATTCATATCAATATTTTATATTATTAACATGCAATTAACTATGTTTTTTTACCATAACATGGATTAAACTATCTATCATTGATCTTTACAAAACTCTCTTGATGTTTTTGTCCATTTTCCAAATCCAGAAGCAATCATATTGACCATCACCTGACAGACATAGCGCTTTTGTGCCGGATCATTATTGGGGCCTGCATGATAACGAGCAACTGCCATGGTCCAACTGCCCTCTCGAATTTTAAGTTCACGCAAAAACCGCGCTGCATAATCCACATTAAGGCGCGGCATAAACATAGAGGCAACAGATGGAAATTTTTCTCCATGGTAATAATGGTTTATTTGCATACAGCCAACATCAATCAATTTTGCACCACGGCGTTTTGCCGCATAAAAAATCCGTAAGGCTTCAGAAGCATTTTGTGCAAAAACGGCCTTACCATCAATATTTAGCGCATAGGGTTGAAGCGAATTTTTATTGCCTGTTTCAGTTAGTCCCACAGCATAAAGTATCCCAAGCGGTATATCATACCGTCGTGATGCGGCGATCATTTCACCTTCGCAAACATTTTCGGCAAAGGCGTTTAAGATAGCGATACCATTAAACAACCAAGCGGCGAGGATCACGAGAAAGCCTTTTCTCGCCAACAGGTTCTTCCAGATCAGGCAGATCAACGCCAGAAACTTCGCTGAATGTTCGCTGTGCCTCATTCTGACCACCCTGATTCTGTTGTCCGAAAAATTGTCGCTGCTCGCTAAACCCCTGTCCGCTATTATTTTGCCCCGCATTTTGTGAAAAAGCTGATGATTGCCCTTGTTGTGTTGTCTGGATAGTTTTATCGACAACGATAATGGTTAGTTGCCCATCGTCATGAAAACCGGATTTTTCTATCGCTTTACCTAGCATTTGATGATCGGATGCCAAGAGGCGTGCTGTTTCCTGCCGCTCGGCATGAAGTTCAATATGAAGACCATCATTTGTTTTGCGCAACCGTGCTTCAACACTGCCAAGCTCATCGGGATTAAGCTTAATTTTTAGGACATGAATATCCCCGATCTGCTTATTTTGTTTTATCTCTATATCGGAAATAACACGGGTAGAAGAATTCGATTGCTTTGCTTCTGCCATAAACAAACGATCCCCAGTTGCCATATTTCTTATTTGTGTTTGTTTATCTGCAATATTATCAATACGATTTGTATTGTAATCCGCCAGTGAAGATTGCGCATTCAGACTGCGTTTATCACCACGTATTTTTTCATTTGATATTTTTTTATCGCCCGCACCAATAGAATTTTCGTCAATTGATTGTTTGTTGCCATCAGTTTGCGCAGCAGCGACGCCATTTCTAGGTAATGCTGTTTTGATATTGTTTTTATCCGTGTCTGTGGAACCATTTTGGCGTGATGTCTTATCACTATTGGCTTTTTGACCGGCAAATTTCATCTTTATGCTGTCATTGGCATGAATTGATAAGTTACTCGCGTCCTCCCCTTCTAATATTGTTGGTTGGATACTTTCGGACTTTGTTTTTTGCAAATGATCTTTTGTTGCCGCGTTCTCCTTTTGAACTATATTATCCGCCCCATCAAACTGGCCGTTTGCGGCAAGATTCCCCTTTTGTTTTGTGGCAATTGCATTGATATCGGAAATGACATTCTTGTTTCCAATAACGCTTTCTTTGCTATCGGAATTTTGCACCTGCTCCTCACTATGCAACAGGTTCAATTCTATTGTTTGCCCTTTGGATTTTGCATTTTTTAAATCTGGAATTTCATTTGCATTACTATCCATATTTCCTGTTTGGGCTGGTTCTTGTGTCTCATGTGTGGGGACAAACGTATTTAAAAGACCATGCAATATCGACATTGTATCGCTTTGAGATTGCGTGTCATTGTCGTCATCGGTTGCATTGGCATCTTGTTTTTTACGATCAAGATCATTTTTCAGATGGCTGTCGTGAGAGTTGTTTGTCGCCAGACCATTATAAGCCCTATTTCCTGCATGATCTTTCGCAAGGCCACCTTGCGTTGCTGATGAAGGGTGCGATGTTTTTTTTAATTGCTCTTCAAAACTGTTGTTTGATGCTTTTGAAGATTGCTTTGCCTTGGACACATCATTTGTCACTGAACGCGTAGCGACGTTAACATTCATTGTTTCTCCCACGCCGGTCATCATTGTTTGTTCTCCAGTAGCTTATCTACAGCATCAAGCTTTTTACGGGTTTGTTCCATGAATTGGTCAATTTCGGTTGATGTTTTAACCGCATCATTTTTTGCCGATACGTCGTCTTTCGGAACAGGCAAAGGCCCTTCACCCTTGTTACCAACCTGGTCTAATGGCAAGCCAACCGTTTCTGGCGGCAAGGTTGCGTTATCATCTTCATCATCTGGCGAGGCAGGCAGCGACCCCTTATCAAGCATAACACCTTTGGCTACCGCTTTGGCCGCCATTAATAATGGGCGATCGCGTTCTGAAAGATCATTAACTGCAATTGTTTTTAACATATCGCCGGCTTCTTCCGCAGCCGTTGTTCCAACCGAGCTTGCCGCATAATAGAGACGTGCGGTTGTATCATCAAATTGCAGACGGCGGGCAAGCTCAATAGCCTTGGCGGCGGTAAAATGCGCACGCTGCATACGCGCATCAATCAGCGCTGCCCGTGACACTTTAAGAAAAATGATAAATTGCACTGTTTCGGGTGCATAGGCAATAAATTCATCAAGTTGCTCATTGGTAAAATGTGTATCAAACTGCGGAATTGAAACAGCAAATTCTCGCCAGAATTCGTTGGCGTAAGGCGAATGCGAAAACCTTGTCACATAATTTCTTGTCAGCAATCTTAATAGTGGAATATCACCTTGCATCGCCGCAACTTTTAACTGACGGCGGATTGCTGCCTCCTCGAACAATGAGCCGGGTGCTGCAAGCCGCACCCAATTCAAACGTTTGGTGGCTTTTGCAGGATCTTTTTCAAACAGATCAGCAATCGTGCTTAATGAAATGGAAAGAAGAAGTGCGCCTGGGATATCATTATGAGTTTCAGGCAAGTCATTAAAGGCGTGCAAAAAACGTCCCTTTTGATGATGCGCATAAGCAATGGCTCCATCAATATAGTTTTGTGGAACCACGCCTTGTGGTACGTTTTTAAGAATTGTTTCAACAATATTCGGATTGCCACCATTAAACAAATAGATCAAAGCGGCATAAACATTATTGGCGTTTTCCCATGTTGATGGTTGCTCTTTCAAGAAGCGTTGCCCAATATCTTCCAGTATTCGCGGCTGCATTTGCAGCGCACCGGGCTGGCCGGATGCTATATCGTCTTGTAAACTTTGCAACGCTCTAACCCATTGTACCGGCCCAAGCGACGAAACCGTTACCTGAGCCATGAGTGGCGCATCAATAACCAGTGGTATAGACATACTTGCAAAACAGATTATCTTGAAAAAGTGTTTCATCATAACTTTTTCTCGGGCTTATCTGTATCAGTGGATGTTTGTGTCGACTGCGATTGTGGCAAGCGCATAAAGATTTCAATACGGCGATTTTCCGCGGCATATGGGTCTTTAGGGTTTTTCAATTGGTGATCGGCGTAACCTTCTACACGCAATACGCGCTTTTCATTAAGCCCACCGCGCACCAACATATAATATGCCATTTGCGCGCGCGAACTGGATAGCTGCCAATTGTCATAAGTGGCTGATTTGTATGGGCGAGAATCTGTATGCCCACTAATGACCACATCACCATTTTTAGTCTGTAGAATTTTGGCAATACCAGCCAATAGATCAACGGTCTTTTTATCCGGCTTTGCTGACCCGACCGAAAACATGCCGTAATTTATCTGATCCATCAATTCTATTGCTACGCCATCCTTGACATGGACAATACGAACCAATGGTTGATTATTATCTTTGGTATCTTTTACCAATTTGCTTAATTCGCCAGAGATTTCTCTTATTTCTGCTGGAAGTGAATTATCTTTCGCTGCTTCTTGTGGGGTTTCACTTTTTTGCTGTTCTTGCGCTTTATCCGCATTTTGATGCGCGTACCCATCTTGCTTACCCGTTGTTTCGTCGGTCACCGCATTATCAGCGTTTGATGTTTTTTTGTCCTTGTCTGCAATATCTACGCTTTTGTCCTGTTTTGTATTTTCATCTTTTGTCGCGTCTTTATTGGCTGTTTCTGGTGGTGTTTCAGTTTTGGAACGTGGGTCTGCAACTTCAACCGGTTTGCCATTTTCACCGTCGAGCATGGCTTGTGCCTGCGCTTCAGCTGGGGTTAAAGCATGACGATCTGTGCTAGCAGAATGTTGGTTAGGACCACCTTCCACACCAGAAATATCCGTTGAGGCGTTCTGGCTCCAATAATCGGGTGAAAATGGGTCACGGTAGGCCGTTCCCTGACTTGCGCCTTTTTGCGATCCACCGTCAGAACTACCGCCAGCACCCTGTGGGCGCTTTTTTGGATTGGCAATTTTGTCGAGCTCTTCATAAGGCTCATTCATTAATTTTTGTTGCTCAGAACTATTTTCTGGCTTGGTATCAGATGTATCGGTTTGGTCGTCATGCGAATCCGAGCCTTTTTTCTCATCATTATCACCAACAGCATTATTGTCTTGAATCCCTCTTGGATTCGTACGGCGATCGACAAGTTTTATCGGGTTAAAATAGCTGGCAACGGCAGCTTTCGTTTCATCATTGGCAGCATTTATCAGCCACATAACAAGGAAAAATGCCATCATCGACGTCATGAAATCAGCATAGGCAACTTCCCATGCACCACCATGATGTTCACCCTCCCCGTCATTGCCACCACGGCGAACAATAATGATTTCGTTATGGGATTCAGGTTCTACAGATTTCATTTTACGAGTTCCTTCAACTCGCTCAAAAGCGGTTCGAGACGCGTTGCTATAACGCTATCACCACGACGCAATCGAATATCTGCCGACTCTGTAGGACGGATATCATATCTTGCTTTGTCGAAATTAGGCTCATTCTGTAATGCTGATAATAATTGAGCGTTCCCTTCAAGTATTAATGGTTCTGTGCCCGATATTGCTTCACCAACAAGGCGCTTGCTAAATTCTTTAATGGCCTCATCGGTCAATCTATCAGCAATAAAAACAGACAATATCTTGCCAACATCATTTGATACGTCCTGCGTAAGACGATCAAAGGCAGTTGTTAAATCATTGCCAAGATTGGCTGCTATCTCTTTAACGGTGGCTTCTTTTGTATCTTCGATTTCTTTTTTGTGTTGTTCCTGCAAAAGCTGCTTTTCAGAAGAATATTGGGCTTGCAATTCCGATTTTGTTTTTTCTACCGCCTCATCAACCGCATGTTTCACGATTTCTTCTGTATCAATCTGCGGTTCTTCACGATCATCTTTCTCTTCGAAAGGCACCATGTCTTCGTTGTCGTCATCCATAAAATCCATGACTGGTTCCGACATGACTATCGGTTGCGGCTCTTCTGGTGGTAAAATTTCAATATCAGAATCCGATATAGGACGTGGCGCAAAATCATTTAAAAACTTAGAAAGATTTGCACCAATCTTATGGTCTGTTTCTTCACGTCTATCATTCATCGAGCCCATCATCTTTCCACCTGCAGCTTAAATTGATCTGTTAGGCTGCCTGTGCAGGAGGATTTTTGTTATCTTCCTGTACCCATTCACGTAGGACATTTGCGAACCGGTCTTCATCCAGCGAAATCATCTGATCGAGACGCTTTTGCGGAGGCATCCGCATACGGCTTCGTAAATCATGCAAATCATCTTCGTTATCCGGCAACATATTGCCATCAAACCCTTCATTCTTGCCTGTCTGTTCATCGCCTGTTGTCTGATTAGGTAATGCTGGCATGTTTTCTGGCCCAGCCAGTGCGCTTTCACCATTGGCAAGGGCCAATTGATTTCCATGTACTTCACGCATCAATGGTCTGACACCTAAGAACATAATAAGCAAAACAGCGATAACCAGTGCTGCACCATTAACTAGACCAGAGGTGTATTTTGACAATGTTTGCCACATTGGCGCTTCAACTGGCTGCATATTTGCGTCTTCACTTGCCACAAAATCAACCGCTGTCACATTGATAACATCGCCCCGATTGGTATCCAAACCCGATGCGGTAGCAACCATTTGCCGAATGCGATTGACCTGATCGTCGACATAATTTGCAGGTGCTGGTGCTTTGCCTTCGCTCGGGGTTAAACGTGACCGGTCAACGACAACGGCCACTGCCAATTTTTTTACATTGTAACCGTCACTCACAGTCGAAATTGTTTTGGAATTGATTTCATAATTGGTTGTTTCTTCGCGACGATCCTTTTTATCGGAAGAATTTTCTCCAGCGCCACCGGCAACCTCTTCCTGTGGGATATTCTGCTCGACACCAACAGCATCATTGTTACGGCTATTTTGACTGTTTCCCTGATCTCTTACTGTTCGAACAGAACGGGCAACCTGTGAATCAGGATTGTAAATTGTTTCATTGGTCTGACGGCGATCTGTATCCAATTCGACCTGAACACTAGTTTGGAAATGATCCATACCGAGGTAAGGCGCCAACTGCTTGCGTATGTTTTCATCAATACGTGCGGCAACCTGACGCTCAAGTGTTGCCATCATAACCGGAGCACCATTGGCGGCATCGGCACCTGACGCCAAGAGCTTGCCTGTCGTATCCAATACAGTTACTGAACTTGCTTCAAGTGAGGGAATGGCTGCTGCAACCAATTGACGGATTGATTGGGCGGATTCTGTCGCAAAATTGCTATCTGTGCGAATGACAACTGATGCGCTGGGCTTCTGGTTTGCACGACGGAATGAGCCTTTATCTGGCAACACAATATGCACGCGTGCCGCTTTGACCCCCTGCACCGCTTGTATCGTACGGGCAATTTCTCCTTCCAATGCACGTTGGCGGGTAATTTCCTGCATAAAGGACGTCAAACCAAGGGAGCCCATATTATCAAAAAGCTCGTAGCCGGCATTGTTAGACGTTGGCAAACCTTTTTCCGCAAGAAACATGCGCGCCTTTTCTGCTTGCCCTATAGGAACTTGCACCGAGGTTCCGTCTGATGAAACATCAAATGCGATACCAGCTTCGCCCAATGCCATTCCCATACGATTAACGTCATCGCGACTAAGACCAACATAAAGCGTCTCATAAGTTGGACGTGTAAGATAAAAGCTTGAAAACAGAATAGTGCCAAACAGCGCAACACCAACCAATGCCAGCGCTATTAAACGTTTTGCCCCTAATTTACCCAATGCCGTTCCGATTGAAGAAAGCAGAGCCTGTAATCTATCCATGTAACAATACCCTTATCAGGGTGGTGAAACCCTTTATCAGACGTACAAATATGCCTGTCCCTCAACGGGCATACCTCTAACATTGTTACACACAATAAAATGCGAAGCTTGCGCGAAGGTGATCACCGTGCTGAGCGTACTAAATGCGATTTATCGACGGATTTTTAGCCAATCCAATTTGGCTTTTGGGACTTGCGGATTATATTAAACAGTAATTTCCGTTTGTGCATATCGCTTATGAAATTAAGGAGGACATTCTCACAGTTTAAAAGCTATTGTTTCAATATTGACGCGAAATCTTCATTAAAAAATAAGGGGTCTATTTATGTATCGTTTTCTCTTTACATCTATTTTATGTGTACCACTGGTTGCTTGTGACGGCCAAAAGAAAAGTTGCGATTCAAAAAATGTACTCGATGCACTTCATGATAAGTTGGTTATGGGTATGAATTTCAACATTGGGGTCGATCATTATTATGATGGTGAAAAAGCAAAAATAACGCTGGAAAATCCACGTAGAATTGGCCCCAGTGGTGACTATATGCGTTGTACAATTACAATGAAACTAACGCATTATGTTGATCCCAAAACAGGTGTCCGTTACCCTCACCCAGCTGAAAAAAGCGTTCCAATGCCTTATAGTTACAAAAATATCGATGCCATGATTACACAGGTAAAAGTGGCGCAGTAAAAAAACTAAATTTTTCATGCTTTTTTCATTATAAAATAATTCAGTATTTTCTAAAGATAGAATATTTTCAGTCAATTATCAAAGTAAGTTATAATATAAGAAAAGGCCGCGCAAAGCACGGCCTCATCATTTTCTTTATAATCAAGAATATTATTGACGGAACAATGACAAGATGTTCTGGCTATTCTGATTAGCAATAGACAAAGCCTGAATACCGAGCTGCTGTTGAACTTGCAAAGAAGCAAGACGTGCAGATTCTGCATTCATATCAGCGTCAACCAATGAACCAACACCTTTGT
Organism: uncultured Bartonella sp.; assembly: GCA_946478665.1. GTDB lineage: Bacteria > Pseudomonadota > Alphaproteobacteria > Rhizobiales > Rhizobiaceae > Bartonella. Next base: position 132,604 of record CAMLCZ010000003.1, on the reverse strand, counting down.
CGACAGCGTCCATCAGCTTGCTAACATAGTCGATCTGTCCAGTAACCTGAGCCTTAGCAGCACCCAAAGTAGCACCAGCTGTAACAACATTTGTTGTGGCTGTCGTTACTTTGCCTTGAACATTTTTCAAGATTTCTTCCATGGTAGAAGAAGAAACATCTGTGAAGTCGGTATTAACAAAATCACTAACAGTCATTTTTTCTGCTGCGTCTGAAATTGCTTTTTTGGCTGCTTCAACATCTTGTTTGGCTTGAGCGATACCAGCATCACCTTCAGGCAATGCAGCAAGTGCTTTTTCTTTGTCAGTAAGTGTCTGGCTCAATTGCTTGAAGTCAGGTGCTGGACTGCCCTCAGTACCACTACCAAAAACATCCTTCAAAACGCCCTTTGTAAGGTCAAAAGAACCGTCGGCTTTTTTGCTAGCAAAGTTAAGGTCTGCACCACCAACGTCGATCATATCTACATATACGTTAGAACCTTCACGACGATAGGAACCAGCGATACGAACAGATTGTCCATCATTGCCCAAAATGTTCTTTTCAGCCAATGAAGCTGAATAAACAGCTGATTGGATATCGTTCATATTGCCTTTGATGTCAGCCTGAATTTTCTTGATATCACCAGCACCTTTTTCATAGGCTGTTGTCAAAGATTTTTGAATGTTATCAAGATATGTCTTGGATTTATCGATTGTTGCATCAGCAACATCGATCTGACTTTTACCCAAGGCCATCGCATCAGAAACTGAACTCAATGCATTGCGGTCCGAACGCATCATAGAAGAAATTGACCAATAAGCTGTGTTATCGGATGCTTCATTGATACGCAAACCAGTGGAAACACGGCGTTGCGTTTGATCCATGTTGTCACCGATAGAACGCAATGTTTGCAAGGCATTCATAGCTGATTGATTAGTAAGTAGGCTTGTACCCATAATATTTGTCCCTTTATGAGAAAGTTAATAGGGACATGCTGGCTAAACCAGCTGGCAACAGCGCGACATCATGTCTATTAGATTTATATGATAGTAATATGTAACTATCTCTAACCTGTTACAAAGCTTATATAGGATCTATTTTCCATTTTGTAAAGACTTTGTCATTATTTTTTTTATTATTTTATACTAAAGCAATATTTATTTTCAGGTAAATGACCTAATCAGACTGCCTACCAGCAGGTTCCAACCGTCGATCAAAACAAAGAATAATATTTTGAATGGCAATGATATGACTGTTGGAGGCAACATCATCATACCCATAGACATAGTCAGTGTCGCCACGACAAGATCAATAACCAGAAATGGCAAAACAATTAAAAATCCTATTTCAAAACCACGGCGCAGTTCTGAAATCATGAAAGCCGGAACAAGTACTCGAAAATCCACCTGTTCGCCATTGCCCACTTTGAACGATGGGTCCGCAAGATCAACAAACAGGTCGAGGTCTTTTTCGCGCACTTGGCCAAGCATAAATTCTCTGAACGGTTGACCAATTTTATCCGCCGCCTGTTGCTCTGTAATTTCGTTATTGATTAATGGTTGTACGCCATCTGTCCACGCCTGATTGAAGGTTGGTGCCATAACATAAAAAGTCATGAATAGTGCCAATGATATCATTACAAGATTGGATGGTGCTGTTTGCAGTCCCAAACCTGATCTCAACAATGAAAAAGCAATAGCAAAGCGGGTAAAGCTGGTTACCATAATCAACAAACCGGGTGCGACAGACAATACTGTCAGCAACCCGAGAAGTTGGACAATTCGCCCACTCATGGTAGCACCACCTTGAGGGATAAGGTTTGCTAGATTTTCACCAGCCGAAGGCGCGCCTGCCTGTTGTGACCAAGCAACACCTATTCCACATAGAAAAATAGCAAATGTCAGGAATAAAAAGCGCTTCATTGCTCAACCACCAGACTTGAGATGAGGACACTTGTTACTTTGCCATCCGAGCGTGTGCGAGCCCGTTCCAACAGATCTTCACGCAAATTCATTAAACCGGATGCACCCTTTATTTGCGCAATTGTGCTATCTCTGAGAAATGCCAGAAAATCATTTGAAATTTCACTTGCTAATGCTGGTGAAATGATTTCACCAGGCTGTGCAACGAGGGCAGATTCCATTCTGACCCAAGCATTTGTTGGTGCTGCCATATTTGTCAAAATTGGCGATAAAACCGTAACACTATTATTAGACGATATTGTATCAGGCGTTTTTTCAACCTGATTTTTTTTCGTTTGCGTTGGTGGTGGAGCAAGCTGTTTGCCGATTTGTGAACCTAAAAACCACCCACCGCCAGCGGCAACCAACGTTAAAACAGCGCCAGCGATAAGAAGCGTTTTCAGATCGCCGTCTTTTTTACCCTTTATGCCATTTTTGTCAGGCAACTGTGCCATAAAAACCTCTTGCCCCCATCAGGCGCACGATTGGTACCAAATCTGTTTTTCTTCATCATTTAGATGAATAATCGGGCTTTACCCTTTTCATAGTTTTGTAATTGCTGCAGTTCACGCACGTTAAAAACAGCAATTTCGTCAATGCATCAAAATGGTGCAATTTGATTGAGTATCTGTTGACCATATGGTGGCTGCTGGATCTCACTCATGCGACCGCGTCCACCATATGAAATTCTGGCTTCGGCTATTTTGTTATAATCGATCGTATTATTGCCGCTGATATCACGTGGACGGACAACACCAGCGACATTTAAAACACGCAATTCATAATTCACGCGCACTTCCTGAGAGCCATTGATGACCAAATTGCCATTCGGTAAAACATCTGTCACCACCGCGGCAACAGACAATCTTATGTCTTCCTTACGTTCAACCTTTGCATCTCCCTTAGAATGAGCTGTTGAATCGCCATTAACACTACCGCTATTCTTACCAATTAATGGATAAGTGGCTCCAACAGTGTATTTACCATTTGCATCGCGCTTCAAATCACTTTTATTGTTTAAATTGGCACGGTCATTAATGGAAATCTGCACAGTCAGCACGTCACCCGGTTTCATTGCACGCGGGTCGCGATAAAAACTATTAGAAGATGACCGGTAAAGCGAATATTTGCTTTCTTTTGGCCTTGTTGGATAAATATCGGGGTTCATTGATGGTGCATATCCCAAATCCGCACGCACTGGTGAAAAATCAGGAACCGAATTGAAATCCTTGGTATTATAAGAACAACTAGAAAGAATAGCCGCAGACACGCACAAACCTAATAGTGCGGCGGTACGATGTGGGCTGACCAAATTTATTTTCATCTGCTTTACTCTCATTATTGGCCTACCTTTGCAGCATTGGGTGCAGGTTTATTTTCCGGCGCCACTTTTTGCGCACTTACTAAAATCTTCGTCAAATTTGCCGACTTTTCTGGCGGCAATTCATTCATAATCGCGCTGGAAACACGTGGACTAAGCTTCAATATTATAGATGCGGCAGCAAAATCGTCGACCAACGCCAATTGTGCAGCAGCAGCATCTGGACGCATTTTTGAAATGATATTGACCAGCGAATCCTGTGCCTTTGCTAAAAACTCGTTTCGCTTGTTCAACCAATTTTCGTAATCTTGCCGCTTTTCCTCAAGCACCTTTATGCGCTCATCAATCTGTGCGCGTAACTGTTGTAATTGCTGGCTTTGCAATTCAAATCGTGCATCAGCTGCCTGACTGTCTATATTGCCACAAAATCTTGAAATTTCGTCTTGCGATGCATTGCTTGATGGCAGCCCATTATTGCTACCGGATGGTGACGGTGCCTGATTATTCGATGGCGTATTTTGCCCTGACTGTGTCTGTGCGGGCAAGGTATTGTTCGGCGTTGTTGGAGTTTGCGCCTGCATATCCAATATACCTGCAACAAAACTGGTTGCTGCTATAACGACAAAAAACTTACGACGACCGATCATCATTGGACTACAAGCTCCGCATGAAGAGCGCCTGAAGTTTTAATTGCTTGAAGAATTGCAATAATACCGGTTGGTTTGACACCAATCTGATTTAAACCTTTGACAAGATTATCAAGATCAGTACCACCGAGAATACCAATATTTGATGTTTGTTCATGCGCGTCAACTGATGTCTGTGGCAACACAGCCGTATCGCCGGTTTCACTAAAGGGTTCGGGCTGTGAGGCATAAGGTGTTTCTGTGACACGGACTGTCAAACTGCCATGTGAAATAGCAACCCGTGACACACGAACCTTTTCACCAATGACAACTGTGCCCGTCCGCTCGTCAACAACGACACGTGCGACTTCATCCGTAGGTATCGGCAAACCTTCAATTTCAGCAATAAAGCGTGCTGCTGAAATGCTTTGTGGTTTTTTAAGAACAACGGTTTTCGCATCACGTTCTTTGGCAACCACCAAATGATAACGCTGATTAGCAAAGATATTTATGAGATCGGCAACACGAATAGCCGTCGAAAAATCAGGATTATGTAATTCCAATACTATTTCTGCGTCCTTATTGAAATTACCTTCTACTTTTCGCTCAACCAATGCACCATTGGGAATACGCCCTGAAGTGGGTACACCTTGTGTAACGGATTCGGCTTGTCCTTGTGCAGCAAATCCTGAAATAATCAGGTTACCTTGTGCAACAGCATAAGTTTCGCCATCTGCCCCAAGCAAAGGCGTCATTACCAATGTTCCTCCTTGTAGGGATTTTGCATCGCCTAATGAAGAAACGCTTACATCAATGCGTGAACCTGGTGTTGCAAAAGGTGGAATATCAGCGGTCACAATGACCGCTGCAATATTATTGGCGCGTGACGCACCTGCTGGGGGACTGATCCCCAGATTATCCAACATTGCGCGCAAGGATTGTTCCGTAAATGGAGAGTTTCTGAGTGAATCGCCTGTACCATTGAGACCGATTACCAAACCATAACCGACCAATTGGTTGTCACGCACACCTTGTATTTCGGCAATATCTTTTAATCTGGCAACAACCCCGGGACGGGCAAGATCGGAATATCGCAATTTTGCAGGATCACCACCAGACCCAAGCCATGAAGCATCGCTTGCTGCTTCGGAATTGAAACGGCGAACATTCTTACCGCCCTCATCGGCAAAAGCTGGCAATATACTAAGCAAAATACTTAGCATAAAGCATAGATAACGACCTATCATTGTCCACCCACCCTGACGCTGCCATCGGACAATACTGTGCCGGTAATAATTCTGCCTGAATCGATATTTCTGACCTTTATAAAATCTCCAGCACTGCCTGGTTGCAGAGAAACACCGGTAGCTGTAATCACCAAATCACCAGCGCTAAATACCAGTCGTATGGATTGTCCACGGTCAATTAAGACAGGCTCTCCCAAAGCCGATAATGAAATTGGCCGTCCGGCTGTTAATGTGCGCTTGGCAACCTTATGCAATGCCTGACTTATATCGGTTACATAAAGGGGAACGGCATCAGCCTTGATATAAAACATCCTTTCACTTAACCCGACTTCGCTGACCGGTTGACCAGCGTAAACTGTTCGCGTGGGAACAAGAAAGCCGACTCTATCTGCATAGGCTTGTGTCAATGAAAAGACAGACAATAAAAAACCAGCAAATAGCAGTGAAAGTTTATTCATTTTTCGATTACCTTAGATTTTTCGAAACAACAGCTGACATTTCATCGGCTGCCTGAATAACTTTTGAATTCATTTCATAAGCACGTTGTGCCGCTATCAGTTCAGTAATTTCTTTAACCGGATCAACGTTTGATGCTTCGAGATAATTTTGCATAACAGTACCAAAATTCTCTTCTCCCGGATTACCGGCAATGGGCGCACCAGAAGCCTGCGTTTCACGAAACAGGTTGTCTCCAACTGGTTCCAAGCCTGCTTCATTGGTAAAATTAATAAGGTTCAAACGTCCTGCTTCGACAGGTGCGGCATCGGCATCTGGCTGGTAAGTAATGGTACCATCGGCACTTACTGAAATAATGCCATTTTTACCAATTTCATTGGGAACAGTAATAACCGGTTGAACGAGATTACCATCAAGCGTCACAAGCTGGCCATTTTCATTCAGATTGAATGCGCCGGCACGGGTATAGAATGTATTGCCATTCGGATCCTGAATTTCAAACCAGCCGCGCCCTTTGATTGCCATGTCCAGAGAATTGTTTGTCTGAATGAATGAGCCTTGCATATTAAGCTTGCGAACAGCCGCAGTGCGTACACCCAATCCAACGATTGCCCCTTCAGGGATCGTTGCCTCATTCATCATATTGGGAACACCAACCGCCCGATCAGTTGTATACATCAGATCAGAAAATTCAGCACGAGACCGTTTATAACCCGTTGTATTAATATTGGCGATGTTGTTGGCAATAACATCAAGATTGGTCTGCTGCGCATTCATACCCGTTGCAGCAATTGATAAAGATCTCATAACCATGGGGCTGTTCCTTAATTTTTAGAACTTGGCATCAAAAACAACGCGCAAGCTGCTAGATCTGCATTCGGCTTACTTCCAAATAAGCCTGAACAATCTTGTCGCGTATCGCGATTGCTGTGTTCAATGAACGCTCCGCATCCATAACTGAATTGACGACTTCTCGAACGGATACATCGTCACCTGCCATTTTTTGCATCGACAATGTTTCCGCTTTTCCAAGATTGTCACTGACCGATCCAGTTATTTCAGCTAAAACCTGTTCGAAGCTTGGTGTTTTAACATCGCCATTTTGACCTAGAGTTTGCGTATTCTGTGTAACATTCTGGCTTGAACTCGCACCCTGCGTTTGGCCCAACCGTTCCAATGCCATACGTGTTGTTGCGGAGGTAAGCGATTGAATCATCCTTAAATTCCTGTCCGTTTAAATGTACCAGCTATCAGATGTGCTGAACGTCGTATGACCTCCAAATCATCTTTATAAGAATGACCGATTTCGTCATGAATACTGTTGCCGTTGCTATTTTGCCCGTCGTGCTCGAGAGGTTTTTTTACAATTGGATCGGTCGCATGCGTTTCCAACAACCCTTTTTGCATTTGCTTATCCTCTCAATAAATCGATCGTTTGCGAGACAAGATCACGCGCTTGACGGACAACTTGCAAATTTGCTTCATAAGACCGGTTGGCTTCACGCATATCTGCCATTTCGACGACAGCATTCACATTAGGATATTTTACATTTCCATTTGCATCTGCTGCGGGGTGCCCCGGTTCATACTTCACAATGTAAGGTGCTTTATCCCGACCAATTCTTGTAACTTCAACGCCTTGCGCATCTGCGTAAGGGTTAAGCGTGGCTTCAAAGCTTACAATTTTACGCTGGTAAGGCGCCGCGCCTGTAGTAGCCCCAGTGGAATTGGCATTAGCCATATTTTCAGCAATAATACGAAGCCGCGTTGATTGTGCAGATAGTCCTGTTGAGGCTACACGTCCGGCTGCAACAAGTGGATCAGACATAATTACGATCCTCCTTTGACTGTCGCCATCATCATGCGATGAAAAGCTTTTACAATAACCGTATTGAGTGACATATCTTGGCCAATTTCACCGCCCTTACGCATTTCATCTTCAAGATCGACATTATTGCCTGAATGCGTTGTCTCGATTGTATCTTGCGGACGCATGGCACGGGCTTCCATCCCGTTATCTGTCACATCCATATGCGCAACGTTGGTTACGGTCATGGCCATAGTGTTATTTTGAAGAACAGAAGTGAAATCCTGCACGTCACGGGCTTTATATCCCGGCGTATTAACATTCGCGACATTGCTGGCAACAGCCTTCTGGCGGGCTGCCAACCACTCAGCTTGCTTGTTCGCTATATCGAAAAGTTTTACTGGACCCATCTGTTTTCTGCTCTCTTAATCTCATAAGAGAGTAGATCAGCAAACTTGCGCGAGACTTGCGGTTTGTGAAAATCTTGAAAAATATATTTTACCGGAAACAACAATCTAGTTTTTATGTTTGAAGAAAATTTCAGTATTTCCAAGTAAAACTATATTCAGAACCTATTTTTTTAACTAGAACCGTCGGTAAATTATCCAGCAACTGGCACAGAGCCATGTGTTGTTTTTAATTCAAGCTTTCCGCTTTGTTTATCTCTAATGGCGTGCATGTAACGGCTACCATCAGGCAAAGTGCTGCCAGGGGCTGCAAACCAGTACCCATGCTCATATTCTATCATTGCCATACCATTAACCACTTGTTTGACAACAAAAGACTTTGTTTTTGATGCAACAGGTTTTGATGTCTTGGTATATTGTGCTGGTATTTTAGCCTTTGGTAGACCTTTACCATTCGACATAATGGCTTCCGTTGAGTCATAATCATACTTTGCATTGGGATTAACGCGATCAATCGGCTCAAATCTAACCTTTTTATATTGTTTTGAATGTGTTTGATTGTCCGTACCGTCACTTGAAGCCAATACTTGATCAGAAGCCCCTTCTGCGCCCCTTCCTTGAAAATGATAGGCAATAAACGGCAAACTACCACACCCGATAGCCAAGGCTATCGTACCTGCACGGATAACCGCATCAGCTGAATGAAAAATACCAAGTATCATGCTGCCCTTAATATTGCCGAATATGCCGGCAAGCCCAACAGTTTCCAAACCAATGGCTCCAGCGGAGAAAAGAGAAAATTTTTTGTTCTTTTTCTGTTTTTCATCGTCATTGTCGATAGTCTCGCCCAACGCATTGATTGCGTTGTCCGCCTTATTTACTCGTGACCGGCGCCATATTTTAAACCACGCCTTCGTTGGACGATCGCTTTTCTTAGTTTCCATAAAAGCAATACGTTCTGTTTCCAGAGCTTCAAGATTATGGATGACATCAGCCAATTGATCTTCTGTTTCTCGCCGATGTGCTTTACCACCCTGTTGGTCAGAGCTTTGCGAGAAATCAAATTTTTTTTCATCAGGCTCAAATTGCGGTTCTGACTTGATAAAATCCGGCATAATTTCTACTCTTTACGCCTTGTCCGCCAATTGTGGCTTTAGGGCTTTTGCCAAATCATCATAAGGATCCTTAGAAATTGGTGTGTCGGGTCCTTGGTTCATTGCCGCATAAATGCGTGGCACCATGACAATTGCCTGATCTAATATGGCATCAGAACCTGCGCGATAAGCGCCCATTGCACGAAGATCACGTGTTTCTTCATAGCGTGAAATCATTTCCTTCAAACTTTGTACCAGTTTTTTCTGGTCAGGTGTCCAGCTATGCGGTGCCAAGCGTGATATTGAGGTCGGAATATCAATTGCGGGATAACGTCCTTGAGCGGCAATGGAACGATCAAGAACAATATGGCCATCAAGAATACCTCTAATAGAATCCGCTATAGGATCATTATGGTCATCACCATCAACAAGCACCGCGTATATGCCGGTAATTGACCCCTTTCCTTCGGGTCCTGGACCAGCGCGCTCAAGTAAGCGTGGTAATTGGCTGAATACACTTGGCGGAAAACCACGTGATACTGGGGGCTCTCCAGCCGCTATTGCCACTTCACGTGCGGCCAAGGCATAGCGTGTCACAGAATCGACCATTAGCAACACATTGTCCCCTAATGAACAAAAATATTCCGCTATTGTCGTCGCGGTAGCGGGGGCAAGACGGCGCATCATGGGGCTTTCATCGCCAGTTGCAACGACGGTAACAACTTTCGAAAGTTTTCCTTTCATTGTGTCGTCAAGCATATCGCGAACTTCGCGTCCGCGCTCGCCTGTCAATGCCAGTACAACCGTGTCGAATGCATCTGTTTGCGTCATCATTGCCAGGAGTGTTGATTTACCGACACCAGAACCCGCAAAGATACCAATACGTTGGCCAAAACATAAAGGTGTGAAAATATCTATCACTTTTACACCTGTTTTGAGCCCATTGCCGACACGTGCGCGTTTTAATGCCGGTGGGGCATGGGTTTCAACTGCCATTTGGGTTGAACCAGATATGATTGGCCCTTTATCATCAATGGCTTCTCCCAAAGCATTAACCACTCTGCCGCGCCATGTTTCATCAGGCGCGACAAATAAAGGGCCATTTGGAAAAACAGATGCACATAATGATGGGATAACAGTTTCATCATATGGCTTTATTAAAACATGATCTTCATTGACGCGGATAATCTCACCACGCCCCGTTCTGTCGCCGCAATCTATCAAGACACTATCGCCAAGGGAAACAAGGTCGGATAATCCACGAGCCGCAACAGCCGTGCGTGAAACATCGTTGACTATGCCGCCATTGCATACCAATAAAGATGGATGCTTTTCTTGACATTGAGCAAAAGCCGAGAGAAGCGACAAAGCGTTTGTCGCCTTCCTAGTTGGGCAGTCTTTGTTCGCATTGGTATCTTGCATAGAATAAGACCTGATTACGTCTTCGCCATCAAAATTGTTTCTTCAAACGTTTAAGACGTTTTGCCGCCCAGTGTACGAATTGCTTGACTACCCATTTCTTCCTGTTGGCGCAGCAGTGACTCGACACGTTCAAAAGCTCTTGTAACCTCAATAAGACGGGTCATTTCGATGACACCGTTAACATTGGAATTTTCAATAAAACCTTGCACCACGCCATTAGCAGCATCGCCTTGTATTGGCACAGGTTGCTTATCTGGAATGACAGATGCATTAGGCCCATAGCGCAATGTGCTATTAGGCTGAAACTGATAAAGACCTATAGCACCGACTTGAATATTATTCTGATAAATGCCGCCATCGGCAGAAATGCGTGGGGCGCCATTGGCTGGGTTAATTTGAAGTGGCGCGCCACCATTATCAAGAAAAGGATACCCCATCACAGAGACAAGCCCGCCATCTGGCGTCATCATCATACGCCCATCGCGTGTATATACTTGGCCAGCCGGCGTTTGTAACGAAAAGTAGGAATCTCCATTAACGGCAACATCTAAAGCATTGCCCGTTTGGGTAACTGGACCGCGATCTGTCGCGATATAGCTTTTTCCTGCACTACTGAAATTGATAGTTTCGCTATTATCGCGGGCAACTGGTGAAACAAGCGTGTCAAACTTCATTGCCTCTGCTCTAAAACCTGGCGTGTTTATATTCGCCATGTTTTGCGCAATCGTTTCCATGCGCCGTGTGAGACTAATTTGACCCGAAACACCAACATATATCGGATTTTGCATTAATCTTTGTCCTTTCCTCATCAGATGCGAAACATCTGTCAAGATTAGGCGGACAAAAGATCTGCGTTTAACGCGTTAAAATCAATTTCCGCCAGGTTTAAGTGATTGCATTGCAATCATGGATGCATTGGAAAATCCAAATGTATTTCCCGTTCCTGTACTCTGCAAAAGTGTAAGCGCTGGGCTAACCTGTGGTTGATTTTTTGCGTCATACATTGCAGAAAACCGCCCAATCAGGGTTTCAAGCTTCCCAGCATCTGCCAAATCATCAAAAGTAAGACGCGATTCCAGCAGACGTTTTTGCCCTTCAACATCTGAAGCACGCACACTGTCTGGAACACCTAATGCTGTATAAACAACATAGGAAAGCGCTTTATCCGACAGGATTTGATAAGCCCAATCATCTTGTGAGAGGGTACCGTTTTGCGACATTCCACCAATTGTGCGGGTAAAGTAAAGTGCAAGTCGGGTGCCTTCATTTTGCTCACCAACCTGCGTTTCCAAAGTTTGCTGCATATATTTATTCACGGCAACTTTGGTGGCACTGTCTTTTTCGGTGGCTTTATCGCCATATTTGGTAAAATTGAATGCGGCGGCAAACTGCTGATAACGTTTATCTGTAAGATTTGCCGCATAATCGGCATCTGTTAAAACCTTGCGCATCATGCCCTTGGCATAGCTCATATCCTCAAGACCATAAGCTTTCATGGCATAATTGAACAAACGCGTATCATTTAGAAAGTCATCAACGGATCTGACACTTTTTATATTCTGGGTATAATAATCTGTCTCGCGTTTAACATCAGGTTGGTTCATAACCGTGTTAAGCGTTTTCGACATATTATCTATTGTACTTCTATAGCTGACATAAGTGCCAATCATAGGATACCCCTTCCTCATTACGTTTGTTTTAGTCCATGAAACTTGCCTGAAGCTGAACTAAAAACCCAAACTGAAATTTGCTCTTTAATATATATAGTTCAAAATTAGAAAATGTTAGCCAGCTCCCTATATTGCAGCATAAATCATGCGCGATGAGCAGAAATTCTGCACACAAGCTTCACGCAAGGCCATTGAAATATAGTTTTATTGAAAGACAAATATAGGAGCATTTGCGTTGGGTGTTATTCTCGGTTTAGCGATTGCGCTAGGGTGCATACTCGGAAGTTTTATGGCAATGGGTGGCCATGTTTCCGTGCTTATGCAGCCGTGGGAATTTGTTATTATTCTTGGCGCGGCATTGGGCACATTTGTTATTGCTAATCCATTTTCAATTATCAAAGACACTTTAAAAGCCACGTTAGAGGCTATGAAGGAATCCGTACCGAAGCAAAAAGACTATCTTTCTCTTTTAGGTCTACTGTATGTTTTGATGCGGGAAATGCGTTCCAAGTCGCGTTCCGAAATTGAAGGGCATTTTGATAACCCTAAAGAGTCGACCATTTTTCAGCAATATCCTGGTGTTTTGAAAGATGACTCTATTACAAATTTCATTTGTGATTATTGCCGGTTAATTCTTGTAGGAAATGCTCGCCCGTTTGAAATTGAAGCTCTTATGGACGAAGAAATCCATACACTTTCCCAAGATGCGCTCAAGTCTTACCAAGCTATGCAAACCGTAGCAGATGCCTTACCTGCCTTGGGTATTGTTGCTGCTGTTCTGGGTGTTGTCAAAGCGATGGGACACCTTAATGAATCTCCTGAAGTTTTAGGTCATTACATTGGTGCCGCACTCGTTGGCACATTCGGCGGTATTTTCTTTGCCTATGGTGTTTTTGCCCCGATAGCGGCAAAAATCAAACTTGTTAGAGGCAAAAAAGCAAGAATTTATAACGTTATCAAGCAAACCCTATTGGCCTATATGAATGGTGCCATGCCCCAGATAGCCCTTGAATATGGCCGCAAGACAATATCGGCAAGCGAACGTCCAACAATCGACGTTGTTGAACAGGAAGCTATCGCTGGTCAACCAGCTGAAAAAGAGGCGGCTTAAACCATGTCTGAGGCGAGCAAAGATAACAAGGACGGGCTTAAGGCTACTGATAAAAAAGCCTCCGGCGCAAAGTCGAAAGTCAACGAAACAGATAAAACCAATGGAACACACTCATTGCAGAGCGATGATGCAGCGACTGAAAAGAAAAAAGATGTTTTAGCAGAACATATTTTGCAGGCAGCCGGTCTTTCCAGCGATGATTTAATGTCATTCCAGCATGTTTTCGGTGATGCTTCCAGCAATCTTTGTACACGCCTAGCACAATATACTTCTGCAAAATTTGTCTCAGAAGTAAAGTCGCTTGACACATTAAAAGCCGATGCACTTTCTAACGTAATTGGCAGCGAAACCCTCATTGTTAGGTTTGAAGCCGACCGGTGGGGTGGTGATGTCCTGTTTGTGCTGGATGCCAATCTCGTAAGCCTTGTAACAGACGCTTTTTTTGGTGCGTCCGAACCAATGGCTATCAATAGAAATGGTCGCCCCTTTAGTGCGGTAGAAAATAAAACCGGTGAGACGCTGGCTAAATTATTATCCTATGCAATGGATGATGTTTTTGGTAGCGGCGACGGGTCATTATTCAACTTCAAAGAGACTATTCAAGCACAGCAATTTGATATCAATAATTTTCAGCATTTACGTATGTTTTCCTGTGTCCTTTCCATCAAAATAGGTGAAGCTGACACAAATCTGAATTTATTAATGCCAAGAAGTTGCCATAGACCAATTCAAGAAGCTGTCACACGAGTTTTGCGTGCACCATCTACCCGAACAGACCCCTTATGGGCAAAGCGACTGCGCCAAGAAGTCAGCCGTGCCCATGTTGGTATTGAAGCTTACATTTTGCAAGGGACAATGACACTCAATGATTTAATGCATCTGAAAATTGGACAAGTTCTGCCACTGCCAATTCATGCAGTCAAACAAATCAGATTACGGAGTGGTGATAAGCCGCTCTATAAGTGTTCTTTAGGTAAAGTAGGATCAAATTTTTCGGTAAAAGTCTCGGACCTTATCGATGAAGAAGAGGAAATGTATGATGAGCTGGTTCATAGTTAATATTGTGGGTGCTATTCTGGCAATGATTTCTCTCGGGGTTTTCATTATCACATCCCGTAAACTTGCCAGCACAATACGGTTAGGACGTGAGCTTGCACAGCAAGTGCATGCCGCTACGTCAAGTCTTGACCATGCCATTCAAGCATTGCGTGAAGAACACCAAGATTTTCGTGATGAAAATCGTAAACTGGATGCACGTATTACGGAATCTGCTCGCATTCGCAGAGAAGTGGACCGCTCGGTTGCCCATATGGAAACTGTGCGCAATCAATTGCAGAACGATTTTAACCGTTTGCGCGGCATACTCACCGCTCAAGCCCATGGTCCATCTTCAGGGTCTTCACCTTCCCATTCAGCCTCTGAGCAAACATTACAACAAAAAGGTCTTCCGGTTTTTGTCCAGCGCAGAGTTCATAGAGCCGACTTAAAAAATACAGTTCAATTATAACTGACTATTGGAACACACTAGAATAAGCGGTGAATAATATGACCGACCAACCGACCCAAACTGATAAATCTGCAAGTTCACAAGCTGGCTCTCCTGCCAACGCAACAGACGGGCAATCGCATAGCGACGCACAACGCAATCAATCCGATATTCATGGATCTGATGCAGCGGCTAAAACATCGCAAGCAGCCTCGTCACATTCTGATGCTTCTTCCAAGGCAACGAATAGTGATTTTGCTGCGGGCGCCCATAAAGCTGCCGGTGCAACTTTTTCATCGAATACGTCCAGCCATGGCAATTCACAGGCGCAACCAAATCAAATGAATTCCGCAGATCACCCAGGTAATGCCGATCTTATCATGAGTATTCCTGTGGAAGTGCAGGTTGTTTTAGGGGGCACAACCATGCCGGTTGCCACCTTGATGAATTTGGGTCGTGGTGCTGTCATCACGCTTGATAAGCAGATCGGAGATCCGGTTGATATTGTGGTTAATGGCCGCGTAATTGCACGTGGAGAAGTCATTGTGATGGAAGATGATTCATCACGTTTTGGCGTAAGTTTGACCGAAATTATCGGTAAATAAAATATAATAAGGCGTTTGAAAGACGGTTATGGCGCAATCTGAACAAGACAGCGATGTGAAAAGTGAAGATCCGGTGGTTGATGAAACCACATCGGAAAAGCCAAAAACATCGTCTGTTATTGATAACCTTACAGGACAACAAAAAGTAGCGGCACTCCTTGTTGCAATGGGGAAACCTGCAGCGGCAAAAGTGCTTAAACATTTTTCGCCAGAAGATTTGCGTCGGTTAAGTGGCCAAGCACATACACTTCCTAATATCACGCCCGATGATTTTGATATATTGGTCAGACAGTTTGAAGATGCTTTTGCTGAAGGTGCATCTTTTTCCCAAGCTGGCGAACGATTTGACACGCTTGTGCAAGAAACACTGCCTGAAGATGAAGCTGCAAAGGTACTCGACCCCAATGCGACGCCTGCCCTCCCCTTGGAAAGTCTTTGGGACATTATGGGCAAGATGTCGGCCGAAGAGTTACAAAACTATCTTCCGCAGGAACATCCGCAAGTTCTCGCTTATATTATTTCACGCCTACCATCTGATCTTGCAGCAAAGTTGTTACTCGCGCAAACAATGGCCATACGGGGCGATGTCATTCGCCGGACATTGCATTTACGTGCGGTATTACCAATTGTTGATGAGATATTAGATCAAGCGTTACGGCCGCTATTCTCACAAAAAGGCGATACGGCGGAACAATCGCATTATGGCGAAGTGGCAACGATTTTAAACCAGCTCGACAAGAGTGATGTTGACGAAATGTTGGCAAGTCTCGATGGTCTTGATCCAGATGATCTGGAAAAGATAAAATCCAAATTATTTGTATTTGATGATATTCCGCGCCTCACTGCACGCGCACGCTTACTACTGTTTGATGATATTCCATCTGATGTCATTATAACTGCTCTGCGAGGTGCCGATAAAAATATCGTTGATGTTATTTTAAGCTCATTGTCCCAACGCAACCGTCGTATGGTTGAAGCGGAATTAAAATCTCCGAATGATGTATTGACGCAAGTTGATATTACAAATGCACGACGCACGATTGCGCAAGACGCTATCAAATTGGCCAATGAAGGAAAAATAACACTGACAAGCGATGCCGACGCTGCACAAAATAGCAACGGGGCTCCAAACACGGAAGGTGACGAAGGGAAGGCTTCCTCAAAATGATAAATTATGGCTGAGGAAAAACCTGATAAAGACAGTCAAACAGAGGAACCGACCGAGCACAAAATAAGCAAAGCCGAAGAGAAGGGAAACTTGCCTTTTTCACGCGAATTGCCAACTTTTGCATCTCTTGTTGGTTACAGTATAATTGCCATTTTTGTGGCATTACCATCAATGTCCAAGCTGTCTACTTTTCTTGTCCAATGGATAGAACGTCCTGAAAGTTGGCGTCTAAATGGGGCAGAAGACATCAAGCATCTTATGTTTTTGGTGGGGGGATCTGTCGGTTTGGCTTTAGCGCCCATACTTGTTATTATTCCTGTTATAGGCCTTGCTTCCTCCATGATACAAAATGCTCCACGATTTGTAGGAGAAAGAATTAGGCCGCAGTTTTCACGCATTTCACCGTTAAACGGCCTAAACCGTATCTTTGGTAAAGCCGGCTTTGTCGAGTTTTTAAAGTCTTTGGCAAAGCTAATTGGTGTTAGCCTGATTGTTTATTTTTCTTTTTTCAAAGGAAATACGGTTTTTATTGATGCCTTAGCAACCGATTCATCGGCAATACCTGAATATATCCGATCTGAAATTGCTCACCTTCTTATCTCTTTTGCCGTCTCTGTTGTTGCAATCGCTGGTTTTGACATTGCTTGGTCACGATTTAGCTGGAGACGAAATTTACGCATGAGCAAGCAGGAACTTCGTGATGAGCAAAAGGAAATTGAAGGTAACCCTATGGTGAAAGCACGTATGCGGTCATTAGCACGTGACCGTATACGCCGCCAAATGATGGCGAATGTTCCCAAAGCCACCATGGTTATCGCAAACCCAACACACTTTTCTGTCGCCTTACGATATCAACCACCCACCGACTACGCCCCTGTTGTTATAGCCAAAGGACAGGACATTTTGGCAATCAAAATCCGAGAAATAGCCACTGAACATGATATACCTGTGATTGAAAACGTGCCATTGGCACGAGCACTCTATAAACAAGTTGAAGTTGATCAAGTTATACCGCAAGAATTCTATCAAGCTGTTGCTGAATTGATTCGTTTTGTTAATAGTCAAAAGCTACAGTGACAGAATAAATATCGTTCTAGTTCAATTTAAACTGTGTCGTGAAAAATAAAATGAGCGAAGATACTTTGAATGAAATGCGTGAAAAGATGATTGCCAAACAAGTGGCTCGGATCATACCAGAAATCAAACTGGTCGACGCGGCTGATTTCATCGCGTATATCCACGACGAGCATTTTGCCAATATTACCGACATTATTGATGCCGCCACTGAACTACATTTCTATCCCCATACAATGCGTTTTGGGCATAATGGAAGTTATCTATTGGATTGGGATACACCACCGACGATCACGCTTGATATGGAATTTTCCAATGAAGGCGTTACGGCATATTTCCAGATTATTATGTCGCCTGAAGGATTTGCTATTCAACTGGAAAACATAGTTTTTGAAAATCCTAGTGATGACGATACAAATACCCGTATTTTGATGCAAGCCCTTGATGATGCCCGCATTCAAAACATACAAGCCCATTAAAAACATTATAAAGTGTTAAAAGAAAAGGCGCATAACGCACCCCATTTCCAAAACATCAAATAAAACCGATAACCGCGTTTGCTGTTATTTTACTTTATTCATATCTCTCACTTGGTCTGCCGGTATATAATTAAACTGCTCAACCATAAGATCTTTAATAACAGGCTCGGGAAAGCGCTGATTGACCCCGTCAATAATTTGTTTTTTCACATCATCAAACTTTACGCGTTCGATTTTTTTTGTGTCGGAATATGAGCCGAAAAATGTTCTGAAAACCTCATCGTTCACAAAAATCCCCAGAGGCACATTCAACTTGTGTTTTACATTTGAATCGACCGTGTAAATGAGCTGAGAAATAATATAGCCGTTCACTTTTCCATCGGCCAAAATTGGTACGCTCATAACATCGGTGCGATCATAGTCAATTGTCGGACCTACATTTTCTGTTGCATCTGCTGATTTTGGTTCAGAGTTTATCTTGATGCCCAGCATCAGGGTTCCTAAAGCAACCACGCATACCCACAAACCAATGGCAACAATTTTTATCATTTATAGCGCCCATTATTGACTGAATATGGGTCGTAAGTTCCATCAGTTTCCTGCTGTCTTGCAGCATCTTGTATCATTTGAGAAAGTTCACTGACGGCCTCAAGATGCACTTTCAACAATTCACTGTTCCGCTCAAGCTTTGTTGCTAAGCCCCTCAATAATATTTCAAGTTCGGTTTTAACCATATCATTCATATATTTGGCGACTTCTTCCATAGATTGGTTCAAATCGCGCAAACCGCGTGTCTTACGCGCATTAATGTCATTGAAGTTAGGATTTTGATTTTTTTCCAGAGCCTCTGTCTCGTAGTCGACAACTTCTTCAAGGCTATTCACTGCGGCTGTAAATCTGGCCACTGCTATCACACGTCCAACAGGAGCATCTTTTTTCTTTTTCGTAATAGATGATATTAATCCTTTTTCCTGCTCCGTTAACGGCATAAGAAATTCCCTTTCATTTTTATGACAACCATTACCCCGCCTGCATCATTAGGTATTTTTCGTCATGTGTTGGCGGACAAGATTAATCTCATTACTGTGAACGATATTATCGATTGTGGCCTGTGGATTTTTGCTCGCTCTGGCAAGTATTCCCAAATCATGGGTAGAGTTTAGCTCATTCGTCAATTCTACATTGGCTTGTCTCGTCTGCTGGTTATTTTCCAATATTTTAGCAACACCAATGCCACCATGATCGGACATTTCTTTTGCCATCGATTCAGCCATCATGGATTTCCAGAATTCGCCAGCCTGCCCCTTGCCAAAAACAGAGGGTGTGTCAGTGGTAAACATATTTTGGATAAATGTTTGCAACATGAAAGCTTCAAACTTCTTGTAAGCTTCTACATTATCTCCACCTTCTGGCTTTAGCTTGTATTTTACCTGATTAATTGATTGATTTGACAAAGTTTCAGATGTTGTTCCATCAGCGTTCGTCAACTGGGCAAATGAATTTCCATTAGCTACTTGATTAACGGCACGAACAGCACTTTGTGCATTACGCAATTTTTCCACCGATGCCCGATATTCGAGTGGATCTGCAGCGCGGGAAACATCCAACACCAAATCAGAAGGCGGTTTTATAGCCATTACTACCTCTTCAAGCTTATGTCCGTATCAAACCGGATTATGCTTAGAATAAGAATATCTATGCGATTTTACACGTTCACGATATTCCTAAGGTTATAAATATAGGCTGCGAAGCTTATGCCAAGCTGGTGTCTTTAATGATTTTAGCGGCAACATATTCTTCCAACATTGCGGCCATGTCTTTGCGTTGCTCAATATCTTTGGCTTGTTGCAATTTTTCGTCAATGACATCGCAACGGCGTGAGGATTGTAATAGTGTTTGTGTCTGATTGGCAATTTCATGGTCGAGCACCGCTTCATGACGCGCATTGCGTTCAAGACGGCGAGATAGCAATGTGGGATCAAAAAAATCTGCCTGTGAACCATGTTCCATCAAGGACATTAAAAAATGGTCTTCTTCGTCTAATGATTGACGCAAGCCCCGCGAATTTTCCAGATTGGCTTCGTCGCGCATTTTGACCAATTTTTGCGCTTTTAGAAGCTTGCCAAACCTTTGAATATCGTTTGCCATTATGGTCCCCTATTCAACCAAGTTGATAGTTCCGAAGTTAAAAAGGTGAGAATTTCTGGCATCAAATAATATAATAATAACAGCCCCCCCAGCATGACAAAGGGCATCGAGATGAAATAGACGGGAATACTAGGCGTTAATTTATTAATCAAACCAACTGATACATTGACCAGAATTGCATAGATAATAAATGGGCTTGCTATCCGCAGTGTTGTTAAAAAACTTTGTGAAAGTGCATCTCTATAATCAATAAGCGCGGATTGGGGCTTTGGTGTTAAAGACACAGGTATAATCTGATAAGATGATAACAAGCCTTTTATGACAACCATATGAAGATCACTTGCAAAAAACAGCATTAACATGCCCAAAGTTATAAAATTAGCAACTTGGGATTCTGGCATTGATTCAATGACGCTATTGCCGGGTTGACCAGAATATCCGGCAGACATACCGATAATATTTGCCATAAATTGAACGGCCCACATATAAGCATGTGCAATAACACCAAATGTTGCACCAACAAGCGATTCCGCCGCAATTCCGGCAAGCAAAGTTCCCAGTGTCGGATTTTCAGTAATGTTGTGAAAATTGTCACCGGCCAATGGCACGATAATGAGCGAAAAAGCAATGGCCAAAAATAATCTCAGATTCATCGGAATGCGTGAACTTGAAAAGCCCGGAACCAGCATCAAGCAAGCCCCCACCCTCGCAAAAATCAACATAGTGACTACAACCAGTTGATCTAGGGGAAGTGAGGAGAACGACATGACCTAATCCTATCAATCAGCTATGGTTCCTAAGGTTTTCACTTCAACGCCTCGTGCAATTTCGGCATGGGATAAAACCGGCAAGGTTGTAAACAACCGCTCGATAATCATTCTGACATAAGGGCGAGCTTCCGGCGAAGTAATCAAAACAAAGCGTTCGCCTTTTTCCATATGTTTGCGAATGGAATTTGTTGCAGCAGTGCCGAATTTTTCCAGTTCACGCGGATCAATATCAAACTCGATGATTTCACCTTTGGCATCCCGTTTTAATGCCTGATGGAACACAAGATCCCAATGGCTTCCCAACCGCAACACGTTTAAAACGCCGTTATCCGACAAATCGCCACATATTTGCTGCGACATACGCATACGAACGTGTTCGACAATAAGTTCTGCGCGTCGAACATGAGGCGCAATTTCCGCGATAGCTTCAAGAATAAGATCAAGATTGCGAATAGAAACACGTTCTGCAAGCAACAATTTCAAAACCGATTGTAAACCGGAATAGGATAAATGTGCTGGACAGATTTCTTCCAGAAGTTTGCGATATTCTGGCCCCAAGCGTTCCAAGAGTATGCGCATATCCTTATAGGAAAGCAATTGCGCCAAATTATTGCGCAAAACTTCACTCAAATGCGTCAGCAAGACTGACAGATTATCCACCGCAAGATACCCATCGCGCATAAGCTCTGGACGAAAGGTTTCGGATGTTGCAAAGGCACGCATGCCAAAGGCTGGTTCACGCACTTCTTCTCCTGGCAAATTGGGAACAGGTTTGTCGCCCAACATTACCAATACGTCATCAATGCGCATTTCATATGATGCAACCGTTGTCCCATGCAATTTTATCCGATAACTTTTGGCCGGTGTATCATAATCGTCAGAAACCTGAATTTCAGGAATAACAAAGCCATATTCCTGCGCAAACTTGCGGCGCATTTTGGCCACACGATTTGCCAATTCGGCCTGATGCGGAAGCAAACGTGTTGATAATTGTTTGCCTAAACTCAATTCAATCTGTGGTGTTTCCAGTGATGCTTTGACAGATTGGCTTTCTTCCCTTCTTGCAATTTGATCGGCCTGCGCCTGCAATGCCTGTTGTTCGGCGGCTTCCCTTTGCAAGCGACGCGGTATTGAAAAACCGATACCAGCCAACATTGCTGCCAAAGTTAAAAATGGAAAAGCTGGTAAACCCGGCATGAGCCCCAAAATTGCCAATAAAATAGCGGCCACAAATAATGCTTTTGGGTAGCCTCCCAACTGTCCAAAAACCGCTTTTTCGGTTGAACCGCGTGTTCCACCTTTGGAAACGAGCAATCCGGCGGCCAGCGACACAATAAGAGCAGGAATTTGGGTGACCAGACCATCACCAACCGACAATTTGGTAAAAACATCGGCTGCTTGCGAAATATCCATGCCGTGGCGTGTAACGCCAATGACAATACCGCCAAAAATATTGACCGCAGTAATAATAAGACCAGCAATAGCGTCGCCACGAACAAACTTGGACGCACCATCCATGGAACCGAAAAAAGAGCTTTCCTCTTCAAGCTCACGACGACGATTTTGCGCCTGTTTTTCATCAATTAAACCGGAAGACAAATCGGCATCAATAGCCATTTGCTTACCCGGGATAGCGTCGAGGGTAAATCGAGCCCCTACTTCTGCAATACGTGTTGCACCCTTTGTAATAACCAGAAAATTGACAATGATGAGAATGGCAAAAACAACCAGCCCAATAACAAAGTCGCCGCCCATCACAAATTGTGAAAACCCGTGAATAACATGCCCTGCGGCCGTATATCCCTCATCTCCATGGGTAAGGATAACGCGTGTTGTCGCAATGTTAAGCGACAGCCGAAGCATAGTTGCAATAAGTAAGACCGTAGGAAACGCTGAAAAATCAAGTGGCCGCTGGATCCATAATGCAACCATGAGAATGAGAACGGAAAAAGCAATCGAAAATGATAAGCCCAAATCCAAGATAAATGACGGAACAGGCAGAAATAGCACTGTTAAAATAACAACAATGCCAGCAGCAAATCCTACATCGCTGCCAGAGAACTTGTTACTTTTATCGGTAGAATTCACCGCGCTTTGCTGCACGTGTTTTTCCTTCTATCTGCCAAACAGCGTGATGGCTTCTTCATCACAAAACTGATTTTATTTTTATGAAAATAAAAAATGAACCTTGCGCGAACATGGCGCGTTAAAGACCATGTGAAAGGTAAAATTTATAAAAAAGTAACCAAAATGGCATAAACAAGGTGATGTTTTATCTAACAATTATTCCGTTTGACCAACAAATTCTGGCAAAAACGTTAGAAAATAGGCACTTTTGTAAATAATAAAAAAATGTCACGGAACTTTTCTTAATTGCCAGAATTGTAACACATTGTTATATTACGTGTTGTAACATAGCGTGATAGACAAAACATTCGAGGTGATGAAATGACTGACATGATGAAAACCGCCGTATTTTACTCGATGATGATTGTTAGCATGAATGTTGCAATCGCATTTGCTGTTTTAGGAATGAACTAAGCAATTTTTTTGGCCGAATAAGGTTGGAAAGCCTTATTATGCGGGCGAATTGCGTTTATCACAAATACATAAGCTTTTATGCTGTGGCGTTAAGTATTCGTTGTGCGCCACAATAGATTTCAAAATCCTTATCACGTACCCGACCAATCAATGTCATATTTGATTGTTCGCCAATTCTGATGGCTTCTGCGGTTGCCGCGGAAACAGCAGCCAAACTGGAAACACCCAACATCGCTGCTTTTTGAACCATTTCCATTGACAATCTGCTTGTTACGACAATCAAACCATCTGTGACATTGATATGATTGCGAAATAGATGCCCGCATAATTTATCAAGCGCATTATGTCTGCCGACATCTTCCCTAACAAACTGAACGCCAGCTTCCTTGGTATAAAATGCTGCAGCATGAGCAGAACGGGTTAAATTGTTTAACGTCTGCATCTGACAAATGACACGTGCAGCTTTGCAGACATCTGCATTGCTAAAAGTCATATCAGATTGCACACGTGGAATGTCACGCATAGCCGCATCAATTGATTCTATTCCACACAAACCACAACCGACGGGTCCTGCCATATTCCGTCTGCGTTTGCGAAATGCGTCCCGCCGGTCGACATTAAGCGAGATTTGAATATCAATACCGCGTGGCACATTGACAATACTAATCCGCTCGATTTCCTCTACACTATTGATAAGACCTTCTGTCAGACTAAAACCAAAAGCAAAATCTTCCAAATCATCAGGCGACGCCATTAATACCGCTTGTGTCGTTCCATCATAGGAAAGCGCAATCGGCACTTCTTCGGCAACCAATTTAGTTTTTTCGCTTAAGCTTCCTTTGGTCAATGATAGAATTGGAAAGTTTGTCAAACTTGACTTGAAATCAATTTCATCATCGCTTTTTTCAATGGAATATTCCCCGTTATCCATTCTGGCTTTTTTATTCATTATCAGACCAAATATCCCGTCGAATCTATTCGACTGCTCTTATAAATCGGATTTATTAATCGGCAAATGCATTGTTTCACAGCAATAGAAACAAATATTTGTGTTCTTGCCACCTCTCTTGCAATCAGATATTTTTATACTTAGCAAAAGAATGAATAGGGTGGAATGAATTTCTATGAATTTACGTGAAATTGATAACCAAGTTTTTGTCTGTGGACAGATCACGGAAGACTTCGTTGATGAGCTAGCCCATCAAGGTTTTAAAACCATTATCTGCAATAGGCCGGATGATGAGGAGTTCAACCAGCCACTTTTTGCCTCTATTGCACAAAAAGCGAAAAGTCTTGGAATGAGCACGTTTTTTATTCCTGTCACACCACCCAATATTGAGAATGAAAGTATCGATGCCATGAAAGAGGCATTAGACCACTGCGAATTTCCAGTTCTTGCCTATTGCAAATCAGGTGGCAGAGCCGCCACCCTATATGGTCTTGCTAAAAACAAATAACATTTTGCTATTCGTAAATGGTGTTCATCATTATTATTGATGTTCACCATTCACGTCGATATCCATCATTCTCATTAACATTCGTCATTCTCTTTAGTGTTCTTCATTCACAATGGTGAATGATGCATAAGATGAAGACGATTAGCGAGAATGACGCTTGATTGCTATGCGTGGCGATGGTGATTATTAGGATTACGATACAAGCTCATATAATGTATGGCGTTAATAGCCGCGCCACCCAAAGTCATAAGAATACCGACTGTCATCGTTGCCCATGATAAATTGACAAGAAACTCATTTGTTATCACACGGCTGATCGTAATCGCTAAAGAAAGGGCGCCGACACCAGTGATAAGAGAGGAAACGTGCCAATACGGTGTCCACAGTGAATGTGATAGTGCTTTCCATAAAGAAAAGCCCAAAGACATGTTAACAACTACAACGACCAACCCAGCGATAAGAAGTTGAGACGGTTGCCAAGTTACTAGACTGTCCATATTTTGCATTTCAATACTCTCCACTATTTACGATACTCGCCACTATTAGTAATTTTAATATGGAGAAAAAATGCAGCGATATGAAGATCCATTTGTTAATAAATCATTCACTTTTTTTAACAAAATGTATTGAATACATATCCTTATAACATTCAGAGATCTTTGATAGCATAAAATAAAGGCTCTGAAACGCTATGTCACAGAGCCTTAACACATTGAATTATCTATAAAATTTATTTAAGAAGTTGACGAACCCACTTATCAAAAGACTGCATAATGGACGTAAAGAATGCTTTGGCATTATCATTCGTTGGTTGTCCGTTATCTGTTAATAAATTCTGGATTTGTCCGATATAGGCCTCTGGTTGTTGCATGGTTGGGACATCATTAAACACCAACGCCTGACGCAACTGATGATTGGCACCGAATCCGCCGATAGCACCTTGTGAAATTGAAATGACAGCACCTGGCTTTCCGTTCCATACGCCTTGTCCATAAGGACGAGAGCCAACATCAATTGCATTTTTTAAAACTGCAGGAATTGAGCGATTATATTCAGGGGTTATAAAAATAACGGCATCAACTTTTTTGAGCTCTTCGCGAAAGCGCGTCCATGCAGCAGGTGGATTGGATGTTTCAAGATCCTCATTATAAAGTGGAAGATCACCAATCTCGACGAAATCGAGTTTAAAATCGCTTGGAGCCAAACTGGCAAATGCCTTGCCAAGTTTGCGGCTATAAGATTCCTTGCGTAAACTGCCGATTAAAATAGCTACATTAAACGTTCTGCTCATTGTTATTCCCTTTAAGTGAATAGTTGGATGTATAATTTAATTAATGTATTTTCGTCGCTTTTCAAAACATTGAAAATATGACGAACTGTTCGTTATTTTTTGACAATAAAATTAGTATTTCTTTCACTATAAATCTTAAAGCGCCTGAAACAATCATGCCTTAAGCATTTGCCGCAGACATATCAAAGTCCAAATCGCTGGAATTTTGTAATAGATTTCGAGGTAATTATAAATGCTAAAGCGTGGTTCAGATGCTCTTGAATTATCAACCCATACGCGCCGATCGCATTTTGTTTACAGTGTTTTGGAATATATGCTGGTTATCGCCATTACTCTGTTCGCCATCATCGCCACGTCAACGATATTTATCGATGAATTTGCCAAGATCGTTAATAAAGCAGAGACAATGCCGGATATTAGCTCGTCACTAATCGACTAAATATCAATCGCATTTTCAAACAATCAAATGCCTAAAAAGCCGATTTATTATTTTTCCGTTCGTATTACCGAATGGAAAAGTCAAAGCGATATGTTGCCGAAACACCAACTGTAAACTGGTTCTTATCACCACGTTGATCGACAAGGGAAGAATCACCTGCAACATCAACAAGGCGTTTATACTCACCAAACAAGCTTGTTGTAACCTTCGGTGTCGTCTTCCATGTAACAGCACCGCCTAGCCCCACAGATCCCCAACCATCATCAGCATGGTATTCTCTTAAACCTGAGCGAAGCGATTCCTTCGCATTGACCCCATAATAATTTTTGAAATAATCCTTGGTTGCATAAAATGCACGAGGGCCGCCAGATAACCGCACCGTATCGGTTATATTGGTATATGCATCAACGGCTAAATCTGCTGTTACACCATCATGGCTACGAAAACCTTGCCGTAATTCACCTCTAAGACGCAACCAATCTGTTGGATAAAGTTCAGCAAAACCACCCGCTTCACCGCCCCACTTAACCCTTTTCAATCCTTTCAGATCGCCCGACGTATCACTGTCACGACCAGTCAGTATTTTACCGACCAATCCCATACGAATTAACTGGCGATCAAACAGCGAGAAAGAAATATTGTCATTGCGTGATGTGAAACGCTCTACCCGCCCTGTTTTACCGATTGATATCATCGGATCAATATTAATGTCGTAATTCTTATCACCCTCATATTTTGGCGCGGTATAAACCGAAGCACCAAGGGTTAATGACCAGTTGCCACTATAGAAATGTTTTTTTGTTGGTGTGGTGGATTGATAATTTTTATCATCGTAATAGGTCTGCTGTGCTGAAGCACTTGCAGCTTGCCCTGTTTGATAATCATAAGGTTCTTGGGCATTTGATTGGTTGACAAGAAAATATGCGCTACCTGCCAAACTCAAAGCTATAATTTTTTTTAAGTAATGAGACACCAATAATACTCCCAAACTTGCTTCTATATTTTCAGCGCAATAGAAGCCTTAACCTTATGTTTTGCTTATTGGATGTTGTGAATACGAAACAACGTTTTCCACCACCCAAACAAAGCCTAAAAGATCAAACCTAACCCTGTTTACTGTCACTTTTTGAACGTAAAATATTCATCAAGTGTAGACAGAGGATGAACTGTTTCCAGAGTTTTCCTTGCCTTTTCTCTATCGCGGTTCATCTGGTCAATCAATGCTTCAAGACCATCAAATTTTATTTCTTCACGCAAATAAGAATAAAATGAGACGGCTGCAATCTCTTCATATAAATTATCGTTAAAAGAGAATAAATATGTCTCTAAAAGTGGTACACCATTTCCCTCAACAGTTGGGCGCCTGCCAAAACTTGCAACCCCATTATAAAGCTCGCCATTTTCTCGCCTAAAGCGTACGGCATATATACCGAAAGCCAACTTGGTTGTTGCTGGCAAAGCCATATTTGCCGTTGGAAAACCAAGGGTGCGACCAAGTTCGGCACCATGAATTACTTCCGATGTCACGGTATAGCGATAGCCCAGCAATTTGGCCGCTTCCTCAACATTGCCAACAGACAATAACTCCCGTATCCGGCTTGATGAAATTATCATGCCGTTTTCGTCACGAAATGGGGTAACCTGGATAACGTCAAAACCGGACTCGTCTCCCGCTTTTTTTAGATAACCCGGATTCCCACTGCGTTTTTTACCAAAATGAAAATCGCTGCCAGTAACAATTGCAGTTGCAGAAAAACCCTTTTGAATGATTGTGTGAATAAAATCATCTGCACTTAAGTTAGCAAACTCAGCATCAAACTTTTGTTCAACAACGGCATCAAACCCCATTAATTTGAAAATTTCTGCTTTTTCAGCAGCCGGCGTTAATCTATCTACGGGTTGTTGCGGATTAAAATAACTTCTTGGATGCGGCTCAAATGTATAAACTAGGGCTGGTTTTCCTTTATCTTTAGCAAAGCTTAGTGCTTCTTGCAGCACAGCTTGATGTCCGCGATGGACACCATCAAAATTACCGATAGCAATAACCCCGCCGTGATAATCTTCTGGCAAGTCCTTAAGATTTGATAAGCGCAAAAATTTATGTGTCATTTGAGAGCCCACATGACTGCAAATGGGTGACAAGCAGATTTTTTAAGAAAGTCTTCCAGCAAATTGTTATCGACTTTATCGTCTGTGCTATATTCTCTATTGTGAATCCCACCAGAGATATAGAGAACATCGAGCCCGTAATCCTCACCACCTTTTACATCCGTCAATATACCATCACCAATCGCCAAAATTCTGCTCTTGGGCGTATCATTGTGTAAGGAGTTGAGCTTTTTCATCGCAAGGTCATAAATGGGGTGATGCGGCTTACCTGCTATAAAAGTTCTGCCCCCCAATAGCGCATATGCGCGCGCCAAAGAACCAGCACACCAAAGTGTTTTTTCTCCACGATGAACAATCAAATCAGGATTAGCACAAATAAATGGTAAATTTCTTGACCGCAATCGTTGCAAAAGATCAGCGTAGTCTTCGGGCGTTTCATGTTCGTCATCAAACAATCCTGTACAGACAATGCCCGTCGCCTCATATTCCTCAACCAATTGCACGTCCAAACCATCAAATAATGCTAGGTCACGCTCTGGCCCGATATGGAATAGTTTTTTTGGTGCTTCTTCAATGAGATTTCTTGTTGCATCACCTGATGTTACAACAAAATCATACACATCATCATAAATACCAAAACCAGCGAGTTGTGCCTTAACCCCATCATGCGGGCGGGGTGAATTGGTAATCAATATAACTGTTTTGCCCTGCTTTCTAACATGTCTCAACGCATCAACAGCCGGTAAAAACGCTGTTATACCATTATGAAGAACCCCCCAAACGTCACAAAAAACGGCATCATATTGGCTAATGATTTCTTCTAAATTATCTAGCTGCTTCATTTGGGTTCCAATTTCAATTCATTCTTAACTGGTAATTCAGACACCTAAACCATGATGAAAGAGATGTCATCACCTTTGTCAGGCGTAACATCTCTAGCTATAGTCAAATTAATGAAAGCGAAATATAGTTGGAAATAATCTGTCATTATTAAAACAACTTCAAATTGATTGGCCAAAACAACATGAGCACTTCATCAAAAAGTCTTACTCTCATTGACGCAAATACTTTGCGCAGCCAATTAGATGCGCTCATCGAGAATCAAAATAGTAAAGATATTGCCGTAGCTGTTCGTCCTGACATCGTTAGCCTACTAAAAAAAACGATTCAAGAAGGCCAAAGCAATGCAGAAGCTCTGCTTGAAAAAAACGGCAAAGGTAAACAATGCGCAAAACGTCTATCCCTGCTCATTGATACCGTTATTGAAACGCTCTATCAATTTGTTGTTGAACGCATTTATCCATTACCCAACCCAACAAGTGGCGAACGCATCGCCCTCATTGCCGTTGGTGGTTATGGACGTGGCACATTAGCCCCAAAGTCCGACATAGATATACACTTTCTTCTTCCGTGGAAACAAACACCATGGGGCGAACAAGTCATGGAGTATATCCTCTATATGCTTTGGGACGTTGGGCTCAAGGTTGGACATGCCACGAGGAATATCAATGATTCCATCAAAATGGCTCAAGAAGATATGACAGTGCGCACTGCATTGTTGGAAGCACGTTTTCTCATTGGAAACCGTCCATTGTTTGAAGAGCTCATGCAACGTTTTGAAGATGACGTTGTTAAAGGTACGTCGCCTGCTTTTATACGTGCAAAGCTAGCCGAACGTGATACACGCCATCAAAAATCCGGTGAGACACGTTATCTCGTTGAGCCTAATGTCAAGGAAAGCAAAGGCGGACAACGCGACCTTCAAACATTGCTATGGATTGCAAAATACCATTATCGTATTACCAAAACAGACCAGCTTGTAACTTTAGGTGTTTTATCAAAAGCCGAATTGCAGATTTTTAAAAAAGCTGATGATTTTTTATGGGCTGTCCGCTGCCACATGCATTTTTTAACGGGTAAAGCGCAAGAGCGGCTGTCATTCGACATACAAAGAGAAATAGCCCATAGGCTTGGCTATACAGCTCATCCCGGCATGGAAGATGTGGAACGGTTTATGAAACACTATTTCCTTGTCGCCAAGCAGGTTGGGGATCTGACACGCATCGTTTCCGCGGCATTGGAAGAAGAGTATGCTAAACCCGTACCTGGCTTAAATCGTGTATTTTTAACATTTTCGCGCCGCAAGAAAAAGATCCATGGCACGACTGATTTTGTCATTGATACACAACGTATCAACATTGTTGATGATCAAGTTTTCAAACGCGATCCGATCAATCTTATCCGCCTATTTCACCTATCTGATTTACATGGCCTTGAATGCCACCCATTTGCTGTCCAAGAAGCATCACGCTCGTTAAAACTTATCACGGCCGACGTTCGTGAGAACAAGGAAGCCAATAAATTATTTCTGGAAATATTGACTTCACCCCGTAATCCTTCTTTGATTTTACGCCGTATGAATGAATCCGGTGTTTTGGGGAAATTTATACCTGACTTTGGAAAAATTGTCGCAATGATGCAATTCAACATGTATCATCATTATACGGTTGATGAGCATCTTTTGAGATGTATTAGCTGTTTAAGCCAAATTGATCATGGTGATGTCTACCACGACCACCCCTTGGCTTCTGCCATTATGCCAACTTTCAAAAAAGAACGCACCGTTCTTTATGTTGCATTATTTCTTCATGATATTGCAAAAGGAAGACCAGAAGATCATTCGATTGCCGGTGCAAAAATAGCACGCAAACTCTGTCCGCGGTTTGGCCTATCAAGAGCGGAAACCGAAATTATTGCATGGCTTATCAGTGAGCATCTCACCATGAGCATGACCGCACAATCGCGCGATTTGAATGACCGTAAAACAATCGAGGATTTTGCTGATACTGTGCAAACAATGGATCGGCTAAAACTTCTTTTCATTCTTACCATTTGCGACATTAAAGGGGTCGGCCCTGGTGTTTGGAATGGTTGGAAAGGCCAGTTATTAAGAACATTATATCATGAGACAGAATTGGTATTGACGGGTGGGTTCTCTCAAGTTTCACGAACAGACCGTATTAATGCTTCCAAACAAAGATTGTCAGATGCTCTTGAAGGGTGGAGTGAGGCTGAAAAACAGCATTATATTGGACTGCATTACCCCAATTATTGGCTCACGGTTTCATTGGAGGACCAAATTCGTCATGCCAATTTTATCAGGGATGCCGACCAGCAGGAAACAGCGCTTGCAACCATGGCGGAAACACATAATTTCGAAGGTGTTACGCAAATAACAATTCTTGCTCCCGATCACCCACGTGTTTTATCTATCGTGACTGGTGCGTGTGCTGCTGGTGGCGGAAACATTGTTGATGCGCAAATTTTTACAACAACAGATGGGCGCGCCTTGGATATTATATTAATTAGCCGGGAATTTGCACTCGATCATGATGAAAAACGCCGTGCATCACGGGTTGAAAAAATGATTGAAGATACACTAAAAGGAACCATTCGTCTTCCTGAAGTGATAGCAAAACGTGTCAAACCCAAACATGCGGCAAAGGCTTTTGATGTGACACCGCGTGTTGAAATCAACAATGCTTTATCGGATAAGTTCAGTGTCATAGAGATAGAGGGGAGAGATAGATCTTGCTTGCTCTATGATGTAACAAGGACATTATCGGATTTATCCCTCGACATTGCGTCTGCACATATTACAACGTTTGGAGAAAAGGTTATTGACACTTTTTATGTTAGGGATCTTGTTGGCCAAAAGCTTTTGAGCCCACAAAAACAAGCAAATATACGGCGCAAATTGTTGCCCCTAATAGAAAGCAATACAATAGAAAATACCATTAAATCATGAGCCTTATCAAAAAATTCGCAACGGTTGCTTCCGGTACATTGATGAGCCGTATCTTCGGCTTTGTCCGAGAGATGTTGATGGCGGCGGCCGTTGGTACGGGGCCGGTTGCCGATGCATTCAATGCCGCCTTTCGTTTTCCCAATACGTTCCGGCGGTTATTTGCCGAGGGTGCATTTAATTCGGCGTTCGTACCATTATTTGCAAAACAGATTGACGAAGATGGTTTGGAGAGCGCACGAAAATTTTCTGAAGAGGTGTTTGGCGTTCTATTTTCTGTCCTTCTTATTTTAACCATCGCCATGGAATTATCCATGCCATTTCTGGTTCGGTACGTTATTGCGCCGGGCTTTGCCAATGATGCGTCAAAATTTGAAGCAACCATCCGCTTTGCCGTTATCATGTTCCCCTATCTTGCTTGTATGTCACTTGCTGCCATGATGGGGGGAATGCTCAA
Organism: uncultured Bartonella sp.; assembly: GCA_946478665.1. Taxonomy (GTDB): domain Bacteria; phylum Pseudomonadota; class Alphaproteobacteria; order Rhizobiales; family Rhizobiaceae; genus Bartonella. The sequence continues at coordinate 99,675 of CAMLCZ010000003.1, read as the reverse complement.
TTCACTGCATAGATATTTTGCCGCAGCAATTGCGCCAGTCTTTCTGAATATCATACTCATTGGTGTGCTGGCTTATGCATGGTATAAAAATTTGGATCCATGGCATGTTGGTATCGCATTGTCATGGGGTGTCATGGCATCAGGTATTGTGCAACTTTTGATAGTTTGGGTTGCCGTTGCCAATGCGGGTATGAAAATAGGTTTTCGTTTTCCGCATTTTACCAATAATGTTCGTCGCCTTTTGTGGCTTGCCTTACCAGCGGCTATTACCGGTGGCATTACCCAAATCAACCTTTTAATCAATACCAATATAGCATCCAGTGAAGGGGGTGCTGTTTCATCGCTGGTTTATGCCGATAGGCTTTACCAGTTGCCACTAGGTGTTGTTGGTATTGCGGTGGCTACTGTTCTTTTGCCTGAATTATCACGCGCTTTGCGCGGCGGTGATTTAAAGGAAGCAACCCATTTGCAAAACCGTTCGGTGGAATTTACCTTGCTTTTAACGCTTCCTGCCGCCGCGGCATTTTTAGTCATGTCAGAACCTATTGTGCGTTTACTCTTTGAACGTGGCCATTTTTCAGCGCAATCGACACATATTGTGTCTGGCATTTTAGGAATTTATGGTTTGGGACTACCAGCTTTTGTGCTAATTAAAGCTTTTATTCCAGGCTTTTTTGCGCGTGAAGACACCAAAACCCCGATGATTTTTGCCGCCATATCGGTGGTTATCAATGTTACCCTTGCACTTACGCTTTTTCCGCATCTTTCGGCTCAAGGCATTGCAATTGCGGAAATATCTGCTGGGTGGGTTAATGCAATTTTATTGCTGGTTACCCTTATCAAGCGTGGTCATTGGCAGACAGACAAAGTCTTGTTAACCCGTATACCACGCCTTTTATTAGCATCAATTATCATGGCACTGGTGTTACACTATGCTATTAGCTTTATGGCTTTTCCGCTATCAACTGCGGCACCTCTAACATATCGGGCCGCTGGCGTGACGGCATTAGTCATAGGTGCCATTATTATCTATTTTAGTTTGGCCTTCTTGCTCGGCGCAACCAACTTATCGACGGTTAAAAGGGGATTGAGACGAAAATAAACTTGTTTTTTCTTGCTTTCAGACACCAGCTTTGACACAACCAATAAAAATAACAATCGATAGGAAACCCGATTATGACCTCTTTCAAGCCACGTGTATTTTCCGGCGTTCAAGCCACAGGAAATCTTCATCTGGGTAATTATCTCGGGGCTATTAAACGTTGGGTAGAATTACAGAAAAGCTATGAGTGCATCTATTGTGTGGTTGATATGCACGCTTTGACCGTTAATCCTAACCCACATGACCTGATGCGTTCCACCCGTGAAGTTACGGCAGCTTTTTTGGCTTCGGGTATCGATCCTAAACAACATATTGTCTTCAATCAATCTCGTGTCTATCAACACGCCGAATTGGCTTGGATTTTTAATTGTGTCGCCCGTATCGGCTGGATGAGCCGAATGACCCAATTTAAAGATAAAGCAGGCAAGGATCGTGAAAATGCATCACTTGGTTTATTTGCCTATCCAAGTTTGATGGCAGCAGACATTCTGGTTTACCGTGCAACACACGTGCCTGTCGGCGAAGACCAAAAACAACATATTGAGCTAACGCGCGATATTGCGCAAAAGTTCAATAATGACTACTCCGACCGTATTGCGGAACTGGGTGTTGGCACAGAAATGAAAGTCGGGGACGAAACAGTCAATGGCTTCTTCCCAATGGCGGAAGCACTTATTGGCGATACGGCAATGCGCATCATGTCGCTCCGTGATGGCACGAAAAAAATGTCAAAATCTGATCCTTCTGATCTCTCACGTATCAATCTTATCGATACAGCTGATGATATATCCAAAAAAATCCGTAAAGCGAAAACAGATCCAGAACCTCTACCAGAAACATTAGATGGTTTAAAAGAGCGTCCTGAAGCTGATAATCTCGTTGGCATTTATGCGGCCCTTGCAGGAACCAGCAAACAAGCTGTTATTGATGAGTTCGCTGGTAAACAGTTTTCTGATTTTAAACCTGCACTTGCTGATCTTGCTGTCAGCATATTGGCACCGGTAACCGAAGAATTACGCAGACTTAACGCTTCAACGGACTATATTGACAGTGTTTTGCGTGAAGGGGCAGAACGCGCAAGCGTTATTGCTGAAGGTACAATGAAGCACGTTCGCGATATTGTTGGCTTCCTACAAAACTAATTTTATAGTTCAGTAAAATATTCATTTTCAAGGCATTCCGCTTAAACGCGGAATGCTTTTTACATTTAAAAATAGTTTTTAGCCGGTTATCATAATATACATTCGCAACACGCCACAAATTACAAGTTGTAAAAATATTACCGCTTCCTATATCTCAACAAGTCTTGAACTTATCTATTGGCAAATATTATTACTTAATAAGTAAGCCGTATCTTAGTTGAAATTAATAGTGTAACCTCAGTCACTATAAGATGATGAAGAGTATGACTAATGGTATCTAAACGCCTCAGCCACCAAACAGGTCACCGAAGAAAATTTCTGGCTATCATTGATGAAACCCCAGAATGTCGGCGAGCTGTTGAATATGCATCAAGGCGCGCTAAAAATACAAACGGTGCACTTGCTTTATTATACATTATAGATAGCTCTGAATTTCAAAATTTTCTTGGTGTTGGAGATATTATGCGCGCCGAAGCGCATGAACGGGCGTATGCAACTCTTGCTCAAATAAAAACTGAAGTTTGCGACATTGTCGGTATAGAGCCTGAAACAATTATCTGCGAAGGACAAAAAGCCGATCAAATTGCACGCGTCATCAATGATGACCAAGATATTGCAGTATTGATCCTTGCCGCAGGGGCAAGCATTGATGGACCGGGACCTTTGGTGCAGTCTATAGCCTCTAAGGGAAGTGCTTTTTCCATACCTGTTACAATCATTCCTGATGGGCTTAGTGACGAAGACATTGATTCTGTCACTTGACCGTCATGATCGTGATTTGGTTGGTTAAATATCAGCCCATTTGATAAAGAAATAAAATCATTGTTGATTTCCTCTTGAAAAGAGGACTATTTAAATCGCATATTTAAAATAGTCGTCAAACAGTACCTTTCATATCCTTGACCATGAAAAGGATTTAATATGTTTATCCAAACAGAAAATACCCCAAATCCAGCAACACTCAAGTTTCTTCCAGGGCGAGTCGTTCTTGAAAATGGCGTTGTTGAATTTCGCGATAAAGAAAGTGCTGTTGACCGCTCACAATTGGCCGCAAAATTATTTGCGATTCCTGGAGTTACCAGTGTTTTCTTCGGATATGATTTTATTACTGTCACCAAGAATGACAGTGAGTGGCGCCATCTAAAACCGGCAATATTGGGTACAATTATGGAGCATTTCATGTCAAATGCGCCAGTTATGGATTATCATACCGATAAACAGGATAGCAAAACGGGAGAAGAGTTTTTCGCTGAAGAAGATAAAGATATTGTCGACACAATAAAGGAACTGATCGAAACCCGTGTAAGACCGGCTGTTGCCAATGACGGCGGAGACATAACTTTTCGTGGTTTTGAAAACGGCGTCGTTTACTTGAATATGCGTGGCGCCTGCTCTGGGTGTCCTTCTTCGACTGCAACCTTGAAACATGGTATTGAAAATCTTCTGCGCCATTTTGTTCCTGAAGTTTTAGGCGTCGAGGCAATGCCGCTTTAATAGAAAATGCTTTAATGGGCAAATGAATGCTCAAATTATCAGACTTAGCCTAATTGCTTGGTTTTGTCTGTTATTGTTTTGTTGGTTTTCGATGAGCATCCGATTGTAGCAAACCTGTGACAATAGCGGTTGCCCGTTAATCGGATATATCATTGAGCTTGGTATATTTAGTCCCCAGAGTTCCTCAAGTCTTCAACAAACTCACGCAACATTCCGCAATTGTTGAAAAACCCAACCAATCAATGATTTAACCCGCAAACTTTTAGAAAAAATTGCATTAGAAAATTATAATTTTTCTGCGTCTTTAAATAAACTACAAAAAAAATCGGTCGCCTCCTTGACATCTAAGGGGTCAATTTTTATCTCTTGTGGTGAGTTAGCACTCTCAGTGTTAGAGTGCTAATAGGGGTTAACCCCCTTAATATTGAGCTTAATTCGTATTGTAATAGTTTAAGGGTTCATAACATGGCTAAGACCAAATTCCGCCCACTTCACGATCGCGTAGTCGTTCGTCGGGTTGAATCAGAAGAAAAAACCGCTGGTGGCATCATTATTCCTGACACAGCAAAAGAGAAGCCGCAAGAAGGCGAAGTTCTCGCTGTTGGCCCAGGTGCTCGCGATGAAAGCGGCAAGCTTGTTGCTCTTGATGTAAAAGCAGGCGACCGCGTGTTGTTTGGTAAATGGTCAGGTACAGAAGTCAAGCTAGACGGCGAAGATGTACTGATTATGAAAGAATCCGATATTATGGGTATTCTCGGCTAATCGCCTTTTTCCCATAAATCCTACCAATCTATTCCGGGATATATCCCAAGGAGAAATTAAATGGCTGCAAAAGAAGTCAAATTTGGCCGCGATGCGCGTGAACGCATGTTGCGTGGTGTTGATATCCTTGCCAATGCTGTAAAAGTAACACTCGGCCCTAAAGGTCGTAATGTTGTTATTGATAAGTCTTTCGGTGCTCCACGCATCACGAAAGATGGTGTATCAGTTGCTAAAGAAATTGAACTTGAAGATAAGTTTGAAAATATGGGCGCACAAATGTTGCGCGAAGTTGCTTCCAAGACCAACGACATTGCTGGTGATGGTACAACAACTGCAACTGTATTAGGTCAAGCAATTGTTCAAGAAGGTGCAAAAGCTGTTGCTGCCGGTATGAATCCTATGGATTTGAAACGCGGTATCGATGCAGCTGTTAACGAAGTTGTTGAAGACCTTCTGAAAAAAGCAAAGAAAATTAAAACTTCTGAAGAAGTTGCTCAAGTTGGTACAATTTCTGCCAATGGCGAAAAAGAAATCGGCACAATGATTGCTGAAGCCATGCAGAAAGTTGGCAACGAAGGTGTTATCACTGTTGAAGAAGCTAAAACTGCTGACACAGAACTCGAAGTTGTTGAAGGTATGCAGTTTGACCGCGGTTACCTATCACCTTACTTTGTAACCAATACAGAGAAGATGGTTGCCGATCTTGATGATCCTTACATCCTCATCCATGAGAAAAAGCTTTCTAACCTTCAAGCATTGCTCCCAGTTCTTGAAGCTGTTGTTCAGTCAAGCAAGCCACTCCTAATCATCGCTGAAGATGTTGAAGGTGAAGCTTTGGCAACATTGGTTGTTAACAAGCTCCGTGGTGGTTTGAAGATCGCTGCCGTTAAGGCTCCTGGTTTTGGTGACCGTCGTAAAGCTATGTTGGAAGACATTGCTATTTTGACATCTGGTCAGGTTATTTCTGAAGATCTCGGCATTAAGCTTGAAAATGTAACACTTGATATGCTCGGTCGTGCAAAGAAAGTTACAATTTCCAAGGAAAACACAACTATTGTTGACGGTGCTGGTAAAAAGCCTGAAATCAACGCTCGTGTTAGCCAGATCAAAGCTCAGATCGAAGAAACAACTTCTGATTATGACCGTGAAAAACTTCAAGAACGTTTGGCCAAATTGGCTGGCGGCGTTGCAGTTATCCGTGTAGGTGGCGCAACAGAAGTTGAAGTTAAAGAGAAAAAAGATCGCGTTGACGATGCATTGAATGCAACACGTGCTGCTGTTGAAGAAGGTATCGTTGCAGGTGGTGGTACAGCATTGCTCCGCGCTGCTGCTGACATCACAGTTAAAGGCGCTAACCCAGATCAAGAAGCAGGTATCAACATTGTTCGCCGCGCATTGCAGGCTCCTGCTCGTCAGATTGCAACAAACGCTGGTGACGAAGCTTCTATCGTTGTTGGGAAAATTCTTGAAAACAAGAAAGAAACCTTCGGTTACAACACAGCCAATGGCGAATATGGCGATCTGATTGCTTTGGGTATCGTTGATCCTGTTAAGGTTGTTCGCTCTGCATTGCAGAACGCAGCATCTGTTGCTGGCCTACTAATCACAACTGAAGCTATGATTGCAGAACTCCCTAAGAAAGAGGCTCCTATGCCTCCTATGCCTGGTGGCGGAATGGGTGGTATGGACTTCTAATCAAGTCCTATACGATAATGAATTTAAACGGGCCTTCGGGCCCGTTTTTGTTGTGACTATTTTTGAAATCATACCGTCTTCATTGCCGCATAATTAATGCTGGAGAGTTGTTTTGATCTTCCAGCATCGCAAATGTCATTTTCAGCATCTTGAATGCCTTCTCCGGTACCGCTGTGCCTAACGATTGATATAATTTCTGTAATTGAATTTAATGTGAAAAATTAAATCACCCAGCAACCTAACTTATTTTGTGTGGGCTCTTAAAAGTTATCAATCGGCTTCATACCATTAGCACTTCATCACGAAAAAATTATGCCTTATGCACTTTCATTGATGAAAAAAGTGATCCGGTCGAAGGGATGTTTTCGACCGGATCTATAGGCTGTTGTGTTCAAAGTTGCGGGGCCAAGAACCCAACGAGCCTAATTCTTAAATGACCAATTTAAACAACGTCTTTGTTAGTGTCTCACTTAATTGAATAGGTAGATGTCACCAAATTCATTTTTTGAGATGATCTCCCGATAGAGAATTTAGAATGAGGTTTATTAACCAATAAAACTCGCATTTATCTTTATGAGCTTACATGATTGAGAATTTCTTTTGTACTTCATGTGAGAAGTGCATCGAAGTTCCGTATATCAAACCTTTGTTCTACCTATTCTACTTAAGCTTTCCCCTGTCTATTTCCCCAAACACCACATATGACCTTTACATTAGGCAAAATCGCTAATGTATATGCGGCAATCCATTGTCTCATTTAGAACACTCCATTTCCATGACCCGTTATTGAAAATAAAATATTCTAATCTTTCTTCTGGATCAGGCCGAAAGACTAAATCTTTCGACCTGACCACTAGGCAATCGAGTTGAGAGTTGCGGGGCCCTAACTCAATTGTCCTATTTGATAAACCAATTTTGCATAGATAAAGAGCGTTCTTGAACTTTGCCTTTAATAGGATAAACACAAAACCCATAGTGCTACCTATCTATGAAACCAAATATGAAAATGGATTGCAAAGTTCTGAGCATAAAAACCTGACGAAAATTCCAATTTCAGTCAAATAGCCACACCAATCGCGGAAATGCCTAAAAGTTGTCCTTTTCTGACTATTTAGATCAAATTTCCATTCAATTTTATGACCAGTTACGATTTCTGAACGCCCAATCAGTTCAAAATTCCCCCTGTCTAATTTCCCCAAAATACCACATATGACCTTCACACTAGAAAAATTCACTAATGTATATGCGGTAATCCGTTGTTTCATCTAGAACACACCATTCGGTTGAGTAACCTTGAAAATAGAATGCTCCAACTTTTCGTTGAGATCAGGTCGAAAGAACAATTCTTTCGACCTGATCACTAGGCAATCGAGTTGAGAGTTGCGGGGCCCTAACTCAATTGTCCCATTTGATAAACCAATTTTGCATAGATAAAGAGCGTTCTTGAACTTTGCCTTTAATAGGATAGACACAAAACCCATGGCGCCACCTATCTATGTAACCAAATATAAAAATGGATTGCAAAGTTCCGAGCGTAAAAAGCCCTAACGGAAACTCGATTTTCCGTCAAATAGTCACACCAATCGCGGAAATGCTTAAAAGTCATTTTGAAAAGACTATCGAAAGCAAATTTCCATTCAATTTTATGACCAGTTACGATTTCTGAACGCCCAATCAGTTCAAAATTCCCCCTGTCTAATTTCCCCAAAATACCACATATGACCTTCACACTAGAAAAATTCACTAATGTATATGCGGTAATCCGTTGTTTCATCTAGAACTCTCCATTCCCGTAAGGAGCTTGGAAGATAGAATGTTCTAATTTCGCTTTTAGATCAGGTCGAAAGAATAACTCTTTCGACCTGACCACTAGGCAATCAAGTTTAAGGTTGCGGGGCCCTAACTTTATTGTCCTATTTGATAAAACAGTTTTGCAAAGATGAAGAGCGTTCTTAAACTTTGCCTTTAATAGAATAGACACAAAACCCATGGTGCCACCTATCTATGTAACCAAATATGAAAATGGATTGCAAAGTTCCGAGCGTAAAAAGCCCTAACGGAAACTCGATTTTCCGTCAAATAGTCACACCAATCGCGGAAATGCTTAAAAGTCATTTTGAAAAGACTATCGAAAGCAAATTTCCATTCAATTTTATGACCAGTTACGATTTCTGAACGCCCAATCAGTTCAAAATCTCCCTATTCATTATCCCCAAATTCCGGCGCCTGACCATAAACCAAAAAACATCTTGATTTACACGCCCCTTAAAACCCGTTTAAGAGCCAATTGATCCTCGGCTAAATCGAGAATTATAACCCTTGGCGATCCGGTTGGAAGAACACTTCCAACCGGATCGCTAGACGATAAGGTTTAGAGTTGCGGGGCCCTAACCTAATCGTCCTATTTCGCAAAATTTATTTCATACATTATGGGTGTTCTTTGTAGCTTTAACATAACGAAAAGGCACTTTGAGCAATCTCACCCAATAATCCCAAACGTTAAACACCAGCAAAACAAGATTTAAGGCCTACAATACTACCTTTGAAATCTTGCCAATCGCACGCAAGCAATAGAAAACGCCGAAAGAGACAACGTCAAATTCGCGCTTTCAATTCCCAACCTAGCTTGTGATTTGATATGTTTTCTGAACGCCCAATCTGTTCAAAACCCCCTATTTTTAATAGACCTTTTGTATCACCATACAAAATGCTAAACTGATATCACTTTCCGTTATTTCCTATTTTCAAGGCGACATAACGTAACTTGCCGGTTTATACCAATTTAAATCTCTCACCATAATCAATGTATTTAACCGATTAATTTCGTTCTTGAATCGATTAAATTATCACCATAATATGTCACTCACCATTTTATCCCCCTATTTTTTTCATACCATTAGCCGCATAATATGTCAGCCTTTTTTTTCTGAGATATAAACACTATTTTTTATACCACATTTTCTCGCCTGCCGACACAACCAATAACGTATGACTACACTAGAATACATATACCATATTAACTAATGAAAATTCAAATAATTATTTATAAAAAATAACAATATAATTTTCGCCAATAAACATCATCTTTATATAAACAACATAAATATACTTTTATTTATTTTTTTATGCAAAAATATAAATATAAATAAAAATTTAATTGGATAAATTGTTTTATATTATATTTTATATCTATATTCTGCTATAATTATCAGTTTACTTCCGCGATATTTTTTAGATCTTGGTCAAATTGCGCTATCAACCGTAAAAAACATATCCGCTACAAACTTGACGAAATCACTATTATTTTTGCCACAATCAGCTCCCCATTCATTGTCCGACTTCCAAAGCTTACGTTTCATAGTATGTCACCATGCTTGACGGCTTGTTTTGGATATAATTTGCAGAGTATGATTACCGACAAATACGATTCCACGCCTTCAAGATTTGGATAAAAAAGCGATATGACTAATTAATATGGATACCATCATTCGCTTTTTTGCCCACACCGTGAAGTCATAACAACTACGGCAACGCTGAACACATTAGGGCTATGCTAATCTTGAATCCGACGCAACGTAACACCCGTTCGCGCATTGAAGTCAGAATAGTATAAATCTTCTAATGTTGTTTTAGCATTGCACTCTCCTAGATTAACGGATGCTCAAGCTTCCGTTTTTTGAGTGTTTTATTCAACATCTGTCGGTTTTTTCTGACAGTCGAAGTACAGTTAAACCAATACTCCTATTTTGTAAATAGGTTTTTTGTGTTTTGAGGTTTTTTATGGCTAGACCGGAAAACGAGGCGAAAACTGCGCTTGGAAATAGACTTAGATCTGTCAGAAAAGCTGTTGGTGACCCAGACCGATCGACATTTGCAAAAAGCATTGGAGTTTCCAAAAATTCTTTAGCAGCATATGAACGTGGAGAAAATGAACCTACTGCATCTACTTTGGCTGCCTATGCGTCCAATTATGGCGTTTGTTTACAATGGCTTATCACTGGTGAACGTGAAATGTTTTCATCAGAACAATTTAGTTTACAGGGTGCGTGTATTTTAGATAGAGATGCTATGAAAATCGCTATTGAGGCCGTCGAAGAAGGTCTTGGTGAACGTCGTTTTCCTGCAGATAAAAAGGCAGTACTCATTTTATTGGGATACGATCTTATTTTAAAAGATAAATCAAATCGCACAAATGTTGTGGAGTTTGCGCGCGCTGTTTAGACAAAGCGATATGCTTTACCCATTATTTTGGAATACTTCGGATTATAAGAATATGCCTCATTTTGAATATTAATGAACTTTTGCAAATGCTTTCATATATATCCTGAAAGAAATCGGTTTTATTCTAGGCAATTGTTTTAAAACCAACCCTTGTTCAAACTATTCCGTTCATGTCACGGAGATATAAACTTGCTTCTTAAAAGCTGCCATATAACGATGTTTCGAATGACTTAGCCTTACATTATGGCATGACCAGAAAATCATATGTGCCACTACTGCATAAAAGCTAACGAGCAAGCTCACGGAGATCTTAAACTTTTACAATCTTATGGCTTATTACCAAGATGTTTCAAGCATATCATTATTTTTCACTGGATGTTTTTCATGGATAATTTGAAATTCAGTTAGACGATGTCAGCTTGGTTACATGTCTTTTTCTGAAGACGCTGATAGCTTTCAAGAGAACCTATCGTTTTAAGATTATCGAGCAGTATACTTTCTCGCATAACGGCATAATTCGCATAACTGTAAAAAAGGTGATCAAATAATTCACTTTCTTGCTATAGGTCTTTTCACTCTACGATTGTTGTTCTATCGTTGCCACATAAAAGAGGAGTTATAGCATGGCAAAAACGCGTACAGAAACAGATACATTTGGTGCAATCGACGTCCCGTCCGATCATTATTGGGGAGCCCAGACAGAACGTTCTTTGCGTAATTTTAAAATTGGTGGTGAAAAACAACCAATTCCATTAATACATGCTTTAGGTATTATTAAAAAAGCTGCAGCTATAGCCAATATGAAAGCTGGTAAGCTATCACCAGACTTGGGTAAAGCAATTATTGCAGCAGCCGATGAAGTCATTGATGGCAAGCTTGATGATAACTTTCCTCTGGTTGTTTGGCAGACCGGATCCGGCACGCAAACCAATATGAATGTGAATGAAGTTATCTCTAATCGGGCGATTGAGATGCTTGGTGGAGAAATGGGGTCGAAAAAACCAATTCACCCTAACGACCACGTCAATATGAGCCAGTCTTCTAACGACTCATTTCCGACGGCCATTCACATTGCTGCAGCAATGCAAACAGTAACAAAACTATTTCCGGCGATTGACCACCTGACTGCAGCTTTAAAAGATAAAGAAAAGCAATTTGAAAAAATTATAAAAATTGGTCGTACCCATACACAAGATGCAACGCCAGTTACTCTCGGGCAGGAATTTTCTGGATACCGCGCTGCTTTGGAGCATAATCGCGTGCGCATTGAAATGGCGCTACAAGATGTGACAAAGCTAGCACAGGGGGGCACCGCTGTAGGAACCGGACTTAATGCCCCAATCGGTTTTGATCAAACCTTTGTTGAGGCTGTGACGGACATAACAGGTGTTGCGTTTAAAACTGCTGAAAATAAATTTGAAGCATTGGCTAGCCATGGTGCGATTACAAATTTTCACGGCAGCTTAAATGCGCTTGCGACAGATTTGTTTAAAATAGCAAATGATATCCGCTTTTTAGGCTCAGGTCCAAGATGCGGTCTTGGTGAATTGAGCCTTCCTGAAAATGAACCTGGCTCATCAATCATGCCGGGCAAGGTAAACCCAACGCAATGTGAAGCAATGACGATGGTTGCCTGTCAGGTTTTTGGCAATGAAACAACAGTCACCGTTGCAGCCAGCCAAGGTCATTTCGAGTTAAACGTATATAAGCCAGTGATTGCATATAATGTTCTGCAATCAATCAAGATATTGTCTGATTGCATGGTTTCTTTTGCTGACCACTGCGTTGAAGGTATCAAAGCCAATGAAGAACGCATTCACGATCTTCTAGAAAAATCATTAATGCTTGTTACTGCACTTGCACCAGCCATCGGTTATGACAAAGCAGCAAAAATCGCTAAAACGGCACATAAAAATGGCACCACATTACGAGAAGAAGCATTGAACGCTGGTGTTTCTGAAGAAGATTATAACCGTCTTGTTAGACCGGAAGATATGATCCATCCTAAATAATCTAATTTGTTAGGTTATTTAAAAAATTATACATTGATACGAATGGAAGAGGCTCTGATAGTATTTGCTATCAGAGCCTTTTTATGAAGTTGAATAGTTTCAAGCTATCATCTTAATATCAGGTGATAACGCTTGGCTTATCGCGGTTTAAGGTTTTCTTGAGATCAACCAGTTCGTCTGCTGCAACAATGAGGGCAGCCAGTGCTTCCTGTGTGTCGTCATCTTGTTTGAGCGGATCTGCTTCGTAATGTTCCATATAGATTCGCACGGTCGCTCCCGCGGTTCCTGTGCCGGATAAACGATAAACCAGTCTTCCACCACCCTGGAAAAATATACGTACCCCCTGATGTTCACTTACAGAGCCATCAATCGGGTCATGATAGGCAAAATCATCTGCTTTTTCTATTGTAAGGCCAGCGACCTCGTGTCCTGATAATTCTGGCAAGCGATGACACAATTCATCCATAAGCTTTTTGGCAGCAGCCGCATCAACTTCTTCATAATCATGGCGCGTATAGTAAGATCTACCAAATTGTTGCCAATGCTGTTCAACAATTTCGGCCACACTTTTGCCAGTAGCGGCCAACAGATTGAGCCAAAATAAAACTGCCCACAAGCCGTCTTTTTCCCGAACATGGTTGGAACCAGTACCAAAACTTTCTTCTCCGCAGAACGTGACTTTTCCCGCATCCAGAAGATTGCCAAAAAATTTCCAACCCGTTGGCGTTTCATAAATATTGAGAGATAATTTTTCTGCTACATGATCGGCCGCTGCACTCGTTGGCATAGAGCGGGCGATACCTGAAATACCATTACGGTAACCTTTGATCAGTTTTGCGTTTGCCGCAAGAATAGCCAAAGAATCAGATGGCGTAACAAATTGTTGCCACCCGACGATCATGTTACGATCGCCATCTCCATCAGAGGCCGCACCAAGATCTGGTCCGTTTTCCGACATCATAAGTTCATAAAGATCATGCGCATGAACCAAATTTGGGTCCGGATGCCGTCCGCCGAAATCAGGAAGCGGCGTACCATTGACAACGGTACCCTTTTTCATTCCCAAGCGATTCTCAAATATTTCATGAGCATAAGGACCGGTTACCGCGTTTAAAGCGTCAAACCGAAATGTTAATCCATTAGCGGTTGCTTGGCGAATAAGATCAAAGTCGAACAATTCTTCCATCAGATCCGCATAATCGACAACCGGATCAATTATTTCAACGATCATTGAACCAATTTGGGTTTGTCCCAATTTGTCGAGATCAACATCTGCACAATCTTCGATCTTGTAGGAACTTATTGTTTTTGACGTCTCAAAAATAGCCTTTGTAACTTTTTCTGGTGCTGGCCCACCATTACCAATATTATATTTGATACCAAAATCGCCTGACGGACCACCAGAGTTATGACTTGCTGATAAAATGATACCGCCAACAGCGTGGTATTTACGGATAAGATTGGAGGCTGCCGGTGTCGATAAAATTCCACCTAATCCCACCTTTATATGACCTACGCCATTGGCTGCAGCCATTTTAATGACCTTCTGGATCACTTCCCGATTAAAAAACCGTCCATCTCCACCAAGAATCAGCAGTTTTCCAGCAATATCGCCAGCGCAATCAAAAATTGATTGAATAAAATTTTCAACATAATTTGGCGTTTGAAAAACTTTAACTTTTTTTCTTAAACCCGACGTACCTGGATTTTGATCTGTAAAGGCTGTTGTAGAGATTGTCTGTATAGCCATGTTCCTCTCCATATGATCTCTGTTCAGATCAATTTAAAGCGATTAGTCGCAAATATCGAGTGTTAATTTAACAATCTTCTGTGTGTTGACTTGCAACTATGCGTGTAATCCCTTACGCTGGAAAAGTGAATTCCGGCTCACATCACTGTTGATAAAATAGATATAAGACAAATACAGGAGCAAACAAATGATCGGAAAAAAAGTTCCAGATGTTACCTTCCACACACGCGTCCGCGATGAATCGATTGGTGGCTCAAACCCTTATCGTTGGCAAGAGGTGACAACTGATGAATATTTCAAAGGAAAACGCGTTGTGCTATTTTCCTTGCCAGGTGCTTTCACACCTACCTGCTCGACATTTCAATTGCCGGATTTCGAAAAGCTTTATCCTGAATTCAAAGAACTTGGTATTGATGAAGTTTACTGCCTTGCCGTCAATGATGCTTTCGTTATGAACGCATGGGGCAGACATAATAACCTTCAGCATGTAAAACTTATTCCAGATGGTAATGGTGAATTTACTCGTAAAATGGGCATGCTTGTTGCCAAGTATAACCTCGGCTTCGGAATGCGTTCATGGCGTTATGCTGCAGTCGTTAACGACGGCGTTATTGAGAAATGGTTTGAGGAAAAAGGTTTCTCTGATAATTGCGAAACCGATCCATACGGTGAATCTTCACCGCAAAACATTCTGAAAGTTTTGAAAGCCTAATAATATAGGTTTAGCTCCCTCAATCATGGGGGAGCTATCTTTATTGTGGGGGTCTATGATGGAAATTACATTGAATCTTGATGCGACAGTATTGGAAACTTTGAAAAAGTTTTTACATGACAATCCAACTGTCTATAATGAACAAGAGGCTCTGCGTTACCTCATTCATAAATCTTTGCAGGATTTAGGATATATCGCACGCCAACCAGGGGTGGGAACCAGTCCAGATAAATTAAACTCCAGCAATGACGATTAATATTTATGCCTGAACAATCTGATCCTGTTACAGCCGCTAGACACAGCGTCCGTAAGCGTTTTTTTATTCTTCTAGCGATAGCAATTATATTGGTTGGCCTGCTTATTTGGATGACCTTGGCTTTTTTCGACGTAACTGGCATCGATGCGCTTAACGAAATTGTTTGAAATGCTGTTCAAACAATTTTCGTGAAATATTAAGCTTGCGCTTATCTCTTATTTTCCGGATACCGCTTTATTCAGTTGCTGGATAATAGCCTCAACTTCAGAATTTTCTCGGCTTCTCTTTGCTGAAACGAGACATGCCTGAGACTTCAGAATGAGCCCGTCCTGTAGTATTTTTAGCTTATTAGCTTTTAGCGTGGCACCTGTTGATGTGATATCAACAATCATATCCGCTGAGCCAGCGGCGGGAGCACCTTCTGTGGCACCCAGACTTTCAACAATTCTATAAACCTGTATACCATGTTTTTGTGAAAAAAATTGCTGGGTCAACCGCCAGAATTTGGTTGCTATTCGCAATCTTCTACCATGGCGCTGGCGAAATTCAGCCGCGACATCGTCAAGATCAGCCATGGTGACAACATCATGCCAAACTTCAGGAACGGCAACAATAACATCAGCATGGCCAAAACCAAGCGGAATTTCCACTGTAACCCTTTCATCAGGATGAGCCAATGTTTCATGGATCAAATCTTGTCCTGTTATTCCAAGATCAATATTGCCATAGCCTAATTCTCTGGCAATTTCAGAAGCAGATAAAAAAAGAATATCTATATTCGGGGCATTATCGACTTTAGCACGATAATGGCGTTCATCATCAGGAAGTACAACTTTGTAACCGGCATTTGCCAGCACATTTAATGTCTTTTCTTTTAATCGACCTTTTGATGGAAGAGCTAAAGTTACCGTCATTTCAATGCCTCTCCCCGACCGGCAGCGATATCATCTGTTAATCGATCAAGCCAGATAGAAAATCCAACTGCTGGTATGGATTTTTTAGCGCCCAACATTGTCATAAGCCTATCATAACGGCCACCACCGACAATAAACCTATTATCACGACGCACTTCATAAACAAGACCGGTATAATAATCCAATGGACGACCGAAAGCGGCATCATACCGAATATCAGAAAGCTTCACCCCTCGTTCGACAAGTGCGCTATTACGCGCCTCAAACAATGCAAGAAAATGATCGATTGGCAAATGATGTTTACGTCCAAAATCGGCCAGTTGTTGTTCTGCCTTATCAAGCGTTATTTGAATGGATAAAAACTCTTCCAGTGCCTGCAAAACAGAGGGAATAAGTCGCGCCGATGATAGTTGCTGCTTTTCCAATAAACGTTTGGCAATTTCAGCAGGCGTCCGTCCTGATGAAGGTGACATATCGCCACTCAACATTTCTTCTTCCAGATAATTAATAAGCGCTTGCTCATCTTGAGCCTGCACAAGCATTTTCAATTCATCTGGTAAAATCTGCTCTCTTTTAGGGGCAGACAAGGCCTGCAACAAATTGCGCAACTGTTCCTGATTACCAAATGCCCTCAAAAGCTTTTTTTGCCAACCGTGGGCAATGCCAAGTTCGGCTAAAATTGCAGCAAAAACAGCTTGATCCCCTAACACAATTGTATCGTCGTCACTTGGTGCTATACGGGCAATCAATTCAAGTGCATCGTAAAGGGTGCGCGCATCAGCCTCCGCTTCATTGCTATCCCCAAAATCCTCAATGCCAGCCTGGAAAAAGCTGTTTCCCCCCTCACGTCGTTGACGAAAAACCTCTCCAATATAGGCATAACGATGCGGTGTATGTGTGCCATTCGCAATATGCGTCATGCAAACAGGAATTGTGAATTCCGGTCGCAAACAAAGACTATCTCCATTTTCATTTTCAGTCATGAAAATGTTGCGTCTCAAATCTTCACCTGCCATATCCAAAAACGGATCAGCCGGTTGCAATATAGGTACAGCAACCGTTGCAAGCCCCTTTTCAGAGAAAAATCTTTCCGCTTCTGTCGTCATTCGGTCAAGTTTTGTCATATTGTTCGGCTCTATGTTTTTACTTGGCCTGCTGAGCAGCAATGATTTCCCGTACAGCATTTACCAATTGGCTTTCATCCACGGTAACCTGCGCAGGTCGGCTCTCACGCCATGTCTTATTATCTTCAATCTTTTCTGAAAGCCGAGCACCCTCTACCAGATCTTTAATCTGCACTTTACCTTCGGCTCTTTCTTGAGATCCTTGTATGACAACACATGGCGCATGCCGACGGTCCGCATATTTCATTTGCGCTTTCATACCCGAACCACCGACATAAAGTTCAGCGCGTATCCCGTTATTGCGCAGTTCAGTGACCATGTGCTGATATCGCTGCAATGACTCACTATCTTTATCCATGACAAGCACAACAACAGGCCCTATCCCGACACTGAGATCCAGCTTTCCAAGATTCTTCAATGCTGTCATCAATCTCGAAACACCGATGGAAAATCCTGTTGCTGGTACTGGCTCATCTCTGAACCGAGACACAAGACCATCATAACGTCCACCACCGCCAACAGAACCAAAGACAACTTTCTGCCCGTCCTCATTGACAACATCAAACAGCAATTCAACTTCAAAAACTGGTCCGGTATAATATTCCAAACCGCGAACAACGGACGGGTCGATTTTGACACGTTCTGCATAACCAGCTGCATTAAACAGTGCGAGCATCTCTTGCAATTCATTGACACCTTCGGTGCCTCTTTCACTGCCGTTGACCACACGCGAAAGATTATCAAGCGTGATTGAACTATTTGCTCCACCAGCGGAAATAAACGCGATAACCTTTTCGACAGCATCACCTGAAAGCTCGGCACCTTTGGTAAAGTCACCACTTTCGTCCAGACGACCTTTGCCAAGCAAGAGTTTTACACCCTCAACGCCAAATTTATCCAATTTGTCGATTGCGCGCAAAACAGTTAGCCGTTTGTCCGTGTATTTATCACCAATAAGGCCGATAAGTTCCAAAACACCATCAAGAATTTTTCTATTATTGACGCGTACAACATAATCGCCCCGATCAATGCCGAGCTGTTCCATTGTATCAGCCGCCATCATGCAGATTTCAGCATCAGCAGCGACTGTTGGGCTACCTACTGTATCCGCATCAAATTGCATGAATTGACGAAAACGTCCTGGACCCGGCTTTTCATTTCTGAACACCCAACCAGCGCGATAGCTGCGATATGGTTTTGGCAAGGTTTCAAAGTTTTCCGAAAAATACCGCGCTAATGGTGCCGTCAGGTCATACCGTAGAGACATCCATTGCTCATCGTCATCCTGAATTGAAAATACGCCGGCATTGGGTCTGTCTTGATCTGGCAAGAATTTGCCCAATGCGTCAGTATATTCAAAAATAGGTGTTTCGACCGCTTCAAAGCCATAAAGCTCATAGACACCGCGAATAACTGTCGTCATTTTTTCAGCAGCATGCAATTCTGCACTTGTACGATCTACAAAACCGCGAGGAACACGTGCTTTTGTTTTTTCTGGCTTGTCAGACATTTCTTCCTACCGCTAACTTTACGCAATAAATTGAATTGCTGCTTTGTAACCTATTGCCACCGAGGCGGCAAGACTTGGTAAAAGGTTCAATTCCCATAATATTTTATGAATATATCTAACTTTAATAAGAAATTTGAAGTGAAACTATATATTTCAAAACAACTTATACTTTTTAAAGTAAGAATTTTGGCAATAAAATTGGCATTACATCAATAAATTATCGACAGAAGCAGCCTTCTATATGCTCATTAACTATGCCAACAGACTGCATAAAAGCATGACAGGTCGTTGGTCCAACGAAGCTCCACCCCCGCTTTTTTAAATCTTTCGATAGTCTTGTCGATGCAGCAGATATAGGGTTTGCTTTCAGTGTCGCATAATCATAGCATTGGAATAATTCTGACACTGGTGGTTTAAAAGACCAGAAATAATCAGATAAACTTCCTTCACTGTTTACCAATTCAATGGCTCTAAGAGCATTGTTTACCACCGAACAAATTTTGCCTTTATGGCGTACAATCCCTGCATCTGCCACAAGGTCAGCAATTTTTGCGTCATCATAGCGAGCAATTTTTTTGTAATCAAATTTGTCAAAAGCCGCACGAAAGTTTTCTCTTTTGCGTAAAATTGTTATCCACGACAATCCTGATTGGAAGCCCTCAAGACAGATTTTTTCAAATAATTTATTATCATCATAAATTGGTTTTCCCCACTCATTATCATGATAATTGCAATAGAGAGGATCATTTCCCGGCCAATAACACCTAACCTTGCTATCTTCCCCCAAAATAAGTCCGTCCGCTATTTTACTCAAAATAAATCCCCCTGTTGTCCTGTATCTGGCGCCTGTCTTTTGTTTTTCTTGGTTTGTCTGGTTCCTTGATGAGATGTTGTTGCATCAACAATATCATCAGCAAATTTTATTTTTATCTGCCCATTCTCTGGTAACTGGTTTGCCCGTTTCACGGGAGTTTTATTGTCGTCTAATACTAGCGCAAACCCTCTTTCCAATATTTTTGTATAAGACACAGAGTTCAACAGCCGTTTTGACGTCATCAGGCGTTGTTTGTTTTTTTCCACCAACTGCAAAAAGGCATTTCTTAAACGCGTATGATAAAACCTGTTTGCTTCTTTATGCTGATCTATCGCATTTATAATCAGACGAGGGCTAAGATTTTTTTGCAACGCTTCCAAATATTGGCGCCGTTTATCGGTCACAGCGGCAAAAGCTTGAACAAATCGCTGTGTGATATGCAGCTTTCTTTGCGCATAGCGTTCAGTTAAATTAACAATCAGATGCGGCGACAAATTTCTGGTCAAAACATTGAACATTTGCCGTTTTCGGTCATTATTGACAATTAATGCCCGTTCCAAGCGGCTAGCAACATCATCAAAATGCCGACGCGGCAATGCAAGCAATTGATCTATAGTCGGCAATACACGGCTGATACCCAGCAATTTTTGCCGCCTGAAATCAAACTGCCGCGAAAGACTACTACGCAATCTTGCATGCAAAGATGCAAGCTCTGCTTGCAAATCTGTTTTTACTGGCACAGCCATCTCTGCTGCACCCGTTGGTGTTGGCGCCCTAACATCTGCCGCGTAATCAACAAGTGTCCAATCTGTTTCATGCCCCACAGCAGAGATAACAGGTATATAGGAATGCGCCACTGCCCTTACGACTTCCTCGTCATTAAAGCCCCACAAATCCTCCAAGCTTCCGCCACCACGTGCCACAATGATTAAATCAGGTTTGGGAATACCGTCTGTGTCACTTATCGCGTTAAAGCCTCTCACTGCCGCAGCTACTTCTTCCCCACATGTTTCGCCCTGCACACGCACTGGCCAAACAATAATATGAAGCGGAAAACGATCGGAAATACGATGGATAATATCGCGAATAACGGCACCAGTCGGCGATGTTACAACACCTATCACACGTGGCATAAAAGGGATGAGTTGTTTATTAGCTTCGTCGAATAAACCTTCAGCTGATAATTTTTGCTTGCGTGCTTCCAACAAAGCCATCAAGGCACCAGCGCCTGCTGGTTCAATATTTTCAATAACAATCTGATATTTGGACGTTCCGGGATAGGTTGTCAGTTTTCCGGTTGCGATAACTTCCATGCCTTCTTCAGGAGGAAATTTTAACTTTGCCATTGTGCCACGCCAGATAACAGCTTCCAGTCTGGCCTTGTCATCTTTCAATGCAAAATATGCGTGCCCCGAAGCATGTGGCCCACGATATCCCGATATTTCTCCTCTTACACGCACGTGCCCGAAAGCGTCTTCAACTGTTCTTTTCAACGCTCCCGATATTTCCGATACAGTAAATTCTACCGCATTGGTCGCATTCGTCGTTTCAGTGAAAAAATCAGTCATAGCAAATTATTCTGTCCTTTATTGCGGCTTAAGTTCCGTCCTTTATTACGACAGACACCTTGATGTTGCAGCCTTATCTATGCGCGTTTTTCTGGAACATAGCAAAACTTTTTACACGATATTTTATGGAACTATCTAGCGAATACAATGTTTTGTTTCAATAAATGAAGGAGAATAAAATGGATAAGATGCCAGTTAACCACGAGCGTGTTTCTGCGACAGCCAAAAAAGTTACCCCTGTTTTAAAAGGCGGAAAATTGCAAGAGGAAGTTGAGAAACAGAAAAAGGGTATAAAATCACATAAAAAATAATCTGAAACGCATCATAACTGGTTTTATCTTATGCGGTATGTTTCTTTTTAAGATAAATTGGGGAGAAAATTGGTTTTATCTTTTTTAAAATCCCGTTCTCCATCTTTAAACTATTTATATCGCCTATCGGCCGCCAAACTTTGTTCCCATTGAATAAATAATATCTTTATCTTACTTTAAAGTGTCCTTTTGGAGTTTAGGAAAAAAATATGTCAAAACCAGTTAATTCGCTGTTGGGTGATACGCCTGGTCATGTGATCGTTAGGCTTGTTGTCTTTTCGCTCATCGTTGGTGTTTTCATGACCATGTTGGGGTGGACACCGATGGACGTGGTGTGGAAAATATATAATTTTTTCACCTCTCTATGGTCGATGGGCTTTTCCGCTTTTTCAAAACTATTTGATGTTATATTGGTTGGTGCTGCAATCGTTGTTCCAGTATTTATCATCATGCGTATTCTAAGCTGGATCCGCTAAAAATAGCTTTTATGGTAGCGTTAAGCGCATATCTGAAAGCCAAGATCCAATAAGCGGCAAGCAATGTGATGTTATTAAGGTTTCAGTTAATACGTTTCGATTGAAGGATTTAGGGATATCAATATCGCAATTTCCAGTGCATTGTTGAGAGCTTATCTAATTGGCATATTGTATTACAATGCAAGCAAAACTAGAATTTTGAAACTGGCAAAATTCTCTATTGTTATCAGGTGATATCGTGCTCACACGTAGAAGTTTTTTCATAGCATCTGGCGCTTTATTGATAAGTGCCGCTGATATAAATCTGTCTTGGGCAGCTGATGAAGCAACAACATTGCTCAATGCTCTACGTGCTGAAAATGGGCGTGGTCCTCTTGAGCCTGATAGTCAATTGGAAAAAATGGCGCAAGATCAAGCAAATCGCATGGCAGAAGCTGGAAAAGTTGCCCATACGGTAAGTTTCGGCAATGATTTTGTGACCCGTTTACGGCGGTTTGGTATTCGTGGTGTTGCCGGTGAAAATCTTTGTGCCGGACGTTCCGATATTGCTGCGGCCTATAAAGTATGGATGAATTCTCCCGGACATCGTGAAAATATGCTTTATCCCAATTTTCATCGGTTTGGTTTAGCAAAAGCTACTTCAGCAAAACGGCCGAATTATATCTATTGGGCTATCGAATTCCAACGTTAAACTAATTTTACGCCTATAAAGAGTTTTGAGTACAGTCCACTTAGGTGCATTAACTTTGTGCGCCTATGATAAAGTTTGCATTCTCTATATTAATATAAATGCAGCTATTTTTTATATCTAATGCGCTTCCACTTTCCACGTGTAAAGAGGTTGATGTAACCACCCCATATACCGATTTTTGCCCGAGAACCGATTCGCTTGATTTCTCGATAATATGTTTGAAAAAATGTGCGTTTCTGTTTTTTATTGCTCTTTAATTTAAACCGTTCATCTTCCAAAGTGCTCGCGAGATTAGCTTGTCTCACAATAGCCGGATCAATTTGCCATATGCTAAATTTATCAAAAATATGGAATTTTGGGCTAAATATAAAATGGTCAAAGGGCACTGTGGCCTGTTCCATAAGATCTACCAATTTTTTAGCTGCTGGTTTTGAAATAATATAGGCAGCAGCCATAATATGCCGGCTTCTTAGTGGGGCGACCGAATAGTCATCTTGCAAAGCCACCGGTTTTCCCAGCCAAACCTTTTTGCCATGTGTTTCAATTTTTACAATCTCGGCTGAATATGGAATCCAGCTATCATCTGACAAAAATTTCTTTGCGTCTGTTGAAAGCTCAACATCATCTTCAAATATAGCGGCATAATTGTCATCACCTGATGCGATATATTGTAAAGCCAGCTTATGGCTTAAAAAACACGCAATTTCACCACGTGTAAGCGGTTCATACCAAAGCCTTTGTTTGGTGAGATTAGCAATGCAGGCGTCATCCAGTGTTCTTCCATCAACAGCTGGAATTCGGGTAAACTGCAAATTAAAAGATGAAAAAATTCCGTCCAAGCGTTGCAATCGCTCTGGCGAACGATCAAGGTTGATCACATATAATTTCATAACTGTTCTCACCGCTCACTTGGCGAATTACATTAGCTTCATTAGATAGGTTTTATAGCGAGCGATCAATGTCTTTTACAACAAAAACCGATACCATCTTTTTACCAAACCAATTTAAAAACTGGTTTGCTAAAAAAGGCTGGCATTTACGGCCCCATCAGTTGGCATTGTTAGAACGCACGCAGGCACAACAATCAACACTCCTTATAGCCCCGACAGGTGCGGGTAAAACACTTGCCGGTTTTTTACCATCATTAATTGACATTCATGACAAAAAAACGGCGCATAACCTTCATACTCTTTATATTTCTCCATTAAAAGCATTAACCGAAGACATCCATCGTAATCTCACAACACCTGTTGAAGAGATGGGGTTAAACATAAAAATTGAAACGCGTACCGGCGATACTCCGCAATATAAAAGACAACGACAAAAAACTAATCCCCCCGATATTTTGTTAACAACACCAGAGCAACTTTCGCTTATTCTCGCATCTCATGAGGCAGAAACCATCTTTCAGATGCTTGATACCGTTATTTTTGATGAATTACATGCTTTGGTAACCTCTAAACGGGGACAACTTCTTAGCCTTGCTATGAGTAGGCTCAGAACATTACGACCAGATCTCAAAACAATAGGTCTATCTGCCACAGTTTCCGATCCAGACTCGTTGCGCCGTTGGCTTGTAAGCCAAAACAAACAACGCCCGATGGCAGGATTGATAACAGTGGAAGGTGGCGCAAAACCAGAAATTACAATTCTGCATAGCTCGGATAATATTCCTTGGGCAGGGCATTCTGCCCGTTATGCCATTAAAGATATATTGGCACTGATCCAAAAAGCTAAAACTGCATTAATCTTTGTGAATACGCGGTCTCAGGCAGAAATGCTTTTTCAAGAATTATGGCACTTGAACGAAGAGAATCTTCCTATTGCACTGCATCATGGTTCATTAGACGTAGGCCAACGCCGCCGTGTAGAAGAAGCAATGGCAAGTAACAAATTGCGTGCTGTTGTCGCAACGTCCACACTTGATTTGGGTATTGACTGGGGTGATATCGATTTGGTCATACATGTGGGTGCACCAAAAGGGGCAAGTCGTTTGGCGCAACGAATTGGGCGCGCCAATCACCGCATGGATGAGCCTAGTCAGGCAGTGCTGGTTCCTGCAAACTGTTTTGAAGTACTGGAATGTCAGGCGGCACTTAATGCCAATTATATCGGGGCGCAGGATAGCCAACCATTACAGGACGGAGCTATTGACGTTCTTGCCCAGCATATTTTGGGTATGGCCTGTGCTGCACCATTTGATGCCGACATGCTTTATCAAGAAATCTTGAGTGCGGAACCATACTCTACTCTTTCACGCGAAATCTTCGATAGAACACTGGAATTTGTTGCGACCGGTGGTTATGCGCTCAGAGCCTATGACCAATATGCCAAAATCCGTCGTACCAAAGATGGTCTTTGGCGTATCAGCCATCCACGCATTGCCCAGCAATACCGCCTCAATATGGGAACGATTATTGAAGCGGCAGAATTGAATGTTCGGCTTATAAAATCCGGCCGCGCAAAAAGTGCAATTGGCGGGAAAATGCTTGGACGTATTGAGGAAAATTTTCTGGAAAGTCTCACACAAGGCGATACATTCATTTTTGGTGGGCATATCTTATGTTTTGAAGGTATTCGAGAAAACGAATGCTATGTCAGTCTTTCCAATAAAACCGAAGCGCGTGTCCCCAGTTATATGGGCGGCAGATTTCCTCTATCGACATATCTTGCTTCACAAGTTCGCCAAATCTTGGCGGATCCCAAGCAATGGCATGTATTACCGCAACAGGTCAGAAAATGGCTTGAACAACAAAAACGGTTTTCACGCTTACCCAAAACCAATGAATTGTTGATCGAAACATTCAATGAAAAAAACCGTTCCTTTTTGGTTGCCTATCCATTTGAAGGAAGGCTTGCGCATCAGACACTTGGAATGTTGTTAACGCGAAGACTTGAGCGCGCCAATATGCACCCTATCGGGTTTGTTGCGACCGATTATTCCATCGGTCTTTGGGCTTTAAACGATATGGGAGAAGCCATTCATAAAGGCCATTTACCTTTACGGCAATTATTTGATGAAGATATGCTGGGGGATGATCTCGAAGCATGGTTGGACGAAAGCTATCTTCTTAAACGATCATTCCGAAATTGTGCCATGATTGCCGGTCTTATAGAACGCCGTCATCCAGGAAAAGAAAAAACTGGACGGCAAGTAACTGTATCGACAGACCTTATATTTGATGTTCTGCGCACCCATGAACCTGACCACATTTTATTACAAGCCACACGACAGGACGCCGCCCGTGGACTATTGGATATAAAAAGGCTGGGCGATATGTTGGCACGGATAAAAAACCATATTATCCATCAAGCTGTTGATAAAATGTCGCCTCTTGCGCTACCAGTTATGTTAGAGGTAGGGAAGGAAATGATTCCCGGCAGTGCAGCTGATCTGGTTTTGTCGGAAGCTGCAGAAGAACTTATTCACACCATGTTGGAAAATTAGGTCACGTGGCACATTTGCATAAAGGAAAAACTGTTGCGCAGTTCCATATTGCTGTTAATGGAGCTGAACTTGTTTGCGACTATAGCGGTGCATTGTATTGGCCTGATGAGCGTTTACTTGTTGTTTCAGATTTGCATCTTGAAAAATCGTCGTCTTTTGCCCGACGGGGACAATTACTCCCCCCCTATGACAGTGTCCGCACCTTAAGTCGCCTTTATCGTGTTGTAAAAAAATATGAGCCGCAAACGATCCTTTCTTTAGGTGATAGTTTTCATGACAACAATGCCGCATTACGTCTTTCGCATGAAAACAGAGCTTTAATCGATGATATTATCCGCAACCGCCAAATGATTTGGATAGCGGGCAATCATGATGACCAACAAACACATCTCACTGGTTCTTGGCTTGAAGAATGCCAGATAGGATCATTGGTGTTTCGCCATGAACCACGCATAGATAATGCAAATGGTGAAATCGCTGGCCATTTGCACCCAGCTGCACGAATTGTCAGACGTGGAATGTCTATCCGTCGGTTTTGTTTTGCAACAGATCGAAAAAGAATGATTTTACCAGCCTTTGGGGCTTATGCTGGTGGACTTGAACTCTCACACAAAGCCTTTAAAAGTCTTTTTGATCCGACAGCACTTGTTGCGTGTCTTTTAGGCAATGAATGTATTTATCCTATTAATAAAGGTGCTTTTTTTTAACGATAATTCGATCGTCTCATTGCACCATATATTCGCTGTGCTATTGTTCCCCTCTCTTGTTATCACTATCGCGAAGGTCTGAATATTGACAATTATTGCAACCCTTTTACTCGGACTTGTGGGATTATGCCTAATTCTTCATCTTTTTAGCTTTTTAGTTGTGTTGCTACGCAGCTATTGGAAACCTAAAGGCTCATTTGGCGATGGGCGCGATCAAAAGGTAACAATTTTACGTCCTGTTTCGAAACTGGAATATGGCCTTGAACGCACATTGGCTTCTACTTTCGAACTTGACCACCCAGTTTACGAAATAATTTTTTGTGTTGCTGATCGTGATGATCCTGCAATACCACTCATCAATGAGCTTATTGCGCGTTATCCGCATATAGAAGCGACGCTGCTTGTCGGTGATGACCCGATTAGCGATAATCCAAAGCTTAACAATCTGGTCAAAGGTTGGAAGAAAGCAAAATATCCTTGGGTTGTTATGACAGATAGCAATGTGTTTATGCCCAAAACATATCTTGCCCGTATATTTGCACGCTGGACAAAAAATACTGGCCTTGTTGCGTCACCACCATTAGGAACCGATCCTGAAAATTTTTATGCACATTTGGAAGCTGCATTTCTTAATTCCTATCAGGCACGTTGGCAATTAACGTCCGATTCAATCGGAAATGGGTTTGCTCAAGGAAAAACACTTTTCTGGTATCAGGATATTTTAAACAGAGCTGGCGGAATTGAAGCATTGACATGCGAACTTGCAGAAGATGCCGCGGCAACAAAAGTCATTCGCCAACAAGGATTAAAAGTCCATTTGACCGCTATGCCATTTGCTCAACCCTTGGGAAAAAAGACATGGAAAGCGGTTTGGAGCCGGCAAGCACGTTGGGCAAAATTGAGAAGAGATTCTTTTCCGGCATTTTTCTATTTAGAAATTTTATCAGGTGCCGTTTTTCCAGCAATATGTTTGGCACTTGCTTGTTATATTGACACGATACCATATTCCTTGATGCTATTTTATTTCATCATTTGGTACCTAACTGAATTTTTGGTGACATCTGTTGTTGGTTGGCCATTTTCTTTCAAACAGGCTATTGCACAAATAGCCCGTGACCTGTTGCTACCAATCTTGTGGTTTTCAGCCTTTTCAAGAACTGGCTATCAATGGCAAGGGTATAAAGTCAATATTAAGAAAAAATAACATGGTTTGATTGCAAACACCGCGTTAATCACGGCGGAAAATAAACCTGCCTAAAAAACCGGTTCCGATTGCCACTAAAACAGCAATAACACCATACCAGAAGCTGTGAATATGCGCTTCGGTATAAATAGTATGCGCGATATGTGCTTTTGCTATTTCCAGTTGGGTTGAAACAGTTTCTATAAATTCGCCATCCCGAAACAGATACGCATGGACGGTGTGATGCCCAACTGGCACATTGGTTGGCAATTGAAACTTTGCGGTAAAAAGCGAAGCAGACCCGAATGTTACCGCCCCAATATTTTCGCTGTAAAGGTGTTGCGCTGTCTTTAGTTCAATAAGTTGTTTACGGAACTCGTCAACTTGCGCCGCATCGGTTGAATCTGAACGTAATGGCAGATCATTCAAACCTAACCCTAACCGTTTATAAGTCAAAGGGTTGGTGATGTCACGTGTTTGGCGTGTTGTTGCCATTGCATAAAATAGGGGAACATTCGAAAATGTCATGCCTTCCGCGTTTACCCATACACCTGCTTTGCGTTTTTTCTCCCGCATAATCATTGGCTTGATAGGGCCTTCCATCACAACAATAACGTCGTAACGTCCCTGACGCCGTAAATATGGATCGGCGTTTTCTAAAACACCGGCGATGTAAAGATCTCGACCAGCAAAATTGGTGTCCACGGTTATCGAGCTAGAGGTAACGATTATCTGGATATTCTCATGCGGTGTCCCATTATCCCAAGTTTCGGCAGATGACGCAGCAAGTGCAAAAAAATACAGGAAAAAAGATATTAAAAACCCTGTTTTCTTCATCGTCAGCTACCAATAACGGTTAAGGAGAAAACATCATCAGGGCGAATGAATAATTCGAATGCCAAACGCGCACAAACAAGCAATACCAATATTGCCAAAAGCATACGTAACTGTTCAGCCTTTAACTTTCTGCCAGCTTTTGTGCCATATTGCGCGCCGATAACACCGCCAACCATGAGAAGAAAAGCCAAGACTATATCCACTGATTGGTTGGTTATTGCCTGCAAAACCGTAGTAAATGCGGTTACAAAAGTGATCTGGAAGAGCGACGTTCCTACCACAACATTTGTTGGTACCCGTAAAAGGTAAATGAGCGCGGGTACCATAATAAACCCACCACCAACGCCCATAACCGATGAGAGCAAGCCAATAACAAGACCGATAATAAGCACCGGTATCACACTTACATAAATCATCGAGGCGCGAAAACGCATTTTCAGTGGGAGACGATGAATCCAATTATGTTGACCAGTGCGCCGCACAAGTGCTGGTTTACCTGCATGGGTGCGCCCTATAGCACGCCAACTTTCTATCGCCATAAGGCTACCAACGCCGCCCAATAAAATAACGTATAATAGAGAAATGATTAGATCAAGCTGCCCCATTTTTCTTAAAAAAGAAAACAGCTCTATCCCCAAACATGAACCGATCAGACCACCAACAACCAAGAAAATACCAAGTTTGATATCCAATGTGCGCCGTTTTAGGTGGGATAATGCGCCCGTCACTGATGAAGCAATAACCTGATTTGCACCAGTACCCACAGCAATTGCAGGCGGAACATTATAAAATATTAAAAGCGGGGTAATTAAAAACCCGCCACCAACACCAAACATACCAGATAGGAAACCAACAGCCGCGCCCATACCAATTAAAATCAGTATGTTCAGCGACATTTCGGCAATTGGCAGATAAATACTCACATTTTCACCTAGTGGCAAACAATCGACTAATGTAATTATGGCTGAATTTTTGATCGACCTTTATGTGCATTATGATACGATTATAAAATTCAGCAATATTTAAAATTACGCCTTATCATTTTTCTAGTCTAATCTTATCCATATATTTTCTGTGCGACTTTTATAATACACGCGAATAAAACAGATATGCGGTCTAAAGTATATCAATCGTCACGCGAGAAAATTTAAAAGAAAAAATTACTTATATTTTGACTGTAGGTAAAGGCCATAGGACACTGCCATTGCGAGTACCATAGTCATAAAATACAATATCTTCTTTATAAAACCACTTTGGTTCTTAATAGTATATGCAGTTTCCTGTTTTACAGTTTCTCGTGAATTACGAATACCGGAGATCATCTCAGCACATTTTTTTATATCCGGCCGCAAATGGGGATAAAACTTGTTACCCACCATTTCTGCATTAGCGTTACGCCGCATATAATTGTTAGCCTTAATGGGGTTTTGTTCCGCCAATTTGCGCAAAAGTGGTCTATGGTTTGATGATGAACCCATTGTTGCTTCGGGCTGGATTTTTGTTCCCATCAGAGAAACTGATTGTCTGGCATCACGGTTGTTAGAAACATCTGCGTTTTTGTTTGCTTCCAAAGATGATTGAATTTTTAAAATCTGTTGTTCTAAAGACGCAAGTTGAACAGCAAAACGTGATGTTGATGTTGTTTCCCGCAAATACCGTAACAATTCTTCATTATTTTTTTGGTTATCACGGCTGATTGTTTTTGCCTGTTGTTCAAGTTCAAGCTTGAAGCGGCTGTCCAGCTCTTCGGTAATTTTCTGCGTTAGATCTAGGCGATCATCGGCGATATGGCTGTTCTGTGTTGCAGCATTTTGCTCGATCAGATCTTTTATTTCAGATAACTTTTCAATTAGGTTTTGTTCTGACTTTTTTCGCGCATAGTACTCAGCCAATAATGCACGGGCGATATCATTAAGATATTCCCTGTTTGGCTCCACTGCATTAACGGTTGTCTGAACCTCATCTTGAACATTGTTTATTGAGGCTTGTTTTTTCATTTGCGCATGAACCAAGCGCAAGCGTTCAGCAATTTGAGAAAGTGTGATTTGTTGAGCCGAAACTTTATGCTGGGCGTAGCCAATGTCACCATCTGCACTTCCAGCATTGGGTACTATAGAAAGACGATTTACAGTCATGGCCTAGCCTTTATACTCAAAACACAATACCCTCTAAGCCGAGAACCCGACCCCGTTTAACGCGGGAAAATATTATCCCTAGTCAACCTTACTCTATATATCGCTGTTTTTAGTAAATTTAGCCTTAACCTTATAGGTCTTGGTGCTAAACCTTATCATTCTTTATGCCAGACATCGTTCTCTATGCCAGACAATGCCGATTTACGCCATTTTTTTCACCATCGGTCGGCTTGAGTACGGCTTATCCAGCCAAATTCATCAGCAATATTATTTCTCTCAATTGATTTATAATTTTCAAAAAATACAAATTTTTATACTGAACTGAAATTTATCTCTTTAATCTCTCGCCCCATTATGCCAAAGACAACATGCATAAATATTGCTTTTGTATTGTTTAGAAATAATGATTTTGGAAATTTGAATGGCTGAACAAAAAAATACTCTTTTGCAGCAGGATAATACTTGCCCTGCTGTAAAGCTGCATGGTGTGGACGTCGCGTTCAATAATTTTACAGCTGTTAAAGATGCCAATTTAAGTGTTCCTGCTGGCCAGTTTCTGGCAATTGTTGGGCCAACAGGCTGTGGCAAATCAACCCTGTTGAATGTCGCCGCAGGTCTTTTACAACCAGCACTGGGGCATTGTGAAATATTTGGTGAAAAACTTGAAGGTATTAACCGGCAAGCAGGTTATCTATTTCAGGCCGATTCATTGATGCCATGGAAAACCGCGATCGACAATATTGCGATTGGCTTGGAAATTCGTGGCGTTGCACGGTCAACGGCATTGGATGAAGCTAAGAAATGGTTGACGCGCGTTGGATTACAAGCCTTTGGTGACCGTTACCCGCATCAACTATCTGGTGGACAGCGCAAACGCATTGGCTTGGCTCAAGTTCTGATCCTCAATCCAAAATTGATCCTGATGGACGAGCCATTTGGACCGTTAGATGCCCAAACACGCGTGTTAATGGGTGATCTGCTGTTGGATTTATGGTCGGAAGACCGTAAAGCGGTAATGTTTGTCACACATGATTTAGAGGAAGCGATAACACTGGCCGACCGCGTTATTATCATGTCGGCAGGCCCCGCATCACACGTCAAAGGCGATTACATGATCGACCTTCCACGACCTCGCGAATTGCAGGAAATCCGTTTGACAAAAGAATTTGCCGAAATCCATCGCACATTATGGAATGACCTGAAAGAAGAAGTCTTGAAAGCTTATCAACAAGGAGACCGAACATGAAACGGACGAAAATTCTTGTTTTGCAGCTTTCTGTTGCGGTTATATTCTTTGCAATTTGGGAATTTGGCACAACAGTGCCTCTGATAAATGGCAAAGCCGTTTTCCCCCCATTCTTCTTTTCCACGCCTGTTGATATTTTCCAACGGATCGGATCAGACTTTGCAAGTGGGAAAGTTTGGTATCATTTATGGATAACGCTGATCGAAACAGTTCTTGCCTTCGCTACTGGTGCTGGTGGTGGCATTCTCATCGGTTTTTGGTTTGCACAAAAAAAGCTTTTGGCTGCTGTTTTTGACCCCTATATTAAGGCAGCCAACGCTTTGCCGCGTGTGGTACTTGCGCCAATATTCGCGCTTTGGTTTGGCCTTGGTATCTGGTCCAAGGTGGCACTTGGTTTTACATTGGTGTTCTTTGTTGTTTTCTTTAACGTTTATCAAGGTGTTAGAGAAGTTAGCCCAACAATATTGGCAAATGCCCGTATGATTGGCATGAATGAACGCCAATTGCTACGCCATGTTTACTTGCCTTCTGCCATGACATGGGTTTTCTCTTCGCTGCATACTTCGGTTGGCTTTGCCATGGTTGGTGCTGTCGTTGGCGAATATCTTGGTGCGTCAGCAGGCCTTGGTTATCTTATTTCACAAGCTGAAGGTGTGTTTGATGTTACCGGTGTATTTTCTGGTATGCTGATACTTATGTTCTTCGTTGTTCTCATTGATATTCTGGTCAGCATTATAGAGAAAAAGCTTCTTTCCTGGCGCAATGACCCTCGGGGGCAACAATAATTGTTGGAGTTTAATATGAAACGATTTATCCGTTTAGGTTTATTATTTACAATTATATTGGGTGTGTTGACTGGTCATGTTTTTGCTGGCGACGAGCCTGAAAAAAAAGATATTACATTAAGTGTTGGCGGCGCACCGCTCTTCTATTATTTGCCTTTAACAATCGCCCAACAGAAAGGTTTTTTTGAAGAAGAAGGACTTAATGTCAAGATTGTTGACCTGAAAGGTGGTTCACAGTCGCTTCAAGCCCTACTTGGTGGATCTGCTGATGTTACTACCGGTGCCTACGATCAGGTTATCCGTATGCATTCAAAAGGGCAAGATGTACGTGCTATTCTGGAATTAGACCGTTATCCAGCTATTGTATTGGCTGTTCGCGCTGATCTTAAAGATAAGGTGAAAAAAGTCGGTGACCTAAAAGGCATGAAAATTGGCGTTACGGCACCAGGCTCCTCAACAAACAATTTTATCAATTATCTTCTGGCTCAAGATGGCGTAAAACCTGATGAGGTTTCCATTATTGGCACTGGTGCTGGCGCAACTGCTGTTGCTGCCATGAAACGTGGTGAAATCGATGCAATTGTAAATCTTGATCCAGTGATATCGACATTGGTTCATGACAATTTGGTATTCGTTCTGGTTGATACACGGACAGAAGCCGATATGGAAAAAGTATTTGGTGTGCGCACCATGTCATCTGGTGTGCTCTACACCAAAAAGGAATTCATTGATAATTACCCCAATACAACACAGCATTTAACCAATGCATTCAAAAAAGCTCTTAAATGGCTACAAACAGCCACACCTGAAGAGGTAGCTCAAACAGTGCCAGCCGAATATATTGGAAATAATCGGGATGTTTATTTAGAAGCGGTCAAAAATTCACTTCCTACCTACTCGCATGACGGTATCATCACGCCTGAAGCCCAAGAAGCAACAATGAAACTTCTTTCCTATGATAATAGTATTGTCGATGCACATATTGATTTAGCAACAACATTCGATGACCGGTTTGTAAAAAAAGCTGCAAACTAATTCATAAAAAGGGCGACACACATGACAACATGGATATTGTCGCCCTAAATCCGTCCCAATCCATAATATCTTATAACAATCACGGTTCACGTTAAGCCAGATTGACCCCGAAGGAATAAATGATGTTTGCAGACTGGATTGGTAAAACTGAAACAACGCATGATGTAATCGGATATAGCTTGGCCTGCCGAATGGCGGCAACGCTTGGAATTGATACATCGACTTTGGATAGTCAATTACCGTTACTTTGGCATTGGATTTTTTTCCAACCCAGTGTTCCTTCTGGTCAATTAGGTGAAGATGGACACCCTTTAACTGGTAATTTTTTACCTCCAACTGCCAATCGTAATCGCATGTGGGCAGGCGGTCATTTGAAATTTCTAAACCCACTTGTTTTTGACCAGCCTGCAACGCGCAAATCCACCATTACAAATATTACTGAAAAACAGGGGCGTAGTGGCGCTTTATTATTTGTAACAATTGAGCATGACTACCAGCAAAATAATAAAAGCTGTATTATAGAGCGGCAAGATATTGTCTATCGCGAAACCGTTCGCTTTATAAGTGGTGCTTCTACACCAGCGCCAGAAGTCGAATGGTGTGAACATCATCAAACAAATACAACAACCTTATTTCGTTATTCAGCCGTTACATTCAACGCGCATCGTATTCA
Source organism: uncultured Bartonella sp. (assembly GCA_946478665.1). Classification (GTDB taxonomy): domain Bacteria; phylum Pseudomonadota; class Alphaproteobacteria; order Rhizobiales; family Rhizobiaceae; genus Bartonella. The sequence goes on along the minus strand of CAMLCZ010000003.1, from coordinate 65,072 downwards.
TTATGACCAGAACTATGCCACACAATCTGAAGGGTATCCCGGTATCGTTGTGCAGGGACAATTGCTTGCAACATTAGCACTCAATGCATTTTTGAATGCTAATCCTGATGCAAAAATTGCATCATTCAATTTTCGTAGCCAAAACCCTATTTTTCATCCCGATAGATTTTTTACTGGTAGAAAGCGCATCAACGATCATAATGCCGATCTTTGGGTTTATAATGATAAAGGGATTGCACAATCTGGACATGTTGAATTTCATTAAAATATACACTCCGTACGTTTAAATATACGTCCCAAGCGTGTTGTCCTATTATATAAAATTTCCTTTGTTTTTATCTCTGACAGAAAACTGCAGAGTCGGCTCTGCGATCTTTAAAAACATAAAACACTGAAAAATATAAATATTTTCATAATTTCAGTTTTCAATACCCCATAAAATCATAAAAATTTTTTATAATTCCTGATAATAAAATTAAATTTTATTATTTAAAATTTTTATACTATATTTAAACCGGTTTAAAGAGGTACGAGATAAGCGTCACATTATAATTGATCTCAAACACCCCAATAAACGTTTGATACGTTAAGTTACTCGATGTTTGAAACACAATATAACGTCACTTTTCACCAAATCCTCTGATCTGGCGCCTTAGATCTAACGACTTCCATTGGTGCACAAGCTTTTCATAGTTTGTGTTGGGAATGTTGTGCACCCTAATTTCAAAACTAGAATAAGGAGTATGCATCATGGTAACACCTGATGCTGTTTCGCACACAAAGAAATTCCCCATCCCATGGGGCTTGGTATTGGGTTTTGTTGTCCTCATTGGCATTTTGCTTTTGCCCACACCAGCGGGTCTGTCCATTGCCGGTCATCGCATGCTGGCAATTTTGGCTTTTGCTGTCATTGTTTGGTTGACTGAAGCTGTGACCTATGAAGTAAGCTCATTGGCCATTATTGCATTGATTGCATTGCTGGTTGGTCTCGCACCGACTGTAACACTTGATGCCGCAAAAGGTTTTGTCAGCGAAGATCCTTCAAAGCTTTTGGGCACTGGCAAAGCAATGACAATGGCGTTAACTGGGTTTTCCAACAGTGCTTGGGCTCTGGTGGCTGGTGCTACATTCTTGGCTGGAGCCATGACCTATACGGGGTTGGATCGCAGAATAGCTCTTATTACCCTAAACATCATTGGAACAAGTACAAAGCGCATCCTTATTGGTGTGATTGTCGTGACAATTATTCTTAGCCTATTTGTTCCAAGTGCAACGGCACGTGTGGCCTGTATTGTTCCAATTATGTCGGGTATCATTGCATCATATGGCGTTGAAAAACGCTCACGCATTGCCGCTGGAATCATGATTTTGATTGCTCAGGCTACGAGCGTTTGGAATGTCGGTATTCAGACGGCTGCAGTACAGAACTTGTTAACTGCCGGTTTCATGCAGACAAATATCGGTCAGCAGGTTTCATGGGGTCAATGGCTTATCGCTGGTGGTCCATGGTCTGTTTTGATGTCGATTGTTCTTTACTTCGTAATCTTGAAAATGATGCCACCAGAAGCCGACAATGTACCAGGCGGCAAAGAAGCTGTTGCAAAGGAACTTAAAGACCTTGGACGAATTCCTGGCCCACAAATACGTCTTTTGACGGTGACATGTATTCTTCTTTTCTTCTGGGCAACTGGCGGCGGTGTTCTACATAAAATTGACACCACAACCAGCACCACGATTGGCCTTGTTATTTTGATGCTTCCGGGTATTGGCGTCATCAGCTGGAAAGAAGTTCAAAAGAGAACACCTTGGGGCACAATTTTGGTTTTTGGTGCAGGCATCTCTCTTGGTACGGCATTGCTCAATACGGGTGCCGGCAAATGGTTGAGCGATTGGGTTGTTGTTAGTGCAGGATTAGGATCATTAAGTCCATTTATGATCTTTGCTATCCTTGCCGCGTTCCTCATCGTTATCCATCTAGGCTTTGCCAGTGCGGCTGCTTTATGCTCACTATTTATGCCAATCGTCATTGTTATGTTTCATACGATTGGAACGACAAATGCCAGCCTCACACCGCAAATACAGCTTGGTCTCAGTATGCTTCTAGGCTTTGTCGTTAGTTTTGGATTTATTCTTCCGGTTAATGCCCCTCAAAATATGGTTTGTCTGGGCACAGAAACCTTTACGCCAAAAGAATTCTCCAAAACAGGAATTGTTATCACCGTCATTGGTTATCTCTTGATGCTTGTGATGGCTATCTTCTACTGGCCTTTGTTGGGATGGTTATAATGTTGAAAGTAAATGTAAAAGAAGCAAGGAAACTTGCATATGATATCCTTTTGGCAAAAGGAATTGACGAAACTGTTGCGGCAAATGTTGCTGACCACCTTATTGCCTCTGACCAGGCTGGCTATGCCAGCCATGGCCTGACAATATTGCCAAACTATGTAAAGGCTCTTAATCAAGGTACACTCAAAGCAAATGCCGCACCGGAACGCTTCAGAAATGATGGCCCATTACTCGGCTATGATGCTCATCTTGGTTTTGGTCAACACGCTGCAAAAGTAGCCTTTTCTGACGCAATCAATGTTGCAAAGAAAAATGGTATTTGCGCCCTGACATTGCGTTATGGACACCATATCGGTCGTATTGGCTATTATGGAGAAATGGCGTGTGAAGCCGGAATGGCATTGCTTGCCTTTTGCAATATCATCAAGCGTGTGCCAACGGTTGCGCCATTTGGTGGCATCAAGGCAAAGCTTACCACCAACCCAATGTGTTACGCTTGGCCACTACCTAATGGCAAAGCACCGTTTGTCCTTGACCTCGCAACAGGCGCAATAGCGCTTAACAAGGCACGCGTTCTTGCTGATAGAGGCGAACAGGCACCTGCTGGCAGTCTGATTGATGCAACAGGCAATCCAACAACCGACCCTAATGTTCTCTTTCAGGATCCTCCTGGAAATCTTCTGACGTTTGGCGGACATAAAGGTTATGGCTTAGGCCTTGCTGTGGAACTATTTGCCGGAATACTTTCAGGTGGTGGTACAATACAGGACGAGCATTACGGTAATGGAATGGCCGTCAATAATGTTTTTGCTATCGTGATTGATATATCGAAGTTTGTTGCCAAAGAATGGGCCGAAAAAGAAACCGAAGCTTTCTTCAGTTATCTCAAGGATTGCCCTACGCAAGACGGCAAAGGTTCGATTTTATACGCTGGCGAGGTTGAAGGTCAAAACCGGATAAAATATGCCAATGAGATTGTCGTTGATGACAAATCATGGAATACTTTTTCTGAACTGACAAAACAACTGAATGTTAGTTTGCCGATCGCGCACGCCGCGACATAATAAACTGGATCTAATATCCGTTTCTGTGAAAACAAGCAAAGCCCTGTCGGTATTTATTGCAAAAACCGCCAGGGCTTTATTTTAAACATTAAAAGATTTATCCGAATAATGTTTCCAGAATCGGACTTCTTCAGTTAAAAACATCCCATGTTAATGAATTCTCGGAAACTTTCCCCGTTAACATCTGTTAAAATCGGTTTACAGCTGGAGCGCTAGAAATGAATGAACGGGATTGGGAACTTTTAAGAGTTCTATATGAAGTCAAATCCATTACGCGCGCAGCAGATAGGCTTTTTATCACCCAACCTGCCCTTTCAATACGCCTGAAAAATATTGAAGCCTATTTCAACACAACACTGGTGATACGGAATAAAAAAGGCATTCAATTCACGTCTGAAGGGGAATTTCTTGCAAAAAAAGCGTCATTTATGATCAATGAAATGACCTTGGTTAAAGAACAAATCCAAACCATGAAGGGCACTGTTTCCGGAACAATCCGTATTGGCGCATCAAATTTTATGAGTAAATACGTATTACCTGCGATATTGAGTGATTTTAAAAAAGAATATCCAGATGTCAGGTATCAATTATATTCTGGTTGGAGTCGTGATATATTGCAAATGGTTATCAACAATGATGTCCATATGGGATTTATCAGGGGTGATTATCACTTTACTGGTGAAAGACTATTACTTTACAAAGATGTAATGTGCTTCGCCAATGTAACAAAAGTTTCACCAACAGAATTGAATAACCTTAACCTGATTGATTATCAGAACGACCCGTTAAACCAACTTCTAATCAATCGCTGGTGGTTGGAAAACTATTCAACACCCCCCCGTATTAGTATGAATGTCGACCGCTTGGATACGTGTCTAGAAATGGTAAGGCATGGATTGGGCTACGGTTTTTTGCCTTCAACGGTGACAAAAATGGCGCCTGAATTGTATAGCGAACCATTGGTCTATAAAAACGGAAAACGTTGTGAGCGAGATACATGGTTGTTTTACAATAAAGAGGCTTGTGAATTAAGCCTTGTTAATGCGTTTATATCAAAGATCAGCACTCTAAAACTTGGATAAGCACGATAATATTGTAATCAATTGTAAAAATGGCGACAGGCTGGATTTATGCATAAGATCACGCTGGCATCATTGAAATGCAGCTCCGCAAATTTCATAATCCATCATTTCGATAAACAATGTACCGCGATGCTAAAACCGTTTTTATATTGTATTCGCTAATCAAGCTTAGCCATGCAGTTAAAACACGGCGATATGTAATTTTCTTAACTTCTACCCCCACTGTCCATCTAGGTTATTGATTTTATTCATCATCGTTACGTTTACACACCGTATTATTTACAAAAAAATTACCAGTGAACTTCCAAACACCTTGCCCGTTAATTCAGACAACATCACATATGTTTGCATAGAATGTTTCACCTAGATGCTTATCTGATTAGGTCATATTTCAAGAGCAATGAAATGGCTGAAATGCTGAACCAGATTAACTGTTCTCACCAAGAGCCCCCTACTAACTGCCACGAAAAACATTGCATTTTTCACTTTGTGTGTGAAAAAATATTATGAGAAAATCTTAAGGCGATCTGCCGTAACATGAGCTAGTTTACGGCAATATCGCGAAATTATTCAGAAAATAATCCAGTGAAAATAACTTTGGCTTTCCAGCAAAATACTATTTTAAAACACAAGTACCAGCGGCACATTCTCTTCAAACGATATTCCCACATCATTTTAATGGAGGAAGAGATGGGGGAAGAGCTTCACTTGAGAAGAAATAACCACTTGATTATAAAGGATTTTTTTAGGAAAATGGCGGAGGGGGTGGGATTCGAACCCACGGTACAGTCTCCTGCACGCCGGTTTTCAAGACCGGTGCCTTAAACCGCTCGGCCACCCCTCCAAAAAAGGTTGTGATTGTCTTTACAAGGTTCTGCCAAAAGGTCAATCACCTAATTTAATTTTTTTTGATAATTATTCTAATTTGTGCGTGTTCCACGATAAATATTTACCCCCAAATCCCGTACTTTTTTGCGCAACGTATTCCGGTTGACGCCTAATAGCTCTGCCGCTTTTATCTGATTGCCTTTGGTTGCTGTCAAACAGGCGAGAATCAATGGATATTCCACTTCAGCCATCACGCGATGATATAACCCTGATGGTGGCAAATCATCGCCAAATGAAGCGAAGTATTTTTGCATATTCAACTCGACAGCTTCGGCAATCGTCATGGATTCGTTATAAGTGCTGGTATCCTGATGACCATTATTGCCTATTTCATTTCGCAATTCAGTTTCGATAACGTCAACGGAAATTTCTTCTTGCGGATATAAAGCCGCTAAGCGACGAATTAAATTTTCCAATTCTCTGACATTGCCTGGCCATGAGTAACGGCGCAACCGTTCCAACCCGTCATTGCTAATATGTTTGAATGGCAAACCAGATTCCGCAGCCATTTTAAAGAAATGGCGGACAAGATCCGGTATATCGTCAGCGCGTTCACGCAATGCAGGAATACGCAATGGAACAACATTCAAGCGATAGTATAAGTCTTCGCGAAATTGCCCTTGATTAATCAATTGATGCAAATTCTTATTAGTAGCAGCCACAATTCTAACGTCTGTTTTGATGGGCGTGCGCCCCCCAACCGTCATATATTCGCCTTGCTGCAAGACACGAAGCAATCTCGTTTGCGCTTCCATTGGCATATCGCCAATTTCGTCGAGAAACAATGTTCCCCCATTGGCTTGTTCAAATCTACCACTTGAACGTGTATTTGCGCCAGTAAATGCTCCTTTTTCATGTCCAAAAAGTTCGGATTCAATTAGGTCTTTTGGGATAGCGGCCATGTTGATTGCAACAAATGGTCCTTTTTGACGCCGTCCATATTCGTGAAGCGCCCGCGCGACAAGTTCCTTTCCGGTACCAGATTCTCCCGTAATCATAACCGTTAAATCCGTTTGCATCATTCGCGCCACAACACGATATATTTCCTGCATTGCTTGTGAGCGGCCAACCAGAGGCATAGCATCGGCAGTATCGTCTATTTTTTCTTTTTCGATTTTGTGCCGTGGCTCCGCCATCGCCCGACCAACAATGTTAATGAGTTCGGATAAATCAAACGGTTTCGGCAGATAATCGTAAGCACCGGCCTCAGATGCTTTAATTGCCGTCATAAATGTATTTTGCGCACTCATCACAATAACTGGAAGTTCTGGGCGAACTTTCTTAATGCGGGGCAACAAGTCAAATGCGTTTTCGTCTGGCATTACCACATCGGTAATCACCAAATCGCCATCGCCATTGGCAATCCACCGCCATAATAAAGCAGCATTTGGTGCAACACATACGTCATAACCTGCACGCGATAATGCCTGGTTAAGGACAGTGCGAATAGCGGCATCATCGTCCGCGACAAGTATCATGCCTTTGGCCATCATCATTCTCCCCTCTGCTTATTGTTGGCATCTTCTGGTTGCCACATTGGCAAAAGAACACGAAACACAGTCTTTCCTGGCTCGGATTCACATTCCACAACACCACCGTGATCGTTAACCAGCTTGGCGACCAGTGCTAGTCCTAAACCCTTGCCGTTCTGTTTGGTGGTAATAAAAGGATCAAAGAGGTTTTCCTGTATATCCGCTGGAACACCCGGCCCATTATCTTCAACGGTAAACTCCATAGGAAGTGTTACCTTGTCATATCGACCCGGTACCGAGAGTCGAATCCCTGGTCGATAAGATGATGTTAGTGTAATGGTTGCATTGTCTCGTCCGCTCAACGCTTCCGTTGCGTTTTTTACAAGATTAAGAAAAATCTGGATCAGTTGGTCACGGTTCGCAAACACCGGAGGAAGTGAAGGATCATATTTTTCGATAAAATGTATGTCTCTGGCAAAACCACTCTTTGCAAGAACCTTCACATGATCGAGCACTGTATGAATATTAACCGGAAAACGTTCAATCGGCCGTTCATCTGAAAACACTTCCATTCGATCAACCAAGGCAACAATTCTATCGGTTTCTTCCGTGATAAGGTGGGTTAGTTGCCTATCCTCGTCACTAACAACACCTTCCAACAATTGTGCAGCACCACGAATGCCCGATAATGGGTTCTTTATTTCGTGTGCAAGCATAGACGCTAAACCTGTGACTGAGCGAGCAGACCCACGATGAACCATTTGCCGATCAAGTTTTTCTGCCATGGATTTTTCTTGAAATAAAACAACAATACCGCCCGGGATATCGGCAATTGGCTGTACGAAAATGTCGACAAGTTTTTCATATCCTAACTTAGGTGATGATAAGTCAACATGATATTCATTAACCGGTTTAGGCTTTTCTCTGACCTGATTGATAAGCGATAATAAAGGACTGCCAAATGGTAAAAAGGTTTCAAGCTTATTGCGGGAAAGGATCGCTGAACTCGCCCGAAAAAATTGCTCGGCATCGGCATTGGCGTAAGCAATCTTATTATTTTCATCAAGCAGGATGATAGGGTGACGCACAGCATCAAGAACAATTGTTGCGAGATTATTTTGTGAAATGTTGGTTTTATCTGGAACCATCATGCGGCCTCTTCAGGATCAAGAGATTCACGTGAAAAAATATCAGAAAGAAGCGAGAGAACATGGATCGGTTGCGTGGACGTCATCAACTCTTGGCGTTCTATATCTGTATAAACACCATACGCATGTTTTTTTAGATACCAATCAAGGTGTTTTCTAGCGTGGCGTATGCCTATATGCTCGCCATAATAATCCAGCATTGCCTGATAATGGTCGACAACATACCGTGCAATATCCTTGTCAAATCTATGTCCGGCAATTTCTCCAACCAACCAAGGCGAACCATATGTTGCGCGACCAATCATAACGGCGTCAGCACCAGACCGTCGCATACACTCTTCCGCATCTTTTGTGCTGGCTATGTCGCCATTGGCAACCAATGGAATGGATATAACCTCCCGAACCCTTGCCAATTCATCCCAATTGGCTTTACCGTTATAAAATTGCATTCTCGTGCGGCCATGCACGGTAATCATGGCAACACCCGCCCGCTCTGCTAATTTAGCCAATTCAGGCGCATTTATATTGTTTTCGTCCCAACCAAGACGCATTTTTAATGAAACTGGCACTGTTGCAACGTTTAGCACCGCGTCTATCAGTGACATTGCGAGATCCAGATCACGCATCAGCGCTGCGCCAGAATATCCGCCAATAACTTTTTTGGCAGGACATCCCATATTAATATCAATCATGTCAGCATTACTTTGTTGCACAATTTCTGCTGCTCTTGCCATCCATAAGGCATCTCTACCAGCCAATTGTACAATATGTTGCGGAAGATCACTCCCCTCCATCCGTGTTAAGCTTTCTTCCGCTCCGGAACATAATTCGGCACTGGCTATCATCTCAGACACAACCATACCAGCGCCTGCTTGCCAGCTTCGTTGGCGGAAAGGTAAATCACTAACCCCTGACATCGGCGCTAAAAACACCCGATTGCGCAACTCAATATCGCCGACTTTCAGTGGACTGGTTAATATTGACAAAGGTTGTGCCTCTTAATTGTGCATTTTTAAAACCGCTTAAACAATAAGCATATTTTTTGCAAATGACAATAATACTACGACGTAAAAAGGTTGACAGCGCCGCAATAAACTTAAATCTCATTGTTATGATTGGAACTGAAGAATGTAATATAATAGTATAAGGCCTTGGTATGTCTCTTGAAACATACAAAAGGCCATGCCATCTTTCGAAGGTATATTGTAATTTTGAGGATACTATAATGAAATTATATTTCTCTCCCGGTGCTTGCTCTCTTTCCCCTCACATCGTCGCCAATGAAGCTGGCATACCAATCCAGTTGGAAAAAGTAAATTTATCAACAAAACAAACTGCCAGTGGGAAAAATTTTCTATCTGTAACACCTAAAGGTTACGTTCCAGCATTGGAACTCGATGATGGGCGCGTCATTACAGAAGGGCCTGCTATCGTGCAATATTTAGCAGATTTAAAACCTGAAAAGAATCTTGCTGAAAAATCAGGAACATATGAACGCGCAAAAGTGCAAGAATGGTTAAACTATATCGCAACCGAATTGCATAAAAATTTTAGCCCTCTTTTTCATCCTTCATCAGAGGACGCAAAAAAAGAAGCAACACAAAAACTTATCAATCGACTGGATCTTGCAGAAAAACAGCTGGAAAAATCAGAATATATTGCAAGCAGCCATTTCACTGTTGCAGATGCATATCTTTTCACCGTATTGACATGGTGTCCATTTGTTGGAGTCAGTTTGGATGCATTGCCTGCTTTAGCATCTTATAAAGATAAGATTGCTGACCGTGACAGCGTGAAAAAAGCATTAGCAGACGAAAAATCCGCCTAATCGCATAAAATAAACGAATTATATTCAATTCATTGAATATATATTTAAAATATAATCTTATATAGCCACTATATTACTATTATAGCGGCTATATTTTTTATAATAAACTATTTAAAAAAATAAGATAAATCCAATATCTATAAAAAACGCCTAATTTTACTTAATCTATAAAAATTCGATTACAAACAAAAATCGGATATGTCCCGTAATTAATTTTAAAACAGTTGGTTTTCACGTATGCAGTTTTTCAGGGGATTGGGAAAATATTTTTTCTCGTTTATTTTGAATTTTCCGCTTGAACTCGTGACCTTTACCGTTATATTGCAACGGCGCTGGAGAGGTGGCCGAGTGGTTGAAGGCGCACGCCTGGAACGCGTGTATACGGGAGACCGTATCAAGGGTTCGAATCCCTTTCTCTCCGCCATTATCCTTAAAAAAATACTTTATAATCAAGTCGTTATTTCTTTTTGGGTGAATCTCTTCCCCCATCTTTTCCCCCGTAGAAAATTAGCTATCGACATCTAGGAACGTATTGTTTCGAATGTTAACCGTATAAAATATGTTAACCCCCACGATCTCAATTGTATTAAAGCATTGAGTGCAACATACGCTTTTTTGACGTTTGTGATTGCTGTTTGTTGGCTGCTAATTTCACCTTAGATTAGTCAGTATGTTATTTTAGTAAATATATTTCTATTTTCTGGTTAAATCATTGCGTGTTCTAGCAACCACTTATGTTAGTTTTACAATTCTAATTCGATCAAAAATTTTGCAGATTTGGCTGGCTATCAGTTTCACCCACAAGCCTCTAATATTTTTGCGAGCCCCCCATGTTTGTATGATGGAAGATGGTGAATTTTCCAGCTATGAATCAGGCAGATACTCACAAAATGTTCAAAATCCGTAATGTTAAAAAACTTATTGATTTGGATATAGTCTTCAAAACATAAATCGTAAATTCATCTACATGCACAAATCAGTCCATGCCTTTGTTATTCAGCCTAATTGATAATATGGCACAGACTTTACGATAATACGGGATACGAAAGCATAAGTTTTTAAACCTTCGTTCCTGTGGTGTAAAACAAGCAAGAATTGCTGAATTTTATGAAGTTATACTTATGTATGTCTTGGTTTCGAGGGATTTTTTCGCTCGATTTAATTTACCTTTATGTAACTTTTTATTTTTTGTCTGTTTTGTTGCTACTATCAAATCCCGTTCTTTTTATACTTCCCCAAGTTGTATCTCCAGAAAAATACTTCCAAGCCGCCTTTATGCGCCAGAAGCTATTGATCTGCCTATAGCCAAAACACTCGATAACGGCCGCAAGAAATAATTTGATAATATATTTTGGTTTTCGTAAATGCCCTATGTTTATCTGTTCCAATAGAATTGCAATAAGACTAACAAATATCCCGTACATAAAAATCATGAAAACGAATGACAGCATGAATTCTATTGTCATAACTTTAAAATAACACACGATGGGAAATATTATATAGCTGATAAGCTCCAATACTGGTTCAGCGATATCAATAAAAAAAACTATCGGTATACCGATAAGGCCAATACGTCCATAACGATAATTCAACATGATATCGCGATGCCGGAAATAGACTTCTAATGCGCCTCTTTGCCAACGTGTTCGTTGTTTAGAAAGCGTGGCCAAATCTTCCGGAGCCTCTGTCCAGCATATAGCATCAGGCACAAATCCAATTTTATAATCTCGCTTGTTTTCCCGCATATGTCGGTGCAACTTGATGATAACGTCGAAATCCTCACCAACTGAATTTCTGGTATAGCCACCAACGGTGATAACGTCCTTGCGGTTAAATACGCCAAACGCGCCAGAAATGAGCGTTAGGGTGTTGATATATCCCCATGCAAACCGCGCCATCAAAAAAACCCGCGTATATTCAAGTATCTGGAAATAAACCAGAAGTTTGGGGCGTATATCAAAACGTTCCAAATGGCCTTTTTTGATCTTTGATCCATTAGCAACCATGACGCTGCCGCCAACAGCTACAGTGCGGACGGGATCATCAACAAAAGGTTGGACAACGCGGAGCAGACTATCGGGTTCTAATATTGTATCAGCGTCAACCATACATATCAGTTTCATACGCGAAACATTAATTCCTGCGTTTTGCGCATCGGCTTTGCCGCCATTTTCCTTATCAACAACAATGAGATTGGTATATTGCCTTGACTGGTAAAGCCCGCGGATTTCTTGATGTGGCAAAATGTTGTCAATTAGCCTACTCGTTAATTCAAGCTCAAATTCCTGTATTAAGACGGCCAACATATCATCTTTGGAACCATCATTGACGATGATGATTTCGGACATTGGATATTCCAATGAAATGAGAGAATAGACGGATTCTACAATTGTTTTTTCTTCATTATAGGCTGGAACAATAATTGAAACGGGTGGTGCATTATCTATATAGCTTTGCCAAAGAAGACCATCTTTGGGAACAGATGCATGATGCAAATAAGCAAACAACGTCAGCAAAAGCTGAACGAGCATTATGACAACCCAAAAACTATAACTGGTAAAAACAAGAGCAAACGAAACATTGAAAAACCAGACAATAAACGTCCCATTCATCATTTTTCCCCTATTCGTAAGAAAAATGATGCGGCGCTACGTGCCTCTTTACTTCCGTTTTGTCCTATCGTTACCAAGACCAAATGGCCGCTCGAACCGTTTGATAATAAAGCCCTGCCAGCAGCATAAATGACAGGTAGATCATATTCGGTGACAAAACGCCCACACAGTTTATTAAACCAATCGACATCGGCAGCTTCTAATGCGGCTATGGGGTTATGCACTCCATTGAGTTTTGTTTGTTCCGCTTCCCAAGTCTGCAGGGCTATAATGCTGGACCGTTTTTTTAATCTCCGTATTTTTGCATTTTTTCTCTTTTTAGAAAAATATTGTTCATTTTGCTGATGAATAATATTGGACAGAATATTAATAGCTCCAGAGCGAATTAATGCCGGAATTTCTTGTCGTTGCGCTAGTTCTATCAGCTCATCAACAAACCTGTTTTGCAACAAATTCTCATTCGTTGCACGACCATGCAAAATTCTATGCCTTTGTTGGTTGATATGAATTTCATGACTGAGCAAATCAATATCGTTGTTTAAAAGCACCAGAGCTGAAGCGGTACGAACTATTCTGGATTTATCAGCCAAGCCTTTTTCTAATATGTCTTTAACGTTTTTTATAGGGAATATGGCGAGTGCATCAATAATCTTAAGGCGGATAGAACAGGTTGACCAACGCATTTTTTTGTAAAGAGCGTTAATGGCACCGACATTTATCAGACAATTAATTGCGAATTGCTGTTTCTCGACATTCTGAATTTTGTTTACATATCCAATAAATTTCAGAATTTCCCGCACATGCGATATTTTTATTTTTCTATTTGAATGATTATTGTTGTTGCCTTTAATTAAAGTCAGAAATGCCCGTCTATTTTTTATGATGCTCTTACGCCTCACAAAAATAAAAAGGTAATATCCTGTCGTGCAAATCAATACAGACAGTGAGGCCCCGGCATAAAAAAGGCCAATCCAAATTGCTGAAGCTGTCCATGGAATTTGAATAATCATTTAGAAATGCCGTGTTAGACTTAGGTCATATACCATGCGGTTATACGCATTTTCTCGATGGTCTCTATCAAGATTAAGGCCAATGGTGGTTTCATCGTTTAAATCAAAACCTACTCCTCCAAAAACAGCTTTTGTGGGGATCATTTCGTCTCCAGACGATTCCAGTGTGTCGGAATAACCGATATTGAAATGTAATGAACTGATCGGGCTAGCATCAGCCCGCAATAGGTAGCCACCCGAGTGACGGTTCATTTGATCGAAAATGTTGATCCATTGAACATATAAAACGAAATCATCATCCAAAAATGATTGTCGTAAGCCTGGTGTAATTGTTTTCACAACACCATTGTCATACCAATCACTTTTCGCGTCCAATGTGGCGCCCAACATACCAATACCATCAAATTTGATAACCGGAATACTTCCACCAGCACGAACTGTGTAACGCGCGAGAATATCTGCGTCTGGTGTTACCGCTCCACCGATATAGCCCCATACCAACTCCTTGAATTGATGGGCTAATGTCATTTCTATTTGCTGATCATCTTTTCCAAAACGATGCGCCAGCCCAATGCGGCCAGTCAGGATATTTGTTTCCGACAATCGATAGGATAAAGCGATACCCCCGTCTCGCCAGTCTTTATAAGGCTTCGTCAATGAACTATAACTACCATCGGCATCAAGACGCCAACGCTTGCGTATGGGGGCGGCAAGTCTATTAGCGGCATCGCGCCCTTTCGGGTCGATCGTTTGCGCTGTTTTATAAGCAAGAACCGCTTTATGATCTTGCAGTAAACCGCGCTCTGCATCACCTAAACCTATCCAAAGCGATGCATTTTTCGGATTGGTTGAAATTTGTTGGTTGAAGGACTTTATTGCCTCCTTGTATCGATGTTCAAAAAGATAAATTTGGGCATTGAGATAAATGAGACGCTCATCATTTGGATAGTGATTTAACGCCTCAAAAATACGGCGGCGCGCAAGGAAATAATCTTTCTGCCAAATGGCACTATTAATCTTGCCGATATAGGCATCTATGCAATTGGGACAAAGCACAAGAACATGGTCAAATGTTTGTTCTGCTTGATCGAATTTTCTTTGAAATAGCTGCACATTGCCAAGTTTTACAATGAGGTCCGTATCGTTGGGAGCCATTTTTACGGCTTTTTGATAAAGGCTTTCTGCTTCTGGAAAATCTTTGCCCGATGCTACAATTCTTGACGCTTTTTCCGTAAGCTGCCCGATTTGCCGGTTATAGTCCAGTGATTTTGAAGGTTTTTTGTTGTATCTAATGACTGTCTTCGCTTTGGCATCAATTGCTTTATCAATATTGCTCGCAAGCTTGGTCAACTCTTCGTCAGATGGCGCTTGCGACAATGCCATTTCGACGAATAGTTTTGCTGTTGCCAAGTCGTTTTGCCAATATGCAATACGCGCCAAACCTGCACGCGCCTCCGTGTAATTGGGCGCTATCTCCAATGCTTTGGTAAAATTCTGTTTGGCTTCATCAATCTCTCCTAAAGGCAGCAAACTCAAACCAAGTTGCACCAAGATATCCGGATTATCTGGATCCAATTTCATGGCTTCTTCGAGATAGTTTTTTGCTTGCTTAAAATGAAGGAGTTTCCGCTCGTTATAGCCTTGTTCATATAATTTTGACGCTTGAACTTTACTTATCGATGGTACCAAGCTGGCAGGATTATTTGTTTTTTCTTTCAATTCGCCTTGATTAAATTTTACGGCTTTTTCCAATGTCAAAGCCATATTTTTTGCGGATACATTATTGGGAGCAAGCAAAATAAGTTTCTGGACTGTACTTTGTGCTTTTTTAAAATCACCTTCCCAATAATAGACAGATGCCAGCATTAAGCGGCCACGCGATGAGGTTGGATTATAATGAATAGCGTCGAGAATATCGTGTTTAGCAACTTGAATATTACCATGTAACAATTCAATCGATGCCAATTGCAGTAAGTAATCTTCTTTTTCGAAAGCTAATAAGTGAGTTTTTGTTGAAAAATTAGCCAAATAACGACTGGAGATAGTATTTTTTACATGGTCAGCATTATGGAAATTTTGCCTTGTCAGGCTTCCCTTAACTTGGCTGATATTTGATTTTTCATCAGGAACCCGCAACGGTGTATATTGCTCAGAAAATAACAATAAAGGCAAAGAAGCAGCCTTCGCCGCTTCGTGACCTGTCTGTTTGTCATGTTCTCTTCTTGCAGCAATCAATTGCTGTTTAAGCTGTTTAGCCTCTTCATTATCAGGAGCTTTTGCCAATAGCTCATCAATCAGTTTTGATGCTTCCGATAAATTGTTATGCGCATAGGCTATTTTTGAAAGATAAAATTTGGCTTCGTTGTCATCAGGAATATGCTCAAGAACACCTTGAAAGTCCTGCTTAGCTTTATCCATATCACCCAGACTTAAACGGGCAATACCAAGTTCCCTCAAAACATCTGTATTATCAGGCCATAGGTCTGCTGCTTGTTGAAGGTTTTTGACAGCATCTTGATATCGCCCCTCAAGGCGCTGTTTATACCCCTCTTCAAACAGTTTTTTGGGGTCACTGCTGTCGCTTTGATTGGAAACGTCTGTTGAGGTATCTTTTTTATTGTAAGACACCCCATAGTTGTTGGGGTGCCCTGAAGATGCAAATTGTTTATGAAACAGAAAACTATCTGATGTTTGTGCCCGTAGATTTGTGCATAATATCAAACTTAACGTTGATATTATTCCTACTGCCAAAAATCTTATCATCGCCTGTTTCTCGCCCCTCGCAAGCATGACTTGGATATAGATGGTAAATCTTAATCATTAAAAAAAAACTTTAATTATTGGGTTATTATTTGTATGATAATATAAAATTATACCATACAATTATATTTTCATGAATTATAATTATAATAATCTATGAAAAACATTAAAATATACTTAATTACAACTAAAAGTTGAGTATTAACGTAACCCATGAACGGCTATGCCATTAAAGCTTTGATAAGACCTGAAATAAGGGTAAAGCATAGCCAGTGCACTTCGCAAATTATGCATATTTTTTAAAAAGCTTATACGATTGTTCGGTTGTTCAATGTCAATCAGCTTATAAGCTCTCTTTACTGCACCTTTGTCTGCCCCACTCATTAAGAAAATGCGGGTACTATAATTGTCGAGTTCATTATTCGGGAATGGTGCAAAGAATAAATGTGCCGGACCATCAACGGGGGCATTTTCAACAGCAATGGTTATTTTCGCATCTACGGTATTTCCCCATATGAGCCATGGCATGGAAATGTCATATAATTCATAGGGATTTGAGCGGTAAGCCATAATAGTGAATGAGCCCAAATTTTTAACTGCCTGAAGAGCAGTCATGGCCTCACTTGTATTTTGCAGCCAATACGGAACCACAATATCAATTGGCGCATCCCAAATTTTTTGCATAGCTGTTAATGTTGATGACCAATCAGCCCACATTTTTGTCGGATTGGCGTTTAATGTCGGTACGGAATAGGGTTCAATATCATATTGGATTCCGGCAAGTTTTGCATTTTCTGGCAAGCTGTTCTGGAAGTTCTTTATGATCTGTGTGCGACGAAGAGCGCTTTTTTGCCCCTCCCCGCCGATCATTTGCGGATCCCCTTCAACGGCAAAAACGTCTATTCCCTTCTTTCGCGCATCTGCAATATATGTTGCCAGACTTTTTTCATCCGCTATGGCATCGTCTTCAATATCTATTTGTATATAGGCTTTTGTTAATCCTATGCTTTGTGCCCAATCTAACCAACTGTTAGAAAATTGCATCCAAACCTGTTTGCGCCAAATCCAAGTTGAAAGTGCTTGATGACTGCCGGCATCATCTTTCAATTCAATTTGAATGTCGGTGATATTGAGGCTTGCATTTCCTGACGGACATTGAATAACGATTTGATCGTTGTTTTGCGCATGACTTTCGATACGGAAAGTATCATAGTCTTGGCTATTTCCCGTTCCAGAATATTTAGGCAAATATCCATCATCATTGGATAAAACACCGTTTTTCGGCGATAACCCCATCTTTAACGGTTGGCTCGCGCGTCCATGCACACTAATGACATAACCGGTACCATCTGGAAACTTTCCAAGCGCTGGCGTTAAAATCAGTCCAGCCGGACGATTGCCTGCCTTACACGTTAAAGAAAAGCCATTCTTATCGCGACTGAACCTTGAGCGTTCCTCCGCTGAATATACTGTTTCATTTAACTGATCCATCACACTTGATTTAACAGGAATTAGAGGTTCACCCTCAAAGTCCATATTATCACCATTCAATGATAATGCATTATCGCCAGACGTTGCAGGGTTATAGTTTAAATATTTATCTTCGATCGAAAATTTATTGCCATAATATGTTCCATCAAGTCGGATCATTGATGGTATACCTTTGGCCGCATCTATCTCACTCACCCATGATAGATAGAGACCGGATGCACTATCCATATTGGGACATTGCGAATCCTTAATTGAAGAATTTTCACTTATCTGATTATACAAACACAATTTATCAGCCGCAGCACTGTCGATAGACATGAACGTTATTGTCGCTCCTAAAAATAAAAGATTATAAATAATTTTTGATATTTTCATTTTTTGTTTCTAATTAATAATAATGTACTATATTCCATAAATAATAAGTATTATATTTATTATATAATACCTATAAATTTCAGAATAAAAGTAACGCTTTCTTCATATCATATTTTTAATTATTTTTCAATATATTTTTAAAATTATTCCAAATTATTTTTAATTTTTAATTTTATTTAATTGGCTAATATTTATAAACCCAATAAAATTACTATATAATATGCACTGATTTATTTTATACTCTTTTTCAGCTTAAAATGTTCTGTTCAAAATAATATATAGCTGAGTCATAAACATGATTAAATAATACTTGTATTTTTATATCATGTTTTATTTTACGATTGAGAGATTGTTGCGAAAACTTGAATCTATTACCGTCCAACTCAGAATTTTTCTAAACAAAATTACACCTGATCCCTAACAATCTCACGCAATAACAAGAGAGTATTTGTGCTTATGTTTTAACAAAAATATTATTCGGATTGGATAATAAATTGCGCCACCAGATAAACAATTTTCTCTTAAGTGTTTCCAGCTTCGCATTATTATTGGTTGGAAATAATAATGTTTCTGCACAGACTTCAAGCCCTGGTACTCCAATCATATTGGATAAAGTCACTGTTTCAAGTCAAACGCCAGCCAATGCAATTTGTAAGCGATTTGATAGCGTGTCTGGTGGTGTCAGTGGTATTGATTATCATGAAATGCTATCGTCATTCAATTTGACAATGTCGCGCGCTTTATTGGTTTTTGGGGCGCGGATAGTTTTATCCTTATTGGTGGCTTTTTTTGATCTTAGTTTTTTAGCGTTGTTACTGTTTTTTGCTGCATTACCCATCATATAAATACGGCGGTGGCGTAGCCTGTCTTTTGCCCTTTGGTTGGCAGTATTGTTGATTTTAAATATTGCCTTGTATTATTCGTGGTGGACAGAAAATATTGATCTTTCCTCCCGAATATTATGGGCATTTATATGCGTCTATATTATTCTATTTTCATTATCAATTACGCGTATCAACACGGTTATTGCCAATTTGGCATTTGACCCTATTGGAGAAACCAGCCCTTATAGACCGCATCCAGGGCGACGCAATTTGGCGGCTTTTTTTAACAGCATTATATGCGTTATCCATGTTGGTATTACCGCATCACAAATGCAATATTATTTGGCTTTTGCGGCAAGTGCTGGCTTTATGGATAGGGCTGCAGAATGGTTTATTGGCAAGGCTGCATTTAAAATGGAAGTTCTTTGCCTTATGTTGGCCAATATAAGTGCTAGTCTTGGTTTTCTTCTTATTGGATTATCAGGATTTAATAGTGAAATTTCACCATATCTTGGGTTGCATATATTAACAATCGGATCATTGGGGTTGTGGCGGTATTGGGAGTATTTACTATCGCTGGTCTACGCATTCAGGAAGAACACTGATTACAATACCGTGGCAATCCAAGACGGCTGTTTTACTCATTGTTTTGTCGGCTATGTTAAGAATTGCGCCAGAATTACTGAATAATTTTTCACTCAATGGCTACCACTATCTAATATCCAGCCTGTTATGGAGCTTAGCATTTATATTATGGCTATGGGGATATATTCCGCTGATAAAGCATCAACTGAAGTAATAGTAGCAAAGCCCATTTTACTACGGAGCATACCTAAACAATATACAAACGCTTTTTATCGGGATAAGATTTATGGTGCCGCATGCCGGAATCGAACCAGCGACCCCATCATTACGAATGACGTGCTCTACCAACTGAGCTAATGCGGCACAGACCCTAATAATACTATATCTATAAGAGTCGTTGACGGGGTGATAACCAAAAGCCTTAAGGAAAGCAAGAGGACAATTTACAACTTAATTATTTTTCGTTTTCTACAAACAAATTAATAATATTAAAGTTTTCATTTTTACGATTGGTTTGCCAATTTTGTTTACATTCTTTATTGTAAAATATTAGCGGATCATACAATGGGAGTGGGACTATTGGCCAGTGCTGAGCAAGCGTTACGGAACGCGCTATTAAAAATCGATGCTCGCAATATGGCGATGCGGCGGCGTGTCTATGAATCTGCATGGAATGCGCATGAACGTGCATTGCTAGCCGATAGATCCCTGAAAGATAGAGACCGCTCAATACGGCGTGATGCGCTTATGCAGCTTATTCGCTCGATAGAAAGTGAATATAATGCAGTATCGCCTGAAAATGAAAATCAGGGCAGTGATGCTTCACTGACATCAAATGGTCCGGAAGAGCAGATTAATGTGGAGCTCAACGGCACATCCAAGTTATCGTCGCCTGTTCCCCATCATAGAGCAGCGGCACGCAAAAGATCAAAAATATTTCTTATCGTTTTACCAGCAGTTCTTGCCATTATTATGATTTGTGTTTTTACAGCTTGGTCTTTTTTTAACAGTCTATCGGGAAGATCAATTGTAGAGCCTCGTTCCGAAATAACCAAGCAAGAAACGGTAGCGGAGCGAAAGCTTCCTGTCCGCACAGAACCTTCCAAGGATGAAGGTTGGGTAAATGTTTATTATCCCGGTGATGCAACGACGGTTAAAACCCAAGGACAGGCTTCATTAAAAATTCTCAATGATGCGGATATTCCCTATTTGCAGATTTTTGCAAACAAAATGCAAGATGCAGCCATTGTCGATATTGGCGCGGGAGCAATAAGTGATTTCCGCGGCAAAAAGATAATGCTAGATATAAATATACGAAGTGATGGCCAACAACCAAGCCAAATGAGCATCACATGTGATTTGGGTAAAGGCCGCAATTGCGGACGTCGGCGCTTTGAGGTTCCTGTCAATCGCAGTGACATTCTTCTTGATATTGATGTTCCTGCCGATGAAACTGGACCTGCAAAATTATTTATAACAAGTGATCTTCTCGGCGAGGGTCATGCCATAAATATTTATAATATACGTTTAAAAGCAGCGGAATAGAAAATGGCGCAAGAACCAATAGCTGTTGATGAACAATTGATTGAAACTGTTGTGCGCAGTTTTTATCGCCGAATCCGGAAAGATTCATTCCTTGGACCAATTTTTGATGAACATATAAAAGATTGGGAACCTCACTTACAAAATATGTTTGCGTTCTGGTCTTCCATTATGCTGCACACCAACCGGTATAATGGCCGCCCTATGCCTAAACACGTTGTGCTACCTATTGATGCCAGCCATTTTGATCGTTGGTTGGAATTGTTTAAAACAACTGTTGAGGAATTGTGCCTGCCTGAAGATGCAGAATTATTTATGAAAAAGGCCACCCAAATTGCCCATAGTTTAGAAATGGGCGTGGCGTATAAAAACAATGTCATGCTGAAAGTTGGCGAACGCTATAGAAACGATGACGGGAAAACGTATCATGACCAATGAAGATCGTATAACCGAGCTTGAAATTAAGCTTGCTGAACAGGAAAGATTGGTCGAAGAACTTTCCGGTGTCATGACTGACCAATGGAAAACCATTGACCATTTAGAGAAAAAATTGTCTGCACTGACAAAGCGTTTTTTGGAACTGGAAGAACAGACACTACCAGACATACCGATAACAAAACCACCGCATTGGTAATATTCAAAACCTTATGAAGTGGTGCGAGCAACGTTGCAATAGCCGATATTTGACGACAATACCGATCATTAAAAATCTAACGGATCAAAATTAGCTGATTAATTGACGCCAATGGGACAGCTCACCCCTGTTCCTTTTAAACCACAGTAACCATTGGGATTCTTTGCCAAATATTGTTGGTGATAGTCTTCGGCAAAATAAAATGGTTTTTCTAAAGAAATTTCCGTGGTGACTTCCCCCAGTCCATGTGTTTTTAACGCGCTTTGAAACTCTTGTTTGCTTGCCAAAGCAATTTCAAGCTCTGTCTTATTAGGCAAATAAAGTGCTGAGCGATAATTGGTTCCAATATCATTACCTTGTCGCATACCTTGCGTTGGATCATGGTGTTCCCAGAATATTTTCAATATATCCTGCAAAGAAATAACATTGGCATCATAGACAACCAAAACAGCTTCGGTATGGCCAGTTTGTCCAGTGCAAACTTCTTCATATGTCGGATTTTGAGTAAAGCCGCCTGTATAACCGGCAGCGGTAACATAGACACCGTCCAGCTGCCAAAACAGCCGTTCCACGCCCCAAAAACACCCCATAGCAACTATAATGTGGCTCATATTTTTTGGATATGGCCCTTTTAGATTATGCCCATTTACGAAATGCGTTTTTGACGTTTCTATTGGTTCAGAACGGCCTTTAAGGGCTGTATCTTCAGTAGGCATAACCAATTTTTGAGATTTCGAAAAATAATCCATCATAATTGTCTCCTACATACCTAATTGTCTCAGACATAGACCATTAGTTCACAATCTTACCCCGATTGTACCCAATGACATAACAAACCAGGCATACACTCCCCATAATAATCCATGCTGGTGTCTGACCAATATAAATAGTTAAGGATAATAGTGGTGATGACAAGTGCTGCAAGTTTTCTGGAGTGTCGTATAAATTGTTATAATGCAGCAAATAAGACATAAAATCATTGAATGATGTCATCGCAATTGCTGAATTTCCGACCGATCTTGCTGCATCAACGACACACACAACAATCATTATGACAAGAAAAATGTAGCTAAGTAGCCGAAAAGCCCAGCGCAAGATGTTTAATAGCAATATACTATCTCCCATTTCCAAAATTGGTTGATAGACCCTGTTATAAGTAAAATCGGCGACGCTCTCTTTAGCAAAACATCATTGGTAAAATAATCAAAAAGGCTCACGCTTATCTATCAATTTATCGGGATGCGCAAAATTGATAAGTTTTTGCCGATCAGTCAACACAATACGCGCACCATTAACATTGATACCATGTTGAGAAACTGTGGCAAAAGCACGGGAAAGGTTTTCCGGTGTCATGCCTAACCGATAAGCCAACAACTTTTTCTCATATGGGATATCGATGTAGTTATCTGTCTGGCTATAATCGGATTCCTGTAAAATCCAATTGGCAAGTCGTTCACTACCGTTACGCAATTTCTGATTTTTGAGTTCTTTCACTGTTACTCTGTATCTGCGCGATAGTTCGCGAACAACAGCGTGCATGAAAGCATTATCATTATCCATTGCCGCTCTGACAGTAGAGGACGGTATCATCAAAACTTGGGCGTCAGTCAATGTACGTGCTGATTGCAGGCATACATCGTCATTGAGAATTGCTGCCAGAATAAATAGGCCAACGGGCTGAATAATATCGAGTGTTGTTTCCCGACCATAGCTCGTTGCATACATTTCAACTTGTCCCTCTACCAGAATAAAGAGAAAGTCCTGCATTGCATTTTCCTTCACCAGAATAACCCCGGGTGGAAAGCTTTGAAAAAAGCCTGGGCCAATGAGAGATTGAAAAGTTTCCTCGCGAGCCTGAGAAAATATCTGAAGCTTACGAATGCGTTCTTGATCCTCTAATCGCATATCATTCCTCTAAAAAAACTTTTTATCCACCAGACTTAATATTTATCAATTCTATTCCAATTTGAAATCAATCCTGCCCCTCCATTAAATTAAATTCTGCGCTTTTTTAAATTAAATAAAAGCTATTTGATTTCGATCAAGGCGCCCTATTTGACCACTCATTACATACGAAATCGACAAAGTTACAAGTATTTAAAGGGTGCTCAAAATGGAAAAAACGGATACTCCTATCAAGGGCTCATCTGAAGCACTTTGGTTGAGCTCATTGGCATTTACCGTATGTTTTGCGGTATGGACAATTTTCTCAATTATCGGCATCGCAATTCAGAAAAAATTGGGTCTTAGCCAATCGGAGCTTGGTTTACTTATTGCCACACCTGTTCTGACAGGATCATTGGTCCGTATTCCGCTTGGCATTTGGACAGAACAAATCGGTGGCCGCATAATATTTGTCTTGTCTATGCTTGCATCGGCATTGTCAACGTTTTTATTGACATACGCCCATACATATACATGGATGTTAATAGCGGCACTAGGTATTGGCGTTGCCGGCGGCACGTTTTCTGTTGGTGTGGCTTATGTATCGCGTTGGTTCAGTGCTGAAAAACAAGGCTTGGCTCTTGGTATTTTCGGCGCTGGTAATGTTGGTGCAGCCGTTACAAAGCTTGGTGCGCCATGGGTCATGAGCTGGTGGGGAAGCTGGGAAGGTGTGGCTTATGTCTGGGCACTGGTTCTGGTTATCACGGCTGCAATATTCTGGTTCTTTACCGATGATGACCCAGTGCTTGTAGAGCAACGTAAGCTTGGTATCAAATCACAAAGCGCATTGTTGGAACTTGCTCCATTAAAGCATATGCAGGTATGGCGCTTTTCCTTCTATTACTTCTTTGTTTTTGGTGGATACATTGCCTTGGCAACGTGGTTGCCGCACTACTTGCAAGATGTTTATTCAATCGATCTATGGTTGGCTGGTGTCATTGCAGCTCTTTATTCAGTACCTGCTTCACTGTTCCGCGCCTATGGCGGTTATCTATCCGATAAATATGGTGCAAGACGTGTTATGTACTGGACACTTGGTATGTGTACAATTGCCTGCTTTGTCCTTTCCTATCCGCCAACGCATTATGTGGTTGATACGGCCAAAGGTCCTTTAAGCTTCTCTTTTGCGATAAATCTTGTCGGTTTTGGTGTAATTGTCGCTATTCTTGGTTTCTTCATGGCTCTTGGAAAAGCGGCTGTCTATAAACACATACCCGTATACTATCCCAAAAGTGTTGGTGCGGTCGGCGGTCTCGTCGGTATGATCGGTGGTCTTGGCGGTTTTATTCTACCAATCTTGTTTGGTGAAATACTGGATATCACCGGCGTTTATTCAACCTGCTTCATGGTACTTTTCTTCATTTCATTCATTGCACTTTTATGGATGCATATTTCCATCGAACGCATGGAACACCGCAAAATGATAGCGAACGGGCAAAAATTGCCAGGATCTCAGGAGTAAACTATAATGCCCAATCAAGAAAACAAAGGATATGTCCTTACCGAGTGGAATCCAGAAGACCAGAATTTCTGGAATACCTATGGTCGCAAGATAGCCAATAAGAATTTGTGGCTATCCATACCCGCTTTGCTGCTTGCATTTGCTGTCTGGCAGGTTTGGTCGGTCGTGGTGGCAGAGCTACCCCGCGCAGGCTTCAAATTTAGTTCGACACAACTGTTTTGGCTAACGGCATTGCCGGGACTTTCAGGTGCTACTTTACGTATATTCTATTCGTTTATGGTGCCAATCTTTGGTGGACGCCGTTGGACTGGATTGACAACAGCTTCGCTTTTAATACCAGCCCTTGGTATCGGGTTTGCCGTACAAGATACCAATACACCTTATTGGGTTATGGCTTTGCTTGCGCTTCTTTGCGGATTTGGCGGCGGCAATTTCTCGTCTTCAATGTCCAATATCTCCTTTTTCTACCCTAAAGCTGAAAAAGGTAAAGCAAGTGGACTAAATGCCGGCTTAGGTAATCTTGGCGTATCTGTGGTGCAATTTGTTGTTCCACTCGTTATCGCAACCAATGCCTTCGGCTGGTTGGGTGGACACCCATTAACAGTGACACAAGCAGATGGCACAACATCACAATTGTGGTTGCAGAATGGTGCATTTGTCTTCGTACCATTTATCGCATTATCAGCCATTCTTTGCTGGTTTGGTATGAATGACATTGCCGACGCCAAAGCATCTTTTGCCGATCAGGCTGTCATTTTCAAACGTAAAGATAACTGGTTAATGTGTGTTCTTTATATGGGAACATTTGGTTCATTCATTGGTTTTGCTGCGGCATTTCCATTGCTCATGCGTTTGACCTTTCCAGACGCCAACGTGCTCCATTACGTGTTTCTGGGACCATTGATCTCTGCGCTTGCTCGTGCTGGTTTTGGTGGTGTGAGCGATAAAATTGGTGGTGGCCGTGTTACATTCTGGTCATTTATCTTGATGATGATTGCCCTTGGATGTGCATTGTATTTTGTTGCCAATCCGGGAAATCCAATCGCTTTTCCAGGTTTCTTTGCGTCATTTATGGTTCTATTCTTTGCAACAGGCGTGGGAAATGCTTCAACGTTCCAGATGATCCCTGTGATTATGGCACGTGTTATCGACCAAAAGATGCCTAATGCAACAGAAGAACAAAAACGCCATCAAAGCGACCGTGAATCTGCCGCTATAACTGGCTTTACTGCAGCCATTGCTGCTTATGCCTTTTTCCTTATCCCTGTCAGTTTTGCAGTATCGAAAGATGCAACAGGTGGCCCACAAGCCGCATTATGGGGATTTATGATCTTTTACGTGATTTGCCTTGCTATTACATGGGGTTGCTACATTCGTAAGGGTGCAATTCTCCATGTTGAAGGCCGTCGGCGTTAATTATTAACGCTGTTAACTAAGGAGACTATCCATGAGTCATCTACTCGACCGCCTGAATTTTTTGGCACGAAAAAAAGAACCATTTTCTCACGGACATGGTGTGACAACCAACGAAGACCGGTCATGGGAAGATTCATATCGCAAGCGTTGGCAGTACGACAAAATCGTACGGTCAACCCATGGGGTCAACTGCACGGGGTCATGCTCGTGGAAAATTTATGTGAAGGGTGGCATTGTCACCTGGGAAACACAACAGACAGATTATCCACGCACACGTCCTGATCTTCCAAATCATGAACCTCGCGGTTGCCCCCGTGGTGCAAGTTACAGTTGGTATATGTATTCTGCCAATCGGGTAAAATATCCGCTCATTCGCTCACGCCTCATCAAGTTGTGGCGCAAGGAACGTGTTTTAAAAACACCGATTGGCGCATGGGCTGCTATCCAAGAAACCCCAGAAAAGCGTGCCGAATATCAACGTGTTCGTGGGCTTGGTGGCTTTGTCCGTGCACCATGGGACGAGGTCAATGAAATCATTGCCGCAGCCAATGCCTATACGATTAAAAAGTATGGTCCGGATCGCGTCATTGGTTTTTCGCCAATTCCTGCAATGTCGATGGTGTCTTACGCTGCGGGCTCGCGGTATTTGTCACTTCTTGGCGGCGTTTGTATGTCGTTTTACGATTGGTATTGCGATTTGCCACCTGCATCACCAATGACATGGGGCGAACAAACCGATGTGCCAGAATCAGCCGATTGGTATAATGCTGGTTTCCTTATGTTATGGGGTTCCAACGTTCCTCAGACACGTACACCTGACGCACATTTCTATTCTGAAGTGCGTTATAAAGGAACAAAATCTGTTGTTGTTTCGCCCGATTACTCTGAAGCAAGCAAATTTGCCGATCTATGGCTTCATCCAAAACAAGGCACCGATGCTGCTTTGGCTATGGCAATGGGGCATGTCATTCTGCGCGAATTCCATTTGGAACGTCAGGCAGAATATTTTGAAGATTATTGCCAGCGTTATACCGACATGCCAATGTTGGTCAAACTTGTTGGTAAAAATGGCCATTATATTCCTGATCGTTTAATGCGCGCATCGGATTTCGCTAGCAATCTAGGTGAAGATAACAATCCGGAATGGAAGACCGTGGCGGTTGATGCCAAGACAGGCGAATATGTTGTACCTGTAGGCTCCTCAGGCTTCCGTTGGGGCGAAAAAGGGAAATGGAACCTTGAATCGAAAGATGGCAAGGGACGTGATGTGACACTTGAAATGAGCTTTATGCTTGAAGGTGAGCATGACACTGTAGCCGATGTCGATTTCCCTTATTTTGCTAATCATGAGCATAGCTACTTTGACGGGACTGACCATGAAAGCATTTTAACGCGCAAGGTTCCTGCCCGTAAGTTGAAACTTCCTGAAGGTGAAGTTGTTGTTGCCACGGTATTTGATCTCTT
Source organism: uncultured Bartonella sp. (assembly GCA_946478665.1). Taxonomy (GTDB): domain Bacteria; phylum Pseudomonadota; class Alphaproteobacteria; order Rhizobiales; family Rhizobiaceae; genus Bartonella. Next base: position 37,185 of record CAMLCZ010000003.1, on the reverse strand, counting down.
TGTTGCAAATTATGGTCTTGAACGTGGCTTTAAAGACGAAAATTGTGCATCGTCCTATGATGACGATATCCCATATACACCAGCATGGGCAGAGAAGGTAACGGGCGTTTCACGAGACAAGATTATTACTGTTGCCCGTGAATTTGCGCGTAATGCCGAGATCACAAAAGGCCGTTCCATGGTTATTCTTGGTGCTGGTCTTAATCACTGGTACCATATGGATATGAACTACCGTGGCATTATCAATATGTTGGTGATGTGCGGCTGTATAGGACAATCGGGTGGTGGCTGGAGCCACTATGTCGGACAAGAAAAATTGCGTCCGCAAACTGGTTGGGCTCCTTTGGCTTTCGCATTGGATTGGGCAAGACCGCCACGTCATATGAACTCGACGTCATTCTTCTATGCCCATACCGATCAGTGGCGCTATGAAACTGTAAAAATCAATGAATTGCTGTCTCCAACAGCACCCGAAGGGCCGTGGGACGGAGCATTGATTGATTACAATATCCGTGCGGAACGGATGGGCTGGTTGCCCTCTGCCCCACAATTGAAGACCAACCCACTTGATATTGCCAAACAAGCTGAAAAAGCTGGCAAGGATGCAAAGGATTATGTTGTTGAAGGTCTGAAATCTGGCACCTTGACGATGTCCTGCGAAGATCCAGACGATCCAATAAACTGGCCACGCAATATGTTTGTATGGCGGTCAAATATTCTTGGTTCTTCGGGAAAAGGGCATGAATATTTCCTCAAACATCTGCTTGGTACGGCAAATGGCGTACTGGGGAAAGATTTGGGTGAGCAAGGCCGTACAGAAGCGAAAGAGGCCGTCTGGCACGATCAGGCACCTGAAGGCAAGCTTGATTTGTTGGTAACACTAGACTTCCGTATGTCGACGACCTGTGTTTATTCGGATATCGTTTTGCCGACCGCAACGTGGTATGAGAAAAATGATCTTAACACGTCGGATATGCATCCATTTATCCACCCACTATCAAGTGCTGTTGACCCATCTTGGGAAGCAAAATGCGATTGGGATATTTTCAAAGGCATTGCTAAAAAGTTCTCTGAAATTGCACCTGAAGTATTGGGTGTTGAACAGGATGTTGTGCTTTCACCAAGCCAGCATGATACTGCCGGCGAACTTGGCCAAGCAATGGATGTAAAAGACTGGAAGAAAGGCGAAATCGAGCCAATCCCCGGTAAGACGATGCCTTCTATCGCCGTTGTCGAGCGTGATTATCCAAACATTTACAAGCGCTTTACAGCACTTGGTCCATTGATGAAGAAAGTTGGCAATGGTGGCAAGGGTATCGCTTGGAAAACAGAACACGAAGTTGATTTGGTTGGCCGCATAAACGGTATTGTTGAAGATGAAGGCGTAACAAAAGGTATGCCAAGCATCAGCAGCGACATTGATGCTACAGAAGTTATCTTAACACTTGCGCCAGAAACAAACGGGGAAGTTGCGGTTAAAGCTTGGGCTGCATTGGGTGAACATACTGGTCGTGACCATACGCACCTTGCACTACCAAAAGAAGACGAGAAAATCCGTTTTCGTGATATTGTTGCACAACCACGGAAAATTATCTCGTCCCCAACATGGTCTGGTCTGGAATCCGAACATGTTTGCTATAATGCCGGTTACACGAATGTCCACGAACTTATTCCGTGGCGTACAATTACCGGTCGTCAGCAACTATACCAAGATCACTTATGGATGCGTGCATTTGGTGAGGGTTTCTGTGTTTATCGTCCACCTATCGACACGAAAACGATTAATCCAGCAATTGAGGCGAAAGCCGGTGACACACCGCATCTGGTTTTGAACTTTATTACGCCGCACCAAAAATGGGGCATCCACTCCACCTATTCAGATAACCTGCTTATGTTGACATTAAACAGAGGTGGTCCTGTTGTCTGGATTTCTGAAAATGATGCCAAAAAGGCTGGTATTGTCGATAATGACTGGGTTGAAGCCTACAATGTCAATGGCTCGCTTGTTGCTCGTGTTATCGTTTCCCAACGCATGAAAGATGGAACTGTCTTCATGTATCATGCTCAGGAAAAGATCGTGAATGTTCCGGGATCTCCATTAACTGGACAGCGCGGGGGAATTCACAATTCGGTCACGCGCGTTATCACAAAACCAACCCACATGATTGGTGGTTATGTACAGCAATCTTATGGTTTTAACTACTACGGCACTGTCGGCGCCAATCGTGATGAGTTTGTGGTTGTTCGCAAACTTGAACACGTTGATTGGATGGATGGAGAAGCCGATTCAGCATTGAAGGAGGCCGCAGAATGAAAGTCCGCGCTCAAATAGGTATGGTGTTAAATCTCGATAAGTGCATCGGGTGTCACACGTGTTCCATTACCTGTAAAAATGTTTGGACAAACCGCGAAGGCGTTGAATATGCTTGGTTCAATAATGTTGAAACAAAGCCGGGCATCGGTTTTCCTAAAGATTGGGAAAACCAGAAACGCTGGAATGGCGGTTGGGTAAGAAAATCAAACGGCAAAATACGCCCCCGTATGGGAGCCAAATGGCGCGTATTGTCAAAAATATTCGCCAATCCCGATTTGCCGGAAATTGATGATTATTATGAACCATTTGATTTTGATTACGAACATTTGCAAACGGCAAAAGAAAGTAAGACCATGCCGGTTGCACGCCCTAGATCAAAAATCACTGGGCAACGTATGGAAAAGATCAAATGGGGTCCAAACTGGGAAGATGTGCTAGGCGGCGAATTTTCTAAGCGCTCTCAGGATTACAACTTTGCTGGCGTAGAAAAAGAAATCTATGGCGAATTTGAAAATACATTTATGATGTATTTGCCACGTTTATGCGAACATTGCCTTAATCCGACTTGCGTTGCTGCTTGCCCTTCCGGTGCTATCTATAAACGGGAAGATGACGGCATTGTCCTAATCGATCAGGAAAAGTGCCGTGGCTGGCGTATGTGCGTTTCCGGCTGCCCATACAAGAAGATTTATTTCAACTGGTCTTCAGGAAAATCAGAAAAATGTATCTTCTGTTATCCTCGTATTGAAAGTGGCATGCCAACGGTTTGTTCGGAAACCTGTGTCGGTCGTATCCGCTATCTTGGTGTGATGCTTTATGATGCCGATAAGATTTCTAATGCCGCATCAACAACAAATGAGCAGGATCTTTATGAAGAACAATGCAAAATCTTCCTCGATCCGAATGATCCGGCTGTGATTGAACAAGCCCGTAAAGACGGTGTCAGTGACGAATGGTTGGAGGCGGCACAAAACTCGCCTGTCTATCAAATGGCAATGAAGTGGAAAGTGGCATTTCCGCTGCATCCTGAATACCGCACCTTACCCATGGTTTGGTACATTCCACCGCTTTCACCTCTGCAATCAGCTGCGGAAGCCGGTAAATTGGCTATGGATGACTTTATTCCGAATGTCCGTTCATTGCGCATTCCGGTTCGCTATCTTGCCAATCTGTTGACAGCTGGCAAAGAGCAACCAATCATTTCTGCATTGGAAAGAATGTTGGCAATGCGTGCCTATATGCGTGCGAAGTCTGTTGATGGCGAATATCGTCCAGAATATGCAGAAAAAGTCGGTTTAACGCCTGAAATGATCGAGCATATGTATCAAGTGATGGCGATTGCAAACTATGAAGATCGTTTTGTTATTCCAACAGCCCATCGTGAAATTAGCGAAGATGCATATGATCTTCGTGGTTCGTGTGGGTTCTCATTTGGTAATGGCTGTTCTGGCGGCACTTCAAAAGCAGATCTGTTTGGTAGCAAACGCAAAAAAGTCGTTGCAACACCAACAGACCTTTTCAAGGAGAGCGCATGATGAATTCCGATTTAAAAATTATCTCGGTTCTTCTATCCTATCCAACTGAAGAGATACAACAGGCCGGTGGTTTATTACGCACGACATTGGATCAGCTATCCAATCTCAACAAGACACAAATTGACGGTCTTAAAACCTTGATCTCGTCCGTTACTGACCGTGATATATATGACGTACAGGAAGACTATGTCCTGCTTTTCGATCGTACACGGTCTTTATCCTTGCACCTCTTTGAACATGTTTACGGTGAAAACCGTGATCGTGGTCAGGCCATGGTTGATTTAAAAACCATGTATGAGGAAGCCGGTTTTGAAATCGATGTTCACGATCTTCCGGACTATTTACCAATGTTTCTGGAATTTTTGTCAACACGTTCCAACGAGGACGCAAAACATTTGCTGGGTGAAACCTTGCATATCATTTCTGCAATCCGGCAAAGATTGCAGAAGCGCGGTTCACCTTATGCTGCAGCGTTTACAGCCATTGAACAACTGGCCGGCGTAACAGCCGATGAAGCTCTGGTTGCTGAAATTGTCGCCCGCAAAGAAGACGATCCAAACGATTTGGTCGCTTTGGATCGTATTTGGGAAGAAGAAGCCATCACATTTGGCGCCAATCAGGGGGATAATGATTGTGGGCCAGATCGTTTGCAACGACGCATTCGTGCTTCACACCGTGACGCATCAGCACAGATTTGAGGACACGACCAATGACTCATTTTTTTAATACACTTTTCTTCGGGGTTTATCCTTATATTGCTTTAACGGTATTGGCATTGGGGTCTATTATTCGTTATGACCGCGAGCCATATTCATGGCGTGCCGGCTCCAGTCAGCTATTACGCAGACGGCAATTAATGTGGGGATCCGTTCTCTTCCATGTGGGCGTATTGTTCATATTTCTAGGACACCTTGTTGGATTACTTACGCCAATTGCTTTCTGGGATGCTTTAGGTGTTAGCCATACATTCAAGCAAATTGTTGCAATAACCGCAGGTGGTATCGCTGGCGCTATGGGCATTATTGGTGCAACCCTGCTTGCCCATCGCCGGCTTTGTGATCCACGTGTGCGCGCATCGTCCAGTACTGCTGACACGCTGATTATACTCATGTTATGGGCGCAGTTGTTGTTGGGCTTGTCGACTATACCTGTCTCTATGCAACATTTGGATGGTCATGAAATGGTTAAATTAATGAATTGGGCACAGGGAATCTTTACATTCAATCTGGCTGCATCCAGTTACGTTGAAGATGTCGCTCCGGTTTTCAAACTCCATCTCTTCCTTGGACTTACGATTCTATTCGTTTTCCCATTTACGCGTTTGGTGCATATGTTAAGCGCACCTATTCGTTATATCTGGCGTCCAGGATATCAGGTTGTCCGGAAAAAAGAGCCAATGCCTATTCGTGTACGCCGCCAAACTGCAGAGTAATATGCGATGACAACAACAATAAAGGTGTCGCGTGGGGGCACCTCAACCCATGCACATCCCCATGAAAAACAGCCCTATAGCACAAAGCAGGAAATCGACACGACAATTCCGCCAAAAGCTAAGCCTGTTTTCAATGAAGTCAGTGTTAATGGCGTTGTAATAGCAGAATCAAATATTCTTCAGGAAGCACAGAATCATCCGGCGAAAAATCCGGGCGATGCGCTTCTGCAAGCAGCGAGAGCCCTTGTTGTGCGCGAATTATTGTGGCAAGAGGCCCAAAATAAAGGTCTTGTTCCAAAAGAAGACGTTGCAGGACAAACACAACTTGATACCGCTATCGCCAATCTACTTGACCAAGAAGTCAATACCCCTGAAGCACGGGAAGAAGATTGCCGTAGACTTTATGATCGCGATCCGTCCCGCTTTTCCACAGATACTATATGGGAAGTGCGGCACATTCTTTTGGCCGCTAACCCAGAAGACAAAAAAGCATATGAAGATGCGCGGATACAGGCAGAAAAAATCTTAAGCCTTTTAACAGAACAACCAACTGAATTTGCTGAAATTGCTAAAAATATGTCGGCCTGCCCTTCGGCCAAAGAGGGGGGAAATCTTGGTCAGATAACGCGTGGTAGTACGGTTCCTGAATTTGAAGATGCCTTAAAAAATGCCAACAGTTCCGGCTTATTGGCACAACCAGTTGCCACACGTTATGGCTATCATATTATTGATATCTCCCATATCATTCCAGGTGAGACCCTTCCCTTCGAAATGGTACACGAAAAAATTGCCGCGTGGCTTGAAGCGTCAAGCTGGTCGAAAGCTGTTCAACAATATATCGCAATCTTAGCTGGCAAATCCCATATTACTGGTGTAGAAGTAAAACCTAATGAAGGGCCTCTTGTTCAGTAAGGAGTGTCAAGCGTGGAAAAAACACCAGACCCCAAATTGATTGATCCGTTCGGAAGAACGATTAATTATCTGCGTTTGTCTGTAACAGATCGTTGTGACTTGCGCTGTGTTTATTGCATGGCGGAAGATATGGTGTTTTTACCCAAAAAAGAGCTTTTAACCATTGAAGAGCTTTATCGCATTTGTGACTGCACGATTGGGCTTGGTGTCAATAAAATTCGCCTAACCGGTGGGGAACCTCTGGTAAGACGGAATATAATGGTTCTCTTTGAAATGCTTACGCGCCATCTTGGTGCTGGCCTTAATGAAATAACATTGACCACCAATGGAACCTTGCTTTCCCGTTATGCCAAGGCATTGGTTGATAATGGTGTCAAGCGAATCAATGTTTCTTTGGATACATTAGATCCAGTCAGATATGAACAACTAACACGGCGTGGCGATATCAGTCGTGTTTTATCTGGTTTGGACGCCGCTCAAGAAGCCGGTTTGAAAGTCAAATTAAATGCTGTTGCTATGCGTGGTGGTTTTCTAAGTGAAGTGGACGATCTTATCCGTTTTGCACATGGTCGACAGATGGATCTGACATTCATTGAAGAAATGCCTATGGGGTACACTGGGCATGACCGTTATGAAACTTTTCTATCACTTCGCAGCTTGCGAGAAAGTCTTGAACAGCGTTGGACACTTACTCCAGACACCCACTGTTCTGGTGGCCCTGCCCGTTATGTAACTGTCGAGGAAACCGGTGGAAGACTCGGGTTTATTACCCCACTTTCATGTGATTTTTGTGCATCTTGCAACCGCATTCGTGTTGGCTCAACTGGTAAGCTTTACCCATGCATGGGACAATCTGGCATGGTCGAGCTAAGAGAGGCAATGAGAACTTCAGAAAGTGATGAAGTTTTAAGAGCGCTTATTCTAAAAGCAATTGAACAAAAGCCTAAAGGCCATGAATTTGCTATCGAGAAAAATGGCGTCTGCGGTTTGAGTCGTCATATGTCTGAATTAGGCGGCTAATGGTCATTTACTGTTGTTGATGCCGATATTTCTGGTCAATTGATAATTTATCAACGCGGTATTTTACGCAATATCAAGTCGTAGGATACCGCTAATCTATACGATACAGCTTGTCTATAAGATATGGCTTGCTATTCAGATTTTGATCCATGTTTTTTGTTACACCATATTCTGCAACAAAATTCTGAAATACAATTCTGAAATCCAATTCTGAAACGCATTCGTTATTCTAAAACAAATTGCTTGACCGCTTCACAATCAGTTCATATGTCCTTTTTTCGTTATTTTTGTAAAAAATAACGAATTTCGGACATATTTTTCAATCGTCTGACATCGCTTTTCTTCTTCAGACAGATTTTTCCAGCGTTGTTTTCAATTGTTTTGCCATCGTTGCCGTCGATTGTTCCTAATTATAAAAATGTACTCAGCATTATAAAACTTCAGTCAACAAATTTTTGCCGGCAAAAAATGCCTCAATGTTATCGACAACGAGTTGAGACATCTTATCGCGTGTTTCAATTGTGCCGCTCCCGTGATGCGGATAAAGAACGACATTTTCAAGATGGGCAAAATTAGGATTAATATTTGGCTCGTTTAAAAATACATCTAATCCTGCACTGGCAAGCATACCATTTTGCAAAGCATCAATGAGTGCTATTTCATCAACCACGGTGCCACGAGAAATATTGATGAGCGAACCGTGCTTACCCAAAGCAATAATAACGTCTTTTGAAATGAGCTTTTCTGTTTCCTTACCACCCGTGACGGCAACAACCAATATATCTGCCCATTCTGCCAGCTCCGTGATTGACGAAAAGAACCGGTAGGAAACATCGTCTTTTTGGGCACGACCATAATAACCGATTTCAAGGCCACAGCTTTCGTAACGTTTTGCAATTGCACGGCCAATACGTCCCAAACCAACAACCCCAGCGCGTTTGCCTGCTGTCGTATCGGTCAATGGCATCGAACCTTTCCGTGCCCATTCACCCGATCTAACATAGGAATCACCAATGATAAGTTGTCGCCTAGCGGCTAACATAAGCATCAAGGCAACATCTGCGACATCATCCGTCAAAACATCAGGCGTATTGGTTATATGAATGTTGTTTTGTCTCAGTTGCTGAATATTCAATTGGTCATAGCCAGCGGTTGCACATGCAACCAATCCCAGATTTGGCATCTTTTTTATAAAATATCGGTCAAAAACAATATTGCCCGTGGTTATGACAACACGACAATCATGCGCGTTTTTATCAACAAAATCATTGAGATTTTCAGCCAAGTCACCACGCAATAAATGATAATGCCTATTTAGATATTCCATTTGGGCTTCACCTAATGGGCTAAAAACCATGATGTCTGGCTTATTCATATTATCCTCCCCTGTATGATTGTAGATTAGACGATTATCACCGTGAAAATGATTTGGTTCAAGATTAAATCAATCACAAAATCGGACGAGGCAATGTTTCACAACAAGAGGTGACGTTGCGTAACAAATAGCCATAGTAATCATCTAGTTTTATTCAATTTTATAAAAATTTTAGCCGATTAATTTTTTATGTTTTGATCTATAGCTTATCAAGATCAACCATCTAAATGACAGGAATATATTGTCCCCGTTCGTTGTATTCCTTGTGGTTTTAAACCTTCTATGAAGGTAATCCAAGTTTTTATCGGTTGCTGTAAAGCTGCTAGACTATTTTTTCACCATCACACAAGGAGAATAATAATTTTGGAAAATAACATAAGGGAACTTACAAAATCCCATACTCATAAAATATAAAAACCGCAGCCCTAAAAAGCGAGCTTGTAGACAAGCGCAAAAAGGCGAGCCTGTAAAAAGTAAACTTATAAAAGTTACGCTATTTAAGAGATACGTTATTTAAGAGATGAAGTGATTTCTTAGCAAACAAAAAGGCCGGGGGAAAACCCGACCTTCCGTCAAGCGTTTCACTGCCAGTACATCCGTGGTCAGCGTCCGCTATGTTGTATGTGATATGGGGATGACATCTTGTATTTTCAAGAACTCAACCCCTTATTGACTGAATGGATACCATAACAAAGTTAACAGTTTATTAAAATCGATGGTGAGCCAACTAAAAAATATTGTTAAGCTTGCAATAATATTCGGGTAATAGAAAACTTTTTATGTCGATTAAGCTGGCCTATGAATAGGTTCTCTTTAAAAAAGCAATTTGTGGGATTATCTAATAAAAATAAATTTTTATCTTAGATTCAGCCGATTAAAGTTAGTGACGATATGCCTGAACTACCAGAAGTAGAAACTGTTAAGCGTGGTCTAGAGCCTGTTTTAGAAAATAGTAAAATAACAGATGCAACATTGAATAGACCTGATTTACGGTTTCCTTTTCCGGTAGATTTTATAAGCCATCTTATCGGACAGCGGATAACGTCAATAACGCGAAGAGCCAAATATTTATTAATCAATTTATCTTCGCAAGAGACAATTATAAGCCATTTAGGCATGTCTGGCTCGTGGCGGATAGAAAACGATGTTTTGGGTTTTGAGTACTATCCAAAAACCAAACTCATGAAACATGACCATTTTATTATGCATGTCGAGACGTTAGACGGAAAGACCTATCGTGTTGTCTATAATGATCCGCGGCGTTTTGGTTTTATGCTTCTTGCCGATACTGCAACGCTTTACCAACACCCATTACTTATGAAATTGGGTCCCGAACCAACAGGCAATGATCTATCGGGAGATTATTTAAACCATGCCTTTGCTGACAAAAAAACACCGTTAAAATCGGCGTTACTTGACCAGTCGATTATTGCCGGTTTGGGAAATATATATGTTTGTGAAGCACTATGGCGCAGTCATCTTTCTCCCAAACGACTGGCATCCACGCTTGGTGCAAAAACACCTTCGGCGAGAAAAAAAGTTGATACATTGGCTGAAAATATCCGCGCCGTTATCTATGATGCGATCAAGGCCGGCGGTTCATCTCTTCGTGATTACATGCATACGGATGGCTCCCTTGGATATTTCCAACATAGTTTTTCTGTCTATGACAGAGAAGGTCAACCATGCCCCCAATGTGGTGAACCAATTTTAAGAATTACCCAATCTGTCCGATCAAGTTTTTATTGCGCGCAATGTCAAAAATGATTCTGCGTGCTTGCAAAACACTGCAAGAAGCTTAAAGTCTTCAGCCAATCTATTAATTACAGGTGTTATTCATGCTTGATAAAGTTTTATCCCGTCTCGATGCCGACCTTAATGTCAGCCTTGAACGTCTTTTCAATTTACTCCGTATAAAATCTATTTCGACTGATCCAGCTTTTGTAAAAGATTGCAAAGAGGCGGCAGATTGGCTTGTTGAAGACCTCAAAAGCATTGGATTTGAGGCTTCTCGTCGTGACACAACAGGCAATCCTATGGTTGTCGCACACCATCCTGGTCCCACAAAAGATGCACCACATGTATTATTCTATGGTCATTATGATGTGCAGCCAGTGGATCCGCTTAATCTATGGCATGATGAGCCGTTTGATCCAAAACTTAAAGAACTTGACGGCGTAAAAGTCATTTCGGCTCGCGGTGCTGGTGACGACAAGGGACAACTTATGACATTTGTCGAAGCATGCCGCGCTTACAAAGAAGAGACCGGAGAACTTCCTATTGCCGTGACAATTCTATTTGAAGGCGAAGAAGAATCAGGTTCCCCTTCATTGAAACCATTTTTAAATGCCCATGCAGAAGAATTAAAAGCTGACTATGCGCTGGTATGTGATACTTCGATGTGGGATGCAGACACACCATCAATTTCTGTTAGCTTACGCGGTATGTTGGGTGAAGAGGTTATCATAACAGGTGCTGACCGCGACCTACATTCGGGTCATTTTGGCGGAGCAGCTGCAAACCCTATCCATATTTTAGCAAAAATTATCGCCGGACTTCATGATGAAAATGGGCGTGTAACCGTTCCAAACTTCTATGATGGTGTTGAGGAAACACCAGCAGACATTCTAAAATCTTGGAATGCTTTGGGGCGCGACGCTAAAGAATTTTTAGGTCCCGTTGGGCTATCAATACCATCAGGCGAAAAAGGCCGCTCAATCTTGGAATTGACATGGGCGCGACCAACAGCAGAAGTTAATGGTATTAGCGGCGGATATGAAGGCGAAGGCTTCAAGACTGTTATCGCATCAAAGGCCAGCGCAAAAATTTCATTCAGATTGGTTCATCATCAAGATCCTGAAAAAATCAGAGAGTCGTTCCGCAATTATGTGCGCAGCCTTGTGCCTGCCGACTGCAAGGTGGAATTCAAAGAGCATGGTGCATCACCGGCAATACAATTGCCCTATGATTCAGACCTTGTACAATTGGCCAAACAGGCTTTGACCGAAGAGTGGAACAAACCGGCAGTTCTTGCAGCCATGGGTGGGTCTATTCCAATTGTTGGAGATTTCCAATCCTTACTTGGAATGGAATCATTACTCGTTGGCTTTGGTCTTGATGACGATCGTATCCATTCACCAAATGAAAAATACAACCTGAAATCTTTCCATAAGGGACAAAGATCTTGGGCGCGTATCCTGCAAGCATTGGCTAAAAAATAAGGTAACAAGGATATGGCAGAAATAAGAGTTCATAAAGGCGATTTACCTGATCTGAAACATTATAATGTCGATCAGGTTGCAATTGATACGGAAACTCTCGGTTTGCAGCCACATCGTGATAGATTGTGTGTCGTGCAGATATCGCCAGGCGATGGTACGGCGGATGTCATCCAAATAGCCAAGGGACAAAAAGATGCACCAAATCTGGTCAAGCTTCTTTCAGATCCTAAAATTACCAAAATATTTCATTTTGGGCGTTTTGATCTCGCGGTCCTTGCACTAACATTTGGTGTCATGCCACGACCTGTATTTTGTACAAAAATAGCGTCGAAACTCACACGTACATATACTGACCGTCATGGGTTAAAGGATTTATGCAGTGAATTGATTGAGGTCAATATCTCAAAACAACAACAATCATCCGATTGGGCAGCTGAGAAGCTCTCTTCCGCGCAGGTTGAATATGCTGCAACAGACGTCCTTTACCTGCACCGCTTAAAAGCCATTTTAGAAAAACGTCTGGTTCGCGAAGGACGTGCAAGCATTGCACAATCATGCTTTGATTTTCTACCATCAAGAGCTGAACTTGACCTATTAGGTTGGCCAGAAGTTGATATTTTTGCTCATAGTTGATTCGTTCTCAACTATTTTAACTAAAAAAGCGCCGGTTTTCCGGCGTTTTTTAATGCTATGTTTACCATATGAATGAGCTTATCGGTTTAAAGCACCCAAATAAGGGCCCGTTTCATTGGGTGTGTCTTTTTTGCTACAGACATTCCGATAGTGCCAATTATAGTGCCAGCAATTGCAGTTCATTTCGCATGGAGTAAACAAATGAATATGAAGTATCTCGCAGTTGCTTCAGTTTTTGCATTGGCCTCTGCAACCAGCGCGCAAGCAGCTGACGCGGTCATGTATCAAGATGCATCACCTAATGTTGCTTCTCCAGCATTTTCATGGACCGGCTTTTATGTTGGTGGTCAGATTGGTTATGCTTGGTCGGACACAGACTTGAAAGTATCAGGTCGTAAGGATGTACCGGGATATGCTGGCTTCGGTAAATCTTTCTCCCCTGATCCATCAGGTTTTATGGGCGGCGTTTATGCTGGTTACAATTTTGATCTCAGCAACAATATCGTGCTTGGCGCCGAAACAGACTTGGCTTGGGTAGACACAGATGATAGCGAAAGCTCCACCTACCTTAGAGGTAGCGTATCGCAATATACTGTTAAAGGTCACCTCAAAGAAAAATGGGCTGGCGCAACACGTGTTCGCGTAGGTTATGCAATGGATCGCTTGATGCCATTTGTTGGCGCTGGTGTTGCATATTCCAAGATTGATTCTAACGCCAAATTTTCAAATGCAGCTGGTACAGCATTCAGCAAAGTTAGCGGCGATAAAACACTCACCGGATATACGTTGGGTGCAGGTGTTGACTATGCAATGACAGATAACATTATTCTGCGTGCAGAATATCGTTACACCGATTTTGGCGACAAAGATTTTGGGAACACCAAGTTCAAATATAACGCAGATTATAAGACAAACGATTTACGTTTGGGTGTCGCTTACAAATTCTAATTTGTATATATACCACTGGAAAAGCCCTGTGGTTTTCTGTAGGGCTTTTTTGAATTAGGCTAAGTCTTTCATACTTCATAAAGGATTAAGACATTAGCTTGTAATATTCTGTATGATGAAAGGACACTTCGCAAGGCAAATGATCCCCTCACATTTATTTGAGGTAATTCTTTTAGTTTTTGTCTAGTGTGACTTTCGTGCTACAGCATTTATCGTATCAATCATCTATATATAACTAAACAGCAGTTATATTGCATTGGAGAATGAAAATGAAAATTAGATATCTTATTGCTGCATCTGTTGCTGCTCTTACAGCCGCTTCAGCAGCACAAGCTGCAGACGTTGTTGCAGCTCAAGAACCAGCACCAGTTGTAGCAGCTCCTGCTTTCTCATGGACAGGCTTCTACGCTGGTGGTCAAATCGGTGGTTCATGGTCAGACACAGATGTTAAAGGCCATCGTACAGACATCGACTACAGCAAGAGCTTCTCACCAGATCCATCAGGCTTCATCGGTGGTCTTTATGCTGGTTACAACTTTGACATTGGTAACAATGTTGTACTCGGCATCGAAACCGATTGGGTTTGGGGCGACATGGACGAGAACGACAAAGCTACAGTTAATGCAGCTGGCGACGTTATCAGCAGCAAGCTCAAAGAAAAATGGGCTGGTGCAACACGTGCTCGCGTAGGTTACGCAATGGATCGTTGGATGCCTTACCTTGCTGGTGGTGTAGCTTACTCTAAAGTTGACTCAAACTACCGCATCAAGAATTCAAAAGGCGATGTATACCCAATGTACTCCGCTAACGGTAGCGACACTCTAACAGGTTGGACAATCGGTGCTGGCGTTGACTACGCAATGACAGATCACCTCATCCTCCGCGCTGAATATCGTTACACAGATTTCGGTGATGAAGACTACAGCAAAAACAACATCAAGTACAATGTTGACTACAAAACCAACGATTTCCGCGTTGGTGTTGCTTACAAGTTCTAATTTTAAAGAACTTTAGTTCTGGAAAGGCTCCGTATTTTACGGGGCCTTTTCTTTTTGTAGTAAAATTCAGTTTTCTTTCTATTTCATCTCATGTTACAGCGTTAAATCATGTGTGCACATTATCCTGATCACTTTACGGTACGAATTATTCGCCCGATCTTCATCATAGTCTGAACAAGACAAGTGGTTGAAAGGTCGGGTTAAAAGTCTTTTTAAAAAAATCGTAAAACTGTTCTGGAAATTTCAATATGTCGAATCAAAACGAAGCCATGGATTACTCAAAAACTCTTTATCTCCCACAAACTGATTTCCCAATGCGTGCTGGTCTTCCCCAAAAGGAACCAGAACTGGTTAAACGCTGGGAAGAGATGGATCTTTACGCAGAACTAAGAAAACAGTCTGTCGACCGCCCTCTTTATGTTTTGCATGATGGCCCTCCATATGCCAATGGCGATATCCATATTGGTCACGCACTCAATAAAGTTCTGAAAGATGTTATCATCCGTTCTTTCCAGATGCGCGGCTATAATGCCAATTATGTTCCTGGCTGGGATTGCCATGGTTTACCTATCGAATGGAAGATCGAAGAGAAGTACCGCGCCAAAGGCAAAAACAAGGACGACATTCCGATAAACGAATTTAGACAGGAATGCCGTGAATTTGCTAAGCATTGGGTAAGCGTACAATCTGAAGAGTTTAAGCGTCTTGGTATCGTTGGAGATTTCAAAAATCCTTACACAACCATGGCTTTTCACTCAGAAGCACGCATTGCTGGTGAACTTATGAAGTTTGCCATGTCTGGACAGCTTTACCGTGGTTCTAAACCTGTGATGTGGTCTGTCGTAGAGCGCACCGCTCTTGCAGAGGCAGAAGTCGAATATCATGATGTGGAATCTGATACGATTTGGGTGAAATTCCCAGTTCTGGAAACGCACTCGAAAGATCTTGAAGATGCCTATGTGGTCATATGGACGACAACACCTTGGACAATTCCAGGAAACCGAGCAGTGTCTTATTCGTCACGTATTGCTTATGGACTTTACGAAGTAGAAAGTGCCGAAAATGATTACGGTCCGCAAGCGGGTGAAAAACTGGTTTTTGCGGAAGCTTTGGCAGAAGAAAGTGCGAAGAAAGCCAAGCTAACCCTGAAGCGGTTGCGTACAATTGCTGCGGAAGAATTTCAAACATTGGTTCTATCGCATCCTTTAAAAGGATTTGCTGGTGGCTATGAATTCAAGGTGCCGCTACTTGATGGAGATCATGTAACGGCAGATTCAGGTACCGGCTTCGTTCATACAGCACCTAGCCATGGTCGAGAAGACTTTGATATTTGGGTTTCCAGCAAACAGGCAATTGAAAATGCTGGTATTGATTCATCTATACCTTTCCCTGTTGATGATGCTGGTTATTATACAAAAGATGCACCAGGTTTTGGTCCAGATCGCGCCGGTGGGCCATCGCGTGTGATTGACGATAATGGCAAAACTGGCGATGCCAACAAAATCGTAATCGCTGCATTAATTGATGCCAATCATTTGTTTGCGCGTGGTCGTATAAAACACGCCTACCCTCATAGCTGGCGTTCCAAAAAACCAGTAATTTTCAGAAATACACCTCAATGGTTTGTCTGGATGGATAAAGATTTGGGCGATGGTACAACGTTACGAAGCCGCGCTCTTAAAGCGGTGCAAGAAACACGTTTTGTGCCAGCAGCCGGTCAAAACCGCATTGGCGCCATGATGGAAGATAGACCCGATTGGGTATTGTCACGCCAACGCGCATGGGGCGTACCTATTGCAATTTTTGTCAATGAAGATGGCGAAATACTCAAAGATGATGCGGTTAATCAACGTATTGTCGATGCATTTGAAGAAGAAGGTGCTGATGCATGGTTCAAAGAAGGTTCAAGAGAACGCTTCTTGGCAGAAAGAGCTAGTGAGCCATGGCAACCAGTGCATGACATATTGGACGTCTGGTTTGATTCAGGCTGTACACATGTATTTACCCTTGAAGATCGCCCAGATTTAAAATGGCCTGCTGATCTTTATTTGGAAGGTTCCGACCAGCACCGCGGTTGGTTCCACTCTTCCATGCTGGAAAGCTGCGGAACACGTGGTCGTGCCCCTTATAACACAGTTCTCACCCATGGTTTTACCCTTGATGAACAGGGTAAAAAAATGTCCAAATCCTTGGGCAATACAGTTTCACCGCAAGATGTTATGAACACTTCCGGTGCCGATATTTTACGCCTATGGGTTATGACAACAGATTATTGGGAAGATCAACGATTAGGCAAAAACATTATTCAAACCAATGTCGATTCCTATCGTAAAATACGCAATGTTATTCGTTGGATGCTGGGCACACTTGCGCATGACGAAGGTGAAAATATTGCATATGATAGTATGCCAGATTTGGAAAAACTGATGTTGCATCGCCTTTATGAGCTTAATAAGTTCATAAATGATGCTTATGATGGATTTGATTTCAAGCGTATTGCACGCGCATTAATTGATTTTTCTATTGTTGAGCTTTCAGCATTTTATTTCGATATTAGAAAAGATTCGCTTTACTGCGATGCACCTTCATCACAAAAACGCAAAGCTGCCCTTCATGTTGTCCGTGAAATATTCGAACATATGGTAACATGGCTTGCGCCAATGCTCCCCTTTACAATGGAAGAAGCTTGGCTGGAAAGACATCCTGAAAGCAGATCTGTTCATTTTGAACAATTCCGTCAAACACCAGAAGAATGGCGCAACGATGCTTTGGCTGAACGTTGGAAGAAAATACGGCAAGTAAGAAAAGTTGTGACTGGCGCCCTTGAACTTGAGCGTGCTGATAAGCGCATTGGTTCATCACTTGAAGCAGCACCTGTCGTTTATATTAACGACGTGAATTTGCTGGAAGCGGTAGAGGGAATGGATATGGCTGAAATTTGCATTACCAGCGATATTGTCATCACCAATGCACAAGCACCAAGCGATGTCTTTAAACTTGAAGAGGTTTCAGGTGTTTCGGTGCGTTCACAAAAGGCAAATGGCAAAAAATGTGCCCGTTCATGGCGTTATACACAAGATGTTGGTAGCGATCCTAAATATCCGGATGTATCGGCTCGTGATGCTGCCGCACTGCACGAATTGCATGCTTTAGGCCGCATTTAACAACTTATTGGGGGGTGGCATAAGCATCGTTTTGTGCCACCCTTTCGCTTATGTATAGGTATATCTTTACTTTAGGGGGATTGCCGTCATAGGATATGTCGTGATATGGCACTGTCTTGCTCGTGCCATAAAGAGTGGTGCAGCCAATGTATTAGTTTATCTGCCAGTTGGCGGAAAGAGTAACAGGTGGGCGGCAGAGCCGGGAAAACGGATACACAGTGAAAAAACGCGAAGCAGGAATTATTACCATAAGTATGGTCACAGCTGGTTTTGTACTGTCTGGATGTATTTCCAGTCCGACATATGGAACAGATAAAACAACTGGTCAACAGTTGATTGATGATTTTTCTAATATTGCGTCGATAAAATCCAACACGAATAAAAATCAGGTCGACACACGTCCTCGCCCTGAACTTGTTCGCCCTGCCCCAGGTACCAAAGGCGTATTACCACAACCGCAAGCAAGTGTTGCCAAAGCTGGTTCACCTGATTGGCCTGAATCACCAGAACAGCGCCGCCAGCGTCTTCGTGATGAAGCAACCGCAAACCAGAATAATCCTAATTATGTATCACCGATTGTGTCTGATGGCAGCCAAGGTGGCAAAACCGCAGGTTCATCAGAATGGCAGGATGGCATCCACCGTAATGATGGCGCAAGAGGCAATGATAAAGAACAGCGTGCCGAGTATCTTCGTCGCAAAAAAGAAAATGAAGGTGGCTCTGCGACAACACGTAAATATTTGAGCGAACCACCGCTAACATATCGGCAACCTGCTGCTTCAGCGCCTATTGGTGATGAGGGTGAAGATGAGGCTAAAAAAGAGCGCGAAAGAAAGAAAGCTCTGAAAGGTGCTTCAGGTAAAAAGAGCTGGTGGCCATTCTAATTTCAGCATTGTCTAATTTCAATGTTTAATGCCGAAATTTAGTATCAGCGTTTAATGCTGGAACTCGCTGGTAGTTTAACAATTTAATGTCAGCGCTTGATACCAGAATTCAGTATCAGTGTTTGGTGCTATAATTGAGTGCCTGCATTTAATATCTGAATTCAACATCAGCGTTTGATGTCGCCATTTAATACCAGAATTCGATGTCAGCGTTTTATGTCGGAACTTGCTGTCAGTTTAACAATTTAATGTCAGTGCTTGATCGCAAAACTCCGTATCAGCATTTAATGCTGGAATTCGGTGCCGGTAGTTAATATCTGAGTTCAATGCCAGTACTTAATACCAAAATTTAGTATCAGTATTTAATGACGGAATTCAATATCAGCAGTTAATATCTGAATTTGATGTCAGTGTTTGATGTCGGAACTCGGTGTCAGAATTTAACAGTTTAATGTCAGCGCTTGATAGCAGAATTCAGTATCAGCATTAAATTCTAGAATTCGGTGTCGACAGTTAATACGAAAATTCAGTGAGAGCGGCTTATAAAACCATTCTCACCATGCAAAGCTAACAATCCCAACCAAGATATATAAAATCAATCAATATTTGATTTTAAATAACCTCTAGCGGCATTTTACGGGTTGGAGGGGTAAAAATTGTGTCCAATTTTTTTAAAATTTCAGGATCAAGTTTCAAATCAAGCGCTTTATAATTCTCTTTGATATGCTCGATTGAAGATGCTTTTGGAATAGCAATCATCTGCGGTTGCCGTATGACCCATGCCAATGCCAAAACGACCACTGATAAGCCGACACTTTTTGCCAAGTCTTGAAGTTCGGCATTTTTCAAAATACGTCCCTGCTCGATTGGAGAATAAGCCATCAGAGCAATATTCCGTTTCTGGCACCAAGGCAAAAGGTCAAACTCAGTACCACGACGCGACAAATTATATAGAATTTGGTTTACAGTTATATGCCCTTGCGGTGCCAGATTTTCCAGCTCGGTCATATCTGCAACATCAAAATTGCTGACCCCCCACGCTTTGATTTTTCCTTGTTTCATCAATTGCTCAAAGGCCATAACTGTATCTTCTAAGGGATAGCTGCTTGGCCAATGCAAAAGATAAAGATCTATAACATCAGTTTTCAGGTTTTTTAGACTACGCTCACATGCTTCCATTGTGCCATTTGCCGAGGCGTGACTTGGTAAAACCTTGGACACAACAAAAGCGCGATCTCGATTTTGCTGAAGTGCCACACCAACAACTTTTTCTGCGCCTCCATTGGCGTACATTTCTGCCGTATCAATGAGCGTTAATCCTAAATCCAGCCCTTTTTTCAAACAATCGGCTTCAGCATCAATACTATTATGTCCTTCCCCCATTCCCCAAGTTCCCTGACCTAACGCAGGAACCGTGGTACCATTTGAAAATTTTACCGTTTTCATCATCATTCTCTTTTCTTGACAAAGAACTTTCTAAGCAACATAGCCGCATCATTTTCGCCCAAACCAGAATAAACATCCGGTGCGTGGTGACAGGTGGGCTGTTTATAGAAACGCACACCGTGCTCGATGGCTCCACCTTTTGGATCATTTGTTGCAAAATAAAGTCTACGGATACGCGCGAATGAAATAGCAGCCGCGCACATTGTGCAAGGTTCAAGGGTCACGTAAAGGTCACATTCAGGCAAACGCTCAACGTGTAATGCCTCACAAGCCATGCGGATTGCTCGTATTTCTGCGTGCCCTGTGGGATCATTGGCAGCACGGGTATAATTGCCAGCACGTGCGATGATCTTGCCCCCATGAACAATGACTGCTCCGACCGGCACTTCGTCCCGTTCTGCCGCAAATTTGGCCTCTTCAAGAGCTATATCCATGGGTGTTTGTTTCATTTTAAACCTTTACTATACCATTCGATATGACAATTCGATTTTATTTACTGTTTAAGTTTATTATAGCAGCATTAACGGAAAACTCGTTATGAAAGAGATTCCATAAGTCTACAAAATAGTTTAGAGCGTGGTTAAATGATAACAGGCGCCAATGAGCGACTAAAGGATAAATACTATGGAAAATAATCGCGGTAACCGAAAACCGCAAACGGATCGGAGAGGCGCACAGAATAGTGGTACGCCACGCGATAAACGAGCAATAAGAAGCGAACCTGCAAAATTTACCAGCGAAGAAAGCAAAGATGGTAGCGAACGCATTGCCAAAAGATTGGCGCGTGCAGGCATAGCATCAAGGCGTGACGCAGAAACAATGATTGCCGCAGGACGTATTACTGTCAATGGTAAAGTGCTTGAATCGCCGGCTTTCAACGTTACACGCACCGATGTTATCACGGTTGATGGCAAGCCATTGCCTCCGATAGAAAGAACCCGTGTCTGGCTTTATCACAAACGTGCCGGTTTGGTGACAACAAACCGTGACCCTGAGGGACGCCCGACAGTGTTTGACAATTTGCCTGAAGGAATGCCGCGTGTTCTTTCCGTTGGTCGACTTGATATTAACACGGAAGGCTTACTTTTATTGACCAATGATGGTGGTCTGGCACGTGTGCTTGAATTGCCTTCCACTGGCTGGGTTCGCAAATATCGCGTTCGTGCCCATGGTAAAATTACCCAGAATGAATTGGATACGCTGAAAAATGGTATCGCCATTGATGGCGTGTTTTACGGTTCGGTTGATGCTGTTTTGGAACGCGAACAAGGATCAAATGTTTGGCTTTCTGTTGCGTTGCGTGAAGGTAAAAATCGAGAAGTTAAAAATATTCTTGGTGCTTTGGGCTTAAGCGTTACGCGGTTGATCCGCGTCTCTTTTGGACCGTTTCAACTTGCCGACCTTGAAGAAGGTGCGGTGCGAGAGCTTAAAGGGCGCACCTTGCGTGACCAGTTGGGCGAACGGCTGATTGAAGAAGCAAATGCCGATTTTGATCTACCAATTATAAAGCCATTTTCAAATTCACCAGTGGTTGCAGCCGAGCCTGCTCGTGGCAATATACAAAAGTCGGAAGATGGTTGGATTTCGTCTTCACCCAATATGCCGCGTTTCAATAAAAGAGGTAAAAAGCCTGATTTTGCTGAACGTGGCCGTATGCAATTGGCAACGAAACCAGATCGCTGGAATGAAAAACGTGGTAACCGTTTTGATGCGGCACCGTCAAACCGTGAAAAAACTTCTGACGAAAAAAGAGAAGCTTCTACGCCGCGCTCACGCAGCACAAATGTTTGGATGGCGCCTGGTGCTCGCCCCCAGACAGCGCGTAAAAAACAATGGAGCAATTATCAAAAAACTGATGAGGCAAGACCAGCACCGTCTGACCGTCATACGCCCCGTCATGTTGATGGTGAACGGCCTAAAAGATTTGACAATGATGGCTTCAAACGGCGTGAAGATAAAAATGCCCAATATGGCCATTCGGATAGGAGACCTTCGATAGCAAATCGTTCGCGACCTAATCGTTCTGACGATGCTACCGGTTATGATAGACCGTTTAGAGAGCCAAACCAATATTACAAGAAATCATATAAATCGGATGAACGTCCGGACAAAAGCGAAAAGCGCTATGCACCACGCCGGTCGCATTATAATGGCAATGATAAACCATTTGAAAACAGACGCGAAGCAGGCAATGCAGAGCGCAAGCGGCAGGGTTTTGCCAAAAAGCGTGACCAGAATTCTTTCCGTGATGGCGATCGGAAACAAAATGGCAATGGTTATGTAAAGAAGAAAAATTTCGGCGAAAAGTCTTCCCATTCGTATAACGATAGACCAAAAAAGGCTTTTAACCGTTCTTCTGACCGTGCAAACAACAATAGACCAGCCGGGGGCTCACGTGCGGATCGTCGGCGGTAAATTTTCGGGGCGCAATCTTGCAACGCCATCAGATCAAGCAATTCGCCCCACCACTGATCGTACGCGGGAAAGTCTTTTTAACATTCTAGCAAGCCGCAAAGATCACTTTTGGGATGGAATGCGTGTTCTTGATCTATTTGCAGGCACTGGTGCGTTAGGCATAGAAGCCTTGTCACGCGGTGCCCGTGCCTGCACATTTGTCGAGCAATCCGTTGAAGGCCGCGGTCTTATTCATAAAAATATTGAAAACTTTGGGCTGCAGGGTATCGCAAGAATTTTACGACGTGATGCTACACATCTTGGTCAAGTGGGGACAATGCAACCATTTGACATCGTTTTTGCCGACCCTCCTTATAATCATGGCTTGGGAGAACAGGCTTTTATTGCTGCTGTTGAAGGTGGGTGGATCAATCCTAATGCTCTTTTTGTTTTAGAAGAAAGTCAGGAAGCAACCATCCATTTACCTGAAATATTTAAACTTGATGACAAACGTCATTATGGCGGCACAATTATATATATCTATATATTACAGTCGTGATTAAAAACTTCTGAAAGGTTTTACCAGTGCCTCAATTGATAAAAAAAGCAATATTTAGAATGGCACTTGTTGCTGCCTTATCTTCAACAGCCCTAGTTCAGGTTTATGCTGATAATACAGGCGATAAAGCAACAACTGAGCAATCCTCCCCTAATCAAGCTAATTTGCCAAGCATTACGAAAATAGGTCCAACGCAAACATTTACGCTTGCCAATGGTTTACAGGTCGTTGTCATTGAAGACCATCGTGCCCCAGTTGTAACGCAAATGATTTGGTATCATGTGGGTTCAGCTGACGAACCAATGGGACATACAGGTATTGCTCATTTTCTTGAGCATTTGATGTTTAAAGGCACTGCCAACCACCCTGCAGGCGAATTTTCCAAATTTATCGCAAGAATAGGTGGTGAGGAAAACGCTTTTACCTCCTATGATTATACGGGTTACTACCAAAGCGTAGCTTCTGAATATCTTGAAGATGTGATGAAGTTTGAAGCAGATAGAATGGAAAATCTGGTTCTGACCGATGATGTCATTGTACCAGAACGCAATGTCATTATCGAAGAACGCCGTATGCGTACCGACAATAGCCCCGAGGCAATGCTTGCAGAAGAAACACGTGCTACTCTTTTTATGAACAGCCCCTATCACAACCCTGTCATCGGCTGGAAACAGGAAATGCAACAGCTGACACGTGATGATGCAATTAATTTTTATAAAAAATACTATACGCCGAATAATGCTACACTGATTATTTCTGGAGATGTAGACGCCAAGAAGGTGCGTGAATTGGCGTTAAACATTTACGGCAAACTTCCAATACGTACTGAAGTTGGCCCGAGAAACCGACCACAAGAACCTGCCAAAAACACGAGTAGAACAGTAACTATGCGCGATCCACGTGTGAGTGAGCCGAGCTACCAACAAATGTGGGTTGTGCCTTCCTATCATAACGCCAAGGACAAAAAGGAAGCTGCTGCACTTGATCTTTTAGGGGAAATTTTAGGTGGTTCGCCAAGAAGCCGCCTATATCAAACCTTGATTGTTAAAAATGGCACGGCTGCATCGGTTGGTTCGGGCTATAATAGCAGTGCTGTCGATGATGGCGTATTTGTTGTTTATGGCATGCCAAGAGCTGGCACGGATCTTGATACTGTGCAACAACAGGTTTTTGAACAAATTGCCGATATACGCAAAAATGGTGTGACTGAAGCTGAGCTTAATCAGGCACGCAACCGTTTTATAAAAAATATGATCTATTCGCTTGATAGTCCTGTTGGCCTTGCACAAATCTATGGAAGTTCTTTGGCGATTGGTATGCGTGTAGAAGACATTGCCAATTGGCCAAATCAATTAAAAAGTGTCACAACGGCTGATATTAAAGATGTCGCCAACCGATATCTTGATCCGCAAAAAAGTGTCAACAGTTATCTATTGCCACCGATAAAACAAATATCGGGTACCCCTGACACAAAAAAGAAAAGCAAATGAGTGCTGCTATGAACAAGATATTTTTCCTTAGTCGTCCTATTCATGTCATTGCAGCGCTCTTTGTATGGGGGATAACCTTAACCATTGCGCCAGCTAATGCCATTGAAATACAAAATGTTGTTTCTGAAAAAGGTATACAAGCTTGGCTTGTTGAAGATCACACTGTACCAATTGTTGCCATTCAATTTTCAATAGGTGGCGGCAGCTCGCAGGATCCGCAAGACAAAGAAGGTCTTGCAAACCTGATGACTGGCCTTTTCGATGAAGGCGCAGGTGACATTCTTTCAGAAGATTTTCAGGCGCGCCTTGATGATTTAGGGGCAGAAATGGCGTTTTCTGCAAGCAGAGATCGTATGCAAGGCAGTATGCGTGTTCTTGCTGACAATAAAACGCCCGCTTTTGATCTTTTGGGGCTAGCAGTCAGACAACCAAGATTTGATAAAGAGCCTATCGATCGGGTTAGAGAACAGCTTATCACCGAGCTAAAGGCCGCTGAAAAAGATCCTAAGACAATTGCACAAAACCGCCTTCTCTCAATGATTTATGGCAAACACCCTTATGGGCGCCGTGCAGAAGGAACGCCAGAAACGCTTATGCATATTACACATGATGATCTTGTTGCAGCACATAAAGCAATGTTTGCACGTGACAATTTGCATATCGGTATTGTCGGACCTGTTTCAGCGCAAGAAGCTTCCGTTATTATTGATAAGATCTTTGCCGACCTACCTGAAAAAGCAACGCTCCAGAAAATTGATGAGGTAAAGCTTAATCTTGGTGGTATGGCCAATGTCAATTATGACTTACCGCAAACCTCATTAACCCTCGTCTATCCTGGGGTAAAGCGTAATGATCCAGATTTCTTTGCAGCTTATTTGATGAACTATGTTCTCGGTGGTCCCGGCTTAACATCAAGATTATTTTCGGAAGTTCGTGAAAAACGCGGCTTGGCTTACACCGTTGGTTCAACACTTATCAGTTATGACCATGCTGCCAATTTGGTTGTTTCAACTGGTACACGGTCAAAAGAAGCGCAAAAAACACTGTCAACCATTCGCGATGAAATACGGAAAATGGCAGAAAACGGAATTACCCAACAAGAACTTGATAATGCTAAAAGTTATGTTATCGGTTCTTATGCAGTAAAAAACATGGGGTCGTCGTCTGATATTGCCGGTACACTTGTTGGTTTGCAGGATCAGGGTTTACCAATTGATTATATCTCTAAACGCAAAGCAGAGATTGAAGCTGTCACAACCGATCAGGTCAAAGCTATTGCGCAAAAATTGCTGTCGAAAGAACCAACCCTACTCATTATAGGACCTTCAAAAGGCTAAAATAACTGGGTGGGATCGTTCAAGCACACGTCATTGCAGCTTAAACGTGTTAAGCCTAACAGCCGATACCAAATAAAAGCCGCACAATTCCATTGGAGCGGCTTTTTATAATTCTGTATAGTAGTAATAATGCCGATTATAATGGCTATTATTGTTCCTCTATTTAAGAAAATTTGCCTTAACCACTGTGATACATGAAAAATATCTCTGCTTGTCATTTGCCAAATTATCGTGATTTCATTTGGCATGAAGTACGATATACCCTCATGTTGGAATTAGTCGTTTAAAACTCGCACTGAATGGGCAGATTTTACGAAAAGAATTGAGTTTTCGTATTAAGTTTTATAGCTTCAGGGTAGAATTGAAACGGAGGAATCTTCCATGTCTAATGAAAGCCAGATTGATAAAGCTGCGGCCTTGGTAGAAGCAGCCCAAAAAGCTGGAGCAGATGCCGCAGATGCTGTTGTAATCAAGGCACGGTCTGTTAGCGTATCGGTAAGACTGGGTAAAGTTGAAGCAACAGAAGCCTCCGAGAGTGACGATTTCGCGTTACGTGTATTTGTTGGCAAAAGAGTTGCAAGTATCTCTGCAAATCTGTCATCTGATCCTAAAACGTTGGCTGAAAGAGCTGTTGCTATGGCTAAAGTTTCGCCAGAAAATCCTTTTGAAGGTTTGGTCGATAAATCTTTGCTCGTAACATCACCCCAAAATCTCGACCTTTTTGACTCATTTGTTCCGGATAGTAAATTTTTAACAGAACAAGCCCTTAAAACAGAAAATGCAGCCCTTGCTGTTGAAGGTGTTTCAAATTCTGGTGGTGCAGATTGTGGTTATGGCGTTGGTGGCTTGGTCTTGGTAACAAGCAAAGGTTTCTGTGGTGCATATGAATCAAGCCGTTTTTCATGTTCATGCAGTGCAGTAGCAGGTTCCGGCACGGCAATGGAACGGGACTATGATTACACCACAGCTTTGCATTATGAAGATATGGAAGATGCTGAAACCATCGGAAAAAATGCCGGGACAAGAGCCGTTCGACGCCTAGGGGCAAAACAGGCTAATACCGGCACAGTCAATGTAATATTTGAACCGCGTATGGCACGTGGCATAGCAGGTCATATCGCTTCCATGGTCAATGGTTCTGCTGTTGCAAGAAATACCAGCCTATTGCAGAACTATATGGGCAAAAAAATCATGGGCGACAAAATAAATGTTACCGATGAGCCACTTAAAATTAGAGGTAATGCTTCTCGCCCCTTTGATGGTGAAGGTGTTGAAGGAAAATCATTAAAAATCATCGAAAATGGTGTCTTGCAAAATTGGTTTTTATCTCAATCGGTTGCAAATGAGCTTGGCCTAAAAACCAACGGGCATGGCGTGCGCTCGTCATCATCTGTGCAACCTGCAAGCACCAATTTTGCTATCGAACCGGGCGAGATGTCGCCAAGTGATATGATCCGGCAAATAGGAACAGGTTTTTACGTAACGGAACTTTTTGGCCATGGTGTCGATTTGATAACTGGACAATATAGCCGCGGTGCTTCGGGTTACTGGATTGAAAATGGTGAGCTTGCCTATCCCGTTAGTGAAGTAACCTTAGGCTCCAATCTTTTACATATGTTGGCGCATTTGACACCAGCCAATGATATAGACCGTCGTTATGGCACCGCTGCTCCGACACTTTTAATAGAGGGGATGACTCTTGCAGGAAAATGACGATATAAATTCTGAAGATCTTCAGCTTATCTTGCAAACCTCTGTTGAGGCGGCAGAGCTTGCATTAAAATATTTCAAGAATGATCCTCAAGTATGGATGAAACCTGGAAACTCGCCAGTTAGTGAAGCGGATTTAGCGGTTGATAAACTGATAAAGGAACGGCTTTTGTCAGCCCGCCCCCATTATGGTTGGATATCCGAAGAAACAAATGATGACCGGCCGTCATCAAATTATCAAAGATCATTTGTTATTGATCCGATTGACGGAACGCGCGGGTTTTTATCTGGGGATGCGTATTGGTGCATTTCTTTGGCCGTTGTTGAACAGGGAATACCACAAGTTGGCGTTTTGAATTGTCCGGTCAATAAAGTTATTTATGCAGCACAAAAAAATAACGGTGCAACGCGAAATGGGCAAAAACTGCCTGTACTTGATAATGACAAAACCATTAAGAATGTTTCGGCAACAAAGCTGATGGAAGAGAAATTACCACAGGATTTTTCCCAGCAGATAAAATTTGCCCATTATCTTCCATCCCTTGCCTATCGCATTGCGCTCACTGCGGAAGGAAAGATCGATTTGGTTTTTGTTAAACCAGATAGCCATGATTGGGATATTGCGGCGGCTGACCTTATTTTGCGCGAATGTGGCGGAGCTTTGGTTAATTTGGATAAAGAGCCAATTACTTATGGAATATCGCCATATTCACACGGATTTTTGATTGCAAGTGTGAATAGTCAGCTTAAGAATGTGATAGATATTGTCCGTTCGAGCAAGTTGGTCTAATCAATTGATACCTTGCCGAGGAGAATTGAAAGTCAGGAGGCTTATATGAGTGCGCATGGTGAGAAGAAACAACTGTTACACCTCGTTTTCGGAGGAGAATTGACGAGTCTCGACAGTGATGAATTCCGCGATCTTGATAATCTTGATATTGTCGGTATTTTCCCAAATTACAAATCAGCTGAAAATGCTTGGCGTGCAAAAGCGCAAGCCAGTGTAGACAATGCACTTCAGCGTTATTATATTGTGCACTTGCATCGTTTACTGGATCCTGACGCATCCGAAGCTGATTAACAGGTTGATAAAGCTGTTGGACGGTAGATTGAAACTGACTTGCGTTTTAAAGAGGTTTATCTTGACCTTATAGAAGGACTATCCAAGTTCCAAAAACTAAATTTGGAATATTTTGAATACGCGGTTGCGGGGATTTAATCGATTTTTTAAACAAGAGGGTTGCCATCTACCGTATTTATACGGTCGGTTCGACAATTGAATGACCGAAAACAAGAAAGAAAAAAGATCAGGTTTTTTAAACCGTTTCTGGCGCAAAATTCGTTATCCATTAATGAATGCCAAAATTACGAAAGCTATCATCGTTTCGTTGATGGCTAACTATTTGCGTCTGGTTTATTGGACCAATCCTAAATTAAAATGTTCAGATGATCCGAGAAAGGCACATGCTGCCTATAATCCATTTATCATCACATTTTGGCACGGTCGCCACATTATGGGGCCTTTTTTACGCCCTAAGGGTGAAAAGATCATTGCAATGTTTTCGCGTTCTGCCGATGCAGAAATTAATGCACGAGTGGGGGAAAAGCTTGGCCTTGAAACTGTGCGTGGTTCTGGTGGGCGTAGTAAACGTCAAAATGCCGATAAAGGCGGTGCGCGGGCGCTATTGACACTGAAAAATGCCCTAAAATCTGGTGAAACAGCTGCAATGATAGCCGATATTGCGCATGGAACAGCGCGCGAGGCAGGCAAAGGAATAATTTTATTAGCGAAATTGTCTGGTCGCCCAATTGTGCCTTATATTTATTCGTTTTCTCGTGAAAAGATCCTTGAAAAAACTTGGGACAAAACAGCCATTCCTCTTCCTTTCGGCAGATCGGTGTTTTTGATGGGAGATGCATTTTATGTTCCTAGTGATGCCGATGATGATATGCTTGAACAAAAGCGTATGGAACTTACAGAGATTATGAACCGCCTGACAGAAGATGCAGCGATGCGTCTAAAAGCAGGAAAATAAGGGGGCGTATGATGGGATTAAAAGTTCAAACGGCTTTATACCTTTATCGTTTAGCGGGTAGCTGTCTTAGCCCAATAATCCCTTTTTATCTTTCTGTTCGTGCCGCACGCGGCAAAGAAGACCCCAGCCGAAAAAAAGAACGTATGGGACGCAGCAGCCAACCGCGTCCGAGTGGCCCGCTTGTTTGGCTTCATGCAGCGAGTGTGGGTGAGACATTGGCACTTGTACCACTTATAGACCATATATTATCGCTTAATATCCAAGTGCTGTTAACAACGGGTACAGTTACGTCTGCCAATCTTATTGAAAACCGATTTGGTAGCCGGATTATTCACCAATATGCGCCACTTGACGTAAAACCTGCTATTCGCAGATTTCTTGATTACTGGAAACCTGATCTGGCTTTGGTTTGCGAGTCTGAAATTTGGCCATTGCGTATTAATGGGTTGGCTCGCCGTCACATTCCACAGGTGATGATTAACGCACATATGTCGGAAAAGTCATTCAAGTCCTGGCAAAAACGTCCGGCACTTGCTTCACATATTTTCCGTCAAATAGATGCGGCTATTGGGCAAAGTGAAAATGATGCGGAACAATATCATTCTCTTGGCGTAAAGATGGTTGCTGTTTCAGGCAATTTGAAAGCCGATACTGCCCCTATAGGCAATAAGGAATTATTGACGAAATATCGCTCGGCGATTGGAGACCGTCCTGTTTGGGCTGCTATTTCTACTCATGAGGGGGAAGAAAATATTGCCGCTGAAGTTCATGCCGCTTTAAAAACAAGAATACCCAATTTGCTAACCATTATTGTTCCAAGGCATCCAGAGCGTGCCGATGCAATTGCCGAGCAACTTGTTGACAAACAGCTTATTGTAACACGCCGTAGTGACAACACCCTTCCCTCTTATGGAACCGATATTCTGCTTGTGGATAGTATTGGCGAAATGGGAATTTTCTTACGTTTGGCAAAAGTAGCTTTTATCGGCAAATCGCTGACAGACAAAGGTGGACATAACCCACTTGAACCAGCGCTAATAGGATCTGCCATCATTACTGGCCCCCATGTAGAAAATTTCAAAGATACATTTGCTGCTTTTTTTCAAAACAAAGCTGCCAAAATGGTTGAAGATGCGACACAAC
This sequence comes from uncultured Bartonella sp., assembly GCA_946478665.1. Lineage (GTDB taxonomy): Bacteria > Pseudomonadota > Alphaproteobacteria > Rhizobiales > Rhizobiaceae > Bartonella. The sequence goes on along the minus strand of CAMLCZ010000003.1, from coordinate 6,634 downwards.
TCGCAGTTCAGGTCAACACATTGTTGACGCATGAGACTGTACGAGAAGAAATGATAAAAGCCGCTTACGATACAGCAACCAATATGAGTGGCGCCTTGGAACGGACACTCAAAGTGTTGCGCCCTTTTATAGAACCGTTGGTTATGCAAGCAAAACTTCATCATCAGGACACCAACCATGGCTGGTGAAGCTCCCCGCTTCTGGTGGAATGAGCAACAAAAATTGGCGCGGCATTTACTGTCACCGATATCAGCCATTTATGGTTATTTTGCACGCAAAACGATGGAGCGGAAAGATATCCCATCTGTTGGTTTACCAGTGCTGTGCATTGGCAATTTTACTCTAGGGGGCACTGGCAAAACACCCGTTGCAATAATGTTAGCCAATATTGCAAAATCAATGGGGCTCAAGCCAGGCATTGTATCACGCGGTTATGGCGGCAAGATTAAACACGCACATATTGTAAACCCCGCCTTTGACAACGCCGATAATGTTGGCGACGAACCAATTTTACTCGCACAACATGCACCTGTTGCCATAGGAAGAGATCGCTTTAAGGCTGCCGAACTTTTAAAGCTTGAAGGGTGCGACCTTATTTTAATGGATGATGGATTTCAGAGTCGTCGACTTACAATTGATTATTCTCTGGTTGTTGTGGATAGTTTAAGAGGTGTTGGAAACGGTGCTGTTTTTCCAGCAGGGCCTTTACGTGCGCCTTTGGAAACGCAATTGGATTTTGCCGATAGTATTCTTGTCATTGGTAATGGTGCCCAAAAAGACGATATCATCAACATGGCTGAAAATGCGGATAAGCCATTATGTTTGGCTAAACTTGTTCCTTCTGCCTCACAGCCTGTTGCGGATAAACGGTTTTTAGCTTTTGCAGGAATTGGTAATCCTGAAAAATTTTTCAACTCAATAATTGAGATGGACGGCATAATTGAAGAAAAGCGCATCTATGCCGACCATCATTTTTATACCGAGAATGAATTGGACAGTATCCAAAAAACAGCAATCGCCAAGAATTTGACACCCGCGACAACAGCAAAAGACTTTGTTCGTCTTAAAAATGACAAATCGAATAAATTAATTGATGAGTTATGCGTTTTTGATGTCAGCGTTTCATTCGAGAAGCAAGACTTCTGCCGATTTATTATCCAAGAAACACTTGAGCGCTTCAAAAAAAGAAGCACCCTATCGCAATAAGGTGCTACCTGCTTTATTCATAGATGAACTCTGATAACTTAAGTTCACACACTATAAGTTTTAAGCTTTTGTTGATCCAAGCAATTTACGTAAACGGGGATCACATTCCAACTCTCTTTGATAAGAGATCTCGCAACTTGCATATGCTTCCTGGCGGATAGCATTCCAATATTTCAAATCATCAAGCGGAATTTTCTCGCCTGTTACAGCACATAAAACATATGTACCATGTTTAACGACTTCATAATCTCCACTAAAATAATGAATTTCAGCTTCTCGTTCACCACCAGAAAAAATCATTATTTATTACCTTTCGCACTATTCCGCTATTCGTCATAACATAGTCAGCAAATATGGTTATAGCAACTCAATTTCTTTCATTGAATTGTCGGTAACGTCAATGTCATGAACCTATATTTGTTTAACCATGCAGCACTTTAATTGCGCAAGATCATCAATAACATTCCACGGCTTATTTTTTCATTACATTAATGGTGATCCGCGATAACGCAATGTCATCGAGCAACACTTGATTTCATCACAAAGCGATCAAATTACAAAGATGAAGAAAGACAGGGATCTATCCAGAAAATTGAAGATATATCCAACAAAACGAATGACGTTTTCAAGAGATGGAATACAGTTTTCAGACGACCATGATTTTGATACCAATCATCTCGGAAAACCAATCAACGGCGACCAAATAGCTTTTCAATATCTGTCAGTTTCAGCTCAATATATGTTGGGCGACCATGGTTACAAGTTCCAGAACCTGGTGTTGCTTCCATTTGACGTAATAAAGCATTCATTTCTTCTGCCCGCAAAAGACGCCCCGAACGGACAGAACCATGGCAAGCCATGGTTGCTGCCACATAATCCAAGATTGCTTTTAAGCCATTTGCTGTGTCGTAATCGGCAGCTTCGTCCGCTAGATCTTTTATTAGTCCCTTGGCATCAACTTCTCCCAGCATCGCTGGTGTTTCCCGAACAGCGATAGCACCAGGACCAAAAGGTTCAATTTTTAAACCAAATTTTTCCAGTGTTTCTGTATGTGTCAGAAGTCTTGTTGCATCTTCTTCCGGCAACTCAACGATTTCTGGAATAAGCAACATTTGTGATGCTAAGGGTTTGGCATATAGTGCTTCTTTTAAAGCTTCATAAACCAAGCGTTCATGTGCGGCATGTTGGTCAACAATGATAAGACTGTCTTCCGTTTGCGAGATAATATAATTCTTATGAATCTGGGCACGTGCCGCCCCTAACGGATAATTCAATTCCTGTGTGGTGGGAATTTCGTTCGATGGACGGCTGTCACTTGCCGGTAAATCAAAATCACCTAATATTGCCGAGCCATTATCTTCGTGCAAACTTCCATGAGGTGCCTGATACAGAGGTTTATTGACCATATGCGCAGCTGGCGGCACGGGCTGACGACTGAATGTCGGGTGAGAAAAGCTCGGCGTATAAGACGTTGAAGAACCACTGGTATATGATGTTGAGTTACTACCAAAGGACGAAGGCCTTGTTATTGGCGCTCCCTCTGGACGAAATGCCGCAAGCATCGCGTCTGTTCCTGTTGATGCTGGTCGAATACCAGCATGGGTCAGCGCTTCTCTTATCCCCCCAACAATAAGACCACGAACCAAACCTTGATCCCGAAACCGCACGTCTGCTTTTGCTGGATGCACATTAACATCAACATCCATTGGTGGAAGGTCAATAAACAGCACACAAACAGAATGGCGATCTCGTGCAATCGTGTCGGCGTAAGCCCCTCTGATTGCGCCCCATATCAACTTATCCTTGACTGGACGCCCGTTGACATAAGCAAATTGGTATAGGCTATTTCCACGATTGTATGATGGTATTCCGGCAAAACCACGCAATTGAACGCCTTCTCGCTCAGCATCCAATGCAATGCTATTGGGAGCAAAATCTTTTCCCATAATTTGCGTTATGCGTTGTAACTGTCCGTCCAGCCCCTCCCCTGTTGCTGGCAACTCCAGCATGGAACGGTCACTGCCAGAAAGGGAAAATCTCACTTCAGGAAATGCTAGTGCAATGCGCTTTACAACATCTGTGATTGCTGCTGCTTCAGCCCGATCTGTCTTCATAAATTTTAATCGTGCTGGTGTTACAAAAAACAGATCTTTTACTTCAACAATTGTTCCACGATTTGCAGCCGCAGGCCTTGGCCCTTCAATATGGCCAGCAGCAACAGTAATTTCTGCACCATTTTCTGCGTCTTCTGTACGCGATGTGAGCTTCAACTTGGCAACAGAACCAATGGACGGTAGCGCTTCACCTCTAAACCCAAGCGAGCGAATATCATGGACATTATCGCCCATTTTTGAGGTGCAATGTCGTGATATTGCCAATTCCAATTCATCACTTGGAATACCGCAGCCATTATCACTCACACGGATAAGGCTCTTGCCACCGCCTGCGGTGACAATTTCTATCCGTGTCGCACCCGCATCAATAGCGTTTTCGACAAGTTCTTTCACAACACTCGCCGGACGTTCAATAACTTCACCGGCGGCAATTTGATTGATAATAGTTTCGCTGAGATGGCGTATTGTCATAACGCAACTATAAATGATTTAACCAGCAACGTATAGAGACATGGCAAGTCAATGCACAGAACTAATGGTTAAAATCATTTAGAATAATTATAGTAATACAATAGGCGTGAGCTTCGTTTAAGCTCACGCCTATACTAAAAATTAAATCGCTGCATTCAAAGCGTTGTCAACATCTTCCAAAAGATCATCTATATCTTCCAACCCAACAGAAAAACGCAACAAACCATCACTGATCCCCAGTTCAGCCCGTGCTTCAGGCCCAATGCTTTGATGCGTTGTTGTCGCTGGATGTGTCATAATTGAACGCGTGTCACCCAGATTATTTGAAATTAATGGGATTGTAAGGTGATTACAGAATGAAAACGCTGCTTTTTTACCGCCTTTCAGTTCAAATGCAATCATAGACGAACCGCCCGTCATCTGCTTTTTTATAATATCGGCTTGTGGGTGGTCAGCACGTCCTGGATATATGCACTTTGCCACTGCTTTATGACCACTGATAAAGTCGGCAAGTTTCGCTGCCGATGCTGTCATCGCTTCAACGCGCAACGGCAATGTTTCAAGGCTTTTCAACATCAGCCAAGCGGTATGGGGGCTCATGCCAGGGCCTGTATGACGGAAGAAATCCTGTAGGTTCTCTTTCATCCATTCTTCATTTGACAAAATCATGCCACCCAAACATCTTCCATGCCCATCAATATGTTTGGTCGTTGAATAGACAACAACATCACCACCCAGTTCCAGAGGCTTCTGATAAAGTGGTGTTGCAAAAACATTATCGACAATAACAGTGGCTCCAACCATATGAGCCAATTCTGACACGGCTTTAATATCAACAATTTCCAAGGTTGGATTTGCTGGCGTTTCAAAAAATATACCCCGTGTATTCGGGCGTATTGCTTTTTCCCAATTTTCGATCTTTCGACCGTCTATAATTGAAACTTCAACGCCAAAACGCGGCAATACATGTTCAATAATATAACGACAGGAACCAAACATTGCTCGCGCAGCAACAAAGTGGTCTCCCGCTTTTACAAAACATAAAATTGCATTTGCTACGGCTGCCATGCCAGAGGCCAGCGCACGCGCACTTTCAGCACCTTCCAAAGCACACATTCGTTTTTCAAACATGTCTGTTGTTGGATTGGCATAACGAGAATAAACAAACCCTGGATCTGTTCCGTCGAAGCGACTTTCTGCAGCTTCGGCTGATGGATATGTAAAACCCTGTGTTAAGTAAATTGCTTCACAAACCTCTCCATAAGGAGAGCGAGCAGCCCCCGCATGAACCATTTCAGTAGCTGTCCGGTATTTACGATGAGGATTAAGAGTCATAAGTCACCTACTTTCGTGTAAAACCTTTGCCGCATGGTAAAGATCAAAGAAAAAAGATGCCAAAAAACCGCTTAAGCACACGGCCTTTTAGCATTTTCATTTCAAGTCATTGAAAAACAAAGTTAAAATTGGGCTCTATGCAACAATTTTATCTTGCTTATGTTCTCAATAAACCTAACGTGGCTGCAAGCCGGCCGGCCAAATCACCACGGGATAAACATTCCTTAATCCCTTGTATAGCTTGCGTCAATCCGTGAACTGAGTAAAGAAGAGAGTAGAAATAGTAAGAAGGTAGTAATCATGACACGCTCAAGCGGTATTTTAGCAGATAGCGATATCCATGCATTGTTTCAAAGTGGCGTTTTACAAAGTGAACGCGCATTGGATCAGGACCAGATACAGCCTGCAAGTCTTGATCTGCGTCTGGGCAAAACAGCCTATCGCGTGCGTGCATCATTTCTGCCGGGTCCAGGCAAAAAGGTTATCGATAAGCTGGAGCAATTCAAGCTACACGAATTTGATCTGACAGATGGAGCTGTTCTAGAAACAGGTTGCGTTTATATTGTGCCGCTTCTTGAAACCCTGACATTACCTGATGATCTTTCAGCTTCGGCAAACCCTAAAAGCTCCACTGGGCGGCTTGATATTTTTACACGGGTCATTGCGGATAATGCCCAAGAATTCGACAAGGTTTGTGCTGGTTATAAAGGCCAACTTTATTTAGAAATCAGTCCACGCACTTTTCCTGTGATTGTCCGGACAGGCTCAAGACTGTCACAAATACGTTTCCGCAAAGGCAAAAGCCAACTTACAGAAAGCGAACTTCACGCACTTCACCAAAAGGAAGTGCTAGTATCGGATGATATCCCAAGCATTACAAGCGGTGGTGTGGGGCTATCCATTGACCTAACCGGCAATGACAAGGGGCTTGTTGGCTATCGCGGCAAACACCACACCAGTGTTATTGATGTCGATAAACGCGGCGTAGCTGATGTTTTAGACTTTTGGGAACCAATCTACGATCGTGGTTCACATTCACTCATTCTTGATCCTGATGAATTCTACATACTGGTATCGCGTGAAGCCGTGCATGTCCCACCACTTTATGCTGCAGAAATGACGCCTTTTGACCCACTAATTGGTGAATTTCGTGTTCACTATGCCGGATTTTTCGATCCCGGTTTTGGAGATCACGACGCAGGCGGCACTGGCGCACGTGCAGTTCTAGAAGTTCGCAGCCATGAAGTTCCATTTATTTTGGAACATGGTCAAATTGTTGGACACTTAGTTTATGAGCATATGCTACGTAGGCCAAAATCGTTATATGGCCGTGATCTTGGATCCAATTATCAGGCACAAGGCTTGAAACTATCCAAACATTTTAAGAGCTTTTAATATAACAGTGCTTGACAACGACCTTAGAAGATTGCATCGCTGTGGTGCTAAACATTGCGCGGGTATGATGTAATGGTAGCCTGTCAGCTTCCCAAGCTGAACGCGCGGGTTCG
>CAMLCZ010000002.1 GCA_946478665.1 uncultured Bartonella sp. | reverse complement strand
TAAGGCCTTTGAATAAGACAAAAGGCTGCCTCATCGCTAACTTTGCAACAGTGCCCCGATTAGCACTATTGGTGAAGAACGGTTACATAACCAGTTTTTACAAGGATTGTGATTGCCCTCTGTCAAACTGACAGAAATTGATATGTCTTATTGGTTCATTGATTGAACTTAATGTCGTACATAGATTTTGACTTGATGCGTCATATAAAAAATCGTTTCCGGCACAAAACCGGAAACGATATTATCTATAAAATTCAACTATAGAACTTAATTACAGAAATGGTCTAGTCCATCAACACCACGATAGGTTCCTGTGCGTGGATTGAATGACCGGTATTTGCTTGAGCAATACGAATGCCATGCTGGTGTCCACGGTTGATAAACCGGCTTATAGGCAGTTGGGCCTGATGGATAATAGGCCGGAGCTGGTGGATAATAAGCTGGTGGTGGTGCCTGATAGATGACCTGTGGCTGTGATGGTTGAGACAAAGCACTACCAATAATAGCACCTGCAGCCAAACCAACAACACCAGCTGTAACAGCTCTACCGCTGCCGTGATGATGGTGATGATGGTCATGGTAACGTGGACCATCCCAATAACGTGGTCCTGGACCGCCCCAGTGACGTGGACCTGGCCTGTCCCAATAATCATGTGCTGATGCTGTTGCCAATGGTGCAGCAACTGTCATAGCAGAGATCGTTGAAAGCACCATTATTTTGATCAATTTATTCATGGCGCAACTCCTTTGGATTTGTTTCATGGCAACAATTCTATTTGTTGAAAGATGAACGCAACCTGAATGATATAGTCATATTAATATAGTAAACACCAACTTAATAAGCTTTTTTAATCACATTATATATTCATGTGTAATAAAAAACCGGATCAATCGACCCGGTTTTCAAAAACTTTAAAAGGAATTGGTTATTAGCCGATAACGGAAATGTTTACAGCTTTCGGGCCTTTGCCACGACGATCAGGTTCTGTGTCGAATGAAACTTTTTGTGCATCATTAAGGCCTGTAAGACCAGAAGCTTGAACGGCTGAAATATGGACAAATATATCCGCGCCGCCATCATCAGGCTTAATGAAACCAAAACCCTTGTCATTGTTGAAAAACTTTACTTCACCGGTCTGAGCCATAGAATGTTTCCTTGTAGTCCACCTGAAAGTCAGGTTTGATTTTTTTAAAAACCGCCTAACGCACCATACGCAAAACGGCACTATGCAGGCAGTTCTTGAAGTCTGGAAAGCACTCTATTTACCAGTTTTCACCGGCCCAAGACTTATAGCGGTCATGGCGCGCCTGTTAATGGTCTTCCAATGTTCGTAAAATGCCCGAACGAGATGAGATTGCTTTAAAAACAAGAATTTGGCAAGTCTTTTCTTATTGAAATTCTTTTATTTATTTAAAAAATAGCAAATAGATTGTTTTAAATATTTTTAACAGTGAGACTTATTGCTAAAAAGAGTAGAAATGTAATCGTATAAAATTCTGTTGAATTATAAAAACATAGCTATTTTTTCTATTATTTACCGACAAAATATTATATTTTTCTTATTATTGGGCGTGTAAAGCTGCAACAACAGGCTTTCGACGTGAATTGCAAAAAGCTGTCAATTTCAAATATAACTTGCAATAAAAAGTCCGTTATATTTCATTTTTCATGTAATGAACGCTAAAAATTCGATCTATAAAGTCTATCGCCAGTGAATGCAGTCCATCTAAGCACTCAAGCTGATAAGGATGCGGTTGTAAGCTTGATTAAGAGGAGCATTCCTGACGACTATCGCACGTTATTTTTGTTGAAAAGAAGACAGTTTTTAAGTTACCGACCAGGTCTTCCCGTTTTGCCTGGACGACGGCGCTTGCGGGCTACATCTACCGGATCTTCAAACGAACCAATACCGATACGTTCACGCTTGACCGGCTTTGCATCGTTACCAGCTGGAATTTCCGTCCGTTTGACTGTCATTTCGTCCAACGTATTTTTACGGAATTTTCCAGATGTTGCGTCATTACGTAAAATGCCGACGTCCATATTGGGGCCCATATGATCGAGATCAGGTTTAGCAAATAGGCCTTTACCCTTTTTGACGCTATCCTCAATTGTTTTCTCAACGTTGCGGGTTAAAGGATCATCGGAAATTGCCAATTCCGTTTGTTGCAAACGCTTGATTTCATCGCGTAACCGTGCCGCTTCCTCAAAGTCGAGATCGGCAGCAGCATCGCGCATGAGTTTTTCAAGATGTTGAATGTGGGTGGTAAGATTATTACCAACCATATTTCCGTCATTGGCAAATTCTGAAATATCCGCTCGCACATGATCACGTTCGTAAACGGAATCGAGAATATCAGAGATATTCTTTTTCACACTTGATGGCGTGATATGATGTTCAACATTATAGGCTTGCTGTTTTTCGCGACGGCGTGATGTTTCTGCCAATGCACGTTCCATAGAGCCGGTCTTGTTGTCGGCGTATAATATAACACGGCCATCCACGTTACGTGCGGCACGCCCTATTGTCTGGATAAGAGAGGTTTCAGAGCGCAAGAAACCTTCTTTATCGGCATCGAGAATTGCCACGAAACCACATTCAGGAATATCCAACCCTTCACGCAGCAAGTTGATACCAACCAGAACATCAAATGCACCAAGTCGTAAGTCACGGATAATTTCAATGCGTTCCAATGTATCAATATCGGAATGCATATAACGAACCCGTACACCTTGTTCATGAAGATATTCGGTCAAATCTTCTGCCATACGTTTGGTCAGAACAGTGACAAGACTTCTATAACCTTGTTGCGCCGTTTTGCGAATTTCGCCCAAAACATCATCAACCTGATTATGCGCAGGACGAATTTCGACTGGTGGATCGATAAGTCCAGTTGGACGAATAACCTGTTCGGCAAATACACCGCCGGCTTGTTCCATTTCCCATGCACCAGGGGTGGCTGACACTGTTATGGTTTGAGGACGCATGGCGTCCCATTCCTCAAACCGCAAAGGTCGATTATCCATACATGATGGTAAACGGAACCCATATTCGGCCAATGTTGCCTTACGACGGAAATCGCCGCGATACATTCCACCGATTTGCGGAATCGTCACGTGGCTTTCATCGGTGAAAATAATGGCATTGTCTGGAATATATTCGAACATGGTGGGTGGCGGTTCACCCGGTTGTCTGCCTGTAAGATAACGGGAATAATTTTCAATGCCAGCACAGCTACCCGTTGCCTCTAACATTTCCAGATCAAAAGTTGTTCGTTGTTCCAACCTTTGTGCTTCCAGTAAACGTCCAGCACGATTAAGTTCATCAAGTCTGTCACGCAGTTCGGCTTTTATTGATTTGATCGCCTGATTCAGGGTAGGGCGTGGCGTGACATAGTGTGAATTAGCGTAAATTTTGACGGATTTTAAATCACCCGTCTTTTTACCTGTCAGAGGGTCAAATTCCGTGATTGTATCAATCTCATCACCAAATAGAGAAATGCGCCAAGCGCGGTCTTCCAAGTGGGCAGGGAAAATTTCGATTGTATCTCCGCGAACACGGAATGAACCACGTACAAAGTTGATATCTTGACGGCGATATTGCTGCGCTACCAGATCAGCCAACAATTGGCGTTGGTCAAGCTTATCTCCAACCTGCATCTGGAATGTCATGGCGGTATAGGTTTCTACCGAACCAATACCATAGATACACGAGACAGAGGCAACAATAATCACGTCATCACGTTCAAGAACAGCACGGGTCGCGGCATGTCGCATACGGTCAATCTGTTCATTGATCGACGATTCTTTTTCTATATAAGTATCTGATCTTGGAACATAGGCTTCAGGTTGATAATAATCGTAATAGGATACGAAATATTCAACAGCATTATTTGGGAAAAAACTCTTGAACTCGCCATAAAGCTGTGCAGCCAATGTCTTGTTTGGCGCAAGGATCAGAGCAGGTCTTTGCGTTTCTTCGATAACTTTCGCCATCGTATAAGTTTTACCAGAACCCGTTACACCCAACAAAACTTGTGTGCGATCGCCACTTTTAATGCCTTCAACAAGATCTTTTATAGCCGTTGGTTGATCTCCAGACGGCAAAAACGGTGTTTCCATTTTAAATGGAATGCCACCTTCTGATTTTTGAGGGCGCACGGGACGGTGCGGTGTCCACAGTTTACCATTCTTAAAAAGTGGGTTTCCTGACGCTATCAAAGCAGAAAGCGCCTCTACCGTTGCGGTTGCACCGCTTGGCAATATGGACGGTGCATCCTCCAGTCCAACATCAAGTCCCGCTACAGGGTTAAGGCCAGCTGCAGCACGTTGTTTTGCGGTTGCTGCAGCACCAATTGACGTGCCCCTTGACGTTCTACCAGACTTTTTTGCCTGCAACGCAGGTTGCTGTGATTTTGCTGTCTGCGACTTTGACTTCGATTGCTGCGGCTTAGATGCTTGTGATTTAAGCTTTTGGGGCTTTTTCGCGGCTTTTTCGGCCTCTTTACTAATGCTTTCCGCCCAATCCGCAATAGTTCCGGTTAATGGAATACCATCTAAAGGCATTTGTGGAGCTTCCGAAAAGCCAGTTGCCAAAGTTTTATCAGAACGCTTTTTTTTCGTGACTGTCATAGCCCATTATATGGGATATATGAAATAAATTGAAAGAGGAAATTCTCTGAAAACGCCGTATAAGCAACGAATTTCATCAAGTTGGTTAGATAAATTTAATTCTCTAGAAAGATTTGCGGATAAAAAAAGATCTGACCGATAATGAAACCAGTCAGATCGTTTATATTTCCATTTCTATGCTTTTGCCGTGTTTCCAAAGTCATCAAGGTCAAAAACCATGCCTTTTTAGGAGCAATGCGCCTTTTAAGAATTAAGGCAGGCAGCAATTTCACGAAATATCAATTGCCTCCTGGTGAGGGCATGTCGCCTGGTGAGGGCATACCAGAATCTCCACCATCATTGTTTGAATTTGATGGCGCACTAGGTGAAGGCATATCCCCTGGAGATGGCATTTCAGCCTCGTGTCTTGGTTCTGGTTCATGATGCTGCTCTGGCTCATGTCGTGGTTCAGGGGCTGGCTGTGGTGCAGATACATGCTGTTCACTGGGTGAAGGCATATCTCCTGGAGATGGCATTGGTGCTTCATGCCTTGGTTCAGGCTCATGTCTTACTGGCTGTGGTGGCGCTTCCCGTTCATGTCTAGCAGGGGCTTCTGACTGTACTGGTGGTGATGGCATTTCCTGTTGAGGTCTATGTTGCGGCTCGTTTTTATGCTGCGGCTCTGGTCTCGTTGGTGGAGATGGCATTTGTTGTTCAGGCTTAGAATGTTTTTTGCGGTCATGCTTATCTGACCGGCGATTTCTATCATCATCCCAACGGTCGCGTCTGTCATTATCCCACCGGTCACGCCGGTTGTTATCCCAACGATCGCGTCTATCATCGCTCCAACCGCGTGGCGGTGGACGGTTATGCCCGTCCCAACGCGGTGATCTGTCACGATATTGGCGATAACGGCGTGAATCGTCATAATCGTCATCGTAATAATACCCACCACCGCTCACAATAGTGGATTGTGAGTAGGTTGGATATGTCTGGGTCGTTGGATAGCTCGGTTCTTCTGGATAGTCCGCATAGACGGGCGCGGAACCACTATTGGTTTTTGCTGTGGTTTTTGTAGTCTTTTTTACTGGGGCAGTCGCCTTTGGTTTTGCCTTGGTTGTTTGGGCTGTATTGTCTTTAGTACTACTTGCACTGCTTTTTAAAATCTCGGAAGGACTTTTATAAGTATTATACAATACTTCACTGGTACTAAAAGCAAGATAGCGCGCCGCAGCCCAACCCGTGCGGACATTATAACTGATTTGGCACCAACTTCCACGGCATGACTGTACTTCTACTGCTTGACCAGCTTCTATCGTGCCGCGCAGGGCATAGTTTGTTCCCGGGCCTTCCCGGAAATTAATCTTGGCGGTTGCTATAGCTTGCGCCGCGTCTGATGCTGTCGAGGCCAATAAGAAAGAGCCAAACAGCAAGGAACCCAGAATTTTTTTCATTGTTTCCTCAAGATAAACATTTCTATAGACCCTATAGAGAGTTATTAAGCAAAAGTCACAAAAAACGAAAGTGTTCCATGCGTTATTACCATTAAACTTTGTATCATTCGGAGATATTCTGTTATCTGACCTTGTTATTAATTTCACATTGTTATTAATTCGCATGTGGATATCGGGAAAATAAAATTTTGAATGAAAAATTTTGCTAATATGATATATGGTAACGTATAAGACGGGTTCTGGGAGCAGTCCTAGAGGCCGTTTATTTTTATGCTTCTAAAAAATGCAGCAGGGAAGGAAAGGATACGACTATGGAAAAATATCCGATGACGACGGCAGGTTACGCTCAGCTCAAGGAAGAGCTTCGTTGGCGTCAGCAAGACGAGCGTCCACGTATCATTGAGGCGATTGCAGAAGCACGGGCTCATGGGGATCTTTCTGAAAATGCAGAATACCATGCTGCAAAGGAAGCACAAAGTCATAATGAAGGTCGTATCAATGAACTTGAGGACTATGTAACACGTGCAGAAGTCATTGATGTGGCAAAAATGTCGGGTGATAAGGTAAAGTTCGGTGCAACCGTCAAGCTGATTGATGAAGATACCGAAGAAGAAAAAACCTATCAGATCGTTGGTGATCAGGAAGCAGATGTCAAAAAAGGCAAAATATCTATTTCCTCACCTATTGCACGTGCTTTGATTGGTAAACAGAAAGGTGACTCTATCGAGGTGAATGCACCTGGTGGAGCCCGTGGTTACGAAATTATCGCAATAGAATTTATTTGATTGGTTTAGCTATGCGTGTGCCTTTAGAGGATACAGAAATCATTGCACCAAACTTTAAGAAACGCCTGTCTGGTGTTACTTCTACTATTGTGCAGCTTATTCCTCTACAAAGAAAAAAGGGTTTACGCATATCGACCTTAGGTCCAGGACTGCCCGATACACTACCTTCTATCGGATTTGGTAGTTTGTTTGGTCTTTGGAAACAACCTGAAAATAGGCCATTTAGAATTTGGCATGCGCGGCGTAATGTGGAAATGATTGCTGGCATTTTCATGCGAGATATTTTGCGTATGAAAATACGGCTTATTTTTACATCGGCTGCCCAGCGTCATCATAAGCCATTCACTAAATGGCTTATCAGACACATGGATAAGGTCATTGCAACCAGTGCCCGTTCCGGAGCTTTTTTGGAAGTTCCTTATCAGGTCATTATGCATGGTATTGATTTAGAACGGTTTACGCCGCCTGCTGTTGCTGACGATACATATGCAGCCACTAAATTTCCTGGCAAATTTGCAATTGGCTGCTTTGGTCGTGTTCGGCATCAAAAGGGCACTGACTTGTTTGTTGATGCAATGATTTCTCTTTTGCCGAATTATCCTGATTGGACGGCAATTATAACAGGGCGCACCACTGCTGAACATCAGGAATTCGAGCAGAAACTGCGACAAAAAATTGAAAAAGCCGGTCTTAAAGACAGGATCCTTATTCTTGGTGAGGTGGATGATATACGCGTTTGGTATCGTCGGATTACTCTTTATGTCGCACCGTCGCGCAATGAAGGTTTTGGTTTAACACCTTTAGAGGCGATGGCATCTAAAACGGCGGTGGTTGCCAGTGATGCTGGCGCCTATCGCGAGCTTGTAAGCGAAGGAACAGGCACGGTTGTTCCAGCAGGTGATGGCGCTCAATTAACGGCTGCTATTGAACCTTATTTGGCTGATCCGGCCATGACAATGGCAGCTGGAGAAAAAGCTTTGCAACATGTACGTGCAAATTTTCCATTAGATAAAGAAGCAAGTGCTATTGGTGAGGTTTATCAAGCACTGTTTAACGATGCACAAAATAAACACGCTCAATAAAAGCATTGAGAAGCGATGAGAATTATATCTTTCTTATAGCAAGAATTTACAAAATGAATGGCGGTTCGTCTTTGATAAGACGGATTGTTAAGGCTGTTCTTACTGACCCAACATTGGAAGCAGCAGTCAGTTGTTCGATAACAAAACTCTGAAAACTTTTTAAATCTGGTGCAACACAATGCAAGAGAAAATCTGATTCGCCAGAAACCATCCAAGCTTTTCTGACAAGAGGCCATTGATAGGCCATGGCTGCAAAACCGCGCAGATCTGCCTCGGACTGCCGATGCAGGCCAACAAAACAAAAGGCTACAAGATCCTGACCAATTGTTGCACCATTTAGGATAGCTTGATAGCCTTTTATAATACCTTCTTGCTCTAGTCGTCTCACGCGCCGCAAACAGGGGGGCGCCGATATGCCAACCTTTGAAGCAAGTTCAACATTGGTAATACGTCCATCGATTTGCAATTCTTTGAGGATTTTCCAGTCGATTGAATCAAGGTCGGCTTTGATTTGCATGAGACTTTGCTTTGTATTGGTTCAGTTGATGTCCTGATCTATCACTGGAAAATAAAAACGTCACGCATTAAAACTATTTTCGCCAGAAAGCCGGTGTAAAAAGAATAATAACGGTCACAATTTCTAGTCGTCCGGCGAGCATCAGAAAACTTAAGATCCACAAGGCCCAGTCACCAACAGTGGAAAAATTACCAACAGGGCCAATCGTATCGCCAAAACCAGGGCCGACATTGGATAATGCGGTAAGTGCGCCTGTAAAAGCCGATACAAAATCTAATCCGGTAATGACCAACAACATGGCACCAATGACCAAAGTTGTCATATAGAGACATAAAAATAAAAGCACAGTTTGTGCTATATCACCTGAAACATCAGAACCGCCATAACGCACTTTCATAACCGTATTGGGAGATAAAAGGCGTGTAAGACTGACTTTGGTTAATCGCCATAAAATTATTAGCCGGTTTATTTTTATACCACCAGAGGTTGAGCCAGCACACCCACCGATAAAAGATGCCAGAAAAAACACGCCCAATGCAAAGGGACCCCAAAGAAGATAATCTTCTGCCACATAACCTGTTGTGGTTATAACCGAGACAAAATGAAAAATGGCATCAAGAAAGGCGCGGTGAAAGCTGAAACCATAATGGAAGCGTAACCAAGCAGCCAATGAAAAGCTTGCTATGAGAATGATTGTCAGAAAAACAACCACCTGCGGATCAGCCAAACGTTTGGAACGTTCAGGCAAAACCAATTTTACATATAAAATAAAGGGAAGTGCCGACAACAGCATAAATATTGTTGCAATAATTAAAACGGATGGTGTTTGCGAAAAGTAACCAAGTGACGCATCGTGGGTTGAAAAACCAGCAGTGGCGACTGTTGTCATGGCATGGTTTACGGCGTCAAACATAGTCATGCCAACTGCAAAATAAGACAACATACAAAGCAGCGTTAGACCGAGATAGGCGATAATAATGCCATTGGCGATCTGATTGACACGCGGAAGAACCTTTTCCGATCGATCGGACGATTCCATATTGAATAGTCGAACACCACCGACGCGCAATGATGGCAATAATAACAGTGCTAAAGCGATAAACCCGATGCCACCAATCCAGCAGAGTAACGAGCGCCACAGCAATATGCCACGCGGAAGAGAATCAAGTCCTGTTAGAACAGTGGCACCCGTTGTTGTGATCCCCGAGACGGCTTCAAATACAGCAGAAGCCAATGAAATGGGCAAATGAGAAAAATAAAGCGGTAATGCCCCGAGAAAACAACCAGTAAACCACAGACAGAAGGTCAGTAAAAAACCCAAACGCGCGGAAAACCGACACACAGCGCCGCGCGTTGAAAGCAATATCAGTGTCGCAAGCATGATTGTTGTTGCGGCAGAACGAATAAAAACAACCCAATCGCTGTTTCCGGCGCGCAAATCAGCTAAAGCCGGCAACAACATGGTAATACCCATTATCAGCGCAAAACGGGCACAGACATTGCTAACAAAACGAAAAATGGCGAACCTCTAACCGAACAATAATAGCTTATTTAAAGACCAATTCTTTTTATCTTATATGACCTTTTTTTCACCTTACAATCTTTAACTTTATTATCCCACCCCTTCCTGGCGAGATAAATGTAAACAGTATTGCGTATTGCCTTGAAAAAGCATAGCCAACACAATAAGCTCGATTAAACAATATAAAATGTATAACATTTTCCGACCATTTATCTATTATAGGAAAGAGGATTCCTCTTATGTCTGAACGCCATACATCCGTTCTTATTGTTGGTTCAGGGCCGGCAGGCTATACGGCTGCAATTTATGCATCACGCGCTATGTTAAAGCCGGTACTTGTAACAGGCTTGCAACAAGGGGGGCAGTTGACCATTACCGACGAGGTAGAAAATTATCCCGGTTTTATTGATCCCGTTCAAGGACCATGGTTGGTTGACCAAATGGCGAAACAGGCTGAAAAAATGGGCACGGAATTTGTGTATGACATTATTACACGTGCCGATCTATCCAAGCGGCCTTTTACACTTTATGGGGATTCAGGTGCTGTATATACGTGTGATGCTTTGATTATAGCAACCGGTGCGCAGGCACGATGGCTTGGGCTTGAAAGTGAGCAGACATTTATGGGCGGTGGTGTTTCTGCCTGCGCGACATGTGATGGCTTTTTCTATCGCGGAAAAGACGTGATTGTTGTGGGTGGTGGTAACACAGCTGTAGAGGAAGCACTTTATCTTTCACATTTGGCAAGATCGGTAACGGTTGTTCATCGACGGGATGCTTTTCGCGCTGAAAAAATTATGCAGGAACGCTTGCTGGCGCGTGAAAATGTAAAGGTAATCTGGAACCATGTGGTTGAAGAAATAGTTGGTAATCCAGCTAAGCCACCTATGGGGGCTACGGTGACAGGTGCGCGTCTCAAAGATGTAAATTCCGGTAATGAAATGTTATTGGAAGCACAAGGAATTTTCATTGCTATTGGCCATGCTCCGGCTGTAGATCTTTTCAATGGGCAGTTGCGGCAAAAACCAGGCGGCTATTTATGGACCGCGCCCGATTCGACGGCAACAAGTATTGAAGGTGTTTTTGCTGCAGGTGACGTGGCGGATGATACATTTCGTCAGGCCGTAACTGCTGCCGGTCGGGGCTGCATGGCAGCACTCGAAGTCGAGCGTTTTCTTGATTTGGGAACGTTGCAAAAATAAACCTGTTTCGGGTGTATGATATATTATCAGAGTTGAATTGTTTGAAATGGCTCTGATTTGATTTTTCTGTGGTGTGTTGCCAAAAGCATCATTCCACAGAATAGCAAGTGGTGAATAAAAGGGAGTGAGAGACGTGGCTGCGCCTTTGGATTGGGATAAATTAAGAATTTTCCATGCAGCGGCAGAAGCGGGGTCTTTTACCCATGCAGCGCAAACGTTGCATATGTCCCAATCGGCTATTTCGCGACAGGTTTCCGCGCTTGAACAGGATGTCGGGGTTCCTTTATTTCAACGCCATGCGCGTGGACTTATCATGACGGAGCAGGGGGAGATTTTGTTTCGTACAGCGCATGATGTGCTGATGAAACTTGAAAATGTTCGTTCCAAGTTAAGTGAAAGCCGTGAAAAACCGACTGGTCATCTTTGTGTTACAACAACCTTCGGCATGGGGTCGGGTTGGCTTGCTGCGAGAATGCCGGAATTTCTCAATCTCTATCCTGATATTCAAATTCAACTATTGCTTGATGACGAGGAGCTTGACTTAACAATGCGCCATGCCGATTGCGCATTGCGGTTACGCCAGCCGCAGCAACCTGATTTGATTCAACGTCGGCTCTTTACGGTTCATATGCACGTTTATGCCTCGGCAAGCTACATTGCTAATTATGGTAAGCCTACGGAGCTGGAGGATTTGGATGAGCACCGTATTATTTCATTTGGTGAGCCAGTCCCAAGTTATTTATCAGGCTTGAATTGGTTGGAATCAGCAGGAAGAAACGACGGGTCAGTTCGTGTTCCTACTTTGCAGATAAACAATGTTCTCTCAATCAAGAAGGCAACACTTAATAATCTCGGTATTGCTGTTTTGCCAGATTATATCGTGAGTGAGAGCGATAATCTTATCAAACTATTTCCTGATGTTACTGAGATTCCATCATTTGATACGTTTTTCTGTTATCCTGATGCGTTGAAAAATTCGGCAAAATTACACGCTTTTCGTGATTACATTTTTGCAAAAGCAAGAAACTGGTCATATTAAGCCTTTTGCATCACATATCCAAAATCACTCATTTTAGACAATTATCCATGTTGAAATTCCAAAGTCCAATCGGGTTTTAAACGTTAGAGCTGTGTTCATCACGGTTAAGCGAATCGGCAAGGGCTATGATTGTCGCTGTTCCGCCAACTAATTTAAAATTGTTAAGTTGAATTGTTTCATTTTGAAACAACCTATATGTCTATTTTTTGTTCGTAAGTTTTTTGTCAAAAATTTGCGCGTGGACTTCTATGCTTCCAAGTCATAGCTCATTTAAAATACTTTTAATAAGTATCTGTTATTGAAGAAAAAAAATTAAATTTTAAGAAGCTTTCTAAAATTTTTTATTATGAGCTATGCGTATTTCGCATGGCTGGCTTGCTTAAAATTTGATTGTTTAATGCCTAAAAAACGTGCATAACCGTTTCATCTCAAGAGGACGTCTCCTCCCATTGCGTTTCTTGAGTGTTCCCCTCTGGAGGTTTTATCAGATTGACTTTAGTCTCTGAATACCTTCAAACTTTGGCCGGACATTTGTCCGGCTTTTTTTTTGCTAGTCTGTGCTTCTATAAATCTGCCGATGGCATTGCCATGATGGTCAAGGCATTGGCATTATCTTACTGTCGCTATTTTATGAACTTGAAGAACAGATCGTTTATCTCTCAATTGTATTTTTGATAAATTGAAATAGGGATAGTTAATTGTTCGATTGCTCTTGAAATAAAAATTTAAAATAAGTGAAATGAATTGAATTTCTTATTCGATTATTTTGTATTTAAAATTTTTGTCTAAAATAGAAAAAGATAAATCTATTGATTATTGAATTTATTATTCTTTGTGTGATGAGACAAAAATCAACTTAAGTTATTCTTATTATTAAAGCTAAATAGCAAAAAACCGCCATGAAGGCGGTTTTGTTGATTTGTATTGAGACTGTTCCTTATTTCAAGCTTGCGCAGAAACGTTGAATACGTAAACAAGCTTCTTCAAGCAGTTTTTCAGATGTTGCATAAGAAATTCTGAATGCTGGTCCAAGACCAAAAGCACTACCATGAACCACGGCAACAGCCTCTGCTTGCAAAAGTTCAGAAACAAAATCCTCATCGCTATTGATGACTTTGCCTTCAGGTGTCTTTTTGCCAATCAATTTGGCACATGATGGATAAACATAGAAGGCGCCTTCAGGTGTTGGGCAATCAATACCGGTAGCCTGATTCAACATGGAAACAACTAGGTCGCGGCGTGCCTGAAATATTGCCTTGTTCTTTGCAATAAAATCTTGTGGCCCATTCAATGCTTCCACGGCTGCCCATTGTGCAATAGAGCATGCGCCCGATGTCTGTTGGCTTTGTATGGTTTCCATAGCCTTAATAAGTTCACGTGGACCACCAGCATAACCAATACGCCAACCCGTCATTGCATAAGCTTTTGAAACACCGTTAACAGTCAATGTTCTGTCATAAAGTTTTGGCTCTACACCAGCAGGGGTTGCAAATTTAAAGTCACCATAGGTCAAGTGTTCATACATATCATCCGTCAAAATATGTACATGAGGATATTTTACCAACACATCCGTCAACTTTTTCAATTCATCATGGCTGTAAGCAGCACCTGATGGATTGCTTGGCGAATTGAAAACAAACCACTTTGTTTTTGGGGTGATTGCTGCTTCGAGATCTTCTGGCTGTAATTTGTAGTCAAATTCTGCCTTTGCATCAACAAATACCGGCGTACCATTATTCACGGCAACCATTTCTGGATAGCTTACCCAAAAGGGTGCAGGAATAATAACTTCATCACCTTTATCCAATGATGCCATAAAGGCATTGAACAATATCTGTTTTCCACCTGTTCCAACGATAATTTGGTCTGTTGTGTAATCCAGATTATTTTCACGTTTGAATTTTGCCACTATTGCCTTGCGTAATTCAGGAATACCGGCAACTGGGGTATATTTCGTTTCACCGCGACGCATAGCCTCGATAGCAGCATTTTTTATATTCTCTGGTGTATCAAAATCTGGTTCTCCAGCACCAAGAGAAATAACATCACGTCCCGCAGCTTTCAGGTCGCGTGCTTTTTGTGCAACCGCAATAGTAGCAGATGGCTTGATACGTGAAAGCGTCTCGGCGATAAAAGCCATAATATCATCTCCTCAAATAATACTAGCAATAGGCAAATGTTTTAGATCTATTACCTTCAATTAAAAGGTATGTCGCAAGCGCATTGAAAGTGCAAGAAGTCTCTAATCAATTTCTTGTTGAGTGGTAGCAATAAAGCTTATTGTTGTTTATCAATCCGCTCATAAATGGCATCAAAGCGTTTTTTTGCAACACCCGGTTGTTTATGGTCTCTATAAGCCTGTGGCAAAGAAGCATCGCCAACTTTTACCAGCATTATCATGCCCATTGCATAATGGGGAATGCATTTAATACCGTAATAACCTGTCTTATCGAATTTTACTTCCAATTCTTCGTCAATTTTACCTTTGAAAGGCGTTGCGCCTTCCGGAATCATATCATCAATACTCGCAGCATTATGACTTTTCTGCGTGGCAATAAACTTAATACTATCACCTGGTTTTATGGCGAGAAAATCAGGTTCAAAAACCATGCTTCCAGAGCTTCCCCTATTAAGCATTTTTACTTCATAAGTTTCAGCATGAGCTAATGGAATAAATGAAATCATAAATAATAAAGCTAAAAATTTTTTCATTTTTTATTATCCTCTTTAAGTAAAGATGATGGTCTGTAATGTATTGATATAATACCATCATCATAATCGGTAATCATTGCCTTTGCATGAAAGATTTTTTCAATTAATTCGCTCGTCAACACTTCTTTTGGTGTTCCTATCGTGACAATTTGACCTTTATTAAGAACAACAATTCTATCACAAAACATTGCCGCGTGATTAAGGTCATGCAAGGCGATCATTGTGGTCAGGCCAAGATTACGGACAAGACCAAGAATTTCCAATTGATGTCCAATATCTAAGTGATTTGTCGGCTCGTCGAGAATAAGCGTTTGCGGTTCTTGTGCAAGCGCTCGTGCGATATGGATACGTTGTTTTTCACCACCCGAAAGGCTGTTCCATAATCGGTTTTCAAAACCAGACAAATTGACTTTTTGCAAGGCATCTTTGAGTGTTTGTTCGTCTTGATCCGACCATAGAGAAAACAGTGTTTTATGGGGTAGGCGGCCAATTTCTATCGCATGGTATACCGTGATGTTTTCATAGGTGTCGCTTTGTTGGTCGACATATGCAATGATCTTTGCCAATTGACGCCTTTTAAATTGTGAAAAGGGGATACCGTCAAATTCCACCATGCCGCTTGTTGGCTCTACAAGGCCAGCGAAGATTGAAAGTAGAGAGCTTTTACCAGCACCATTGGGGCCGATGATGCCTAAAACCTCATTATCATTGAGCTGTAATGAAACATCTTTAATGATCGTATGGCCATTTACTTCCAAATGCAGGTTTGAGCCGCTAATCACGATGAATGACCTTTCTGTCTTAGCAGCAAAACTGCAAATATTGGTGCGCCGATCAAAGCAGTAACAATACCAACCGGAAAAACTATTCCAGGAATAATGATACGGGAGATAATATCCGCTGCAATGAGGAATAAAGCCCCCATTAAGGCTGATGCGGGAATGAGTCTTCTATGTTTTATTCCGACAATTAATCGGGCAGCGTGAGGCACAACAAGGCCAACAAAACTTATTGTTCCCATGATGGAAACCATAACAGCTGTTAGCAGTGCAACTGTGGTTATCAATATTATGCTGGTATATTTAACCGATATTCCCAATGATTTTGCCGAACGAGAACCGAAGACAAAAGCATCGAGAACACGCGAAAAACTCAAAAATATCAAAAAGGCCAAAACAGTTATTGGAAAAGCGAGAGAAGCGTCACTCCATCTTGCGCCGGATAAATTGCCAATCATCCATGAAAATATATTGGCTCGTCCCTCAAGAGGGGTGAATATCATTAAGATCAAAGCGGATAGGGCGTTAAATAACATAGCACTTGCGATACCTGCCAGAATAATGGCGGTAGTATTTCGGCCAGAGTAGTAAGCAAGAAGGATTACGAACAGAAATGACAAAAGCCCACCGAATAAAGCGCCCGTTGATAGTGATAGAACACCAATGTTAAAGCCGAATGCTACAATCATAGCGGCACCTGCTCCAGCACCCGACGATATT
This sequence comes from uncultured Bartonella sp., assembly GCA_946478665.1. Lineage (GTDB taxonomy): Bacteria > Pseudomonadota > Alphaproteobacteria > Rhizobiales > Rhizobiaceae > Bartonella. The sequence goes on along the minus strand of CAMLCZ010000002.1, from coordinate 279,249 downwards.
CCTAAAAGATAAGGCTCTGCCAATGGATTGCGTAACAATGCTTGTAGGACAACCCCACACATTGCAAGACCTGCTCCACAACAGGCACCCACGACAGCGCGTGGGATACGCCACAGCCAGATGACACGGCTGTTGAAAATATCAATATCATATCCCGCATGCCAAAGCTGATTGGCAATTGTTTTTAGGAAGTCAGAAAACGGAATAGGGGTTTCACCAATTGCCGCACCAGCAACAATTGCTGCTAGCAACACAAATATTGCTAGCAGAAAAATGCAAATGGTGCGGCATAGTTTAGCAGACACTATTTATCCAACCCAAGTTTGACAATTGCCTCTGCCAGCGTTTCAATGCCGTCGATTGTCCGCATGGTAGTATTCATGGATTGGACATCCATCACGACAAGACGATTATTTTCCACCGCAGGCAATAATTTGGTAACGGGATCATTTTTTAGATATTGTTCTTTTATCGCGACATCATCGGCAGGAAAACGGCGTCTATCCATTTTTGCCAACACAATAATTGTAGGATTTTTCTTGACGATTGTTTCCCAGCCAACTGTCGGCCATTCGTAATTTGATTGGATAATGTTATTAATGCCAAGAATGTTCATGATATAACCAGGAGCACCAAGATTGCCGGCAACATAGGGGTCTATATCCAAATCGGCACTCGAATACCAGAAAACTGCACTAATCTTGCCTTTTGGCAAACGCTGCACTTTTTCAATAGCGGCGTGTTCTCTATCTTTCAGTTCCTGAACAAGCTTTTTTCCGCGGTCGGGCACGTTGAAAATGACCGATAGTTCTGTAATCTCCTGATAGATCATGTCCATTGTAAATGGCTTACTGCGTAAACCATCACTTCCGGCCATATTGTCTTTTCCAACGCAATCTGCGGGTGCAGTATAGACGGGAATACCAAATTCATTGAATTGGTCGTAGGTTGCAGAGCTACCTGCTGGTCCTATAACCCATTCTTGATGGCTTGCAACAAGATCAGGCTTTTCAGCAATTATACTTTCAAAGCTTGGTACATCGTGTGAAAGCACCTTGACTGTTTTGTTAACAGCCGAAAATTGTGGCAATACATCTGAATACCACAATGCCGTTCCCTTTACCTTGTCTGTCAAACCAAGTGCATACAATATTTCTGTTGTGTTTTGTCCAACAGAAACAACACGCGTTGGTGCCTTTGTAAAGGTAATGTCACGACCGCAATTTTTTAATGTTAACGGGTAATGCGTTTCTTCTGCTTCAGCTGATTGTAAGGTGACAAAAGAAAAGCAAATAGCGATAAATGCGTTGGCAATAAGCTTGGATTTTTTCATAGTCATTATTTCAAACTTCTATATTGAGATGCAATTATCTTATGCGCACAAGGGCGGCCTAAAAAGACCATTGCATATTTCAGAAAATCTTATGATCTTTTGTTAAAATCAGATTGAACTATCTTGATTGTGCTTAAGGACTTGGCTGTTTCGCGCATTGAAAACTGGCAAATCACCGGTTTGCGAATTGCAAACCAAAAAGTTAGCGTTTTGCGGATTGCAAACCAAGAAATCAATGTTTTGCGGATTGCAAAACAATAGATCACTATATTCCAAACATAATTGAAGTTTGTTTGCGCCATTTCGGGCAAATGTAGAATTCTGCATCAATAATCTCCTCGCACCCACCGTGCTTTAGGTTTCTTTCTAACAAGGGTGTTTCCCTTTTTTGACGGCAGGTCTCCTGGCTCGCGATAAACACACCATCATCAACCTTCCCATGAAATATAGTGGCTTGGGCTTTTGCCCGTAGATGTGGTGCTAGCGCCTACAGTTGCGGGGGCAGCCACGGATAAAACTCCGATAAGGGTCAGTTTTCCCGTGTTCCCTATTATTCCTCTTAAGAGACATCTTAAGATGGAACCGTCCAGTGATATTTATAGGCAATTTCACGTCGATATCAAGCAGTGTTCAAGCCGAGGAAATATTTTATGTGAACTGAAAGGAAGGAATGGCAATATATTGATGGACGAATGACGGTATGTTGACCGAAAATTTACGCCATAGAAAAAGCCCCATTCAAACGAACGGGGCTTAAAATATCAGAAACAGTCAATAAACTGCTTTAGTGTTTTACAATAAACACATCCAACAAAGTAGATTTTGGCAACAAAGCGGATTTTGGGTTTATTGAAACAGAAATATTAGGCAGCAGCGAGATTGCCTGCTGCTGATTTGCCTGAACGACGATCCTGAACGATGTCGTAAGAAATTTTTTGACCTTCGTTAAGGGCGCGCATACCTGATTGTTCAACAGCAGAAATATGCACAAACACATCAGCGCCACCATCATCAGGTTGAATAAAGCCAAAACCTTTTGTTGTATTAAACCATTTAACTGTACCAGTAGACATAGGAAACTCCCTAAATAAATAATTGAAATCGACATATGCAATATGTCGACATGAGGTAGATCGAAATTTTGAAAGGGGAGTTTCGTATAAAGTGCTTTGCACAAAGGTAGAAAGTCGCGCAACCGAAAGATCGATATGCACCTCATTACATGTTCATATCGATAAAAGCAAGTTTAATTCACATTAAATTTGCAAGACGTTCTTGCTTTTGCCATTTTGATTGCCGACACTAAATAAAATTATGGTCGCGGCATGATCAAAGTGTAATAATGTGATTGTCGCATAGGGGTGGAAGATATGGCCAAAGATGGCGGTGATAAAAACGGCACTATGGCAGAAAACCCAGTTGAAGCAACACCGGGTTTATTGCAGGAAGGTGTCGTCAAAAACACTGGCTTTTACCATCAGGCCAAGCTGCTTTATATTGCTTTTTGGCGTTCCCACACGCGCAATACGTTAATTGCAACCTTTATTGGTATCCTTGTTCTTATTATCCTGATTGGGCGTGGACAGCTACAAATCAATGAATGGACCAAAGATTTTTGGAACGCGATTAGCCGTAAGGATTTACACGAATTCATTTTCCAGCTTGGCGTATTTTTCGTCATAGCGCTGGTATTGTTGATCTTCAATATTATCCAAACTTTTCTCAATCAATATCTAAAAATGAAGTTGCGCGAGGGGTTGACGGACGATCTTATTAGCCAATGGATGAAGCCTAAACGCGCTTTCAGGCTGACAATGGCGGGTGAAGTTGGCGTCAATCCAGATCAGAAATTGCATGAAGATGCGCGCCATTTGGCAGAATCGACAGCAGATCTTGGAATAAATCTGCTGCAAGCGAGTGTTACGCTCATTATTTTTATCCCAACTTTATGGTCTACCACAGCAGGTTTTGTTTTCAGTTTTTCAGGCTACAGTTTTCCATTACCTGGTTATATGATCTGGGCCGTATTGCTTTATGTCAGTGGGGCATCTTTTCTGACATGGTTTGTTGCCCGAAATCTGGTTGCAATCAATGCCAACCGTTATGCTCGAGAGGCCGATTTGCGTGCCGCATTGATGCATACCAATCGTTCTATCGACGCAATAACCCTAATGGGGGCAGAACGTGATGAGAAACATTATCTTGATGGTCGCGTCCAAAATGTTCTTGATGCGATATGGCACATTGTCGTTGCAACCACAAAATTGACAGGTATCACCGCAGGTTATGGTTGGGTCTCAAATGTTGCGCCCTATATCATTGCTTCACCAATCTATTTCGGCGGTGGCATTGATCTTGGTGGTTTGCAGGCAGCTGTGCAGGCATTCAATCAGGCGCACCAATCATTAAGGTGGTTTGTCGACAATTACGGCGCTCTTGCTGACTGGCGCGCTACGATGCTGCGTGTTGCAACTTTTCGACAGGCTGTCGTACAAATGGATGGTGTCGATCATTTGCGAATGGGGCATATTATTGTTAAAAACAATGATGCAGATGCCATGTCTTTCGACGACTTATGCGTTCAAACAGCAACCGGCCATCTTACGATGAAACCGGCTAATGTTTTTATCAAAAAAGGACAAAATACTCTTATTTATGCGCCGCAAGATGTTGATAAAACAATCCTTTATAATGCCTTGGCTGGTATGTGGCCTTGGGGCGAAGGAACGGTTGGATTACCCAATGCGTCTTTGCCAAACTATATGCCAGATGCTCCTTATATTCCGCCAGGCACATTGCGCAAAGTGCTGCTTTATCCAGCAAAAGACGTAAACCCAACAGATGAAGAAATTAGACAGGCATTGGAAATAACTGGTCTTAGCGAATATTTTCCTGCTCTTGACGAAGAGGATGTGGATTGGGAACGTCGTTTGAATGATGTGGAACGTCGTTCTCTGGCTTTTGCGCGGGTTTTACTTGTCAAACCGGAATGGATTGTCGCCAATCAAATTATGGACGGTATTGACGAAGAAATACGCAAACGAATTGCTTCCGTGGTATTCGAGCATTTGAAAGAAACGACTTTTGTTTATATCAGTCGGCGCAATGACGAGAGTTACCTTTTTGATATGACTGTCGAGGTTCAGTTTACCGCCAATGAGGTTCAGTTTACCACCAATAAAGAGGCGACAGAAACTACAACTGGCAGTTAGACAATAATAGGCCAATAAAACCGATAGGTAAAAGTGGTTGGTGTAATTGTGCGCCTGTTTAACGAATTGCTTGTTTGTTTGACGCAGTGCTTGTTTGTTTAACACAGTGCTTGTTTGTTTGACGCGCCACTTGCTTGCTGAATGCATAATTTGGTTGCACGATAAATCGGCTTTAATACATCATCTTTTAAAAAGTGTGGGGATATATCGAATAACTGAGTGATGAATTCAAATAGCACAGAATAGCCGCTTTATCTTTATGAGATATTTTTACGCATTGGGGCTTTTTATCTACCAGCCCCAGAACATTAGCCACCACGCATATACAATTGGTGCGGTAGCGAAAGCGAATAAAACAAAAGCTATCAATTTCGCTAAAAGGCTTGAAGACGTATTTTTCAGGATACGGGCGGCAAGATAGAGACTCCAGATAGCAGTTCCGCCCAGAATTATGGCGCGTGCATAAGAAAGCCACCAGAATGTAATTCCGTCATACATCAACAATTTGACTGTTGTTGCAGTGAGTCCCAAAAATAAACCTGCAGCCGCAAGCGGCAGGAATGCCTGTGCCAAATGAGAAAACAATGATGGCTTTTTGATAATGGATGCAATGATCCACAGCACGGCAGACAAAAACATACCGTAAATCAAGCCACTGCCCAAAATATAACTGGCAACACAAAAACCATCGAGCCAATTGAAACTATCATTATTGGCTGGGTGATTGGTCAAAATCCACCATGGTGCCGTGGGATCAAGCGGCCAGAAAACATTATGGGCAACCAACCAATCGGCCAATTTTTGTTTGAAAACAACAAACCACGGGCTTACCGTCCAAGTAAACGCACCAATGGCAACGCCAATCATACCAAATAATAATAACCGTGTTTCCCATGGGTTGTTGCTTTTATCGTCACCATAAACAACCACTTCTTCATTGACGGAACGTGGTGTTAATGCCACGGCATCACGAAAACCGGCACAGCGCGCGCACATATGACAAGCCGAAACACCGTGAAGCTGGTGTATGTTAATCATTGGTGGACAATTGGGATTTTCAGGATGGCTCCCATGAAAATCAGACCATTTTGCCTGATCGGTTTTAAATGAAATGGGTGCCAAACGCGATAAAAGATTGAAGACGCCATTTACCGGACAAAGATATCGACACCAAACGCGTGTACCTTTTCCAAAGAAATATCCGACGAGCATGGCTGCAGCCGTTGAGCCACCAAGTATAAGAAGTGCAGCTTCGGCATAGTCGTAAACGCTGATAAGTTGCCCATATAACGTCGTTAAGACAAATGCTACGGCAGGCCAGCCACGCCATTTTAACCAACGCGGTATGGTTTTATTTCTGCCTATTGTGCGGCTGGTATATTCGGAAAGGGCGCCTTCCGGACAAAATACGCCGCACCAGAAACGCCCCATAACCAGCATAGATAGAATAACAAATGGCCACCAAATTCCCCAGAAAACAAATTGGGCAAATAATACAATATTGTCGAGAATATGGGCTTGCCTTGGAGGCAATGGCATGAAAGCAGGCACAAGTAACAAAAACAGATATATGCCTACAACACACCATTGGATAGATTGAATCACCTTTTTGTGGCGATGCATGACAGCGCCAAGATTATAAACAAAAGAGGTGATTATCTGCGACATGATGTCTGGTTTCTTCGTTGTTGGTTACGAGTGGGCGACAACGTTCTTTTTTGACTTTCGTGAACAAAGAACGATGGCAACAACCCAGTAAATTACCAATACAGCAACTTGCATGAATGACGGTTCAGCATGATACCCCGTCAACCCTGTCAGCGTGCTATTATCAGGAATAAGCGAGCTGGTGCTCCATAATGGATCGTCCATAAAACTATATAACCATTCTGGCAAATCATAGGCAGAAATTTGAGCGGCAGCTTTATCAAAGGCTGTAACCAGAAGACCACCACCTATCAGCAACAAGACAAATTCGCTTCCCAAGAAAAACCATTTCCAAGGAATGATTTTTGAAAATTTCTGGAGTGCCCAAAATGTTGCAAGTGCCAGTATAAAACCAAGAACACCGCCGAGAATGAACATACCAAGTGAAGAACCATTCTGTTGCGCGCCAACACCGGCTAAAAAAACAACGGTTTCTGACCCTTCACGCGCGACGGCTATCATTGCCAGAAGTAAAATACCAAACCCACCGGAAGATTGCAGGCTTTGTGCGGCTTCTTGTTCCAGCACATGTTTCATGCCGCTACCATGCCGGTGCATCCAGACAATCATCTGCATGATAAGCAAAGCTGCCACAGCCATCATAGCAGTAAAGAACCATTCACCACCGGGCCCGGCAAACCAATTACCGGCAACCCAAAACGCTATAGCCAAAAGCCCTGCCAGCAATAGACCTAAACCGGTACCAATCCAAAGACGATTTCTAAGCGTCAAAAGGTTTTCGCGACGTAGCCATGTATAAAGAATACCGATGACAAGAAGTGCTTCTACACTTTCACGCCATACAATAAAAAGAGGTGCACCCATTTTACGCGATCCTATTTAACCACAATATCGAAACCAGCCATATCCATATGAAATTCGTCGATAAAATGATAACTTCCCGCCTTTAAAGGATGAATAACAACAAAGGATTCAACCCCAGGGCCAAGCACTTTTTCAACGCGCATGGATAGGTTTTCAAATTCCGCAGGGCCACTACCAATATTTTTGACGGAAATTTTAAAGCGTTGTCCTTCCGGAACCTCTATTGATTGCGGATCAAATACACCGTCCTTAATCGTAACATTGTAGAGTGATAATGAATCGGCATTCGCGATGGCAGGAACGATAAATAACAATAAAGCCAATATTATACGCATAGTCTTAGCCTTTTAAAAATCAGACCGGCTGGAGAGGTCATTCCGGCCGGTCTGCTATATAGGTATACTTGTAACGGCGTACCATCAAAAGTAAACCCTAACCCAATATTCTCGCTTTTATAACGAGCAATAAAACACAATTTGATGTTTTATTGTTTAGGAATGTATCAATTTGATATTCCCATTCGTGGAGAATTATTAGTAACCGCCTTTTTTACCTGTACCAGCATAAGTGAAGTCATATTCAACAACACACTTATCAAACCAAGGTGCAACACCTGTTTCTTTATCAACGTGGCGACCAAACATCGATTCTTTTGATGGAGGTAATACAGTAAATTTCAAGTGATATTTACCAGCGCCTTGCATCTTGATGTTTTCACCATAGTGAGGACCGTCATTGGCAACCATTGGGTGGAAATGACCGCTCATTGGTTCTTTTGAACCTTCTTTGGTCAATTCATAAGAAACTTGAAGATAAGGAGCCCATGAACCTTCAGGCAAACCGTTTTTGTTGTCTTCTGTCGCATGGATATCAGCTTCCAAATGGACATCTGATTTGGCGGCAGCAAGCATAATGCCTTCTGGTTCCATCTCGATAGGTTGGAGGTAAACAGCTGCTATTTCCAAACCACCACATTTTTGTGGTTCACCAATTGGGTATTCCACTGCAAGGGCAGGGGTTGCCAACAAGGCACAAGAAGCTGCAGCCATAATAAATTTATTTAAGTGCATAATAGTTACCTCAATATCAAAAAACATGACTAGTAATATCATGTTTTTTTGATTCAAGGAAGTTAAATTTTTAAAAAAGGATAGTTGCACGCGATTGTGAGGGGAGGGGTGAATAGAGTTTGTTGAGGGGGGAGCTGAAAGATGTCTGTAAAGTGAGTTATCACTCGGCTTTAACGGCATCTTTTTCGTTTAAAAAGTCATGAAAATTCAATTAGTTTGTTGATTGAAGTTTAATTCCCATGGGCGTTTGATTGGCAGGATAGTCTTATTTGCTTTGAAATTATTTCCATTTTTTTTAAATTATTTTGGTTACTCGGATAATTCCGATCATAGATGTAAAAGCAAATCGGCGCGCATTAAAGTGATTATTAAACGCCATGTTTGAAACATGATACTTCTTTTAAGCGGAAAGTATCTGCTACTTCTAGTGTTGCAGTATTGGCTGCACGTATGGAAGGACATTTCCAGCTCTAAGCTAGGCTTCTGTAAAAGCCAATTTAGCCAGCAATTATTGTGGCGCAAAGGGTAACGAGCATAAAGGGCTTATGGGAATAGATGTAGACAGTCTCTATCTTTTGGAAAATGCACCTATTTTAACAAACCGCAATTATGCGTTATGATAATAGATACTCGGTTCCAGCATTGATCGCTATTTGAGATTGCAGCGGTGACTGTTTAACGTCAATCTTTGTAAAAACATCAGTCCAAGCACACTTTGTAAAAAAATATCAGTCTAGGCACAGCGGATTTTGGTATTTTTCAATGCAAAGTATTAATTTTTCAAGATATAAAAAAGCTACGGCATAAATTTATGTCGTAGCTTTCAATCGTATATAACTGCTAATATTAAACAGTGTATTCTTGTAGTGGGCGCACCTGAATGGTGCCGGCTCTTAATGCTTCAATAGCTTCTGCAACAGATTCAGCACCCGACATTGTGGTGTAATAAGGCACTTTTTGCATCAATGCAGCCCGACGCAGTGATTTTGAATCCGAGATTGCACTTGCAGTATCTGTTGTATTGAAGACAATTTGAACCTGACGGTTACGAATAGCATCTTCAATATGAGGACGCCCTTCCAGAACCTTATTGATCTTGTCGGCTTTTATACCATGTTCGGCAAGAAATTTCTGTGTTCCGGTTGTTGCGAGTATTTTAAAGCCGAGTTTAGCCAATCTCTTTACCGGTTCAAGCACGCGAATTTTGTCATCGTCTTTAACGGAAACAAACAGTGTTCCTTCGTGCGGAAGGTCGTTTCCAGCTCCAAGCTGGGCTTTTGCAAAAGCCAAGGCAAAATCATAGTCCAACCCCATGACTTCACCTGTGGAACGCATTTCTGGCCCCAACAAAGTATCAACACCTTGGAAACGGGCGAATGGGAATACCGCTTCTTTGACAGCAATATGCGGTTTTGCCTGTGTTTTTGGCAAACCACCATAACTATCAAGTGCAGCAGATAATTTATCGCCAGACATAATTCGTGCTGCCACCTTAGCAATAGGCCGTCCAACCGTTTTTGCAACAAAAGGCACGGTGCGAGACGCGCGTGGATTGACTTCCAACACATAAATAACGCCGTCTTTTACCGCATATTGAACATTCATTAAACCACCGACGTGTAATGCTTTTGCAAGTTCGATTGTTTGACGTTTTAGCTCCTCAACGATTTCAGGCGATAGGGTATGAACAGGAAGAGAGCAGGCAGAGTCACCAGAGTGGATACCAGCTTCCTCGATATGTTCCATAATACCAGCAACAAATGTATCTTCACCGTCACATAGACAATCGACATCAACCTCAATTGCATTGGTAAGATATGTGTCAAACAGAAGTGGATTTTTACCAAGCAATGTATTGATTTGGCCAGTTTTATCGTTTGGATAATGTGCCTTGATCTCTTCTGGAACCAGTTCAGGAACAGTATCCAGAAGATAGGATTGTAGACCGCGCTCATCATGAATGATTTGCATGGCTCTACCACCCAAAACATAAGAAGGGCGCACAACAAGAGGGAACCCTAAATCCTTGGCGACAAGACGTGCCTGTTCAACCGAATAGGCAATACCGTTTTTAGGCTGGGTCAAATCAAGTTTAATCAGTAACTTCTGGAAACGGTCGCGGTCTTCCGCAAGGTCAATAGCATCAGGTGAGGTACCAAGAATTGGAATACCAGATTTTTCCAGTGATGAAGCCAGTTTCAATGGTGTTTGACCACCGAATTGGACAATAACGCCAACAAGCTCGCCATTTTCTTTTTCTGCTTCCAATATTGATAAAACATCTTCAGCAGTTAGCGGCTCAAAATACAATCTGTCAGACGTATCATAGTCTGTCGAAACCGTTTCTGGATTACAATTGACCATGATGGCTTCATATCCTGCATCGTGCAGTGCGAAGGCAGCATGACAACAACAATAGTCAAATTCAATACCTTGGCCGATACGGTTTGGACCGCCGCCCAAAATGACAACTTTCTTACGATCCGAAACATGGGCTTCCGAGCGCAGCTCACCTGCAAACGGTACTTCATAGGTAGAATACATGTAGGCTGTTGGTGAGGCGAATTCTGCGGCACATGTATCAACGCGTTTGAACACAGGTTTTACGCCAAGATCATGACGGATTTGGGTAACATCATCTGTTTCAAGCCCAGTCAAGCTGCCAAGGCGAGCATCAGAAAATCCCATAGCTTTGAGCATACGGAAGTTTTCGGCATCCTTTGGTAAGCCATGTTCGCGGATCCGATGCTCCATATCAATGATTGATGCGATCTGCTCCAGAAACCATGGATCAATTTTGCTGATCTGATGAATTTCATTCAAAGGCATGCCCATACGCATAGCCTGCGCAACGTACCGCAAGCGATCAGGCGTTGGTGTGCCGATAGCAGCACGGATAGCGTTTTTCTCATCACCTTCTGCGTGCTCAGGAATTGTAATTTCATCAAGACCTGTCAGCCCAGTTTCCAAACCACGCAATGCCTTTTGCAAGGATTCCTGGAAAGTACGGCCGATTGCCATAACTTCACCGACAGATTTCATTGCCGTTGTTAAGGTATGTGAAGCACCAGGAAACTTTTCAAACGCAAAGCGCGGAATCTTGGTTACAATATAGTCGATTGATGGCTCGAAAGAAGCGGGTGTAGCACCACCGGTAATGTCGTTTTCCAATTCATCCAAAGTATAGCCGACCGCCAATTTGGCTGCGACCTTGGCAATAGGAAAACCAGTTGCTTTGGAAGCTAGAGCCGATGAACGCGAAACTCTCGGGTTCATCTCGATAACAATTAAGCGGCCATTTTCCGGATTAACCGCAAATTGCACATTGGAACCGCCTGTTTCAACGCCAATCTCACGTAACACGGCAATAGAGGCATTACGCATAATCTGATATTCTTTATCCGTAAGTGTCAGTGCTGGTGCCACTGTAATCGAGTCACCGGTATGAACGCCCATCGGATCAAGATTTTCAATCGAACAAATAATAATGCAGTTGTCCTTCTTATCGCGGACAACTTCCATTTCAAATTCTTTCCAGCCTAAAACACTTTCTTCTATTAGTACTTCGGTGGTTGGAGAAGCCTCAAGGCCACGTTCGATAATTTCATAGAATTCAGACCGGTTATAGGCAATACCACCGCCTGTGCCGCCTAAGGTAAAGGAAGGACGGATGATTGCTGGTAAGCCAACAAAATCCAAGGCTTGACCAGCCTTGCCAGTTGCATGGGCGATGTAACGTTGCTTGCGGTCACCAGCACCAAGATGCCATTCTTCTTCCAGTTTTTCTAAGGCTTTATCCAGTGCCTCGCCAGAAAGCTCTGCCTTGAGTTTTTCACACATGGCGTCATGGCGTTTGCGATCTTCGTCTTTTATTTCCGTTGCATTCGCCAGCATCGACTTTGGTGTTTCAAGGCCAATTTTAGCCATCGCTTCACGGAACAATGCGCGGTCTTCGGCTTTATCAATTGCTGTAGCGTCCGCACCAATCATTTCAACATTGTATCGTTCAAGCACACCCATTCTTTTAAGCGAAAGGGCGGTATTAAGCGCTGTTTGCCCACCCATTGTCGGCAATAGGGCATCTGGCCGCTCACGTGCAATGATTTTGGCCACAACCTCAGGGGTTATCGGTTCAATATAGGTTGCGTCGGCCAGATCCGGATCGGTCATAATTGTTGCCGGATTGGAATTGACCAGAATAATCCGGTATCCTTCTTCTTTCAGTGCCTTACAGGCCTGTGTACCGGAATAGTCAAATTCGCATGCCTGACCGATAACAATAGGACCCGCACCGATGATGAGGATGGATTTTATATCTGTGCGTTTTGGCATGGTTTTTTCCTATAGCAAACACCCGCGCGGATAAAAACCGGCAGGTTGAACGTTTCAATTTTCAAGGCTAAGCTTGCCTTATAGGTAAAGTCGCGGAGAAAGTAACCCCTAAAAATGATCTTTTCTGTCATTTTTTATATTTAATCACAGCTCAATCTCTTCTCTTAAGGCTTTTGGTCTTTATATGCTTAACAGCAGGTTTCAGTTAAGAGGACAAAATCCATGCGCTGGGAAGGTCGTCGACAGAGTGACAATATAGAAGACGAACGTGGACAGCAGGGATCATCAGATCCCGTTTTTCATACAGGTTTTAGCGGCATTGGTCTTAGCCTTTTATCGCGCGGTGGGATAAAGGGTATCGCTATTCTGGTTATTATCTTTATCGGGTTGAACTTTTTTGGATTTAATCCGTCTCGATTTTTGTTTGGTGATGGGGCATTGGTTCGGGATAATGCCACTCCCAACACGGCAACGCAGCACCAACCGTTGGATACGAATGATCGGCGTAGCCGCTTTATTGCAACTATATTGGCTGAAACAGAAGATACTTGGGGCGAAATATTCGCGCAACATAATGCAAAATATAAACCACCAATATTGGTGCGTTATTCGGGCACGACACGTTCTGCTTGTGGTCTTGCATCGGCCGCAGTAGGGCCCTTTTATTGTCCTGCAGATGAAAAATTATATCTTGATGATCGTTTTTTCGACCAACTTAGTAACCAGTTTAAAGCACCTGGAGAATTTGCTCAGGCTTATGTTATTGCTCATGAAGTAGGTCATCATATTCAGAATTTGACTGGCACACTTGCCGCGGCAGACCGGCAACGCGCGCATCTTAACATGTCAGCGTCCAATGCGTTATCTGTTAAGACAGAGTTGCAAGCAGATTGTTATGCTGGCATCTGGGCGCATTCCACCGAGCAAAAAGGCTTATTGGATAAAGGTGATATCGATTCTGCCCTTAATGCAGCTGCAAAAATCGGTGACGATACATTACAAAGACAAACCCAAGGCTATGTTGTTCCTGATAGTTTTACGCATGGAACATCGGCGCAACGTGTCAATGCCTTTAAGCAGGGCTACCGATCTGGACAAATGGAGGTATGCAGTACCTTATAATGCTTGGATTATTTTCCGGTCATTTCACGGTAAAACGCATGATGCGTATCTAATTGGCTGACACAATTTTAATGTTGTAAGTTAGTTTAATGTCGTAAATTAGAATCGGCGTATTTATTGCCATCTACGTTTATTATGACAATACGCGCATATTTTTACATTGGCTAGAGTTTCCAAGCCTATTTAAGCTGTTGAATGTGGTTTCCAATTTATGGACGAGATCTTTTTGCCCGTATAGTACCGCTATTTCATATCGCTTGTGGTTTTACACTTTCATTGATGCTGAGATGGCAATATAGCCTAGGCTCATTTTATAAATTGGATGAAGATAATGGCACCCGCCTTGGATACAAAATTTGTCCGTAAAGGACTGGTTCTTGTTTTTATAACCTTGTTGTTGGATATTATCGGAATTGCCATAATTGTACCGGTTATGCCGGAATATCTTAGCCAATTAACTGGTGATGATATCAGTAAAGCTTCTGTAGATGGTGGTATCTTGCTCATGGTTTATTCCACGATGCAATTTCTATTTGCCCCTTTTATTGGCAATTTGTCCGATCGGTTCGGGCGCAGACCCATTCTCCTATTATCCATCATTACTTTTGCGCTGGATAATTTGATTTGTGCCGTGGCGTGGAGCTATTCCATGTTGTTTATCGGCCGCATTCTTGCCGGCATTAGTGGTGCAAGCTTCTCAACTTGTTCTGCTTATCTTGCCGATATTTCCGATGATAAAACACGGACACGTAATTTCGGCTTAATCGGAATAGCATTTGGTGTGGGATTTCTGCTCGGCCCACTTATCGGCGGAATATTGGGAGAATGGGGACCACGCTTGCCATTCTATTTTTCGGCTGGATTATCTTTTATCAATTTTTTGTTCGCCATGTTCATGTTGCCTGAAACACTTGAACCGTCCTTGCGTCGTCGTTTTGATATAAAAAGAGCAAATCCATTGGGCGCAGTTATGCAACTTCGCCATTATCCAACAGTATTATGGGTTTCATTGGCCTTTTTTCTTTATTGGCTGGCAGAAGCCGTTTGGCCATCGACATTGGCTTTTGTCGCTAAAGAACGGTATAATTGGAGTGAGTTTTCAATCGGCTTCGCCTATGCTGTCTTTGGTGTAGGGCAAAGTTTGGTCATGGGTATCCTGTTACCCTATATTGCCAAGCGATGGAGCAATTGGCGCATTTCGATGGTGGGGTTGTGCTTTGCGCTGGTTGGTATGGTTGGCTATACTTTTGCTATCGAGGGGTGGATGATTTACGCTGTTTTTGCTTTTACCATGCCAGAATATATCGCCCATGTGCCGATGCGCTCAATTGCTTCCGCGCAGGTTCCAGCTAATGCTCAAGGTGAGTTACAAGGCGCTTTAACCTCGCTGACCTCGATTACGTCCATGATTGGTCCAGTATTTTATACGTCATTCTTCAGTTATTTTACCAGTGATAATGCGCCGTTTAAGTTTTTGGGGGCGCCCTATGCCGCAGCATTTTTTGTTCTATTGGCAGCAACACTGGTTTTCGCATTTTGTGTGCGTGAGGATAAAAAACCAAACTGTAAAACATTGTTGGATACGGCAGAAGATATATAGTCAATTTGTTTTACAACTATAAATCTGCGGTGGTGTCGCATAAATTTGCGACGGCGTATGCAATATGAATTGCAGTCGCATAAATTTGCGCAGCGTAGAAAACATAAATTACAGTCGCCTAAATTGCAGCCACATAAATTGCGCTAGTAGATTGCTAAAAAACCCGCCATAGGGCGGGTTTTATGATAAGGTTATGCGGCTTTATAATTTATACGACCTATTTGATATTTTATGCAGCCTGTTTGTGCTTGCGTATAAGCTCGGCAAAGCGCTGAAAAAGATAATGGCTATCTTGTGGACCTGGGGAAGCTTCAGGATGGTGTTGCACTGAAAATACCGGCTTTCCAGATACTTTAATGCCACAATTGGAACCATCAAACAGCGAGATATGGGTTTCTTCCACCCCATTTGGCAAGCTATCGGTATCAACAGCAAAACCATGGTTCATCGAAACAATTTCTACCTTGCCAGTTTCTTTGTCTTTTACTGGGTGGTTGGCGCCATGGTGACCTTGGTGCATTTTAACTGTCTTTGCACCCATAGCCAATGCCAGCATTTGGTGGCCGAGACAAATACCAAATAATGGTATGCCGGTTTCAACCAATTTGCGGATAGTGGGAACGGCATATTCCGCTGTTGCGGCAGGGTCGCCTGGACCGTTTGACAGAAAAACCCCATCCGGATTGAGTGCCAAAATATCTTCAGCACTTGTTTTTGCTGGTACAATTGTCACACGGGCGTTAAGGCCAGCAAGCAAGCGCAAGATATTGCGTTTTACACCATAATCAATTGCTACAATATGGATATCCTGTTTGGCTTCTTCACCATAACCCTCATTCCATACCCATGGTGTTTGTTTCCATTCGGATGATTGTCCGGATGTGACATCTTTGGCAAGATCAAGACCAACCAAACCGCTCCACTTCCGTGCGCGTTCTTTAAGTGCTTCAATATCGAACTGACCATTTTTATCATGGGCAATAACAGCATTTGCCAAGCCCTTTTCACGGATAAGTGCGGTTAGTGCGCGTGTATCAATGCCAGATAAAGCAATAATACCGCGTGCTTTTAACCATTGATCCAAACCTTCAGAAGCGCGGTAGTTTGATGGGTGGGTGATGTCGGCTTTAAAAACAGCACCAACAGCCCCATGGCGTTGAGCAGGATTTAAATCCTCAATATCTTCGTTATTTGTGCCGACATTTCCAATGTGAGGAAAAGTGAATGTAACAATTTGTCCAGTATAGGACGGATCGGTAAGAATTTCTTCATAGCCTGTCAAAGCAGTGTTGAAGCATACTTCCGCTTCTACAGCACCTGTTGCTCCTAAACCTTTGCCCTCAATTACAGTGCCGTCTGCTAATACTAAGAGCGCGGTGGGTTTTGTTGTTCCCCAAGGTGAAGTCGTTTTTGCGGTATCAGTCATGGCTTGCTCTCAATTAAAATCTCGATTTAACAATGCGTGCTTATTGATCTCAAGCAAAAGCAGCAGATAACAGTCATCTGCTCAGCAATTGTGTTTCCAATATACGGCTAAGGTTTGTGATATAGGAGCTTTAAGCCATAAGGTAAAGGGTAGATACTGCTTTTCCATGGCTTTTACCGATAATTTTTGGCAAATTGCATTGCAGAATTGATATCTATTTTGTACATGAGGGCGTATTACAACAAGGAGCAGAAGATATCATGTTGCGTGATGATATAAACAATGCATTGAAAACAGCTATGAAGGAACAGGATAAAGCGCGTCTTTCAACGCTTCGCCTTATCAATGCAGCCGTCAAGGATCGTGATATTGCCAATAGAGGTGAAGGTAAAGCGGCTGTTGATGATGGAGAGCTGCAATCTATCCTCGCCCGTATGATAAAACAGCGTGAAGAATCGGCAAAAATGTATGATGAAGGTGGGCGGCCGGAATTGTCTGCGGCTGAACGCGCTGAAATAGAAATCATTCGTGAATTTTTGCCGCGTCAACTTGACGATGCGGAAGTGGAAAAAGCCATTGCTGATGCTGTTGAAGCCACGCAAGCCGAAAGTCTGCGTGATATGGGCAAAGTTATGGCCTGGCTTAAAGAACGTTATAACGGGCAGATTGATTTTTCAAAAGTAGGCGCAATTGTGCGTGAGAAATTGAAATAGAAGATCATTTGAAAAAATGACTAATAACAAAAGGCACCTTGCGGGTGCCTTTATTTTTATAACCTTTTGGGATTTCTATTGTTTACGTGGGTCAACCACGAATAAGGCGGCCAAGCCATATTAAGATACATGCGCCGATAAAACCGGAAATTAGATATCCAAATGCACCAGCAAAGCTTACCCCGAAAAGTCCCAAGAGGAAGCTTGCAAATGATGCCCCTACAATGCCGAGGATAATATTTAAAATTAGACCCGTATTGCTTTTCATAAAAGTTTTAGCGGCCCAACCAGCCAAGCCACCAATAATAATGGCAGCTATCCAACCAACGCTTGCATCTTCCATGAGATCTCCTTTGCGCATATTTGGTTCTGTTCACAATTGGATAATTGCGAGTGTTTCGATCAGAGATTAAATTTAGTGCGGATAAGGTGGATATCAAGTGGGCACATTTGTCTGCTGGCGGCTCTAATTGCTCTATCAAGCTTTACCGTATTTGAAAGGTTAGCTTTATATTTTATGCGCTGTCATGGGGCATATAGCGGAGACTGCCGCATATTAATGGGGTGGCAGATTAATGGGGTGGCAGAAAGCAAAAGGTTAACTGCGTTTATAGACAATTGTTGGAATCATAAACAAGAATGGTTAAATACGGTTGGAATTTTAACAGTCATAGCGAGAGCTGATGCGATTTTCGCCCGATTTACTTGACGAGATTCGTGCACGGTTACCCATTTCCACGGTTATCGGGCAGAGGATGACTTTTGACCCTAAAAAAAGTAACCCATCAAGAGGTGATTTTTGGGGGTGTTGTCCTTTTCATGGCGAGAAAACCCCCAGTTTTCATTGTGAGGATAGAAAAGGGCGGTACCACTGTTTCGGTTGCGGTGTTAGTGGCGATATTTTTACGTTCATTTGTGAGTTGGATGGTATTCCTTTTCCTGAAACGGTTGAACGTCTTGCCAGTCAGGCTGGCGTTAGAATGCCGGCACGCGATGTAGAAAGCGAAAAACGGGAAAAAGTAAAAGCCGATCTCTATAGCGTTATGGCAATGGCCGCGGATTTTTTTGCCAAATCATTACAGAGGGATGAAGGTAGTTTTGCGCGTAGCTATCTTAACCAAAGGCAAATGACACAGGCGCTTGGCAAGCGTTTTGGCATTGGTTATGCGCCAGACCAGCGCACTGCCTTAAAGGACGCGCTGATCGCGCGGGATATTTCTGTTCAACAGATGGAAGAATGTGGATTGGTTGTCTCGAATGAAGATATGCCCACGCCCTATGACCGTTTCAGAAATCGCATCATGTTTCCGATTGAGGATTTGCGCGGTAGAATAGTTGCCTTTGGTGGACGGGCTTTGGAAAAAAATGTGCGGGCAAAATATTTGAACAGCCCCGAGACCATTTTATTTCACAAAGGCAAGATGCTTTATAATGCGCGCCGCGCACGCGCAGCCAGTCAACCTTCGCAAGGTAATCCAGCGCGGCCAATATATATTGTTGAGGGCTATATGGACGTGATAGCTCTGGCAAAAGCAGGTGTTGAGACGGCTGTGGCGCCGCTTGGCACAGCCTTAACCGAAGATCAAATCAGTTTGTTATGGCGCATGGGACCGGATCCGGTCTTTTGTTTTGATGGCGATGATGCAGGCGTTCATGCTGCATTTCGCGCGGCAGAACGCATTTTGCCTTTATTAAGGGCAGGGGTTTCTGCAAGCTTTGTTCTGTTGCCAGATGGAAAAGATCCCGATGATATTGTAAAAAGTGGTGGCTCTGAAGCCGTTCAGGCAGAACTTGCAAAAACTATTCCGTTAGCAGAGCTTCTATGGCTCAGAAATACAAATGGACGGACATTTTCCACGCCCGAAGAGCGTGCAGGTCTTGAACGGGACTTAAAACAATCCATCTTTACGATAAAAGATGAAAGTCTGCGCCATTATTATCTGCAAGATATGCGGGAAAGATTACGTAATTTCTTTCGTCCGACCTTTAATAACAATTTTTCTGGTAAGAATAACTTTTCTGGTAAGTATCGTGCAGGCAATAAGCGGGGCAATGACTATGGCGGTGGGCCAAGCAGCAGTCTGGCCAATTCAAACCTTGTGCGTCATACCGCAAATTTTATTCCGCTGCGGGAAGCTGCAATATTGATGACTTTGGCGTGCCATCCCGAGCTATGGTACGAAGATTTCGAAACTCTGGCAAAACTTGAGCTGGAAAATGTATCCCTTATCGGCTTACATCGCGCAATGCTCGAGATCATGGGAGAATGGCAGCCTAATGATGCTGAGGCAATGATGCAATTGTTAGGCAGCAAAGGGCAGGGGGAGATTCTTAAGCAAATTCGTGAGCTTTTGCTGAAAACCGGAATGCGCAGCGCGTTTGCCGAAGCACCGATTGAAGATGCCCGTGAAGCATTAAAACAAGCTGTATACTTGCATCTTCGCGCACATAACCTACATAAACGGTTACGCGATATAGAAGCTCAGCTTCTGGAAAAACCAGATAGCGAGATTTTTACTTTATTGCGTGATGTCAAAACGGAGCTTGAACGGACAGAGGCCGTTGAGGCTTTGATTGAAGGATTCGGCCGCTGGGAAGACAACGAATCGAATCAGAATGAGCCGAATAGTAATAAATGATTCGCTTTTTTTGCGCGAATCAGCCACGAAAGCCCAAGCGGGCAATGGTGACAGGCAAAAAAATCAGTTTAAGGACGCATGAAAGACACATGTTTGATTTAACCAATGGGTGAATTTTGCTTGGGTTAGTCAGAAAGTGGCAAACGATTAAGCGTAGGAAAATTGTTATAGCGGCAGAATTGGAGCGTAGTTTGGTGGCTTGTAACGGGTTATCGTGGATAGAATGCTCAAAAGTTAATCCTTTTTAAAAATAGTTAGCCTTAGAAGGCTGGCTTGGGAAAAGCCTAAATTAGTGGCGGGTTTAGTAGAAGTTACAGAAAATGCAGAACGCGATCTGTTCTAAATGTAACTGAGCGGAGTTAAGACGGAATGGCAACAAAGGTAAAACAGACAGAAAATGCAGAGACCGAACGCGAAGTCAGTAGTGATGGTCCTCTTTTAGATCTGTCCGATGATGTCGTAAAGAAAATGATCAAGGTCGCAAAAAAACGCGGCTTTGTAACAATGGACGAGCTTAACGCAGTTCTTCCATCAGAAGAAGTAACTTCCGAACAGATAGAAGACACCATGGCGATGCTTTCCGACATGGGTATCAATGTTGTGGAAGACGACGAGGAAGCCGAGGCTGATTCCGAAGGTGAAGAGGAAGAGACCGTTGAAGGTGGTGACCTTGTTGAAGCTGGTGGACGCGCGCTCGCTACGACAACAAAACGTGAGGTTGGCGATCGTACCGACGACCCTGTGCGTATGTATTTGCGTGAAATGGGGGCTGTTGAGCTACTTTCTCGTGAAGGTGAAATAGCCATTGCAAAACGCATAGAAGCTGGCCGCGAGACGATGATTGCTGGCTTATGCGAAAGTCCATTGACCTTTCAGGCTCTTATTATTTGGCGTGAAGAGTTGAATGAGCAGCGTATTTTGTTGCGTGAAATCATTGATCTTGAAACGACTTATGCAGGACCTGAGGCAAGGCAAGCACCCATTATTGAGCGCGTGGAAGAGATAAAACCAAAGGACGAAGCACCACGCCGCCCATCACATGATGACGACGACATAACAAATGTCGGCGGTGATATGGGTGAGGTTGAAGATGATGACGAAGATGATGAGGCCAACCTATCATTGGCCGCAATGGAAAATGAACTTCGCCCACAGGTAATGGAAACACTTGATTTTATTGCGGACACTTATGTGAAACTGCGTAAATTGCAGGATCAGCATGTTGAAAGCAGTCTTGCAGACCATGATGACGGTGCGCTTTCTCCAGAGCAACGCAAGACCTATAAAAAGCTTAAGGAAGATCTTGTAAAATCAGTTAAGTCTTTGTCACTCAACCAAAACCGTATCGAAGCATTGGTTGAGCAGCTTTATGATATTAACAAACGCCTTGTGAAAAACGAGGGTAAGTTAAAACGCCTGGCAGATTCCTATGGTGTTCGCCATGACGAATTCCTGAAAGAATACCAAGGGCGTGAAATGGACGCTGACTGGGTCAATTATATTTCAGCCTTGAAGGGGCATGGTTGGAAAGAATTTGCCACACGCGAGGTAAAATCAATTCAGGATTTGCGTATTGAGATTCAATCGCTGGCACAAGAAACAGCAATCTCTATTGGTGAGTTCCGCCGTATCGTCAATCAGGTACAAAAAGGCGAAAGAGAAGCCGCCATTGCTAAAAAAGAAATGGTTGAGGCCAATCTTCGATTGGTTATCTCTATTGCCAAGAAATACACCAATCGCGGTTTGCAGTTCCTTGACCTTATTCAGGAAGGCAATATTGGCTTGATGAAGGCGGTTGATAAATTTGAATATCGCCGTGGCTATAAATTCTCGACCTATGCAACATGGTGGATACGTCAGGCTATCACACGTTCAATCGCCGATCAGGCGCGGACAATTCGTATTCCGGTGCATATGATTGAAACAATCAATAAGATTGTTCGTACATCGCGCCAGATGTTGCATGAAATTGGTCGTGAACCGACACCGGAAGAATTGTCAGAAAAGCTTGCTATGCCACTTGAAAAAGTGCGTAAAGTTCTGAAAATTGCTAAAGAACCAATTTCGTTGGAAACACCAGTGGGTGATGAAGATGATTCACACTTGGGCGATTTTATTGAAGATAAAAATGCACTTCTGCCAATTGATGCCGCTATTCAGGCTAACTTGCGTGATACAACCACGCGTGTTCTGGCATCGTTAACACCGCGTGAAGAGCGTGTTTTGCGTATGCGTTTCGGAATCGGTATGAATACGGATCATACATTGGAAGAAGTTGGACAGCAGTTTTCTGTTACGCGTGAGCGTATTAGACAGATTGAAGCCAAGGCATTGCGTAAACTCAAACATCCAAGTCGGTCTCGCAAGTTAAGAAGTTTTCTTGACTCATAAGATTGGAAAGAGACGCAATTTTACAGATTGCGTCTTTTTATTTTTAATGGGGCAGGGAAACTCAAATGTCTTTTTTTAAGAAGCTGTTTGGCAAAACAGATAATAAGCAATCGGATAATTCCAGTATTGATAATGCTGAAATTGAATATCAAGGCTTTATGATAAGGGCGACCCCTTATGAAAATGAGGGGCAATTGCAAAGTTGTGGCGTTATCTCGAAAACGATTGATGGTGCTTTGAAGCAACACAGATTTATCAGGGCTGATCGCTTTACCAATATGAATGACGCGGTGACAATGGTTCACATCAAAGCGCGCCAAATCATTGATGAGCAGGGTGAACGTATCTTTGATAATTGAATTGAACTGTATAATTTGGTTCAAGTCTTACGATAAGTGATGAAAGCTATCAATTTAAAAGCATGGAAATATTTTTATGTGCTGCTTGCTGTTGAAAAGGGGCATTGACATTTTATGACAGCAGAAATGCCGTTTTGGAAAACAAAAAGACTTGAGCAACTTACAAATGCTGAGTGGGAAAGCTTGTGTGACGGCTGTGGTCTTTGTTGTCTTCATAAGCTTGAGGATGAAGATACTGGCGAGATATATGCAACGAGTGTTGCGTGCAAACTGTTGAATGCAGAAACATGCCAATGTGCTGACTATCCCAACCGCAAATCTATTGTGCCAGATTGTATCAGGCTGGATATTAAAACAATTCGGTCGGTTCGCTGGTTGCCAAAAACCTGCGCCTATAAGCTGATAGATCAGGGAAAAGATCTTGAATGGTGGCATCCTCTTGTATCGGGAAACGCCAAAACGGTGCATGAAGCGCATATATCAGCACGCGATAAAATTCGTATCCACGAAGATGCGTTGGAATCTGATGAAGATTATCTAAACTATCTAGAGGGTCCAATAAACGCAGATTAAACCAGCCCATAATAGTTATGCAATATAGGCTGGCTTGCGAGGAAAATTGGCTTAAAACCATTCATCACGAGAATTTACCACGCCCCTTGATAACGATTTTAGCAAAAGAACAATCACATTGGGATTATTGGTCAATGGCAAATGTGACGGTTACATTGACACGATATGCAAGTTCACCTGAAGAAAGATGTGTTGGTGCTTCATAATCATATTGTGATCTGCTTGCTAGACGAGAGCCAAAACCGCTACTGCCTGCGTCTTCATTAATCGAGATAATGGATCCCAATTTAATATTTGCAGCTTGTGCCAAAGTATTTGCTTGGTCGATTGCTTTAGCGACAGCTTTTTTACGTGCTTCTGTATAATAAGGGGTTTGGTCTGCATTGATAAATGTTACGCCACTGATGGCTGTTGCACCAGCTTCTAAAGCGTTATCTAACGTACTACCAGCTTTGTTGATATCTCTGATATTGACGGAAAGGTAATTATAAATTCTGAAATTGGCATCGACTGGTTTTTTGCCTTTTTCATTTTTCTCAACAGGCGACAAGGAGAGATTTAAGGTTTGGAGATCACGTTGTTCAATACCATTCTTTTTTAAAGTATTGATAACTTTATTCATTGCTTTATTGCTGTTCTCAAGTGCTGATTGCGCTGTTTTTCCGTAATCTATGACAGCAAGATCTAATGATGCCATATCTGGCTCGGCAAATGCCTCACCGGTTGCGGTAACTGTGATAGACGGTTGTTTTGTTGCACCACCTTCAGCATAGGCAGTAAGCGGCATGACGCCAAAAGCAAAACCTAAAGTGATACCCATTAAAGGTTTAACGACCACAATGTTACGAACTGAAAAGGTAGACATTTTAAAACCAATCCCGAAATTTAATCTATCGCTTGCTTAACGAAATAGAGCGAGCAAAATAAGACAAAAGTGACCATTTGATAGTTTTTTTCAAAAAAGGTGGATAAGTTGGACATGAGGTACTTGTGTCAGGATAAAAATTAGGCTATTGGACGGGCACCGTGGGGCCTGTAGCTCAATTGGTTAGAGCCAGCGGCTCATAACCGCTTGGTTGGGGGTTCGAGTCCCTCCGGGCCCACCACATTTTTCTTCCTGTTGAATGTGTTTTTTGTAAATTATGTGATGTCAACTAATTACAAATGCAAATCCCTACATTCTTTGCTGATGGCCTTTTTTTTATTGCATAAATTTTAAATTCATAATGCATTCATTTTGCAAGGTTTTTAATATTGCAACAGTTCGCATCTGACTAATTGGTTTATCGTTGTTTCAGTAACGCGTGTACTTAAAAGAATAGATATCGCGGGTTTTTCATAAAACATGTGTGCTGCAATTAACTAAACTACATCATTTGTCCAATGCAGCACAATTGTCGTTTTTATTACCAAAACTATTAAATAGGAGAATTCGCTATAGACATTTTTCTAAAATGCAAGCAAATCGGAACCTTTATGGTTAACTATTTATAATAATTTTATATAGTTAATATCTCCAAAAATTTAGGTGCGTAATGTCTGATTTACTCAGTGTGTGAGAGCTTGCTTTGCGGTCAATAATGTTGATCAAATCAAATTTGGTCAGCTTACAGCTGGTTATTGAGAGATTGCATATCAATTTACGCTTCATACAGTCTTTAAAGTTTGACTAAAATTATAAAACAATTTGTCAGGTAACAATTATCCCAATCGCTCCAAATTCCATTCCGGTGATAAAAATCATGGAGCTAATTATATTTTTTTGAGAGGTATGGTTATACAGCCGTAGCAAATTGGAACAAATGTAAAACAACTAGCAAACAGTTGCTTGATTTACAACTCAAACAAAGTACAATTTAAGGTGGAAGAAAATAACCAATTCGTCTCTTAATTAAAGATGAATTATCTTAAATTCAAAATATCACGCTGCGCAAAGTATTCCAATGAAAGTAATTGATAATATAAATCAACATTTAGGTGACGATCTAAAACGACGCATTCAACCAGGAGCAAGGCTGCGTATCGCGTCCTCTTGTTTTTCAATTTATGCTTTTGAAGCTTTGAAAAAAGAACTTGAACAGATAGACACTTTGGAGTTTATTTTTACTGATCCTGCCTTTTTGCCTGAAGATGTCACAGATAAACTTAAAAAAGAACATCGTGAATTTCTAATTCCTAAGGCAGAAAGAGAGCGCTCTTTTTACGGAAGCGAATTTGAAATACGTCTAAAAAACCAACTGAATCAACGTGCCATTGCCAAAGAATGTGCCAATTGGATTCGACGCAAGGCAAAATTTAGTTCAAATCGTAGCGGTTCACCCATGCAGCAATTCGCTTGTGTTTCCAGTGGTTCAGAACATAGCGTTTATCAGCCGCTTCAAGGTTTTACTGCTGTTGATCTTGGCTATCAGAAAGGCAACGCTGTTTCTAATGTTATTACCCGATTAGATGAAGCCGAACATACAAGTACGTTTCTTGCTCTATTTGATCAGATATGGGATAATCCTGATCAGCTTGAAGATGTGACTTCTTATCTTTGTGAGCATATTAATTCTATCTACACTGAAAACTCACCAGCTCGTATCTATTATCTTATTCTATATAATATTTTTACTGAGTTTCTTGAGGATATAACTGAAGATGTGCTGCCAAATGATCGTACAGGATACAAGGATAGCGTGATCTGGAATAAACTGTATCACTTTCAGAAAGATGCGGTGAATGGCATCATTAATAAGATAGAAAGTTATAATGGTTGTATTCTCGCTGATAGTGTGGGGTTAGGAAAAACATTTTCAGCTTTGGCTGTAATAAAATACTACGAATTGCGAAATCATAATGTACTTGTTCTTTGCCCTAAAAAACTCGCTGATAATTGGTTAAATTATAACAGCAACGTAAAGACTAATAGTCTTGTTAAAGATCGCTTGAATTATGACGTTCTTTGTCATACCGATCTTTTGCGGACCAAAGGCAAATCATTTGGTATGTCTCTTGACCGCATCAACTGGGGTAATTACGATCTTGTAGTCATCGATGAATCGCATAATTTTCGTAACAATGAGGCTTACAAAGAAACAGAAACCCGTTACAATAAACTGATGAATGCGGTGATACGTGATGGTGTAAGGACTAAAGTCTTGATGCTGTCAGCAACGCCAGTAAATAACCGCTTTACCGATTTACGTAATCAATTGGCGCTTGCCTATGAAGGACAATCTTCGGAACTTAGCAATAAGTTGGAATTAACAACAACAATTGAAGAAGTTTTTCGACGTGCTCAAGCCGTTTTTAATGAATGGTCAAAACAGCCGCCAGATCAAAGAACTGCTGCATCTATCCTCAATGCTCTGGATTTTGATTTTTTTAAAGTTTTGGACAGTGTAACTATCGCCCGTTCTAGAAAACATATTCAAACTTTTTATGACATCAGCGAGATTGGGGCTTTTCCTAAACGATTGAAGCCGATTTCTATCCAATGCCCTTTGACAGAAAGGTCCGATGTGATCGGTTTGAATGAAATTTTCAAAAGGCTAACAAAGCTTACGCTTGCTGTCTATGCACCAGTAAATTACATTTTTCCAAGTCGTTTAGGGAAATATGAGGCTCTTTACGATAAAAAAGTAAAAGGCGGTAATAGTACTTTCCGTCAAGCAGATAGAGAACGCAGTCTGCAAGCTTTGATGACCATTAATCTACTTAAACGATTAGAAAGCTCTGTTGAAGCTTTTCGTATTACGCTATCAAAACTTGCAAAAAACTGCAGTGCAACACTAGAAAATATAAATAATTATAACAAAACCTGCAAAGATAACGGTTTTATTGATAGCGCTAATATCGATGATGGTTTTGATGCTGACGAAGATGATCTCTCAGAATCCGAAAATTTTGAAATTGGCAGTAAGGTCAAAGTTAACTTAGCGGACATGGATTTAGAGACATGGAAGCGTGAGCTGGAGGGAGATTTATCAATCATTAAAGAGCTTCTCTCGGAAATGAAAAAGATCACGCCGACAGAAGATAAGAAATTACAACGCCTTAAGCAACAAATTGAAGAAAAGATTACTAATCCCATCAATCCGGGGAACCGGAAAATTTTACTTTTCACTGCTTTTTCTGACACAGCTGATTATCTCTATCAACATCTAGCACCTGTTTTATTGAAACATTATGGAATTCATAGTGGCAAGGTAACGGGTAGTTCAGCGCCTAAAACAACTATTAATAAAAATTTAGATTTTCAGAGTGTTTTGACACTCTTTTCGCCGGTCTCAAAAGAGAAATCAACAGTAATGCCAGAAGAAATCATTGAGATTGATTTGTTAATCGGCACAGACTGTATTTCTGAAGGACAAAATCTTCAGGATTGCGACACGGTTATCAACTATGATATTCACTGGAATCCAGTACGCATAATACAGCGTTTTGGTCGCATTGATCGTATTGGTTCACGTAACAAGGTCATACAGCTTGTAAATTATTGGCCTGATATAACATTGGATGAATATATTAATCTGCGTGAACGTGTTGAAAACCGTATGATAATCACCGATATTACTGCGACTGGTGACGATAATGTGCTGAGTGCCAAGCCCAATGATGTTTCTTATCGTAAAGAGCAGTTACATCGTCTGCAAGAAGAGGTTATTGATCTTGAAGACCTGAAAACCGGTGTTTCTATTACTGATTTGGGTTTGAACGATTTTCGCATGGATTTGCTTAACTATGTTCGTGACAATGGTGACATTGCAAAAATACCGACCGGTATGCATGCAGTTGTTTCTGCTGATGAGGAAAAAGGGCTATATCCTGGCGTTATCTTTGCTTTGCGTAATCGTAATCAAGGTATCAATATTAACCAACAAAACCGATTACATCCTTATTATCTAATCTATATCGGAAAAGATGGCGCCGTCCTGATAGACCACATGCAGCCGAAGAAAATTCTTGATCTATTACGTAGCTCATGTAGGCCTTATTCTAAGGCCTTGCCTGAAGTTTATAGAAGTTTCAATCTTGAAACAAAAGATGGCCGTGACATGAAAGCCTATTCGGCACTGCTTAATAATGCAATACAATCAATCATAAGCATAAAGGAAAAAAGCGATATCGACAGTCTTTTCGAAGGCGGACATACAACAGCGTTGCAGGACCCCATATCAGGATTAGATGATTTTGAGCTTATTGCATTTTTAGTTGTCAGGAAAGCATCATGAATGGAGTGCTTTTTGCTTTTCCGCAGCAAGCGGCTTTTGGTCGTGTTGTCCCAAAAGAAAAAATACTCGAGCATTGTAAAACTCGATCCGGATTGCGTCAATTATTAATTAACGATATAGAGCAGATTAATTGGGCTTATAAATTAGCTCCTGAAACTTTACATTTAGCGGCAACTGATCAAATAACCGAGATCCAGATTTTGGAAGTTCGCCTGAAAAAGCGCGATATTTCTATCGAGCTGCTGCGTACAATCGATAAGACTATTCCCTTCCCAATATTCTTCGAGCTATTTTTTGGTAATGAAGTTAAAACTGCGGCCATCCCCAAACGACGTAATGAAGCAGACCATAATAAATGGGTTATGGATGAGATGTTGGCAACAGAATGGCAACCAGTCGATACACCGCGTCAATCTTTGCCCGTGGCGTTGGATATGCAAAAGCTGTATGAAGCTATGCTACACCAGCTTCTGCCCCTGCCGCAACGCAGCGGGGAAAGCTTGAAAGATCAGCTTGAAAGATGGGCTTTAATCGGTAAAAAGGAGAAAGAAATTGCTCGGTTAAAGGCGAAGTTTGATCATGAAAAACAGTTCAACCGCAAGGTTGAGATAAACGGAAAACTGAAACAACTACAGGCTGAGCTGCTGCTTTTGCAGAAAGAATGAAAGAAAAAACAATGGAAAAAATGAAAATGCATTCGCCCGATTTGAGCCGACAAAACGTTGAAAAGCTCACGGAGTTGTTTCCCAATTGTGTGACAGAAACAAGGGACGAAAATGGAGAGCTTGTGAGTTCCATTGATTTTGATTTGTTAAGACAAGAATTGTCTAATCATATTGTTGAAGGACCACAAGAGCGTTATCAAATCGATTGGCCGGGCAAGCGCGAAGCGCTGCTTACAGCCAATGCGCCAATTGCCAAGACATTGCGCCCGGCACGCGATGAAAGTGTCGATTTTGATACAACCAAAAACCTGTTTATCGAGGGCGATAATCTCGATGCGTTAAAACTGCTGCATGAGACCTATCTCAATAAGGTAAAGATGATCTATATCGACCCGCCTTATAATACTGGTAATGATTTTATCTATGAAGATGATTTTGCTGAAGATACGCAATCTTATCTGCAACGCTCAAATCAAGTAGACGAGGAAGGCAACCGGCTGGTAACCAATAATGATAGCAATGGCCGTTTTCATTCAGATTGGCTTAACATGATGTATCCAAGGTTGAAACTCGCACGCAATCTGCTACGTGATGACGGTGTTATTTTTATATCAATTGGGGATAATGAGCTGGCAAATCTCAAGCGTCTTTGTGACGAGGTGTTTGGAGAAACGAATTTTAGAAATCAAGTAATCATTAGAAGAAGAACAAAGACACTTAATATACAATTCGCTAAAGATGGTCTTAATAGTATGAATGTCGGCTGTGAATATATTTTAATATATTCAACTACTAATACTTTTCTTATGAGTCCATTGCAAGCACCGAAAAAGACATTGCCCAAAAAAGGTGTTTGGAATGTTTTTTGGAGTGGTGCTGACAGACCAACAATGCGTTATGAACTACTTGGCGTTACACCAGCCTCGGGGCAATGGCGGTGGTCTAAAGAAAAAGCAGAAGCTGCTATTTCAAACTATCAAGAATACGTTGAAAACTTTGCTTCAATGATTACGTTAGAGGAATATTGGGAAAGAACAGGTAGAGATAAAAAGTTTATTAGAAAGATTAAAGACGGTACTGGAAAAAATGGTGGAGTTCAGTATTGGGTTTCTCCCTCAAGTACTTATTTACGAAATAGTAACTGGTTAGACGTTGAAGTTTCTCAAATACATAAGGAATTTGAGTTACATTTTGATAATCCAAAGAACATTGATCTTATTAAATTATTGATTAAGTTAGCAGGTTATAATACTTCTGACTTCATCATTTTGGATTTTTTTGCGGGATCGGGTACCACTGCCCATGCGGTGATGAAATTGAATGCTGAAGATGGCTGCAAACGACAATGTATTTCAATACAATTGCCGGAATTAACTGAAGAAAAATCAGAAGCCTACAA
Source organism: uncultured Bartonella sp. (assembly GCA_946478665.1). Taxonomy (GTDB): domain Bacteria; phylum Pseudomonadota; class Alphaproteobacteria; order Rhizobiales; family Rhizobiaceae; genus Bartonella. The sequence continues at coordinate 248,667 of CAMLCZ010000002.1, read as the reverse complement.
AGCTGGTTACAAGAATATTGCAGAAATCTCGAAAGAACGTATTCGCCGCGCAGGTGAAAAAATTAAAAAAGAAAATCCTGATGAGGATCTTGATATCGGATTTCGTGTATTGAAAGTTGATACCTCTAATATGGAAGATGTTTACTATTTTCCAGATGAGATTGAGCAAGCTGATCTACTTGATGATATCAATAATATTAAGCCCGATAGAACACCTGAGGATTTGCTGTTTCAAGTGCTTCTAGATTGGGGTGTGGATCTGACGTTGCCAATTGAGAAGGAAAACATTCATGGCAAGTCTGTCTATTTTGTTGATGATAATGCATTAGTTGCTTGTTTTGAGCAAGGCATTGATGAGGCTTTGGTTAAAGAGCTTGCCCAGCGCCACCCAATGCGTGTCGTGTTCCGTGACAATGGTTTTGCCTCTGACGCGGTCAAGATCAACATCACGCAAATATTCAAACTGATGTCGCCTGATACCGACGTTAGAACCATTTAACGGGGTCAGTGATGCAGATTAAATTTAAGAAACAGTCCTATCAGCTTGATGCTGTGCAGGCCGTTACCGATTGTTTTGCAGGCCAGCCTTTTGACAGTGGTTTGAAATATCGGATAGACACGGGCAAGCGGATTGATGAAAAAGGTCAGCAACAGGCTGACATTGAGATTGTTGGCTTTAAGAACAATGATCTACGGCTTGACGATATTGCCTTGCTGAAAAACGTAAACGATGTGCAAAAACGGCAAAATCTCACAGCTTCCCCAGTACTCTCCAAAGACAAGATTGCACCTGTCAATCTTGATATCGAGATGGAAACTGGCACCGGCAAAACCTATTGCTATATCCGCACTATGTTCGAAATGAACAAACTTTATGGCTGGAATAAATTCATTGTTGTGGTACCAAGCATTGCCATTCGCGAAGGTGTCTTTCAATCTTTTGATTTGATGGCTGAGCATTTCCTGATGGAATATGGCAAAAAGGCACGGGTTTTTATCTATAATTCTAAAAACCTGTCACAACTAGAAAGTTTTTCTTCTGATGCCGGCATCAATGTCTTGATTATCAATGTGCAGGCATTTAATGCCAAGGGTAAGGATGCTCGACGCATTCGTATGGAGCTGGATGAATTCCAGTCACGTAAGCCGATTGATGTGATCAGCGCCAATCGACCGATCATGATATTGGATGAGCCGCAAAAGATGGAAGGAGCGAAGACGCTAGATTCCTTGGCTGATTTCTGCCCCATGATGGTCCTGCGCTATTCAGCGACGCATAAGAAAGAGCATAACAAGATTTACCGGCTTGATGCTTTGGATGCTTATCAACAAAAGCTGGTCAAGAAAATATCCGTGCGGGGCATAACCGTTAAAGGGTTAAGCGGCACCAATGCTTATCTTTATCTACAATCCATCGAGATTTCCAAAGCCGCTCCGCAAGCCCGTATTGAGTTTGAGGTGAAACAGGCTTCTGGCATCAAGCGCATTACCCGCAAATTCGGCAAGAATGATGATCTATTTTCATTTTCGAATGAGCTTGACCAATATAAGGGCTTTGTCATTGCCGATATTGATGCGCACACTAACAAGGTCAGCTTTATCAATGGTATAGAAATAGAAGCGGGCGAGGCCACTGGTGATGTTAATGAAACCATGTTGCGGCGCATCCAGATAAGAGAGGCGATTGACGCGCATTTCGAGCGCGAGGCGCAAAATTTCAAGCGCGGCATCAAGACATTGTCGCTGTTCTTCATTGATGAGGTTGCCAAATATCGCCTTTATGATGAAAGTGGCGCCCAAAAGGGTGATTATGCCAAAATCTTTGAAGAAGAATATTTGGCACGCCTGAACCGGGAAGGGTTTCTACCTGATCCCGATTATCGGCAATACCTCGATAATATTAAGGTCGAGCGCACCCATAATGGCTATTTTTCGATTGATAAAAAAACAAAGCAATCTGTCGATTCCGAAATAAAAAGAGACGGTGAATCAGATGATGTCGATGCCTATGACCTGATTTTGAAAGACAAGAAGCGGCTTTTGTCTTTTGAAGAACCAACACGCTTTATCTTTTCACATTCGGCTTTGCGTGAAGGTTGGGACAACCCGAATATCTTTACCATTTGTGCGTTGAAACATAGCGACAACACAACCTCTCGCCGACAGGAAGTTGGCCGTGGCTTACGCTTAAGCGTTGATAAACATGGCGACCGTGTGGACGATGCTGCAATCGTGCATGATGTTAATGTGCTCACCGTTGTTGCCAGCGAGAGCTATGAACAATTTGTTAAAGGGTTGCAGAGCGACATCACTGAAAGCCTGTCTGCACGCCCACAAAAAGCTGATGAAGACTATTTCACTGGCAAGATATTACAACTTGAAACTGGAAATGTAACGGTCACGCTGCAAATGGCGCGACGGATTTATCTCTATCTTCGGGAGAATGACTATATTGATGATAATGATAGTATTTCTCCTGTTTACCACCAAGCTTCTAAGGAAAATGCTTTAGCTGATTTGCCACCAGAGTTGGCTAACATGGGCGAAGAAATATTCAAGCTGGTCAACAGCGTCTTTGATCTCAATGCACTCAAAGTTGCCGATGACGACCGCAAAACTAGAACTAACCCTTTAAACGATAACTTTAATAAAAAGGAATTTCGAGCGCTTTGGGGCAAGATCAATCGCAAGGCTGTTTATATGGTGGATTTCCAAACAGAAGAATTGATTGAAAATGCTGTTAAGGCTCTCGATAAAGAATTAAAGGTTAGTCCTCTGCAATATCATATTGTTACAGGCAGCCAGAGTAACAATACCAGTTATGAAAATTTGCAAAAAGGCGAGGCCTTTGAAATATCTGGTAATAAGACAGTAATTGATAAAGGCTCGATCCATTCATTTGTCAAATATGATCTAATAGGCAAAATTGCCGAGGCGACAAATCTGAAACGTAAAACCATTACCATGATTTTAAAGAATATGAACAAAGCTGTTTTCAGCCAGTTCAGAACCAACCCTGAAGATTTTATTGCGAAAAGCATTCGTTTGATCAACGAGCAAAAAGCAATTATGATTGTTGAGAATCTTACCTACGATCCGCTCGATGAAACATTTGAAAGCAACATCTTCACCCAAGACAAAAGGCAGTATGACTTTGCCAAGGCCTATAAGGCCGACCGGCATGTTTATGACTATGTCTTCACTGATTCTAACAATGAGCGCAAATTTGTCGAAAAACTTGATAAGGCAGATGAAGTGGTTGTATACGCAAAATTGCCAAATGGTTTTTTCATTCCAACGCCTGTAGGAAATTATAACCCCGATTGGGCAATTGCCTTCAAGGAAGGAACGGTCAAACATATCTATTTTGTTGCAGAGACCAAAGGTTCAATGTCATCCATGGAACTGCGTGCTGTCGAAAAAGCTAAAATCGATTGTGCAAGAAAATTTTTTACTAACATCACGTCTGATCAAGTCAAATATGATGTTGTCGATAGTTATGACAAGCTGATGGAAGTTGTTCATTAAATTTGTGATCATAAATCTATCATATTGATTTTATGGTTGTAATGATAAGGACGAATCTGATCGGGATATCTTGTTTCGGTGAGATAAAAGTTAGTTTTTCTATTTTTCTACGACCAGAATTGCCATAATTTATATAAACTTGATTAGACCACGCGCACCACTCTTTATGATTTGATGTTATATAAAAATAATCTTCATTGTCTAATGGTGGAGCGTTTTCAAATTCAAGAATTAATTTTTTTAGATAGGGAAGGAAATAAGAAGGCGCAGTTCTTTTCTGAGCTTCATATTCAAGCAATAGCTTGAGGCGAAATGCTTAGCTTTGGTTTGGTTTTCCTCTGAAAAGAGCGTTAAATGAGCGCTCTGCAAGCATATGATTCTGAGGACGCATTTTCTCAGGTCACTTTTCTCAAAGTTTAGAAAATTGTTGACCGCCTTCCTCTCTTTCTGCTTTCTGGGGAGCCGAGTGGGATAAAAAGGGAGGGATATTATTATTTCATTCCTTAGGTTTGATGGACAGATTTGACCGTCTTCAAGGGACAAAGCTGTCTTGCTTTTAGTTGTTTTATTATCAATAACGGTAACAATTTTGACCGATTTTTCTTTACGCGTAGAAGCATCTAGGATTGAAATGTCAAACGGTTTGTATTCTGTATTGTGTGAAAGACCATTTCCGCGTTTGATTGTGAACCAATTTGTACTTCTGAGCTCACGAATTGCACGCTGAATGGTCTTTACACTTGTTTCCAAAGCTTTTGCCAATGTTTGAAACGATGGCCATGCCGTACCTGTTTGTCCATTAACGTATTTAAGCGCAATGAGACCAGCGACACGCATGGCGTTGTCGCTTATATTGGAGTCACTGCAAAGATTGCCTAACCATTGCAGTTGAATTGATTTGAAGGCAGGCAAACTAGATATGCTTGCCTGCATGATTTAGTGGAACAAACACTTTTATAAACCATTGAAATATATAGAGATAAAAAAGTCTCACATTGTTCTAATCTTTTGTTTTCAAAGTGTTTATAGCTACCCTCCGGGCCCACCACATTTCTCTTCCTGTTAAGGAAGCTTTTTCCGATTATAGTCATCATTCCTTACCGTTTAATGTCACTGTTATTCGGCGGTTTACTGCGTTTGATTGATGGTTGATCGGTAACTGCGTGGCGAAAATGATTTCTATGTTGAAAAACATGAAAGAGTATCAGCCAACAATGTTTTCACGCCGTGATGATGACGATCGGTTCAGCAAAGATAAAAACATTCGCGTCTTTCACCTTGTTCATGTTATTCATGCGATGAAGTCGTTCATGCGCTGAATATGAGATGGACAGGACTTGGCGGAAACAACTGCTGTCGGTTTGTATTGTTGCTTTCCATTTAATGTGATGATTGTTTTATGTTTGCGATAAATTTTTCGATAAATAATGTGTGTTTTGCAATAAGGGTTATTCGAATTTGATAGTGACGATTTCAAAAATAACAGGATTTAAGAACGCGAATCTTGAAGATTGTCAGTTTAGATTTATCCTTAATTGAAGTTTTATCGATGGTTGATGTTATCTTGTATCGTGATTTTTACCCATCAATTTAGATGGCATGACAATTCTCTAGAACCCCAACAAATAACTAAAGTATTTTTCTCAATTCCCTCAATAGCATCATACATATTGCCTAAACATTATGTTGAACGGCAATATGCTTGCCCTTGAAGAAAAATGTTCATACCATACCTTCAAACTAACCGGTTCATCTGCCTATCAATCAAAACAAAGGTTTTCCGGTTTAATCAGGAGGTATAATCCCATGAAATTGAACGATCAAAGCTTGTTGAAAGATAAATGTCTTATTGATGGCAAATGGCAAGCAGCGGAAGACAATGCAAAGATCGCGGTTACCAATCCGGCAGATGGAGAAATAGTAGGGCATGTACCTTCTTTAACAGCAAAGCAGATTGAAGGTGCTATAAACGCATCTGAAAAAGCATTCAAATCATGGCGTGCATTACCTGCAGCAAAACGTTCTGCTTTATTGCGTAAGTGGTTTGATTTGATGATTGAATATGCGGATGATCTTGCCATGATTATGACCTGTGAGCAGGGCAAGCCGCTTAAAGAGGCGCGTGGTGAAATTCTTTATGCTGCATCTTTTGTTGAATGGTTTGCAGAAGAAGCAAAACGCACCTATGGTGATGCTATTCCTTCACCGCAGGTCAACCAACGCATAACGGTTATAAAACAGCCAATTGGTGTTACGGCGGCCATTACCCCGTGGAACTTTCCTGCAGCAATGATTACCCGTAAGGCGGCACCTGCATTGGCGGCAGGCTGTACAATGATTGTGCGTCCGGCAAGTTTAACGCCATTAACAGCATTGGCACTTGGCGAGTTGGCGCAAAAAGCGGGTATCCCAGCAGGTGTATTACAAATTGTTACTGGCAAATCGTCCAGCATCGGTAAAGTTTTGACCGAAAGTCAAATTGTGCGCAAACTGTCTTTTACAGGCTCAACTGAAGTTGGGCGGGCGCTTATGGCAGAATGCGCGCCTACTATTAAGCGTATATCACTTGAATTGGGGGGAAACGCGCCCTTCATCGTGTTTGATGATGCTGACCTTGACGCTGCTGTTAAAGGAGCAATTGCCTGCAAATATCGTAATGCCGGACAAACATGTGTTTGCGCCAACCGTATTTTGGTACAATCTGGTGTTTATGATGCATTTACTGAAAAGTTGAAACAGGCTGTGCAAGCTTTAAAAGTGGGTAACGGTATCAATTCAACAACAGATATAGGGCCATTGATTGAAGAAAGTGCCCTTAAGAAGGTTGATGAGCATATTGCTGATGCCGTGGAAAAAGGTGGTAAATTGGTTCTTGGTGGAAAAAGGTTGGGGGGATTATTTTACGAACCAACCATCATGACCAATATCACATCAGATATGCGTTTTGCGCGTGAAGAAACATTTGGTCCAGTTGCCCCACTCTTTAAATTCGATAATGAAAGCGAAGCAATAGAAATGGCCAATGATACAATTTTTGGTCTTGCAGCGTATTTCTATACACGCGATTTTGCCCGTGCTGTCAGGGTGAGTGAAGCATTAGAATATGGCATGGTTGGTCACAATACAGGTCTTATTTCCAATGAGGTGGCACCATTTGGTGGTGTTAAACAGTCTGGCATTGGACGAGAGGGGTCAAAATACGGCATCGAAGAATATATGGAAACGAAATATATTTGTGATGCTTTAGACTAGACGGGATAGGAAAATGACACCCTTATGCTGACTGCGTGTCACACGCAGTTAAATGCATGATGTAAACTTGGGAGCGGATTCATGCAGGCTTTTTGTTTTAATTCGGTACCGTCTATTACTGTTGAATGGGGTGGGGCGCGCCATTTAGGCGAATTTATTGATCGGTATTATGATGGACGCAGGGTTCTTATTGTAACCGATGAAAGCCTCCATAAAAGTGGTATTTTAGAACCAGCAAAAATTTCGTTAGAAAACAATGGTTTCAAGGTTGTTGTGTTCGATCAAGTTGTTACCAATCCAACTGAAATTATGGCTCTTGATTGCGCAAATAAGGCAAGGGCAGCAGGCGTTAACATCGTTATTGGCTTTGGCGACGGCTCGTCGATGGATGTTGCAAAAATAACAGCCGTATTATTGGCATCGGATCAAAAGCTGAAAGATATTTATGGGCAAGATAATATAACGAGTAAAAGGCTGCCGCTTGTGCAAATTCCTACCACGGCTGGGCCAGGTTCGGAAGCAACCAATGTTTCTGTTCTGACAGTGGGGGCGGCAACCAGAATGGGTGTTGTTGCCCAACAACTGTTTGCCGATAGGGTTTTGCTTGATGGTGAACTGACAATTGGTTTAGCCCGCGATCAAACGGCAGCAACGGGCATTGATGCTATGGTGCACGCGATTGAAGCTTATACCGGTAAGATTAAGAAAAATCCTGTTTCAGATGCTTTTGCGTGTGAAGGCTTAAAGCTTCTGGCAGATAACATTGTATCGACCTATGAAGACGGAAATAACAAAGATGCCCGTGAAGCGATGCTGCTTGGTGCGCATATGGCTGGGCAAGCCTTTGCCAATTCGCCAGTCGGAGCCGTTCACGCATTGGCATATCCTCTTTGCAGCCATTATCACTTGCCGCATAGTTTGGCGAACACACTTATGCTGGTACCTGTTTTAAGATTTAACCGGCAGGCTGCTGAAAAATATTATGCCCAATTGGCAAATATATTGGGTGTGGGCGGGCAACAGACTATCGCGCAGCAATCTGAAGCATTTATAACTTTTATTGATACAATCATGCAAAGAACAGGCGTTCCGCGTCATCTAGCCGATGTTGGCGTGGCATATGACAGTTTGCCTGTGCTTGCAACCGATGCGGTCAAGCAAACGCGCTTGCTCGTTAATAATCCAATAAATGTCACCGAAGCGGACGCCTTGGCACTTTATAGGCAAGCTTATTAAAAATTTGTACGATAGCTTGAATATTGGTGCGTCCAATTGAGTTATCAGGACAAAAACCATAACAATAAGTGGGCTAGATGATAAATGGTTCAATGCCATTTTATAAGTTGATTATTTTGGCAAATGCACTGGTTATTTTGCCCTAAAATACAACTCGCTCACCACGCTAATATCTTTATCAAATGAATTTATACGCGATGTCATTTGGCACTTGTTGTTGGTGCCATGACTAAGCCGTCTTATAGCTTAAAAGCCATTTCTAACGCACTTCAACTGGCACGGTTAATGAGCCATTCCAGCCATCAGGTGGGGTGGGAATAGGGCTAGATTTACGAACGATTTGCAATGCCAGTGCGTCAATTGATGGGTCACCCGAGGAACGGGATGTGCGAGCGCTGGTTATATTACCCTGCTTGTCAAAGCTGAATGTAACGTAAGACGATGATTTGCTTGATGCACCTGGTCTTTTGGTTCTTGCCGCAACAAAGGCTATGCGTCTTTGAACCTTGTTTTGCCATGAAGCAACCAAATGCCCGTCACTGCCAAATTGTCTATTGGTTGTAGGTGCTGCAAATGTTGGGCCGTTCTTGGCCGCAATCTGTGGACCTTTTGCTTTCTGGGTCTGGTCTGCCTTTTTTACGTCCTTTTTCGGATCAGCTTTTTTAGGCTCGACTTTTTTGACCTTTTTTACTTCCTTAGGCGGCAGAGGCTTTTTAACCTCTTCAACCATTTCAGACTTTTGCGGTTCAGGCTGTGGTTCAGGTTGAGGCTCTACCTTTTCAGGTTCATCTTGAGCAACTTCTTTGGGTTGATCTTCAACCTTTTCTTCGACTTTCTCTTGCTTGACAGTTTCTTCCTGAATATCTTCCGATACGTCTTCAACATCAGGTGCCATCGGCTCTTCTGCAAACTCAAGCATAATTGCCTCTTGCCCACCCATGACAGCGTTTCTGTCATTTTGTAGTGCAGCCGCAAGAAAGCCAACACCGGCATGCATACCCAGTGCAATTATGGCTGCGCCAATCCATAAAGCGATATGACTTGGCTCTTTTGTTTGTGTCAGCATCATTTTGTGTCGCCGCGTAGAAGACCCGTTAAACTGTATTTTCAGCCTTTTAAAACTATAATTTTAAAAGCCATAAAATTTAAAAGATTGAATGAAAGTCGCAATTTTTATCTATAAAAACAACCAGTTTTCCGTGTTACCCATTGCAATAACACATCGCTTTCTGCTTGTTTATTATGATTATTGAATTACGTTTTCATAAAGCCTTTCGTCATTTTTTTTGGATTATTATGAGAGAGATTAGGCAATTTCCAATCAAACCCATTATAGTCCAATCAAAATCGTTATAATTATCCATACCAATCATGCGAATGAATGATAATCATTCTATCTATGAAGAATTAGACCAATATCCAATCATAACACAATTCATGATATTTTTTGTCAACTTAAATATTTTGCGACACTTGTCAAGTTTATTCAAAAATACTTTTTAGCTATTATGTATTTAAAAAATACAATAAATACAGTGTGTTATATGATTGTTTTAAAAGTCTAATGAAAAAAATAGGGATTTATCCTCATATTTCTAAAAATGTTTTCATGGCGTTTACCGAAAGTAGCGGAAAACTACTGTCTTATAAGCTTTAGCAGGACGCAAACTGTACATCAGTTTTAAAGCAATAAATCAAATGCAAAATAAGCCTGATTAAAACAGACCCGATTAAAACCGGACATGATAAAACCACACCCGATTAAAATTAAACCTGATTATTGGCGTTGCTGATGGTTTTCTAAGAAGCGCTGACAAATTCTATAACAACACCAGATGTAAAATCAGGTAATAGGGCAAGGCTATGTTGTGGTGTTTCAAGAAAATCAACTTTGTTTTCAGTGAACACCGATTTTGTTTTATCCAAATTTTCGACCAAGATCGATAATGCTGCATAAGCATTTTGCGGTGTCTTTGTAAGATCAAAAGATGGATATTTTTCTTGAATGGCTTTATCGGTTAGCACCAGAATATCGGCCGATGCTTTGCCAGTATGAATTCTAATTGCGTTATGTTCTTTTGTAATATCACTATCGGCAAAAAGACGCGCATAGGCTTTGGCAGTATTTTCTGGTGATTGTGATATGATACTTATTGCCGCTATTCCCAAAGCGCCATTTTCATGATGAAGCAATTCCGGACGCCAGACCAATTGTTTTGTATTATGCTGACACATAAAAACAATGCCATTGGGAACTTCGCTTTTATCAAAAGACAAAGTGTTAAACGAAGCAATGCCTTCTTGCCCATCAGGTAAGGGGAGCGGACGTGAAAAATGTGCAATGTCGCTTACATGAAAACCAAGCTTTAGCAATTCTTGCCGCGCAGATGCCGCATTGTCGATACGTCCGGCAATGGCATAAAGCCCTTCGCCGTATTGGGATAGTTGTTCGCGTTTATCACGATTTGCTGGAGTGTTTTCAACAATACCCAACAATTCAACATAATCATTGGTGAACATTATTGTATAATTCGCGCTACCTTGATCTTTACTGTGCAAGCCTTTGGGAGACAGTGTAAACCCTAGTCGGGCATAATGTTTGGCACTTTTGTCCAAAGTGTTTACGAGTATAAAACAATGATCTATGCCTTGTATTGGGTGGCTCATGTGAAAAATCCAATGGTAAAAATTAACAGCTGCTAACAGTCTATTATATTTGATTTGCCTTTATATCTGATTTTCCATTGTGTTTTCGAGTGGCATATTTTCGCCGTTGATAAGAATAATAATACAATTTTCTATATTAATGGGGTTTATTGATTAATTATTTCCGAAAATAACAAAACATCTCTTTATAAGTAATATGTATTTCATAGAGATAGTAATATTGTAATTCTTTTTGTTTTTCAGATTCGTCTATCTTAAAAGTATTTATTGATAAATTTGCATTATAATATTTTCAAAAATAAAAGGGTAACCGTTTTTAATTAAATCAATAATTGGAGAAATAAATTTTAAATTTCGGCAAAGTGTAACAGAGTCATATGTTCTTAAAAAAATGGGGAAGCTTTATCCTTTTCGCAACAGATAGGATCGGAGTAATCCCTATGCCCATGAAACCTTTTTTTAGATCGTTCATTCTTGCCAGCGCTGTATTAGGCGGAATTTCACTGCCGATGGTTTCGGCTAAAGCTGACGAACCAGCAACTGGTGGAACGCTTGTTTACCTTGATAAGCAGGTACATACCAACCTTTATCCGCCGCTGGCTGGTACATATACGAATGGTGGTATTCTTAACCAAATAACAGACCGTTTGACATGGCAAAATCCAAAGACTTTGGAAATTGAGCCTTGGCTTGCCCAGTCATGGGACATCAATGACGATAAAACAATTTATACATTTAAATTGCGTCAAGGTGTAACATTTTCAGATGGTACACCCCTTGATGCCGCAATTGTGGCCAAAAATTTTGACACATATGGCAAGGGCAACAAGGATTTAAGACAACCCATTTCGGAAGTTGTCAATAATTATGACCATAGTGAAGTTGTCGACCCGCAAACTGTCAGATTTTATTTCAAACATTCTTCGCCAGGTTTTTTGCAGGCAACATCGACCATCAATTCCGGAATTGTTTCGGCAAAAACATTGGCATTGTCTTTTGACCAGATGGGAGACGCAACAAAAATTGTTGGCAGTGGACCATTTGTGATTGAAAGTGAGACATTGGGTAAGCAAATCGTATTTAAGGCGCGCAAGGATTATAACTGGGCGCCTAAAAACTTAACCCATCAGGGCAGAGCTTATCTTGATGAGATGAAATATCTCACAGTGCCAGAAGACAGTGTGCGGATTGGCGCTTTAATTGCAGGACAAGCCAATTTTATTCGCCAATTGCAAGCTTATGACGAGGCGAGGGTAAAGAGTTCTGGCAATATTGTTTATTCTGTAGGGACACGCGGTATCAATAATTCCATTATCTTTCGACCAGATAACCCTTTGGTTGCTGATTTGAAGGTGCGTCAGGCTTTGGTTAGCGCAACTGATAGGCCAGAAATTCTAAAAACCCTTTATTCGTCCAATTACCCATTGGCCACCTCACTTATGGCGCATAATGCTTTCGGCTATTCCGATCAGAGTGCAAAACTGAAATTTGATCTGGAAAAAGCCAAAGCACTGCTCGATGAAGCAGGTTGGAAAATTGGTGAAGACGGTGTTCGTACCAAAGATGGTGAGAAACTGGTTTTAACGGCTTATGAAGCAATACAGCAGCCACAAAGCAAGGCAATGTTACAGCTCATTGCACAGCAATGGAAACGTGTTGGTGTGACTCTTAATGTAAAAACCTTTGATGGCTCGCATTCGGTTATTGATAATCTGGATCCACAAAAAACGCCAGTTATGCCGCATATGGTGGGGCGTGCCGATGCCGATGTCTTGAAGAGTTTGTTTTATCCGAAAAATCGTGATGCGCTGCTACAAAAAGGTGGTTTGAGCGATAAGGTCAAAAGTTTTGTCGATGATAATCTCAACCATCAATTGGAGCAGATTTCGATAGAAACATCGCCGGATAAGCGCAACTCATTATTAATTGAGGCAACAAATTACATTCTCGATCAAGCTTATGCCATTCCGATTTTCGAAGAACCACAAGTCTATGGCGGTTCACCCAAGGTCAAGAATGTCGAGTTTGAATCAGTCGGTCGTCCAAGCTTTTACAATACGTGGATTGGCCAATAGGCAAGAGTTTTACAACGAAAATCAGCTCTAGCAGGCGTCTATAACGTGATATGCGACAAAGACGCCTGCCTAATCGGGATTTTGAATTGTGTTGCCTATTCCTTGTCCATGACGAATTTTTCAGCCCCCAAACGTCCAAACCGTTCAATGCTCGCGCATTCAACGCTAGATCATTCACCTAAGACCACGCCTTATTTTACTTCAATGTTTTGCTAATTTGCAGGATTATAGACATGCTTCGTAACAGCCTTTTTCGCCTTTTGCAGGCCGTTATTGTTCTTTGGGTTGCCTTTACCGGAACATTTATATTGTTACAGGTCATGCCTGGCGATGCAGTCCTTCTCAAATTCCTCAATCCGGAATATGGCCTCAATGCGCAACAGATTGCTGAGCTGCGTTCTACCTATGGCATTGATGCACCGCTCATTGTGCAATATTTCAAAACATTAAGTAACTTCCTCAAAGGGGATTTTGGCTATTCTGTCCAAGCAGGCGTACCGGTGCTTAGCCTTATTACAACCAATTTGCCAGCAACCTTAAAACTCGCTGGCTGCAGTTTTGTGGCCGCTGTTATCTTAGCCTTTATCATTGCGTTTATCGCCTCGTTTGCACCTTTCCAATGGTTGAAGAATTTAATACAGGCGCTACCCGGTTTATTTTTGGCTATTCCTTTGTTTTGGCTGGGAATTATTCTGGTGCAGATCTTTTCATTCTATTTGGGCTGGGTGTCAGTGATTGTTCCAGGTCCAATCGAAGCAATGGTTTTGCCGGTGGCTGCATTGGCCATTCCGATATCTGCACCATTGGCGCAAATCCTTATGCGCTCGCTTGATGAGATAGAAACACGACCCTTTGTTATGGTGTTGCAAGCCAAAGGGGCATCAAGATTTCGGATATTGTGGGGACATTGTTTGCGTAATGCCGCTTTGCCAGTGCTTACAATTGCAGGGTTGCTATTTGGCGAATTGATTAGCGGTGCGGTTGTAACGGAAACAGTTTTTGGCTTGAACGGCATTGGTAAAATTACCGAGCAGGCTGTGCGCTCACAAGATGTCAGTGTTTTGCAATCAATAGTTGTAATTTCGGCGGCGGCCTTTGTCTGCATTAATTTGATTATTGACCTATTATTTCCACTGATTGATCCAAAATTAAAGATAGGAAAGGGGAGGGCATAATGAGTAAGAACGTGTCTTTAACAGCCCTTGATGTGACCCCAAAACTGCGTTTAACAGGAACGCGCAGAATACGTTTTGGATTGGTTCTGGCAATTATTATTGTCGTAACAGCATTGGCCTTTGTGGTTATGCCACAGCTTTTCACCTCTTATAGCCCCATTGATGAAGTGGGTGAGCATATGAGCGCGCCTAATATGCAACATTGGTTGGGAACTGATGAGCTTGGACGCGATCTTTATGCTCGTATAGTTTACGGAGCCGTTCACTCATTAACTGGTGCATTGGCGGCTGTTTTGTTTGGCTTTGTTGTCGGTGGTTTGCTTGGGCTTATTTCAGGTAGTGCTGGTAGTTTCATTGATTTGGTGATTATGCGTTTTGTCGATGTTCTTCTGTCCATACCATCATTGCTATTGTCATTGAGTATCATAACACTTCTAGGTTTTGGTAGTGTTCAGGTGGCATTGGCTGTGGGGGTTACTTCGGTTGCCGGCTTTGCGCGCCTTTCCCGTGCGGAAGTGGCACGTATCAAAAACCTTGAATATATCGAGGCAGCCTATGGCTCTGGAGCAACCTTCATCAAGGTGCTTTACCGGCACATATTGCCAAATGCTCTTTATACCATTGTTGGTTATGCCGCGTTGCAATTTGGGCATGCACTATTACAAATCGCGACATTGGGTTTTCTAGGATATGGCGTGCAACCACCAACGCCTGAATGGGGCTTGTTAATTGCAGAGGGTCGAAACTACATCGCAACAGGCTGGTGGCTTACTGTAATGCCAGGACTATTTGTTATCGTGCTTGTTGTTGCCTTTCATCGCATAAGCCGCGCATTAATTGGGAAGAATGTATGATGGAACAGCCACTTCTTTCAGTCGAAAATGTTTCTGTCGCCTATTATGATAATGGAAGATGGAGCCCTGTGACGCATGATGTAACGTTTTCGTTGCATAGCGGAGAATCTATTGCTTTGGTCGGCGAATCTGGTTCAGGAAAAACCACGACGGCGCAGGCAATATTAGGATTATTACCCGATAACGCTCGGAAAGTGGCTGGTCGCGTGCTGCTTAACGGACAGGATTTGAGTCATTGGTCGCAAACGCGTCTGCAGCATATAAGGGGTAAGGTTATGAGCCTTATTCCGCAGGATCCAACCTCTTCACTTGATCCGCTGATGAAGGTAGGAAACCAGATTGCTGAAGTGTTTCGTATTCATAATGCATTGCCTTCCAGTAAAATCCGCACACGTGTCATCGAATTGTTGGAAGAAGTCGGCTTAAATGAGCCAGAAAGACGCGCCAACCAATATCCGCATGAATTATCTGGGGGAATGAAACAACGCGTTCTTATTGCAATGGCTATAGCCTTAAAACCGCAATTAATCATTGCCGATGAGCCGACATCAGCGCTTGATGTTACCGTTCAAAAACGCATACTCGATCTTATCGGCGATATTAAACAGGAATATGGCGCGTCATTGTTGATGGTAACCCATGATCTTGGCGTTGCATCTGACCGTGCCGACAAAATAATTGTTATGCAACAAGGTCGTATTCAAGAGATTGGTGATAGTCAGGCAGTGTTGTCGTGCCCACAATCTGCTTATACAAAAAAGCTTGTTGCAAATGACCCATCATTGACATTTGCAGTACCGCGCAAACCGCTGGAACATAGTGATAAATTTCTTGTCGAGGTTGATAATCTTGCAATAGATTATTCGGGCGCAAAGAAATTTCGTGCTGTCGAAAATCTTTCTTTTCGCGTTCAACGTGGCACAACACATGCCATTGTTGGAGAATCTGGTTCTGGTAAAACCAGTACAATAAGAGCTTTGTGCGGGTTTATAAAACCAAGTGCCGGTCGTATCGTGGTTGATGGCACAGATATGGTCAATTTGAAGGGAGAAAAGTTGCGTCATTTCAGGCGCCGTATCCAGTTGGTCTATCAAAATCCTTTTTCTTCGCTTGATCCACATTATACCATCGGTAAAATCATTGAGGAGCCATTGTTGAATTATCAACACGATGATGCAGCCAGTCGTCGTGCTCGTGTCTTGGATTTGTTGGATCAAGTGGAATTGCCAAAGTCTGTTTTTGATCGCAAGCCACGTAGCCTTTCTGGTGGACAGAGACAGCGTGTCGCTATTGCACGCGCGCTGGTGCTTGATCCTGAAGTTCTTGTGCTAGATGAAGCGGTATCAGCGCTTGATGTAACCGTGCAGGCGCAAATTCTGACATTGTTGGATCGTTTGCAACGCGACAAATCTTTGACCTATATTTTTGTCAGTCACGATTTATCCGTGGTGCGACAGATATCCGATACTGTAAGTGTGTTAAAAAATGGTCATGTGGTTGAAAGTGGCACGGTCGAGGAAATATTTACCTATCCCAAAAGGGCTTATACGCGCGACCTTATTTCTGCAATTCCAGGCAAAGCAAATGCGCTTCATCATTCTCTGCTCGGGGCTCAACTTTAACGAGGACATCAAGGTAAAACTGCAAGGGGTAGAAATGTAATGTTACCACTATCAAGCACTATTTCGCAGTGTTGAAATCAAGTGGTTTATGTTTTTAAGCTATTTGGGTTCACATGATAACTGCTGAAAATGCGTGATGTTATTCAATGGCTTGAACACCTCAAACATCAAAGCGGTTTAACAGGACTGTGTTCATGTCATTCATAAGCCTAGTGAAGCTTGATCCAAGGGCGGCAGTTGGCAAGCATAAGTCAGTCGATTGGTTTAAGTCAGTTAATTGGTAAAGCCTGTTGATAGGCAAAGCTGGTCAATAGGCGAAAGGCTGGTTTGCATGAGGTCAGTCAGCATGACAGAGCTGTAGATGGACATAAGCCCTTTGGCTGGCATAGGTTTGTTGATGGGGATTATGGTTCAACAAATACGCGATCAGGTAATGGTCAGTTTGCACGGATTGAACGGGTAAACTCTCTACAACGATCACTTGTTGGATTATCAAACACCTGTTCTGGTGTGCCTTCTTCTTCGACACGGCCTTGGTGTAAAAACATGACACGGCTTGAAACATTGCGTGCGAAACGCATTTCGTGGGTTACAAGCAGCATGGTGCGTCCTTCATCAGCAAGTTGCTGGATAACCTTTAACACTTCACCGACAAGCTCGGGATCTAGCGCAGATGTCGGTTCGTCAAACAACATAACAGCTGGTTCGACACATAATGCACGTGCTATTGCAACGCGTTGTTGTTGTCCGCCAGAAAGATGGCTGGGATAGGCATCACGTTTATCATAGAGACCAACTTTTTCTAACAATGCGAGAGCTTTTGTTTGCGCATCTTTTTTAGGCATTTTGTGAACGTGAACCGGCGCTTCCATGACATTTTGCAACACAGTCATATGAGGCCAGAGATTGAAATTTTGAAAAACCATGCCAAGGTCACGCCGCACACGCTCAATTTGTTTGCTGTCTGCTGGTATCTGCTGACCTTTTCTATTTGTTTTTAGCCTTATTTCTTCGCCATTTATCATAAACTGCCCACGATCGGGTGTTTCAAGAAAATTAATACAGCGTAGAAAAGTACTTTTGCCGGAACCGGAAGCACCGATGATCGAGATAACATCACCACGGTGAGCATCGAGGGATATGCCTTTTAACACATCCTGCGAGCCAAATTTCTTATGCACGTCTTTTATCGAGAGTGTGAGTGGTGGCGTATCTGTCATTTGAAAAGTTACCCAAGGTTTTTCTCAACATTACCATTTTGTAGCACCCAAGAAACAAAAAAATGTTGAACGGCCTTTTATACTGACAGTTTTCTGGCATGAAGTATTCCAATTATGAACTGGTGTTTTTCAGGTAAAGCGTATGAACACACAAACCGTGCAATAGTCTTTCCCACAAATGGGGATGCCTGAAAATGTTATGAAATGAGGAATTTCTTCTATATCTTTGCCATATCACTTAATGGAAAACTATCACTGGTCAGCAAACCATACGGCTTAACATAAACAAGAACAATAAACGACAAAAAGGCCGACCAGTATTAACTGGCCGGCCTGTTGTTAAGAATATTATTCAAGATCTGTCTTATTATTATGTATAAGCTTGATAGCCGTATCAATGATGGATACGCCGAGCGCCCCACAAAGAAATCCAGCAAGACCGATAATTTTGTCGGGCATGACATAGCTCTTGTCAACAAGATCAAATTTATCAAGTATGTGAAGTATGGCTTGGGCGGCCAATTCTGCACCGTAAATTGCACATAAGGCACCGCCAAGCCATTCGGCAATGCGTTGTGTCCAATTTTTTATGGGACCATGAATTTGGTAGACAAATGCGCCAAGCGCACCTGCGAGCCCAGTCAAAATAACATAGAGACTGTAGGCAAGCCAATCTGGCGGAATATTTTTTTGTGGCATAATGTTAAATGTTTCTGTTCATGTCACAACCAATTATTATTTCGGTGCTTTGGTGAAATAGAGCACTGCTGTGTGACAATTGTCCTAGCTTTCACCAAAGATCATCTAGAAATCAATTGCGAATGGATTGGTATTATATATGTATGGATTTTGATGGTTTGGTATGTGATGACCGCATTGAGCGGTATTATTTTTTGTGATTGTTAAGCAGCATTAAATGCTGCTTGAATATGGCAAGTGCTGCTTGGCGGTAATTGGCAGGCAATGCGTGGGGCATCTACCGTGTTTGCTCACGTAAGCGCACGACAAAAAAGCAAATGCCGGTAGCAGCCGCTGCAACCATAATGGCAGCTAATGCCCATTGGAACGGACCTGAACCGGTAGCAAAACCAGTAAGTCCAGAGGCTGCACTAATAACAGGTCCCACCACTTCGGGTTTTAAAACCGCATTGTGTTTTAACGGCTGTGGTGTTTCATAACTTGATGATACAAAGGCACCCTTTGCCCACAAACCCGCTTCAGCAGAGCGGCGGTTGACAAGACCTTGCACCCTTTTGCCTCCGTCATTAACCCATTTCATGAGTTCGGAAGGCACTGCGCTGTAATCACCTTTGTTGAGTTTTTTAAGCAAAGTCGATTTTTTAAAAGCGCTGATGCCAACATTATAGCAAAAGGATACAAGTGCTGAAAATTGGTTGTCAGACAATTTGACTGTGACAGATGTTTCGACAGCCTTTTCATATAAAGCGAGATCATTGATGAGGATCTCTTCGGCTTTTTCTTCGGTAATTTTCAAGTCTTTATAAGGCCTTGGCAATCCTGCGGCTGCCGTATGTCCGTAACCAATTGTCCAGACACCGCCTGTGTCTTGATAGGCTTTTGTCCGTAACCCTTCCCATTGTTTGATGGAATTAAGGCCAGTTTGGTCTATTTTTCGTGTCATGACTAACTTTCACATAATAAAAAACCTCGCCGGAGCGAGGTTGATATTTACAATTTACAAATGGAACCGATTAAAGTTTCCAACAATAAAACGCTATCAGCTTTTCTGTTTCCATGGTGGAATGCAAAAATTGGTTGTTGAAAATATATTGCCAGTTAAAAGGGGCGGCAATTAACAGGGATTAGGCCAGTTAAGTTCAGCAAAAACTGCTTTGGCAGACGTAATATCTTTAGCCATGCCAATTTTGCTTTTTGTTTCAAGGCGCGTTGCTTCAATGGCTGCACCAATTTGCTGCCAAATTGCATAGGCATGGGTCACCGTTTCTGCAACTTCAATTAAGGTGTTGCCATCAATGCCTAAGCTTGCCTTTAAGAGAAGATAATCATCTTCCTTTGGTGCAGGTGTGTCATCTGGTGATTTCTGGTGCGCGCCAAACTTCTTCGAATAATCAGCAGCCTGATTGACTTTTTCTTGATAGGTCATTGATTGTCCAACGCCGTCGGTAATGTATTTTAACCGCTCATTTTCAGCGGCTTTATCGACTTCCACTTGCAATTCTAGTTTTACATCATCAAGCGTTTTGGGAAAAAGTTTCAATCCAAAAGGAGCAATAACCTCGGCAAGGGCTGCATCTGATTGTTGACCATGTGCATCTTTTGGCCAAGGTGTTGGCAAGTAACCCGATGCCTGCCACTTTAAAAAATCGTCATCATTCGAAGTAATAATCGCTTGTTTTGCGCTTGAGTAAATACGCCCGTTTTCAGCGATCCAATACCAATTTGTTGGTGTATATTGCATGATTTATCCTTTAGCTTGCGATGCCGCCTGAACCAACCCAAGGTCCGCGTGTGCCAGGGAATATATTGGTACCAGCCCCCCATGTATTGATAATTCCGTTGTCAATGGCGGTGTAAGACATACTGTCTGGTACGCCAATAAAAGTAACGACAGCACTGGCAACTGAAATGTTGGAACATTTTTCACATACAAAAGTTGCCCAAGAGGCTTTCACATCTTTATAGGTAATTGTTAATGGGTTTTTGCCAGTAACATCGTAATATCCAAGGCCAAGATTGCCACAGGCGGTAGCATGAAAAATAACGGATCCAGTCCCCGAAACAGTCATTTCCCCATAGAGATTGATAGTACCACCATAACACGCAACTGCTTGTGAGTTGGAAGCATTGCCCATCATGATATCGCAATTATAAATATTGATGGTTCCTTGCGTAGTAGCAATGGTGTCGTATAGCCCTGCCAGTGTCATATCCGCGATGTCGACTTGTGTGCCAAAAAATGTACTGCAAGCATTTTTGACTGGCTTGTTGGGATCTGTTGCGATGACACGACAAGATTTTTTATCGCCGTTCAACGATTTAATGACCCAGTTGGCAATCATAGAGTTTGGAACAAAAAAGCCATCATATGTTCCAGGTGAGACCCTGATTGTTACAGTGCCGCTTGTAATATAACGGTTGTTGATTGCGTCGATCGCACCCATGATTGTCCGGAAGCCTTCTTTAGGAGACGTACTGAAACCAGTATTGTTATCATTGCCATTTGGACCAATGACATAAAAAGTGTCGGTTGGGGGTTGTGTAAGCTTGGAATAGCGCCGATCCATCGACAACATTGTTGGATCTAAACGGAAGCGTGATCCATCAAATACGAGGAATAATAAATCATTTGGCTGGAAGTCACCGGCACGGACAGCTTCACCAGTTTGGTTGTAAACAATTGGAACAGGTCCCAGATTGTTAATATTCAGCGTAGGGTTTGAGTCATTTTTGTATTTGACTTTCAATATGATAGGAAAACCTGCCACAAGTGATTTGATTGGTAAATCCAATGTTCCTGTTATTGTTTGACTATTCCCATCAGCAACAACATAATTGCGGCTTCCATCGCGCATGGCATAGGCTGTGTCGTCAATCACAGTCCATTTCTTGCTATCGGTGGGAGCGGCGGTATTATTATCAATCAGCGAAACATAGTTTTTTTCTTCAATCCCATCTTTGTACCGGACAAATGCCCCTTTGGGATATGCAATAGGTGTTCCTCCATTGACACTTGCGTCGTAGAACCAAGGTGTTGCATATAATTGATATTGCTGGATATTGCTGGTGATATCATGATGAAGCTGGTTCATCTTGTCGCGTTCAATGCGTTTTGCCTGCGGGTCGGTTGCGGGGTTTCTTTCATAGTCAAAACCATAACCTTCAGCATAACTTATGTTGCCGCCTGGCTCCACGTCGTCTGGCACAGACGTTTTGTCACCGGTTGCCGCAAAGGGATACCGGATGAATTTGGGTAAATTCATTTTAAATCCTTAAATGTGAAAATTGCTGTTTTTAAAATTGAGGTAATAAGGCTTGAAGCCGAAACTATCCGTTGGATTGATAAGAATTTTGCGTTTTACACCGGCAGGCCGCGGCAGTAGGTCGAATTGCTCTAACACCAACAAGGTTTGGCTGGATGGCATGACATCGAATATATAAGTCATTGTCATATCCAGTCCATCTATCACATGGGCGTGTCCTTTAAACAATGCTTTTAACATTGCATTGACCTCGCCGACACTACCGCGCGATATAAGCTGGTAGTATCGCAGCTTTAGAATGAGCCTTTTTTGCTCAATATTTAATGCAAAAACGGTATCGCCATTGCGCCCAAAATTTGTTCCGAAGTGATAGTCGGAACCAGCCCAATCGGAAAAATTCCCGTTATATGCACCAAAGCCCCATACTGGCCGCGCACCGCTTCCTTCAATGCCGATTGCAAGTGGAATGTCGAGAATGATTGCCCAGACTGATAAGCCAAAATCATTTGCTGTATCAAGATTGAAAATATCATAAAACCAATCGTTCCAAAAATGGCTTTGCTTCTTTTCATACCAAGCATTTTTTTGTTCAATAAGTGCTTGTAAATGTTTTGCATCGTCATATTGCCAAAGCAGTGATTGTTTGAGGTCGACAGAAAAGTCGAATTTCTGGATATTTGTCATGTTATTGTCACCTCAATTGTACCGGGCAATAACACAGCAATTTCATTGACAGCCATTTTGATTTCATTGGTCGAGTAATTTTGCCCGTCTTTAGAAACAAGTAGATTGCTGACATAGAGCACTGGCATATTGCGGTTGATCGCTCCGGCGAGTTCAAAAGGTGAAACATCGCCACCAACCACAAAGCCTTGCTCATCCTGCATATCGCCATTTGCATAGGCTATCATTGCTTCACGCACAACAAGAGCCGGATCAGGTGAGGATTTGATATTGCGAATTGTCACTTTTGCCCAGATGGAAACTGGTTTTGGTCGGTCAAAACTGACGGGATACGTTTGCCCACTGAATGGTTCAGTAACATTTATTGTTATATTACCATTCCATGCACACCCTAAACTTTTCTTATCGAGAAGTTGTCTTGCAATATCTTCATCGCGTCCCCCATCAACACAGGCATAAACAGAATGGGGTTTGAGTGTGATACCATCGACTGTGAGTGGTGTATTTTCTACATTTTCTATAAATGAAAGGGATTTTATGCCTTTTACCTTTGTCGCATCATAAAGACCAGAAATAATGGCTTCTGGCAAGCTGACGCCTTGCAACGCCAATGTCTTTTTGCGACGAAGCCTTGCGGCATGATCGCTTTCTTCTGCGCATCCTATTTCAGCTGGTTGAGGATTTGTTACGGTTTCAAGGCCTAAAACGGGTGTTATGATCGTGTTGAGCGCGTAAGAGGCAACAGCAATAGGACCATTTTCAATAGCCTGAAATGTTCCTGAAGCTTGACCTTTTTCATTTAATATAACCGAACTGGTCAATTCAAAAATGGCACCATTTTCTTGTACGCCAACTTGTGTTCCTTCAGGCACAATAGTGCTGGCACGACCTGATAAGGCAACATTGTATAAAACCGACGGTTTGGCTGCCACACGATAACCCCCCGTCAAAGCCCATATAGCATCCAGAAAAATGCCACCTGCAATATTGGGATTAATTTGGTTTGCCAGAGCGGCATTGTTTTTTATGATAGCATCGCGCGCTTTTGTTTCTGCTGTAATCAATACACCTTGTGGCGTTTCTGGTGACACATCGAGATCTCGCCCAAAGGCATTGCGAAACTCTTCTCTGACATTTTCCAAAGTCTCGGCTGTATCGGGTACAATCGTACCATTATTGGTGATATATTGATAATCAGCCATGAATTTCACCTGTTCCATAGATTGTTTTTATAACAGCGGCGTATTTCATTGTGTCGCCATCGCGCCATGTCGAAAGCGATTGCAATGATGTAACTTCGGGTATCTGTTTGAGCCGTGCGCGATAGGCAACTTCCCATGCCGTTAAATTTGCGCTGCCTTGCCAAACTGTTTGAAAATCGGGTAAGCCTTGTTTTTGGGCATAAATCATTTCCCCAAGAATGGCCTGCGCTGCATGGGTACAAATTGCCATAACTGCCTGAAGATTATTGACTAAGGCAAGCTTACGGTTATTGCCGATCATGAGGTCATTATGTTGGTCTACCGCAAATGAACGTGTCATTAGGCTTCTCCATTTGGTTTACCAGAATAATTAATGCCGGATTTTACGTGTTCATGCCTGTGTTTTTCAAAAGACAGGCCATTGACACCGAATATACCAGCCTCGACATGAAGTTTACCCTTTATGGTAACATTGCCGGAAAACTCGGTTTCAGGTGCGTAAATTGTAACTTTTTCTGCGCTGGTAATCGTTAGCTCGGCACCGCCCAAAGATATTTTTACGCTGCCATCTGTGTTGCCTATAACGGTATTTTCCATATCTTCATCAGCAATATTCCATTGTTTCAGCGAGTCTGGGAAAAACATACCATTGGAAAAAGAATGCATACGATTGGTATTGGGGGGTTGCTCGTCGTAACCGCTTTGTTCGATAAGGCTGATGTCACGGTCTCCTGCCATAACCCAGCCGACATCACCCGCTTTAATTGGAAAAGACATGATGGCGCCATTGGTGCCAAAGCGATAGGCAGGGATACTGGCAATCGGTGCCCGTGAAATGACTTGCCCATCTGTGCCTTGTACCTTTGCTAAGGGCTGTATTTTTACACGATTGGTTTTTCTGTCATAGTCAATAACACGAGCGGGCATCATGCCATCGGTATTTTGTGCATGCTTTTTCATGGCATGGCGTAACAACCCCTCCAGTGAACCATTATCAGCAGGATCAATGGAAGGTTTTGTATTTCTTGTAACCATTTTGTTAATGTCTCTTTGCTTCTGCCGTGTAATACCAAGGGGTGTCGCGCGAAGATAAGTCGAAACTCAGTTTGTATATTTCGTATGAGCCATTCACAGCCGGATTAAGCTCGCTTTTTACAATGAGTTCGCCACCGATAACCGTTTCATTATCAAACAGAAATTGCACCTTTATTCCCTGTTCGGTAATTTCTGGAATGCCGATCATGCCGGTATCCTTGGTCAATAAACGGCTGTGATTTTTACGTGGTTTATTGATGTCTTTAACAACAAGAACCTCATCATCAATAAAGGCATTAACGCCGCCTGCTTCGGAAAGCTGGTTGACCTGTTTCAAGGCTCCACCCGTGAAAGCGTAGTTGGAGATATTTTTATCGGTTGCTTCAAATTCTAGCCCGACACCTGCATCGTCCGCGGCCATTTTGGATATTTCCGATAAAGGCTGTTGGGCTTTGCCAGAACGGGCAACAAGATTGCCTTTGACATATGAACCTGTTCGTGCTTCCAGCGTTAAACCAATATCAGGTGGCTGCGAAGGCGAGGCCGATGTTATGTCCCCGACAAATAGCTGCGTTAATCCTGTGCTTTGTCGTCCAGCTTCTACAATAATGCGTTTGCGGCTACGGTTTTCGTTAAACGGACTGGTTTCTGTTAAAAGATAGTTGCGTGTTTCTCGCGCCAAATTGAATATTTCAACACGGCAGGAATTTTCAATGGGGTTAGCACTCTTATCACCAGAAGCAGTGATATGAAGTCCTTCATAACGCTTCATCACACCATCAATTTCAATGGAAACAGCAAGCCGGCGGAAATCTATTTTATCCATTGTTAACGCCTTTCTGTTGTCGCAAAGACATGATTTCTTCTGGCGTGAGGTATATAAGCTGTTGGGTTTTGCCGAATTTCTGCCAATCAGGCAGATCATCATCTTCGGTTTGTAAAATAAAATTCCCACATTCCAATCGCGGATAAGCAATGATTGGCTGGTTGGGCAAAATACGTTCGCCTGTAACAATCGGGGCATTATCACAGGTGATGTCAGCAATCATAATGCCGTTTGCCAGTTTTATATGAAAGGTAAAACGCCTAGATAGTAATTGGGTGGAAAATGATTGGTTTGGAACATCCAATAAATTCAACGTTAACATAATCAGCCTGTGTTAAATGAAGTTTTGATAGGCTTCTTTTGCTTTTGTTTGTGCGTGAGAGCCAGTTGACATGGATTGTAGAGAACCACGTTTGATTGTTGACGTATCAGAGGTATTGCCGACATCGGATTGACTTAAACTACCTTGTTCGGGTGATACAAAGCGCGCTTCCTCTAGCTTTAAACTTACGGCAATAACATCCCAATAATCGGTTGTTTCTTCATGCGGTAGGGCGGTTATCACCATATTGGGGTAAGTGTGCGTTTTTGTCTGAATGGTAAGCAAACGACCTTCTTCGTAAGCTGCACGCATTTCTGCGTGTGTATCGCGGAAGTCTTTGATAAAAATCATCTGGATTTCTATTGAAATAGGGTCAATAACCAGATGATCGGTAATAGTCGAACCATCTTCCAAAGTGTGTTGTGGCATACGTGCCTGATCGTTTACCTTAAGGTTTAACGGTCTTGCATGAGGAAAACATTGGCTAATGCCATCGCTTTCCATAATAAAAACCCTATCGGCAGCCGAAGTTGGGCCAACAAGCGCAATAGCAGCTTGCTCAAGCCGAGCAATAAAATTCGACATTACGGATTTCCTTGATAAGAGTAGGGATTGTATGAATTAAAAAAATGGTAAAATATTACATTAATTATAATATTTTTTATTTTATTTAAATTTTATTTAAAAAAGAAGTTTTATCGTTTAGTTATTCTTCAAAAAAGAGAAGTTGTTATACTATTTACCACGCGCCCATATTTAGAAAAACAATTTCATTTTATATCAGTCGATAGTCTTTCGATCAAAATTTGTTAAAACTGTTTGTGTGATTTGAGTGGCTGCAACTTGTATGTCAGAAAATTTTTTTCTATGACTGAGCTTTATCTTTGGCAAAAATATACAGGGGGTAACTTGTAATGCTAAAACGCTTATTAATATTGGCAACAGCTTTAACCGTGACAATGACCTCGGCTTCTGCCCAGATGAGCGTTGAAGATAAAGAACGCAAGTATCTCAGCACTTTTCTATCAGCATCTGCGGTTAGCTATCTTATGGGTAGCCAGAATACCTATCAATTTTTAACGGTTTCCCGACCGATCAACGCAGAAGCTGTTGCTGCTGAATTCGGAGATAACGAAATTGCAGCTTATAAAAAATATAAAGATCAAAATCTCTATGTTGCAGGTGTCGTTGGAAAAATTCGCCAATCTGGCCCCAACACTATAGAGTTGGCCTTTATAACACCACATGTTGAGGACGTGGTTTTATTGGCTAATTTCGACATGATTTCTTCAGATCAGATAGCAGAATATCACGTTGGACAACCAATTTCGTTAACATGTGGTGGTGGTATTGTAAGAGAAGAGCACCCAACGTTGAAACGTTGTACTGTTGCACCGCCAGTTACAAAAATTGCTCAGAAAACTGGTGAATATATTGCCCAGACGTTCCTTTCGGGCAGCTCGATAGATGACATGGTAAAAAGCAATGATGATATACCATTGTCAGTCTATTTGTTTGCATCAAAATATGCAGCAGCAAAAATGCCAGACGATTCACCTTGTTTGAATTTCGATACGTTTGTTAAATGCGATTCCAGCAAATACATTAACAAATCACTTCTTATGAGTAAGGGCTTCAGCGAATCTTATCAATCGGGAAAAGAAAAATATCATTTGCCAGATTACAATTGGAACAAATAAACGCTTTCTCTATCTAGTTAGTTTGGCTCTTAACTGAAAAGACTAAGTGTTGGGTGAAGCATATATTCTGTTACTTTATTGATCTACTAAAGTAAAAAAGGGTAATGCTATAGAGTTAGATTAGCAGAATTGTCTTTAGCGATAAGCTTGATAGGCAATTCTGCTGTTTTATTCGTCGGTTTAATTTATTATACTTGATTGCGCTGATGACAATATACATGATAGCGCAAGCGAAAATGCCATATTTAAAAGCATTATAGATTTTTAAGCCGTGGATTTTTCAGAGAATTGAAATGTTAAAACGCCTTGTAATACCTTTTATATCATTTTTGGTCACTGTCTTTCCGGCGCTTGCTGACATGAGTTTATCGGAAAAAGAATTTAAGGCAATTAACACATATTTAGCCCTTCAAATAAAGCAAAATGCTGATGAAAAATCCGAATTCATATTCTCCAATCTTGCCGAAAGTCACCTTAAACAAATTTCATCATGGACATTGATGTCGGATTTTAGAACGAACTTTTTCAAGGCCAAAAAGCAATATCTAAATTCACGGTGGAGCGTGCATGTCACCGTTGTAAGACTTGAGAAAAACAGCTCTTCTTTAAAAATTATCGCAGACAGTGATGTGGGCAGAAATGATGAGTTTTACGCTATCGTCAATGATAATTTTAGAGACGTGGAAAATACCTTATCCCTTGATGACCGAATTGATCTCGATTGCAAAATTGATTTGCATGAGGATATTCCATTTGCATCGGATTGTATTCTCGTTGAACGCTCTATGACAGAGGCCGAACAACAAGCAGAAAAAATTACCAAGGCATTTTTAGCCGGAAAAAATATTGAGAATTATATTGCTATCAAAGGAACCAATAAAAACGCTGCTGGAAAGCTGTTCTATTATAAATATGCAGCAAAATATCTGCCAGATAATTCGCCATGCCTATCGTGGGAAACATTTAAACAATGCGATTACAGCGCAATTCTACCAAACAAGGGAAACTTGGACAGCTTGAACGATTATCTGGAAGATTACAAACGCTCGAAAGATTTCTACCATCTACCATAAGCAGTTGCACGGAAACACTTACTGGAAATTGCTCTACCAATTGAACAGTTTTTACAGTCCATGAATGTATATCTGACTATAATCGCCATCGTAAAGCTTTGGTTGCAAGGAATAGAATACAGATTTGTTGATTTTCGTATTTCGTTTTGTTTATCAGGCTACTTACATTTCGCATAAAAATAGAAGATCATTTATACAATTTCATTGTGAACAATTACGTTTAATAAAACACATTTTTATTGTTTAAGACTTGCTAAAAAGGCCACAATTTTTCATATTTCGCCAAAATGGGAGATTGTAATGTTTAAACGCTTGATAACCTCAGTGATTGTTTCTTTGGTAACTTTCTCATCTGCTTCAGCAAAGATGAGTTTGGAAGAAAAAGAGTTCAAAGCTATTAATACATTTGTGGCTATGCAGATTTATTTGGCCAAAACAGATAAAGCTCTCTTTACATTCAATGGTCTTGAGGATTTTACTCTTCCTAAATATAAAGCGCAAAAAATATCAGATGATTTCAGCGAAAACAATATTGCAGCAGAAAAGCAGTATGGTGGAAAACCTTTGGAAATTACTGGAAAAGTAATCAGTGTTTCCGCCATTGCTAATAATGTTGATATTTATTTGTTAACTGCAAATGACCAACATGGGGATATGGATATATCCCTTATGTATGAATTTAAAAATATAGCTGGAGCGTACAAAAAAGGGAACGTTGTTGGCTTTGTATGCCAAGGTGTGAAAGACGATATTATCCCTACAGGTGTTAATTGCGTACCTCAAGAGTTGTCCCTTTTTGTCGAAAATAAGAAGGCTGAGAAAATAACGAATAGTTTTTTAAAAGGCGAGGTTATCGATCAATATATGAAAGCAAAGGATGGTCACAAACCAGCACCTGCACAATTATTTTTCTATAAATTTGCAGCAAGATATTTACCAGATAATTCACCATGTCTTTCATGGGTATTATATGATTCATGCGATTATCAGCCTATCTTGCCCAATAATGGCAAGCTAAGTGGTGTAAAAGAATACCGGGACGCGTATTTTCAATCGCAGGATTTTTATCATTTGCCCTAAGTTAGCGCATTACAGAGTCATCGGTGTCAGCAATTGCTTTTTTTATTTCATATGTTTGTCGATCAGTTAGTTTTTGACCAATATCTTCGACAGGTTTGTTGGTATTCAACGTAATATGTGCCTCACCCACAGTAACATTCGTTTGTTATTGGTTGTATGTCGTTTTTTGTTTTGTTTATCAGGCTACTTACATTTCGAATAAAAATAGAAGATCATTTATACAATTTCATTGTGAACAATTACGTTTATTCAAACACATTTTTATTGTTTAAGACTTGCTAAAATAGCCACAATTTTTCATATTTCACAAAAATGGGAGATTGTAATGTTTAAAAGCTTGATAACTTCGGTGATTGTTTCTTTAGTGACTTTCTCAGCTGCTTCAGCAAAGATGAGTTTGGAAGAAAAAGAGTTCAAAGCTATTAATACATTTGTGGCTATGCAGATTTATTTGGCCAAAACAGATAAAGCTCTCTTTACATTCAATGGTCTTGAGGATTTTACTCTTCCTAAATATAAAGCGCAAAAAATATCAGATGATTTCAGCGAAAACAATATTGCAGCAGAAAAGCAGTATGGTGGAAAACCTTTGGAAATTACTGGAAAAGTAATCAGTGTTTCCGCCATTGCTAATAATGTTGATATTTATTTGTTAACTGCAAATGACCAACATGGGGATATGGATATATCCCTTATGTATGAATTTAAAAATATAGCTGGAGCGTACAAAAAAGGGAACGTTGTTGGCTTTGTATGCCAAGGTGTGAAAGACGATATTATCCCTACAGGTGTTAATTGCGTACCTCAAGAGTTGTCCCTTTTTGTCGAAAATAAGAAGGCTGAGAAAATAACGAATAGTTTTTTAAAAGGCGAGGTTATCGATCAATATATGAAAGCAAAGGATGGTCACAAACCAGCACCTGCACAATTATTTTTCTATAAATTTGCAGCAAGATATTTACCAGATAATTCACCATGTCTTTCATGGGTATTATATGATTCATGCGATTATCAGCCTATCTTGCCCAATAATGGCAAGCTAAGTGGTGTAAAAGAATACCGGGACGCGTATTTTCAATCGCAGGATTTTTATCATTTGCCCTAAGTTAGCGCATTACAGAGTCATCGGTGTCAGCAATTGCTTTTTTTATTTCATATGTTTGTCGATCAGTTAGTTTTTGACCAATATCTTCGACAGGTTTGTTGGTATTCAACGTAATATGTGCCTCACCCACAGTAACATTCGTTTGTTATTGGTTGTATGTCGTTTTTTGTTTTGTTTATCAGGCTACTTACATTTCGAATAAAAATAGAAGATCATTTATACAATTTCATTGTGAACAATTACGTTTATTCAAACACATTTTTATTGTTTAAGACTTGCTAAAATAGCCACAATTTTTCATATTTCACAAAAATGGGAGATTGTAATGTTTAAAAGCTTGATAACTTCGGTGATTGTTTCTTTAGTGACTTTCTCAGCTGCTTCAGCAAAGATGAGTTTGGAAGAAAAAGAGTTCAAAGCTATTAATACATTTGTGGCTATGCAGATTTATTTGGCCAAAACAGATAAAGCTCTCTTTACATTCAATGGTCTTGAGGATTTTACTCTTCCTAAATATAAAGCGCAAAAAATATCAGATGATTTCAGCGAAAACAATATTGCAGCAGAAAAGCAGTATGGTGGAAAACCTTTGGAAATTACTGGAAAAGTAATCAGTGTTTCCGCCATTGCTAATAATGTTGATATTTATTTGTTAACTGCAAATGACCAACATGGGGATATGGATATATCCCTTATGTATGAATTTAAAAATATAGCTGGAGCGTACAAAAAAGGGAACGTTGTTGGCTTTGTATGCCAAGGTGTGAAAGACGATATTATCCCTACAGGTGTTAATTGCGTACCTCAAGAGTTGTCCCTTTTTGTCGAAAATAAGAAGGCTGAGAAAATAACGAATAGTTTTTTAAAAGGCGAGGTTATCGATCAATATATGAAAGCAAAGGATGGTCACAAACCAGCACCTGCACAATTATTTTTCTATAAATTTGCAGCAAGATATTTACCAGATAATTCACCATGTCTTTCATGGGTATTATATGATGCATGTGATTATAGGCTTATCTTGCCCAATAACGGCAAGCTAAGCGGAGTAAAAGAATATCGCGATGCGTATTTTCAATCGCAAGATTTTTATCATTTGCCGTAAATTAACTCATTACAGAGTCATCGGTGTCAGCAATTGCTTTTTTATTTCATATGTTTGTTGATCAGTTAGTTTTTGACCAATATCTTCTACAGGTTTGTTGGTGTTTACAGTGATATGTGTCTCCCCCCAGTAACATTTGTTCGTCATTGATTGTATCTCGTTTGGTTTACGACCTAACGTATGTTTCGTGTAAAAATAGAAGATCATTTATACATTTCATTGTGAACAATCACGTTTATTCCAACACATTTTTATTGTTTAAGACTTGCTAAAAAGACCACAATTTTTCATATTTTGCAAAAATGGGAGAATGTAATGTTTAAAAGCCTGATAACCTCGGTGATTGTTTCTTTGGTAACTTTTTCAACTGCTTCAGCACAGAGCTTGAATGAAGAAAAAGGAAGTAAATTTTTAGCTAACTTTCTTGCTGTCGATATTGTAGATTATCTTACGAGTGATAGTAGTTTTTATATTTATCCATCTCTAACACAACCTGTTACAGTGGACACTATTACAGCATTATTTGGCGAGAATGAATTAGCTGGTTATAAAGAGTACAAAGATAAAAAGATTTATGTGTCAGGTAAGATAGATAAAATTGGACAACAAAATTCTAAAACGATAAAATTAGAATTTAACGTAACGGCAGAAAATCATAGTTTGCTGAATGCTGAATTAGGTATGAGTTCTGCTGATGAATTAGCGGATTATCGTTCAGGTCAATATATCTTATTAAATTGTGACGGTGGTATAGAGAATTTAATTATACCAACGCTAAAAAAATGTAGCGTAGCTGAAAAAGCAAATGAACAAGCTCAAAAAGAGGGTAAAAAGATTGCTGATACATTTATGTCAGGCGGCTCTTTAGATGGTTTAATAAAAAACAAAAAAGCAGAACCAATTGCTTTCGTTTTATTTAATTACGTATATATGGCAAAATACTTTCCTGATGATGCACCATGTTTTGATTTTTCAAATATTCAACACTGCTATTCAAATAAATATATATCTGAGGAAAATCTCGATAAACAAGATTATAAAAAAACCTATGAAGCTAACAAGGACAGGTTTCATTTGCCTAATCAAAAGTGGAAAGATTAATTCTGTCTGCAATCATCAAAACCTTGTAACGTGCTTCTGATGAACGCCCCTTGTGCGATTTTCGTCGCTTTTTCTAGCTCGTCAGCAGAGTGTCTGGGGGCATTAACCACAATGTTTGGTGTACCGATTTTAAAGTTGGTTCGTTCTTTTTTGCATCGTGGTTTTATCAGGTTATTTAGCTTACGCGTAAAAATCGAAGATCATTTATACATTTCACTGTGATCAATTACGTTTAATAAAACACATTTTTATTGTTTAAGACTTGCTAAAAAGATCACAATTTTTCATATTTTGCAGAAATGGGAGAATGTAATGTTTAAAAGCCTGATAACCTCGGTGATTGTTTCTTTGGTAACTTTTTCAACTGCTTCAGCAAAGATGAGTTTGGAAGAAAAAGAGTTCAAAGCTATTAATGCATTTGTGGCTATGCAGATTTATTTGGCCAAAACAGATAAAGCTCTCTTTACATTCAATGGTCTTGAGGATTTTACTCTTCCTAAATATAAAGCGCAAAAAATATCAGATGATTTCAGCGAAAACAATATTGCAGCAGAAAAGCAGTATGGTGGAAAACCTTTGGAAATTACTGGAAAAGTAATCAGTGTTTCCGCCATTGCTAATAATGTTGATATTTATTTGTTAACTGCAAATGACCAACATGGGGATATGGATATATCCCTTATGTATGAATTTAAAAATATAGCTGGAGCGTACAAAAAAGGGAACGTTGTTGGCTTTGTATGCCAAGGTGTGAAAGACGATATTATCCCTACAGGTGTTAATTGCGTACCTCAAGAGTTGTCCCTTTTTGTCGAAAATAAGAAGGCTGAGAAAATAACGAATAGTTTTTTAAAAGGCGAGGTTATCGATCAATATATGAAAGCAAAGGATGGTCACAAACCAGCACCTGCACAATTATTTTTCTATAAATTTGCAGCAAGATATTTACCAGATAATTCACCATGTCTTTCATGGGTATTATATGATTCATGCGATTATCAGCCTATCTTGCCCAATAATGGCAAGCTAAGTGGTGTAAAAGAATACCGGGACGCGTATTTTCAATCGCAGGATTTTTATCATTTGCCCTAAGTTAGCGCATTACAGAGTCATCGGTGTCAGCAATTGCTTTTTTTATTTCATATGTTTGTCGATCAGTTAGTTTTTGACCAATATCTTCGACAGGTTTGTTGGTGTTTACAGTGATATGTGTTTCACCCACAGTAACATTTGTTTGCTTATTATTTTCAATATTTTTGGTTTTGGTAATTTCCACTGCGTTGGAGGGGACACCATTTTGTTGAACTTGATCCAGATGTTGCTGTCCGGCTTCTACAGCTTTCGTAGCAGCTTGTTTTTGCTCATCATCAGGTGTCGGTATATCATTTTCTTTGTCATCATTAAGACCAAGCCAATATTGCAGTTTGGTCGGTAACATATGTGTTAATTTATCACGAATAGCTTTGGTAATATTGGTAGCAATGTCACTGATGTCATTTAAAATATTTATAAAATAATCTTTAATGGCATTAAGCATATCAAAGAAGCTTTTTTTCATGCCTTCAAAGTCGCCATTCCAGGCAGCTGTTACAAATCCCCATACCGCTTTAAAATAATCGATAATCGGTTGGGCTCTCTTTTTTAATTCCTCCCATGCTTCGGAAAGTTTGTTAAGTGCAGACTGCACCATGGGGCTACTCGCCACAAAATCGTGGAAGAGTTGAGGGATTTTTTTGAGAAATGGAATGAGTTTATAAAATGCATATCCAAGTGCGCCAACAACAGCAATAATTGCCAAGATAGGCCATGTGGCTGCTATTGTTGCAACAGCCGCAGACTCCATAGATGCTCCATAACTGACAGCAGCAACAGCCAAAGCAGCAAAAAAGCCAACCAAAATAATTTTGTTGTCTTTTGCAACGGTAACAAGGCTTTTTAAGCCATCAACAATGAATGTGAACGCCGGCATCAGTGCAGTTACAAGATCTGTCGCGGCACTATCAATGGCTTCATTCAATTCAGTGAGAGATTTTTGAAATTTCTTTGCTTCTTCGACATCTTTCTGTGTTGTTATACCCTTTTCTTTTTCTGTGCCCATCACGCGTTTTTGTGTCTTGTCGGTCGACATGACATATCGGTGCATGCCCTGGTCTTTGAAGCCAAGGTCGTTAAGCATCAAATTTTTATCGGGTTGGCTCATCGTTCGCATTTTATGCGATAACTCGCCCATCAATTTGCTTGTATCTTTTATTCGGCCTTTTTGGTTTTTCAGCGAAATTCCCAATTTATCAAAAATTGCTGCCGCTTGGCTGGTTTTGTCGCCTAATGCGGTTGTGACAGACTGAGAAAAGCGATTAATGTCTTGCTGGGCTTCACCCAGATTGCCACCGAGACTTGCAGCTGAGCGTGATAAAAGATCAAGGTTGCGCACACCAATTCTGGATTGTGATGCCAGAGCTCCAAGGGCAGTAAGGTTTTGCGCATGTTTTTCAACACCCGTAAAAATACTGTCAAAGGAAAACTTGTCCGTAACACCTTTTATCGCACCGGAAATAGTCTGTCCAAAGTTTTTACCAAGAGCATCAGCTGATGCCTTAAACTTTGGAATGGACGATTTTATGATATCTGTAATAAATGTATGGATATTATTTGCTGCACTAGCAATGGTGGTTGCAACATTGTCTACGATACCGAGAAATGAATTGCTGATAGACACGGCTGTTTCATTTGCAGCCTGTTTTACTGCATTGAAGCCATTCGTGGTCGCGTTTTTCATATGCGATATGCTTTGACCGATCTCTGTCCCGAGATCCATCAGTATATTTCCCATGGCATCAATCGGTGCAGCCATAGCTTTGCCAAGACTGTCGGCTTGTTGCATAGCAGGCGTCATATTATTCGTATGATAGGGACTAACGCGCGTTGCTTGGCTCAATGTTGACTTTGGTTCATGAATGCTTTGTTTTGCGTTTTCCGTATGCTGTTTGATTGCATCAAGCGCATTTCGTGTTTCATTTTCCATGTCATTGACACTATGGCGGAAAGTGTCGTTTACCGCACTGATGGCCTCTTGCGCCATGTGTTTGCTATTGGTGACACTTGGCTCAGCAGGAATAGCTTCTGATGGGAGAGGGGCAGTCATTGATGGGCGTGAAATATTCACGTCAGGCAATTTTTGCTTCAACAAATTGTTGTTGGAAATATTGTTGATATGGTCAAGCGAATTTTTAATTGAACCGGCGATAGCCTCGCCAGTGTCTTGCCCTTCTTTTGTTATATTATTGAAGCTGTTGTGAAAATTTTCTTCAATCGGCTTGGGGTCAATATTGGTTTTGTCAATTGTATGGGGTGCTATGCCATTGGCATTGATCGCGCTGTTTTTTCCGTTATTGGCAATCTCCGCAGCACGCAATTTTTGCTTCAACAAATTTTCATTGGTGGTTTTATTAATTTCATCAAATGAATTTTTGATTGAACCGGCAATAGCATCTCCAGTGTTTTGTCCGGCTTCTTTTATATGACTGAATACCTGATCGGCTTCCAATTTTATTTGGGAAAAGCTTCCAGATATGTTTTGACCAATATTATTAAATGCTGAGCTAACAGCGTTAAATGATGAAACCAGATTTTGCC
Source organism: uncultured Bartonella sp. (assembly GCA_946478665.1). Lineage (GTDB taxonomy): Bacteria > Pseudomonadota > Alphaproteobacteria > Rhizobiales > Rhizobiaceae > Bartonella. Next base: position 212,210 of record CAMLCZ010000002.1, on the reverse strand, counting down.
CCAAATTTCCTGATTTTTCACTAGCATTGCTGGCGGTGTTCAAAAGCTGTTTTAAGCTGCCATCCATTTTCTTGGCAGACGCTTCGGCCTCTTTGGTATCTAGCTTGAATAGGCAAATGATAGAGTCAAAATAAGCCATAAATTTAATTCACTTTTGTTTTTTTACTGCAAGCCATTCATTAAAACGGGAGGTCTGTATGACCTCCCACATCATGAAGGCGTCTTCGAGTGTGTAGATGCTTTTGAGTTCGTGGAGGCTTGCTTTGCCTGCTTCGATAATTGTTCCGATAAAAGGGTCAATATTCGGGAAACCCACGGAACGGCCTTCTGGCTGATACTCTCTAAGAAACCGGAGCTCAGCCCTTTGCCGAAAAAAGAGCAATTATATTCCATCATTGCCCATTCTATACGGGCCAAGGCTTCCCAGTCGGGGACATGGTTGTTAACCAGTTCTTTGGTCGTAAGCGGCAATATATTGCCATTGTCATCTTTAACGCCAACAAATGCCATCAATTTCAGCATTGTTTCTTCAGATGTTGCGTAATCGCCAATTTTGGGAATATTACTTGTTGGGTATTTGGTGATAATTTCACGCCCCTGAACAGCAGGAAATTTCGAGATAACGAAGATTTTTCCATTATCACCCTGCGTTTTTATGGCAATTTCCTTTGGTTCAAGCAACATTATCATTATGCTCCTGTGCGTGCCATTGCTTCAAAAGCAAAGACATAAGCCGTTGATTTCATGCGGGCTGAAGAGGTGATAGATTTGGCAATCGTACCTTCTGTTATCACACCATTCGACAGCGTGATGGTACGACCATCGGGGTAAATGCCGGTTAGTGTGATAACATCTTTAGCGGAATATTTATTGCGACCTACGCGATTGGCTTCAACCAAAATTTCCATATTACGGTCATCGCTGCCAGCCGGTATCATATTAAGCGTAACCATAAGTGGATTGGCTTTTGACCAATAAACAAGATCGCCATTAAGCCCCATGGCCTTATCGCGGACTTGTAATGAGGGAATATCGAAAGGGTCTGCATCATCAGCAAACTGGGTAAGTGTGATACCAGCGGGGAAAGTATCAGAAGCCACAAGGCGCACCTTGAGGCCAAAACCGGAAATATCTTCCATAGTTTATGAGTCCTATAATTGGGGAAAGGGAAAACAAACAGCATTCGGGGAGCCGAATGGATCAAGTGGTTGGGGCAATCGACACGATCAACCGATTGGAGAAATGACACGATCAACCGATTTTATGGGCGGAAAGGGGCAATTGCTAAGGCAATGGGAAAAATCGACCGATTGCGGTTTTCTGATTTTTATTGATAGAATGACGTGTTTAAACTTTATGGAACAGCGATGGCACACTTGTTCAACACGTATTTGCATTATCATTTGTTATTTGTCATTTGTTGTTTATTTCGTCATTTATAATGCGTGCACAACGAGGGTACAAGGGTGCATAACGCGGGTAAAATGACGGAACAATGCGCGGCATTTGCTAGATCAGCGTATGTGTACCTTCGATTTTTCTAACAACATCATCTTTAGCATAAATCAGAATATAGGTGGCTTTCCATTCATTGCGTCCATCAGCCGTTGTAATGGATTTCATGTCACAATCCAGCCAGTAACCAACGGATTGCACCTGACGCCATGCTTCAACATCACCAGTCATTTGGCTAATATACAACTTTTGCGCAACGCTAACTGGTTTTTCAACGCTGATTGTGCCGTTGTAAAGCGCACGATCAATCGCGTCCTGTAGGATTGCAATAACCTGACCGCGACCATCGGCATTGGCTGAAACTTTTGGCATTGCCAAAAGTAGGCTCATCAACGCGGAAGCGGCTGCGTCCTTGAACCACATTTCATTGGCATAGGTGTTCATATCGACCGGTGCTGTTGCAAGCCCCGTCATAACACCGCGTTGGTAGAATTTGATAAGCTGTCCGCCAGTTTGCGTGACACCCATATAATTGATGCGTAAATTGTCATAATAATCGGCATCTTTTGCAGTATCGACCTTGGCCTTGAGGTTAAACTGCTGGAACATATAGTTTTGTGTACCGTTGCGGCGGTCATAATCGGTAGATGCCAAAACAATTTGCGGCGCCATCTCGTCAAATTCATTTTCATCTGTTGCCAAGGTTAGGCAAACACCAGATAAATCGACGAGTGCTGCATTCAAGACTTGTGCATTAGCTTCTGTTGTCGGTACGCAATACATAAATTCCACATTGCGGCCGCTATTGACTTCGGCAACAGACACAATTTCGGCTGCAGATAAAGCATCAATAAAGGCAAAAGAGCCAAAATTGTTATTATGTTCGGCAGTTCTTAAAAATGCCTCTACGGGTGTTTCTTGATCGGCACCAGGCGAGAGGATAACTTTAGAGCCAACCCAACCCAAGCGTGTTGCCATATCGTTTGCACCGGTATCAACCAATGAGATTTCGGCTTTACCAACGGAACCAGACTGGAAATTGAAACAGGACTTGAGTGCATCAAAGCTGACGCTGGAATGGGCAAAAATACCACCAACATTCTTGATTGCAGCTTCAATAAGGGAAGCGACATCAGCGAGCGAAGCACATTGCGAACAATCAAGAGCTGTGATTTCGGCTTTGGTTGAACCGACGATAATTGTCAAACTGCCATTATTGACTGCTTTCCAATTATCCAACAGCGTATCGGCATGACCGCCGTAGATAGTTGCTGGCGTTGCGTCCTTGACATAGCGGGCAAAAGCGATTTTGCGCGGACGAGTAATGGTTTTGGAAATAAAATCAAAATAGAAATTGGCGCGCTGGGCTTCCCTAGTATGCGCACCAAAATAGGCGGCTACATCGGCAGCACTTTCCATTTCCAGCGTCGCGTTGACAGGAACACGCGGATTTGAGGTAAACAAAAGACCTATGAGCTCACGTTGACGCGCGTTGGCACTGCCTCCGACGCCTGATGTGATATCGATATATCGCTTAATATTAATGGTCATGCAAATTTTCCTTCAAGAGTTTGAGCAGCAGGAATGACGGTTTTTGTGACAAACTGGTGCGTTAAAACAAGGTCGAAAGAGGGGTTCAGTTCATAAACTCCTTTTTCATTTTCAAATTGATTTTGGCGTATTGGGCTAAAGTTGACTGGTCTCAAACCTATTTTGGCAAGGGCAACAAGTGCATCGTCATGAGCGAGTATGCGAGCAACTGTGTTGCACAAATCAGACGCTGTAAGACCCGCTTCATCTGCCGGATTTTCGGTGAGAAATGCCGATATCTGGAAGGTGCTTTCCAGCAAAGTGATTTCCTGATGTTCAAAAACATCATTGTCCTTGTCATAAATGTTTGATTTATGAGGGTGTCCAATGCGTCGATCGAATAGTTTGACAAGTGTGATGCTCGGCTTACTCAACCGACCTTGTGGCAAGGGTTGATAGCCGCGCAATAGGCATACATTATTGATAGCATTTGCTTTGAGCCCCTCATCAATAACAGTGATAAGGCCAGCATAAATTTGTTTATCATTCATGGCGGTTATGCCTTGCCGATTTCGGTGAGGAAGAGCTCTTTCCAACCGTTTTGCTTTAACCAGTTGGTTTCGCCACTGACATTATAAAGATAACCACCAAAACAAAGCCGGTCATTGGAACGGTCAGCGCTTATTGGCAATACTTGGTGGGAAACAAAAAATCGGGCATAATTGGTTTTAAGGTCAAGCCCCAGTGCCAGTTTCTGGGTAGAGGCGAGGGGTTCAAAATAACCTACAAGTTTGATGGATGCAGCATATTGTGGACATAGCGAACCATCTGCCATGCGCTGATTGGCAAGAAAAGCTTGATAATCAACCGTGTGACCGCCAATGAGACGCAAAGCCTGATTTAATACATTAACGCTCATTATTGTTCTTCTGTGTCCGATTTTATTGCTTGCGCTATCAATGTGAGATCATGCGCTAGGGAAGGATTGGAGGTTTGTTGTTTCATGGCCAAATCCAGACAATCCTGTTTAAGATCATGAACAACAAGATGTGCCACGTCTTCCATGCTATTTTGACGAACTTTGTCATTGCCCATGCATTGTTTGGCTGCATTCCTCAAGGCTTTTGACCATTTGCGCTGGTGATTAACAAAACTCAAGCGAAACACCGCGTTTGGTGGCGTGGTGGGGGTACCAAATTCCACCTGCTTTGCTTTTTCTGATATGGTTTTGAAGGTGTGTTGTACGCCGACTTGAAAAGATAAGGTCTTCAATTGCTGCATTTTTTGTATGAAGGCTGCAAGTGCTGTTGTGGCTGCCATATCAGAATTTTCCTCCAGCTTTGCGGAAGGCACATCGTTCATGAGCACCGCCAAAATAAAAACCACCGGCGGCTTTTATTTTTATCAGGCTTATGAGTTCTTGCCCGTAAATTGTGGTATTCGCCCAATAATCAAAACCATTGTTGAATGTTGGTGGTGTATATTCAACAGACACTTTATCAATGGCTGCACGGGTTAGAACCCCATTTTGCAATGGCATTGAAGCATTGTCATTATTTGAATTTGATTGGTTAAATAGTGTTAGACAATGAGCCGTGAGTAATTGTGTGGCAAGGTTGAACGATGCAGCGTTTAATAAGGGGCTTTCTTCAGCCCCCAAAAATATCGTGGCAATTTCAGCATAACGATTGATGAGCGCATCACTTGTTTCAGCAAATTCAGGAAAACGATTGCGGAAAGCCGATAAAAAAACGTCAGTGGACATAAGCCACCTACTTTCTTTTGCGACGTGTGGTGGGCACATCTTCTGCTGAAAAATCCTGTTCAACCAGAGGCGCGCTCACATCGCGGCTAACCATATCGCTTGCCACCACTTCACCATCTGTCTCAGATTTCAAAACCGTAACAAAACCGTTTTCAACATGGGCGTTGAAGACGGGGTTATGCGTTAATAATTCCAGTTGCTCATCGCTGACTTTTGTGGCTATCGCGCCATGGGGTGTCATAAGCCGCTTATCGGCAATGCCAGTACCGCCTTTTATTGTCACTGATGAAGACTTGATTGGTAGGTCACCCGCACCCTTTTTATAAGTGTCATAAGAGACATCGGCTGCAAGTGTAGAAAATACATAATAACTCATTGCACAGATCCATTCGTTCCGTAATTAAGTAGCTTGTCGTTATCTTGAGGGGGTATTGCTGGCACATATATAAAAGAGGTCGATAGCGGCGCCTTGTATGTGCTGGTTTTATCCTTGGCACATAGGGACATCATATGTGTTGAGCACATAGCAGCATCATATGTGATGGCCACATAGCAGCATCGCAATATGGCAGCACAGATGCGTGTCGCATAGCGGAAGCTCATAGGGGAAAGGCACATATAGGGCATAAATTGCTGCTCATGTGCAGTTTTTAAGTTGTTTATGAAACTATACCCTTCAACAAGCAATGATCGGGCGGGTAATACCACTATGGCTCTTTTTAGACACCAGTGACTTAGACCCCAGTGACTTAGATACCAGTGACGCGCACCACTGCGAAAGGTCGTTTGACAATGATACCGGCGGTCGCGTTGGAAAAGTCTTCCGTGTAGCCTTTTGACCCCTGATCGACACCGAGCATCTGGAATTTTGCTGGCACGCATTGTGCAAATGTGCGCCCACCATCTGAAGCACCATCAGCAACACTTTCAGCATAAAGATAGGCAACATTTGCACCACCATTGGCACCTTCAAATTCTGGTGCAGAAACAATGCGCAGTGTAGGATAGGCTTTTGCGATCCAATCACGTACAGAAACACCGAAGTCAGATGTCACCGATAGATAATCGACAATTGATGTCGGCAATGCCAATGTAATAGCCGAATTTTCTGGACTGATTGTGTCGCCAGATTGTTTGCGTAAACGCGCCATCATCACGCGGATATCGGCTGTGATTTCGAGAAATGTTTTTGTTTCCCAAGTTGTATTGGCTGAAGCACCCTTTGGCAATGTCTGATAGGGCAGAAGAGCAGGATCGTTCAGCAGACCAAAGGTGCGACCTTCACCATTATTAAAGCCATAAAAACCAACGCGGTTACGTTGTATTTCCAGATTAAGGCTGGCACTATTGCGTTTTTCTTCAGCCGAATTCAGCTTCATGCGGGCGGAGCGTAATTCTTCTAAGCGGCCGAGGTGAAAACCGCTTTCAAAACGTACAACGGTACGTGCTTCAAAATTGGCATTCCAGCTATTCAAGGGAATATTGGTTGTATCACCATATAAAGGGGCTTGGCCGGTTGGTTCTTTAACACCTTGTACAATTTCTTCATCTTCCCATGCGCCAACGGTGTCTATGCCAACCAGTTCGTCTATTTTTCGTGCGCTGGTAATAATTTCAACAAAGCCAGGCAACCAGCTTTGTAAAAACTGTGTCGGCGTTGCAATGGATGGGCGTGTCACAAAATCTGCGCTATCTGTGGCATTCATCATGGCGCGTATATGATGATCGGAAATATTGATACCGATGCACGACAATGCACCATAGTCGCGGCAATCGTGCTGTGTCATGGCAAGTGGCTTTATCGCGCGGCCTGACACATGGGAAAAAGTCTGGGATTCTTTCATGGAATGGGTAATCCTTATAAGGCAACAAATGTTCAAGCCCGCGTTTTAAAAAACGCAAGAATGTGGGTGAACAATTGGGAAAGGCAATGGAATGATTGTAAGGGTAAACGCTGTTTATGCGCCAGAGGAACTAGAATTTTAAAACGCCAACGCGATTTTGTTCGCTTTGGTAAAAATGCAATGTGGCATTGGGAATAGGCATTTTGCCTTCTGGTGTTGCCGTTCCTGCTGCTGCAAAACTTAAAATACCCGTTGCAATGTCGTAAAACGCAATATCGCCAACATTGGCAGTGTTATCGGTTGCAACAATAATTTCGCCTGAAAGAATAAGCTCGGCTGGTTTGCCATTTGGCAATGTCAAGGTTGGGGTTAGGTCAGCGGCAGCGTAGGATTTTGGTATGCCCAACAAGCCAGCAAAAGCGCCATTACCACCTGCTGTTACCGTCAATGGCGTGGTCGCGGTTGCACCTTCCACAACTGTGAAAGCGCGCCCAACCACATTATTGGTTGCGTCCGCCGATTTTAAAATGGCACTTTGTGCAATGATGGGCGCATCAAATGCTGGTTCACCAACAAGGCCGAGTGCGAAAAGTTTTTCAACTTGATTTTGAAACATATTAATTTCCCTTTAAATAACGGGTAAGGAAGGAAGCATTTTTTGAGGTGCTGATGGAGTGGTCGAACGAGACCATAGGCGATAGCGTATGCAATCCGCCTTTTTTCAACCCTAAGAGATAGGCACTAACGGCTGTACGCGCATTGCGTCTTTTGCATTTTAACCCCAGTTTGCGCGCGCCATATAAAGCCACATCATCTGTTGTCATTGATGAATGATCGAATGTACCAATAACATTGGAAAGACTTGCCGCTAAGCGGTCACGCGCACCAAGTTCTGCAATGAATGTGCGTGCGTCCATTGCGGATTGTTTTGCAGCATTTTCAAGATCAGTTGTCTGCCCTGTTTCATCATCAATAGCATCTAAGTCGCTAACATTATCGGGGGCTATTTCCTCAACCAAAGCATCATCATTATTATCGGTTGCGGCAGGGTCATCGGTTTTTTCTTTTGACGTTGGTTGCGCAAGACTGTTGACGACTGACGCAAGATTTTCAATGTCTTCTTGTGTGAGGGCGCTGCCCTTGTTTAGTTTGTCAAGTGCGGCTTGCAATGCGCTTAACAGTTTTTCATTTTCCATTGTGATGGTGTCCTTTTTGTCAACGGTAAATTTCAGGTGGTCAAGCACGACAACATCCGATCCCATGCGTCCTTCATCAACCAGAGCCAAATGGTTGCCGCGCGGTTGGCGTTGAATGGCGTCATAGGGCTCGCCTTCAAATATGCCGGGGGTAAATTCGTAAAAACAACGATAGCCACCGGATAGGTCGATTTTTCCGGCTTCGATTTTTTGCCGCAATGTTTCAGAAAAAACCTTGATATTTGCTAGGAGATAAGGGTGCTTGAAATAAACTTCCTCGCCAATAACGCCAGCAACGCCCTTATCTTCTGCCGGTGTCATCCCCTCATTAGGGTTTCCTAACATCGTGTGGTCATCAACGATTGGAAGAAGTTTGAAACTTTCTATTGTTGCAGGGTCTGCGAGTTCTTCTGCCGGGCGGTATACTCGATAGATTCGGTTTGGGTCTGCTGCGCCAATTTGTGCGCCAGAATAGTCGAAAACGCCAACCTTGCTGATCGGGTTGTCTTTAACCTCGAACCAACCATTAATATCTTTCTGTCGTTTGGTCATTATTTGTTTTTCCGGTAAGTTTGCCATAACCACTTGTCGGGTCATCAGAAAGCCGCTTTGCAACATCTTTGGCGCTGATGGCACCGGTGGCTATTAAATTGGCATCTGTGCGTGAAAGTATTTCGCCAATTTCGGCATATTCTTTTGCTGTCGGACTATCGAGTGCTTGCCAATCTATGGCAATATCGGTGTTGTTCTTAAGTCCAAATTGTGGGGCAATTTCAGATGCCATGAGAAGCATATGGTGGCGATCTATCAAAGGTTGCAGATCATGCGTTTGAATGCTTTCAAGCTCTTCATGGTAGCTTGCTTCTTCATATTCGCCAGTGGCGTTAAAGCCTTTTGGGGTAGTGCCAAGTAGTTTCGTTGCAGGAACATTGGCTGCGGCAGCAACAATCTGGTATTGTGTTGCAATAACATTATCTAGGTCGGCGAGCGACGTTTCAAACTGTTGGACAACGTCATCATTATTGACAAGTTTGATACCAAAATTATTCTGATAATTGGTCCATACCCGCATATGTTCCTGAAAACGCTTCTGGTTGAGCAATACGGTCGTTAAATCAGTGCCCCATATCATTGTTCTTTTTGATTGGGCGAGTTGCGGTGCTTCATTGGCCGTACGTTCCGCGGCATAGACACGTTCCATGATCTTTTGCGGCACCGGTATACCACCGTAATTGTAAACTGGTTTCAATATATCTGGCACTTCGCCATTACGGAAAATCACCAGATGGGAATGATGAATTCGCCTATTGCCAATTAGCCAATAGGTTGGCTCATAAAAATTGGGCGATGATGGATCGTTAATGGCCTTATTGTCGAGCTCTGGCGTACACCAATAAGGATCTATCTGACTAATACCCTGATAACTTCCCTTAGTGACACCATCTGGATTAAATGGTTTTACATAATAATCGGGATCTGCACTTTCGACATTAAATAGCGCCAAGCGGATACCGAAAATGCGCCCCATACGGACAAATTCTTCCATTTGGGCACGTAAGGAAAAATGCAAATTTCTTTGTTCTATTGCATTGACGATTGCGGCACTATCCAGTTTTTCAGGCAGGTTTTTCAAAATTATCGAAAAGCCTTGCCGCACAGCGTCGCGTGCTGGCATGGTGCAGGCCTTATCAATCAACCAATGTTGTGACAATATGGCGGCAAGTTGATAACCGATAAATGATTGCCCAGCATACCAGCCAGTCAAAGCATCGGGTAAACCATCAAAGGTGGAACAATCATCAAATGGTGTTGGAAAATCTGGTGTGCGCCCGTCCATTGCATAAGCATTTGTCATGCCTCTCGGAGAAGAAAAACGCAGATTGTCCAAGGTTTTTTCCAGAATATGCTGACCTTGTAAAGCGTTGATTTCTGTCGAGAATAATGGCTTTGTACAAGGTGGTTCCACCGGTGTTTCTACCGGTGGCTTTTTGGCAAATGGCCACATGGATAAAAATCCTTATTATTTTTGGAGAAAAATAAAGCCTTTATGTTTGATGTAACCATCAAGCGCATAACGCGTGGCATCAATGCCATGGTTGAAGGCATCGCAAACAAGAGGCAAAATATCACCACTTCGGCTATCTATTTTATAGGAATAAAGGCGAAATTCGCGTGCAATTTCGGGGCAACGCTCATGGATAACAATGCGTTGAAAGCCTTTCATATAGGCAAGACCATCTTCCACCGAGCCTTGCCATTTGGACGCAGCGCGAATGTTGAAGCCTTGCCGCGCCATATAGCTGATTGTTTCCGGTCTTGCACTGTCTGCCTTAATTGGAAAACGCCTTGCTTCAGGTATTTTATCAAAAAGAGCGGGCAGGGCGTCGATTTCCACATGAAAGCCGTAAGCTTCATGGTCGATATAAAGTGTGTCATTGGCGATAAAACAACGAATGAGAACTGTTGGGTCATTGGCAAAGCCCCAATCGGCACCGAAAAGATAATTTGTGTTTTCGGGCGGCGGATCAAATGGTCGTATTTCCACGCGAGTGTTGAACACTTGCGCGTGTTTCAGTTTCCAATAATCACCTTCCCAGATATGGTCATAAATATCAGCGTGGGTTGTTTTATCAAATTGGCGCTCAAGCTCGAGTGTTTGCGGAAACCACGGATTATCAGACCAATTGGCTTTTACAACAATGCTATCGGGGGGTGTATGTTCACCGCGCAAAAAGGCGTCCACCGCATCATCGGCGCTTAGCGGATTCCAAGTAAACCAGAGTTCCGAGTTTTCCTTGCGAATTGTTGGACGTAGCAATCGCAATGACCGTTCCGACAAGGATTGTGCTTCTTCGACCCAAGCAATATCATAGCCTTCCAGCGATTTTATGCTTTCTGCAGTGTGGTCCTGCATACCTTGAAAAATAATGCGTGAACCATTTATGCCGCGAATTTGTTGCTCAAGAACGTCAAAATAGCCACCAAGGTTCAGTGCTTCAATTTTATCTTCAAGAAGCCTTTTGACCGATTCACGAATGGATTTCTGTACTTCGCGTATACAAACGATCCGTTTGGGAGCGCTTATCGCTTCAACCAATACTTTTTCGGCAAAATGGTGCGATTTACCAGAACCACGACCGCCATAAGCCCCCTTATATCTTGATGGTGCAAGCAAAGGAGCGAATATGCGTGGTACGCTTATTTTTAAAGTCGGTTTTTTGTACACAAGCGCCACCCGATCAATAAGATCAATATTGCAATATGATATGTTGAAAAACGATGTTTTAAGGCGGTGAAAATAATGGCTTGAGCTGTTGAAATAACAGGCTGAACAGTAGAAATAATAAGCAAACTTGCATGATAAAGTCTGGACGCATGAGACCATAAAATGCCCCTTGCAAATGACTCTTGCAAACAGCCCTGGCGATTAGCCCTTGCAAATAGCGCTAACGAATAGCCCTAACAAATACCCCTAACGAATACCCTTAACGATTAGCTTAGGGAAATAACCCAACCCAATAGGCGTAGTGAACACGCTCAAAGAACATCCTAGATGCCACCCTCAACGGAGACACGCGGCAAACACGGTCAACAAAGACTGTCAACAACACCGTCAACAAAGACTGTCAACGACACGGTCAACGACATTTTCAACGAACACCTACGACAAACACGTCAATGAAGAAGCTCTCATGCAATGGCAACGAGGTATTCCGGTCAATTAGTCCTGATTTTGCGCCATTATAACGTTCACTATAGATGTTACCATTAAGCTCGATTTCAGGTTCGTCACACGGCTTAATAAAGCGTCGTCATAAGGTTCGATTTCAAGTTCACCATAGGGGCATTCAATTTGGGGTTAATATGGATTTTACTATGGAGATTACCATGAAACTTAATAGGGCGAGGTGTCATAAGGCTCAATTTCAAATACTCCATCAAACCCGATATGAATTTTTCCTCATTTTCAACCTATCGCGCGACAATCATATCTCATCACTAAAAACCAAGGTTGGCAAAAGCGATTGGTAGATAAGCCGATGACGTTGTCTGGTTGATCGTTATGCAAATGTATTTCACTTTGCTTGTTGTAGCGTTTAAAACCAGTTAGGTTTAAAGGCAGTTGTGTTTTAACGATATTTATTGAACAGAACTTGATGGAGCAATTTGCGGTTGCATTGTCAACGCCCCTTAAGAAGCATTAGCTGATCGGAAAAAGGTATTTTCTGATCGATAGTTTATATCATGTCATCAGATTGCGGATCGACGATAATATGTTCGATTTTTTCAAAACGGATAGCGCTGCCATTGGGACCTGAATGCTCGTGTTTATCATGCTGTCCAAGATATTGTTTACCAAGCCAAATTGCCATTGTGGCATTTGTTTCTGCCAGTTTTAACTGTGTTTGCCGCAAAGCCAACGAACGACGGGTTTTTGCCTCTTCATATGCTTTTTTGGCTGCTGGATAACGTTGAAAAGAAAGATGAAGCGTGTCTTCATCACAGCCTAGCATCGCGGCAACATCTTGGTAGCTTGCCATAGCCTCGCCAAGTTCGATGAGAAGCGACAGGGTTTGTTGTGTCGGCTTTATTATTTTTTTCATGCAAGAAAATTTAAAAATATAGGAAAATTAGAAAATACAGGAAAATTTAAAAATATAGGGAAAATTTGATAGATAGATGAGAGCGGCAGATCAATAACTTTGATAACTTTAGCAGTCTGTATGACTGTTGCCATTGTAGAATTTCTATAGCACAAAACCCGTCAAATTGCGACAGTTTTCTTGCTGTTGAAGCGTGCCACATTTTCATTTGTGACAGGTCGATACGCGCTCTATGCTGGTTTTTAAAGTGATTCAAGGAATTTTTCCAACCGACGGAAATTACAAAATAATTGGCTTTTGCAGGTTTGTTAGCACTGCAATTTCTGTCTCGCTCAATAGTCGTCTTTTGTGCGCAGCAATATAGCGGTGGTTGTTGCTTATTATAGCAGCAATTATTAACCATTAACCACGCGCAATAGGTAAAAACGCAAGAGGCTTAAAACTATGCGGCTGTATTATAAGCCTTGCCTTATTACCAGCGTTTCCAGATGCTTAATTGACACTATTTGGATATGTCCCTTTGCACATAACACCCACGCCCCATGCAAAATAAGCTATAAATCTTGTTAGAGGTGATTGTTTGTGACCGGCTTCATAGCCGGCATGAGGCAATGGGGAAGGGGGTAAATTATCGGGTGAAGGCAATTTCATTGAGTCTTCATAAAAGGATACCGCATATTCTTGACAAAATGATTCAACTTGCTGGTAAATTGATTCAAATATTTTTGTTAAGGTTATAATATTGTTTGATTTTTTAAAATTTATCGCGTGTTTCGGCTATCAAATTTTCTGATTATAGTGGCGTCATAAAAGAAAAGCTCCGCTGACACGGAGCCTTCAATATGTGTGATAATGTTGGCGCTATTTATTGTTTTATGAATGCCGGTGAGACTTTTAAGCTTGCGGGCGAGAATGTTCATGCAATTCAGGCAGGTTTTTAGGACAAGCATCATTGGCGCGCCAATACGTATGGGATTTGATGAGGGTAGTTCTTGCATGCGCTTTGGTGAGTGTCGGCACTAACATCCAGTCGGGATCGGCTATTGCGGTATATTTTGCCAGAAGTGCGGTTGTCAATTGTTGCATAATAGTATTCAAATGGCGTTCTGCTGTCCGTTTTATCAGACCACGATGTTTGCAATAATTTGTAAATGAGCCAAATTTTTTGGGTAATGCAACGCATGATGCCCATGCAGTGGTCAAGCTGCGTTCGTCATCAATGTCGATAAGGGGCAAGAAATTGCACATGACATCTTCGGCGCGCATTATTGCTTTGGCATTGGGTTTATAGCGTGCCTTGCGATTTTGCCTATTGTTATCTGGCTCGCCACTTTCCGCATATGTTTGCGGCCAAAAGCTGCGCATTTTTGCTGGATAAACGTGGGCAATGTCACAATTTTCCATGATAATGGCTGCTTCAACAAGCCGCCCACGAACAATCAATACGGTTTCGGAAAAGGCAGCAGCATTTTCGTTTAGCTTATCAAGAGGTTGTTGTATGCACATGAATAAGCCTTTCCAATTGTTGATAGAGCAATATGCGTAAGGTGGCTCGCACTGGCCAAGGTTTGAATGTCATTGCTTTTTTGCGTAAATCTGCCAAATCAATCTCATCGAAAATATCCAGAATTTGACTGCCGAGTTCCATCCAATCGGGTCGATAATCGAAAATATCGGATATTGCCCCTATTATATCAGCTTGAAGGGCGTCGCGGTTGCCGTTCGTCTGCCGTATGACACGCAGGATAAACACCAGAAAACCATCATCATGGCTTTGCCTTATTGCTTTTAGTGTTGCGCGGGCATGGCATTGTCCTAATTTGCGCCTTTTATTTAACGAAACCAGCTTTATGCCCAATGGCTCCACCAATCGGTCGAGGCTCCCTTTTGGGTGGTGTGTTGTCTTTTTTAAGCTGGTTTTTATGCCATTATCATTGTTTATTGTTTTGGCACTTTGTAGAGCAACGCTCGTTGACGGCATGGAATTGTTCCTTTTTACCAAACAATTTTTCGGCACGGCGGCGGATTTCGCTATTGCTACCAATGCCTGACCAGCGATAATCACCGTTGAGATAGTCCAATAGAAAGTGGCTAACCGCGCGTTGCGCTTCTAATTCGCTTGTAAATATTTGCGGTTTAGCCCCTTTGCCATTTAATGGCCGCGCATGGGAATCGCGTGCTAAGCGTATAAAAACCTGCCAGCCATCGGGTGTTCTATGCGTAAAGGCTTTATACGTGTTCATTGGTTCAAAAACCCTTCAATGATTGGTTGATCTGTCGGATTGAATGACGCATAGCGTGTGTAATCGGCCTCAAAAACCAAAGGGCGCCATATTGTTGGGTCACCAAAACGCACTTTCAAAGCACCAAGTTTTGACTTTCCAGACCATTTCAGCAAATAGTCGCAAATGGCTTCTCGCCGTTTGACATTGGTGGTTCGCGAAAGGCGATAAGCGCGATATTTCTCTGGTCTATAAAGATAGAGAAGGGCGTCATAATCTTCTTTTGCCTGTTCGCCACCAAAAAGATCGCTATCATTTGGGTGTGGGTTTTCACGTGTTTCGCGCAGGCTTTTACGCTGCATGATATTAAGCCAAACGAGCTGGTTCTCACGCGCAGTTGCTTTTGCCGCCCCACCAATTTCGGCCGCAATGCGCCCTTCATGGCTATTGGGTAGAGAAGGTGGTACTTTGCGCACATGGTCAACAACAACCAGGGGTGGACGGGTGCTTTTCTTTGACAAATAGCCACGCAAGCGTGCAACAAGATCAAAGATTGTTTCATTGTGACAATTGATAATATGTAATGGCAATTTGCGCAGCTTGATAAGTTCAGCAAAATAGCGCTCGGTATCCCTTTTGCTTAAGCATTTGTCACGAATAATACGGGTTGCAAGTCCAAGCCTTTGACTGGCTATCTGCATTAGGCATTGTTCAGCAGATTGGTCGTAAGAAAAAAAGAAAACTTCATGGCCATGTCTCGCAGCATAGTCCATAATCTGTAATGCCAATGAGGTTTTCCCTTCCCCTGATGACGACAATAGGCCATAAAGGTTACCAGCTTCCAAGGGGCCAGAAAGCACATCGGTAAGCTCACTCAAGGGGAGCGTAATGGACGGTCGTTTTACCTCATTACGATAGGCGGACATCAGGCGGTCGATTGCCGCTTCATGAGAATTTTCAGTAACACAGTCGAAAAAATTCTGTTTTAGATTAAATAGATTTTTTTCAACATCCTGAAAAATATTGCTGGCATTTTGCGCAGGCGTTACGTGTCCAAGTGTTGTTTCCACATCTGTGATAAAGCTTAAAAGCGCGTTGTGGGCTGCACAATCAAAGATCGTATGCGCCAAGCCACGTAATTGATTGTTGCCAACAGCTTGTGTTGTCAATCTCACAAGATAGGCAAAAGCTGTTAGCTCACCAACCCGTATATCGGTCACAAAGGGTTTCAATGTAATGGGTGTGGCATCGCGCCCATCAATAATCATATCACCAATCCATTGCCATAATTGCTTATGAAAAGGGTCGGTAAAATGAAACGCTTGTAACTTGGGCTTTAATTGAAGATAGTGTTTGTTATCGAGTAAAATGGCTCCCAAAAGTGCTTGTTCAGCCTCAATTGCATTAACGGGTAGGGGCTTCATTGTGCTGCCTCCATATCCAGTAAACGCACTTGCTGTTCGCGACTGGCTGTCATCACCAATGCAATTGCTGGCGCGGCCAAAACGCTTTTAATGGGTATGTTATCGCTGCGTAATTTATCGGCCAGTGCTTTTTGCCAATCGGATTTGCTCCATCCGCTTTTTCTTGCATAGCCAAGGATAAACTTTCGGCATTTATAGCTATCTAGCCGTATGATTGGGAGCGAAAGATTGGCCAATATTGCTGTTACTGCACCCGTCATTACTGGTTTAAACAGCAAAGATGTGGGCAAAATATCAACAGTGCGGGCGATCTCTTGTGGCTGTTTTTCATCAACTTTTTTGAAACAACGCTGAAGGTCATAAATAGCAACGATATCGGGGTGAATTTCCTGAACCAGTTTTTCAACAAGCAGCGCAATTGATGCTGCCTTATCCAGAACGGTATCACCTTCCGCTTTTATCGTGCCTGAATGAATGGTAGCGAAAGAACTTTTGGTATCAAGTGACGCAAATCCCATATGTGTGGCAATGTCTAGGGCAAGAAGTTTTGGCATGACAGAAGCTTTCCAGTTAAACAAAGTGTTGAATATTGACCGATCATTCGGAAATGATCGGGGAATAAAGTGGGAAAAGACGTTTTGATGAGGCGTTCAGGCGAATACTATGCACCACATTTGTGATGTTTTAAGTGTTGGCACGCCATTGAATTACTGTTTTGACCAAATTGTTTTGCAATCTTGGCTATTAAACAGCACTATTCAATGTGTACTCATATCGCCTTAACGACATTACCAAACAATGCTCAACGCATATCATGCGCTATTAAGGGGCTATCATCATGCTTTATCAAGGTAGATGATACATTAATAATGCATTATCCCATTAACATCGTGACGCCATCTAGCTAATCAGCACAGTTATTGAATGTCGTTCAAGAACCGTAGGTGGCGCGGGCATCGTATCAGCAGTATCGGCTAAAAATCATCATTTTCCCAAGTGAAGGCGTGTTATTTTAAAGATATGTTATTTAAAGTGTTTTTGACGGTAATGAGCCGCCATGCAGCCAGCGATCAATTTGCGCTGGTAGGGAATAATCTGTTTTCCGGTTGGGTTTTATCTCGCCGCCATGAAACTTGGCCGTTGAACGGGTACCATCATCGGCTTCATAAAGATTCCAGTACCAACGAATGGTAATCAATCCAAATTGTTCATATCCAACAACCGTATTAACAAAGCGCGGTCGTGTGGATCGTTTTGGCTGTTTAAGCCTTTTTATAAACCGATTAAAAAAGTAACGCAAAAACATTGGAAGCCAATCCTTAATAGAGCAATATCAAGTCACTAACCGTGTGAGTTTTGTCCTTGAGAAACTGTTTCAAGGTTTTTGTAAAAACTCTATGCGTGGCATCGTTATGTAAATAATTTCCCCAAACTCATCATGTTTGCGACATTGGGTGGTCGGTATAATGACATCACCCAACGGATGGCGATAGATAACGGTATTTTTGTTTGGCGAAGCTTCTGGTTTTTTGGTAAACCTGACAGAGTCGGACGCTGTTTTGTTACTATTGGTTGTATAATGCCGCGTATTAGAGTGTTTTACGCGTAATTTACGCTTATTGCCTATAGAATTGGGTAATAAAGTAGAATTGCTGAGCATCATGCTTGTCCTTTCATAAGGGGGCACGAAACAGAGACATAAAAATACTTATATCGCTTTTTCTGTAATATTTTATTTTTTGTAAAATATAATATTATTAAGAACCTATAATAATAAAAAATATTTATTATTGATAATATAATAATAAATTTTACTATATTAATAAAATCAGAAAAATATAAAAAAATAATATTTCTCTTTTTGATATTATTCTGTATAGTGGTTTTTGTTATGTTAACTATAGAGTGTTTTTTCATGGAATTTCCCGCCCCAATCTTCCATTTGTTAATTGATTCTGAAAAAGATATACGTTAAATGCGTAATAAAGTCAACGTGGAAAACGTAAATATAAATTCTTTATAATGGGAGATATCGTAAAAAGGATGCTTTTATGGAACGTGATATGTTTTCTGTTACACTGCAAATGCGTAAATTACGTGAACGTGCAGGCCTATCAATGGACGAGATGGCGCGGGCGCTTGGTTATGCGCGCGCATCAAGCATTCAACGGTACGAAAACGAAAATGAATTTTCAAAAGACTATTTTTCTGTCGATTTGACACAAAAAATTGCTAGGGCTCTTATTGGCCGTGGAAACCCACCAATTATGGCAGATGAAGTATGGGCATTGAGTTTACCGGATGCTCGCGCCAAACTGTTTAATCAGGACGCGACAAATGACGCGGCAAATAAGGGCGCATTGTTGGGCGCGCATGGTGTTCCAACAGACAATTGGCGGCCTATTCGTTCAACGGTTCATCAAGGTGGTAAGCGGTCTGTTTTGGCGCATGGCAGCTTTGCTGAAGCCGATAGCAACGAGCGTAGCAATATACCGAATGCCAAATTGGCTGGCAGTGTCAATTTTGATCAAGGTCGGCGCTTGCCAGTTTTTGGTCAGGCTGTTGCTGGCATTAATGGCGAATTTGAATTGAATGGAAATGTTGTATTTGACGTTTTATGTCCACCGCAGCTCTATGAGGTGAATAACGCCTATGCTGTGGAAGTTTCGGGGGATTCGATGTGGCCACGCTATCGCGATGGAGAGATCGTTTACTGTGACCCGACACGACGCGTTAAAAAAGGTGATTTCGTCGTTGCGCAGATTATGATTGATGAATACGCCAATGTACCACAAGCTTTTATCAAAATGTTTGTCCGCCATAATGCCAAGGAGCTGGTGTTGGAGCAGTTTAATCCTGCCAAAACACTTACCTTTCCGCATGAAAAGGTGGTTTCCGTGCATTATATCGCTTTGTCTGGAGACGCGCTCTGATTATGTCATGGTCTAGCTGATAGCTTCTTTCTGAAACCGATAGCAACGAGCGTGGCAATATACCGAATGCCAAATTGGCTGGTGGCGTCAATTTCGATCAGGGGCGGCGTTTGCCGGTTTTTGGTCAGGCTGTTGCTGGCATTAACGGTGAATTCGAGTTGAATGGAAATGTTGTATTTGACGTTTTATGTCCACCGCAACTCTATGAAGTGAATAACGCCTATGCTGTGGAGGTTTCGGGGGATTCGATGTGGCCACGCTATCGCGATGGAGAGATCGTTTATTGCGACCCGACACGGCGCGTTAAAAAGGGTGATTTCGTCGTTGCGCAAATTATGATTGACGAATACGCCAATGCGCCACAAGCTTTCATCAAAATGTTTGTCCGCCATAACGCCAAGGAGCTGGTGTTGGAGCAGTTTAATCCAGCCAAAACACTTACCTTTCCACATGAAAAGGTGGTTTCCGTGCATTATATCGCTTTGTCTGGCGACGCGCTCTGATTATGTCATGGTCTAGCTGATAGCTTCTTTGCTGATTGACGGTGGTCTTTGTTAGGCCGAGATGTATCTGTCAGGGTGCGATAACATTACTCGTAGGTAACTGTCTTTGCAGGGTAAAGATCCACCCATTGGTGGCAATAGTGTTTCAAGAAAGTCAATAATCTCTGCTAACTTGGGATATATCTATCGGCTGGCGGTATTCGTTCACAACAAGGATAGCATCTGTCGGATATATAGGTAACTATTGTTTGGCAATTGCATTTCTCACGAGCCATAATTTTTGGTGATAGTCGATATAACTATCAATTGACGATATTGGTCACACAGGCTGTGATTTTTGCTGACTAGGGACTTATCTATGGGGGAGAGACAACTGTTCCTGAGTGCAGTGCACTTTGCTGATTGGAGAGTTATTTGCGCTCTCGTTGATTGGAGAGTTATCCTTGCTTTTGCTGATCGAGGAATTATCTATTTGTCTACGATCATAGTACTCGTGGATCATAGTACTCGTGGGTCACTGTCTTTGTTGGGTAAAGATCCACCCATTGTTGGCAATAGTGTTTCAACAAGCTCGATAATCTCGGCACACTTGAGATATATCTATCGGCTGGCGGTATTCGTTCACGATAGTGATAACGTTTGCCTGTTGCATCAGTAACGACCATTCGGCAATTACATTTTCCCCAAGCCCATAATTTTTGGTCATAGTCGATATATCTTTCTGTCAACGATATTGGGCACACAGGCTGTGATCTTTACTGGCTAGGGATTTATTGATGGTGGTGATAACTGTTCCTGCGTGCAGTGCGCTTTGCTGGCTAGGTATGTAGCTACCAATGGTCGATATGCTTTTCGAGGATAGCAACTTTATTGATTGATATGTATTTAGCCGCTGGTATCATCGCAGTTTTCCATAACGATAATCTTTGTTGTTTTTAATGGGTTCCGTTTGTGAGTGATGGGGGCAGGGGTATATAAGTGTTGGTTAATTGATAGCGACGTTTTTTAACCAGCGAATAGCCTTTTAAATGGCAATTTTAATTGGTGGCGACCATTTTTATAACGAGCAACAGCATCTTTTTACTGACGATGAAATGGATCAGCGGCGGTATCGCATGACTGCTAACCATTGTTTACCCATAGGTATTGGTTAAAGCCGTTAATATCTAGCGCTTTATGTTTAATTTGCCTCACTATGGGCTTATTGCAGAGTCCATTGCCTGTGAAAATTATGGTGAGACAATGATTTTCTGTATGATATTTATCTATCAGTATAACATTTTCATGCTCATGACATAGCAAGAATATAGAACTGATGACATGAAATATCAGAGTAGGGAGAAGATTTTACTTTTTTTAAAAAAATAAATAATAAAATTTTTAAGAATATAAAATAACGTAATATCGTATTATTTTTTCAATGAAAGAATTATTATCAATAATATCTGTATTTCTAATATTAAATTATAAATATTGTATAATAAACTATAAAGATTTTGTCATCAAAATTACGCTCCTAGGAGTCAAGTTCTGCAACGGTGGTGGCATTGCCGTGAGCTCTTGTGTTCAACGCTGTTCCAGTTTTGTGAATGGGTTATTTTTTTAATTTTTTTTAAAGATAATTATTAAAGGTAAAAACTGGCTTTTAGGGGAAAAAAGCCAAAGATACCCCCTACCCCATAGAGAAAATCAATTCTCCATAAGGCAGGGGCATCAATGGCTAGCAGAGTAAAATCTGCTAAAGTCCCTGTCAGATATAATCTTATTTTAATCTGACAAAAAAGGGGGACAAAGCCAGAGCGCCTTTCGGCTAACCCGTCCTCTGTTTCTGATAGCACCGTAGGACTTTCGATACCCGCGCTTGCAGTTTTCAATCAGCAGGGAGTTGCACCCCGTCACTGCTCAAGTCGCGTTATCTATAGGTGATTTGATAAAAAGTCAACAAAAAATACGCAAAACGCGTTTTACGATTGAAAAATACGTGAAATACGTATATAAGGTCAATCATATAACGTAATTTATTTTATACAAAAAATTTTTACCTTATATTTGGAATTTAATAAAAGGCTAATCGTATGAAATCTTATCCTGGAGCTTTGGCTTTCACCGCACAAATTTATGATGCGGATAGTGAGGCGCTTATTTTCCCAGATTTCGAGACAGAACTATTAACATCTGTAGAGCGTGGTGAAGTCTCTATCGACGCAATATTTTGTTGGAATTACGATCAGAAAAATTCTTACATCAATCTCGATTTAAGTGTAGATCCTTGGATACAAAGATTGGCTGCAAAAATTAGAACACAGGCATTGGAAGACGAGGATTTTTTAGCGCGTGCATATGACAATGCCGTGCAGTGTTATGGTGTTGATAGCTATATTCGTCAAAATAAACGATAGAAGAATGACCTGATTTAGAAGAATGATTTGATTTAGAAGAATGATCTGATCCAAATGTCTCTTGCGTTAGGTCTTTTGCTACTTTGAGTTGGAAACTCAATCAGTTTTTGTTTTCACGATCGAAAAAACAACCTGATTTGAATAAAAAATACCTTAAGCATATTTTATGAAGATAGAACCCATTTAGTGTATGAAGATAGAGTTCGCATTTAGTGCATGAATACTGAGCTATAGATAAACGCAATGAATATACGCCATTCGTATAGAGCTATGAAGAAAGCGGGAGGGCGCCAGAGCGGCTTAACAAAGCAAGGAATCGTTAAACTGGATGGCAATAATTGTTGAGAGGAAGATCGTTTCTTATCTTTATTACTGCCAACTGCTAAGTTTATTGGGAGGATAAATCCGACTTTGCAGTATCAAACAATTTCAGACAAGCGCAGGCAAATAGAGTTAGGCACATTGATTAATGGCGCAATTTCAAGCGTATTCGATAATGTATTTAATTGGAGTCACTTTGTGATATTGCCGTTTTTTGAAGGATATTAGATGCAATCTCGGATTTCTGTTATTTAAAAAAATAGCATAGGTAAGAAACTATATATTGGAAGATAGGTTAATCTTAACCACTAGGGAAATTCAATTCATATTATGGGTGAGTTTTATAAAGTATAGTTTTAAATTTATTGTATTTTATAGCAACGAACTACCGTTGGTAAATGCTAAACAGAACTTGAAAATTCTATTTTCTTACGCACCTTTGATAAGGATCTATCATATTTTTAAAATTACACGATGGATAAAATAAATCTATAATAATAGTAATAAATGCGTATCACGTATTATTTATATTATAAAACCTATCCAACATATATTTTATTTTTTTCAATATTTACGGAAGAATTTAAAAATATCTTATATATTCAAATATCAATACAATTAAGAAAAAGAACAAGAAAACAGAATATAATTTATCCAATAAATTGATTTGCATTTAAAAATGCTTGTTCATCGTTATTGCTTCTTCTTCCTAAAATTCTATTGCGATGCGGAAAACGCCCAAATCGGGTTATGACATCATAATAGATCTTCGCATTCTTCAAAAAGTCTGCGTCACCAAGCTGGGTAAAAAAAACAATACTCTTTTTCTGATCTTCAATATTTTCAGAACGCCAGAACGGAAGGTAGAAAAAGCCTTTTAATAACGGATCTACCCGCTCATCAACGCCTTTTTTTAGAGCTATATTGGCTACACGCCGAGCGTCGCGGCCACTGCAAAATGAGCGTACGTCGTCTCGAAATATTATGCGTGGAAACTGATCGAGAACAATAGTTAGGGCAAGTAGCCCATCATCGCTTTCGCACCAATGGGCTAAACGACCAGTAAGAGCTTTTTGCCAAAGCACTAAAAATTCGCGAGAAACTAATTTTGAAAATTCAAGATCGTCGCTAAACCACTTATCTTTGCCGGATTGCATCCAAAATGTAATAACGTGATTGGGCGATATATCATTCACCAGCATTTTACCGTCCCCGGTTATAAATCCCCAGCTGCTTACCTCTACGCGCCCCAAACTACGCACAACTCGGCAAAGGTGAATCAGTCATCTCTCTTTGAGCTTCATAACTTAAGCCCTTGTATAGTACAATAGACTGTATTCGTTAATTTTTTAATAATCCACTGTAATAGTTAATCGACTTAAATTATGTAATATTAAACTTTACCCAATTTAAACAGATGTTTTATTCTAATTAGAATAATTTTTAATATAAAATTAACTATAATAAACATGATTTTCTTATAAATAAAAATGAATTATTCAAGAAACTAAAAAGTTATATAATGTGTAATTTAAGTAATTATGTTATTTGTGTTGTAGAATAATTTGTAAAATAACATAAGAAAGTTATTCGAATAACATTTATTGGAATATGCTTTTAAAAAAAATATATTAAAATAGCTTGTTTAAATACTTATGTTTTGTGGGCCTGATTGGAAATATTCACAAGCTAGTGATGCTGTAACACGGAAGTGATTGGTAAATTAATGCAATAAACTGCAAACCTTATGACGAAGAAGATCGCAGATATTCCAACACATAACTTGGCTGGTTTGTGCAGATGGTCGGTTTGTGCAGATCGCCTATTTGGGCAAACTCACAATGGTTTGTTTGGCTGAGTGGTTTGTTTGGCTGAGTGGGGCAGATTTAGACAAATTAGGCAACCTCGTTGAATTTAGCCATCAAGATAGGTTTGCAGAATGACCAGTCTGACAAAGTGGCGGAGTAGAACGGGAGATTTGTCAACATCTGATGCTTGCCGTTGGAAATGGTTATCATGTGGCATGCGGTCGGGTGATAAAGAAGGCATTATGAAAAAGATTATTTTAATTGCATCGGCTTTATTTCTGACTGGCGGTAGTGCGCTTGCGAGCAATGGTTTTGGTGATGGATCACCGGAAAATGGTAACCAGCATCGCCACTATATCGAACCAATGCGTGGGCAAAATAATCTGAAGAATAAAGCCAATTTTTATCGTGGCGATGGTTCTGTCGAGGGACTTACGTATCGGGACGTCATCTGAACTCTCCTGTATCCCGATACGGGGTTAGCCTTGAGGAAAAAGTCAAACTTTCATGATGGTTCTCCCGCATGTCATGGTTTGTAATTCCAAGCATTGCTACGATTTTTGAGAACCCGAAGGATTATATCCTTCGGGTTTTCTCTTACGGATTGCTTGTTTTGATCGATAAGGTCTTATATCGTCTATGTAGAGGGAACTTTAAGGAGGAAGAAATGACAAAGGTTCTTATATTGGGAGCGGGTGCCGTTGGTGGGTATTATGGCGGCAGACTGGCAGAAATAGGACATGATGTGACGTTTCTTGTGCGCAGCAAACGCAAGGAAATTATGGCGCAACATGGTTTGCGTATTAAAAGTCCTGCAGGCGATGTTACGCTTCAGGCCAAAACGCTCGATCAAGAAGAGTTGCAACAGCAAATAAATGACAATGGTTTGTTTTTTGATTATGTATTTCTGACGTCGAAGGCATATGATCTCGATCAAGCAATTGATAGCATTCGTCCGGCAATGGGGGATGGCACTGTTTTAATTCCTGCGCTCAATGGCATGGCGCATTTGGAAAAGCTCAACCACGAATTTGGTAAAAATAATGTCATGGCTGGATGCGTTGTCATTCAATCAACCCTGACAGGTGATGGCGTTATTCAACACTTGAATGATGAAGCACTTGGTTTTTTTGGTGCGCAATCGGGCGGTGTTGATAATAGGGTGACCATTTTTGCTAAACTGTTTGACCGGGCAAAAGGGGTCAAGGTTACGGCTGTTGAAGATGCGCTTCAAAGAATGTGGAACAAATGGGTTCGTTTAGCAACATTGGCCGGCATGACCTGCCTTATGCGTGCCAATGTCGGTGAAATTTGCCGTGCACCGGGTGGCGAAAAAGCAATGGTAAACTTGTTAACGGCGAATAATTCAATCGCAACGGCGGCTGGTTATCCATTAACATCAAACCAGCTTAAAGATACTGAAAAGTTTTTGACCAACAATGAGTCTTTGGCAACGGCGTCTATGTTGCGTGACATAGAGCAGGGGCATTTGACAGAAGGTGACCATATTTTGGGAGATTTGTTGAAGCGGTCGCAATATTACGGCATTGACAATCCGATATTATCCTTATGCTACACACATGTGAAAGCCTATGAACAACGCCGTATGTCAGGCCGTGATAAACGTTAATACGACCCCTATATGCACAAATGGGGCATGTCTAAGACATACCCCACTCACGCCCCGCAATGAATGGTTAATTCATAAACAAAACTTCGTATGATATCAATTCACAAATCCGTAACCATAAAGCTACATCTTTGATTACTATTTATGCGAGAAGATTTATTCGTACTCAATCATAAGATTGTATTCACTTCTGTCAAGTTACAGATTTGTAATCTTTTATTTTTATCACAGGATTAACGCCCAAAACTGGCTGATTTATCAATTTTTGTCGAATTCAACTTGCTTATGTGCCAACGATACAATCCCAAATTTTAGGGGATTATATAAATCGGGCTTAATTTTTCAGGCAAGCGTTTCCCTGGACCAGTCAATTGCAAGTTCTTCACGAAAAGCAAAGCGTATAATGTGACGATCAAATACGCCTTCGATTCTCAGTGCTTCAAATTCATTGGGGGTTAGAATCTGCACCACCAGTTCTGTCGGTTCGGCAAACATATCGACAATAATATCTTCGCTAAACGGGATATGGGCCTCCTTATCATCAAACGTCAAATCAGGAAATTTATGGCTCCAATGTTTTGACAATTGTTGCAGATATTTGCTGGCATTTTCGGTTTTTATGATAGCACGTGAGCGGATGGTCATATCGTATTCCTTTAAAAAAATATCGCCAGTTTTGAGACAGATTATGTCGCCAATTTTTGACACAGGTCTATTGCTGTTTGTAAGATATGGTCTGTTAAGCGGTTCGACAATGGGAAATAGGAAGAAGTGGGGGAAATAGGAAGAAGTAGGGGAAATAGGAAGAAGTAGGGGAAATAGGGAGAAGTGGGTGAAGTGAGGGAAAATGCTGGAAAGGGGCAACTCGTGGGAAATTGAGGCAAATGGATAGCCAAATAATAGGCCCTAAAGTGTTTAGGCGTCATCTTTAATATTGCTTGGGAGCGCAGACATTATTCAGCGCCTGGTCATAAAATGGCATTTGCTTTGGCCATGCAGACACATCATTCAATTTGAATATATTTTGAAACTATTTTTGCATTCGTTAAGTCAGACATTTAAGTCGCCACACTTATGTTCTGTTCTCTGGTAGTCTATTACACTCAACAAGTGTTATCGCAATAAAACTGGTACCAATAATAATAGTACTGGCAATGATGCTACCTGCAATAATAAAACCGGCAATCATGATCGCCGGTTCCGTGGTTTGCAAAATAATCTCATGAATAGAAATATGATTTGGTAATTTTAACCAGAAGCACATTTCTTCATTGGAATTTCACTCGGCAGGTTTAAATTCTGTTTCGATTGTCAAATTGACATCGTCACTCAACGGTCCAATAAGTGTATCTACTCCAAAGTCACTGCGTTTTATAATGCCTTTGGCAGAAAACCCGATTGCAGGCTTTTTTGTCAGCGGGTGTGACGGCAAGGCGCCATTTAATGTTACATCAAGTGTTACAGGCTTCGTTACACCGTGGAATGTCAAATTACCGGTGACAGTACCGGTTTTATCGCTGGTCAGTTTAATTGAGGTGGATTGAAAGGTAATTTTGGAAAATTTGTCGGCATTAAAAAACTTCTCACCAGCAATCTCCGTGTTAAAAGTATTTGGTGAAGCAGGGTAGTTGGTATCAACAGATTTAGGATCAATTTTAACCTGTAGTGTAGATTTTGTAATATCGGCACTATCAAGCTGTAACTTTGCGTCAATCTTGTCGAAACGTCCATAATAGTTGGAAAGCCCGAAATGCTTCAGATTCCATAATAGATTTGTATGGGCAGGGTCTGAAATGTAGGCGCCCGATGGTACGTCTAATGGCGCGGCGATAGCTGTTGAAAAGCCAGATAATACAAATCCACTCGCAATGATTATGTTTTTTATCGACATTAGGAAAATCTCCGTTGGTATTTACACTGTTATTTAGTGTAACTGCTTGTATCCATTAGAGAAGCTATCAACATTACTACAGATTGTTTGCTAAAATTTGACAATGACGATGGTTTTACTGGTTGAACTATATTGTTTTAAGTGGGAAAATTCTCTTGCGTTTTATCGTTTTCGTTTTCATATAAGTTTGCGTTTGAGGTTGTGTTGTATCAGCAGGTAGTAAACGCTATCAACTCTGAATGGGTCAAAACATTGAGGAAAGATTATGGGCGTTTTACGTTATTTCACCGGGGCATTCATATTCACCATAGTCGGTTTGGCACTCGGTGCATGGCTGGGATATATAGAAATAGGTACTGGCGCTGGCGCCATTGAATATCTGTTTATCTGTTGCGTATTGGGCGTTCTGGAAATTTCGCTTTCTTTTGACAACTCAATTGTTAATGCGCGCGTTTTGCGCGACATGAGCCATTTGTGGCAACACAGGTTTTTAACCTGGGGCATTGTGGTTGCTGTCTTTGGTATGCGTGTTATTTTTCCGCTGACAGTTGTTGCATTTGCAGCATGGATAAACCCATGGGAAGCGCTCAAGCTTGCGATATGGGAACCGCATCATTATGCAGAAATCATGTTGAATGCCCATGTTGGCATCGCGGCCTTTGGCGGTACATTTCTATTTATGGTGGGGCTTAAATATTTCTTTGATCCTGACAAGGACGTGCATTGGATTATGTTTCTTGAAGGGCGCGCACAAAGATATGCCTCGGTTCATGGTATCCAGATTGCTATCACATTGATTATGGTCCTCATCTTCTCCCACCTCGTCAAGGCAGACAATAGTCATGCATTTCTGGTGGCGGCGATATATGGTTTATTGGCCTTTATCGCGGTTGAAGGTCTTGGTGTTTTGATGGATAGCGGCAAACATACAATGGAAGCCATCTATAAGGGCGGTGCTGGTGCATTTATCTATTTGGAAGTATTAGATGCCAGCTTTTCTTTTGATGGTGTGGTTGGCGCGTTTGCGCTGTCAACCAATCTGTTTGTCATTGCAATAGGGTTAGGTATCGGCGCCTTTTACGTTCGTTCTATGACCATTCTGTTGGTCGATAAAGGCACATTGGCGCAATATCGCTTTCTGGAACATGGTGCATTTTATGCCATATTGGTTTTGGCATTTATCATGTTTTTACAAACAATCATCCATATCCCCGAAGTGGTAACAGGGCTTATCGGTATGGTGTTTATTTTAACGGCTCTCTATTCGTCCATCCAGTATAATCGTAATCATCCAGATTGGCATCTGGAAGAACAAAACGAAGATTGAGCATATTAATGGTTTAAGATAAGGCGGCGAGAAACAGCCGCCTTTTTGTGACGGTTTGTTAATTGTCTATCATTTTGCAGGAAGCGCTGATTTTTCATGGAGTTGTTGCGCTGTTAACAGTGTTTGATCTAACAATGCACCAGCGCGCCAAATGGACAGTGTTTGTGCAGGTTTTATGCTTCTATCAAGGCGGCTATCTGGAATAAAATCACCAATAATTGTTGTAAGCGGAATGACACCTGCCCAAACGCGGCTATCATAATCCTCTTCATCATCATTTACGCCTTCAGCGCGTATTTTTGCGGCTGCGCTTTCTATTTCCATGGCAATAACGCTTGTTGCTTTCAGCTCTTTCTCTTTGGCGTCTCTTAGCTCACTGCTTCTATCGGGAAAAAAGCGATTAATCATCGCATTCAAGGCATTGCGGTTTTGTTCCGTGTCTTCAATCAGTTTTGCCATGCCAAAACACATGGCTGAACGATAATTGACGGAATGGTGAAAGCCACTGCGTGCAAGGACAAAACCATCAAGATGCGAAACTGTTACACAGGCAGCAACTCCTTGACGCAAATTGTTTATCATGCGTGAGGCAGATGATCCGTGCCAATAGAGGGTATCGCCTTCACGCCAATAGCAGGTTGGTGTGCAATAAGGATCCCCATCAATGACATATGCGATGTGAGCAAAACCAGCAGTATCCAAAATTCTATAAATAGTCTCTTTGTCATAATGGGCGCGTTTAAAACTTCTTTTGACGTGGTTTTTATGTGTTTTTGAAAAATAATCATCAGACATATCGATAATCCTTGCATCGGTCAGGGCAACGCGCCAAAGATGCGGCATAAAAATGGAATGAAAAAGTACCAATTGAATGCAAAAAAAACAGACCAATTTGCCAGACTGGTCGGCTATGATGCCATTAAGCTTATCGGCGGATCATCGCCCAGTTGGAGTGTATCGTGCTGTCAGACAAGCAATTGAAACAGGTCAATTGCGCGCTGGAGCAAAATTGCCTCCCAGTCGCGATCTAGCAAAGCGCTTCAAGCTCTCGCGCTCAACGATTGTTGCAGCCTATGAAATGTTAGTCGCTGATGGTTTTGTAATAACGCGGCAGGGCAGTGGTAGTTTTGTAGCGCAGAACGTACCTTATTTATCAAACACCGCAGAAATTATTGCTGAAAAGCCTGTTTCTTCTTCTAATCGGATATGCTCGGTTGATATGCCAGCGCAAGACGATAAAATAATGGCTATATTTCGTCGTCTGTTAAATCAGAAAGCGGCGAAACTGGATGTGCGCCATTATACATATACCGACCCGCGCGGCGCGTTGACTTTACGTGAAGCGATTGCAACATATCTCAACCAAGCAAGAGGTTTGAAAACAACAGCCTCGCAAATATTTATAACATCGGGAACGCAGCAATCGCTTGATCTTATCATGCGTGCAATATTGCCGAACAATGCAACAATCTTGTTGGAAGACCCTTCTTATCGCAATGTTGTTGATGCGTTACGGTTTTTTGACAAAAAACTGCATTTTATCCCACATTTGACCCCTCTATCTTTTGAGCGATTACCAAAAGCAGATGCAATTTTTGTCACGCCGTCAAAGCGTTTTCCTCTTGGGGGATATTTTTCATTATCCGAACGCTTGGCTCTCTTAAAATGGGCGAACGACCATAAGAGTTATATTATTGAAGATGATTATGATGGCGAGATAAGGTTTGAGGCCATGCCGCTCACCGCCATTCAGGGGCTCGATGACCATGGCCGTGTTATCTATATGGGTACTTTTTCCAAAACATTGTTTGCTGGTATTCAATGTGCCTATTTGATTGTGCCACCCCAACTTGTTGAATGTGTTATGAACTTACGCTTGCAGGTGGATCGGCGTGCAATTACCTTTGTTGAAGAGGCATTGGCCGACTTGATAAAAGGTGGCTATTATGCCGCTCACTTACGGAGAACGACCAAAAAATTACGAGAAAACCGTAATGCCCTCATCAAAGGATTGAAACAGGCCGAAGGCGCGGTATTTCAGCCCCTTAAAGCACCTTCACAAGGGCTTCATCTTACTGTTTTCTTAAATAACAAGTTCAAGGATAAGTTGTTCGAACACGCCGCCAGAAATTGCGGTTTTCCTGTTCGGGCAATATCACGCTATTGCGAAAACAACCAATTGAATGGAATTCTCATAGGGTATTGTGGTTTTTCACCAGATGCTTATGAAAAAGCCGGAAAGCAGCTTGCCAATTTGGCATTGCAAATGGTCGATATGACGTAAAGCATTGGCTCATTGGCTCATTGGCTCATTGGCTCATTGGCTCATTGCTTCAGTGATTCAATGGTTCGTTAGTTCAATGAGCCAGCAGTTTTGAAAATATTATATCTGAAGCTCTATTCCGTTTTATTATTCATCTGAAATGGCATAAAAGTCACGCCCGATAATGACAAGCACGACGCCTAGCAATATGAAATACCCCAAAACAAGATAATGCCAACTGTAATCATGCGTTGCTGTTTCATTAACGGCAGTTTGTGCCGCATAATGGGCTTCCACCAGCATCGTACCACACATCACCAATGGGCTGACAAAGATAAGTGCAACACCAATCCAGCCTAAAAGGGTAAATTTTTGTCGTAGCCGAACAGGTTGCGATGTTACATCTAAAAAGACTTCTTGGGCAGGCGCTATCTTATGCGAATATTTATTCCATAAAAACAGTCCAACGATGATGCAGACAAGGACAATCACCACTGTAATCATAAAAATATTCCATATGCTTTGTTGTTTTGCTCGTTTCTTTTTAAAACGATATATAAAATCAGCACAAGTGATAAAATAAATCTATGTCAGTTTTCTATCCAATAAGCAAAATTTGGGCTTTGAAATGTTACCACATAACCAGCTAATCAATAATGCTTGTTGTGGGTTTGCCAATGTATGGCTTTAACAAGCTTTTGTTTGCAAGGTAGATTAACAATTGCGAACCGCTGAAATCTTATCCTTTAGGTGTGTTGAACACCATTTCATAAAACCGCTAAGGATAGGCGCCATTTATGGTTCGGAAAAAAGTGCGAAGGGTTGGCGAAACTGGAGACGTGCTGACTACGCTGACAAAGTGATGACGACTGTTACGAAGTGGTAGCTATGCTAGCAAAGGAATGTCTATGCTCGTGAAGTAACGGTCAAGTTGGCAAAGTGATGGGTGACCAGTCCAGCCCATGGCAACGCCTCATTGTATTATAACGATCACCTCTATAATAAAGCGAATGTGGGCATTCCAGAGAACGCGTTTTAACAAACGCTAACCAACTTTTATAAATGCTTTATCTCTATCGGTATCTTGCTTTTATAGATATTCCGTAGAGGTACAATTGGTTGGTTTTTCGATAAAATCCCAAAGCCCGATAGATATTTGCAATATCTATCGGTAAATCAGTAAACCAACCATGCAAAATAATTGTCGCACGCGAAAAATCGAACGGAATTATGACGATTGATAAGGCGGCATTATTGGTTGTAACAGGCAGAAATTATTGATTGTAACAGGCAGAAAGAGCCGTGTCACGAAAGTATCTAATTGCCCGTATCCTCTCTCTTTTCGATCTATAGACTGGATATTTATAGGCAGTCCTTACAAGACCAGCGGTGAAATGCCTATATGCAGGACCCACATCATTTGTTCTGACAACATCCATCGCATATCGCATTGGCACACCTTGTTGTCGAACTTCCATGATTGATTCAGCAAGTGCGCCGACACTGTCGCATATCGTATTTTGTGCCGAGGCAGCAGAAATTTGTGTTAAAAATAAGCACGTTAAAATGGCAAAAATTTTTTTGAACCGCATAATCATATTCTCTCACATGATATAAATTATGAATAAAATAATGGTTTTCGCTTTAGAGATATATTAAAAATAAGATTATCTCAAAGATATTTTATCAGAACCCATATTTATACCCCCATATTGCACAATCTATCTGTGCTATATCGCTTTATCCACCTTATGTCCCCGTTGCAGACCGTTATTATCGTACTGATGACTTTATGTCGGTTATACGACGGCAATTTATCGTCCTCTAATATGCTTATATTTTATGGTAACAACATCATATAAAGGCAAACAGTTTATCCTGCGCAACAGTTTGCCTTTCATACAAGGTTTACGGTGAAAAAGCCGTAAACCTCAAAATGTCATAAAGAAGAAATTTACAGCGCGCCCATAAGAAGCTGAACACCGCCGTCATTCATTGTTTTTAGCATATAATCGAGTGAACCATTAAGGTCGAGACCAGCACAGCCAGCCAATGCAACACGTGTTTCAAAACCACAATTTCTTGCGTCAAGTGCAGAATAACCAACACAGAAATCTGTTGCGAGGCCGCAAAAGGTAAGTTTCTGAATGTTGCGTTCTTTTAAATATCCTTGCAAACCAGTTGGTGTTTTACGGTCATTTTCAAAAAAAGCCGAATAGCTGTCAATTTCCGGATCCATACCTTTACGAATTATCAGCTCTGCTTTTTCAATTGGTAGAGATTCATGCAATGCCGCCCCGATCGTACCTTGCACACAATGGTCTGGCCACAGTGTTTGTGGGCCATAAGGCATTTTTATTGTGTCATAAGGTGAAAAGCCGGTATGATTGGATGCAAAGCTTTTATGGTGTTGTGGGTGCCAATCCTGTGTCAAAATGACATGGTCAAAATGGTTAATCAATGCCCTGACCGTTGGTAGGATAAGGTCTCCTTCTGGCACAGCTAAAGCGCCGCCGGGAAGAAAGTCATTTTGTACATCAATAACGATCAGTGCTTCATGTCCCATTGCTATCTCCTGTGATATGCAAACGTTTGGCAGTTGCAGTCATTTGAAAACCGTCATATCAAATTCAGGGATTGTTAAGCAAGGATAACAACAATGAAAATTACCATGATTGGTACTGGTTATGTTGGTCTCGTTTCTGGTGTTTGTTTTGCCGAGTTCGGATTTGATGTAACATGTGTCGATGCCAATCCGCAAATAATTGAACGTTTGCAAAAAGGCGAAGTGACGATATTCGAGCCCGGGCTTGATGAAATGATGGCACGCAATATGCGTGAAGGTCATTTGGTTTTCACGTCTGATCTTGAAACAAGCGTGCGTGATGCCGATGTTATTTTTCTTGCTGTTGGCACACCATCGCGCCGTGGTGATGGTGAAGCGGATTTGCAATATATTGAAAAAGCGGCAGATCAGGTTGCAGCCGCCATGAAAGATGGTGCAGTTGTGGTGATAAAGTCCACAGTTGTTGTTGGCACCAATGCCCGTATCCGCGACCGCATGAAAAAAGCGCGCCCTGATATCAGCTTTTCCATGGTGTCCAACCCCGAATTCCTGCGTGAAGGGTCTGCAATAGAAGATTTCATGCGGCCAGACCGTGTTGTTGTTGGTGTTGAAGATGAGCGTGGGCGCAAGACAATGCGCCACTTATACCGTCCACTCTATTTGCGTGAAACACCACTTGTCATAACGTCTTTGGAAAATGCAGAATTGATAAAATATGCCGCAAATGCATTTTTGGCCATGAAGGTCACCTTTATCAATCAGGTCGCCGATTTATGTGAAAAAACAGGCGGCAACATACAGGAAGTTGCACAGGCTATCGGTATGGATAAGCGAATAGGGTCAAAATTTCTTCATGCAGGACCTGGATTTGGTGGCTCGTGCTTTCCTAAAGATACACGTGCTTTTGCGGCGACAGGTACGCGCTATAATTCACCACAAAAATTGATAGAAACGGTCATTTCAGTCAATGAAGACCGCAAACTTGAAATGGGACGTCGCATTATTGAGGCTGCAAAGGAACGTTCAACAGATACTGTTGCTGTTTTAGGCGTTACCTTCAAACCTAATACCGATGACGTACGGGAGTCGCCGGCTTTGGATATTATTAAGGCATTGCAGCAAGCTGGCTTGAAAGTGCGCGCTCACGATCCTGAAGGTGCAGAACAGGCTAAAAAAGTACTTGATGATGTGATTTGGTGTGCAACCCCTTATGAAGCTTCCAAAGGGGCAGGGGTGTTGACGATTATCACAGAGTGGAATGCTTATCGCGCATTGGATTTGAAACGTCTGGCACGTTTGATGCCGGGGGGAAAGCTGTTCGACTTACGAAATATTTATAAAAGGGAAGATTTTGACGGTATAAATCTGGATTACGCCTCGGTAGGGCGTTAGATATTTTTCCAGCATTTTTACCTGATAATCAGGTTGAACCAAACCGTATATAATGCGGTTTGGGTATTTTTAGCACTCTTGCTTATGTAACAGGCAGATTAAATGACACGCAAGAAAATACATTATGACAGGTTTGCTGTCGGCTTTATTCTTGTCTATTTTCTGTTTGAGATGGTCTATGTCTCTGTCATATCGCAGGGCGCTGGTCTGGACGACGCAGAACTTGCCTCGAATGTCAGTTTTTGGAGCTGGGGCTATGGTGGTTCGCAACCGCCTTTATATACGTGGATAGCTTATGGTTTGACACAAATATTCGGCCTGCATTTGTGGCTTTTGCAAATTATTAAATTCAGTTTGTTGGGCAGCACCTTTCTGGCTGTTTATGCAGGGTTGCGGCTATTAAATGTACGCTCGGTTGTGGCTGGTGCCGGTATGCTGGCAATTTTTCTTTTGCCGCAAATCGGTTGGGAATCCCAACGAGCATTGACTCATTCGATTATGGGGACGGCAGGGTCGGCATGGACATTTGCTGCTTTTTGTCTTTTTATCAAAAAACCATCTGCCTTAAAGGCTTGTCTATTGGGGCTTGCTTGTGCGGCGGCTATTCTTGGCAAATATAATGGTACTCTCTTCATTATTGCGCTTTTTGGTGGGGCATTGCTCACGAAAGAAATAAGACCCCGTCTTGCCACGCGTTACACACCCATGGCCATTATTTCTGCGCTAATCGTCATGTCTCCGGCACTCGTTTTCATGTATATGAATCCAGCTGGTGTGGCAGCACGAGCAAAGAAGTTTGCCGTCGATAAATCGGGGCATTTTTTATTGGATAGGTTGTGGGGCTTAAACGAGCTTGTTCTTGCCTCGTTAAGCTTTGTATCAATTGCATTAATATTGGTGCTGATATTGGCGCGTTTACAAGCAGTGTCTGATGCAAAAGCCCCCCAGACAGTAACCCGCTCGGAATCGGATAATCTTGCAGAACATTTCTTGTCACGTGTGTTGCTCTTTGGCCTTGGGCTGGTTTGTTTGCTGATTATTATTTCAGGTGTCACAAATGTTAAGGATCGCTGGTTGCAACCTTTGTTGTTTTTGGCTCCAGCCTATTTTGCCATTATGTTGGCCAAATACGGCAAAACACTGAAATATGTGCGTGAATACGGCATTATAAGTATGTGTCTGGCGCTTGTTGTACCGTGTGTGCTTTATATCAGCATCGCCACCGCCACGGACAAGTTATCATTGCCGGAACAGCTATTTGACTACCCTTATCTTGAAAAAGCATTGCATGATAAGGGGTCTTTTGTAATGGTTATGTCGCGCCACCCACAAATACCAGGAAATTTGCGCTTACTGGATCCTTCGTTGAAAACAGTTCATGTTGGAACACCTTTTGTCAGTAAATTGTTACAAAGACCATTGATGATCGTTTGGACAAGTAAAGAGACACTGCCAGAAAATATCCGTGAATTATTGCCGGAAGATATTCGTAAAGTCCTACAAGATGCTGGTTATCCAACAGATGGACAAAGAGGCGAAATTGCCGTTGGTTATCGTGGCAACACAAAAGTCAAGCGGACTATTTACTATCTCTATCTGCCGTAACCATTAGGGCAATGATTGTGCGTGACGTGAGGCACCGGCTCCCCCCCAACATAAAGCAATGGCAACAGCACGTAAGGTAGTTGCTGTGCCTCACGCAAAGCAATGGCAACACGTAAGACGTCACATAAAGCAATAGTAACAATGCACGTTAGGCGATGAGACTGCACTCGACGTAAGGTAATGGTTACATACTATAGTGATTGCGGAAAAATGTACTCATGATGCTTGCAGCAGGGGTCATTGTTACAAACCATCATTCGTGTTTAATTGACATATTTCTTTTTGGCGTTTTGTATTGTGACAAAGACGGCGGATAAGAGCCTTAAAAATTCTGGTTATGAATATATTTGCCATATATGGCGCTTAAACAATTATTGCACTTAAACAATGGCTTTATAAGTTTGATCGCTATTTATTAGCTGCTATGCAATATTGATTGTTTTGGCTGTCAATTTATTGCTTTTGTTGCTCTTATTGCGTTTGTTGTTGCGCGGCGTTTTTCTTTTCGCTGCGAATAAGCCAAAGATTTCTAATGTAAACAATAAGTCCCAATCCTTGACCAGCAATAAATACAGGGTCTTTTTGACGGATAGCATAGATCAACAATATCACACCACCGCCAAGAGAGAAAAACCAGAAAGCAACAGGCATAACGCTTTTCTTGGCTTTTTCAGAAGCAAACCATTGCACAATAAAGCGCATCATAAACAGCGCCTGCCCAACGAAGCCTAAGATAATCCAGCCGTCCCAGCGAACAACAAAAACATCATGCAGCCATTGCGAAAATTGTGAAGCCAAACCACTCATTTTGTGTCCTCGGCTTTGATTTCTGTCACTTTTGATACAACCTTGCGGCGGTGGCGCAGCCACCATACGCCATAAAGATCAAGAATGCCGCGTAAACCGCGGTCAAGAATGCCATAATTGGATTTGCCATGCACGCGTTGACGATCAACCACATCAATATGGGTTGTTTTCAACCCCTCACGCAAGACCAGCGCTGGCAAATAACGATGCCACCCATCAAAAAAAGGCAATTGACGGAAGAGGTCAGTATAGGCCGCTTTTAGGCCGCAACCCGAGTCACGCGTATTGTCTTTTAAAATCATCTGGCGCAGTTTATTGGCAAACTTTGATGATAGCTGTTTGAGCTTTGTATCCGTGCGCTTAAGACGCTGCCCTGCTGCTAGCCCGTATTCTGGGCCAGCTGCAATTAATGCATCAGCCAGTTTTGGCAAATAAGCAGGGTCATTCTGACCATCACCATCAATTGTCAGGATAATATCGCCATGGGCGGCAAAAACACCAGAGCGGACAGCAGAGCTTTGCCCCGAAGAACGATCGTGGCGGATATGCCGCAACGGCTTGCCCTCTGCCATGCGTTTGGCCAAAACCTTTGGTGTGTCGTCAGTAGAACCATCGTCAACAACCAGAACTTCATAGTTTCGTCCTGACAACGCATTGTCAACTTCATCCAAAAGGAAGGCTAAATTTTCAGCTTCGTTACGGCAAGGAATGACTACAGATAACTTCATAAATCAACTATGTCCTGACTGATTAGGTTAATCAAATAGCATTGAAAATGGCGGCTGTCCATGAGTGAGCTGTTTTGCAAGTAATTCCATCTTAAAAACCAGAAGTTGATGGTCACGCATATCAACATATTCTTTATTTGAATATATTCTATCAAAATAGTATTTTTGGCAAAGTTTTTAACAGATATGATGCGAAATAAAGTTGCCCGTGCTGATCCTTAAATATGATGATGCGGGGGTTTTCAAAAAAAGCTTAGCTTGAAAAAACGTCGATAAATAAAAGTACGGATAGTGTTTGAGCCTTATGGGACACATCTTTTGATGTGCTGGCATTTAGATGTGTTGGCATTTAGAAGTGTTGGCATAATTTAAAAATGCGGGCATATGAGCCATATTGAATGGCTCTGGGAAAGGCTTTGGCATCGCGACACCACGGACAATAACACCAATAATTCCAGAAAATTCCAAGGGTTTGCAGGGCTTTTCAGCCACCAATATGGCGCGGTACGCTTATTTTTTATTGCGCGCCTTACGCGGTAACAACACTATTTGAAACAAAACAATGGTCGTTAAAATAAGTTGCACAACGAAAACCAACTTCGATTGTCCGTTGTTGCTCATATCTATCCTAGAATTACACTTGTTTTATTCACGGACGATCATTGTAATCGTCAAAAGAAATGAACCATGTCGGTGTTTAAAAAAGCATCACGAGAAAGGGCAACTTTAATCCTCTAACAAAGCATTCACCTGGTCAGATGGGTCATCGTTGCCAAGCCATGAAAATTTTGTTGATAACGTTTCAAGATAGTGTTTCGTGTGCTCTGTCATTTCAAGCCACTCGCCAATTGTAAACGAAAAATAATCGGCCACGGAAACCCATTGTCGTAAAATATGTGTCATTGTTGGGCTTGGTACATCAGAGCCCATTAGCCGTCGTTCATTCTTCAACCGCAATCTCAATACAAACAATTTGAAGGTGCTGTAGAATTCTGGCGCGTTCAAAACAAGTTCGGTATTTTGCAGATTTCCTGAAGCTTTTGCCCATAATGCCCAAAACCCGATTGGTGGTGGCGCATAGAGCAAGATTGTACTGTGGCTATTTTCAACGTCTGATGTGCCCTTGCGAATAAGCTGATAGGTATAGGCTACAGATTTATCGGATAAATGATAGTCGGCAAAAAGACTTTTCGGCAAACAGAGAATTTTGTTGCTGGATAGGATAGGCGTTTGCAAGTGTCCAAGCTTGTCAAAGTCTATTGTTTTGCTTTGTTTGTCTGTAACTATATTTTGAGTTTCTTTTTCCATCATGCAACCAGTATTCAAAGATCGTACTTTTTTTGTAATGGTACTTGCAGATATTGGCAAAATACCGCAATATCAGTTTAATATATTCATGCGAAAAGTATAAATTCGCAACGTTATTTCAAACTGGTAACGAAGTATAGGGCATACTTTCGTCATTCCAGAGGGGAAGCCGGGTGACAGAAATATCTGCACCCGGCTTAATTCTGATTTAAATTTTTTGAAACATTGCTGCTTTGATTGCTTTCGGTTAAACAGATGCATGATTTCAAACATGCATGGTATCAGGCCATGCTCAAAGTTATATATATCCGCACAATGTAGCGAATAGAAGGATTGGAAGAGGTTTTATGGCTCGGCAATTTATTTATCATATGGCTGGTCTAAGCAAGGCTTATGGCAACAAGAAGGTATTGGACAATATTAACCTATCTTTTTACCCAGATGCAAAAATTGGTATTCTGGGGCCAAACGGTGCAGGTAAATCAACCGTATTGCGCATTATGGCTGGTTTGGACAAGGAATATACTGGCGAGGCATGGCTTGCTGAAGGCGCTACATGCGGTTATCTGCCACAGGAACCTGTCTTGGACGAAAGCAAGGATGTTCGCGGCAATGTTATGGAAGGTGTCGCAGACAAACAGGCTATTCTTGATCGTTATAATGAATTGATGATGAATTATTCCGATGAAACAGCTGAAGAAGGTGCCAAGTTACAGGATGTGATCGACAGCCAGAACCTTTGGGATCTGGAAAGTCAGGTTGAAATGGCTATGGACGCTTTGCGCTGTCCGCCAGCAGATGCTGATGTGAAAACTTTATCTGGTGGTGAGCGTCGCCGCGTTGCATTGTGTAAATTACTGCTATCAAAACCCGATTTACTGTTGCTGGACGAACCGACCAACCATCTTGATGCGGAAACAACGGCTTGGCTGGAAAAGCATTTGCGTGAATATCCTGGTGCTGTGCTTATTATTACGCACGATCGTTACTTCCTTGACCATGTTACCGGCTGGATACTTGAGCTCGACCGTGGCCACGGTATTCCTTATGAAGGCAATTATTCTGCCTATCTTTCAGCTAAAGCAAAACGCCTGCAACAGGAAGGACGTGAAGAAGCAGCCCGTCAAAAAGCTCTTACTAGAGAGCAGGAGTGGATTGCATCAAGTCCAAAAGCTCGTCAGGCGAAATCTAAAGCCCGTATCAAAGCCTATGATGAATTGGTTAAGGCAGCCAATGACCGCCGACCAGGAGAAGCGCAAATCATTATTCCAGTTGGCGAGAGGCTCGGTCAGGTTGTTATCGAGGTTGAAAATCTTACAAAAGGTTTTGGAGACCGTGTTCTTATTGACGATCTCTCCTTTAAACTTCCTGCTGGTGGTATTGTTGGTGTTATCGGCCCCAATGGTGCTGGTAAATCAACATTGTTTAAAATGCTTACTGGACAGGAACAGCCAGATTCAGGTTCAATCCGCATCGGTGATACGGTGAAAATGAGTTATGTTGACCAAAGCCGTGATGCTCTTGATGCAGATAAAACCGTTTGGGAAGAAATTTCTGGCGGTAATGATATTATTAAACTTGGCAAATATGAAATGAATAGCCGTGCATATTGCGGGGCATTCAATTTTAAAGGTGGCGACCAACAACAGAAAGTTGGCAATCTTTCAGGTGGGCAGCGTAACCGCGTTCATTTAGCCAAATTGCTGAAAGAGGGCGGCAATGTGCTGCTCTTAGACGAACCGACAAATGATCTGGATACGGAAACACTGGCTGCATTGGAAGATGCTTTGGAAAATTTTGCCGGTTGTGCGGTGGTCATCAGCCACGATCGTATGTTCCTTGACCGCTTGGCAACGCATATTCTTGCTTTCGAAGGAGACAGCCATGTTGAATGGTTTGAAGGTAACTTTGAAGAATATGAAGCTGATAAAGTTCGCCGTTTAGGACCAGAAGCGGTCAATCCAAAGCGTGTTACCTATAAACGTCTAACACGTTAATCTCACCAATTGACCTATATTGATGCTTTTCAATTAAGCATTTATTGGAGCCAGCTTATGCTGGCTCTTTTTTATTGCCTGCGCTATCAAAATTAAAAAATGATGATAGCAATATTTAAAAGTATAATTTTTAACAAAGCATAACAGTTGCATGCAGCGAAAAATTTGCCAGTTGTTACGTCGATATTATTAGGGGAACACTTAATAAGTCGTATGATCGGGAGCAAGGGTGCTTAATCGGCACTACGATTAAAGCTGCTTAATAGGTGCAACGATTAGAGATAGAGTCGGTTAATAAGCGATGCGAGCGAGATGTTGATGAGCCTTGCAAGATTTTGCAACGTTTGTTCTTTCTTTAGCCAAGGCTTGTTCTAGCTACCGCAATGCTTGTTTTAGCTTTAGCCAAGGCTTGTTTTCAATGTGTTTAGCCACATTGATACCCATTATCATAACCAAACTTGATCTCGAATAGATTTGGGCAATGACCCACTTGATGGTTGAAGGCCAATATTTTCGCCTTCAACATAAAAGCAGCGATATTTTGGATAACAACGGTAGAATGAAGGCTATATAATAGAGAAAGCCTGAAATATTCGGTATTTGATTGGTAGGGACACGCATTATGCAAGACTGGTCGGCAACACAATATCTTAAATTTGAAGATGATCGGACAAGACCTGTTTATGATCTTATTCACGCAATCCCACTAAAAGAGGTGGAGAAGATTGTTGATCTCGGTTGTGGTCCCGGAAATTCGACTGAAGCTCTTGTCAAATCTTGGCCACAAGCAGAAGTTTCAGGCTTTGATGCTTCCGCTGATATGATAAAAAAGGCAAAAGCGCGTTTGCTCGGCATAAAATTCGAAGTTAAGGATATTTACCACTGGCAACCACCTGCCGACGTTGATCTGTTATTTTCCAATGCTGTTTTTCAATGGTTGCCCGATCATGTCGAAGTCATGAAGCGCATAATATCGGCAATGAAAACCGGCGCTGCTCTGGCTATTCAAATGCCAGATAATCTTTTTGAACCAATACATCGTGCCATGATACATGTTGCGGAAGACGAACGCTGGAAAGACCGAATAGGGTCAATTGCACGGGACAAGCTGCCCAATGTATCGGTTTATTATGATGCCTTTAAACCTTTGGCACGCTATGTCGACATTTGGCATACAATCTATAATCCCGTTATGCAAAGCCATGCTGCTATTGTCGAATGGGTTAAAGGTGCAGCGTTAAGACCGTTTCTGGAGCCATTAACGGAAGCAGAAAAACAGGATTATCTTGCTCTCTATCAGCAACGGATAAGCAAACTTTATCCAGTGCAATATGATGGATCAATTTTATTGCGTTTTCCGCGTTTGTTTATGGTCGTAGTTAAGTAGACGGACACTTCGATATAATTTTGACATATCTTATAAGTGTTTCGTGCTTTTTAAAAATATAGCACTTTAAGTGTTGGGTAATTTTATGCTGAAATGTCATATCATAATCAGAAAATATTTATCTGACAGTGCAATATCTTCGATTTCCCATGGTGCGGAGAATCAGTTTTAAACGCAATTTGTCAAAAATTGCACTTTCATGATTCGTTTTTATCAGTTTGGATATAATGAAAGCCCTATGCGGCTTTAAATGGTAAGAATAACTCTAAAAAACACCCAATATATTGTTGCATAATTGTCTTATCACAATAAAAACTTGCAATGAACCTCGTATTACGAGGCCTTAGCCGGCATTTTTACAATAAAAGAACTTTTCATCATATTAACCATCTATTAACCACGTTTTCATGAAAAAGAACGTGCGGCTTTTGCGTCGCAAATGCTATGAAGGCTACAGAATTGCAATGAAACATTTTTCAATAAATAATATTGGCTTAGCAATGGGTTTAAGCCTATTGGGCTTCGGGCTGGTGGGATGTGCGTCAACACCAACGCCAACTGTTGTTACAACAACCGAACAGGATAGCGCCGCGAAAAAGCCGGCAGTTGTTACGTCGACGTTATTAGGGACAAAGTCGCCTGACGAGCGCTATGAGCAAGATCCTGATGAGCCTTTCAAGATTCCACCTGTTACAGTAAAGATTCCAGAACAATACCAACGCACCGTTGTATCTTATCCATCAGATGAAATACCAGGCACAATCATCGTAGAACCAGCTAACCATTATTTGTATCTTATTCTCGGTGATGGACAAGCAATCCGTTATGGTGTGGCAGTGGGTGCTGCCGGACTTGGTTTCCAAGGGGAAGCCACTGTTCATGTTAAGCGCAAATGGCCAAAATGGATTCCAACGGCAGATATGGTTAAGCGCAAGCCAAGCCAATACAAACGCTTTGCTGATGGTGTTCCAGGTGGTTTAAGTAATCCTCTTGGTGCGCGTGCGCTTTATCTATTCCAAGGAAATGTTGATACTTATTTCCGTATTCATGGCACAGTACAGCCTTCAAGCATCGGTAAAAATGCATCAGCCGGATGTATTAGAATGTTGAATAAGGACGTCATTGATTTGTATGAACGCGTACAGACCGGTTCTAAAGTTATTGTTCGTTAGGCCGCGTTGCTAATTGAATTTTAAAGAGGGTGCGTGAGCGCACCCTTTTTGTTTGATGGGGTCTTTTGATGCGTGTTGCTTGCTTAAACTATGGCTGACCAGCCTTATTGGTAAAGTTCAACCATAGTCTTTAAGCGAGATTGCGCATTGGTAGGATTAGTATAGTGGCAAATGTGCGTTGCAACACCTAGCAATAATGGCTGATTGATATTACCACTAGATTTCCTGTTCTTCTTCCTCGGATGTTAGAAAACGCGTTGCGCGCCACTCTGTTAGTTTTGCATTTGTCGCTTCCAGAACAAAAAAACGTGCAGAATCATTGTCATAACCATCATCGCGCAATTGGTCATAATCTGTGTAATTGTGACGAATATAAGCAA
Organism: uncultured Bartonella sp.; assembly: GCA_946478665.1. Classification (GTDB taxonomy): domain Bacteria; phylum Pseudomonadota; class Alphaproteobacteria; order Rhizobiales; family Rhizobiaceae; genus Bartonella. Next base: position 167,753 of record CAMLCZ010000002.1, on the reverse strand, counting down.
TAATAGATAACCAGACAGCAATTGATGCCGGAAGGCTTTTTAAATGCGCACTTGATGCTGCGGCTTTTATCGGCTCACTATCGGCATAAGGTGCAGCAGGTATCAATATTTTTATTTCTTTTGCTATAGCGCGTTGTCTATTGGTGGTCATATCAATTCAAATCGGGTGCAATAGTCATTCTTTTAGTAAGCTTAAATAGGGTAAGGTGCTTGGCTTAATCTTCAAAATCAAGTGGAATATTGAGTAAACATTTTGTCAAGAATTTGCCGCAGCTCATGGTTCTCAGTGCTATAATATAGGTGAATTGCGAAAACAGTCTATTTGTTACACTTGACATTTTAAAAATATATAAAGATATCTTTATATCAAAAATATGGAGGTGTCTGTATGGGCAGCCAATTAGGTCTTGATGGAATGATTGACGTGCTAAAAGCGGTGGCAGAAACCACGCGGTTGCGCATTCTTCTTCTATTGAGGAAAACAGATTTGACTGTTTCTGATCTAACGCAGATCCTTTATCAATCGCAACCACGGGTATCACGTCATTTGCGGCTATTGCACGAAGCAGGCTGGATCGAACGTTATCAGGAAGGTGCATGGGCCTATTTTTCGTTGTCCTATAATGCAGTTCGCAAAGGTATCATTGCTGCAATTCTTGACCGTGTCGATCAAACAGATCTTTCCATTGCGCAAGATTTAAAATGTTTGGAAGATGTCAAACAGCAACGCAGCTTGGTTGCCTCAGCCTATTTTTCTAAAAATGCGGCGCAATGGGATAAATTGCGCTTATTGCATGTACCGGATAATGCGGTCGAAAAAACTATGCTTGATCTGGTGGGAAAAACGCCATTCCATTCCATGTTGGATATTGGAACTGGTACAGGTTCATTGTTAAAACTTTTTGCGCCACTTTATACGCGTGGTATCGGCGTGGATATTAACCGCGATATGTTGGCGGTTGCACGTGTGAATCTTGATAATGCCGGTATATCGCAAGCGCAAGTTCGTTTGGGGGATGCTACATCACTTCCAATAGAACATGAAAAGTTTGACCTCGTAACAATCTATCAGGTGCTGCATTTTATTGATGACCCGCAAAGTGCAATATGCGAGGCACAACGCGCCATGCGCGCTGGTGGACGGTTTATTATTGTCGATTTTGCGACACATGATTTTGAATTTTTGCGCGAGCAATATGCGCATTTGCGGTTAGGATTTTCTGACGCACAAATAGAACATTGGTTAAAATGTGCAGGATTATCTTTAGAGAAAACAGTTAGTTTTGCACCAGAAGAAAATGGCAATGCAAAGGGGCTTACAGTTAAACTGTGGTTTGCACGTGACCCACGCTTTTTGATTGCTGACAATAATATAATAAGGGAGATTGCTTGATGGCTGCGCCAATTCTTTCACGTCGATCAGATTTAGGCGACAAGCTTAAAGTCTCGTTTGAATTTTTTCCGCCCAAAACAGAAAAAATGGAACAAATGTTGTGGCAAACAGTCGAAAGATTGGCGCCCCTCCAACCAGAATTTGTATCGGTGACATATGGCGCTGGTGGGTCAACGCGTGAAAGAACAGGACGCACCGTTGAGCGCATATCAAAGGAAACACAGCTTGATGCTGCCGCACATCTGACGTGCGTTGATGCAACGCGAGAGGAAGTTGATGCCGTGGCACGCCAATTTGCCAGCATGGGTATTAAGCATTTTGTTGCTTTAAGAGGAGACCCGAGTAATGGAGCAGGGGGGCGGTATATACCAACACCAGGCGGTTATTCCAACGCTGTAGAACTTGTTGCAGGTTTAAAGGCCATCAATCCAGATTTTGAAATTGCTGTTTCTGCTTATCCCGAAAAACACCCTGAAAGTCCAGATTTTGCGACAGACATTGAATTGTTGAAACGCAAAATTGACAATGGAGCAACAAAGGCCATTACACAGTGCTTTTTTGATAACCATTTTTATGAAGATTATGTAGAACGTGCTCGTAAAGCAGGTATTTATATACCGATTTTACCGGGTATATTGCCTATCCATAATTTTTGGCAGGTAAAAAACTTTTGTTCTCGCAATGGTACCCATATTCCAGATTGGTTGGCACAACGGTTTGAAGGGCTTGAAAATGATCCCAAAACTCATGAACTGGTAGCGGCAGCCGTAGCCGCGGAACAGGTGCTTGATCTTGTTGAACATGGTGTCGAAAATTTCCATTTTTATACACTCAATCGCGCAGATCTGGTTTATGCTATTTGTTATCTTATTGGTATCAGACCAATTCAAACCAAAGAAAAGCCAAATGACGCTGTATGACCGTGCGGAATTTGAACGGTATATTCTAACCTTTACGGGCGGAACACTTCATTATCAGTGGGAGGCGTGTGTTGCCAAAGTGGGGCCACGATTTTTTGCGGCAGTGGGCAATCCGAAAGGTTTATGGCGAAATAAGCTTATCTTTAAAGCAAATCAGGCAAGTTATGAAATGATGATTATGCAAGAAGGGATTCGACGTGCACCTTATATGCGGGGAACATGGTTGGCTGTCGATAATGGGTCCTTGTTGAGTGATGATGACCTTCGTCTTTATATTGCTCAGTCATATAAAATAGTCGCAAAAAGTCTGACACGACAAATAAGGGCAGATTTAGGCATCGTCCTTTAATAAATTGGGCATGAAGCTTGGACATGATGCTAAAGTTCTTTAAAACCAACGCAGATCACCTCTCTAACACCCAATCGTGTTTGTTACACTGTGGCAATCGTGCTTGTTACACTGCGGCAATGGCGCATTTTATAGACAGTAGCGCAATGGTCTTCAGGTTGCTATTGTTGGTTGAGAAAACAATCTCTTTTCAGGTGCTGTTACATATATTGTTTAGGGGCTGTCACACGTAGTCTTGTGCAACTCCACAAGCATTTTATGCAACCCCATAAGCGTTTAATGTCGTCTTATCATTTATCTTGCTACATACTGTTTTTTAGATGCATCGGTATTGATAGAAAATCTTAGGAAATACCTCGCAAAAAGCCTGACACGGAAAATAAGGGCAGATTTAGGCATCGTGCTTTAATAAACTGGGCATGAAGCTTGGACGTAACGGTAGGGCTTTTTAAACCAACGCAGATCACCTCTTTAACACCCAATCGTGTTTGTTACATTGTGGCAATGGTGCTTGTTACACTGCGGCAACGACGCATTTTATAGATAGTGGCGCAATGACCTTTAGCTTTCTATGCATTGGTTGAGAACAGCCGATCTCTTTTCAGGCGCTGTTACATATATTGTTCAGGGACTGTCACACGTAGTCTTGTGCAATTCCACAAGCGTTTTATGCAACCCCATAAGCGTTTAATGTCGTCTTATCCGTTATCTTGTTAACGATAGCGTGTTTTGCAGCTTTATTTTCACGAGAGTCGTTTTGAATTCAGCACCTCAAGCCCATCTTTTTTGTTTTTGCGGCATAAAGGTTGGTCATCCCCAGTGCTTTAATGTCAAATGAATCACTTATGGGCAATTTTTGCCAATAAGAATCATAAAAACAGCAAGTGGGAAACATGAATATAGGAAGTGTGCGCCATATTGGGACGAAATTTCCATGTTTTCATCATATTACGACAAGATGGGCTAGGAATAGAGCCGTTAAGCCCATTCCTTGCCATTCATCACTTGTTATCGGGGTAAAAATAAATCATACCAGACTTACTGTTTCAGACGAAGAACCAGTACCCCTTAAACTGGCCAGGGAAACTGAGACCCCCCGCGAGGTTTTCCCGTGACCGGTGGCCCGATTAGAGAATTTCTCTAATCGGGCTTTATTATTAAACTTATTTATTCATCCTGAAAAGTAGAAAATGAAAAAAGCAGACGAAAGTCTACTTTTATTCGATCAATATATTTTTCAAAATATTTCAGAGTTTATCGAGTAGCTCTTTTGTTGGCCATGAATCTGCTGGTAAACCCAATCTTTGCTGTTCTGTGCGCACAGCATCGCGCGTCAATATGCCATAAACACCGTCAATTTTACCCATATCATGGCCATGTTCAGCGAGTTTCTGCTGAAGTTGTCTCATATCCTCAGTGCTCAGACCAGGATCAGGATTGCCAAGTTCAAATGCAGGTGCGCCATTTAACCGTGCTGCAAAATAGGCAACTGTTGTGGCGTAAACGATAGACTTATTCCATTCGACAAAAATATCGAAATTGTCATAGGTCAGAAAAGCTGGTCCTTTGCGCCCCATTGGCAACATCAGTGAAGCATCGCCATTATCAGCACCAAGAGGACCGTTGAGACCTGTAACACCCCATTCGGTCCATTGTGAATGTGGTTTTCTATTGGTACGGATCGCTTCCTGCCATGGCAAATCATCACGTGTTACACGCACTTCTTCCAGCCATGGTTCGCCACGTTTCCAGCCAAGTTCACTCAACATACGCGCTGTGGTCATAACAGCATCAGCAACAGAACCCTTCAGGTCAATTTTCCCGTCACCATCACCATCAACACCGCGTTCAAGATAATCTTTAGGCAGAAGCTGCATCTGTCCTATTTCGCCAGCCCACGCGCCTGTTGTTTGCGAATTGACAACTCCTTGGTCAAATAGTTTAAGCAGTGAGATAAGTTGTGGTCGGAATAATTCGGGGCGACGGCAATCATGCGACAATGTGAACAATGCGTTTAGTGTATTGAAATTGCCTTGAACTGCGCCATAATCGGTCTCTAATCCCCAAAAAGCGGCAATAACAGGACCTGGAACACCGTATTTTTCTTCGGCTTTTGCAAATATATCGGCATATTTTTGCAGGTTTTCCTTGCCTTTTTTCAATCGTGCTTCTGGAATGACACGTTTGGCAAAGTCAGCAAATGTCAAATTGAATATTGCTTGCGAATTATCTCTGGCCAATACTTTCGGATCAATCTTTGCAGTTTTAAGTTGCTCGATTGATTTTTCACTGACACCAGCCTGTTTTGCCTCTTCAGCAACACCATTCATAAAGACATCCAAAGGTGCATTACAAGCTTTTTTTGCTGCTTCTGCGGCAGCACTGTCAACTGCTGCATCTGCTGAAATGGCTTTATTCTCTTCTGCGTTTAACGGTGAAAAGAATGCCGTAGCAAACAATACTGTTGATGCTGCCAGAATTGCTTTTCTTATTTTGACCATCGTATTCTAATTCCCTGCAGGTTAAAATGTTAAACAAGTCTTGTACTATTTTGTTTGATAAATAAAGAGGCAGCGTTAAGCGTTGCACTGTTCTTAAGTAAAGTTTTCAGTAAAACTATCAGTTGGACGATACAAAACGTTTCCACTCTTCACGGCTACCATAAAAAACATTGATATCGGAATCACCATTGATACCGGGTATGCGGCCGGTACCAGTATATTGCCAGAACATCCAAGGATGTGGTCCATATTTTTCTTGAGGGTGTCCAGCAACTGAGCGTAGCCAGAAGATATAACCTTTCATTTGCGATAGGTTGTTACGGTCAAAAAAATCGACTGTTGTATAAATAATCGGTTTTTTTCCGTAGTGCTTTTCAACCATGGAAAGGAAAACCTGCATTTCGCTGCGCACAGTTTCTGCTGGCGGGCGGATTTTACACGTTGGCGAAGAATCATTCCACTCCATGTCAAGAACGGGCGGCAGGGCAGAAGGGTCTTTGGGCACATTGCGTATGTACCATTTTGCCTGATCGCTGGCCGAGCGGCAGTAATAATAAAAGTGGTATGCGCCTCTCGGCATGCCAATTTCTTTGGTGCCGTTCCAATTATGAATAAAATTATCATCAACACGGTCACCGCCTTCCGTTGCTTTTATGAAAGCAAAGGAAATGCCACTCCCTTTCACCGAAGCCCAGTCGATATCTCTTTGGTATTTTGATACATCGGTTCCATGAATAGGGTAGTGCCACGGTGTTAGTTTTGCCCAATCATGCGGCTTGCTATCTTGAAAACGCGGTGCGTTGATGGGACCTTTGGGTGTGGTTCCCGAAGGGGGCACCAAATCGGCAAAATCGTATGATACGGCTGAACACGAAGCGAGACAAAAAGATAAAACGGAAAGTAATATGGTTTGACGCATTATTGTTGTAGCACTATTTCTTAAAGACAATTGAAACCCTCTTGGATAAGATGTTTGTGGCGACCATTGCTAAAAATAGTAAATTAATGGCATATAAATGAAAAATATTCGGGAAAAAATATGAAAAGACTTCGTTGGGGCCGTATTATCATACTCGTCATCATCCTTATCCTGCTTATTTTAGCGATAAAATGGGCATATACCAGTTTTGTTGGCGGTGGAACCAAAGGTGTTGATGGCAATACTTTGCCAGAAGGAGCAGCATTATCTATCCCTGATGCTCCACTGACACCGTCCAATATGACCGAAGAACAAAAACAGCAAGTCGTCAATAAATTGATGGAAGATGCCAAGGCCGCAGCCTTGGCTAGTGGACAAACTGAAGAGCAGGCAGACGCTTTTGCCAAGAAAGCTGGAAAAGTGGGTAATGATGCTATGCATCGTCCTTCAACCGTCGATGCAGGTCAATAAATATCGGCGTTAAAAGCTGACATTGTTACAAATGTCAACAAAGCTGACATTGTTACAAATGCCAACATTGTTAGGCTACGTTTATTTAATACCTTGTTGTTTAACGCGAGGCATTGACCAGATAAAAATAGACCGGCTAGAAATTGACCGGATAAAAATAGACATGTTTTGTGGGGAAACTTGAATGTCTTCTTTATGGACGCGCATTGGACAACTTATCGGCAGCGTTGCCAGCGAGGTTTTTACAGCTGTTATTGAGCGTGTGCGGACACTTTTTGAGGGCGACCCGGAAACACGCCGCCAAGTTGCATTTTCTGTCGCCATGATTGCCCTTTCAGCCAAAATGGCAAAGGCAGATGGTGTTGTTAGCGACGCAGAAGTCAAAGCATTTTATCAAATTTTTTCGGTGCCTCAGCACGAAATACGCAATGTTGAGCGGCTTTATAACCTTGCAAAGCAGGATGTTGCAGGTTTCGATATTTATGCTGAGCGGCTATATCGGCTTTGTCAGGAGTCGAATTGTCAGGGAAAACTTCTGGAAGATGTGCTTGATGGCTTGTTTTATATCGCCAAATCTGACGGAATGGTTCATGAAAATGAACTCGAATTTCTTTGGCAGGTTGCTAGGATATTCGGATTTTCACAAAAACAATTTGATGCTTTGTGCGCACGTCACGTTGTTACAGGTATAGCCGACCCTTGGCTTGTTTTGGGGATTAAAAGAGGTACAAGTTTTGCCGATGCACGTAATAGATATTATGAATTGGTGCGTGAACATCATCCCGATCGCGTCATTGCAAGAGGACTACCAAAAGAATTTCTGGCAATTGCCAATGAAAGGTTGGCTGCAATCAACGATGCGTGGGCAATTGTGCGTGAGGAGTTAACAGTATGACGGCTGGCAATAGTTTCAAACCGGACTTTGAAGGAGCAATCGTTCGTCCATCACCCAATTATGAGATAAGGAAAGATGACGTTAAGCCGCGTTTTCTTATTCTTCATTATACGGGCATGGAAAATGCGGAAGCGGCTGAAAAATTGTTAGAAACACCAGAATCCAAGGTATCTGCGCATTATGTCGTGCGGGAAGACGGCACAGTGGTGCAAATGGTTGGTGAAAAATATCGCGCTTGGCATGCTGGCGAGAGCTTTTGGGGCGGCATCACCGATATTAATTCCAATTCGATTGGAATAGAAATTGTGAATGGTGGCCCTTTGTTGGATTGGCCGGATTTTCCTGAAAAACAGATAAATGTTGTTATAAAGCTTTGTCGATCAATTATTGATCGTTACAGTATTGAACAACGATATGTTCTTGGTCATTCCGATATTGCACCTCATCGTAAAACAGACCCGGGAGAAAAATTTCCATGGGGCATTTTGCACGATAACGGCATAGGACATTGGGTAAAACCGGCGCCAATTGCAGGTGGGCGCTTTATGAGCAGTGGTGAAAGTGGCAGACCTGTTGAGGCCTATCAGTCCATGTTGGCATTATACGGCTATGGTATCGAGATTACTGGTGTTTTTGATGACCGTACGCGGCTGGTAACAGAAGCTTTCCAGCGACATTTTAGACCTGAAAAAATTGATGGTGTTGCGGATGTTTCGACAATTGATACATTGCACCGCTTGTTAGGGACGTTAAAGAGCCTGAGCTGATATTTTTTGAACTAAGGTTTTAAAAATTGGGATTGTTGTTTTGTATCATCAATTTTCCATAAATCTATTGTCGTTGGACTTAAACACAGTGTCGTTAGAATAAAGGCACTTTAGCGGTTTGCACTTGAATGAATTTGCATTATAACCGCGCAAGTCAGTTGGTCGGGCAGCCGCGCTTTTCCAATGCCGAAAGGCGGGAAGTGAGGAAAGTCCGGGCTCCACGGAATAACGGTGCCGGATAACGTCCGGCGGGGGCGACCCTAGGGAAAGTGCCACAGAAAACAAACCGCCCAGTCAATGGGTAAGGGTGAAAAGGCGGGGTAAGAGCCCACCGCATAACCAGTAATGGTTGTGGCAAGGTAAACCCCACCGGGAGCAAGACCGAATAGGAATGACGCGCAAACTCGTTTTGCAGCCATATTCCAGGCGTGTCATTCGGGTAGGTTGCAAGAGGCGGTTGGTAACAATCGTCCCAGATGAATGGTTGCCACGCGAAATGCATATTTCGCCATACAGAACCCGGCTTACAGACCAACTGACATTTTCACTGGATACAAAAATAATTTTAGCCGAACACAAAAAATTTAATTTGCAAAGATTGACGCATCATGGATTTTGCGGCTAAATGCAAATCATTCGCATTTAGAAAGAATGATGCATGTCTCAACAAAATAGTAATTCTTATAGAAAGTCTACCTTAACAGAACGGACTTCAGAAGGTATTTCTGCAGTATTATCGGGGAAACGTAAGGGGGGACGGTCGATCCTTTTGATGGTTGGTCCAGCCGTCATCGCTTCAATTGCCTATATGGACCCGGGTAATTTTGCCACCAATATTCAGGCAGGATCTGGGTATGGTTATACGCTTTTATGGGTTGTGCTGTTAGCCAATCTTATTGCCATGTTATTTCAGGCGCTGTCTGCAAAAATTGGCATTGTAACGGGCAAAAACCTGGCTGAATTGTGCCGTGACAATTTATCTAAGCCGGTTGTTATTGCTATGTGGATTGTGAGCGAAATAGCGGCAATGGCAACTGATCTTGCCGAGTTTCTAGGTGGTGCAATTGGTCTTGCGCTGCTCTTTAATATGCCGCTCATTATTGGTATGGCAATAACGGCTGTCATTACCTATGCCTTGCTCATGATTGATAGCCGCGGTTTTCGGCCAACCGAAATCTTGATTGGTGTTTTGGTTTCCATCATCGGAATCTGTTACCTAATTGAAATGATTATTGCTCCGGTTGACTGGGAAGCTGCTGGCCTTCATCTTTTCAAACCAGAAATGCCGGATGCCAATGCTTTGCTGATTTCTGTCGGTATTATTGGTGCAACGGTTATGCCTCATGCACTTTATTTACACTCTGGCCTGACACAGGCACGTGCCAAGGTGGAAAATGACGGTGATAGGGCAAAGCTTGTGCGGTATTCTAACCGTGAAGTTATTGTCGCGCTTGCCATTGCTGGTATGGTGAATATGGCTATGGTTATTATGGCAGCAAGTACCTTTCATGGTAGCCATAGTGACATAGCAGAAATAGATCAGGCCTATCATACTTTAACGCCTCTATTGGGCGTTGGTGCAGCTGCCGTATTTCTTGTTTCACTGATTGTGTCGGGTATATCCAGTTCTGTTGTCGGAACTATGGCTGGACAGATGGTGATGCAAGGGTTTGTCGGCTTTTACATCCCTATTTGGGTTCGTCGGTTGATTACCATGATACCAGCATTTATTGTTGTTGCCATTGGTGTCAATTCAACAGAAGCACTTGTTGTCAGTCAGGTTATTCTGTCAATATCATTACCAGTACCGATGATTGCACTGCTTATTTTTAGCGGCAAAAAGTCCATTATGGGAAAATTTGCTAATCATGTGATAACGCAGATCATCGCCATTTTATCGGCAATTATTGTGCTGGTTCTCAATTTTGTCCTGCTATTTATGACATTTGGGCTAATACCGGACGCCGCCTAATTGGTTATTTTATAATCCTAACACTTCTTTAAGCATAATTGTGCGATAAGCAGACTGACGCATTTTCTTAATTATAGGGAAAATGCGTCATAAGCTTCTGTTGCTAATGTATTTGTAACAGATTTCGGACCATGTAGCGTAAAGATGACAATGTTGACTGCCCAAGATTTCAACAACAAACGTCACATACCCGTTTTGTTGCAACCGGTTTTAAATGGAATGGCACCGCTAAACGGTGCAACCATTATTGACGGTACATTCGGTGCTGGTGGATATACGCGCGCCATGTTGGAAGAAGGTGCAAACGTTATCGCGCTTGACCGCGATCCGGAAGCTATCCGCGATGGTCGATTGATGGAAAAGCATTATGCGCCGCGGTTGAAGCTTATTGAGACAGAGTTTTCAAATCTGGATCAAGTTGTTGATGAGCCTGTCGACGGGGTCATTCTGGATATTGGTGTTTCATCAATGCAAATTGATGAAGCCGAACGGGGATTTTCGTTTCAAAAGGACGGTCCATTGGATATGCGCATGGCGCAGTCGGGTTTTACGGCTGCCGATGTCGTCAACGAAATGAAGGTGAGTGATTTAACGCGCATTTTTGGATTGCTCGGTGAAGAACGTCACGCCGCGCGTATTGCACGAATGATTGACGAAAAGCGACAAACTAAGCCATTTTTGCGCACTTCTGATCTGGCAGATGCTATCGAGACTTTGGTTGGGCGCAAACCTGGCGATCATATCCACCCCGCCACACGCGTGTTTCAGGCATTGCGTATTTACGTTAACGACGAATTGGGTGAACTTGCTTGTGCGCTCATTGCGGCTGAACGTATTTTAAAAGCTGGTGGAAGACTTGGCGTGGTAACTTTCCATTCATTGGAAGATCGTATGGTGAAACGGTTTTTCACGTCACGTTCAGGTGTAAATGGTGGTTCACGATATTTACCAGAATTATCTTCCCAACAACCAACATTTAAATTGTTGTTCAAGGGTGGTGTTACGGCTGACGAAGAAGAGTTACAAAACAATCCCCGTTCCCGATCAGCCAGATTGCGTGTGGGGGTTCGTACCGATGTTCCAGCTATGGATGATGATTTAACGATATTTGGTCTTCCTAGTATCTCTCGCTTTAATGGTGTTAGAAAATGACAGTATTTCGTACGTTTGATATGATTTTGGTAGCCATTATGATTTGTGCAGCAGGTCTTACCTATAAAGTAAAATATGATGCACAAAAGCGTATTGGGGATGTCCATCGTATCGAACGACAAATTATTGCGGAAAAAAATACCATCAATTTGCTTCATGCCGAATGGGCGATGATGATTGAACCGGAACGCATGCAGGTTTTGGCAACGCGGTATCAAGATCAGCTTGGCTTGCAAGTGACAGAAGCGCGCCAGATTGTTAAGTTGAAAGACATTCCTGATCGTTTACCAGATCAAATCCAGAATATTATCAAGGATAATGAGCTGGAAGAAAACAATTCGCTGCTTGCACGCAATGGCAACACAACTGTTGATAATTTTTCAACAGGGAGTGTTCGTCCATGAGGTTTATTCCATTTTTAGGGCGAAAGAATAAAGCTCCATTAACAAAATATGCCGAGTTGCAGAAAGAGGAATACCGGTCGCGTCGGTCACGCCATCGGTTGGCCATTATCATTTTCTGTTTTTTATGCGTTTATTCGGTTATTTTCGCAAGGTTAGTATATTTCGGTATTGAAGGTGGGCAAATAGAAGAAGCCAGTGGCCCTGCTGTTCAGCAATCGGCTGCGCGACCGGACATACTTGATCGCAATGGTCGTTTGCTGGCAACGGATTTAAAAACCTATTCGCTTTTTGCCGAACCTCGTCGCATTATTGATGCTAACGAAACAATAGAGCTTATTTCTAATGTTTTGCCCAATCTTGATTGGCAGGGAACTTATCGTAAGCTGAAAAGTAAATCTGGTTTTGCTTGGATACAGCGTGGTTTAACGCCCAGCCAAAGAGAACAGATCATGGCATTGGGTATTCCAGGTGTCGGTTTTCGGACAGAAACACGACGTTTTTATCCAGGTGGCCCAACAGCATCTCATATTCTCGGTATGGTGAATGTTGACAATCAGGGCACAGCTGGCATGGAAAAATATATCGATAATGCTGGTTTGAGCGATTTGCGCGCCGCTGGCCTTGCCGATGAATCGTCGTTGGAGCCGGTGAAATTATCCATTGATATTCGTGTGCAGGCTATTGTTCGTGAAGAGCTTGTTGATGCAATGCAAAAATATCAGGCTATTGCAGCAGGTGCGGTTGTCATCAATATTCACACTGGTGAAGTTCTGGCAATGGCATCAATGCCAGATTTCGATCCTAATAATCCAGTTGATGCACTGAAAAAAGACCGCTTGAACCGTATGACAGCTGGTACATTTGAAATGGGATCCACCATTAAGAGTTTTACCACAGCAATGGCTTTGGATTCCGGCAAATTTCAGCTTAACAGCATGATTGATGCGTCTAAACCGCTTGCAGCAGGGCGCGGCCACTTCATCAAGGATTTCCACGGTAAATATCGTCCATTGACGGCTTGGGAAGTTTTTATTTTTTCGTCCAATATCGGTTCGGCAAAAGAAGCACTGACAGTCGGCATCGATGGTCATAGAGAGTTCCTGAAAAGAATGGGACTATTGGACCGTATGACGACAGAGCTTCCAGAAATCGCTCGTCCCGTTGAGCCAAAACGTTGGAAGTCGGTTAACTCTATGACAATAGCTTTTGGTCATGGTATGATGACCACTCCATTGCAAACAGCCGTTGGGGCAAGTGCTTTGATGAATGGCGGTTTTCTTATTGAACCTACTTTTTTAAAGCGTAATGAACAGGAAGCCATGGAACACGCAAAGCGTGTGGTTGCCGAGCGTACAAGTCAAGATATGCGCTATCTCTATAAATTGAACGGCGATATTGGTTCAGGGCGCCGTGCAAAAGTAGAAGGCTATCGGGTTGGTGGTAAAACGGGTACAGCCGAAAAGGTTGAAAACGGTAAATACTCCAAGAATAAGCGTTTCAACGCATTTTTGGCGTCATTTCCAATCGATAATCCGCAATATGTCGTATTAACAATTATTGACGAGCCAAAGCCTGAAGAAGGAAAATTTTCTGCAACCGCTGGTCTTAATGCTGCCCCGATGGTCGCCAATATTATTCGCCGATCAGCAACTTTTCTTGGTGTCACACCAGATTTTAAAGAAGAATATATGCCTGTTCTAGCCGCATCAGCTGGACAGAAATTGCCGGAAACAACATTGAATGATTAATTTTTAAAGAGGTGGGTGCATGAAGCTTGATGAATTGATAAACGATAGCGGTTCGCATTCCCCTATACCTTCAATCGATATTACAGGCATAACAGCCGATTCCCGACAAGTTTCAGCCGGCAATCTATTTGTAGCACTCCATGGTAATCAGGGCGATGGCGGTAAATATGCATCAGATGCTATCAACCGCGGTGCAGGCGCAATTCTAACCGACCATGATTTGTCGTTGGATACGGTCAATATTCCAGTCATCAAAGTGTCCAATGCACGCCACGAATTGGCGATGGCAGCAGCGCGTTTTTATGGCAAGCAACCGCATACTGTGGTTGCTGTAACAGGCACAAGCGGTAAAACATCTGTTGCCTCATTTACACAGCAGATTTGGAAAGAGTCAGGGTTCGCGGCGGCGAGCGTTGGCACTGTCGGAATTATTTCACCGACGCGAAATGAATATGGCTCACTGACAACGCCCGATCCTGTTAAGTTGCAACAAATTATGTGTGACTTGGCAAATGAAGGTGTTACCCATGTTGCGATGGAAGCATCTTCGCATGGTATCGATCAATGCCGTTTGGATGGTATTAAACTTGCGGGAGCGGCATTTACCAATCTTGGTCGCGACCATATGGATTACCACCCGACCGTTGAAGATTATTTTAAAGCAAAAATGCGCTTGTTCGATACACTATTGCCCAAAGATGCGCCGGCAATCATTTTTGCAGATGATAAATATTCCGAAGCGGCGATAGAGCACGTAAAAAGGTCAAATCGCAAAGTATTGACTGTTGGGCGCAAGGGGCATTTTATCAAATTGCGCCATGTTGAACATGAACGTTACCGGCAGTTTGTTGATTGTATTGTCGATGACACGGTTTACGAATTTGCTTTGCCTTTGGCCGGCGATTTTCAAGTTTCAAACGCTTTGGTAGCAGCAGGGCTAGCTTTGTCGACGGGTGTATCACCGGCAGCCGTGTTTCGTGCGTTAGAACGTTTAAAGGGTGCGCCCGGTCGTTTGGAATTGGTCGGGTCAACCAAAGATAATGCGCTAATCTATGTTGATTATGCCCATAAGCCTGAAGCTTTGGAACAGGTTTTATTATCGGTCAGACCTTTTACCAGCGGTAAAATTGTTGTTGTCTTTGGTTGTGGTGGTGACAGAGACAAAGGAAAACGCCCATTAATGGGCAAGATTGCAACCAAATTTGCCGATACAGTGATTGTAACGGATGATAATCCAAGAACAGAACAGCCAGAACAAATACGTAAGGAAATTATGGCCGCAGCACCTGATGCCATAGAAATTGGAAATAGGCGCGAAGCCATTCAATATGCGGTATCTTTGCTTAAGGCAGGTGACACACTGGTGGTTGCCGGAAAAGGGCATGAAAAAGGCCAAATTATTGGTCAAGAGGTTCACCCATTTTCAGACCATCAGGAAATTACTTCAGCCTTGGAAGGAATAAAGTAAATGGCTGCTTTATGGACAAAACAGGCACTGGTAGATGCTCTTGCAGGCGAAGTATCTGGTCATTTGCCAGAAAACTATAGTGGTGTTTCCATTGATAGCCGCACCGTTCAGCCGAGCGAAATTTTCTTCTGTATAAAGGGTGAAAAATTTGATGGTCATGATTTTGCCGCCAAAGCAATTGAAAATGGTGCTGGTGTTCTCATTATAGAGAAAAGTCGAAAAGCAACATTGGAACAGCTCAATGTACCAATGATTGCTGTTGACGATGTTCTTGATGCACTTGGACAATTGGGATGTGCTGCTCGTCAGCGCTCACGGGCAAAAATAATTGCCGTTACCGGATCTGTTGGTAAAACCACAACCAAGGAAGCTTTGCGCCATTGTTTGTCCATGGTCGGGAAAGTTCATGCAAATCCAGCATCCTTCAATAATCATTGGGGGGTACCATTAACATTGGCACGTATGCCTGAAGACACAGATTACGGTGTGTTTGAAATTGGCATGAATCACCCGGGAGAAATCCGACCATTGGTGAAAATGGTACGACCTCATGTCGCAATTATAACGCGCATAGCGGCAGTGCATTTTGGTTTCTTTTCGAGTCTTGAAGAAATTGCCGATGCCAAAGCTGAAATTTTTGAAGGTGTTGAGGACAATGGAACGGCATTGCTAAATGCCGACGATGCATTTTTTGATTATCTTGCGAAAAAGGCCAAACAATGTGGTGTTGAAACGGTCAGAAGTTTTGGTGAAGCCGATTTCGCAGACTATCGGCTCGATAAATTGCATATGCAAAATGACTGTTCTTGCATGACGGTTAAAATCCGTGACGAAGAAGCCATGGTAAAAGTGGGAGCCCCTGGGCGCCATATTGTGCAAAATAGCCTAGCTGTTATCGGCGCATGCGATTGTGTTGGGGCAGATATTGCCCATATTGCTTTGGCGTTGGCCAATTTTTCTGCCGAAAATGGGCGTGGGGCAAGATATCGTCTATCTCTTCCCAAAGGTGGCGAATTTACACTTATTGATGAAAGCTATAATGCAAATCCAGCATCAATGCGTGCCGCACTTAGCTTATTGGGGGATGCCAATGTTGGGCCGAGGGGAAGACGAATAGCCGTATTGGGTGATATGCTTGAGCTTGGAAAATATAGTGAAAAGCTGCATCGCGAACTTGCCGAACCAATCTATTCTGCTGGTGTTAATCCGATCTATTTGGTTGGATCCGAGATGAAAAACTTGGCAGATGAGGTTTCACAGCGTTTAAAGGTCCATTATAAAACAACTGTTGATGAGATATTGCCATTGGTTTTGGCTGATATACATCAAGGAGATGTTATAATGGTCAAATCGTCAAATAGTATCCATTCTTCTCGTATTGTCGCCGCTCTTATCGAGCGTTATAAGGCAATCTCTGCATAATTTTGAAAAGGGTTTTCCTGCAATGATGATGTTTCTTTCATCGCTTACCGACATTTTGCCGGGAGTTGGTGTTTTCCGTTATATTACATTTCGTACCGGTGCAGCGTTACTGACATCGGGACTGATTGTTTTCTTATTCGGTCCAAGTATCATTGCATCGTTAAAAGTACGTCAGGGAAAAGGGCAGCCAATACGCGCAGACGGACCACAAACGCATTTCAAAAAAGCCGGTACCCCAACAATGGGTGGGCTGATGATCTTAACCGGCACTGTCGTTTCGGCATTATTATGGTGTAACCTGCTGAACGTTTATTTCTGGGTTGTCCTGCTTGTTATGTTGGCATTTGGAGCAATCGGGTTTTATGACGATTATCTGAAAGTGACCAAACAAACAGAGAAGGGCTTTTCCGGAAAAGCGCGCCTGACTTTGGAGTTTATCATTGCAGCCATTGCATCTCTGGTCATAATGCATACGGAATCAACAGGATTGGCGCTTCCATTTCTCAAAGATTATCTATTCAATCTTGGCTGGTTCTTTATACCATTTGCAGCTTTTGTCATGGTGGGTGCTGGCAATGCAGTCAATTTTACCGATGGATTAGATGGTTTGGCAATTGTTCCAGTCATGGTTGCGGCATCATCATTTGCGTTGATTGCCTATTTGTCAGGCAATATCAATTTTGCTGATTATCTACAAATCCATTATGTTTCAGGTGCGGGAGAATTAACGGTTCTACTCGGTGCTGTTGTGGGGGCTGGTCTTGGCTTTTTGTGGTTTAATGCGCCACCAGCAGCAATATTTATGGGCGACACAGGATCACTTGCATTGGGCGGTATGTTAGGGGCTGTGGCTGTTGCAACAAAACATGAAATCGTGCTTGCTGTTATCGGTGGCCTATTTGTTATGGAAGCCTTGTCCGTTATTATTCAGGTCTTTTGGTTTAAGAAAACCGGCAGGCGCGTATTCCTTATGGCACCTATTCATCACCATTTTGAGAAAAAGGGCTGGACAGAAAGTCAAGTTGTTATCCGGTTCTGGATTATTTCAATCGTATTGGCATTAATTGGCCTTTCAACACTGAAATTAAGATAAAAAAATGATTAAAGTAGAATCTTTTAAAGGTAAAAATGTTGCTCTTTTGGGGCTTGGCGGTTCAGGTATAGCAACGGCAGAGGCATTGATTGCCGGTGGTGCCAATGTCATTGCATGGGATGACAATAGTCATGGCGTGGAAACGGCTCGTGAAAAAAATATCCCGACAGATGATCTGCATAATATTAATTGGTCAAAAGTTTCTGCACTTATTCTTGCCCCTGGTGTGCCACTTACCAATCCTGAACCGCATTGGTCTGTTAAGCTCGCCAAAAGCGCCGGTGTAGAGGTAATTGGCGATATCGAATTATTTGTGCGAGAAAGAAATCACTATATCGAGGTAAATGGATTAAAAAGTTCGGATGTGCCATTTATCGCCATTACCGGAACCAATGGCAAATCAACCACAACTGCGCTTATCAACCATTTGTTGTTGGAAGCAGGGCAAGATGCGCAGATGGGCGGTAATATCGGAACCGCCATTTTATCACTGGAACCAATCAGGAAGGGAAGATTCTATGTTATTGAATGTTCTTCATTCCAGATTGACCTTACACCTTCCATCAATCCGACTGTAGGTATTCTACTCAATCTTTCGCTCGATCATATTGATAGACACGGCACTTATGCGCATTATTGCGCCATCAAACAGCGGCTTGTCGCAGGTTCGGATACGGCACTTGTCGCATTGGACGATAAAGATACAAGCGAGATTTATGAAACCTTGGTAAAACAGGGACATTCTGTCATTCCCGTGTCAAAAGACCAGATACTACATAATAACGGGTATTATGCGCAAAATAGCGATCTCTATAGCGTAAAAGATAATCAGGCGCAGAAACGTATTTCACTGGCTGGAATTGACTCTCTTAGAGGGCGCCATAACGCGCAAAATGCCCTGATGGCCTTGGCAACATTGGATATTCTAAAAATTAGTTCCGATCATTTGCAAAAAATGTTTGCCTCTTACATAGGCTTGCCACACCGTATGCAGCTCGTGCGTAAAATTGGGCAAGCTTTATTTGTTGATGACAGTAAAGCCACAAATGCCGAAGCATCAGCACCAGCCTTGGCGACATTCGATCATATCTATTGGATTATTGGCGGCCTTGCAAAGGAGGGTGGTATTACCGCCCTTAAAGACTATTTTCCAAAAATACGCAAAGCATATCTTATTGGTGATGCAGCAGAAGACTTTGCGCGAACCATTGGTGATGCTTTTCCCATTTCCATGTGTGGCACATTGGATAAAGCCGTGCATGAAGCGGCTATTGATGCCGCGCAAGACCAAGCAAGCGAAGTTGCTGTTCTATTATCTCCAGCTTGTGCCAGTTATGACCAGTTTAAAAACTACGGCGCAAGGGGGGATGCGTTCAAGGCACTTGTCAAGGCATTATAGATCTGAGCGAATTTAAGGCGTTATTCTGAGCATATTTAAAGCGTTATAAAGCAGAATGTATTAATCAGGCTTATTGAATAAAAACTTTACGATAATGGCAATCATCTGAGGTGGTTGCCATTATTGCTATTCTAGCAACCAGTTTGCATGTATTTTTTGTTTGCGCGTGATAAAAGTTTAGCGCGCGTTAACCAACCAGAATCTTTTTCGGCGTAGTTTGTAATTTCGGTAAAATAGAAAACGGTTGCATTCTATTGCATAAAGAGAAAGGTATACCATGGTTTCTCGTGCTGATCGTGGACCTATAGCCAATTGGTGGTGGACGATAGACCGCCCAATTTTGGCGGCTTGCCTGATGCTTATGGGGCTTGGTATCATGCTTTCTTTTGCCGCAAGTCCGACCGTTGCCAGCAAAATTGGTATTGCTGACAGTTTTTATTTTGTGCGCTGGCATATTATTTTCAGTTTTCCGGCACTTTTTACAATGATGTTCATATCATTTTTTACGCCACGCAATATTAGGCGGTTTTGTGCTGTATTGCTGATTATTACCCTCGTTCTTCTGGTTGCAACGCTTTTGTTCGGAGCAGAAGTGAAAGGATCACGCCGCTGGATTTCCGTGCTTGGCGTATCGGTACAGGCATCTGAATTCATGAAACCAGCCTTTGTTGTCATGTCGGCTTGGCTGTTTTCTGATAAAACGAGGAAAAACGGTATACCTGGTTTTACGCTTGCTATTCTACTTTATGCAACATGTGCTTGTCTTTTGGTTATGGAGCCGGATATCGGGCAGACGATGCTCATCAGCGCCACTTGGGGCGGGTTGTTTTTCCTTGCTGGTGTGCCAATTATCATCATAGTCTTTTTCATTGGTCTTGCCGTTGTTGGCGGTTTTGGTGCCTATATGTTTGTGCATCACGTGCAAGAACGCGTGAATGGCTTTTTAACAGGTGAGGGCGATACATTTCAGGTTGATGTTGGGCGCGAAGCTATTTTAAATGGTGGCTGGTTGGGACAGGGGCCAGGCGAAGGAACCGTCAAGCGGATTGTGCCTGATAGCCATACTGACTTTGTGTTTTCAGTCGCTGCTGAAGAATACGGAATTATACTTTGTATGTTAATCGTTGCGTTATTTGCTTTTATTGTTATCCGCTCCATGCGAATAGCTATGAATGAACGCGATTCATTTACCCGTTTTGCAATTGCAGGTATTTCTATTTTATTTGGTTGCCAATCCATGATTAATATGGCCGTTAATCTGCATTTGATGCCGCCAAAAGGTATGACCCTGCCATTTATTTCCTATGGTGGGTCTTCAATGGTAGCAATCGCAATTTCAATGGGTATTCTCCTAAGTTTAACGCGCAGACGTCCTGAAGCCAGACTTTCAGCATCTTTGCCCACTATTATGCCGGCGATATAAAATGACAGAAAAACAGGTTATTGTATTGGTAGCTGGTGGCACAGGGGGTCACCTTTTTCCGGCAGAAGCACTTGCAGGCGAGCTGGTTAAACGCGGCTATGATGTTCATTTGGCAACAGATAGTCGTGCGCGGCGGTTTGTGCGCCATTTTCAGGACGATCATGTTCATGTCATTCCATCGGCAACGATAACCGGCAAAAATCCTTTTTCGCTGTTAAAGACATTATGGCAATTGTTAAAAGGTGTGCGCGGCTCGCGCAAACTGTTCCGTCGGTTGAAACCAGTCTTGGTTGGTGGTTTTGGTGGATATCCAACACTGCCACCGCTTTATGCTGCCCAATCCATTGGCATTAAAACTTTTGTTCATGAACAAAATGCTGTTATGGGGCGCGCCAACAAAGCAATGGCTGGTCGGGTTAATGCAATTGCTGGTGGTTTTTTAAGTGACGAAGGGCCGTTTGCCGCAAAAATTGTTGTGACCGGTAATCCTGTACGGGAAGCGGTGATTAGCGCAGCCTATCAATCCTATCAGCCATCAAAGGGAAATGACCCTTTTCATCTGCTTGTTTTTGGCGGCAGTCAGGGGGCATCTTATTTTTCAGAAGTTGTGCCCAGCGCCATTGCATTATTGGACGAAGATACGCGCAAACGTCTTCATGTTGTCCAGCAGGTGCGCGGAGAGCGTGCTGCCTTAGAAAACACCTATAAGGAAATGGGTATAACAGCCGAAGTAGCCGAATTTTTTGATGATATGCCAGATCGGATGGCGCAATCGAATTATATTATTGCCCGATCAGGTGCATCAACAGTGTCGGAAATTGCAGCCATTGGTCGGCCGGCTTTATTGGTACCTTATCCTTATGCCCTCGACCACGATCAGGCGGCAAATGCAGCCAAACTTGCTTCTAGCGGTGGGGTCAAGGTTATTCAACAAAGCGAATTAAGTGCAGAAAAACTGGCAAAAGTGCTGGAAGTTGCTTGTAAAGATGCCGAATTAATGGCGACCCAAGCTGCGGCTTCCCGATCTGTTGGCCATATTGATGCCACGAAAAAATTGGCAGATCTGGCCGAAGCATTAATTGCCGGAAAAACAATAGAAGAATTTAAAAAAGGAGAAGCTTCATGAAAATGCCATTGAGTATTGGCCTTGTCCACTTTGTTGGAATCGGCGGTATAGGCATGAGTGGTATTGCCGAAGTGCTCCATAATTTAGGGTATAAGGTTCAAGGGTCAGATCAGGCTGATAATGCCAATGTTGAGCGCTTGCGCGCAAAGGGCATCACGGTTCATGTTGGGCATAAGGCAGAAAATCTCGGACAGGCAGAAGTGGTTGTTGTTTCGACAGCTATTCGCCCAACAAATCCAGAATATGTTGCCGCAAAAGAACGGCATTTACCAATCGTTCGGCGTGCTGAAATGCTGGCGGAATTGATGCGCTTTAAACAGGCAATTGCTATTGGCGGAACCCATGGAAAAACCACAACCACTTCGATGATTGGAACATTGTTGGAAGCTGGCAATCTTGACCCGATGGTGATTAATGGTGGCATCATCAATGCCTATGGCACCAATGCGCGCATGGGTGGTGGCGATTGGATGGTTGTAGAAGCCGATGAAAGTGATGGCACGTTTTTGAAATTACCAGCAGATGTTGCGGTTGTGACCAATATCGATCCTGAACATCTTGACCATTATGGTACTTTTGAAACTGAACGGGAAGCCTTCCGTCAATTTGTTGAGAATGTACCGTTTTATGGTTTCGGTGTTATGTGCCTAGACCATCCTGAGGTGCAAGCATTGGTAAGCCGTATTGATGATCGGCGTGTTATTACCTATGGTTCTAACCCTCAAGCGGATGTTCGTTTTATTAACCACCATATGGAAGGCGCAAATTCGCATTTTGATGTGGTGATAAGATCGCGCAAAACTGGCGCAGTTGTTGAAATGAAAAATCTTGTCTTGCCAATGCCAGGTCGTCACAATGTTTTAAATGCTACGGCTGCTATTGCAGTTGCACATGAACTTGGCATTTCTGATGATGCTATTATTAAAGGCTTAGCAAATTTTTCGGGTGTGAAACGGCGTTTTACGCATACAGGTAGTTGGAATGGCGTGGAAATTTTCGATGATTACGGCCACCATCCCGTTGAAATCAAGGCTGTCCTGAAGGCAGCGCGTGAAAGCGTTAAGGGTCGCGTAATTGCTATTGCGCAGCCGCACCGCTATACCAGACTTCATGATTTGTTTGATGAGTTTGCAACATCTTTCAATGACGCAGACACTATTCTTGTTGCGCCGGTCTATGCTGCTGGTGAAGATCCGATTGAAGGGGTCAATTCAAAGGCATTGGTCGATCGGATAAAAACAGCCGGTCATAGAGATGCCCGTTTTATTGAAGATCCTAAGGAAATTGCACCGATTGTTGCCTCTATAGCAGAGCCGGGTGATTATGTTGTGTTTCTTGGGGCAGGCAATATTACGCAATGGGCATATGCGCTACCAGAAGAATTGGCCGAATTAGATAAAAAGAAGCATTAGTCACATGAATGATGGCGAAGAACTCTTAAAGGATTTACAACCTTCATTGGCAGGCCTTCGGGGGCGTATCACTGCCAATGTCGATATGAGCAAGGTTACATGGTTTAGAACCGGTGGTCTTGCAGAAGTGTTTTATCAGCCAGCAGACGAGGCAGACCTTACTTTTTTCCTGCAAAATACCCCTAAAGATATTCCTCTTACGATTGTTGGTATTGGGTCAAATCTTCTCATTCGTGATGGTGGTATTCCTGGTATTACAATCAGGCTTTCGGCAAAAGGTTTTGGCGAAACACAGCAAGTGTCTCCTACCCAATTTTTTGCAGGCGCAGCAACAACCGATAAACGTATTGCAACAGTAGCATTAGAAGCAGGTATTGCCGGTATGCATTTTTACTGCGGTATACCGGGTAATCTTGGCGGCGCACTAAAAATGAATGGTGGTGCGAATGGTGGTGAAACAGCAGAGCACGTTGTTGAAGTTTATGCACTTGATCGCGCCGGTAAACGCCATATTTTGAGTTTGGCTGATATGCAATATTCTTATCGTCATTCAAATGTGCCTGACGACCTCATTTTCATTGGTGCTTTGCTGCAAGGACCAAAAGGTGACAAAGACGAAATCCGCAAGGCTATGGATGAAGCTATAGCGCATCGTGAGGCTGTGCAGCCAATCCGTGAAAAAACGGGCGGGTCAACCTTTCGTAATCCCGAAGGCACATCGGCTTGGAAAGTTATTGACGAAGCTGGCTGTCGGGGGTTGAAAATAGGTGGTGCCGAAATAAGCACCATGCACTGTAATTTCATGATTAATACCGGCAATGCTACAGCCTATGATCTGGAGCTTTTGGGCGAGACTGTCCGTCAACGTGTTTATGAAAAGAGCAAGATTAATCTTCATTGGGAAATTAAACGGATCGGCGCTTTTCTTCCCGGCCATGAAGTGACACCCTTTTTACCTGATTAGTCGTATAATTTGACTGATAAGCATGTTTATCGAATTGGCTACATAAGCCAATATAAGGGGTAAAGTGATTGGTTTGATAATAAACATTCTGAACAAAAACATGGTAAACGTGACAACCTGTTTGCATTTCGTTCAAAGAATGAAATGGTTAACGAAACCGTGTTTAATAGTGATGATGACAGTTAGTCTTCGGTTTTTATAGTTATTGCTAGGTGCAATATAATGCCACGAGATCAGTTGGATTTCGGAAAAGATTCTCTAATTCTTAATCGGCAATATTTTAGTCTTTTGGTGTCTTTGCGTGAACTGTGTCACAAATGCATTTATTTTAAATTTTTATCATGTCGGTACAGCTAAACTATTGACTAAGTAATGCAAGATACCGCCCATTTTTTTATGGTAAATACATCATTAAAAATAATGAAAAAAAATCTATGAGTCATTTCAAGGACATGTCGGTAATTTTGCCTTTCGAATCAGCATCTTGCGGTGTCTGGCACTTGTTTTACATGGTTGTTTCTGATTCATTGACCCCGATACTAGTCCTTTGATTCGAAACGATGAATCCGGTTTTATTCTACTGATAGTATTGATCGTGTTTGGAAGGACTATATTTGGTGTTTTATGAGGGGCTTTTGATATGACTAAAAAGCATGTTGCAGTACTGATGGGTGGTTTTTCATCAGAACGGTCTGTTAGTCTATCATCTGGCGAAGCGTGCGCTAAAGCTCTTGAGCAAGAAGGCTATAAAGTTACCAAAGTTGATGTGGGGCGCGATGTGGCCTCTGTGCTGTCCCATTTAAAGCCTGATGTCGCCTTTAACGCCTTGCATGGTATCTTCGGTGAAGATGGTCGTATTCAGGGAATACTTGAATTTTTACAAATACCTTACACGCATTCGGGTGTTTTGGCATCTGCTTTGGCAATGGATAAGGGGCGGGCAAAAATTGTTGCCAGCACACAAGGTGTAACTGTTGCTCCCTCACGCGTTATGAGCCGTTTTGATATTGGAGATAAACACCCCATTGAACCGCCTTATGTTGTGAAGCCTGTTTGTGAAGGGTCAAGCTTCGGTGTTGTTATTGTAACCGCCGATCAGGCACGCCCACCAAAAGAATTGGGTGAGGCGGAATGGCATTATGGCGACGATGTTATCGTTGAGAAATATGTTGCCGGTCGGGAACTGACATGCGCGGTGATTGGCGAGATGGCACTTGATGTGTGCGAGATCGTTCCTGATGAAGGCTACAAGTTTTATGACTTCAACTCAAAATACAAACCGGGTGGTTCAAGACATGTTTGTCCTGCGCCACTTTCACCAATTATTTACCAAAATGTGCAATTGATGTCTGTGGCTGCGCATCAAGCAATTGGTTGTCGTGGTGTCAGTCGATCAGATTTTCGTTATGACGAGGAGAAGGGAGAGTTGGTTTGGTTGGAAATCAATACACAACCAGGAATGACACCAACTTCTCTTGTTCCAGATATTGCCAAAGTGTCGGGTCATTCATTTGGTGACCTTGTAAAATGGATGGTGGAGGACGCGTCGTGTATGCGTTGAACGGTCAACAGGCAGATAGTTTTTCGACATCGGCGATGTCGTTGCTGCCCCGCCTTTATCGGCGGTTTCGGCGCGCTGTCTTTCATTTTGTCTTGGCGGACATTGATGTACCTCGCCATTTTGGTACGGTTGCATTCGTATTTTTTATCGGTGCGTCGGCAGCCTATGGTATCTCTGCTGGAGGACACACAGAAGATGTGTTGAAGGCGACGACCTCCACATTTGGCTTTGCCGTGGAAGACGTGGATATTGCTGGAAATAAAAGAATGTCGGAACTTGATGTTCTATCGGCATTGGGTCTTGATGGCGAGACATCCATGATTGGATTTGATGCGACAGCAGCACGGGAAGACTTGGAAAAACTTCCTTGGGTGCAATCTGTTGATGTGCAAAAAGTCTATCCAAATCGTGTCCGTGTTTCATTGGTAGAACGTCAGCCTTATGCAATTTGGCAGCATGAAGATAAGCTTGACATTATTGACGATGAAGGGCGTGTCATTGTGCCATTCAGACCTGGTCTGGTTGGAGATTTGCCGCTTGTTGTTGGTGCAGGTGCTGATGCAAAGGCGCAAGATTTTGTAAAACAGGTAGCCGCATTTCCAGACATTCACGATCACGTGCGCGCTTATGTGCGTGTCGGAGATCGTCGGTGGGATATACTTCTGGATAATGGTGTGCGTATTAAATTGCCTGAAATAAATGCAATGGCTCGCCTTGCAGATGCAGTTAAGGCAGATAAAGAACAAGGCTTATTTTCGCGGGATGTTTTGAGTGTTGATCTGCGTTTGCCTGATCGTATGACTGTTGCGCTATCCGATGAAGCGCTAGAGCGTCGTAATCAGGTCGTAAAAGAAGAAGAGCGTCGCTTGAAGGCGCAGAAGGCAGGTCACGCATGAATTTGCTTGGTTCAGGTCATGGCGGATTGCGCAAAACGCGCCTGTTGACCGTGCTTGATATGGGATCAAGCAAGGTTGTCTGCGTTATTGCCCGTTTGCGTCCGCTTGACCATACGCAATATCTGCCAGGTCGCACGCATCACATTGAAATCTTGGGCTTCGGCGTTCAAAGATCACGCGGCATCAAGTCAGGCGTGGTTATGGATATGGCTGCTGCTGAACAGGCCGTTCGACTTGCTGTTGATGCCGCCGAAAAAATGTCGGGCTTGATTGTTGATTCCCTTATCGTGAATTTTTCATCTGCGCGCCTTAAAAGTGTTGTGGTCCATGGTAGTGCTGACGTTAGTGGACGTGAAGTTACCGAGCGCGATGTTCGTACGGTATTGGCAGATGCTTCGCGTCATGCTTTCGGTCTTGATCGCCATATTGTTCATTCAGTACCGCTTTCATATTCATTGGACAGTGAAAAGGGTATTTCTGATCCAGTTGGTATGTCGGGTGATTTGCTTGGCGTGGACGTTCACGTTATGACGGCTGAAAGTGTGCCATTGCGTAATCTGGAAGCGTGTATTAATCGCGCGCATATCAGTGTTGAAGCTATGGTTGCAACACCTTTTGCAAGTGGGCTTTCCGTGCTGGTTGATGATGAGGCGCGTTTGGGCGCAGCCTGCATTGATCTTGGTGGCGGCACAACAACTTTTTCAGTCTTTTCGGAAAACCGTTTTGTCCATGCTGATGCAATTCCAGTTGGCGGCAATCATGTAACACTTGATATTGCTCGTGGTTTTTCTATGCCGCTTGAAGCTGCTGAACGACTTAAGGTTATGCATGGGTCAGCTTTATCTGGTGGCATTGATGACCGCCATATGATTAGCATTTCGCCAATTGCTGGCGAACAGAATGAAACACAATATCCCCGTGCCGTTCTCACACGTATTATTCAGGCGCGTGTTGAAGAGACATTGGAAATGGTACGCGATCGTCTCAATCGTTCAGGGTTTGGGCATGTTATTGGCAAGCGTGTTGTTTTAACGGGTGGTGGAAGCCAATTAACCGGTTTGCCAGAAACAGCACGTAAGATATTGGGACGCAATGTACGTGTCGGGCGTCCATTGGGGGTTTCTGGTTTGCCAACTTTGGCAAAAGGAGCAGCATTTTCGGCTGTTGTCGGATTGATGATCTATCCGCAGACAGCCAGTTTCGAAGAGAAATTTGTTCATAGTATTGGCCAAATGAAAACTGGTACGGGTGGGCGATTTCAACGTGTGGGGCAGTGGCTTCGCGAGAGTTTTTGAGTAGGCGTTACAGTATAACTTATTTCTACCGCTATGGGCTTTGCGGTGCTTTATGAGAAGGAAAAGAGAATGACAATCAATCTGCATGAGCCGGATATCACCGAGCTTAAGCCACGTATCACAGTTTTTGGCGTGGGCGGTGGCGGCGGCAACGCCGTTAACAACATGATTAATGCTGGATTACAGGGCGTTGACTTTGTTGTTGCTAATACCGATGCGCAAGCTTTGACAATGTCAAAGGCTGATCGTGTTATTCAACTTGGTGCTGCTGTAACGGAAGGCTTAGGTGCTGGTGCACTGCCAGAAGTTGGTCAGGCTGCTGCTGAAGAATGCCTTGATGAAATTATCGACCATCTGGGTAACTCGCATATGGTATTTATTACCTGCGGTATGGGTGGTGGTACCGGTACGGGAGCCGCACCTGTTGTTGCTCGTGCTGCACGTGAAAAAGGCATTTTGACTGTTGGTGTTGTTACAAAGCCTTTTCATTTTGAGGGTGCACGCCGCATGAAAACGGCTGAAGCCGGTATTGAAGAATTGCAGCAATGTGTTGATACATTGATAGTTATTCCAAACCAAAATCTTTTCCGTATCGCAAACGAACAAACAACATTTGCAGATGCCTTTATGATGGCAGACCAGGTGCTTTATTCTGGTGTTGCTTCCATCACAGATCTCATGATTAAGGAAGGTTTGATTAATCTTGACTTTGCTGATGTCCGTTCTGTGATGCATGAAATGGGCCGTGCAATGATGGGAACTGGTGAAGCTTCTGGTGAAAATCGCGCACTTGCTGCTGCCGAAGCCGCCATTGCCAACCCACTGCTTGATGAAACCTCAATGCGTGGCGCACGTGGATTGTTGATTTCTATCACCGGTGGACGTGATTTAACCTTGTTTGAGGTTGATGAAGCTGCCAACCGTATTCGTGAAGAAGTCGATGCCGACGCAAACGTCATCTTTGGTGCAATTGATGATGAATCACTTGAAGGCGTCATTCGTGTTTCTGTTGTTGCAACAGGTATTGATCGTATGTCGGTTGAAGGAACAGATACAGGTAATATGGGTAATCCATTGGTCAACCCTGTTCGTAAGGCAGAGGGTAACCAGCCTATCCCAGGTATGCAGAAGGTACATAATGCCGATCCTCGTCCGCAAGGCATGGTAGAGGTCATGGAAGCGCTTGAGGTTGAGATGAATCGGCCAGTTGAAGAGCCATTCCGCCCACAAAGCCAGTTATTCAAAACACCTGCAACGCAAACACCTGTTATGCCACAGCGCAGCAACCCACAGGTTCAGGTTGCAGCTGCAGCACCAAATCAACAAGTTGCGCAAGCACAACAGGCGCCTCGTATGCAAAGCCGTGTGGTACCACAGCAACCTATGACACCAAATGTGTCGATGGAAGCAACAGCACGCGTTTTGGATGAAATGACAGAAGTGCCAGCTATGCAGGAAAGACCAGTAGCCCAGCAACCTCGTCAAACGCCAGTTCGTATGCCAGAGCTACGCGATTTTCCACCAGTTGCACGTGAGAAAGCCAGTGCTGCTTCCAATCGTCAGGCACCACAACAAGGACCACGCAGTTTGTGGCAGAAGTTGACACAAAGCTTGATGCACCGTGATGAAGAGCCGACAGGACGCTTAGAGCCTGCTGCAAGACCATCACATCGTGAGCCAGTAATGCCTTCAACAGATCCACGGCGCACAATTTCGCCTGATGCTGCAGTCTATGCTCCACGTCGTGCTGCTGAGCCGCAAATGCGTCCACAGCAGCCAATGCAACCAATGCAGCCACAAAATCGTGCGCCAATGAGTGAAGAAGATCAGTTGGAAATTCCGGCATTTCTTCGCCGTCAGGCTAACTGATAAAAGGTAATAGCTATAGAGAAAAAGGTATAAGTCTTTCAATAAAGATAGACTTATACCACAAAAGCCCCAAAACCTTCTCGAATTAACCGCTGTTGCAAAACAGCGGTTTTTTTATTTGCATTTATCATTCGGAGAAAAATAGGTTGATGTCTCTATAATGATGATTTTCTGTTGTTTTGAACGCATATAACGGTTTGGTTGTAAAAATTGATTGGCATATCTTTCAATCTGCACTCGAAGGCAGTTTTAAAAAATGCTAATAATTTTCAAGACTGAATAACTCTGGCGTTGAAAGATGGATGAATATGACTGGTTCAACCAAAGATGATATTTTCCCAAAGTATCAATCCACTTTAAATTCTGTTGTGACTTTGACAGGTCATGGCGTGCATAGTGGTACACCATCGACTCTGACAATTCATCCAGCAAACCATGATACGGGAATAGTTTTCATTCGTGAAACCATGAACGGTCAAAAGCAACGTTTTCGAGCCATATCAAGCGAGACAGGCGCTACAGAGCTTTCAACAGTGCTGGGAAAAGGGGAGTTGCGTGTTGAAACAATCGAACATTTGATGTCTGCAATAACAGCCTATAATCTGGATAATTTGACTATAGAAGTATCCAATAATGAACTGCCAATCTTGGATGGTGGTGCATGGAGCTATTGCAAAGCTTTTGATGAGACAGGTATTAAAATACAAGACGCCAAACGCCAATATTTGCGCATTCAAAAGCACGTTAGAGTCGAATCAAAAAGTGGCTTTGCTGAGTTTGTTCCATTTGATGGTCGGCAATTTGATGTCGCAATCGCTTTTGCTACGCCAATAATTGGAGAAAGCCAGTTTATATTTGATCTTGATAAAGATGATTATAAAGCGGAAGTTTCGCGAGCTCGCACATTTGGCTTTTTAAAAGATGTTGAAACACTTTGGGCAGCCGGTATGGCCTTGGGGTCTTCACTGGAAAATTCCTTGGTTATCGGTGTTGATGGGCGCATTGTTAATCCACAAGGCACTTTTTATGAAAATGAATTTGTTCGCCATAAATTGTTGGACGCTATTGGGGATACAGCATTGTTAGGGCATCCATTTATCGGCCAATTTCGTTCATTGCGGGGAGGGCACGCCTTGAATGCGCAATTGGTTCGCGCTGTTCTTGCCGACAGTTCTGCTTATGAAATCTGTACTATTGATGAAAAATAACGTTGAAAACTACTTGTTTAAAACGGCTTGTTATTATTGTTGTTTCAACGAACGATTGACCAATAGGGGTGAAATCGGCTAATTCAATGTTAATTTAGTAGGTAATTAGTTGCTGATTATCTAAGATTGTGGTTTATGCTCGAGCGAGTAATGGTACCTGTTATTGTTTTTAACAGGGTCTTTGTTTTAAAAAGAGCGCCGAAAGGCCGGAGAAAGCATGACGAAGTCTAGTTCGTATATAAAAAACGCTGTGGATTTAAATTCAAGTTTTGCCCGTAAACTATTGGTTGGGGTTTTACTTGGTAGCGTATGTTTGACAGCCGGGTGCTCCAAAAAAGATAAAGATGTTGATCTTACATCTTATGTAGAAACAATTGAAAAGCCCGATGTACTTTATAATCAGGCACTAGCTAACTTGGACGCTGGGCGTTTGGGCGAGGCTTCCAAAAAGTTTGCAGCTATTGATCGCCAACATCCATATACCGAATGGGCACGTAAATCACTCGTTATGGGTGCCTTTACCAATTATCGCAAAGGTGACTATGACGAAGCCGTCAATATGGCAAAACGTTATATCTCGCTATACCCAACCTCTGAAGAAGCAGCTTATGCCTATTATATTATTGGTTTGGCTTATTTCCGCCAGATACCGGATATTACGCGCGATCAAAAAGACACCAAACGCGCTATTGCCGCCATGCAGGAAGTGGTCGATCGCTATCCACAATCGGAATATGTGGATGATGCAAAAACGAAGATTCGTTTCGGTCGAGAACAGCTCGCTGGTAAGGAAATGCAGATTGGCCGCTATTATCAAGAGCGCAAGCAATATCTGGCAGCGATCAAGCGTTATCGTACGGTTGTTGAGGAATATTCAAATACCAATCAGATTGAAGAGGCACTCTATCGCTTGACAGAAGCCAACTATGCATTGGGATTGACATCTGAAGCCCAGACAGCTGCTGCTGTTCTTGGACAGAACTATCCTGATAGCAAATGGTATAAGAGTGCCTTTGAGCTTTTACAAAAGGGTGGCGTAAGCCCTCAGGAAAACAAAGGTTCGTGGATTTCTCGCGCAGTTAACAAAATTAAACCTGACGGCAAAAAGGCGTCTTAATCGGATATGCTCATACAGCTTTCGATCCGCGACATTGTTCTGATCGAAAGGCTCGATATCTCCTTTGAAGCGGGCCTGTCGGTACTGACGGGGGAGACTGGGGCGGGTAAATCTATTTTACTTGATTCTTTGTCTCTCGCTTTGGGCGGGCGTGGCGATGCTTCATTGGTTCGCCATGGCATGGATAGCGGGCAAGTTACAGCAGTCTTTGACGTGCCGAAAAATCATCCGGCAAGAAATATCATTAAGGAAAACGGTCTTGATGATGAGGGCGATATTATATTGCGGCGCATCCAATCGGCGGATGGGCGTAGTCGGGTTTTTGTAAACGATCAAGCAGCGAGTGTTTCGCTCATGCGCCAGATTGGCCATGAACTGGTTGAAATACATGGCCAGCATGATGATCGCGCTTTGGTGGATATTGATACCCACCGTAACCTACTTGATGCCTATGGGGATTTGGCAGATGACGTTGATAAGGTTAAAAACTGTTATCGCATCTGGCATGGCTTGGAAACAGAGCTAAAAAAATACCAAGCAAAAGTTGAGCAGGCAGCAAGAGAAGCTGATTATTTAAGAACCTCTGTTGAAGAACTTGATGCACTCAACCCTGAGATAGGGGAAGAAGAAGAGCTTGCTAACCGTCGCACTGATATGATGAAAGCGGAAAAAATCGCCACAGATATCAATGAGGCCGGTGATCTACTCAATGGTGTGGAATCGCCGATACCTGTCTTGTCGAACTTTGTACGCAGATTAGAGCGAAAAGTTTCTGAAGCGGAAGAGCTTGTTTCTCCCATTGTCAAAGCTATTGATGAGGCTATCCAATCGCTTGGTGTGGCACAAGACAGTGTCGATCATGCAATGCGTGCACTGGATTTTGACCCACAAGAGTTAGAGCGGGTTGAAGAACGGCTATTTGCTTTACGGGGTGCAGCCAGAAAATATAATGTTCCAGTTGATAATTTGCCGCAGTTGCGTGACCAAATGGACGCTGACCTTGCAGAGCTTGATGCGGGCGAAACAAATTTGGCTAGACTGGAAAAAGAAGTACAAAGCGCATTGAGCGCATATGATAAGGCAGCAGATGCGTTGTCGCAAAAAAGGCATACACGTGCAAAAGACCTGACTGCCGCTGTTATGGCAGAATTGCCTGCATTGAAGCTTGAACGTGCCGAATTTATTGTCGAGATAAATAGTGATGCCACACAACGCAATGCGGAAGGTATAGACCGTGTTGAATATTGGGTGCGCACAAATCCGGGAACGCGCGCTGGACCAATGATGAAAGTCGCTTCAGGCGGTGAATTGTCGCGCTTTCTATTGGCGTTGAAGGTGGCATTGGCAGATCGTGGATCTGCACCAACGCTCGTCTTTGACGAGATTGATACTGGTGTTGGTGGTGCAGTTGCGGACGCTATCGGACAAAGGCTTTCCAGATTAGCCAAGAAGGTTCAAGTGCTTTCAGTCACACATGCACCGCAAGTTGCAGCACGTGCAGATTCGCATTTCCTCATTAGCAAGGCAGAACACCGCGAAGGAGGGCGCCTTATCACGCATGTGCATAAGATGGAGCCTGAAGAGCGTGCCGAGGAAATTGCACGGATGTTGGCCGGTGAACATATCACCGAAGAAGCACGTGCCGCCGCCATTAAGCTGCTTGGCGCTAAATAACTTTTCCCCGTTAACATTATATAATTTTATTAGTCGATAAAATTGTCAGACCTGCACAATTTAATTGCTCTGTTGCTGTTTTACTTTTTAAGACAAAGCGACATGTTTTATAAGCATCTAACGATTTCGGGATTATGGAATGCAAAACTCTCAAAATTCTCCAGTGGACGAATTGACATCTGCTCAGGCAGCACAAGAGTTGGAATGGTTGGCAAAAGAAATTGCCCGTCATGATATTTTATATAATACCAAAGATCAGCCTGAAATATCCGATGCTGAATATGATGCTTTACGTAAACGCAACACAGCAATCGAAAAACGATTTCCAGAACTGGTCAGGCCGGATTCTCCGTCTATAAAGGTTGGCGCACAGGTTTCCGAAAAATTTGAAAAAGTTAGACATCGCGTTCCAATGCTGTCGCTTGATAATGCCTTTAGTGACGATGATGTAAAGGATTTCGTTGACAGGATCCGCCGGTTTTTAAGGTTAAGTGCTAGCGATTTGCTGCAAATTACGGCTGAACCGAAAATTGATGGGCTTTCTCTGTCACTGCGGTATGAACAAGGCAAGCTTGTGACGGCCGCAACACGCGGTGATGGCACTGTTGGTGAAAATGTTACGGCCAATGCATTTACGGTTTCAGATATTCCGAAACAATTAGCTGGAAAGTATCCTGATGTGCTGGAAGTACGCGGCGAATGTTATATGGCTCATGCAGATTTTCAGGCACTTAATGAACGCCATAGAGAAGAGGGTAAGCAGATTTTTGCAAACCCTAGAAATGCGGCGGCTGGTTCACTTCGCCAGCTTGATGCTGGTATCACAGCAAAGCGGAAATTGAAATTTTTTGCCTATGCTTGGGGTGAAGTTAGCCAGATGCCGGCAACAACACAATTGGGCATGGTTGAAGTTTTTAAAAGCTACGGTTTTACCGTCAATCCTTTAACAAAACTCTTTGATTCCGCGGAAGGTTTGTTGCAGCATTTTCATGCCATAGAACAGCAACGCGCTGATCTTGATTATGATATTGATGGTGTTGTCTATAAAGTCAATGACTTGGCGTTGCAGCAACGCCTTGGTTTTATTTCGCGCTCACCAAGATGGGCAATTGCCCATAAATTTCCAGCAGAACGGGCAATGACTGTGCTGCGTGCAATCGACATTCAAGTGGGGCGGACGGGCGCCTTAACACCAGTTGCTCGTTTGGAGCCAATAACAGTTGGCGGTGTTGTTGTTACCAATGCCACTTTGCATAATGAAGATTATATCAAAGGCGTTGGCAGCAAAGGCGAAAAAATTAGAGATGGTAGAGATATCCGCGTTGGAGATACCGTTATTATTCAACGTGCTGGTGATGTTATTCCGCAAATTGTTGATATTATTGCAGAGCGGCGCCCAATTGACGCAAAAGCCTATGATTTTCCAACCGGTTGTCCTGCTTGTGGAAGTCATGCAGTCAGAGAAGAAGGTGAGGCGGTCAGGCGTTGTACAGGTGGCTTGATTTGTCCGGCACAAGCGATGGAACGTTTGCGCCACTTTGTATCGCGCAATGCGTTCGACATTGAAGGGCTTGGTGAAAAACAGGTTGAATTTTTCTTTCATGCGGACGATCAAAATTTATCAATCAAAAGTCCGGTTGATATATTCACCCTGCAAGAGAGACAAAAGAATGCATTGAAAAAGCTGGAAAATTGCGATGGCTTTGGAAGTGTATCCGTGCAAAATCTTTATGATGCGATCAATGCACGGCGCGAAATTTCTTTAAGCCGGTTTTTGTTTGCTTTGGGAATACGCCATGTGGGTGAGGTCAATGCTCGCCGGTTAGCGCGTGCCTATCAAACTTACGATGCATTTGCCAATATCGCGTCTCATGCAATAATGCCTAATGAGGAAATGATTAAGGGCAATGATGCTTGGTTAGAACTTACGAATATTGAAGGTATTGGTTCCACCGTTGCAGAAGCTGTCGTTGATTTCTACGCGGAAGATCATAATAGGCAGATCTTGGAAGCGCTGTTGAAAGAAGTTACGCCGCTCAAAGAGGTATTGCCAATTACAAATAATTCTCCTGTCGCTGGAAAGATTGTTGTTTTTACTGGTTCACTGGAACAGATGTCGAGAGATGAGGCAAAAGCAATGGCCGAAAGGTTAGGGGCAAAAACCGCTGCTTCTGTTTCAAAAAAGACAGATCTCGTTGTCGCTGGGCCAGGTGCTGGTTCAAAATTGACAAAAGCGCAGGAACTTGGCGTGAAAATTATTGATGAAGATGCGTGGTTTGAATTGGTTAAGCAAAACGAGAGCTAAAAGCAGATGATTTCTGACGAAAGCTATAAAAAGATTATTCGATTTTCATAAAGCGATTATTCGATCTCAAAGTTGTAAGCGGACAACTCGATCACTCGGATAATGCCATTAAATAGCTGTATAGCTGTTTAAAGTGATGCTTGGTAGAAAATTCGGGAATTATCTAAGCTCTCGACGGCCTCTAATGACATAGTCATGGCTGTTGCGTTCAATAAAGATTGCCGAAATCACTGAGTGATTATTTGTAAAAATCACCGACTGAAATCACTCACCGAAATCACCGATTAAAATCACTCATTGAAATTGCTCACTAAAGTCATTTACTGAAATTATTCATTGATGGTTTTTATTTGATGTCCGTTTGGCGAAAGTTTTTAAGTTTTTGTCTTCAAAAGGACATGAGCAAAAGCGCTATCAGCAACATTAATGGCTATAAAAAGGGTTTCTATCGTTATTTTTTGACCTAAAATGCTTTGATGAATTTCATAACGTGTCTTTTTATCAAATTGACCGACGAGCTCATGCACAGTGTATGAAATGGCAAGCATAAATACCTGCCATAACACTTGCTATTCAAAAATATCAACAACCTATTAACGTGGCTTTGCTGCTTCCTCTAATTAAAGCAGCTGTGTTGCTTCCTCTAATTAAAGTGGTTTTGTTGCTTCCTCTAACCATTTACGGTCAGTGTCATCAAGATGGGAAACGTTATGGTCATAGACACTGGCATGATAATTATTAAGCCAATTGCGCTCTTCATTGGTCAGCATATCGACCAATATCAGATTTCTATCAATTGGGCAGAATGTCAGGGTTTCAAATTTGAGCATCGATATATCGCCGCCAGAAATTTCTGTGGCGGGCATTACGGCGAGTAAGTTTTCAATGCGAATGCCAAATTGACCTTCACGATAGTATCCTGGTTCATTGGAAACAATCATGCCTGGGATTAGCTCTTGAGCACCTCTTTTGGATATATTTTGTGGTCCTTCATGAACCGCAAGATAAGCTCCAACGCCATGCCCTGTGCCATGGGCATAATCAAGTCCAGCTTTCCATAAATTAATTCGGGCTAAAACGTCCAGATCTTGTCCGCGTGTGCCTACAGGAAAACGGGCGACCGACAGGGCTATCATTCCTTTCAAGACCAACGTAAAGCAACGTTTTTCTTCTTCTCCCACTTCGCCGATAGCAACGGTACGGGTAACATCTGTTGTGCCGTCTTTGTATTGTGCGCCTGAATCAACAAGATAAAGCTCGCCATCATTAAGCGCTCTGTTGGTTGCGGTGGTTACACGATAATGGATAATTGCGCCGTCAGGACCACTGCCAGAAATCGTATCGAATGATAGGTCTTCCAGTTTCGACCCCATTTTTACAGCGGTTTCGGTACGAAATGTTTCCAACTGCATTGAAGCTGAAATTTCATCAACGCTGCCTGATGGTTGACGGCTTAACCATGAAAAGAACCGGCATAATGCTACACCATCACGCGCATGCGCATGACGCGAACCAGCAAGCTCGGAATCGTTTTTAATGGCGCGAGGCAATCTTGCAGGATCTTCCAGCTCTTTTATTGTTCCATCATTGTCGAACACAACCTGACGGATTTTTTCAGCAACAAGATTGGGGGCAAGTGAAAAACATTTTCCTGATTTGGCTGCTGCTGCTACCTCAGTCAAAAACATGGACGGTTCGAACAATCGAGTATAGTTTTCAAGATAGTGTTTTTCTTCCGAACCCAATTTTCTATGATCTATAAATAATGATGGTTGCCCTTGAGCCGGCAACAAAGCAAATGACAGCGGAAATGGCGTATTGGAGACATCTTTGCCACGGATATTGAACGTCCATGCGATAGATGATGGATCGGTCAAGATAACATAGTCACAGTTCTGACTATGAAGGACATCTGAAATTGTGTGTAATTTCTGTTCTGTTGTCACACCAGCATATTGCAGCGGTTGGATTGTAACGCGTGTCAATGGTGGTTCTGGTTGGTCATGCCAAATATTATCAACGAGATTTGTTGAAGTGGCGATGAGCCGTCCTTTTGCTTTTTCTTCAACCGCGTTTTGTAACGCTTTAACGCCAGCAATTGTATGGAGCCATGGGTCATAGGCAATTGTTAGCCCATGGGCATTTTGTGCCAACCATTGTTGTGGGGGGCAAGATATTAGATCTTCATAGGAAAATATCTCGCCATCGGTTTGTTGGCGCACTTGCAGGGTGTAACGACCATCGACAAAAATGACTGCTTTGTCTTTCAATATCAGCGCAACGCCGGCAGAGCCAGTAAATCCGGTGAGCCATTGCAAACGTTGCGCATGAGGGGGAACATATTCGCCTTGGTGCTCGTCCGCACGGGGGACAAGAAAGCCATCAACGCCGATAGCTTCCATTTCTTCACGAAGTGCCAAAATACGATTTTTGGCATTTTCCGGATTTGTCATCATATTGTACGATTGAAACATAAGGCTTTTCCCATTTTATTATTTGAGATGGATAGCCACCCATCCTTCATGATGGAGTGTTTTTATATATTTAGCACCTTGATCTTGATAGGCTTTTACAACACGATCATGTTGCTCTTCCAAAATTCCGGAGAGAACGATCGAGCCATTCTTGGCCTTGGCAGGAACCATTTGCGGCGCCAATTCTATCAATGGATTGGCCAATATATTGGCAACGATAAGATCAAATGGTGCGCGTGACGTAATCTCATTATCGTCAAGCCCCGTTGCGGTGATAGCTGTAATTGTATCAGATACACCATTAAGTGCGAAATTTTCTTTTGCTACATTTATAGCAATAGGATCTATGTCGGTTGCCAATATTCTTATTGGTGCAATCAAAGCCATACCGATAGCCAAAATTCCGCTACCTGTGCCAAGATCAAGCGCATTTTGCGGCTTTTCATTTGCCATGACTTCCGCAAGCAATTCAAGGCAACCAACTGTGGTGCCATGGTGTCCGGTACCAAAGGCTTGTCCTGCTTCAATTTCAATGGCAAGATCATTTGGCATGACCTTATCGCGGTCATGGCTGCCATGAATAAAGAAGCGTCCAGCGCGAACAGGATTGAGCCCTTCCAAACTATGTTGAACCCAGTCAATATCGGGTAGAACTTCAATTTTTATTTCGTCTTGATTAACGCTCAATATTTGCGCCAATCGCGTTTGAACAACAGCTTTTTCATCCTCTTCGACATAGAGCGATACTTCATAAATGGCTTTTGCTTCATCTATTTCCGTGATTGCCAAAGGATAAGCA
Source organism: uncultured Bartonella sp. (assembly GCA_946478665.1). GTDB lineage: Bacteria > Pseudomonadota > Alphaproteobacteria > Rhizobiales > Rhizobiaceae > Bartonella. The sequence goes on along the minus strand of CAMLCZ010000002.1, from coordinate 128,757 downwards.
TCGTCTTCAAAAGCGGCATCCATTTTCTGGTATAATTCTTCAGCTTTGGTCTTAGCTGTTCGGTAATGTAGGCGAATTTGTCCCAACTTAGACATCCTTAAATTTTATTGATTTGCTAATTTTTTCAAACGCTCGATGGCGATTTTATCGTTTAACCCATCTTCATTTTCTTCAACACTATAGGGGATTACACCCGATAATTTACCGCCTTTTTTCATTAAAATAACGGCTGCAGTATGGTCATAGGTATAATCACCATCTTCACCTGGAACTTTCTTGGTGAAAATATTGAAGGCGTCGATGGCTGCATGGACTTTCGCCGGATCGCCGCTTATGCCAACGATTTTATCGGTAAAATTGGCCAAATAGTCATGTAAGACTTCTGGCGTATCCCTTTCAGGGTCAACTGTAATAAACCAAACGCCTATCTTATCGGCGTCGGGTCCTAATTCTTTCAGCCAATTGCTCATATTTAACAAAGTTGTCGGACATACATCGGGACACCGCGTATAACCAAAGAATATTGCTGCAGGTTTGGCGCGAATATCGTTTTGTGTGACAGTTTTTCCGTTTGAATCCGTTAGACTGAAATTTCCTCCTAAAGGAGGATTCATAATGGCGTCATATCCAAATACAGCTGCAATAAAAACAACTGTCAAAATGACGATACGGATTACGCTTTTCATAAAAAATATCCCTGAATTGGAACTTATACCAAGCAGATCTTACGAGCAATTATCAGTAAGTTTGCTAAATTTACCCAAACTATACCGTTTGCATGGGGCGTGCGCAATGGTAGGAAATGGTAAAATACCATGTCGAATGTTTTCCCTATAAGGGAAAAATGTTGAACAGCTATTATTTCTTTATGATAAATACAATTTAGCGGACTTGATAGAATAAAAGTATACTATGAATACACCTCCAATAGACCAGCGTTTTCATAATAGCGAACCACGTATCCACACAACAGCCCGACTGAATGGCTGTAAACTTGGCCGTTTTACAGAAATTGGCGAACGGGTCATTTTAAGAGATACGATTGTTGGGGATTTTACGTATTTCGAACGCAATAGCGAGGCTATCTATACGGATGTCGGCAAGTTCTGTTCCATTGCGTCCAATGTTCGCTTAAATGCCTTGGAACATCCGATGGAACGGGTGAGTATGCATAAAATGACATACCGACCCAACGAATATTTCAAGTTTATGACGCTGGATAGTGCCTTTCGTGAAAAACGAGCGGGTAAGAGGGTAACGATTGGGAATGACGTTTGGATTGGTTATGGTGCCGTGATAATGCCCGGAATCAGTATAGGTCATGGTGCCGTTATTGGAGCCAATGCGGTTGTTACCAAAGATGTTATGTCTTACGAAATTGTTGGTGGTGTGCCGGCTAAAAGAATAAGAACAAGATTTCCGGATAATATTATTCAATCGCTGCTCGATTTGTCTTGGTGGAACTGGTCATTGGACGACCTTTACCAAGCATTACCAGATATGCAGACCTTATCTGTCGAACAATTTATTGACAAATGGAAGTAAAATACTTTCAAACGTCTGTGATACACAATGAAGTCATTTCCAATTTCTTTTAAATTAAGGCATTTTGCCGCTATGTTTTAGCCATGAAAGGATATTGAAATGTCTTCAAAAAAAGTAGGCGATATTATCGTTGAAACTTTGGAAAACGCGGGCGTAAAACATTGCTTCGGCATTGTTGGTGATACGCTCAACTATATTACGGATGCAATTTACCGTTCAAAAATTGAGTGGGTGCATACGCGTCATGAAGAAGCGGCAGCATTTGCCGCAGGTGCAGAAGCCTATGTTAGCGGTGGCTTATCAGCCTGTGCTGGCTCATGTGGGCCGGGCAGCCTGCATTTGATTAATGGTATTTATGAAGCCAATAGAAATCGCGCACCAGTGGTTGCGATTGCAAGTCAACTTGCAACGAATTTTCTTGGTACTGATTGGCCGCAAGAAGTAGATTTTCGTGCATTATATTCGCATTGCTCGGTCTATTGTGAACAGATACTCAATGCGGAAGAGGCACAGCGTATAACCGTGCAAGCATGTCAGGCGGCTTTAACCAAGCGTGGGGTGGCTGTTATTGTTCTGCCAGTTGATGTGTCCATGCAAACAGTTAGTCATCCTACACAATATGCGGTTCATCATCCAAAACCTGTACTACGCCCATCAGACGAAGATATTGCCAGCATTGCAAAAGCACTTAACAGCAGTTCGAAAGTTGCAATTTATGTTGGTTCGGGTGTCAAAGGTGCGCATGATGAAGTGGTATCATTGGCGAAAAAGCTGAATGCACCCATTGGTCACGCTTCACGTGCCAAGGATTTTATCGAATATGATAATCCTTACAATATGGGAATGAATGGAATGCTCGGTGGAAAGCCAGGATTCGAAATGGTAGAACGTTGTGATACGCTGCTATTATTGGGTACAGACTTTGCCTATTCGCAATTCTATCCGAATAAAGCGACTATCATTCAGGTTGACGAAGATGGAACACATTTGGGGCGTCGTCATCCGGTCAATATCGGTGTTGTGGGCGATGTCAAAAATACCGTTGCTGCACTGATTGAGCATGTTGATGCCAAAACAGATACATCATTTCTTGATTCCTGCTTGAAGTTAAAACGTGACGCAGAAGCAGCCGAAGCGAAAGAAACAAGCTTGTCGAAGGATATCATCCATCCGCAATATCTTGTCGGCTTAATCAACAAATATGCTGACGACGATGCCATTGTTACGGGTGACTGTGGTTCACCAATGGTCTGGTTACTAAGACATTTCAAAACAAATGGAAAAAGACGCACATTGGCCAGTTTAACACATGGAACAATGGCAAACGCGCTACCACAAGCCATTGGTTTGAAAAAGGCTTATGAGGACCGTCAAGTTATCTCATTGTCTGGTGATGGTGGGCTTGCCATGCTTTTGGGCGAATTGTTGACGGTTGTGCAAGAAAAGCTTGATGTTAAGATTGTTGTTTTCAACAACTCTTCATTGAACTTTGTGGAACTTGAACAGAAAGTTGAAGGACTGGTTGACCATTACACGGATCTTCAGAATCCTGATTTTGCACAAGTTGCCGAATCTATTGGCATAAAGGGGTGGCATATAGACCAACCTGAACAATTGGAAAAAGCTGTACAGGAATTTCTGAATCATAAAGGTGCAGCATTGCTTGATGTGAAAACAAGTGGTTATGAGCTTGTTATGCCACCAAAAATCACAGCCGGTGAAGTTTCAGGCATGGCACTTTATGGTACAAAGGCCATTATGCAAGGCCGCGTTAAAGACGTTAAAGACCTGTTGGTTCATAATTTCTTGAAATAATATAAAGATCACTGTTGATCGGGGATAGCAGCTTTGGGCTGCTATCCCACAAATTCAAACCTTTTTTACAAAGCTATCCAAAACACGCTTTTCGCCAGCCTTATCAAAAGCTATCGTCAATTTGTTGCCTTCAATAGAAACAACATTGCCATTGCCAAATTTCATATGAAAAACGCGGTCTCCAACGGCGAAATTGGAAGGTGTGTCAGAGATTGATTTGGCGATAAGCTCACCTTCAATTGTTTTCGATTTGGCAACGCGACCCGCTCCAAAACCAGAATCAACCTCGCCATAACCTATACGTTCAACATTTGCACCGGAACGCGACCCCCAATTGTTACGTGTCGCATCATTGGCATTTTGTTTGGCTCTTTGCCACCCTGGTGTCGAATAGTTGTTTTGAAAAGGTTCTTGCCGGTCAAAACGCGATTTACCATAACCACCATATGAGGTTTCAACTTCTGCAACTTCAACGTGTTCATTGGGTAGTTCATCGAGAAACCGTGATGGAATTGTCGATTGCCAAAGCCCATGAATGCGGCGGTTTGAAACAAACCATATATGAAGATTCTTTTTTGCTCGGGTGAGACCCACATAAGCCAAGCGCCGCTCTTCCTCCAAGCCGGCGCGTCCACCTTCATCCAGTGAGCGCTGGTGTGGGAAAAGACCTTCTTCCCAGCCTGGTAAAAACACCGTATTGAATTCCAACCCCTTGGCAGAATGCAGTGTCATAATATTGACAGCATCCATATCTTCATTCTTATCACTATCCATGACCAATGAAATGTGCTCGAGAAAGCTTCTTAAACTTTCAAAATCTTCCATCGAATGAATAAGTTCTTTTAAGTTTTCCAACCGACCTGGCGCTTCTGCCGACCGGTCATTTTGCCACATCGCAGTATATCCGGAATCATCAAGGATCATTTCCGCAAGCTCAGTGTGCGGTGTGTTGTCGAGCATATTTTGCCAGCGGCGGAAATCTTCAATAACTTTTCGAAGTGCACTGCGCGGTTTCGGCTTTAATTCGTCCGTCTCAATCATTGCCGATGCAGCGGCAAACATCGATATATTTTGCAGTCGCGCAGCATCATGGATTTGCCGGATTGTCGCATCGCCCAAGCCACGTTTAGGGGTATTGACGATGCGCTCAAAAGCCAAGTCATCAGCGGGTTGCGCAACAACTCTAAAATACGCCAATGCGTCACGAATTTCTTGCCGTTCATAGAAACGCGGACCACCAATAACGCGGTAGTTAAGCCCTAAGGTTACAAAACGGTCTTCAAACTCGCGCATTTGGAAGGATGCTCTCACCAATATCGCAATATCATTGAGTGCATGACCATTTCGCTGCGCTTGTTCTATTTCTTCGCCAATAGCACGTGCCTCTTCTTCCGAGTCCCACGCAGCATGAACCTTGACTTTTCCTTCGCCGTCATTTTCTTGGTCGGTAAAAAGTGTTTTTCCCAAGCGTCCCTGATTATGCGCAATAAGATGAGAGGCTGCGCCCAGTATGTGGCTTGTTGAACGATAATTCCGCTCAAGGCGGATGACTGTTGCACCCGGGAAATCTTTTTCAAACCGCAAGATATTGTCAACTTCAGCACCACGCCAACCGTAAATCGATTGGTCATCATCACCGACGCAACACAAATTAACAGGTTGTCCTGCTGGGCGCTGTGCCAAAAGCCTTAGCCATAAATATTGCGCTGTATTGGTATCTTGATACTCGTCCACTAAAATGTAGCGGAATTTGGTATGGTAATCTCGCAAGACATCGGGATTTTTCTGGAAAATATGGATCGGGTGCAGCAATAGGTCACCAAAATCGCAAGCGTTTAGTGTTTTTAACCGCTCCTGATAAATGCGATAAAGCTCTCGACCTCGACCATTACCAAAAGATCGCGCATCGCCTTCCGATATTTGTTCTGGCGATAAGCCGCGGTTTTTCCAGCCATCAATCATATTGGCAAAAGTGCGCGCAGGCCAACGCTTGTCATCCAGACCTTCAGCTTGAATAATCTGTTTTAAAAGCCGAATGACATCATCTGTATCAAGAATGGTGAAGTTGTTATTGAGTCCGGCAAGTTCTGCATGGCGACGCAAAATTTTCACGCCAATAGAATGGAATGTGCCAAGCCATGGCATACCTTCCACGGTACCACCAACCAGTTCACCTATACGCTGCTTCATTTCACGAGCAGCCTTATTAGTAAATGTTACCGCCAGTATTTGGCTGGGATATGCCAACCCTAACCGTAAGATATGGGCAATACGAGTTGTTAAGACGCGTGTTTTGCCAGTGCCTGCACCTGCAAGTACCAATACTGGTCCTTCGGTTGTGGTGACAGCCAAACGCTGTTCCGGATTTAAAGTTGTTAAATATTCAGGCTCGGCAGATGACGCACGACGAGCCGCCATGGCGCGCGCTGCCAATCCACTGGATTGGGCAGGGGCATTGTTCGTTTCATCATCAAAAAATGGTATATCGTCGGGAAAATTGTTCATTGTTCCCCAATCTAATGGTTTTTTGCGCGTTCTGCTAGTGTTCTCTTTTAGCTTTCAAACAAAAAATAGCTGCTTTATTTCTTTTTACGGCTAACTTCGTACTCATATACGCGACGATCGGTAAAATTCAATCTGTTATCTACAATCGGGCGGACAACCGTTTCTAACTCCGGTTCCTTCTTCACCAATCTAACAAGATCATTAAGTTCATTCATCGCTATCAATTTCATAATATCATCGCGAACTGAACCATCCTCACGCCGTGGCAACTCGTCGACAACTTGCAATAGTTCAACTTTCTGATCTTTCAGCAAACTGCGAACCTGCTTTTCATTCATGTCATCGGCTTCAACAAAAGCGTATAAACCAACGCCTTTTGCTGGAAGCGAATATGTTGCCAGTGCAACATTATGGATTCGTGGATCAGCCTTTAATAAAGAGCGTATCAGTGGGCCTTGTTCCTGAATACGGTCACCAGTACCATCACCATCAGACCACTTGAACACACCTTTTGTCCAAAAATTATAAACCCGTTTTCCTGTTGCTAACCAAAGACGTGAAGGCCAAGAACGATTTTTCAATATTCTTTTTTCGGTCGGCGTTAACAGATTGGGCGCAAAACTTTTTTTCTGCTTTATGAGATGGCGGAAGTCTTCATAAGCAAAATAGCGGTAAAATAAACCTCGACGCTTGTGAACACTGGCCAACTGGAAATCAATAACTGAGGCTTTTCCATCTGGCGTCATGAGCCAATTTTGAGGCTTTGCCAAGTCATTATGTGTTAGCCCCATACGCCGCAAATTGCGCAGGATTCTAAGACCGCTATGGTAAAATTCAGGCTTATTCGGACGTGCCAAATGGAGAGGCATCCCATCACTCCATGAGCGATATAGCCCATCCTTATCTACCGCCAATAATTGGGGAACACCCTCTAAACCGCGCACTTTTTTCAGTGCCCTGATTTCTCTTTTCGCCAAAATCCAAGCCAATGGACGCGACCACCAAGGTGAAGCCGTTACAATACGCCGAATAACCCGCTTTTGCGGTTCATCAATAAAATGACCAGTTCGTGTTTCTGAAAACACGTCACGCTTCAACACTGCTGTCACCACAAAATCTGGTAAGGATTGTGGATCTTTCAATGGTGCTATTTCACGTTCTTGATCTTCGAAATGTTCCATAAATCTGAATTAGACGGCCAATGTTACCCTATTATGTCTGTTTTGTATCAAATAAAGACGATTGAACAAATCAACACAACCATATGGAAAAGCTTGGTTCAATGACTAGTCCGAAAAACAGTATTGTTCTATTATTATGCTTTTGGGGTTTGAGCAAGAAGAAAAGCATAAACACGCAGCGCTGCCGATAAATTAACATTAGGAGGGCGTGTTTCATCAACTTGCGTTACCAGAGCGGAAAATGATAAATTGTTTTTCTTTGCTGTTTCCTGCAATATTTCTAAGTAAAACTGTTCTAATGAAATGCTTGTTGCATGACCATCAATGCACACTGAAATTTTTTTCAAATGTGCTTTTGACCAATCAATCGTCGAATTCAACATAAAACTAACGTTATTCTTCTGTGTCTGACAATTTGCCCAATTTTATCTGTTGGATATTTTTTGCCTTGAGGCGTTCATCGAACTCTTTTTCAACTTTCGTACGACCAAAAAGAATACGATTTTGTTGCGCTTCTTCTTCGTGTTTTTCGCGTGTTTTCTTCTTACGAAATTGCCTCAAATTGATTAATTCGGCCATTTCTCAATTCCATCTATTTTTTACGAAATGCATCAAGCGATACAACATTCGCAGATGGTGTTTCCTCGTTTACGTCACCTTCAGACGCCTTTTTATCTTCCTTTTTATCTTCCTTTTTATCGCTGGATGATGCTTTTTTACTGGAAGATTTACGTTCTTTTTTATGAGGCAAAACTGCAAGCTCGGCAGGCTCCATCTGATGTGCGTCACTATTATGCGCGCTGTCATTATCGCTTATCGGTAGATCAGATGGTAAGTCAAAGGCTGCTTCGAAAGCTGCCGTTGGGTCATAGAAAACCTGCACGGCAGAAAAAGGAACGATAAGTCTTTCCGGCACATCACCAAAAGATAGGCTAACTTCAAAACCGTTTTCCGAAACGTTCAAATCCCAAAACTGATGCTGTAAAACTATTGTCATCTGTTCCGGATATCTTTCTTTTAGACGGGGTGAAACCTTAACTCCGGATGCGTTTGTTAAAAAAGTGATGAAAAAATGATGTTCTCCCGGCAGCCCAGCTTTTGCTACTTCAGATAGAACTTTGCGAATGACACCGCGCAAAGCATCCTGAACGAGAATGTCGTAACGGATCTGATCGTGAACCATTGAAAACCTGTTCCTTTTTCCGGCGCAACGCCTCGAAAGACGTTTCTATATTGTAATTTCAGTATAATGCCTTGCTAGCAGGGTTTTGGTCAACATGCACTTGCTTATTGCTGATTTGCTCGGGTTTTTAGAAATACGCTGTTGAAACAAAAGATACATTGTTGAAACAAAAGTGAAGGCTTCTGTTGCCAGGTGCCTCCGAACCCCGCTTAAGCCGGCGAAGGCTTAAGGCTTAATTTGAAGCGTTCGCGCCGCAATTAAGCAGCGAGACGAGCTTCCGCATAGTTGTCATTTGCAACTACTTAAGTAGCCCGATAACGGTGGTACAATGCCGGGTAAAAGAGCAATCTTTACGCCCTTGTCGATCCTATTTCGCCCCCTTCATAAATCAAACGAACCTATTTGACTTATGGTGGAGGCGCCGGGTACCGCCCCCGGGTCCAATGGGTTTATTTCATTGTCCATTTATTACCATAGCTGGCGAACCAGCCTTTCCAATATAAGCAATGAGGTGTCATGAAGGAAGGGGTTGTTTCCAATTTTCTTGCTCTATCTATCTAAAAACGGAAAAGACATTGTGAATAAGTTTTAAGAAATGAGGCGAAGTGAAATGACTGATCATTTAGCAGACATAAAAAAATATGATTCGCACCCAGATGAAGAGATTGTAAAGCGGTTGGTAAACCGTTTGTCATTGGTATTGCAAAATCGCGATACGGCTATGGTTGCTACAACGGATTCGGAAGAGCTGGCACGGGTCGAGAAAAATTGGGCGCAAGATAAATTGGGTGCAGATAGCGAAAAGAGCAAGCAGGCTGTCCACAAAGTTGCAGATGAGATGAAAGGGGAACGTATGAAAAATCGCGTTACATTCTATTATCTCGTTGCAAAAGAACTTGGTGCCTTGAATAAAATTTAATCCGTTAATTTATTGAGTTTTATAATGAAAAGCCCCGTCGTAACGGGGCTTTTAAATGAAATATTCTAATTGGCTGTACCACTCATCACATCACCATGATGATCGGGATGATCATGATGGTCAGGATGGCGTTCTTTGCCACCCAGCGTGCGATGTAATTGGTCGGTATCCAATTCATTTTCCCAACGGGCAACAACAACGCAGGCAACAGCGTTACCAATCAGATTGGTGAGTGCGCGACATTCAGACATAAAACGGTCGATACCCAAAATAATGGCCATGCCGGCGACAGGAATAGCTGGAACTGCACCCAATGTGGCGGCAAGTGTAATAAAACCAGCACCGGTCACACCTGCGGCACCTTTTGAAGAAATCATTGCAACAACCAGAATAAGAAGTTGGTGTTCAAGTGTGAGGTTGATATCCAATGCTTGGGCAATGAATAATGTTGCCAAGGTCATATAGATATTGGTGCCATCAAGATTGAACGAATACCCTGTTGGGATAACCAAACCCACGACAGACTTTTTCGCACCAGCTTTTTCCATTTTTTCCATTAAGGTTGGCAAAGCTGCTTCAGAAGAAGAGGTTCCCAAAACAAGCAACAACTCGTCCTTGATATAACGAACAAGAGAGAAAATCGAAATTCCATTATACCGGCAGACAGCACCCAGCACGATAACAACGAATAATGCGGATGTAATGTAGAAAGTTGCGATCAGAAAGAAGAGATTGACGACAGAGCCGATACCATATTTTCCGATGGTGAAAGCCATGGCACCGAAAGCGCCAACTGGAGCAACTTTCATAAGGATAGCAACCAATTTGAAAATTGGTGCTGAAAGGGCATGAATAAAATCAAGAACTGGTTTGCCACGCTCTCCAACTGATCCTAAAGCGATACCGAATAGGATAGAAAAGAATAGAACCTGAAGAATATCACCCTCTGCAAACGCGGAAACAACCGTTGAAGGGATAATATTCATCAAAAATTTGACGATAGAAGCATCATGGGCTTTTTCAGCATAAACTTTGACTGCACCTGTGTCCAAGGTTGCAGGGTCAATGTGCATTCCAGAACCTGGTTGCAATACATTGCCAATAATAAGACCGATGCATAAGGCTAATGTAGAAAATGTGATGAAATAAAGCATCGCTTTTCCGGCAACACGACCAACTTTTTTCAAATCGCTCATTCCGGCAATGCCGCTAACAATAGTCAGGAATATAACTGGTGCGATAATCATCTTTACCAGTTTGATAAAACCGTCACCTAACGGTTTTAGAGATTCTCCGATATTTGGATAGAAATATCCGAGGAGAACACCGCAAACGATGGCAAACAAAACTTGCACATACAAAATTTTGTAGAGATCGCGATACCGGTGTGATTGTTTTAAAACTTCGATCTTATTTGCCACGAGAACCTCCCTTTAGTCATTGTCACAGCTTATTAGCGTTTTTCCGGCTCCTCCGCCGATTTATGCTGATTGTGATGATTAATAAGCTAATATCTTATGCTTAGGCAAGATCAATCATCAACTTAGTTTTTTTAAAAAATATTTTTTAAAATCAATCGGTTATATACAAAAAATCGATTAGAGGGGCGCTTAATCAACTATGTGTGAACTCTTCTCAACACAATTAAAATTCGGAATACCGCTGTATGATTAAATTTAGATTGATTCTAATATTATAATCATTAAAAAGCTAAAAAATAGACACAGTTGAAACAAAATACACTTAATAGTTGTAACAATGGGTTGTGATAATTGTAGTACGTGATCGTATCATAGACGCGTAATTGTACCATGGAGGCGCAATCTAACAGGTGTAACGGGCAAGCCAATCAGACAACAAGTGCGTAATAAGGTTTAAGCGGATAATAAGGTTTGTGTTTTAGATGAAAGATGTGTCTTGAATAGCAGAACAATGATGTTAATGATGTTTAAGCGGTATCATTTCCTTACAAGACACAGCGTTACAGCATAACTTTGTTGCCACATAACTTTATTATTATGTGGGGTTTTGCCAAAAAGCGTTATTCGGCGGAATGTGCGTCAATAAAATTCCACGCTGTATCAACATTTTGAGAATCAAACCATCTTATGTTGATTGTTCTAAACGGGCGTAAGAAATCTACTGCAAAGCGAAGCCAATCAGGACCGCCGACAATGGCACAGCGCTTTACTTTCTTGAGTGCGGCGGCTCTTATTTTCGCTGTATCTTCATTAAAAAGTGTTTTCCAATCAATTCCATCATATTCCTTAAAAATGATAATCATATCAATATGCGACAGGTTAGCGGTTTCAGCGTCGAACAGACCATAGAGATTTTCCATATCTGCCGATGTCATTGGTCCATCAATGGAAAAAGCCAAAGCGTCTTTACGGTTTGTTGTAATCCTGTTGATCGTAGGCAATGTATTTTCAGGTAACATTTTTTTACTCTTCCAAGGTATACAATAAGGTTATATGTAGACAATTAGGGCTTGGTTCCAAGTTGTTCTTGAATTTATATTTCTAAAGGTTGCGGTCATGGCAATTAAACTTTCAGTTAATCTTAATGCCGTCGCAGTTTTGCGCAATCGACGTGATTTACCTTGGCCGAATGTTATTTCGTTGGGACGCATTGCCCTTGGTGCAGGTGCTAACGGAATCACGGTGCATCCAAGACCAGATCAGCGCCATATTAGGTTTTCTGATCTTCCAGAGATTCGCCGGTTGATTGATGATGAATTTCCGACCGCCGAATTTAACATAGAGGGGTATCCAACCCCGTCTTTTATTGAACTAGCCGAAACCTATGCCGATCAGGTCACATTGGTTCCTGATTCACCCGAGCAATCAACGTCGGATCATGGTTGGAATTTCAAGCAGGATGAGGAATTTTTAACCCCGATTATATCTCGCTTTAAAAAACGCTCTATTCGGGTATCTCTTTTTGCAAATCCTAATTCTGATGGATTGGTTGACGCAAAAGCGATGGGGGCTGACAGAGTAGAGTTTTACACCGGACCTTATGGTGACGCCTATGATAGTGCGGCAAAGCAAAGTGAAGAACTCGATAAGCTTGTGTCTGCGGCAAATGTTGCCAAGGAACTGGGACTGGGCGTTAATGCAGGGCATGATTTGACGGTCGAAAATCTTCCTCCTCTTGTCAAAAGACTGCCATGGCTTTATGAAGTGTCTATCGGTCACGGACTTATTGCAGATGCTTTGGAGTATGGTATGAGACATACTGTTGAGCGTTTTAAACAAGCCTTATCTTGAATTGATTTTGACAGGTTACGGGGTGGGGTAATAGGTTGACCGTATACCTTTTTAAAATTTCCTAGATCTAAATTTGCATTTCTTAAATAGTGTTATCAGGCTGAAAGGATTGTCCGATGGCGGAAACTCAGGATATTGATGCTTCGACTAACGACACATCTCCAGATGATGAAAACAACGATCACTCCAAGGAAAGCTTTTGGCTTCTGTTGGTTGGCGCGATCGGTGTTGTTTATGGTGATATTGGAACCAGTCCGATATATGCTTTCCGTGAAGCACTGCGCGCTGGTGCCGGCACTCATGAAATTGCCAAAGCGGATGTCTATGGTGTTATATCACTGATCTTCTGGGCATTGGCACTTATTGTTACCATAAAATACGTTGTGTTCGTGCTTCGTGCTGATAACAAGGGCGAGGGCGGTATTCTTTCTTTGATGGCGTTGGCTCGTTCAACCTTTAAACGCAAAGGTGGTTGGGCAATTGGTATTGGCATACTTGGCGCATCATTGTTTTTTGGTGATGCGGTCATAACACCGGCTGTATCTGTATTGTCTGCAGTTGAAGGTATGGAGGTGGTTGCGCCTGAGCTTGAACCGTTTATTGTGCCAATCACGCTTGTCATTCTCGTGGCTCTTTTTGCTGTGCAAAGATTTGGCACCGGCAAAGTCGCCATCGTTTTTGGACCCATTACATTTGTGTGGTTTTTGGCGCTAGGCGGCTTTGGACTTTATCATATTTTTGATGATCCTTCGATTTTTGTCGCTTTATTGCCGTGGTACGGGGTCGAATATATTTTAAGCAATCCTGCAACGTCTTTTGCCGCTGTGGGCGCTGTCTTTCTGGCCGTTACAGGCGCAGAAGCACTATATGCGGACCTTGGGCATTTTGGCAGACGGCCTATTGTTGCCGCTTGGCTTTGGGTTGTTTTTCCTTGTTTGGTGCTAAATTATTTGGGGCAGGGCGCCTTTATCCTGTCACATGGGAACACTGCCACAAATCCGTTCTATCAGATGTTACCGCAATGGTCGCTTATTCCAATGATTGTTTTGGCTACAATGTCGACGGTTATTGCTTCTCAAGCCGTTATAACAGGTGCTTTTTCATTGGCGCGTCAGGCTGTACAACTTAACATATTGCCTCGACTTGAGATTTTGCATACGTCGGAAAAAAATCTCGGGCAGATTTATATGCCGCGCGTCAATTTTCTATTGGCTGTTATCGTTATTATACTGGTCATCGGGTTTGAAAAATCAACCAACCTCGCAGCCGCTTACGGCATTTCCGTTACGGGAAATATGATTGTCACAACGTCGCTGCTATTTATCGTTATGACACGCATCTGGAAGTGGAGCTTGAGTTTATGTCTATTGCTAACACTGGGCTTCCTGTCAATTGATCTGCTATTCTTCAGTGCCAATGTGGTAAAGGTTCACGATGGTGGCTGGGCATCGGTTTGCTTGGCATTAAGTGTTGTGCTTGTTATGTGGACGTGGGTTCGCGGAAGCCGGCATCTTTTCAAAAAAACGCGGAAAGGTGAAGTTCCGTTGGATCTCATTGTTGAGAAAATGGCGGAAAAACCACCCATTATCGTTCCCGGAACCGCGGTATTTCTCACAGGCGATCCAAAGAGCGCGCCAAGCGCACTGATGCACAGTTTGAAACACTATAAAGTATTGCACGAAAACAATGTTATTCTTACCGTAAATACGGCATCAACGCCAAGAGTGCCCTCGGTTGATCGCGCTCGCGTTTCGCAATTTAATGAACGGTTTATGCAAGTTACATTGACTTTTGGCTATATGGAACAGCCAAATATTCCGCGTGCATTGGCAATTTGCCGTAAGCTTGGCTGGAAATTCGATATTATGACAACGTCGTTTTTCTTATCAAGACGGTCGATAAAACCTGCTGCAAAGTCCGATATGCCATTATGGCAAGATAAGTTCTTTATCTTTCTTGCTCGTACAGCGGCCGATGCAACGGAATATTTCCAAATTCCAACAGGTCGTGTTGTGGAAATAGGAACCCAGATTACCGTATAAATTATATCCAAAATAAGAATTTATCGGTTGCAAATATTTTTAGGGGTTAGCGCAAATAACCCCTAAAAGCCTGATACGGATAATCCCAAAAAGAATTGTCATAAAATGATGGCGAATTGAAAATTAGCACTTGATATTCGCAATTCACCGTTGCATTGTGCGCGAACCGTACGGTACGGTACTGTTGTTGGACAATCGGGTAATTATGTATAACAAAGCGGATATTACGGAGTTGGAATTGACAGAACGGCAACAGGCCGTTCTCGATGCTGCTTTGAATCTGCTTGTAAAACGCAATATCGCCTTGACCATGTCGAATGTCGCAAGGGCAGCAAGTTGCTCGAAAGAAACACTTTATAAATGGTTTGGAGATCGCGATTCATTTTTAGAAGCCATGGTTGAATGGCAGGCATCAAAGGTTCGTGTGGTTCCTATCAGTCGCCAGGCCGTTGATGAAGATGCGCTGTTTACGAGTATGGAACATTTTGCTCGTGATTGGTTGATGGTTTTATCTTCTCCAAGTTCTATCGCGCTTAACCGCTTGGCCGTTAGCCATGCTGCATCTGAAAAATCGCAACTTGGCAATATTGTTTTACACAGAGGCCCGTTTGCAATGGCACGCCGATTAAAGCCGATATTGGAAATAGGGCAGGAGTCTGGTTTCTTGAGTTTTGATAATCTCGATGAAGCCTTTCGTACGTTTTTCGGTCTTGTTGTTCGCGATATGCAAATCCGGAAGCTGCTCGGCGATGATTTCGCTATGGATGATGAGCAGATTATTCGGGATGCAAGAACAGCAACACGTCAATTTTTCGTTCTGTATGGAACAGAAAAAACAACAAAGTAACACAAACGCAAATTTAAGGGAGTTTTCCATGCGTGTATATTATGATCGCGATGCAGACGTTAATTTAATAAAATCAAAAAAAGTTGTTGTTGTTGGTTATGGATCACAGGGACGTGCACACGCACTTAACCTAAAAGATTCTGGCGTAAAAGAAATCAAGATTGCTTTGCGCCCGGGTTCCGCAACTGCCAAAAAAGCCGAAGCAGACGGTTTCAGTGTTTTATCCGTTGACGAAGCTGCAAAGTGGGCTGATTTGTTGATGATGGCAACACCAGATGAATTGCAGGCTGATATCTATAAAGACCATATCCAAGCAAATATACGGGACGGCGCAGCCATTGCTTTTGCACATGGTTTGAATATCCATTTCGGTCTTATTGAACCTAAAAAGACAGTCGATGTCATTATGATCGCTCCAAAAGGCCCAGGCCATACGGTGCGCAGCGAATATCAACGTGGCGGTGGTGTTCCTAGCCTTATCGCTGTCAATCATGATGCTACTGGTAATGCGCATGATGTTGCACTTTCTTATGCTTGTGGAATTGGTGCTGGCCGTTCTGGTATCATTGAAACCACTTTCAAGGAAGAAACAGAAACAGACTTGTTCGGTGAGCAGGCAGTGCTTTGCGGTGGTTTGGCTAACCTTATCCGCGCTGGTTTTGAAACATTGGTTGAAGCTGGTTACGCGCCGGAAATGGCATATTTTGAATGTATGCATGAAATGAAGCTCATTGTTGACCTCATTTATGAAGGCGGCATTGCCAATATGAACTATTCCATTTCCAATACTGCAGAATGGGGTGAATATGTTAGCGGACCACGTATCATTACCGAGGATACAAAGGCAGCTATGAAACAAGTGTTGACAGACATTCAAAACGGTAAATTCACATCGGATTGGATGCAGGAATACAAATCAGGCGCTGTTCGCTTCAAAGCTATTCGCCGCATCAATGATGCACATCCAATTGAAGAAGTTGGCACAAAACTTCGCGAAATGATGCCATGGATCAGATCAAACGCATTGGTTGATAAAACACGCAACTAATATCGTCGTGATTTTTCTCAAGAAGGGGTGTTTCGACACCCCTTTTTGTTTGGATATATTCCTTTTCTAAAATACATGATGCATCTTAATCGTAACAAACTGATATCGGGAATATTGTGTCAATTCGTCATGTCTGTTGTGGCGTCATCTATCTGTTTCCCAGTGATATGACGCTGTTACCAGTGATATAACGCTGTTATACCCAGTGATGCTGTTACATGCAGTTATATACCGCTGTTATGTGCAGCGACATCTCGTCGTCACAAGTTATCATTTGCTCAAATAGCTTAATTATATAAATCGCCATTCCATTTTATTGGTGAAATGGTGAGTTACAGGTTTGTCGAACGCCACCGTGATCGATGTAACTATTGTCGGAAGATCTGTAGCTTTTGTAATGATAATTGCACCATTGTTGATGGTTTATATCGGGACCTTTGTTCAGATTAAATGTTGGTCCACCCGGAACAGTCTGTTCGGGCCGATAATTTTTTATGCTTTTAGGGGTGTCGTAATGACTATTGGGGAGGGGGGCAACATTTGCCCGTCCAATTGGTGCCATGGAGTTGTTAATCTCAACAGCATAACCCGCCGTTGCAATGGTGGTCAGTATGCCTAATGAGACCATCAAGATTTTTAAGCCACGCAGTGCCATGTCAGCCCCGTATAATTCTTTATATTCTATTTTCTACTTGCTTCAAATATATGCGCTTTTGATTTTTTAAAAAGGCATTTTTCCAATATAATCAAATATTATTCCTTAAGTTATGATCTTAACAGCCAATTTTGCTATGGGGCAATTTTTTGCGATAAGGGTTTATAGTTCTGCATGCATAAGTGCATGAGGATAGTAGGAATAAGCTTTAGATATGGGTGAATAAAGCGCGCGATTTTAATATTTCCCCTTTATTATTCTTAAATACAAAATGGTTGTAATAATCGAGCGGTGTAAGGAAATATCTTTTACCTGATTATAGAAACATATTTATCAAATTACACTCTGATATGAGCCAATAATGAGCAGTGAGATCAAGGATTTCGCGAATTTTTCAAATGGAACCCCAATATAACCAACCCTAATTTTTGAAACTATTTTTAAAGAATATAGAAGAATTTGACTGTCTTATTGTGATAATTCCAACTTTACAGACCCATTTTATGTGTCATATTCCTCAAGCGTAAAATAACAATTTTTATGAATGGTAGGTGTGTTTTGCTGAAAGATAAGGGCAGATTTTACGAAATTTTCGATGTTTTTACGGATACTGTCCTAGCTGGAAATCCAGTTGCTATTGTGCATGATGCCAACGGTTTAACAGACGATCAGATGCAGGCAATTGCACGGGAATTCAATTTATCGGAAACAGTTTTTGTTTTTCCGGCAAAACAAAAAAATCATACGGCTTCATTGCGTATATTCAAGCTTAGTGATGAAACTGCCTATGCAGGTCACCCGACAATTGGCACCATTGTTTCTCTCGCCCTTAAAAACAACCATGAAAATGATGCTTTAATCATTTTGGAAGAAAAAATTGGGCCTATACGTGGCGTTGTCGATTTGCGTGAAAATACGCCCTTTGCTGAATTCGATATACCCAAATTACCCGTTCAAAAATCTCTGTCTATCGGTAAGGAAGTGTTCGCCGCTGCTTTTGGCTTAGAGGCAGATGAAGTGGGTTTTGAAAATCATATTCCAACTTTGTGGGATGCTGGAGTACCGTTTTTCTTTGTTCCGCTGCGCAATTTAAAAACGATTGCTAGCATTGTTCCAGATCCGGTTTATATATCGGAAAACTTTGAACAAATGAATGTTGTGACACCATCTTTCTATCTTTATTGCCGCGAAACACAACTTTTCCAAAGCGCGTTTCACACCAGAATGATTAGACCAGATGGAAGTGAGGACGCGGCAACGGGGTCAGCTGCATCTGCTTTTTGTGGTGCTGTTCAGTATTTCGATCGGCCGCTTGATGGCATTAAACAAATATGGCTTGAACAGGGGCTTGAAATTGGACGCCCCTCACGCATTCGATTGGAATGGGTTGTTGAAAACGAAAAAATCACGACGGCGCGCATCGGCGGAAAAGCTGTCAAATATGCTGAGGGGCATATCTACTTGTGATGGGCTGGTAACGTTATAAATATAACTATTTTTATAGCATTACTATTGCAACACCCGACAGAGGCTTTGACCACTTTGCTTGGCGCGTGGAATATCTTGTTATGTCCAATAGTGAGGGCAACCGTGATAGGGGAAAAATAATTATATTCCTAAGTCGAGTGAATATCCGGAATATCCGATAGCAAATTTCACTTTGTACATACAATAGGAATAGAGCAGGTTACCTTCTTTGAAGAAAACAGAAAGAAGAAGGTCTTTTGGTTCTACTTTGATGGTATGTTGCTGACCTAAAACAATAGCATGGTTATGTATCTGGGGCGTTTCGATAGCTGAAAAATGTGATTAATTAATGAAGCAATGATTGCGAACAATGCAAAGCCTTCAATATTTATAAAATCTGTTATTGAAGGCTTTGTATTTGTTAATCAATCAATTAGCGAAACGATGATAGCCAATATTTTCTTGCAAATGGTGTCAGCTAATACATTTTCGCATGACCCAAGAGAGCTTGGAAAAACTCTCTTGGCTTTTGATAAAGTACGATCATTCATGTTGCAGCCATAACCGGTGTCATTTGTTTTTTCATTCGCCGTTGCCGATAATATCGGGATTTGGTTTTTCAAATAAGAAATATGCTATGGCGCAAATAACAGACATTACTATCCAAACCCCAACCCAAGTAACTTGATTAAGTACCCACGGTATCACTGTCGGTGTTGCAAATAGAATAAAAAACACGACAGCATTTGCCATAGCGAGCGCTGTTGCAACACTGTTTTGCCCTGCTGCTGTTGCTATCTCAGTATATCCCACGCCGTGCCACGCTGAAACTGCGATACCACAAGCAAGGAGAATAAAGCTAAGCAGGTAAGCAAAATGATGAGCGTCGAATTGATATGAGAAATATGTAAGTACTGTTAAAGCAACGAATAAAATGAATGATAGTGCTGTGACAACTTTAAGAAAAGCTTTTCGGTTTCCTTTTTTATCTGTGTAAATACCACTACCTATTCGTGTTGGAATTGAGCTCATCTGTATTAAAAATAATATAATACTGATAAATCCAATACCCAATCCAGCAAAGTCATGCAAAAAAAGCATGGAGAATGTCATTAGCGCGAATTGTGGGGCGCATAAAATACCCACCGCCGCAACAATACGCCAAACCCTGAATGATTTAAGAGGCTTTATTGGTATATCCTCATGTCGCTTTTCCGCATCTGATATATCGGCAGAATTTGTTTCGCCTGTATCAACAGGATCAACGATCCAGAGGTAACTGAACAACGTTGCTAGGGCGCAGACGATAGCCGATATAAACAATGCAGTAGAGAACCCAAAATGAAGCGAAATATAAGGATATAATATTGCACCTAATGCATAACCAAGAGGAACCGCGGTTTGTCTTATACTCATGGCTAAGCCCCGCTCTTCTGGTTTAAACCATTGCATGATCGCTCTACCACTGGAACCATTGACACTACTTCCGAGGAGCCCGACTGCAAGCAAGCCGACACATAAAACAACACTTGTTGAACTGTTGGAGGAAGCTTGTGTGAAAAATGCGAGCACGAATAATGCAATCGCTGTTGTGGATAGGCCAATAATTAAAATTGGTCTATCACCGAAACGATCCGTTGCAATACCCCATGGTATCTCACTGATTGCTATGCCGAAGCCAACAATCCCCATCAGCAATCCTAACATTGCTGTTTGTATATTATAATCATCACGAAGAATGATTGATGCGGCAGGAACACCGCCAATAACAAAAGTAAAGCATGTGTTGGCAAGCGCACCGGTGAACAGAACCTTCCATTTATTGCTATTGCCTAGCGCCCTTTTATCTGAATTTGATATTCTATTTGATTTTGAAGACATTGGTGAACTCCCAGTTATGGAAGTGCACTAACTGGATTTTTATATATCTATAAAACAGGAAATATAAATTGATTTTCAACGGAAAAACCGATATAAAGAAAACATATATGATTTCAATTGGATAGGTGTTGCTGACCTCATGGATATTCTTGATCTGGAAATTCTTCACACCTTTGTTATCGTAACAGACACTGGCAGCTATACCAAAGCGTCAACGATACTATTCAAGTCTCAATCGGCCATTAGTGAACAAATTCAAAAGCTTGAATTGTTTTGTGGGGCGCAATTGTTATCGCGAGGTAGACATGGAGCAAAACCGACAGCCACCGGCAAAAAGCTGTATCAATATGCTAAAAGCATATTGTCTATGAATACCGAAATTATAGCCGATATAAGAAGACGTGAGAAAATATACGAATTAACCTTGTCGATTACGGACTATTTTATGCCAAATAAAATAGCGCCAATTCTAAAAGGATTACGTGATCAATATCAAAATATTCGATTTAATGTTTCAATCCAAAGTAGCTCAAAGATTATGCGCGAGCTTAGCCTTCATCAATGTGACGTTGCGTTATTTGCTAATTTGAATGGGCAACAATTACCCATTGCTGATAATTGTTTAATAGTCGGTCGGGAGCAACTTTGTTGGGCAGGTGCCAAAGACTTTAGTATGATAGGGTACAAGAGCTTGCCCATTATAACCTTGCCAAAAGGGTGCTTAATACAAAAATTTGCTATAGAAAAATTAGAAAATAACAAAATAAAATTTAACTTATTGCATCATGCTTCCAGTGTTATGGGAATGCAATCGGCCATAGAAGCTCAATTGGGGATAGGGTGTTTAAATAAGTCATCGATGACAAGTAATTTGATTGATTATACCGAATTTTTTAATCTTCCTAAATTGCCCGATATTGAATACGTTTTGTATTATAAAACAGAAAAATTACAGTTCATTGATAGTATAAAAGCATTGGTCGAGAGCGTAACTGGATATTGATAATTTTGTTTTTAATCGGACTAATGTGATTTTTCTAATGATTAAACACGCGCATTTTCAAACGCTTGTTTTGTTAAACATTATGCATAATGGTATCATTGATAACATCTTCGTTCCTTGTGCAAAGCCTGTAAATTTTTCTTCTCGGCATCAACCGGTCACATCTTATTCAGAATCGTGCTTTTTGGGGTGTCTCTTTTGTCGGGATTAATAAACAATCCTCAAGTTATATTGGACTGTACTAGTTATTGAAGCATGGTAGTCATAGACAACAACCACCTATCTATACATTTCCATTATTCATCTGATTATAGAAAAAATTGCTTGTTCAGAAGGAATAGCAAGCTATCGGTTTTGCTGCTTCATAAGTCGCAAAAAAATCTATGCTGACAGCATTAATCTATGCGATTCGGGATAAGCTGACATTTCGATGTTTTTTTAGCTCTTCTTTCCAAAACTATAATTTTAGAAGGCTTTGATTCCTGTAAGCTTAGACGGAAAAAGGTTGATCGCGGTGGTGGTTTGCCATGGCTGTTTGCAGATTGCGGAAAATAGACTAACGCAGCTGTTATGTGATAAAGAACAATGATAAGCAAACAGTGTGTCTAATTAGACAAACGAATGTTCAAACAGCCCGCCCAAGTTTTAAAAATTGTCTAACTTTACCAAAAAGTGTCAAACTTTATTGTTTTGTTTTGGGGCTGTTATTGAAATTATATAAGTAAAACAATGATTTAAATGGTGGGTGATACAGGGATCGAACCTGTGACCCGCTGATTAAGAGTCAGCTGCTCTACCAACTGAGCTAATCACCCGACCTAAGCAGTAAATCACTACTGTGGCGTTCTATAGCGTTCAATAGTGTTGATGTCCATAGCCAATTTTAATTTTTTACATTGTATTTTTATATTGAAATGTCTGACGATAGTTTCAATACCATTGATGTGTATGATGGTGCTTGATATTCTTGGTAAAAAGTTTCATTATACTGTGCTTATTAACACAGCCAATATGTATAAGTGCTGTAAGAGAGAGGATGATCGAGCGTAATGCCCGACCGATATTCTGAAGACCCGTATAGTAGTATCGAGCGGTTTGGGCCGCTATCGAGATTCAGTGTCTTTTATTTTTTCTATAACGCTTTTGTTATAAAGACAGGTGCTGCCATTAGATCATGGGCAGTATGGCCTGCGCTGGCTATTGTTATGGTGGATGGAGAATAATTCGCCATGATGTCTCTCTTCTTCAAATTATTCTGCTTTTGATTTTTGTTCTAGGAACTGATGCATTATGGAATGGATTGCTGATCCGCACGCTTGGTTAGGTCTCATAACACTTATTTTTCTTGAAATAGTGTTGGGTATCGATAACCTTGTTTTTATCGCTATTCTGGCGACAAAACTTCCTGCCCAGGTTAGAAATCGCGCTCGGCTGACAGGCTTGAGCTTCGCTCTTTTAATGCGGCTTTTCTTACTCTCCATAGTTGGTTGGGTGATGACATTGGATAAACCGATATTTTCTATCGGTATGTTTGATTTCAGCTGGCACAGTATCATTTTGGTTATTGGTGGTGCCTTCCTACTTGCCAAGGGTACTTTGGAACTTCATGAGCGTTTGGAAGGGGACGTGGAAGAAAAAGCAACCACAATGGTTCATGCAGTTTTCTGGCAAGTTATTGTTCAGATTGTTGTGCTTGATGCCGTCTTTTCACTCGATAGCATTATCACAGCAACAGGTATGATTCCAAAAGATCAAATGCCGGTTATGTATATTGCCGTTATCGTTGCTATGGGCATTATGATGTGGGGGTCTGGGCCTCTCATGGTTTTTGTCAATCGGCACCCAACTGTTGTGATATTATGCCTTGGCTTTTTGATGATGATAGGCTTTAGCCTTATTGTAGAAGGTTTTGGCTTTCATATTCCTAAAGGCTATCTCTATGCGGCAATTGGCTTTTCAATTCTTATTGAAGCATTCAATCAGATTGGACGGCATAATCGGGAAAAACTTATTACCACCAATGACTTGCGCGAAAGAACAGCAGGTGCAGTGCTAAGGCTTTTAGGTGGTGCGAGGAATGAAGGAAGTTTAGGCGAAACAGCAGATATTATTGCTGAACAAGCTGCGGCTTCTGAAATTTTCAGGCCAGAAGAAAAAGAAATGATCCGCGGCGTGCTGGACTTAGCTGACAGGTCGGTTCGTTCAATTATGTCACCGCGCAATGAAATCGAGTGGCTTGATCTCGACACAGATGAAAAGCAAATGCGCGAGGAGCTGGAACAATTCAAACATAGCCGGTTGGTGCTTGCCCGCGATAAAGTTGATGAATTTGTGGGGGTTGCACTTACAAAAGATCTTCTTCTTGATTTGGCTGAAGGCAAAAAAATTGATTGGCAAAAGGCAATGCGTCAACCATTGGTTGTTCATGAAAACACCAGCGTGTTGCGCCTGATGGAAAAATTCCGTCACTCACCTGTTCAATTGGCAATTATCGTCGATGAACATGGATCCTTTGAAGGTGTTGCCACGCCAACAGATATATTGGAAGCCATCGCAGGTGATTTTCCTGATGATGATGACGAACCAGTTATTGCCGAACAACTTGAAGACGGCAGCCTAATGGTTGAAGGCTATGCCGATATTCGTCGTCTTAGCGGATATCTTGAAAAAGATCTGGTTGATGAAAATGATCGCTACTCTACGCTTGCAGGGTTTATGCTTTGGCATTTTGGACATCTACCTACGTCTGGTGAAAGTTTTGTCGTTGATGGATTAAACTTCAAGGTTGTTGAGATGGATAGGCGCAATATTTCTAAAGTTTTAATTACACCGGTAACAGAAAAGAGCTAAAATAATCCACCAAAGCCATAAAAGTTGGTCTGGATAAGGGGTTAGTTCGCTCTAACATGTCACCTAATCGTTGACAGGAATTTACGAAAGAAAAGCCATGAAACCACGTTTGCAAATTATTGTAACGTCAACACGTGAAGGACGTTTCGGGGATAAGTTGGGTGATTGGCTTTATAATTTCGCACAAAATGCCGGTATGTTCGAGGTGGAACTGGTTGATTTGGCAAAAATTGATCTACCATTATTTGATGAGCCCAGACATCCAAGATTGCATCAGTATGAGCATGAACATACAAAATCTTGGAGCAAGCTTATAGAACGTGGTGACGTTTATATTTTTGTCATTCCTGAATATGACCATTTGCCACCACCATCATTTGTCAATGCCGTGACGTATTTGAGTAAAGAATGGAATTATAAAGCGGTATCATTCTTGAGCTATGGCGGAATATCAGGTGGTATACGTGCTGCAGAAACCGCGCGGTTGATGGTAAATGCCGTCAAGATGGTGCCTATATTGGAAACAATACCTATTCCGCAATATAATCAATATGTTGATGAGAGTGGGAATTTTAAGCCAAATGCATTGATAGAAACGAGTGCCAAATCTGTTTTGGAGGAGCTTTTAAAGCTCGATACTGGATTAAAGATCATCCGTGCAAAGCATTAGAAATTAATCTGGGCTGGATTGTTTAATGTCTAAACTATTGGTTGAGATCAACAATGTCGATGATATCGAGGTCGCTTATCATGCACGTGCTGAAATTGTGCTATTATCTGGTAATCTAAGCCAAGCCCAACAATGCCATAGCGCAATAAACAAGATTAAGGATTTTTGTCCCGATATATGGCTTTGTCTGGATAAGACGGTAACTTATGAAGAGACAGCGATCGCGGCTACGGGCGTTAATACTTTTGTATTGCCATCGTCGATTGAAGATTTGCCAGCAATTGTGAAGGTGATTTCGTCAAAACAAGGAAAATGTCGTTTCATTACTATTTTTGAGACGACAGAACAGACGGTTCTATCTGCTATTCCGATTTTGAAAGCTTTAGGAATTCACGGTGCAATTCTTAGAGGTCAGGATTCCCATCAGAATCTGCTTAGGCAATTTGGTGTAGCAGAAATCGGTCAATTTTTATTAAAATGTCATCAAGCTGGATTTTCTAGCGGAGTCTTAGGGGCATTAGAAGCACCAGATATACCAAGACTTCTGCCATATTTGCCGAACTGGATAGGTTTCACAGTTAAAAGACCTATTCAAGCTGGACAGTTTGGAGATGAGAAAACCACATCATTAATACGTGCATTGTTGCCAATTGATGACCAAAATGATGCAACATCAGAGTTGAATGAACTCGGCACAGACAGAATTATTATCGAAGATTTTGTTTTGCCGATGGAAATTGGTGCGTATAAGCATGAATTCGGAAAAAAACAAAAAGTACGGTTTAATATTTCGGCGTTTGTGGCACGAACATCGGCAAATCCAGAAGATATGAGGCACATCTTTTCCTATGACCTAATTCTTGATGGAATACGTAATCTGGTTGCGTTAGGGCATGTCGAATTGGTGGAAACGCTCGCCGAGCGTGTCGCCGCATTTATTTTATCCTATCCACGGGTCAAAAAAGTTGTTGTCCGAGTTGATAAGCTTGAGCTGGGACCAGCCGCTGTTGGTATTGAAATAGAACGTATGAAATAAACCCAATAGCGTTCTATTTCAGATAGCTTAGCGATAAAATAATCAAATCCTTTGATCGTCAGTCAGTTTGCTGGCTTGCATTACGTTGGCGATATTGGTTGACTTCAAACATTGCAACAAAGAACAATGAAATAATCAAAGGGATAATGAGATAAAGCATACGGAACACAATGAGTGCCGATATAACATCGGCAGGGTTCATATTGGGCATACCAGCCATAAACAGCGCTTCCAAAACACCAACACCACCAGCAGGAGCATTGGATAAAAGTGTTGCTGTAAATGATGCTAAAAAGACACCGAGTACCGCGATAAAACCAGGATTACCTACATCTGGCAATGTGGCATAGATAATTCCAGCAGCACCAATAAGCTCGAGTGGACCTATGATTAATTGTTGGATAACAATTTTGAATTTAGGGTAGGAAATCTGGAATGATTTGCCAATTTTGAGCGGTTTTAGTTGCAACAAGCTGCCGATCATATAAAGCAAGACAAAGCCTAACATACAAGCGCCAATAGTGATAGCCAACCAGCGTGGCATATCAGCATGAACCAATGTGATAATGTCGGGGCGAACAACCAATACAAAGCCGGAAAGCAATATTGTTCCTAGGGCAAAAGTGAATGAGCAAAATCCAACGAGTATTGCAATTTCAACGCCAGTGAGACCTTTTTTGGTATATGCGCGGTAGCGCACAACAGCGCCAGAAAACACCGATGCACCGATGTTATGTGAAAGGGCATAGGTGGTAAAAGAACATATTGCGATATAGAGCAAAGATATCTTTTTGCCTAAATGTTGCAAGGCTATACGGTCGTATCCAGCCAATGCGGCATAGGCAAGCAACGAGAAAAAGCTCGCAAGAACCCAATGGTGTAAACTTAACGCTTCTAACCGTCCGACAATGTCATGAAATGATATAGCAGATAGTTTATGATAGAGAATATAGATGGATACCATCATTGCGATGATGCCGATAAGCGGCCAAATATATTTCTTTAGCTTCACGCGTTTTTACTCTTTTTGTTCGTGTTGCGCTCAATTATCGACGAATCGGAATCTGATGCTTCCGATAAAATAATTATCTTACTATGATTATGATTTAAATATCTTATCATACCGTTAGCAATTTCTTTTGCGGGCGCGACAAAAATATCGCTTGTTTTGCGAATAGAACAAGATTTTACATGATTTTATCGTGTATTGAGATATTTCAGCAGTAAGCCATATAGCTGATACAACAACGATCAGGTCGTTGATGACAACCGAAAATGGCGCAATTGGTACAAATCTAGCATAGTTGATACACCAATACTGACACATTGGGATTGGTTGAGAGTCTTTATTTATTGGGTAGCTTTGAATATTAGTTGGCTATCAAACCATCAATGATAAACAAGCTTTAAAGTAAGCGCTTAAGCGAGAAGGTGTTCCAGAAAAAACAGGCGCTTAAGAAAAAGAACACTCAAGAGAGCGGGCGCTTAAGAGTAAAAATTGTGATGTCGTATTATCTGCTGACGTCGTTTATATGCTGGTGCAGAATTATTTCCGCACCAGCAAGATTATTTCTATTTCTGTGCATCTAATGCAGCAGTGTCTTCAATCATATCACGTCCTTGGTGGTGATTATGCCACCAATTGCCCAAGAAGAGCAGGATTGGTGCGGCAATAAAGATTGAAGAAGATGTTGCGACAACAACACCAACGACCATTGGCACCGCAAAGTTGTGAACTGCACTACCGCCCCATATTGCCATAGGCAACATGGCCAATACGGTTGTTGTTGAGGTGAATACGCAACGTATCAACACTTGATTGATTGACATATCAATTAATTCACGTAGCGGCATCTTTTTATAAAGCCGCATATTTTCACGCATACGGTCATATACAACAACTTTATCGTTAACCGAATAACCGACAATGGTGAGGAGTGCAGCAATTGCTGTTAGGTTGAAATCCAATTGGAAGAGGGCAAAAAAGCCCACCATTTTTGTCGTATCAAGAACAAGGGTGACAATAGCACCCACTGCGAAAAACCACTCAAATCGCCACCAAATATAAAATGTCATGGCAATGGCCGCCAAAATGACAGCGGTAAAGCCAGCAGTTGCTAATTCTCCTGAAACTTTTGGACCAACAACTTGTGTCTGATCAAAAGAAACATCAGGATAAAGCCCTTGAATAGAAGATTTTACCTTTTCAACGGCTGCTGTTTGTTCGGCTTCGCCACCTTCCTGCTGCTGTATGCGGATCATAACCGTGTTTTGGTTGTCAACGTTTTGCAGTGCAACTTCACCAACGTGAAGGTTGCCCAAAGTTGACCGTAAAGTAGCAAGGTCTGCAGGTGCTTTCGTGGTAATTGCCATCTGGCTACCACCCATGAAGTCAATACCAAAATTCAAACCTGGCTTAAAGAAAAGCACGATTGAAGCGATCGACAATAAAATAGAAACACCAATTCCAAGGAAACGCGCATTCATGAAATGGAAATTGGTATGCTGCGGAATGAAGTTGAAGAAAGAATGGATGTTCAGTTTAGTAATTTTCCATTTACGAACAACCCATGCCATAATGATACGGACAATCGTAACATCGGTGAACATTGAAATAACAATGCCGAGTAGCATTGTTACAGCGAAACCACGAATTGGTCCCGTACCAAACCAGAATAGGAGGATTGTTGCGATAACAGCCGTGACATTGGCATCAACAATTGTTGCAAAGGCATGTTTGAAACCACGATCCAAAGCTGCAAGTGCGCCAACACCTTTTTCACTTTCTTCACGAATACGCTCATTGATAAGAATATTGGCGTCAACAGCAATACCTATTCCCAGAATAATACCCGCTATGCCGGGGAGGGTCAGTGTTGCACCAAGTGCGCTCAATGCCGCAAAGGTGAGGATTGTATGCAGAGCAAGGGCGATGTCTGCGATAATGCCCCATAGGCCATACAGAAGGAATATGAACAAGGCGACGAGCACGAAACCAGCAACACCCGTATAAAGACCCATTTTGATAGCATCCGCACCCAAATCGGGTCCCACCGTTCTCTCTTCAATGACAGTTAGTGGTGCCGGTAGCGCACCAGCACGTAGAAGTGCGGCAAGGGTTGAGGCTTCTTTTGCGTCAAAATTACCAGTGATTTGTCCTTGGCCTCCCGGTATAACACCTTGAATAACGGGTGCAGTAAGCACTTTATTGTCAAGAACAATAGCAAATGGACGACCAATATTCTGACGTGTGATTTCAGCAAATATTTTTGCGCCCACAGAATTCATCTTGAAAGAAATTAGAGACCGGCCAGGCATTTGAGGGTCAAATGACTGTCTTGCATCTTCAAGCACATTGCCATCCAGTGACACCTGATCGTAAACTGCGTAGCGTTGTGTTTCGTCTGTGTAACCTGGTAGAACAGATACCCCAACCGGTGGGTTATTTATATCAACATTGGTTGGCACAAGATGGAAAGTCATCTTTGCTGTCGTGCCAAGAAGATCACGCAATTGTTTTGGATCTTGTAAACCCGGTAGCTGAACCATAATGCGGTCAGCGCCAACTTTCTGGATTGAAGGTTCTGCAACACCAACCTGATCCACACGTCTGCGGATAATTTCCAAACTCTGTTCAACAGCATTGCTTACACGATAATTGATACCAGCTTCCGTTGGTGTAACACGCACGGCACCATTTTGCTCAACCACATCAATATCAGATGCAGCAGCGCCGAATGTGCCTTGTATTGGTGAAACAAGTTCTTTCAACGCTGTTAAGGCTCGCGCACGTTGGTCATTGTCGGCGATAGTTGCAACCACTGACTCGCCAATCATGCGCACACTGGTTGAAGGAATTTGTTTTTCACGCAATTTTGCACGAACATTATCAAGCACTGTTCTTAGCTGATCACGCTTAAGCGATTTTGCATCAACTTCCAGAACCAAATAAGAGCCGCCTTGAAGATCAAGCCCCAGTGTTACCCTTGTGTCAGGAAGAAATGATAAATGATTTTTTATTTGTTCTTCAGTGAAGAGGTTGGGAAGAGCAACAATGACTCCGACCAACAAAATAAGAAAATAGGTAAGTGTTAACCAGCGCGATGTTCGCATAGAAATTATCCAATAATTTTGCCCTTAATATTCTATTCTTGAATAGGGCAGGTACGTTTTTATAGTTAGCTTTGCAATAGGTTAAGCAACAGGTGGTCCACTTTGTCCAACACCATTAAGCTTAACTTTACGCGGAACAATGTAAAACATATGCCGCATAGGCAAACATTTATCAATCATCATTGAATAAACCGAGGATATTGTAGAAAGATCATTATGATCTTTTATCTTTTTATCTCGGTTCAATTTGATAGACGCAAATGTCTTCTGATTTTTACTGCCTAATGCACTGTTTTTATTAAATAAAAAAGAATTTATTTGTTGCTGTCGAGACTGAGGCTTGTTTGATAAAACATGCGTAAGACTGAAGAAAAGCAAAACCATGCCGCCCAGAATAATCCAGGCGCATAAAATCAACAGTTCTTCATTTTTGCGTGTTTTTCGCAAAAAAGTCATACCAACACGTTTCCCTTAAACCAATTCGATTTTGTATAATTCGGTTTATAATTTCATATTTCTTAGCAGTATTCTATATTTAGTGAAAGCATTTACCCAGTTGAAAAGCTATTGGTTAACAATGCTTCGTGGAATATAACATTTTTAAGCAAATCTTGATCGAAAATGGGACTAGGTGAGAAACTCTTGCAATTTATTTCCTGCGTAATAAATACGCGCATTCTCGTCATAGTTTTGTAAGAATCACATGACTAATGTCCATTCAGCTCCTGATGTGACAATATGTATGTGAATTGCTTTTGGAAATGATAGAGCTATATGCGAAAAAGAAATTTCAATATTCGGATGGTCAGTTCATTGAATTCGGTTAAAACTTTTAAAAAGATATTCTTCAGTCTCTTTGTTGCCTTTTTACTTTTAAGTATTCCATCGTTTCATGGGATAGGTATTGAAACAGTGTGGGCAGAAACAGCGACCACGCCAGTCGATGACGCAAGCACTAATGACCCCGCGGAATTGGTATCGCAGGAGCAGGCTGTTGTTGATGAGTTGAAAGAGCAGCTGGTTGACCTGCAAAAGCGGTATGATAGTGAACAGGACGACAATACTGTACTGACCGATATTCGCACAAAAGCTCAGGATATTGATACCAAAACATTTGATATCGCATTAAAGTTCCGCTCTCCACTCAATGATATTAATTTGCGGCTGGATCAGCTGGGAGAGCCTCAGGCGGGTGTTCAAGAAGCAAAGACTGTCACCGATGAGCGCAATAATCTGCGCCAACTGAAAGTCAAGATAAACACATTAATGGCGCAGTTGGAAGATTCTTATATTGATGCCAATCGCTTGGTGGAACGAACCGTTTCCCAATCGCGCGAGCTTTTTGCCAGAACGCTGACACGTCGGGTTGAATTTTCTTCACCTTTAGGGCTTCAAATCATACAATCAGCCACCGAGGCTTTCGGCGATTTTCTATCGCTTTCTTATTCGTGGTGGCAATATGTCTCTCATTTCAAAGCGTTATCGCTGTCTATTGCGATTCTGATTCCGCTTATTGTTTCATTCATTCTGACACTTTTTACCCATAAGTTGATCGGGCGCGTGAAAGAGGAAGTCACAAAAGAAGATGTGGAGATTTCCTATCTTAAGCGCCTATCGGTTGCTTTTGTCTCAACCTTAGTGCCGACCCTCATCTGCACAATTTTTGTTGTGCTTGTTCGCATCTTTTTTGATTATTTGGGGCTGAACTGGACAGAATTACAACCGGTGTTTAAGGCGGTTGGTGATGAACTTATTCTAATCTTCTTCATCACGCGTATGTCTTTCGTTATACTTTCACCCAAATCGCCCGAATTGCGGTTAATGAATATCGCACCAAAACCTGCGAGATTGCTGATCGCTTTATTATTTGCGCTCGCTATGGTTATGGGGCTCGATTATATTTTCAATACTATTTATCGCGCTGTTGCGGCACCATTATCTTTGGCAATAGCAAAAAGCTTTATTTCCGTTGTTCTGGTTGGGCTTATCATTCTTGCAATCTCTTTTGTACGGGGTCGAATAAAAAATAATGACGATTTAAGCACAACTCATTGGCCGCGTTCTGTGCGCTTTTTGCTTGTATTGATTGGTCTTATCCCGATTGGTGCGGCTTTTGCCGGTTATGTCGGTCTTGCCCGTTTTATTTCACAACAAATCGTTGTGAGTGGTGCTTTTCTTGTTCTTATGTTTCTGGGATTTCAGACTTCCCGCGCGACAGCAGCGGAAGGCGAATTTGCGCAAACATTTATTGGTCGTCGTCTTTTAGCAAGATTTAAACTTGAAGATTCAACGATGGATCAACTTGGACTGGTTGCGGGTGTGTTGCTGAATATCGTGGTGATAATCCTTTGTGTGCCACCTATTATAATGCAGTTGGGTTTTTCTGCTGCTGATATTTTCTCGACATGTATTCACCTGATGACAGGTTTCCAAATTGGAAATGTGTCCATTTCACTGGTCGGCATCTCAATCGGCGTCATGTTTTTCCTCATCAGCTGGTTTTTTATACGCTGGTTTATCAACTGGCTTGATGGAACTGTTCTTGTTCGTGGTAAGGTAGATTCCGGTGTTAGAAACTCAATCCGTACAGTTGTTGGTTATGGGGGCGTTGCTCTGTCGGCACTTATCGGATTGTCGGCTGCAGGTTTTAATCTAAGTAGCTTGGCCATTATCGCTGGTGGTCTTTCTCTTGGTATTGGTTTTGGTCTCCAGAATATTGTTCAAAACTTTGTTTCTGGACTTATCCTCTTGGCTGAGCGTCCTTTTAAAGTTGGAGACTATGTTGAAACTGGAACGACCACGGGTATTGTCAAGCGTATTAGCGTCCGTGCAACGGAAGTTGAGACAACCAAACGACAAACAATCATCGTTCCGAATTCAAGCTTGATTAACAATAATGTTGGTAACTGGACCCACCGCAATAAAATCGGTCGCGTTGATATTACATTTACTGTGCCGGCAATGACGGCACCAGAACATATCGTTGACGTGTTAATGGAAATTGCTGGCGACACAGAAGGGGTTTTAAAGAACCCATCACCATGGGTCAGTTTTTCTAGCTTTGATAGTAGCAATCTTAATTTTACACTCGCAATCTTCATACCAGATATCACGTCAACAGTAGGTGTGACCAATCGGGTAAGATTTGCGGCGTACAAAAAGTTCTCTGATGAAGGAATTACATAATATGGTGAAGAGCTTAACAGCCATCGCTTTTGTTACAGTTAGTATACTGGCTAACGATGCGTATGCTGCGACAATTAAAAATACCGATCAGAAGTCGCAATCACTCGTCGTTACGGAAGCCGGTGCTAGAAGGGATGTGTCGTTGAAGGCAGATCAAACGGTAGATCTTTGTCCTAAAGGATGTTTTGTAACATTTCCAAATGGCGATCGTTTTGCCATCAAGGCTAGTGATACGATTGAAATCAACGGCAATAGGGCAAGTTTTAGATAATCAAAATTCGTAAAAGATGTTGTTTTGGAATCACTTGGAAGCGTTGGTTAAGACGTATCTTTAGTGGGGCATGGTGTTTAACGAACCAAATGAATATTTTGATTCATGTCTTTTTTGTAATATTTTGAAAAATATACATTTTTCTTTCGATCGTATTCTGTAAGGTTGAAAATTTTATTGTCGTCACAAGCCGGCAAGTGAAACCAAATAGATCAAATCAATGTTACCGAGCGAAGGGTAATTTCGCTTTATTTGACCAGATAGGTTAAGATTTTGGCATTTTGTGACGTGATCTAAGCGTACGATTCGACGCAAAATAATGTCACTAACATAGACATATAAAGGCAATATCCGTGCTGGCTCAATTAATATATGATCCACGGTGTGAATTAACACATTGTAAAATATAGATTTTTGGTGCGGATGGCGGGACTCGAACCCGCACGATCTAGGATCGAGGGATTTTAAGTCCCTTGCGTCTACCTATTCCGCCACATCCGCGTAGTGAGGTTCTTATAAATAATGAAATGCTGTCTGTGAAGTCAGAATTTGTGAAAAGTTGTTGAATATAATCGCGATAGCATTAATCTAACCAAGATTGTAATATTTCTTATAGAGAGCATTCTCTAATTATTTTGTTGAGGAACACTTTTTTATCATGAGTGAATTTGTACAGGACGTAGCCAAAGCCGCTAAAGCTTTGCGTGGTCTCTTTAATGAAACACCACTTCAACGCAACAATTTTCTGAGCCAGAAATATGACGCTGAAATCTATTTAAAACGTGAAGATCTCACACCTGTTCGATCATATAAGATTCGTGGGGCATTCAACTTCGTTTCTCAAATGCTTGATAAGGTTGCACCAGAAGCCGCATTTGTATGTGCTTCAGCTGGTAATCATGCGCAAGGTCTTGCTTTTGTTTGTCGGTATTTCAAACGCAAAGGCGTTATTTTTATGCCGATTACAACACCGCAGCAAAAAATTGATAAAACACGGAGTTTTGGTGGCGAATATACAGAAATTAGGCTGGTAGGTGACACATTTGATGAGTGTTATTCAGCTGCCAAGGCTTTTGTCGCAGATGGCGGCGGTGTTATGGCGCCACCATTTGACGATATGCGGATTGTTACCGGACAAGCTACTGTAATGTATGAAGCCGCAGAACAATGGAAAGATCTGGTTGGAGATCAAAAACCTGATCTCGTCATCGTTCCTGTTGGTGGCGGTGGATTAGCCAGTGGAGTCAGCCATTTTATAAAAGAAAGTGGTTGGGATTCGCACGTCCGTTTTGCTGAGCCGGAGGGTGCTGCAAGCCTGTTTAAAAGCCTGACGGAACAGAAACGCATCAAGTTGGAAGAGGTTGATACTTTTGTTGATGGAGCGGCTGTCGCTCAGATCGGCGAATTGAACTTTGATATGTTGAAAAGGTTTTCGCCATTTGATGTTTCAATTGTGCCTGAAAACAGGCTTTGTGCAACGATGGTTGAAATGTTGAATGTTGAAGGTATCGTACTTGAACCTGCTGGCGGTCTGTCGGTGGATGCATTAAAGAGCATTTCGCCGCAGGATTTAAAAGGCAAAAAGGTTCTGTTGATTATCTCTGGTGGTAATTTTGATTTCGAAAGACTGCCAGACGTAAAAGAACGTGCATTGCGATATCAGGGCTTAAAGAAATATTTCATTTTCCGCTTTCCTCAACGTCCTGGTGCTTTGCGTGGGTTTCTCGATCAATTAGGACCGGACGATGATATTGCCCGTTTTGAATATCTTAAGAAGTCAGCACGTAATTTTGGCTCGGTTCTTATCGCAATTGAAACAAAGCGTTATGAAAACTTTGCGGTTCTTGAGACAAAGTTTAAAAATCTTGGTTGGGCCTATAAGGATATTACAAACGATCAAGTTCTTTTCGACTATATTATCTAGTCTAATTTACGTTTAGAAAGTGTACATTCTATGAGACTGTTTTTATCATTGGTTTTTTTTACGTCTTTATCTGTTGCCAATATAACGTCTAGTTATGCGGTAGAACCAGATACTATTCAAAAGACCGAGTTGAATGGTCTCGTTGATGAACTCAACAATGCTGCCCAGCAGAAAAATATGGGTATGATTGCCAATAATATGCCTGATCGCCTCTTTAAGGAAATGGCGGTCAGGTTGAAGACAACCGAGGCTGATTTAAAAAAAGACTTGGTAAAGCAACTGGAAAGTCAGTTTTCGGCTTTGCCTGTCGGTGCCTATCATCTTGACGCAAGTAAAATAGAATATTATCAGACAGATAAAGGCGTTGCTTATGCTTTGGTGCCAACACGGGTTGAAACAAAAGATGCGGTTATTGAGTACCAGACTCTAGCAATCATGGATAACACCAAATGGCATCTGATATATGGTGGTCAAAAAACCATCCAGAATCCAGTCTTTCAGGAAATTTATCCAGCTTTTCAAAATGTAAGCATTCCGCCTGCAAAAGTTACCCGTAAATAAGTATTTAAAGCCTTATGAGTTTTCAAATCATTATAATGTGTAGCAAGACATAGATTATTTTAGTTGCATTTTTTATTGTAATGGCAGATAAGTCTATTCAGGCGCTTGGGTTGTCGTATCAACTTTCTGAAATGCAGACTTTGTAGCGTCATTAACCTAGCAATTAGGTTTTCACTGGCCGCGCAAGTCGCTATCTAGACTTTCGTCTACAAGCGTTTCGTCCAACTATACCATTTTAGTGCTTCCATTGCGCGAGGTGCTAACCAGTTAATCCTGCTGTGCATGATCGTCGGCGGGGAAAGAATATATTTTGAAACAGCACAAATTAAATGCTTTTGAAGCACTCGGTATCCCTACAATACTTGCTAAAAATCTTATCGCTGCCGGAATGACAGAACCGAAACCAATTCAACAAGAAGCTATTCCTGCGATGTTGAATGGTGAAGATATTCTGGGAATTGCCCAGACAGGTTCTGGTAAAACGCTAGCTTTCAGTTTGCCTATTTTGTCACATATCGTCACAATGGGCGATAGACGGTTTCCGAAAACTGCGCGCGCTTTGATCTTGGCACCTACGCGCGAATTAGCCGTCCAGATTGAAGATGCTATTCGCATGGCATCTAAAGGATCCCATTTATCGACTTGCTTAATTTTGGGCGGTGTCTCTCGAGCAGGACAGGTTAAAAGGATGGCTTCGGGAGTTGATATATTAATTGCAACACCGGGACGTTTAATGGATCTCGTTCGCGAAAAGTGTGTTGATTTGTCAAAAACACAATTTCTCATTCTCGATGAAGCGGATCGTATGTTGGACATGGGATTCATTAAAGATGTTCGCCAAATTGCTAAACTTGTTCATCCAAAACGGCAAACCGCTTTGTTTTCAGCAACAATGCCAAAGGAAATAGCTTCTTTGGCTGAAAGTCTGCTTGATGATCCTGTACGTGTTGAAGTTGCAGTACAAGGAACAACCGCTGCAGAAATTGGGCAAAAATTGTTCAAGGTAAATCGTCGGGAAAAAAAGGATGTGCTTAATAAGCTTTTGACAAATCCTGCTTTTTCGTCGGTAATCGTGTTTACAAGAACCAAGCATGGTGCCGATGCGGTGACGCGAAATCTTGAAAAAATGAACTATCCAGTCGCTGCAATTCATGGCAACAAATCACAAAATGCACGACAGCGGGCGTTGAAAGGCTTTCGTGATGGTTCGGTGCGTGTGCTGGTGGCAACAGATATCGCTGCGCGTGGTATCGATGTTCCTGGTGTTAGCCATGTGATAAATTATGAGTTACCTGATGAAGCTGAAAGTTATGTCCATAGAATTGGGCGGACAGGGCGCAATGGTGCTCATGGTGAAGCAATAACCCTTTATGACGAAAGTTTAGAACGTGCTCGGCTAAAAGGAGTTGAGCGGGTCATTCGCATGAAGATACCGCATGACGATATACCGCCACAATTTGGGCCGTATCCAGCCAAGCAGGTCAAAACAGAAGCTGCAGAGACTGAAAAAAGTGATGTTAAACGTAAAGGTAGAAATACCAATCGCCCAAAACGTCCAAAATTCAGAACAGATAAGAATAAACCTACGCAAGATAAAGAGACGACGAGGGGCTTTGAGCGTCCTAAAAAGACGCGGAACACAACCAGTCGCAAGAAACCGATACGGTTCCGTAAATCGGTAAAAAGGGCTGCGTAAGGTTAGACCCGTTTTAAACCCTATCACATTCACGATAGGCAATGTATTCCTATACTGTAATTGCAGAATATTCCTGCACCGTGGTTATGGCAAAAATATATGATTGATACCGGAGGGTAGATTTTTCTACGCTCCGGTTTTTCTTTAACATTGTTCAAATGTTACTCGGAAATGAATTGCTTCAATATGAGAGATTGATATGATCAAACCCATATTATTGTACTAAATAGTATTGAAGCGTCATATTTTTAATCAATGTAAATTGAGGTACTGGCGATGAGTGACACAAGCCGTTTCATAGTAAATGCAGATTGGTTGCAAAAGAATATTGGCAAAGAGGGGGTGTCAATCATTGATGGCTCTTGGTATTTGCCTGCGGCAAATCGCGACGCTAAAAAAGAATATGAACGATCACATATACCAGGGGCAGTTTTTTTCGATCACGATGTTATCTGCGATCAGAAAAGCGGTTTGCCGCACACTTTACCTGACCCAAATCAGTTTTCGCAGCAGTTAGGTGATTTGGGAATAAGTGTTCATGACACCATTGTCGTTTATGATGGTGTGGGCTTTTTTTCGGCGCCCCGCGTATGGTGGATGCTTAAAACCATGGGTGCAGATAATGTATTTGTATTGAATGGTGGTTTTGACCGTTGGAAAGAAGACGGGCGCCCCACAACAGATGAAATTACCGCCGTCAAACCGGTGAGATTCGTTGCAGACTTCCATCATGACAAAGTCGTTTTCTTTGATGAGATGCGATCAATTGTTGATAACAGATCAACGCAAATAGCTGATGCCAGAGGATATAAAAGATTTACTGGTGAGCAAGCCGAACCAAGGCCTGGTATGCGTTCTGGCCATATGCCGAGTGCATGCAGTGTCCCAGCAACATCAATGTCGGAAGGTGGGAATTTAAAAGATTTAACCACCATACAACAGATTTTCTCGCGTGCTGGTATTGATGTCAATGAACCTGTAACTACGACATGTGGGTCGGGGGTAACGGCGGCGGTGTTGGCACTTGCGCTAGAATCACTAGGAAACAAACATGTAAGGTTGTATGATGGCTCGTGGAGTGAGTGGGGGTCAAAAACTGATACGCCGGTTGTTAAAGGCGATGAAAATGAAGACAAATAAAATGCCAGAATTCCTGAAAGCGCGCGTTACCCACCTTGAAATGCGGCGGCGTCCACAACTTGATGTGGCGGCACCTATTAATATGCGTCTTGCTATCATGCACGCTTCCAATATGCCGGTTCACTACTATCGTTACCTCTATGAGCAGATTGGTAAAGAACATCATTGGAATGTCCGTCGCAAAATGGATGATTCTTCTTTAGCTGACCTCATTCATTCTGATGATACCTATATTCATCTGCTTTATGTCGATGGTTGCCCTGCCGGTTTGGCTGAAACCAATTTAGCAAAACTTCCTGATACGGTTGAAATTGTTTATTTCGGTTTAGTACCCGATTATCAGGGGATGAGATTATCGCGATTCTTTTTCAGCGAAGTCCTATCTGCGGCATGGAATAATGACCCTGAGAAAGTGATTATTCAAACGAATACTTTAGATAACCCAAGAGCTTTGCAGCTTTATCAGAAATGTGGATTTGAACCAGTTAGTTTCGATGATGTTTTTATCGAACGCTGGGAATAAACACTAAGCAGCAAGGCGATATTCACTATAAGAATCCGAACCAAGCTTATTTTTCCTAGGGATTGCCAGACTTACCAGTCTCGAAACGCTGGATAGGGGGGTATCTTAGCCGCGAACCAATGAAATTTTGTGCTTATGAAAGCAAATGCATGTACATACCAATGCAAATGTATCAATTTCTGTGAATGGAAATAGTTTTTAGCAATGCGGATTAACTTGCAAAAGTTGTCAAACCGCCAATAAGACCCAACAAAGGCATAAGATTAAACTATTTTAGGATTAAGTGGCTCCCCGGGCCGGATTCGAACCAGCGACCAACCGGTTAACAGCCGGTTGCTCTACCACTGAGCTACCGGGGAACAGTGCTCATTGCTTAACGCTGATGCGCTATAGCAAATGAAAATATGATTTGCAAAGGGGTAATTTCATTTTTTTGTAAAAAAAATTGCAAACTATACAATATCACTGCCTGATTTCAGAGTTTACCTATTGAAAAATATAAATAATTTTAATTCTTGTAACTGGGAGGTCAGTAATTAACAGGCGATCCATGAATGGTTCGTCATTTTGCAAAATGAACAACTCCATATGGGGTGCATTGAAAACTACAGAAAAC
Source organism: uncultured Bartonella sp. (assembly GCA_946478665.1). Lineage (GTDB taxonomy): Bacteria > Pseudomonadota > Alphaproteobacteria > Rhizobiales > Rhizobiaceae > Bartonella. Next base: position 88,808 of record CAMLCZ010000002.1, on the reverse strand, counting down.
GGTTGTTCGGTTTTGTTCCTGTGTGATGGTGGCACTGGATGGCAGCACCAATTGTGCTTTTCACGTGTTATCCTGTTTTAAAGTGTTTAAAAAAAGAAAAATAATCTAAACATTTGATTGAACGTCTTGACGTTCGCGTCGTGTTCACTTATTCACGCCATTAGACAAAAGTTGAGGCCTCGTGGCGGAATGGTTACGCAGAGGACTGCAAATCCTTGTAACCCGGTTCGATTCCGGGCGAGGCCTCCAATAAATTCAACCATATTGTTAAGATTGTATCGTTACAACACAGTGATATACTGTGTAGTGATATACTGTGTATTGTGTCGTTTAATGCTTTTCTGGAAACATCAAACATATTAGATAATCAGGTGATTGACTGTTATTCGGTTTTTTGCGACACCTAATAGATATATGTATCTTTAGTGTACATTCGGATAACATCGAGTGTTAAGAGGAAGGTCTGGTCATGGTTGCAGATTTTGCAACGCTTCGGCGTAAAATGGTTGATAGTCAGATTCGTACTGTTGATGTCACAAAGCTGGCGGTCCTCGAAGCATTTTTAACGGTCCCAAGAGAGCAATTTGTTCCAGAGAAATTGCGTGAGATTAGTTATATTGATGAAGCATTGCCAGTTTTACCTGAAAAAAGTGATGGTATTGGCCGTTATTTGCTGAAGCCAGCCGCTTTGGCAAAGCTTTTGCAAGCAGCTGATATTAAGACCGAAGATGTTGTATTGGATATTGGTGCAGCGACTGGTTATAGTGCGGCTTTAATGTCTAAATTGGCTGCTTCAGTTATTGCGCTGGAAAGTGATAGTACCCTTGCCGCTACAGCTAACGATAATTTGCGTGCAACAAATTGTGATAATGTAGTTGTTGTTACTGGCCCGTTGGAAAAAGGATATGCCGCTGAGGGGCCTTATGATGTGATTTTGCTTGAAGGTTCTGTGGATTTCGTTCCCGAGACACTTTTAGCACAATTGCGTGAAGGTGGCCGTTTGGTGGTTGCTGAAGGGCAAGGTAATGCAGCAGTTGCGCGCATTTACTTGAAAGAAGATGGTTTTGTTTCAGCAAGACGTGTCTTTAATCTAGCGGTTAAACCTCTTGAGGGTTTCGCGAAACCGCCGCAATTTGTGTTTTAATAAATAAGGGTAAAGAAAAAGGTTGCGTAACTGCAACGTTGTGATTTTTAATCTAACGGTGCATTGCAATTTTTATCTGATTGAGTAATTAGTAATCTGCCCAATCGTTGTAGGGTAGAATAGTTTAAAAAAAATGAATAGAGGTGTAGCTGTGGTGAAAACAAAAAAGGCTCTAATGTCGGCTCTGCTGCTATCAGGTGCTGTTTTTGCGTCGATACCAGTCCATGCTGAGACATTGATGGGGGCACTCGCCAAGGCATACACAAATAATGGCAATATTAATAGCGAGCGTGCGAATTCAAGAATTCTTGATGAAGATATCGCAATTGCTAAATCGAATTTCCGTCCACAGATTGAAGGTTTTGGTACTTACGCACGTGGACGTAGTGCTGCAACAACGTATTATACGACAACAGGGTCGTTAGGTGTTCAGTTAAGCCAGAAAGTTTTTGATGGTTTTGTCACCAAGAATACTGTTGCTTCGGCAGAAGTAAAAGCACAGGCCCAACGGGAATATTTGCGCAATACTGAACAAAATATGTTGGTAAATGCAGCTACGGCCTATGCTGATGTTTATCAATATCGTCGAATCGCAGAGTTGCGTCGGCAAAATCTTGCTGCGTTGGAAGAGCAGGTACGTGCTGACAAAGCTAAGCTTGATGTCGGTGAAGGAACGAGAACAGATCTTGCACAGTCAGAAGCTGCACGTTCGGTAGCTGTGTCAGAGTTGAGTCTTGCAAGGGCAGATGTAAAATCAGCTGAGGCTGTTTATCGTCAGGTGATCGGTTCTGATCCTGATAAATTGGACCGACCTCCGGTTTCTAAGGAACTCCCAGCAACTCCTGATGCAGGATATAAAATTGGTGCAGCTTCGCACCCTGCAATTTTATATTCCAAATATCTGATTGATGCGAGTTCCTATAATGTTAAGGCAAAAGAAGGTGCCTTATTGCCACAAGTCGATCTGTCAGCCAGCACATCTTATAATCAGATCTATAATGGTCCAGGTGATGGTGGTCGATCCAATTCTGTAGGCGTTTCGGTAAATGTGCCAATTTATCAAGGTGGTAGAACATCTGCACAGATTAGACAGTCAAAAGAACAATTGGGTAAAGCACGTATTGAGCTTGATTTGGCTCAAGATAGTGTTCGGGAGAATATGTCATCTTCTTGGTCGCAGTTGCAAGGAGCCAAAGCATCAGTTGTCGCTTATCGCGATAGCGTGCGTGCTGCAGAAATTGCTCTTGATGGACGTATTCAGGAAAATCGTGTGGGACAGGCAACAACTCTGGACGTATTGAATTCGCGGACACAGTTAATCAATGCACAAATTTCGTTGGTGACAGCAGAGCGCAATGTTGTGGTTGCAAGCTATAATGTACAGTCTGCAATAGGAAAAATGACAGCAGACCGTCTTGGTTTGAAAGTCGTAAAATACGACCCTGAAGAACATAATAAAGCAGTGAAAAATAAATGGATTGGCGTTCGTACGCCAGATGGTCGGTAATTTCTAATTTTTGCTGATCGATTCAGTTTATATATAGAATCAATAAAAGCGCATCGGTTTTCTGATGCGCTTTTATTTTAAGTATTCGAGGTCGCAATAATTTTACAACTTGTGTATAGAGCGAAAAATATACCTATTTTTAAATTGTTTAAATGTATTTTAACCATTATAAACGTGGCAAAATCTGTGTGTAGTTTTACCTAACTTATTGTCATCCATTTCTAAGGTGAAATGTGTTTGGTAGACTTAAATACTATTTTTATTGATTGTTTGCTGGCAAATAAGGTTATCGGTATGGCACAAAGTTCCAATGCATTGCGTGAACCTACAATGGATGAGATACTGAACTCTATCCGTGAGATCATAGAAGAAAATACCGCGCAAGCTAATCGGATGCCTGCTAACCATCAAAATCCGATTCGTCAAGTTCCTGTGCAACCAGTTTTTTCACAACCTGCTAACCGCCAACCTGTCGATTATGAACAAACCAATTCGCAATTCGTTCAACAAACCAGTTCGCAGTTTGCTCAACGATCCAGTTCGCCATTTGTTCAACAACCTAATTTGTCACAGCAAAAGCCCGTGACGGTGGATGAAGCGATGCAGGCATTGGCTAAAAGGATAGGACTTGCAACTGATGCTACAGGTGCGCCAGCAGCTAACACAGCGGCTCCTCAGCAAGCATTTAGAGAACAGTTTTCTCAAGCAGATACACATAGCAAATCGTTGCAACCAGAAGTCCAACCAACCAAAGAAGTCGTCCATCTGTTCAAGAATTCTTCAACTCATGATGAAACGATGACAGAAGTCCAAAAAACATATGATTCTGTCAGGACAAATCAAATCGATGGTGAATGGGAGCCAACTGTTAAAAATGTAGCATATAACACCGATGTTAAGGCGACTGTCCATAACAAGGTTTCGGAACTGTTGGAGAAAACAGAAACAATTGCTGAGCAGGAATTGCGTCCGGCATTGGCAACTTGGCTTGATAAACAATTACCGGTTCTTGTTGAGAGAATTTTGCGTGAGGAAATATCCAAGGTTGTAAAACAACTATTGCTAACGAAGCTTTCCTAGTCTCTTTGCACCTATCCTTATTAAGAATTTGCTGATGTTCAGATATTATGTTTTAAACATTATCTGATATGCAATAATGCAGTTTGCCAGTTAAAATTACACCTATTGTAGTTGAATTTGTTTTGAAACATCTTCCTATCTCGGGTAAAACTAGCATAAATATGCTATTTGGATAAATCAAAATTCTATAAGCGATATGAGCATTTTCTTATCGCGTAAACGGACTTTGTATTGGATAAGAGAATGTTAGAAAAAACATACAACGCTAGTTCTACTGAACCACGTATTGCAAAGCTGTGGGAAGAAAGTGGAGCATTTAAGGCAGGCGCTGGGTCAAAGCCGGGTGCTGAGGCATTCAGCATTGTTATACCACCGCCGAATGTTACCGGTTCGCTTCACATGGGGCACGCTCTTAACAATACAATTCAGGACATCATGGTCCGTTTTGAGCGAATGCGTGGAAAAAATGTTTTGTGGCAACCAGGCATGGATCATGCTGGTATTGCGACTCAGATGGTTGTTGAACGGCAACTCGCTTCTCGTAAAGAACCAACACGCCGAGAAATGGGGCGCGAAAAATTTGTTGAACGCATCTGGCAATGGAAAGAAGAATCTGGCGGCAAAATAGCCAATCAATTGCGTCGCCTTGGCGCGTCATGTGATTGGTCGAGAGAACGCTTTACGATGGACGAAGGTTTGTCACGTGCCGTTCTCGAAGTATTTGTTTCGCTTTATAAAGAAGGCCTCATTTATAAAGATAAGCGTTTGGTCAATTGGGATCCAAAACTATTGACCGCTATTTCAGATCTTGAAGTGGAGCAGAAAGAGGTTAAAGGCCATCTCTGGCACTTCCGTTATCCGCTGGAAGGTAAAGTATTTGATCCTGACGATAAGAGTACGTTTATTGTTGTTGCGACAACGCGTCCAGAAACCATGCTTGGTGATACTGGTATAGCCGTCAATCCAAAAGATGAACGCTATCAATCCTTGATTGGCAAATATGCGATATTGCCGTTTGTTGGGCGTAAAATTCAGATTGTTGCTGATGACTACGCCGATCCGGAATCTGGTAGTGGCGCTGTCAAGATTACGCCTGCCCATGATTTTAACGACTTTGAAGTAGGACGTCGTAACAATTTGCGCATTATCAACATAATGACGCAACAGGCCGAAATTCTCTTGAAAGAAAATGACGACTTTCTCGATGGTCTGACAATGACTGATACACTGGAAAGTCTTATCAATACTCTGGATCATATTGATCGTTTCGAAGCGCGCAAAAAGATCTTGGAAATGATGGAAGAGGGTGGATATCTCGCAGGCGTTGACGATCACCCTCATATGGTTCCACATGGTGATCGTGGTGGCGTACCTATTGAGCCTATGTTGACAGATCAATGGTATGTTAATGCTGCGGTGTTGGCAAAACCGGCTATAGAAGCCATAAAGAATGGCACGACGACCATTATTCCGAAGAATTGGGAAAAAACCTATTTCAATTGGATGGAAAACATAGAGCCTTGGTGTATCTCGCGGCAATTATGGTGGGGACACCAGATACCTGCTTGGTATGGTCCGGATGGAAAAGTTTTTGTCGAAAAAACAGCAGAAGAAGCACAAAAGGCTGCAGATGCTCATTACGGTCAATCGGTTGAATTGGTACGCGATTCTGATGTGCTTGATACATGGTTTTCATCGGCTTTGTGGCCGTTCTCAACGCTTGGTTGGCCTGACCAAACCGAAGAATTGAAAACTTATTATCCAACAAGCGTCGTTGTTACTGGGTTTGATATTCTATTCTTCTGGGTAGCCCGTATGATGATGATGGGATTGCATTTTATGCATGAAGTTCCATTCCGTCACATCTATATGCACGCTTTGGTTCGCGATAAAAACGGCGCCAAAATGTCAAAATCAAAAGGCAATGTCATTGATCCTTTGGATTTGATGGATGAATTTGGGGCTGATGCTTTACGTTTCACCCTCGCGATTATGGCTGCGCAAGGTAGAGATGTTAAGTTGGATCCGGCACGTATAGCTGGATATCGCAATTTTGGAACAAAATTGTGGAATGCTACGCGCTTCGCCGAGATGAACGGCGTTGTTCACGACGCTGCGTTTAAACCAGAAGAAGCAAAATTACCTCTCAATCGCTGGATTTTAACAGAGCTTTCAAAAACCGTTGAAGCTGTTACTGCTGGCATTGAAGGCTATCGCTTTAATGACGCGGCGGCGGCAGTTTATCGCTTCATTTGGAACACACTTTGTGATTGGTATCTTGAACTATTGAAACCAATTTTTCAGGGTGAAGACGAACAGGCGAAGAAAGAAGCACAGATTTGCGTGGCATTTGTCTTGGACGAGGTTTACAAACTTCTCCATCCGTTTATGCCATATATGACCGAGGAACTATGGTCGGTCACAGCTCCAGACCATAAACCACGCGAAACCATGTTGGCGTTATCTGATTGGCCACACGTTAAAATTCATGATGATGAAGCAGCGGAAGATATCAACTGGTTGATCGATGTTGTTGGTGGTATCCGTTCAGTGCGGGCTGAAATGAATGTTCCTGCTAGTGCTATGGCACCGTTGGTCATTGTTGATGCTAATAATATGACAAAAGAACGCGTCGAGCGTCATCAAGCAGCAATAATGCGTTTGGCACGTGTAGAAACAATTGAATTTGGTTCAACCGTGCCAGAGACTTCGGCGCAGTTGATCTTGGGAGAGGCGACACTTTGTCTGCCACTGGGTAAACTAATTGATCTTGATGCTGAAAAAGCAAGATTAACCAAGGAAATGGCGAAAGTTGATCTTGATATTAGCAAAGTCAATTCCAAGCTTGATAACCCAAAATTTGTTGCCAATGCGCGACCAGATGTTGTGGACGCAGAACGCGAAAGATTGGCAGAACTGCAAGCCGCAAAAGAAAAGGTGGCTACAGCCTTGAAAAGACTAGGCTAATTAGTCGCCCTAAAACAACTGGGCTAACTGGTTATCCTGAAACGATTGGTTTAATTGATTAGAAATTGAAAAACCGCTTGGTTGCTATACACCAAGCGGTTTTTATTATCCACGGCCACTGCCATTACCAATCGATGACGCATAATTTTTCCGAACCGCTGGCGCAGGTGGTGGAACATCATCAGGGTTGAATGTTCTCCACTGACGCACACCATTGTCTCCCAAATACCAATATCCGGTCGGGGCATCATTATTATTGGAAGAAACATCAGTTTTTGTCGTGTTGCACGCCGCCAATGTCATGGCTGTAATTGTTAATGCGATCATCGCACCTACTTTAGTCATCATTGTATTTTTGCTCATTCAACATATATTCCACTAGTAAAGCTGACGTTTAGCTTTTCAAGATCATTATAGGTTATGACTTCGTTACTATTGCGATAGTTTTACGTTAAAATCTGATCTTTTTTTGCATAATAGGTCATTGAATGCAAATTTTAAAATGGCATCCGCAATTTACCAGTGATGTTGCAGATTAACCAATAACTTTAGAAATCAAAAATGTTGCTTTGCCGCAACAGTATTTTTCAGATTACATGATAGTGTGCTTTTGCCTCAATACCAACACAAACGAGGTTCAGTTCTTGCCATGATTAGGTGGTAATACCTTATATTACCAAAGATAAATTGAGTCGTAATATGATTTGTAAATGTAGGAAGACATTATTTGCAGGTGTAACAATGATTACACTTGGACTCTGTCTTCCAAATGCGTTTGCATTAGACGTCAATCCTGCGCCCGACGATTCGGATAGCCCATTCAAATTTTTTAAAACGGGTATTTCTGCTTATAAAAATGGCGATAAAGGTGAAGCGGTAAAAGCATTACGTTATGCTGCGGATATGGGGCATCCTGGTGCAAATTGGAAACTGGCGCGTATGTATGCCGACGGTGATGGCGTTGTTGAGGACGATTACGAGGCATATCAGTTTTATGTCCGAATTGTTGAAGACGGAGCTGATCCTGGATCGGAAGATGAGAGTTATCTAGCTGATGCTTTGGTTGAAATAGCTGGTTATCTATCAACTGGCATACCTAATTCTCCTGTCAAAAAAGATGCAGCACGTGCACGCAGTCTTTATTTACAAGCAGCTACCAATTACGGTAACGCGGAAGCGCAATTTCGTTTGGGAAAAATGTTGCTGAATGGCGAAGGCGGAGAAAAAAATGCAGTCCAAGCAGCCCGTTGGTTTCAATTATCTGCAAAAAAAGGCAATGCCAGCGCACAGGCGATGCTGGGAAATATGCTATTTCAAGCTGGAAAAACAGTGCGTGGTTTGGCGATGATGACGGCTGCTTATGAAAAAGCAGATGCTAAAGATCAATCATGGATAAGGCAGATGCAAGAGCGGGCATTTGCGGTTTCTGGTGAATCAGATCGGCGTACCGCAATATCAATGGCAACAGATATAGTCAGTAATAAAGACGGTTTTTAATTTAGCTTGAACTTGTTGGTTCTGTATAAAGGTTATCCTTTAAACAAAAATCGTTCTTATCACTATAATTTTTTCCCACGAATTTATACTTAGCCACTATTAGTGGCTACTATTATGTTAGTGACTAAGTATTTTGGAAAGAAAGTCCTGCGCGCGCGGTGATCTAGCTTCGGGTGACGCAAAAAATTCTTCTGATTTGCAATCTTCCAAGATATTGCCTTCATCCATAAAAATTACGCGGTTGGATACTTTACGCGCAAACCCCATTTCATGTGTGACGCAAATCATTGTCATACCTTCTTGTGCTAAACCAACCATAACATCCAAAACTTCACCGACCATTTCGGGATCTAAAGCAGATGTTGGCTCATCGAATAACATGACGAGAGGATCCATCGTCAAGGCGCGGGCAATTGCGACACGTTGTTGCTGCCCGCCAGATAATTGCCCAGGATATTTATCCTTGTGAGCCGTTAAACCAACTCGATCAAGATATTTTAGGCCACGTTCCACGGCCTCTTTTTTATTGCGACGCAGAACCTTTATTTGTGCAACCGTCAAATTATCCATGACCGATAGATGCGGAAATAATTCGAAATGTTGGAATACCATACCAACGCGGCTGCGCAACTTGGGCAAATTCGTTTTGGGAGAATGGACGGCAACGCCATTAACCCAGATTTCGCCTTTCTGAAATGGCTCTAAAGCATTGATTGTTTTGATAAAGGTAGATTTTCCAGACCCTGAAGGCCCGCAAACAACGACCACTTCTCCTTTATCAATATTGGTTGAGCAGTTTTTCAAAACATTAAACTTGCCATACCATTTGGATATATTTTTTACTTCAATCATGTGTTCTGACATGAACTTTTCCTATCAGCGTATAATCGCGACTTTTTTCTGGAGATACATCACGGCTTGTGAGAGTGAAAAACAGATAACAAAATAGAAGACTGCAGCGAGAATGTAGGCTTCTTGTTTTACACCGAAGTTACTTGCAACAATATCAAACCCTTTCAGAAGATCGTTGCCGCTAATGGCATAAACGAGTGATGTATCCTGAAACAGAATGATGACCTGCGTTAATAGAACTGGAAGCATATTCCGTAATGCTTGAGGTAAAATAACGATCAGCATACTCTGGAAATAGGTCATGCCTAAGGCTTGGCTGGCGTATTTTTGTCCCTGTGGAATTGATCTGATTCCAGCACGCATAATTTCTGCAAAATAGGCGGCTTCAAATGCGGTAAATGTAATGAAAGCTGAGTTATTAGCACCAATTGAATGCCCGGTAATAAATGGCAACAATACAAAGAACCATAAAATCACCATAACAAGTGGTACCGATCGCATGACAGTAATATAAATTGTTGCGATCCATGACAGCGGTTTGAAAGATGATAATCGCATCATCGCAAGTAGTGTACCGAATATAAGTCCGAGAATTGTTGCAACAATTGTTAGAACAATGCTGAAAATGAGACCGGACAATATATAGTTTTTAAAAACATCAAATGTGAAAAATGAGAAGTTAAATCCAGAAAAGTCAAAGGTTAAATAATAAGATAGTGTTGGGCCGAGAAATTCAGACATTGTTATCGACCTTCCGTTTGAAAACCAGGTATCTTCACCATTCGTTCAAGAGTCGACATCACAATGAATATGACCAATGCAATGATGACATATAAGACAGTCACGACAATATAGTTTTCGTAGACGTGGCTAACTTCTTCGATCGACTGATATTGAAATTGCATTAATTCATGGATGGAAACAGCAAAGGCAACGGCAGAGTTTTTCACAATCCCCATGGATTCCGATATGAGGGGAGGCAATATAGTGCGCATTGCCCGTGGCAATATCACGTATCTATAAGTCTGCAATGTTGTAAATCCCATACCCATCGCAGCGTAACGCTGACCTGTTGGAATTGCTTCAATTCCTGATCTTACTTGTTCAGCAATACGTGCTGAGGTGAAAAATCCAAGTGCGCAAATAACCAGTATAATTGGTGGAAAATTCATTGCAGGTGGATAAATCTTAGGCACCACAAAGTACCAAAGGAATATCTGTACAAGAAGTGGAATGTTACGCATTACTTCTACCCAAATTCTCGCTAAGGCACGCAAAATATAATTCGTTATCGACGTTTTGGGTAATGTTCTCAATGTCCCGACAATAATGCCAACGGCGACTGCCAATATCAAACTGGATACTGATAATATCGCTGTATTGGTAAAGGCATTTAAAAGGGTATCAAGGTAAGTATGGCTTATACCAGTTTTACCAAAACAACCGGGCACATTTACATGGTCTAAATCATCCATGCATAGAAAAGAAAAATCCATGCCAATAGATCCCCACTATAGCTACGCTTGAGCTAAGTAATTGAACAAAAAAGTCTCGTCCGTATTGCACGAAGACTGTATCCTAACGATGCAGAATACAGCCTATTCGTGTGGTTATTGGTTGTTTTCTTCGTATTCTTCCATAGGTTTATTATTTGGATGCTGCCAAGCATATTTTGTCGTTGGAGACAATGGCAGACCTACAACCGTATTTGTTGGTGGTATCGGTTGCATAAACCATTTGTTGTAAAGCTGTTCAAGCTGTCCGCTTTTTATCTGCTTTTCAATACTCTTGTTGATAGCTTCTTCCAATTTCTTGTCGTTCAAGCGAAGCATACATGCAATTGGTTCAACAGATAAAACTTCTTTCAGAATAACGTAATCTGATGGATTTTTAGCTTTGGATATATTTCCTGCGAGGATTGAGCCATCCATAATGAAGGCGTCGGCTCTACCCGATTCTAAAAGCAAGAAACTATCGGCGTGATCCTTGCCGTTCACTTCTTTAAAATCGATGTTTTTTGCCCGTTTGTTTTTGCGCAATGTTTGAACAGATGTTGTACCAGTCGTGGTTGCGACAGTTTTTCCATTGAGATCAGTAATGGATTTGATGCCTGAATCTTTCTTTACTGCTATACGCACTTCTTCTACATACGTTGTGTCAGCAAATGCCGCCTCGCGTGCTCGAGCTCTGTTATTTGTTGTTGATCCGCACTCGAAATCATAGGTGCCATTTTGTAGCAATGGTATTCTGTTTTGTGAGGTAATCGGCACATATTTAATTTGTAGCGGTTCATTCAACTCTGCTGAAATATCACCAATAATGCGTTCAGCCATTTCTGTATGAAAACCGACATATTTACCGTTCCCAAGCGCATAAGCCAAACCAGAAGATTCACGAACACCCAAAGTCACAGTTCCTGAATCTTGAATTTTCTTTAAGGTGTCATTTTCCTGTGCTTGAGCTACGCCAGTGATGCTGACAAATGCTGCGGCTGCAATTGCCAATAGAGCTGTTTTCATGAGTGTTCTCCTATTATATATTTATTTAGATTAGGCATAAACGCTTTATCTAAGTAATTTATTATATTTCTATTATTTAAAAGCAAGTTTTTATAATTCTAAAGGAGAAATAATTTCTATAAAATTAAAAAAATACATCACACAATTTACTAATAATGAGAATTATTAACAAAAAGGCCATTTTCTATATTGCCTTTTTAATTGTCTTTTATGGACATTGTTGTGTTGTGGATATTATCGCGAATTTTTAGAGAAATGCGTGTTTAATTCAATGAAAACAGGTACATGGTCCGACGGTTTTTCCCAGCCGCGAACCTCACGTTGAACTTTCGCAGATAAAAGTAAATCGGCTACTTCAGGAGATAAGAGAAGGTGGTCAATATTGATTCCGTTGTCTTTAGGCCAAGCACCCGCTTGGAAATCCCAGAATGTATAGTTTGCATTATCGGAAACGCAGTCGACTGCATCGTAAAACCCAAGATTCATTGTTTCATGAAAGGATTCACGTGTTTTGGGTAGGTATAATGCATCACCAACCCATTGTTGCGGATTTTTCGCGTCTTTTATTGATGAGATAACGTTATAGTCGCCTGCTAAAACAAGCGGTTCTTCGTATTTAAGCAAATCAATCGCATGATTTTGAAGGCGCTTCATCCAGTTCAATTTATATGGATATTTGTCGCTGTCTACAGGATTACCATTAGGTAAATATAAAGACGCAATCCTCAATACTCCAGTATCTATCGAATACACTGCCTCTATATATCTTGCTTGAATATCATCAGAATCTCCCGGTAATCGCCGTAATACTTCATCCGGACTCTGTTTTGATAGGATGGCAACACCATTGAAACTTTTTTGTCCATGCGTTTCAATATGATATCCAAGGGACTGGATCACAGAACGGGGAAAATCCTCATCAACACTCTTAACCTCTTGGAGGCAAACAATATCAGGTTGATATTGCTCAAGCCAATGGGTGAGGGTAGCAAGTCGTGCCTTTATTCCGGCTATGTTCCATGTCGCGATCTTCATAATGTTATATTATCGGTAAAATGACTACCTATCAAGGTTGTGATGAGCTGCTTTTGTTATACTTGACCTTTTAACACCAAACTTCAAACGTCTTTAACTTATAATGAGGAATGCGCCACTGTTTTCTTCGTTTAACGAAATAGTAAATAATGTGCGCATATTTTTTAACCATACAATATTATATGTAAGGAAAACGCATTTTTCCTAAAAATTTAAGAATCGAATCCAATATTTTGATTTGTGCATCCGTTTTAGGATTTGATCTGTGTCAAAATAGCTACAAAGCCATAAACTTTGAAAAAACCACGCAAAACAGACGATATTATTCTCTTTTTTTCAGTAAATACGCTTTTTAAACGGGTTTTGCACTTGACGTTCCAAGGCTTTGACGGTATCAAACTGCTATCTGAGCCGATGTGAGGTTAGACATTTTTAAAACGACATGTTTTAAATTTCACCTCAAACAGGGTTCGTTTTACGGTTTTGAAACGCAAATGCCGAATGCACGAGACCTTAAGTGGTTTCCTCTGCTGAGTATCGGGTGATCTGCAGTAAAGCGGTGAAGCCCGATTTTGTGTATGTGTTTACTGTAGTTTTTTGGCTTATGCCAATACTAAATAAGTGAAGCGGCCCTATCGGGCGAGACGAACAGAGATTAAAAGAGGAAGGTTGAATGCCTACCGTAAACCAGTTGATCCGCAAGCCACGTACAGCGCCAGGCAAGCGTAATAAGGTTCCTGCTTTGCAGGCGAACCCTCAAAAGCGCGGGGTATGCACTCGCGTTTATACAACAACACCAAAGAAGCCGAACTCGGCTCTTCGTAAAGTTGCGAAAGTTCGCTTGACGAATGGCTTTGAGGTTATCGGGTATATCCCGGGTGAAGGCCATAACCTTCAGGAGCACTCTGTTGTGATGATTCGTGGTGGTCGTGTTAAAGATTTGCCAGGTGTGCGTTATCACATCATTCGTGGTGTTCTTGATACTCAAGGTGTTAAGAATCGTAAGCAGCGCCGTTCTAAATACGGTGCAAAGCGTCCTAAATAAGTTTTGAGAGACGAAGCAAATGTCCCGTCGCCATAGAGCAGAAAAACGTGAAATTAATCCAGATCCTAAGTTTGGTGATCTGGTTATTACGAAATTTATGAATGCCATCATGCTTGATGGTAAGAAGTCTGTAGCTGAGCGTATCGTTTACGGTGCTCTTGATGCAGTTGAAGGTAAAGCGAAGACTGAGCCAGTAGCTCTGTTTCATCAGGCTTTAGAGAATGTTGCTCCTCATGTAGAGGTTCGTTCTCGTCGTGTTGGTGGTGCTACATATCAGGTTCCTGTTGATGTTCGTCCAGATCGTCGTCAGGCTTTGGCTATTCGTTGGTTGATTGCTGCAGCACGTAATCGTAATGAAACGACGATGGTTGATCGGCTTTCTGGTGAATTGATGGATGCTGCCAACAATCGCGGCTCTGCTGTTAAGAAGCGTGAAGATACACACCGTATGGCGGAAGCTAACCGTGCGTTCTCGCATTATCGTTGGTAAGAAGAAACTCAGTTAATTAAAGGCAAAAATTATGGCTCGCGAGTATAAAATCGAAGACTACCGTAATTTTGGTATTATGGCGCATATTGACGCCGGTAAGACCACAATGACTGAGCGTATTCTTTATTACACGGGTAAAAACCATAAAATCGGTGAAACGCATGATGGTGCTTCAACGATGGACTGGATGGAACAGGAGCAAGAACGCGGTATCACGATTACATCTGCTGCAACGACAACGTTTTGGCAGGGGCGTGATGGAAAGAAGCGTCGTTTCAATATTATCGATACGCCAGGACACGTTGACTTTACAATTGAGGTAGAGCGTTCATTGCGTGTTCTTGATGGTGCTATCGCATTGCTTGATGCAAATGCTGGTGTGGAGCCTCAAACGGAAACTGTTTGGCGTCAGGCTGAAAAGTATCACGTTCCACGTATGGTTTTTGTGAACAAAATGGACAAGATTGGCGCTGACTTTTATCGTAGCGTTGAAATGGTTGGTAGTCGTCTTGGTGCGAATGCTCTTGTTCTTCAGTTGCCTATTGGTGCAGAAAACGATTTCGAAGGTGTTGTTGATCTTATCGAAATGAAAGCGCTAACTTGGGATGGTTCTATTGGTGCTTCTGCTAAGGTTAGCGAAATTCCTGCTGATCTAAAAGAGAAGGCAGAAGAATATAGAGAAAAATTGATAGAGATGGCTGTAGAAGTTGATGAAGCTGCTACAGAGGCTTATCTCGAAGGTAAAATGCCTACTAATGATGAGCTTATTGAGCTTATCCGTAAGGGTACTATTGCTGTTCAATTTCATCCTATTCTTTGTGGTTCAGCGTTTAAGAATCGTGGTGTTCAGCCTCTGCTTGATGCTGTTGTGTCTTACCTTCCTTCACCAGTTGATGTGCCTGCGATTGCAGGTGTTGATGTGAAGACAGGTGAAGAGACAGTTCGTGAATCATCAGATGAAGCACCATTGTCAATGTTGGCCTTCAAGATCATGAACGATCCGTTTGTTGGTTCGTTGACTTTCTGCCGCATTTATTCTGGTGAACTTCATAAGGGTGTTTCGTTAGAAAATACTGTTAAGGGAAAAAGAGAACGTATCGGACGTATGCTTTTGATGCATTCTAACTCTAGAAGTGACATTGAAGAAGCTTATGCTGGTGATATCGTTGCTTTGGCTGGCTTAAAAGAAACAACAACAGGTGACACTTTGTGCGATCCGTTGAAGCCGGTTATTCTTGAGCGTATGGAATTTCCTGAACCAGTTATTGAAATCGCAATTGAGCCTAAGACAAAAGCTGACCAAGAAAAGATGGGTCTTGCTCTTAGTCGTTTGGCTGCTGAGGATCCTTCATTTAGAGTTAAATCTGATGAAGAATCCGGTCAGACAATCATTGCAGGTATGGGCGAGCTCCATCTTGATATTATCGTTGACCGTATGCGTCGTGAATTCAAGGTTGAAGCAAACGTAGGTCAGCCGCAAGTTGCTTATCGTGAAACGATTACTAAAGCTGCGGAAATTGATTATACACATAAGAAGCAATCTGGTGGTTCTGGTCAGTTCGCTCGCGTTAAGATCTTGTTTGAACCGCATGAGGGTGATGAGTTTATCTTTGAATCCAAGATTGTTGGTGGTGCTGTTCCAAAAGAATACATACCGGGTGTTCAAAAAGGTATTGAGAGTGTTATGGGTGCTGGCCCACTTGCTGGGTTCCCAATGTTGGGTGTTAAAGCAACCTTGATCGATGGTGCTTACCACGATGTTGACTCGTCAGTTTTGGCTTTCGAAATAGCAGCTCGCGCAGCATTCCGTGAAGGTGCTCAAAAGGCTGGTGCTCAATTATTAGAGCCTATTATGAAGGTAGAAGTTGTTACACCAGAAGATTATGTCGGTGATGTTATTGGTGATTTGAATTCACGTCGTGGTCAGATTTCTGGTACAGAGCCTCGTGGTATAGCAACTGTTGTTGATGCAATGGTTCCTTTGGCAAATATGTTTGGCTATGTTAATAGCTTGCGTTCAATGAGCCAAGGGCGTGCGCAATATACAATGCAATTCGATCATTATGAACCAGTGCCTACAGCGGTGGCTCAAGAAATTCAAAAGAAATTCGCGTAATCAAGCGGTTACGTATTAACTTTCAACTAAGCCTTGACTAAGGCTAGAAATGGAGAGCTCAAATGGCAAAGAGCAAATTTGAACGTACGAAGCCGCATGTGAACATCGGCACGATTGGTCACGTTGACCATGGTAAAACAACGTTGACAGCAGCGATTACAAAATATTTTGGTGAGTTCAAGGCTTATGATCAGATTGATGCAGCGCCTGAAGAACGCGCTCGTGGTATCACGATCTCAACAGCTCACGTAGAGTATGAGACAGAAAATCGTCACTATGCACACGTTGACTGCCCAGGACACGCTGACTATGTTAAGAACATGATCACTGGTGCTGCTCAGATGGACGGCGCAATTCTCGTTGTTTCAGCTGCTGATGGTCCAATGCCTCAGACACGCGAGCACATTCTTTTGGCTCGTCAGGTTGGTGTTCCTGCGATTGTTGTTTTCTTGAACAAGGTCGATATGGTTGATGATGAAGAGCTTCTTGAGCTTGTAGAGCTCGAAGTTCGTGAACTTCTCTCAAAATATGACTTCCCGGGTGATGACATTCCTATTGTTAAGGGTTCAGCTCTTGCAGCTTTGGATGATTCAAACAAGGCAATTGGTGAAGATGCAATTCGCTTGTTGATGAGTGAAGTTGACAATTATATCCCAACACCATCTCGTCCAGTGGATCAGCCATTCTTGATGCCGATTGAAGATGTTTTTTCAATCTCTGGTCGTGGTACAGTTGTTACAGGTCGTGTTGAGCGCGGCGTAGTTAAAGTTGGTGAAGAAGTTGAAATCATCGGTATTCGCCCAACAACAAAGACAACCGTAACTGGTGTTGAAATGTTCCGTAAGCTTCTCGATCAGGGTGAAGCTGGCGATAACATTGGTGCGCTTCTTCGCGGTATCGACCGTGAAGGTGTTGAGCGTGGTCAGGTCTTGGCAAAGCCGGGTTCTGTTACACCACACACAAAGTTCAAGGCAGAAGCTTATATCTTGACGAAAGATGAGGGTGGTCGTCACACACCATTCTTCACCAACTATCGTCCTCAGTTCTACTTCCGTACGACAGACGTTACTGGTGTTGTAACGCTTCCAGAAGGAACAGAGATGGTTATGCCTGGTGATAATGTAACGATGGATGTCACATTGATCGTTCCGATTGCGATGGAAGAGAAGCTCCGCTTCGCTATCCGTGAAGGTGGCCACACCGTTGGTGCTGGTATCGTCTCTAAAATCGTTGAATAAATAGATAATTATTGTTAAGGGGTGTCATTCTTAAATGATGACACTCCGAATGACAGGGAAAATTAGGTATGAACGGTCAGAACATCCGCATTCGCTTAAAAGCGTTTGATCATCGGATACTTGACGCTTCGACACGTGAGATTGTGTCGACCGCCAAGCGTACTGGCGCCAACATCCGTGGACCGATTCCGCTTCCTACGCGGATCGAGAAATTCACGGTTAATCGTGGGCCACACATCGATAAGAAGAGCCGTGAGCAGTTTGAAATGCGCACACATAAGCGTCTTCTTGATATTGTTGATCCGACGCCGCAGACAGTCGATGCGCTTATGAAGCTTGATTTATCTGCTGGTGTTGATGTCGAGATCAAGCTTTAAGGCTTGGGGACGGAAGGAACGAACCCGATGCGTTCAGGTGTTATTGCACAAAAGCTGGGTATGACTCGCATCTATAATGATGCTGGTGAGCATGTGCCAGTGACTGTTCTTCGCTTGGAGAACTGTCAGGTTGTCGCTCAGCGTACAGTTGAAAAGAACGGTTATACAGCTGTTCAGTTAGGTGTTGGGCTTGCTAAGGTAAAAAATACAACGCAAGCTCTTCGTGGTCATTTTGCTAAGGCCTCAGTTGAGCCTAAAGCAAAATTAGCAGAATTTCGTGTGTCTCCAGAAAATATGCTTGATGTAGGTGTTGAAATTACAGCAGAGCATTTTGTTGCTGGACAACGTGTAGATGTTACCGGCACTTCTATCGGTAAAGGTTTTGCCGGTGTTATGAAGCGCCATAACTTTGGTGGGCACCGCGCAACCCATGGTAACTCGATTACTCACAGAGCACACGGTTCTACAGGTCAACGCCAGGATCCAGGTAAGGTATTTAAAGGTAAAAAGATGGCTGGTCATATGGGTCAGACTCGTGTAACAACCTTGAATATCGAAGTCGTATCAACAGATGTTGATCGTGGTTTGATTTTGGTTAGAGGTGCTGTTCCTGGTTCGAAAGGTGCATGGATTTTGGTGCGTGATGCTGTAAAAAATGCTTTACCAGATAACGCTCCTAAACCTGCTGCACTTCGTCAGGCAGTAAATGCAAAAGCGGATGCTTCTACTTCGGTGGGTCAGACTGACGTTGTAGAGGGAGTTGAGTGATGGATTTAACTATAAAAACATTTGAAGGCGCAGAAGCTGGTAAGCTTAACGTTTCAGATTTGGTCTTTGGTTTGGATCCACGCGAAGACATATTGCAGCGCGTAGTTCGTTGGCAATTGGCGCGTCGTCAGCAAGGTACTCACCAAAGTCAGACACGTGCCGATGTTACCCGTACTGGTGCAAAAATGTATAAGCAGAAGGGTACAGGTCGCGCTAGACATTCTTCTGCTCGCGTACCACAGTTTCGTGGTGGTGGTAAAGCTCATGGTCCGGTTGTTCGTAGCCATGCTCATGAGTTGCCAAAGAAGGTACGTGCATTGGGTTTGCGTCATGCTTTGTCTGCTAAGTTGAAATCTGACAATTTAATCGTTGTTGACGAATTGAATTTGAAAGACGCTAAAACGAAGTTGCTAACAGCATCATTTGCAAAGTTGGGCTTGAAGGATGCCTTGTTAATTGGCGGCCGCGAGCTTGATGTAAATTTCTCTCGTGCAGCATCTAACATAGCTAATGTAGATGTTTTGCCAGTGCAGGGAATTAATGTTTATGACATTCTGCGTAGAAGCAAGTTGGTCTTGTCTCGTGCAGCAGTCGAGGCTCTTGAGGAGCGTTTCAAATGACAGATCTTCGCCACTATGACGTAATTGTCAGTCCTGTAATAACAGAGAAATCGACATTTGTATCTGAGTTTAATCAGGTTGTTTTTAAGGTTTCACCTAAGGCAACCAAGCCGGAAATTAAAGCGGCGGTTGAAGCTTTGTTTGGTGTAAAGGTAACTTCCGTGAACACTACCACACGTAAAGGTAAGGTAAAGCGGTTCAAGGGTATCGTTGGTCGGCAAAGTGATGTGAAAAAAGCGATCGTGACGCTGGCGGAAGGTCAAACTATTGACGTTTCGACTGGTCTTTAAGAGGATCGGAGTTAAGAATAATGGCACTTAAGCACTTTAATCCGACGACACCCGGGCAGCGTCAACTTGTTATTGTTGATCGTTCGAGCCTTTACAGAGGGAAGCCTGTTAAGACACTTACTGAGGGTCTTTCTTCTAAGGGTGGTCGTAATAACCACGGGCGTGTGACTGCACGTTACCAAGGTGGTGGTCATAAACGTAGTTACCGTTTTGTTGATTTTAAGCGTTTAAAACGCGACATGTCTGCTAAGGTAGAACGTTTAGAATACGATCCTAACCGTACAGCATTTATTGCTCTTATTCGGTATGAAGATGGTCATCTTAGCTATATCCTTGCGCCACAGCGTTTAGCAGTTGGTGACGTTGTTGTGGCTGGAAATAATGTGGACGTTAAGCCAGGTAATTCTATGCCTTTGGGTAGTATGCCGGTCGGTACAATTATCCACAACGTTGAGATGAAGCCAGGTAAGGGCGGTCAGATCGCTCGTTCAGCCGGAACATATGCTCAGTTGGTTGGTCGCGACCAAGGAATGGCAATTCTCCGTTTGAATTCCGGTGAACAGAGATTGGTGGCTAGTGGTTGTTATGCAACTGTTGGCGCTGTTTCCAATCCAGACCATGGTAACATAAATGATGGTAAGGCTGGTCGTTCTCGTTGGCGCGGTAAACGTCCTCATGTTCGCGGTGTTGCTATGAACCCTGTTGATCACCCACATGGTGGTGGTGAGGGGCGTACATCTGGTGGTCGTCATCCAGTTTCTCCTTGGGGTAAACCTACTAAAGGAAAACGTACACGTTCAAATAAAGCGACTGATAAATTTATTATGCGCTCACGTCATCAGCGCAAGAAGTAAGAGAGGTAGTCTGAAGTGGCTCGTTCAGTTTGGAAAGGACCGTTTGTCGATGGCTATCTTCTCAAGAAAGCTGAGAAGGTACGTGCCGGCGGTCGTAATGAAGTTATCAAAATGTGGAGCAGACGCTCTACAATATTGCCGCAATTCGTTGGTCTGACATTCGGTGTCTATAACGGTAACAAGCATGTTCCTGTTTCCGTTTCTGAAGAAATGGTTGGACATAAGTTCGGTGAGTTTGCGCCAACTCGTAGTTATTACGGTCACGGTGCAGATAAGAAAGCGAAGAGGAAGTTATAATGGGCAAGGCTAGGGCTCCCCGCCAGCTGAAGGATAACGAGGCGAAAGCCGTCGCTCGTACGATACGTGTTAGTCCTCAGAAGCTTAATCTTGTAGCTGCGATGATTAGAGGTAAGAAGGTCGATACAGCTTTGGCTGATTTGACATTTTCTCGTAAACGTATTGCTGCAACTGTGAAAAAGACGTTAGAGTCTGCTATTGCAAATGCAGAGAATAACCATGACTTGGATGTGGATTCTTTGATTGTTGCAGAAGCACATGTTGGTAAGTCAGTTGTCATGAAGAGATTTCATGTTCGTGGTCGCGGACGTGCTAGTAGAATAGAACGTCCTTTTTCCCATCTTACTATCATTGTTCGGGAAGTTTCTGAAGAGCAGGAGGCCGCATAATGGGTCAGAAGATTAATCCAATCGGGCTCCGTCTTGGTGTAAACCGTACATGGGATTCTCGTTGGTATGCAGATACGGGCGATTATGGTAACCTACTGCATGAAGATTTGAAAATCCGTAAGTATGTTATGGATGAGTTGAAACAGGCAGCGATTGCTAAGGTTGTTATTGAACGTCCTCATAAAAAGTGTCGTGTAACAATTCATTCTGCTCGTCCTGGTCTTATCATTGGTAAAAAAGGCGCAGATATCGAGAAGTTGCGTCGTAAACTTGCTGATTTGACCAATGTTGATACCTCTTTGAATATTGTTGAGGTTCGCAAGCCAGAGATTGATGCTACTTTGATTGCTCAATCGATTGCTCAGCAATTAGAACGTCGTGTAGCATTTCGTCGTGCGATGAAGAGAGCTGTTCAATCAGCAATGCGTCTTGGTGCGGAAGGTATTCGTATCAATTGCGCAGGTCGTCTTGGTGGTGCTGAAATTGCTCGTATGGAATGGTATCGTGAAGGTCGTGTTCCGTTGCATACATTGCGTGCTGATGTTGACTATGGTACAGCTGAAGCAAATACAGCATATGGTATTTGTGGTGTGAAAGTTTGGGTGTTTAAGGGCGAGATCCTTGAACATGATCCTATGGCTTCTGAGCGTCGTGCTATTGAAGGCGAGAATCAGAACTCAAACGCAAACCGTCGTCGTGAGAACGCTTAAGTTCTTTCGGTATAGTTATTAAATTGGAGTAGAGAACAATGTTGCAGCCAAAGCGCACAAAGTTCCGTAAGCAATTTAAAGGCCGTATTCATGGTGCCTCTAAGGGTGGAACTGAATTGAATTTTGGTGCTTACGGTCTCAAAGCTATGGAACCTGAACGTGTTACTGCACGTCAGATTGAAGCTGCTCGTCGTGCTATTACACGTCATATGAAGCGTGCTGGTCGTGTTTGGATTAGAATTTTTCCAGATCTTCCT
The DNA here is from genome assembly GCA_946478665.1 of uncultured Bartonella sp. GTDB lineage: Bacteria > Pseudomonadota > Alphaproteobacteria > Rhizobiales > Rhizobiaceae > Bartonella. Next base: position 66,756 of record CAMLCZ010000002.1, on the reverse strand, counting down.
GTTACGTCAAAGCCTACCGAAGTCCGTATGGGTAAAGGTAAAGGTGGTGTAGATTTTTGGGCAGCTCGTGTTGCTCCGGGTCGCATAATGTTTGAACTTGACGGTGTACCAGAAGACGTGGCACGTGAAGCATTGCGTTTAGGAGCTTCCAAGCTTCCTATTAAGACGCGTTTTATCCAGCGTATTGCTGAGTAATAGAGGGTTAAGCGATGAAAGCCGCAGATATACGGGCGCAAACGCTCGACCAAATGAACGATGAACTGGCAAAATTGAAGAAAGAGCAATTTAATTTGCGTTTTCAGAAAGCGTCAGGTCAGTTAGAGAAAACAGCGCGTGTCAAACAGGTTCGTCGTGATATCGCGCGCATTAAAACGATCGCCCGCCAGAAGGCGGCCGAAAGCAAGGCTTAAGGAATTAGGACATGCCTAAACGCATTCTGCAGGGCGTTGTCGTCAGCGACAAAAATGACAAGACTGTTGTAGTGAAGGTTGAACGCCGTTATTCGCATCCGCTTTTACAAAAGACAATCAGTCAGTCGAAAAAATATAAAGCGCATGACGAGAACAATCAGTTTAAAGTTGGTGACGAAGTCTTTATCAGAGAATCTAAGCCAATTTCAAAAGATAAACGCTGGGTTGTTTTTAAAGATAACGCAGAGTAATTAGCTGGATTTTGTGGTTTATCAGGTTGGGCGTTTGTCCAAATTATCCTGGTTATTTCAGAAAATCTAAATCAGTATTTGACAGGCACGTCCGGATGTGTCAAAGGCACTACCGGACGTAAACATTAAGAGAAGGCGGCCAGTCATGATTCAGATGCAAACAAACCTCGACGTCGCTGATAATTCAGGTGCCCGTCGTGTAATGTGCATCAAGGTGCTGGGCGGCTCAAAGCGGAAATATGCTTCTGTTGGCGATATTATTGTCGTGTCAATTAAGGAAGCTATACCGCGTGGCCGCGTTAAAAAGGGCGATGTGATGAAGGCGGTTGTTGTTCGTACTGCGAAGGACATCCGGCGTGCAGATGGCAGTGTTATTCGTTTTGATAAGAATGCTGCTGTTTTGGTTGATAATAAGAAAGAGCCGATCGGTACTCGTATCTTCGGGCCGGTTCCCCGTGAACTTCGCGGCAAGAACCATATGAAGATTATTTCGCTCGCTCCAGAAGTGCTATAAGGATCCGTTACGATGCAGAAGATTCGTAAAGGTGATAAGATTGTCGTTTTGTCCGGTAAGGATAAAGGACGGAGCGGTGAAGTTTTAAGCGTTAGCCCAAAAGAAGAGACTGCGATTGTTCGCGGTATTAATATGGTCAAGCGCCATCAGAAGCAAACGCAGAATCAAGAAGCCGGGATTATTTCAAAAGAGGCTCCGATTCATCTTTCTAACTTGGCAATTGCTGATCCTAAGGATGGCAGAGCTACACGCGTTGGATTTCGTGTTGAGAAAGATGGTAAAAAGGTTCGCTTTTCTAAGCGTACAGGAGAGCTAATCAATGGCTGATAAGATTCATACACCGCGTTTGAAGACGCATTATAAAGAGGTAGTGCGTAAGGCTCTTCAAGAGAAGTTTAAATACCTTAATGAGATGCAGATACCTTGTGTTGATAAAGTTGTTATCAATATGGGTATCGGTGAGGCTACTGCTGACTCAAAAAAGCCAGCTATAGCAGCAGAAGATCTCGGTTTAATTGCTGGTCAAAAAGCAGTTATTACACATGCTCGCAATTCGGTTGCTACATTTAAAGTTCGTGAAGGTATGCCTTTGGGAGCTAAAGTGACATTGCGCAGAGATCGTATGTATGAGTTTTTGGATCGTTTGGTTACGATTGCGCTTCCAAGAGTGCGAGATTTTCGTGGTCTTAATCCAAAAAGTTTTGATGGTCGTGGCAACTTTGCTATGGGTATCAAAGAGCACATTGTGTTTCCAGAAATTAACTACGATAAAGTAGATCAAATCTGGGGTATGGATATCATCGTTTGTACGACAGCGAAAACGGATGAAGAGGCTCGCGAATTGTTGCGTGCATTTAATTTTCCGTTCCGTGCGTAACGGCAAGCGTAGTGAGGTAAAGTTATGGCCAAAACAAGTGCCGTTGAAAAGAATAAACACCGTCGTTCGATGGTAAAGCAATTTGCAGCCCGTCGTGCTCGTTTAAAAGCGATTGTGATGGATCAAAAGGTGCCACTGGAAGAACGTTTTCGTGCTACTATTCAGTTGGCGGAATTGCCACGCAATTCGGCCAAGGTTCGTATAAGGAACCGTTGCGAGGTATCTGGGCGTCCTCGTGGTTACTATCGTAAACTCAAGATGTCGCGTATTGCGTTGCGTGATCTTGGTTCGTTAGGGCATATCCCTGGCGTTGTTAAATCGAGCTGGTAAGAGGAGAAAATTTGATGTCTATGTCTGATCCTCTTGGAGATATGTTGACTCGTATTCGCAATGCTCTTGGGCGTAAGAAGTCGAAGGTTGTAACACCAGCTTCGAAGCTTCGCGCCCGTGTTTTGGATGTTCTCCAAACTGAAGGCTATATTCGCGGATATAATCAGGTAGATTACGGTAACGGAAAATCTGAAATTGAGATTGAGTTAAAATATTACGATGGTGCTCCGGTTATTCGTAATATATCGCGTGTGTCGAAACCAGGACGTCGTGTTTACGTTTCTGTTAAAGCTATTCCCCAAGTTGCAAATGGTTTGGGTATTGCTATTCTTTCAACGCCTAAGGGTGTTATGGCTGATCATGAAGCACGTGAGCAGAACGTTGGTGGGGAGCTTCTTTGTCACATTTTCTAATGGTGTGTATAAAGACTAGAAAGACAGGTTAAATCGATGTCTCGTATTGGAAAAAAACCTATTCATGTTCCTGCTGGAGTAACTGCTACTGTTGATGGGCAAGCTGTAAAAGCAAAGGGACCTAAGGGTGAATTAAGCTTCGTTGCTGACGACGAAGTACTTGTTAAGTTAGTAGATAATGCTATTTTGGTTACGCCGCGTGATCAAAGTAAGGATGCCCGTTCAAAATGGGGTATGTCTCGGTCAATGATTGAGAATATCTTCTTGGGTGTTAAAGATGGTTTCGAAAAGAAACTTGAGATTAACGGTGTTGGTTATCGTGCTGCAATGCAGGGCAAGAATGTCCAGCTTTCATTGGGGTTTAGCCATGATGTGGTTTATCAAGTGCCTAATGGAATTACTGTGACCGTGCCAAAGCCTACAGAAATAGTTGTTTCGGGTATTTCTAAACAACAGGTTGGTCAGGTTGCTGCAGAGATACGTGAGTATAGAGGCCCAGAACCTTATAAAGGTAAGGGTGTTAAATATGCTAATGAACGTATCGTGCGTAAAGAAGGCAAGAAGAAATAAGGGATTTGCGTCATGGCTTCGCCTAAAGAAATTCTTCAGCGTCGTGCACAACGCGTTCGTCGTCACGTAAAAGCTGTAGCGAATGGTCGTTTGAGGTTAAGTGTTCATAGATCTAATCAGAATATTTATGTTCAGATTATTGATGATTTGCATGGACATACTTTAGCTTCAGCTTCAACTTTAGATAAAGAGTTGAAAAGTGTGTTGAAAAGTGGTGCCGGTAAAGAGGGCGCATCTGCTGTTGGTAAGTTGATAGCGGAACGCGCGAAACAAGCTGGTGTTAAAGAAGTGGTTTTTGATCGCGGTCGTTATGTTTATCATGGCCGGATAAAAGCTCTTGCAGAGGCTGCTCGTGAGGGTGGTTTAAGCTTTTAATATTATCCCATTGTTTAGGGATTTAATCGGAATTCCTAGGTTTTTTTCCTAGGAATTCTTTTTGGTACGTGCTTCCGGAAAAGAAAAAGGAATTAGGAATGGCACAAAAAGAACGTAATAATCGTGAAGAACGTCATGAGGAGCGCGAAAGCGAATTCGTAGATCGTCTTGTTCACATTAATCGTGTTGCTAAGGTTGTGAAGGGTGGTCGCCGTTTTGGTTTTGCAGCGCTTGTCGTTGTAGGGGATCAGAAGGGGCGTGTTGGCTTTGGTCATGGTAAAGCCCGTGAAGTTCCAGAGGCTATTCGTAAAGCAACGGAATCAGCAAAGCGTGAGATGATTTATGTACCTCTTCGCTCAGGACGTACACTGCATCATGACGTTGAAGGTCGTCATGGAGCTGGTAAAGTATTGCTTCGTTCAGCGTCGGCTGGTACCGGTATCATCGCAGGTGGTCCTATGCGTGCAGTTTTTGAAACATTAGGTATGCAGGACGTTGTTGCGAAATCTTTGGGATCATCAAATCCTTATAATATGATACGAGCAACATTTGATGCATTGAAGCACCAAGTTCATCCAAAGGATATCGCTGCACAACGCGGAATTAAATATTCTACTTTGCAGGCGCGGCGGCAGAATTTAATTGGAACTGAAGAATAATTCTGGTTGCGTGCAAGATAGAGGATTTTAAAATGGCTGAGAAAAAATCTCAGAGTGGCAAGACTGTCACCGTAGAGCAGATTGGTAGTCCGATACGTCGTCCGCAGGTTCAGCGTGCGACTTTGAAGGGGCTTGGGTTAAATAAAATGCATCGTCGTAGCACCTTGGTTGATACACCAGCAGTGCGTGGTATGATTGCCAAAGTACAGCATCTTGTCCGCGTAGTGGACGAAGGCTGATAGCGCAGAGGTGAGTGAGATGAAATTAAATGAATTGCGTGACGTTGATGGCGCAACAAAGGGCCGTAAGCGCGTAGGTCGCGGTATCGGTTCTGGTATGGGTAAAACCGGTGGGCGCGGTGTGAAAGGTCAAAAATCACGTTCAGGTGTTGCTGTAAACGGTTTTGAAGGCGGTCAAATGCCAATTTATCGCCGTTTGCCAAAGCGCGGTTTTACAAATCTGTTTGCAAAAAGCTACAATGTTGTTTCATTAGGACGTGTGCAGGAAGCTATTGATGCTGGTAAATTGAACCCAGCTACTGTTGACGTAGCTGCGTTGAAAGCTGCCGGTATAGTTCGTCGTGAAAAAGATGGTGTGCGTTTGCTTTCTGATGGTGAGTTAAAAAGTAAAGTGAGCTTTGTACTTGCTGGCGCTTCTAAGAAAGCCATCGAAAAAGTAGAAAAAGCTGGTGGTAGCATTAAATTATTAACTGCTGCTGAATAAGCTTGAAGCAATAAAATCAGATTGTCTGATTTATAAAAAGGCTTTGTAGCTGTTTAACACAGCTCAAAGCCTTTTTTCTTTAATACGATAGTTGCAAAAATCCTTTGAATAGGGCAAAAGGTTAAACAACTACGTTCATCGACGTTTTTTCTCGTTGTTTGAATTTAAATAGGCGTAGAAGTTATCATATCTTTGTTGGATATGCTCTATGGATAATAAACTGGAGAAAGTTTATGGCATCAGCCGCTGAACAATTGGCCTCTAATTTGAACTTTGGGGCATTTTCTCGAGCCACTGAATTAAAGAAGCGTATTTGGTTTACGTTAGGTGCGTTGCTTGTTTATAGGTTTGGTACTTATATTCCTATGCCGGGAATCAATACTGATGCTTTGAGGCAAACGTTTGAACATCACGCATCGGGTGTTCTCGGTCTCTTTAATATGTTTGCTGGTGGTGCAGTGGGTCGTATGGCCATATTTGCATTGGGAATAATGCCATATATTTCTGCATCAATTATTGTTCAGTTGATGACTTCTGTCATTCCATCGCTCGAGGCCTTAAAAAAAGAAGGCGAGACTGGTCGTAAGATTATTAATCAATATACCAGATACGGAACTGTGTTTCTTGCACTGATCCAAGCTTATGGTATTGCTATTGCGCTAGAAAGTGGAATGGGTACTGGGCTGCAAATTGTGACGGAACCAGGGATGTTTTTTAGGGTGACAGCTGTCATTACGCTTGCTGGTGGAACTATGTTCCTGATGTGGCTTGGTGAACAGATTACATCAAGAGGCATAGGTAACGGGATTTCGCTCATTATTTTCGCTGGTATTGTTGCTAATTTACCTTCTGCGGTCGCACAGCTTTTGACAGCTCATAGTCAAGCAGATATGTCAACGTTTATGTTGATTGCAATCGTCGTTATCGTGATTGCGGTTATTGCTGTTATCGTATTTGTTGAACGTGCTCAGAGACGTATTTTGATACAATATCCTAAGCGTCAAGTTGGTAATAGAATGTTCCAAGGCGATACATCGCATTTGCCGTTGAAGCTCAATACAGCTGGTGTGATTCCTCCGATTTTTGCTTCTTCTTTGTTGATGTTGCCTGCAACGATAAACAATTTTTCGCAGAATATGCCGCATTGGCTGCAAAGTATTTCATTCTCGCTGAGTCATGGGCAGCCGCTCTATATGGTGGTTTACGCCGCATTGATGGCCTTTTTCTGCTTCTTTTACACAGCGATTGTTTTTAATCCTAAAGACACAGCAGATCAGTTGAAAAAGCATTCTGGTTTTATTCCAGGAATACGTCCTGGTGAACGTACCGCGGAATATATTGATTATGTTTTGACACGTATCACTGTAATTGGCGCAATTTATATTATTCTCGTTTGTCTCTTGCCTGAATTTTTGATGTCTACATTGCATGTTCCTTTCTATTTGGGCGGTACGTCATTGCTGATTGTAGTAACAGTCACCTTGGATACCATTGCTCAAGTTCAAGGGCATCTGGTTGCCCATCAATATGAAGGTCTCATTAAAAAATCGAAACTTCGTGGGGGAAAAAGAAATAGATGAAACTGATTCTTTTGGGAGCGCCTGGAGCCGGAAAAGGTACACAGGCCAAGATTTTAACGGAAAAGTTTGGTATACCTCAACTCTCAACGGGTGATATGTTGCGAGCTGCCGTGGCTGCGCAAACCGAAGTAGGTAAGCGCGCGAAGGCTATTATGGATTCAGGTGCACTGGTTCCTGATGAAGTTGTTAACCAGATCGTATTTGATCGGGTAGAAGAAGCAGATTGCGCAAAAGGTTTTATCTTAGACGGGTATCCGAGAACAGTTGGTCAGGCAGAAGCCTTGCAGAAAATGTTGCAGTCAAAAGGGCAAAAGCTTGATGCGGTGATAGAGTTGGTTGTTGACCAGAATGCACTTGTTGATCGTATGAAACGTCGCGTTGAAGAAACAGTGGCAGCAGGTGGTAAGGTTCGGTCAGATGATAATCCGGAAGCTTTTGCAAAACGCTTGGTTGAATATAAAGCAAAAACGGCACCGCTTTCGCAATTCTATTCGTCCACTGGTGAGTTAAAACAGATAGACGGAATGGCAACAGTTTCAGAAGTGACAAATGCCATTCTTACTTCGCTTGGTGAAGTATAGTTTTTTAATAAAATGGAAAGGGAGTTGACTTTTTAAGGAAAATCCTTCAAAGACTGCTCTAATTCGTTTCAGTGAAGTGATTGGAATCAGAAAATCAATCTGGTGCCGGTCGTTTTTTGCCAAAGGTGTTTGTAACTTTTGGCTAGTTAACATTATAACCAAGGAGAACAGGCGTGGCTCGTATTGCTGGCGTCAACATCCCAACAAATAAGCGTGTCATTATTGCGCTTCAATATATACATGGGATTGGGCCGAAATTTGCTAAAGAAATCATGGAAAAGGTAGGTATTCCTTCAGAACGCCGTGTTAACGAGCTGTCTGACGCGGAAGTCCTTCAGATTCGTGAAGCTATCGATCATGACTATCAGGTGGAAGGTGATCTTCGCCGTGAAGTCGCCATGAATATCAAGCGTCTTATGGATCTAGGTTGCTACCGTGGTTTGCGTCATCGTCGTTCGTTGCCTGTTCGTGGTCAACGTACACATACGAATGCGCGTACACGTAAAGGTCCAGCACGCGCGATAGCTGGTAAGAAGAAATAAGATTGAAATTGGCGTTTGACGCCAATTTATTTTTGTGAGGTGTTTTGCCATCTCTTAAGCGTTAATCAAACGCAGCAAGATTCGGTGTAGCCGCTGGAACTACGGCGGTGCAGAGATCTAGTGAAAGGACTATTATGGCCAAGGATGCCACTCGTATTCGCCGTCGCGAACGTAAAAATATTTCTTCGGGAGTTGCTCACGTCAACTCAACTTTTAACAATACGCTTATCACAATCACAGATGCACAAGGTAATACCATATCTTGGTCATCAGCTGGTGCGCAGGGCTTTAAAGGTTCAAGAAAATCGACACCTTTTGCTGCACAGGTTGCTGCAGAAGATTGTGCAAAAAAAGCTCAAGATCATGGTATGCGGTCTTTAGAAGTTGAAGTTTGTGGGCCAGGATCTGGTCGTGAATCAGCACTTCGTGCGCTTCAAGCTGCCGGTTTTATTATTACATCAATTAGGGATGTAACGCCGATACCGCACAATGGTTGTCGTCCACGTAAAAAACGTCGCGTTTAATCCAGTTGTTTTTCAGTGTTGGAGCTTTGTCTCCAGCGTTCACGCTGGCCGTCACGAGTTGAATGGTGGCGGAAGTAAAGAACAGGAATAGGAATATGATCCAGAAAAACTGGCAGGAATTGATTAAACCCAATAAAGTCGAATTCCAAACGCAAAGCGATTCTAATAAAGCTGTTGTTATAGCTGAGCCATTGGAACGTGGATTTGGTTTGACTTTAGGAAATGCTTTGCGTCGCGTTTTGTTATCGTCATTACGTGGTGCTGCTATTACAGCTGTTCAAATTGATGGTGTCTTACACGAGTTTTCGTCTATCCCAGGTGTTAGAGAAGACGTTACAGATATTATTTTGAATATTAAAGAAATCGCTATCCGTATGGAAGGCGAGGGTCCAAAGCGTATGGTTGTACGTAAAGAAGGTCCGGGTGTTGTTACCGCTGGTGATATTCAGACAGTTGGCGATGTAGAAATTTTAAATCCCGAACATGTAATTTGCACACTGGATCAGGGTGCAGAAATTCGCATGGAGTTTACTGTTAATAACGGTAAAGGGTATGTTCCGGCAGAGCGTAACCGTGCAGAAGATGCTCCTATTGGGCTTATCCCAGTTGATAGTCTTTATTCACCGGTTCGTAAAGTGTCATACAAGATCGAGAACACTCGTGAAGGGCAGGTTCTTGACTATGATAAATTGACATTGACAATTGAAACAAATGGTGCGGTTTCTGGTGAAGATGCAGTTGCTTTTGCGGCACGTATTCTTCAGGATCAGCTGTCCGTGTTTGTTAATTTTGAAGAACCACAAAAGGAAGCTCCACAGGAACAAGTTTCAGAGCTTGCTTTCAATCCGGCTCTTCTCAAGAAAGTGGACGAATTGGAACTTTCTGTTCGTTCAGCAAATTGTCTGAAAAACGACAATATTGTTTATATTGGGGATCTAATTCAGAAAACGGAAGCAGAAATGCTACGGACACCGAATTTTGGTCGCAAATCACTGAACGAAATCAAGGAAGTTCTTGCATCTATGGGACTTCACCTTGGTATGGAAATACCAGCTTGGCCGCCAGAAAATATCGACGACCTTGCTAAACGCTATGAAGATCAATACTGAGTTTAAGAATTAAGGAGAAGGCTCATGCGCCACGGAAAATCAGGCCGCAAGCTGAACCGCACTGCAAGTCACCGTAAAGCAATGTTCGCTAATATGGCAACATCGTTGATCGAACACGAGCAGATCGTGACGACGCTTCCAAAGGCTAAGGAAATTCGCCCAATCGTTGAGAAACTTGTTACACTTGGAAAACGTGGCGGATTGCATGCACGTAGACAAGTTATTTCTGCTATTCGTGATGAAAAACAAGCAGCTAAATTGTTTGATACATTGGCTCCTAGATATGCCACACGCAATGGCGGCTATATTCGCATTATGAAGGCAGGTTTCCGTGCAGGTGACAATGCGCCATTGGCAGTTGTAGAGTTTGTTGATCGTGATGTAAACGCTAAGGGTGCAGCTGATCGCGCTCGCGTTGAAGCTGAAGCGAAAGCAGCAGATGCTGCATAAGTTTGGCTAACTAGTTTTAATAGGATTAAAGCCCGCCTTTGTGCGGGCTTTTTCATGCGTAAAACGAATTTGTGTATGATTTGTGCATCAATATATAAACAGGTGGTATTACAGTTCGGAACTGACTATTGGGTCAAATGGTAATGAATGGCTGGCATATTAGGTGTTATGAATATCTTCGAAACAGCAAGATTACTTTCGCTGCCTTATTGAAAAGCAATACTGTTCAAATTCTACGCATGTAATCAGTATGTTTCGTGATGGTGTTACACCGTCTCTCGGAAATGATGATCTGGAACTGAAGACCGATATTGCTTTAACATTGCGAATATGCCTGCGGATTATTGGCCTAATTTTGTAAACTATGCATTTCAAAGCGATATGTTTAGGCGTTGGCTCCTGAATCAAATCTAAAAAATATTGCGGCTTAGCAATGAAGTTAAGTTTTTTCACTATGGTTCAATAGAGTGACACGTGACTACGATTTTACGTGACATATTAGTCATTCGGTTTAAATGTTTTTTGTTAAAGATTTGGTTTTGAGGGGGTGTTTCTTCAACTCATTTGAAATCACTGTTGTTATTTACCGATATATGGTGTGCTGGAATATTATTAGGGTGGTTTTTGGGATTGGTATTTCAGGAAAGACATATTGAAGCACAGGAGACTGGGTTAAGTTTTGATGTAAAATTTCCCAAAACCTGTTCACTTCGACATTCGTTTTTTTCTTTCTGAAGAATTTGATAAAACAAATAAAATCACGCGTACTTTGTTTAGGAAAATCAAAAATTGACGGTGCTGAGCCTTTAAAACACTGAGATGTGATTTATTTCCGTTACCATATCTTTATGTTGCCAAAATCAAACATAACAAAGAAGTAATGTGACTGCGCACATAATTTTTAAGTATAATATGTGTTGCTAAAAACTGACTGATATTGAGGAACAACAATGAAAAAAACTATTTGGACAATTATAGTTTGCGGTCTATTTGCGCTATCATTCCCAATAGGGGGGCAAGCAGATGTTCCGCAATCTCAAACAGAAATTAAACTAACTTTTGCTCCGTTGGTAAAAAAGACGGTTCCGTCGGTGGTCAATGTTTATGCAGCTCGAAAGGTACCTGCGCGTTCGCCATTTCAAGGTGATCCCTTCTTTGACCAATTTTTTGGTCGTTCAATACCGGACAGACCGACCCGTAAACAATCTTCTTTAGGATCTGGTGTTATTGTTGATGCTAGCGGCCTTATTGTTACCAACTACCATGTTATCCGTGATGCGGATGAAATAAAAGTTGCACTTTCAGACGGTAGAGAATTTGAAAGCACGGTCATGCTTAAGGATGAAGCGACTGATATTGCTGTGTTGAAGATTACACCAAAAGGAGCGCCTTTTTCTGTTTTATCACTTGGGGATTCGGATTCCGTTGAAGTAGGGGATCTCGTTTTAGCAGTAGGCAATCCATTTGGTGTTGGTCAAACCGTTACAAGCGGTATAGTTTCTGCTCAAGCACGTACCCGCGTCGGAATTTCTGACTTTGACTTTTTTATTCAAACTGATGCAGCAATCAATCCAGGTAATTCAGGTGGTGCACTCATTGATATGAAGGGTGAACTAATTGGCATTAATACGGCTATTTACTCTCGTTCAGGTGGATCTGTGGGTATTGGTTTTGCAATACCAGCAAATCTTGTAAAAGCAGTGATTGATGCGGTTAAACGTGGAGATAAAACTTTTGACGCGCCATATGTGGGGGCATCATTTCAAACAGTGACTGCAGATGTCGCTGAAGGGCTTGGCATGGAGCAACCTTATGGTGCGCTAGTAACTGATATTGAACAAAATAGCCCAGCTGAAAAAGCAGGACTGAAAATTGGCGATGTTATCTTAAAAGCACAAAATGTGAAGATAGATAATCCAGACAGTCTTGGTTATCGGTTGATGACGACCGGAGTTGGCCATAATCTCGACTTGGAATATTTAAGAAACGGAAAAGTTGGAAAAACAGCAATTTTATTGACAGCAATACCTGAAAATCAGCTGATGAAACCTGAAAAAATCGACGGCAATAATCCTTTCTCAGGCATTGAGGTAACAAACCTAATTCCGCAAAATACACGGCGTTTTCATCTTTCACCGGATACAAAGGGTATTGTTGTGATTGACGTCGATAGCAATAGTAATGCATTTGGTGTATTTCAGGCTGGTGATGTTATTCACGCCGTGAATGGAAACGTGATACAAAACGTTTCCGATTTGAAATCTATTTTGTCCAAATCTCAACCTCGCATTTGGCAATTGGAGTTTGAACGCAACGGTGTATTGATCCGACAATTTGTGCGCTAGAGAGGTGTTTTTTTGAGTAGTGATTTATTCTCCGTTACACCGGATCCAAAGATTGAAAGCGCACGTCCATTAGCAGAACGGATGCGCCCACATTGTCTTCATGATGTGATTGGTCAGGAACATCTGACTGGTGAAGATGGTGCTTTAACTAGAATGATTGCCTCGGGATCGATAGGTTCAATGATTTTCTGGGGACCACCCGGTACTGGCAAAACGACAGTCGCGCGTTTATTAGCCAATGAAACAAAGTTGGCATTTGAGCAAGTGTCGGCCATTTTTACTGGGGTAGCGGAGTTAAAAAAAGTATTTGAAAGTGCTCGTGCGCGGCAAATGTCCGGAAAACAAACTCTATTGTTCGTTGATGAGATTCATCGTTTTAACCGCGCACAACAGGATAGTTTTTTGCCTGTGATGGAGGACGGCACTGTCATATTGGTGGGAGCTACAACTGAAAATCCTTCATTTGAATTAAATGCTGCTCTTTTATCGCGCTCAAGAGTTTTGACTTTCCATTCATTGGATGAAGATAGCTTATTGCTTCTGTTGAGGCGTGCGGAAAAAATTGAGAGTCGGAATCTTCCCGTTGATGATGATGCGCGCAAACTATTGGTACGCATGGCCGATGGTGATGGGCGCGCAGTGTTAACATTGGCCGAGGAAATATGGCGCTCGGCAAGGGCTGATGAAATATTCACGCCTGATACCCTGCAGAAGGTTATTCAGCGTCGCGTGGCGATTTATGATAAAGGGCAAGATGGCCATTACAATTTGATATCGGCTTTACACAAATCAGTACGTGGATCTGATCCCGATGCAGCTTTATATTATTTTTGTCGTATGTTGGATGCAGGAGAAAATCCGCACTATATAGGAAGACGCCTTGTTCGTATGGCTGTTGAGGATATTGGTATGGCAGATCCTCAAGCTTTGGTTATATGCAATGCTGCAAAGGACGCATATGATTACCTCGGCTCACCAGAGGGAGAATTGGCATTGGCGCAAGCTTGTATTTATGTTGCAACAGCCCCTAAATCCAATGCGGCATATATGGCATTTAATACAGCAATGCGCGCTGCACGTGAAAATGGTTCGCTTTTGCCACCAAAACACATACTTAACGCTCCAACCAAATTAATGAAGCAAGAAGGTTATAATGAAGGATATCGTTATGATCATGATGAACCAGATGCTTTTTCCGGTCAGGAATATTTTCCGGATAAAATGGGGCATAAACAATTTTATGCCCCGCCAGAGCGTGGTTTTGAAAGAGAAATAAAAAAACGTTTGGAATGGTGGGCAAGATTGCGTAAGGAGCGCCAGAGCAAACATTAAATTGGTTTGCCTTGAAAGTGACAATTTAGTTTTGGAATGCATGGTTTCAGAACAGAAATAATCTCCATTTGGAGATTCGGCAATTCTTTAAAGTGGAGAAAACAGACTATGTTGAAAAAGTTAGGCATACTCGTCCTGTCCGGAAGCTTTTTGGCAGCATGTACAACGACTAATCCGTATACTGGCGAAACGCAGGTTTCAAAAACGGCTAGTGGTGCAACAATTGGTGCTGTTGCAGGTGCATTGGGTGGGCTTATGGTTGGTGGTTCAAGCCGCGCCCAAAGAAATGCTGTCCTTATTGGTGCGGGTGTTGGTGCTCTTGGTGGTGGACTTATTGGCAATTATATGGATCGTCAGGAAGCTGAACTTCGTGCGCAACTTCAAGGAACTGGCGTTTCTGTCACACGCTATGGCGACCAAATTCGGTTGAATATGCCTGGTAATATTACGTTTAATACGGATCAAGATGCCGTTAGACAGCAGTTCTACCCAGTTCTCAATTCTGTGGCTATTGTGTTGAAGAAGTTTAACAAGTCTTTGGTTGATGTGGGCGGTTTCACAGATTCAACCGGAAGTTTACAACACAACCAAGATTTGTCGCAGCGCCGCGCATTGTCAGTTGCTAATTACTTAAATAGTCAGGGCATTGATGGAAGACGTCTATCCGTTCAAGGGTATGGTCCAGCCAATCCAATCGCTTCAAATGGTACGGCGGAAGGACGTTCGCAAAACCGCCGTGTAGAAATTCAGATTTCACCACTGCGTGAAAATGGCTACTGATTCACATCCTTTTAAAAGTTTAAATGGAAACGCCGCTATATGCGGCGTTTTTTATTGTGTATCAAATCAGACGTCATGAACAATAAAAGAACAAAAATAAAAAACGTTTTAAAAATAGTATGTTATGTGTCTTGCAATATAGGAACAAATAGTGTACAAAATAGTTACGTAAAACTAGCTATATTTGCTTCAAGTCATAGAAAAGGTTAGTGTAAGATGGCTCAGAATACATTGCGACTCGTTGAGGATAAAACAGTGGATAAATCAAAAGCTCTGGATGCCGCACTTTCCCAGATTGAACGCTCGTTTGGCAAAGGCTCGATTATGCGTCTTGGCGAAAACAAGCAGGTAGTAGAAATTGAGACGATACCAACAGGTTCACTATCGCTTGATATTGCCCTTGGTGTCGGTGGATTGCCAAAAGGGCGTATAGTTGAAATTTATGGACCTGAAAGTTCAGGTAAAACGACTTTGGCACTCCATACGGTTGCAGAGGCTCAAAAGCGCGGTGGCATTTGTGCTTTTATTGATGCTGAACATGCCTTGGATCCGGTATATGCCCGTAAACTTGGCGTTGATTTGGAAAATCTTTTGATTTCGCAACCTGATACTGGTGAACAAGCATTGGAAATAACCGATACGCTTGTTCGTTCTGGTGCTGTTGATGTTTTGGTTGTTGACTCTGTTGCTGCCCTTACACCGCGTGCGGAAATAGAAGGGGAAATGGGCGATAATCTTCCAGGTTTGCAAGCACGACTAATGAGCCAAGCTTTAAGAAAGTTGACAGCGTCGATATCTCGTTCGAATTGTATGGTGATATTTATCAACCAAATTCGTATGAAAATTGGTGTTATGTTTGGTTCGCCTGAGACGACAACAGGCGGAAATGCCTTGAAGTTTTATGCTTCTGTTCGTTTGGATATCCGCCGCATTGGTTCGATTAAAGATCGTGATGAGGTTGTTGGTAATCAAACACGGGTAAAAGTGGTTAAAAACAAGCTTGCTCCTCCGTTCAAGCAGGTTGAATTTGATATCATGTATGGTGAAGGTATTTCCAAACTTGGTGAGCTTATTGACTTAGGCGTAAAAGTTGGTGTTGTTGAAAAATCCGGTGCATGGTTTTCATATAATTCACAGCGTCTCGGGCAGGGGCGTGAAAATGCAAAACAATTTTTGCGCGATAATGAAGAAGTTGCGGAAGAAATCGAAACTGCATTGCGTCAGAATGCTGGTTTAATTGCTGCTGAGCTTTTGGAAAACGGTGGCCCTGATGCCCAAGAAGAGAGCGAAGCCGTTTAAATAAATTTAGTTGGAAGCTGAATTGTAGGCCATTGCGATGCGATCATTGCAGTGGCCTGTTTTTATTAAAACTATTGTTTGGATGTAAAATTAGAACAGTTTTACAAGCTATTTGATAACGCAGTTACAGTGTGTGCCAATTAAGGCAGTTTAATGAACTGTAGATACTAAGAATTACCGGAAAAATGAGTTCCCAGAATTGATTATTTGCTCTAAAAGACAGAAACAAATAGTCTAATTCCGACAGACCAATTTAGGTTCCACGGGTAATGTAGGTGTCAAGTATGAATAGCGTTAATGAGATCCGGTCGACTTTTCTGGATTATTTTCATCGTAATGGACATGAAATAGTTTCTTCCAGTCCATTAGTTCCTCGTAACGATCCAACATTGATGTTTACCAATGCGGGTATGGTTCAGTTTAAAAATGTTTTTACAGGTCTTGAGCAGCGCCCGTATAAACGAGCTACGACAGCACAAAAATGCGTTCGTGCAGGCGGTAAACACAATGATCTCGACAATGTCGGATATACAGCGCGCCATCATACATTTTTTGAAATGTTGGGGAATTTTTCGTTCGGGGACTATTTCAAGGAAGAGGCAATTTCATTTGCATGGAATTTGCTGACGAAAGAATTCTGCCTGCCCAAGGAAAAGTTGCTGGTAACAGTTTATCATGAAGATGATGATGCAGCTGAATTGTGGAAAAAAATAGCTGGTTTAACAAACGATAAAATCATTCGTATTTCCACTAATGATAATTTCTGGGCAATGGGTGACACTGGACCTTGTGGTCCTTGTTCCGAAATTTTCTATGACCATGGCGATAAAATCTGGGGTGGTGTTCCGGGAAGTGCAGAGGAAGACGGCGATCGTTATATCGAAATCTGGAATTTGGTGTTCATGCAATATGAACAGATTACCAAGGAAAACAGACAAAATCTTCCACGTCCTTCGATTGATACCGGCATGGGGTTGGAACGTATTGCAGCGGTATTGCAAGGTGTTCACGACAATTATGATATCGATTTGTTCAGGACGCTTATTCACGCATCGGAAGAAGCGACTGGTGTAAAGGCGGAAGGCGAATTTGTTGCTAGCCACCGCGTTATTGCTGACCACTTGCGTTCATCGGCATTCTTGATTGCAGATGGTGTATTGCCTTCCAATGAAGGTCGTGGATATGTGTTGCGGCGTATTATGCGCCGCGCAATGCGTCACGCGCAATTACTTGGCGCAAAAGAACCACTCATGTGGCGTCTGTTGCCAACGTTAACACGTGAAATGGGGCAAGCCTATCCGGAGTTATTAAGAGCTGAAGCCTTAATTTCTGAAACGCTGCGCCTTGAGGAAACACGGTTTAGAAAAACCTTAGAGCGTGGGCTTAATCTGCTGAATGAAGCCAGCCAAGATTTACAATCTGGCGATCGGTTGGATGGTGAAGTTGCTTTCAAACTCTATGACACCTATGGCTTTCCGCTTGATTTGACACAAGATGCTCTGCGTCGTCGCGATATTACGGTTGATACCGATGCTTTTGACAAGGCTATGGAACGGCAAAAGGCCGAAGCGCGTGCAAACTGGGCAGGATCTGGAGAAGAAGCAACCGAAACAATATGGTTTGAGGTGCGCGATAAAGTAGGCGCCACCGAGTTTCTTGGTTATGAAACAGAAAAAGCTGAAGCTGTCATAACCGCTATCGTTAAAGATGGTAAACTTGTCGATCACTTGAATGACGGCGAAAAAGGTATCCTTGTTGTTAATCAAACACCTTTTTATGGCGAATCTGGTGGTCAGCTTGGTGACACTGGAACTATTGTTGGTGAAAAGACAAAGTTTGAAGTGGACGATACGCAGAAAAAAGGAAACGGCGTTTTCATTCATATCGGTGTCGTAACCTCAGGGAAAATAGCTGTAGGGGATGCTGTTGAATTAAATGTCGATTATAAACGGCGTAAAAAAATTCGTGCAAACCACTCCGCTACCCATTTGCTTCATGAAGCTCTACGTGAGACGTTAGGAACGCATGTTGCACAAAAAGGCTCTTTGGTTTCTCCTGATCGTTTACGCTTCGACTTTTCTCATCCTAAGCCAATGACAAAAGATGAATTGAAAAAAGTTGAAGATCTGGCCAATGAAATCGTCTTACAAAATGCGCCTGTATCTACGCGACTAATGGCAGTAGATGACGCTATAGCAGAAGGTGCTATGGCTTTGTTTGGTGAAAAATATGGCGAAGAGGTTCGCGTTGTTTCCATGGGCGAACGCGATACCCCTGAAAGCACGGTCAATCACGCTTGGTCATTAGAGTTATGTGGCGGTACGCACGTAAAACGCACGGGTGATATTGGCATTATTCGTATATTATCAGAAAGTGCAGTTGCGGCAGGTGTCCGTCGAATAGAAGCGTTAACTGGTGATGCAGCACGTCATTATCTTGATGAGCAAGATGAGCGGTATCACGAAGTTGCTTCTATTTTGAAAACAACACCTCAAGATGCATTGGAACGTATCCATGCATTGGTGGAAGAACGCCGTAAGCTTGAAAAAGAATTATCTGATGCGAGAAAACAATTGGCGTTGGGGGGCGGAGCTTCTGGTGCGAGCGACAATGAAGTTGAGACCGTTAATGGAATTTCGTTAATTGCAAAAGTTGTTCATGGTGTTTCGCCGAAAGACCTTAAACCACTGGCAGATGCTGGAAAGACAAAAATTGGCAGTGGTGTGGTTGTTTTCATTGGTATTTCCGAAGAAGATAATAAAGCAAGCGCGGTTGTTGGTGTAACTGACGATTTAACACAGCGTTTCAACGCGGTAGAACTGGTTAAGGTGCTATCCGAGGCGTTAGGTGGCAAAGGTGGCGGCGGTCGTCCAGATATGGCGCAGGCCGGTGGGCCAGATGGTAGCAAGGCCAAAGAGGCACTTGAGCACTTAAGAGCCAAATTGAAATAATATTAGTAGACAAAAAGAGCGGGCATAATAGCCCGCTTTTTTATTTGAATTTAGCTAAAATTTCAGGAAACATAATAACGTTGTTATTTTTTACGTTAATGATGGCATGAGCGATAATAATTCCGCTAGTTTTCAATAAAGCAGTGAACCTCCCACTTTTTTAGCCAATTCATCGATGCTTCCTTGCTCAATAATGTAGAGATAATGAGAATAGCATAATTGTGGCAAGGACGAAGAGGCAGTTAATCACTTGTTAATAGTCAAATCGCGATAATATCCGTAGGCGAAAAAAGCGGGCACAATAACCTGCTTTTTTATTAGGACTTGGCTAAATTTTCAGGAAACTCAATAATATTGTCATTTTTGACATTAGCAGGCGCATGATCGATAATAAGTCCGCCAGCTTTCAATAAAGCAGTAAAACGTCCACCTTTTTCAGCCAATTCGTCAAAGCTTCCTTGTTCAACAATGTGGCCATGGTCCATAAATAATACAATATCAGCGTTCCGGACTGTGGATAAGCGGTGAGCTATGATAATGGTTGTACGGTTTTGACTGACTGTATCAATTGCTTCTTTTACGCGCGCTTCAGTTTCGACATCGAGAGCGCTTGTCGCTTCATCAAGCACAAGTATTGGAGAGTTTTTAAGCACAGCTCTGGCAATTGCTAATCTTTGTCGTTCGCCTCCAGAGAGTAGCGAGCCACGTTCACCAACTTTGGTATCGTAACCATTGCTTTTTGCCATAATAAAGTCTGTTGCAGCTGCAGCTTTTGCTGCTTCATAGAGTTCATCTTCAGAAGCATCAGGACGGCCTATGCTGATATTTTCTCTAATTGTACGGTTAAACAGTCCTGCATCTTGAAAAACTGTTGCCATAGCGTGACGAAGTGACTCACGGTTGACAGTTCTTGTATCAACACCGTCAATTGTGATGTGTCCTGCTGCCGGATCATAAATGCGTTGCAATAGATTTATGAGTGTTGTTTTACCTGCGCCTGTCGGACCAACAATCGCAGCGGTTTGTCCTGGTTTAATATCAAAACAAATATCGTATACGCCTTGGCCTGTATTGGAAAACTCATAAGTTACATGATCAAAGCAAATTTCGCCTTTGACATTTGTCAGCGAAGGAAGGTTCGTTGGTTCCGCGGCCTCTATAGTAGAATCCATCATTTCATAGAAAGCATCCAACCTTGCTCGGTTGGAACCAATGAGATTGATAAAATTACTAATCTGGTCGAGTTGCCCTATCATCATCTGTGAGAAAAACACAAATGCGACAACGTCACCGATATTAAGAATGCCTTTGCTGACAAGATATGCCCCGAGCACGATAACAACGATAACCGTAATCGTGGACGCCATACGGTTAAGACCGGCAGCAAGAGCCCACCAGTTTAAAACTGGATATTGTGCTTTGAGTACATTTTGTGTGTTTCTTTTTACACGAGCACTTTCCTCATCACCGCGATTATAGCTCTGCACAACGGAAACATTGGAAATAGAATCAGTGACATGCTCAAATAATTCAAGGTGGTATTTCTCGACAGATTCTTGTCCGTTTTTTGTTTTTGACATCACCAAACGGGCAATCATGACATAAATAATACCAAGCGACACCAATACAATTGACAAACGGTAATCTGTCCAGATTGCAACGGTGAGCAGGATGACAAGCTGGATCATTGAAGCAAGATGTTGCCGCATGAATTCCAGCCACATTGTAAACATGGATTCACAAGCACGCAGCATCGTGTGTAAGGCGTTTGAGGTGCCAATTTTTTGGTGCCATGACAAAGGCATATTAATGATGCGTTGATACGCTTCGCTTAGAACCCCTAAACGCCTGCGATGTGCCAGCCTATCGGCACCGCGATCCACCATGACAGTCGCAATAATGCTGAACATACCAAGACCGGTCCATAGAGCGAGATAAGGAATAACATTGGTAAAAGCATCACCGGCGGAAAATGTCGTGCCTTGCGAAACGGCTTGGGCGGTTGATGACAAATCATCAACAATCCAACCAAAAATCTTAGGAATAAAAACCTGAATTGCTGCCATCGCAATATTGGCTGCGCAAATGATGAATACAGTCTTCTTTTCTGTCATCAAATAGCTTACTGCGCGAGTGTAAGTTTTAAACAGCGACACGCTGATACCTCCGATGTCACAATTGTCCCAAAGGGTTTATTCACAAAACTTATCAGATCTTTATATTGTTTATGTAATATAAGCTACTGTTAGATTTATGACGGTATTAGGCACTTTTAGCAACTGATTGTAACGGAGCGTGATAAAGCATATCGCTTTTGCCTTTGGTAAATGTTAGACGGTGCGCCAAGGAGATTATAATGGCTGGTGTTGAAATAAAAAAAGTAGATGCAGATGAACACAGCATGCGCATCGATCGTTGGTTTAAGGTACATTATCCGGGATTGGGCTTTGGCCATTTACAAAAATTATTGCGTTCTGGACAGATACGTGTCGATGGCGGTAGGGTCAAATCCGATACGCGGTTGGAACAGGGGCAATCCATTCGTGTCCCACCTTTGCCGGTCGATGAAAAGGGGACTGTTCCGCTAACGGGAAAGACAATTCGAGGACAGGATGATTCTGATGTTCTTCGTCAGATGTTGCTTTATGAAGATGAAAAGATATTCGTCTTCAATAAACCAGCTGGTCTCGCAGTGCAGGGCGGTTCTGGTGTAAATAGGCATGTGGACGGTATGCTTGAAGCTTGGCGCAACAAAAAAGGTGAAAAACCCCGGTTGGTTCATAGGCTCGACAGAGATACATCAGGCGTGCTTGTCGTTGCGCGGACGAGGGGGGCTGCACAATCCCTAACAGCTGCCTTTAGAGAACGAGAGACGAAGAAGACTTATTGGGCGCTTGTTCGTGGCGTACCCAAAAAACGTGAAGACAAAATATCCACATGGCTGGTCAAAGAAGCAACACCAGATGGAGATAAGATGCGAGTATGCCAGCACGGCGAACCGGATTCCGATCATGCTGTATCCCACTATAGAGTGATTGACACACGAGGTCAGATCTTATCTTGGCTAGAGATGGAACCTTATACAGGGCGTACCCACCAATTGCGTGTACATGCTGCATATATCGATCATCCGATTATTGGCGATCCTAAATATTTTTTTGCTGATACCAACTGGCAATTACCAGGGGGAATACAAAACAGATTGCATTTGCATGCAAGACGTATTCGCATACCGAAACCAACAGGTGGTATATTGGATATTGTTGCCCCACTTCCACCGCATATGGTGCAGAGCTTTAATCTATTAGCCTTCGATGAAGCTGATGGAGATCAGGACTAATGCAACAGAAATTGCGGCTTGTGCTGTTTGATTGTGATGGAACTTTGGTTGATAGCGCGTTGGTTATACAAAACGCTATGAATAATGTGTTCGACAAATTTTCTTATAAAACGCCAAGTTTTGATGAGATACGGAATATTATTGGTCTGTCATTGGATGTCGCGATCTCTCGCCTATTACAACGGCCTGTTGATGACGAGATTAACGCTATGGTTAGCAGTTTTAAACAAAATTTCTCGAATGGAATTGACGATATACCACTACAAGAACCGCTTTTTCCGGGTATCCGCGATCTATTATCGAAATTGGAAGTTAGGGAAGACATTCTGCTTGGTGTGGTTACGGGAAAGTCCCGTCGTGGTATTGATAAAATATGCGAAGCATACAAATTGAAGTGCTTTGTCACAATTAAGACTGCAGATGATTGCCCGTCGAAACCAAATCCAGCAATGGTATTGGAAAGTTGTAGCGAAACAGGGGTTTTGCCCTCTGATACCTATGTGGTTGGTGATACCTTATATGATATGCAAATGGCAAAACAGGCGGGCGCAAAAGCGATAGGTGTATCTTGGGGATATCATACGACAGATGCTTTAATGCAAGCTGATGCTGAAGTCGTTTTAAATGAGCCAGTAGAACTGTTAAATTTATTGGGAATAGAAGACCATGCGTGAAATTCTTGAAAATCTTGACACGGATAATGAAGATTACGATCCAATAAAAAAAGCACAAATATTGGCAAAAAGGGAGTTGCCTAAAAAGTTCTATCAATTGGCTGATGTCACTAAGAGGGAAAACGGGTTTGCTGTCGTATTGGATGGAAAGGTCGTAAAAACGCCTGCACGCAATGAATTGGTGTTACCTAACTACGAGTTGGCACGACTTGTCGCTGATGAATTCAATGTACAGAATGTCGTGATTGATCCTGCGAAAATGCCAGTAACACGGCTTGCCAATACAGTCTTGGATAGCATTGCAGCCAATCCAGATGCAGTACGTGATGATATAAAAAACTTTATTGCCCATGATATGTTATTCTATCGGGCAGATACACCGCGGGAATTGGCAGACAGACAAAATACACAATGGAATCCTATATTGGATTGGGCGCACAAAAAGTTCAACGCGCCGTTTATACTGACAGAAGGTGTAATTCACATTGAGCAGCCGAAATCTTCGCTCCAATCAATCGGCAATTTTTTGGACAAAATCTTATCACCCTACAGTCTTGCTGCTCTTCATTCGATGACAACGTTGAGTGGTTCTGCTCTATTGGCATTGGCAGTGTTCTGCAAAGAAATTGATCTCGATAAGGCTTGGAAATTAGCGCATCTGGATGAAGATTGGACCATTGAGCATTGGGGTGAAGATCACGAAGCTCTTAGCCGAAGAGAATATTACAAAACAAATTTTGATGCCGCTGCTGCGATCGTTGCAGCGATTAATGACAATATTTCACAATGAACATTGTTTATCCATTCAAGTCTCTTATCTAAAAGGAAGCCTTTGTACTGGTTTATCCATAATCGGTCGGGTGCTTTAGTTCGAGGAGAATGTTTTCATGATGAATGTAATTTATAAAACAGCTGCAACCGCGCATGGTGGAAGAGAAGGTAATGTTCGTTCGGATGATGGCGCACTTGATGCTGTTCTCGTAAAACCACGTGAAATGGGTGGCAACGGCACAGTTGGACTTAATCCTGAAACTTTATTTGCGGCAGGTTATGCCGCCTGCTTTGAATCTGCCACCAGATTTGCCGCATCAAAAGCTGGGCTCAAAGTTTTAGATGGAAGCTTTGTTAAGGCTGAAGTTGAAATTGGACCAAGAAAAGAGGGCGGTTTTGAGCTTGCAGTTGTGTTGAATGTCCATATGGAAGGCTTGGATAAGCAGCAAACCGAAATGGTTGCCCAGACTGCACATAATGAAATTTGTCCATATTCACATGCAACACGTGGCAATATAAACGTTACATTGAATATCATTTAAGATAGAAAGCCGTACAATCCTGAGTTTTCCAATTGGACTATTGGTCGGAAAAGTTATGGTCGGTATTCGTTTTACATTTTTAACGCCTGCCTCAAGGAATTGTTCTCCTAAATCAAGAGACAGGCGTTTTTATCGATCCGATTAAATTGTAGGGTTAGTTTGCGTTGGATACTTCTGGCATACTTAATTTTATTTTTTCAAAGCCCGGAAACAATTCTGTCATCGTGCTTAAAGTCGTGGCATCGTCGCCTCTTACGAAATACCATTGATTATTATCCAAAATCGCAACCAGCTCACCTTTAACACGCTTTTTGTCTTGGTTGTTGGCTGTGATAATGAATTCTGATGGAATAACAAAATAAGGTGTACCGTCGTTAAATTCGCCAGAGCGTTTTCGAGACTGGGATATCGTAATTTTGTCGACCTTATATGTAGCCGCCAATTGTTTCATTTGATCCACCATTATCTGGCGAAACTGGTCTTTTGAAACTTTGGATTGTTCAGCAAGTTTTTCGAGAATGCGTGGCGGAATTGCGTTTAATACCACATCGAAATTTGCAGTTTGAAGCGCCGTTGCATAGGCTTGTGTTGAATCCGATAATAATTTGATTTCTGCATTTGTGGCTGGCCGTGCATTAGCCGCAATACCAGTACCAGCAAGAAGTGAGAAACTTAATAAAAGGGAATAAATGCGTCGCATGTGCTACCTTCAATAACTGACATTTCGCGTGTATCGAAAGCCCATGCTAAAAGCAAAGAATGACATGAAAAAGGCAATTTTTGTATATGCACAAAAAAGGGGGCCGAAGCCCCCAGATTTATTTTATTAGACTGAATAATACATATCGAATTCAACTGGATGCGGCGTCATTTCGTAGCGCATAACTTCCTGCATTTTCAATTCGATGAAAGAATCGATCTGATCATCATCAAATACATCGCCAGCCTTCAAGAAGGCGCGGTCTTTATCCAATTCTTGTAGAGCTTCACGCAAGCTACCGGATACGGTAGGAATTTTCTTCAATTCTTTTGGAGGGAGATCATAAAGATCCTTATCCATTGCTTCGCCTGGATGGATTTTGTTTTTAATACCATCGAGACCAGCCATCAAAATTGCCGAGAAGCCAAGATAAGGATTGGCTGTTGCGTCAGGGAAGCGGATTTCTACACGTTTTGAATTTGGTGAAGAACCGAATGGAATACGGCAAGAAGCCGAGCGGTTACGTGCTGAATAAGCAAGTAATACCGGTGCTTCATAACCAGGAACAAGACGCTTGTAAGAGTTTGTTGATGGGTTGGTAAATGCGTTGATTGCTTTGGCGTGTTTAATAATACCACCAATGAAGAATAAGCAGGTCTCTGAAAGTCCAGCATATTCATTGCCAGCAAATGTTGGTTTGCCATCTTTCCAGATTGACATATGAACGTGCATTCCAGATCCATTATCACCGAAAATTGGTTTCGGCATGAATGTAGCGGTTTTTCCATATGTGTTGGCAACTTGATGCACTGCATATTTGAAAATTTGCATCTTGTCGGCTTCGCGAACAAGCGTATCAAAACGAATACCAAGCTCATGTTGGGCAGCAGCAACTTCGTGGTGATGTTTTTCAACACGAACACCCATATCGGTGAGGGCTGTCAACATTTCAGAACGAATGTCTTGGCAAGAATCAATTGGAGGAACAGGGAAGTAGCCACCTTTTACACGTGGACGATGGCCTAGATTGCCTGTTTCGTATTCTGTGTCATCATTTGATGGCAATTCGCTAGAATCAAGTTTGAAACCTGTATTGTATGGATCCACTTTGTAACGAACATCATCAAAAATAAAGAATTCGGCTTCTGGGCCAACATTGACAGTATCGCCGATACCCAATGACTTCAAATAAGCTTCAGCTTTTTTAGCTGTCGAACGTGGATCACGATTATAGGATTCACCTGAAATAGGATCGAGCACATCGCACAATAAAACAAGTGTTGATTGAGCGAAAAAAGGATCAATGTGGGCGGTTGTTGGATCCGGCATGAGAACCATGTCTGATTCATTGATAGCTTTCCAGCCAGCGATTGAAGATCCGTCAAACATAACGCCGTCAGCAAATGTATCTTCGCTGATTTCAGCAATATCCATCGTTACATGCTGTAGTTTGCCTTTTGGATCACTAAAACGTAGATCGACAAAGCGAATGTCGTTGTCCTTTATTTGTTTCAGGACATCTGATGCAGTTGTCATATTATATTTCCTTATTAAACTAAGATAACCATTACATAGAATGAAATAATTTCAAGCTTAGATATTCAGACTGACTCATCTAAATTGCATCTACGCCTGTTTCGCCAGTACGAATGCGGATAACCTCCTCAACAGATGAAACAAAAATCTTTCCGTCGCCAATGCGTCCTGTTTGGGCGGCTTTACGGATTGCGTCAATTGCCGGTTCTACGGTTTCATCAGCAACAATAATTTCTATTTTCACTTTGGGTAAAAAATCTACCACATATTCCGCACCGCGGTAGAGTTCGGTATGTCCTTTTTGGCGGCCAAAACCTTTTGCTTCAATGACAGTAATGCCTTGTAGGCCAACTTCTTGGAGTGCTTCCTTTACTTCATCAAGCTTGAATGGCTTGATGACTGCTTCGATCTTTTTCATGTTGAAATTGCCTCCGACGTTAGTGTTCAGCCTGCTAGTGGCCTCAACAATATCTAAAGCATGAAACATGCCAATTGAAATATCTGCTTAAAAAAAATGTAAAATAATGAACAATTCAATATATTGAATGTTAATATTCACTAACAAATAATGAAAAACGATATAGTCTCGTTGTGAAAGCGTTTCTGGGTGGTTCTATTATGAGCGATTTGATTAAAAAATATGCAACTAATGGGTTGTGTGATACTGATCTTCCATTCGAGTTGCTCACGCCAAAAGAAATGGGAAAGGCCGATCAATTAGCGGTCATAAGCGGAGGGTATGAAAGCTATCGTTTGATGTTAAATGCGGCACAGGCGGTGGGAAATGTCATATTAGAGAAGTACAATAATGCACAACGTGTTGCTGTCATCTGCGGACCAGGTAATAACGGCGGTGATGGTTATGCTGTTGCCGAATTTTTGAAGGCAAGAGGATATCAAGCAATATGCTTTTCGTTTGGTCAACCTCGTATTGGCAGTGATGCACATAAAGCATTTGTAGATTGGAGCGGTGCAACGCTCAATATTGATGCGCTGGTTTTTGGTGAATTCGATCTCATTGTTGATGCGCTTTATGGAGCAGGGCTTGATCGTAGTCTCGACGAGAAAACAGAAGTATTGGTGAATAAGATAAATTCATCTGGGACGCCTGTCGTTGCGATTGATTTACCGTCTGGTATTTTTGGGCGCGACGGATTGGTTCATACAGTTGCCGTCAAGGCAACCTATACGGTGACTTTTTTCAGACTGAAACCGGGGCATGTCTGTTATCCAGCAAGAGCATATTGTGGAGATATTATTTTACGGGATATTGGCATAATGTCCGATGTGTTGAAGAATATCTGTCCCAATACTAGCGTAAATTTGCCAAAAATGTGGCTGCATGATTGGCCCGTTCTTGATTATGATATGCATAAATATAGTAAAGGACATGTTGTTGTTTTTTCCGGCCCCTCAATCATGACGGGTGCTGCTCGGTTGGCGGCATATGCGGCAGCACGTAGCGGAGCAGGTCTTGTCACAATTCTTTCACCGCAAGATGCTTTGTCCGTTCATGAAAGTCATCTTACAAGCGTTATGTTAAAAGAAATGGGGTCAAACGCTGATGTTCTGTCTTTTTTTCAGCAAAGAAAAGTGAAAACGGCAGTGCTTGGACCCGGTTTTGGTGCGATGGATAGAGCTTTTACCCTCATTAAAACCATCCTTTCAAAGCAGGATTGTATCGAGACAATCGTTCTTGATGCTGATGCATTAACGGCTATAGCCGATAAAACTGATGAAATATTCGAGCTTATCAAGCAGTCAACGGTGAAAGTTGTATTAACCCCACATGAGGGTGAATTCAGACGTATTTTTCCTGATATTGCATTAAAGTCGAATAATCCTCGTATTGATAAAGCACGGGAAGCAGCCTTAAAAAGTGGGGCAACCGTTGTTTATAAGGGGGCTGATAGCATGATAGCGTCACCTGACGATCGGTTATCTATAACAGTTAACGGCACACCATTTTTAGCGACTGCTGGCTCTGGTGATGTTCTCTCAGGGATATTGGGAGGCCTGTTGGCACAAGGTATGCCAGTATATGAGGCCGTATGTGCCGGTAATTGGATACATGCAGAATGTGGGCGACAGGCAGGCATTGGGGCAATAGCCGATGATTTGATAACGCAAATCCCGTCAATATTGCAGAATTTGATATGTGGCTAAATTGTCACTTTATAAAGTTAGATTATAGGATCGTGCTTTTTTGCCTTCCATTATGCACAAACTGACGCATATCATGTGACAAATCATAATTTCTCTAAATTACCCCGCATGGAGTTTTCAGTATGAAAATAAAGACATTATTGGCTGGCTCAGTTGCTGCCATTGTTATCTCGAATGCATCTTACGCGGCTGATGTTGTTGTTGCCGAACCTGAACCAGTAGAATATGTCCGTGTATGTGACGCATTTGGTGAAGGGTATTTTTATATTCCAGGTACAGAAACTTGTATGCGTGTTGGTGGATACATTCGCGCCGATTTGAAAGGTGGCGATAACGTTTATGCCTACAAGGGTTCAAAGGATCGTGACACCTATAGCTGGCGCTCTCGTGGCGAATTGCGTTTTCAAACAGCAAGTGAAACAGAGCTTGGTACACTTCGCACTCTTGTAGAGTTGCGTAACCAATGGGACGATGGCCATGATACACTAAGTGGGCAAGCGCATTTTGCTTATATCGAGTTGGGTGGTTTACGCGTTGGTGTGGATGAATCTATTTTTTGGCATTGGACCGGCTATCTTGGAAAAGTGTTGAATGACGATGTTGTTGACCCAGGAATGTTCCAGCGTACCAACGTTTTAAGCTACACATTTAGCGCATCCAATGGATTTTCTGCTATTATCGGTGTTGAGCAAGGTACTGACGGCGGAAGCGATAATCAGGGTGACAATTATTATTTGAAAAGCCTTGGTAAACGTGTTGGACCAAATTCTGGCATTGCAGATCGTTATGCAGATGACGTCCGTCGGTTCCATAGTGGTAGTAAAATTGACGATTATACACCAAATGTTCTATTCGGTGCCAAATACGTACAGGGGTGGGGCTCAATTGCTGCTGTTGGTGCTTATGATGCCCAATGGGATGAATGGGCAGCTAAATTACGCGTAAATCTTAATGTAACAGACCAATTATCTGTTTGGGTTATGGGCGGTTATAAAACCAATGATGATTATTACGCTTATGACAGCGATTATAATAAAGCTCATCCAAATAGAAAACATGACTCATATTACCGTATGCACACAAGCCAATATGGTGATTGGGGTGGTGACTGGGCTGTTTGGGGCGGAACAACGTTCAAGGCAACCAAAAAAGCATCATTCAATTCTCAGTTAACCTATGATGACACCGATGTATTCAGTGCGTCAGTCAACATGGCTTATGAATTGGTTCCTGGTTTGATAGTAACGCCAGAAGTTTCATATCTTAACTATGGTAATGACAAAAAATGGGCTGATGGTTCCAAGGTTACATTCCATGGTGATAATGCCGTTCAAGGTATGTTGCGTATGCAGCGTAATTTCTAAGAACGGAAACGCATTTATTAAATGGTTTTGTAATGGCGGCTTATGCCGCCATTATTTATTCAACATATGATAATAGTTGATGCTAATCTTACGGGATAGAGATCATCGCTATGGTATAAATGTGAACGCTATAACTTGCTCAGCAACAATGCTGAACAAGTGTCTAATAGAAAAATAGCCTCTATTGAGATCGCTATTTATGATATCGTTATTTTCGATATTTCAATGCATTACTTGGCTTTTGCTTGTGGACGGCGTTCAAGAAGCTCTTTCAAAAAGCGTCCGGTGTATGACCGTTCAACTTTTACGATATCTTCAGGTCTACCGGCAGCGACGATTTCACCGCCACCGTCACCACCTTCTGGTCCCAAATCGATAATCCAATCTGCTGTTTTGATAACTTCAAGATTATGTTCAATAACCGCCACGGTATTACCTTGATCGACCAACTCATGTAAAACTTCCAATAGTTTTGCTACATCATGAAAATGTAGACCTGTTGTTGGCTCGTCCAGAATATATAAAGTTCTTCCTGTAGCTTTTCTGGAAAGTTCTTTTGCAAGTTTTACGCGTTGCGCTTCACCACCGGAAAGTGTCGTGGCTTGTTGCCCGACTTTAATATATCCAAGGCCAACTTTCACCAGAGTATCCATTTTATCGCGGATTGCTGGAACGGCTTGGAAGAATTCTGCGGCTTCCTCAACAGTCATATCCAATACGTCTGCAATGGATTTGCCTTTAAAGGTAACTTCAAGCGTTTCTCTATTATATCGTTTTCCGTGACAGACATCACAAGTGACATAAACGTCAGGTAAAAAGTGCATCTCTATCTTGATAACACCGTCTCCTTGACATGCTTCGCATCGTCCACCTTTTACGTTGAAAGAAAAACGTCCCGGTTGATAACCTCTGGCTTTCGCTTCCGGTAAGCCGGCAAACCAGTCCCGAATAGGGGTAAAAGCACCTGTATATGTCGCAGGATTAGAGCGCGGCGTACGACCAATTGGGGACTGATCGATATCTATCACCTTATCGAGTTGTTCTAAACCATCAATTTTGTCATGTTCGGCAGGATGTTCACGACTACCCATAATGCGTCGGGATGCTGCTTTAAACAGTGTTTCAATCAGGAATGTTGATTTGCCGCCGCCGGATACACCCGTAACACATGTAAATGTACCCAATGGTATATCTGCGTTGATATTTTTCAGATTGTTTCCACGTGCACCAACAACCCTTAATTTGCGTGTTTTTGAAATCTTTCGTCTTTCCGCAGGAATGGGGACAAACATTTTTCCTGACAAATACTGACCGGTTAATGACGCCGGGTCATTCATAATGTCACTTGGACTACCTTGTGCAATGACGTTTCCACCATGCACACCTGCAGCAGGTCCAATGTCAACGACGTAATCTGCTGTTAAAATAGCATCCTCGTCGTGTTCAACCACAATAACGGTATTTCCTAAGTTGCGTAAATGATGCAAGGTCTCCAGTAATCGGGCATTATCGCGTTGGTGAAGACCAATTGAAGGTTCGTCCAAGACATAAAGAACCCCTGTAAGACCAGAACCAATTTGCGAAGCAAGCCGAATACGCTGACTTTCACCACCTGACAATGTGCCGGAGTTACGCGACAGAGCAAGATATTCCAGCCCCACATCGTTTAGGAATTTCAATCTTTCGCGGATCTCCTTTAAGATACGCGCAGCTATATTGCGTTGTTTTTCAGTGAAACTTTTATCCACGTTGGCAAACCATTGATCTGCTTTTGAAATCGACATTTCAGAAACTTCACCAATGTGTAATTTATTGATTTTGACTGCCAAGGCTTCGGGTTTTAAACGATACCCCTTACAAGCTGGACATGGTGACGAAGACATATAACGTTCAATTTCTTCACGAGACCAAGCGGAATCTGTTTCTTTCCAGCGACGTTCCATATTTGGTATAACGCCTTCAAAACTTTTCGTCGCGGAATAAGATCTCATGCCATCATTATAAGTAAAGGTTATTTCACGTTTGCCCGTGCCATAGAGAATAGCTTTACGTGCTTCTTCGGACAAATCTTTCCACTTGTCTGTCAGTTTGAACTCATAAGCTTTTCCTAAAGCTTCTAAAGTTTGATTGTAATAGGGCGAGGAAGACTTTGCCCATGGTGCGATAGCGCCTGCTTTTAAAGTGGTATTTTCATCAGGAACAACCATTGTTGGGTCTATAGCTTGCAATGCACCTAAACCATCGCACGATGGGCATGCGCCAAATGGATTGTTGAATGAAAATAATCTTGGTTCTATTTCTGGAATCGTAAAGCCAGAAACAGGACAGGCAAATTTTTCTGAAAAAATCAAACGTTCATGTGTTTCATTTTTTGATTTATTCGCCGCACCGCCTGAAGTTTCATTGGCAGGAAGTGGCTTATCAGCCAGTTCAGCAATTGCAAGGCCATCAGCAAGATGCAGACATGTTTCTAAACTATCTGCCAATCGGGCTGATAAATCATGACGTACGACAACACGGTCAACAACAACATCAATATCGTGTTTGTATTTTTTATCCAGTTCAGGAACATCTGCAATTTCATAAAACACGCCATCAACTTTGACTCTTTGAAATCCCTTTTTCTGAAGTTCAGCGAGTTCTTTTTTATATTCACCTTTTCGACCGCGAACCAGAGGTGCCATAATATAAAGGCGCGTACCTTCTGGCAAAGCCATGACCCGATCAACCATCTGGCTGACAGTTTGACTTTCAATCGGTAAGCCTGTCGCTGGAGAATAAGGGACACCAACGCGTGCAAACAACAATCGCATATAGTCATGAATCTCAGTGACAGTGCCTACGGTTGAGCGCGGATTGCGACTGGTTGTTTTTTGCTCAATTGATATTGCGGGTGATAATCCGTCGATCTGATCGACATCAGGCTTTTGCATCATCTCCAGAAATTGTCTGGCGTAAGACGACAAGCTTTCTACATATCGGCGTTGGCCTTCTGCGTAGATCGTATCAAATGCAAGAGATGATTTTCCTGATCCAGAAAGGCCAGTCATAACGATCAGCTTATCGCGTGGCAAATCAAGATCAATGTTTTTTAAATTGTGCTGACGCGCACCGCGTATGGAAATAAACTTCTGCTCAGACATATTCAACCTTGCAAGGTTAGGAACAAAAATGGAACACTTGCATTCAAATAGGTGAGATTGTAAAGAAATGCAATGGGTTCAATCACCGCAGCCTATATGATAGTGACGTTAGTTCTGTGGAAAGTTAAAAAATCGGACAGCTTTTTCGGTATATGGACGTAAAAGACTGTATGATAACGTTGTTTTATCATAACGATGCTGATGGTACAGATTTGGAGTTTTAATAATGGCAGGTAGCGTAAATAAAGTTATTCTGATCGGCAATGTCGGTGCGGATCCGGAGATACGTCGTATGAATTCTGGCGATCAGGTGGCAACTTTACGTATTGCAACATCTGATACTTGGCGTGATCGCAACACCGGCGAACGTCGTGAGCGTACCGAATGGCATAGTGTTGTCATTTTTAACGAAAACTTGGTAAAAGTTGTTGAGCAATATGTAAAAAAAGGTGCAAAGCTTTACATCGAAGGTCAGTTGCAAACGCGTAAATGGCAGGATCAAAATGGTCTTGATCGTTACACTACTGAAATCGTACTCCAGAAATATCGTGGTGAACTGCAAATGCTTGATAGCCGCGGTGAAGGTGGCGGCCGCGCTTCAATTAGCGATCAATCAGGTAATTATAACGCGGCTCCGAGCAATTACGGCGGCGGTTCAGCGCAGAGCGATAATGCGCAAACTAGCGGCAATTTTTCTCGTGAACTCGATGATGATGTGCCATTTTGATGAATTTAGCCCACGAATAAAACAATATTCTACAATGAGCAATTCTATCGGTAACAGATAGAGTTGCTTTTTTATTGATAAACAAGGCTTTGTATTAATTAGAAATTAAATGGAATAGGTAAGCTTATTTTATCTTAATGTTCCTGAGCTATTACACTAGTTGTTTTTGATGTAAAATGAATAAAGGCATGGGACAGATAGAATGTTCCATGCCTTCTTTTTTTACTGACGTGTCTGACTATTATTAAATAAAACCTTCAGGCTCGCTGATAGCAGTAATGTGACAAGAAACTCACAAATTAAACAGTGTGATAATACCATTGACCACGAATTGAACGGCGAGAGCTGCAAGAATAACGCCGAAAAGTCGTGTTAAAATTGATCTACCAGTTTCACCAAGCAATTTATCAATAGGGTGGGCAGCCATCATAAAGCCATAACAGACAATAACAGAAGCCAAAATAACAAAGGCAGAAACAATTGTGCCAAGAAAACCAGGATTTTTGTTGGCCATCAAAATGGTTGCCGAAATTGCACCAGGACCAGCAATCATTGGCAAGGCTAGAGGAAAAGCTGCAATATTATGAATATGATCTTTGGTAACGGCAGTTTTTGCCGTTTTTTCTTTGCGTTCTGCTCGTTTTGCAAAAATCATTTCAAACGCAATGGCAAAAAGCAGTATTCCACCAGCAATCTGGAATGCACCAAGCGAAATTCCCAAGCCGCTTAATATAGCGCCACCAAATAAAGCAAATGCAATGAGGATGATAAAAGATATCACGCTTGCTGCAATAGCCGTTGAACGACGTTGTGCCTGTGTCATTCCCTGTGTGAGCCCCAAGAATATGGGCACAAGCCCAGGAGGGTCAATTGTGACTAAGAGTGTGATAAAGGCGTTTAGCAACAAGCCGGTTTCAAACACGTTTGTTACTCCTCATTTGCAAAAATTCTTCTAATGATAGCGTAAATAAGCGCAAAAGTTGGCAAATCATCCACTATTTTTTGTTGTGGAGAAATAACATACTGAAAATAAAAAGCAAATCAATCGCCTGTGCTTGATGAGTTGTTGGCGTTTTCGGGGATTTTTCGTTATAACATAAGGAAATGATTCTATTTGGAAAGTTATGAAGCCGTGAACGATCATATTCTGCCACCAGACTCAAGCACGCCGAACGGTATTGAACCAGTCAATATAATCGAGGAGATGCAAAGATCTTATCTTGATTATGCAATGAGTGTTATCGTGTCACGTGCCTTGCCAGATGTGCGTGATGGATTGAAACCTGTGCATCGACGTATTCTTCATGCGATGAATATGATGGGGCTTTCATATAATAAGGCTTATCGTAAATCGGCTGGTGTCGTCGGTGAGGTGATGGGTAAATACCACCCGCATGGCGATGCATCCATTTATGATGCGCTGGTACGTATGGCGCAAGACTTTTCCTTGCGAGTTCCGTTAATTGATGGGCAAGGCAACTTTGGCTCAATCGATGGTGATCCGCCAGCTGCTATGCGTTATACCGAATGTCGGTTACAAAAGGTTTCTGATAGTCTGCTTTTTGATATCGACAAGGATACGGTTGATTTTCAAGATAATTATGATGGTCGTGAACAAGAGCCGATTGTTCTTCCTGCACGCTTTCCAAATCTTTTGGTTAATGGTTCGGGCGGTATTGCTGTTGGCATGGCTACCAATATTCCGCCACACAATTTGGGTGAAGTTATTGATGGCTGCGTTGCGCTGATTGACAATCCTGCAATTACACTTGACGAAATAATCAAGATTATTCCTGGTCCGGATTTTCCGACTGGGGGAATTATCTTGGGGCGGGCAGGTATTCGTTCGGCTTATGAAACGGGTCGTGGCTCGCTTATTATGAGAGCCAAAGTCGAGATTGAAGAGATCCGCAATGATCGACAGGCGATTATTGTCAGCGAAATTCCATATCAGGTAAATAAAGCCACAATGGTGGAAAAAATCGCTGAATTGGTGCGTGATAAGCGTATCGAAGGTATTTCGGATCTGCGTGATGAATCGGATCGCGAAGGTTATCGCGTTGTTATAGAACTAAAGCGTGACGCTGTAGCCGATGTCGTTCTCAATCAGCTTTATCGCTATACACCATTACAGACGTCATTTGGTTGCAATATGGTTGCCTTAAATGGGGGCAAGCCTGCTCAACTTAACCTTCTCGATATGTTGAGAGCGTTTGTAGCTTTCCGCGAAGAGGTGGTAAGCCGCAGAACCAAATATCTGCTTCGTAAAGCGCGTGAGCGTGCGCATGTCTTGGTTGGTTTGGCCATAGCTGTTGCCAATATTGATGAAGTGATTGCACTTATACGTAAAGCGCCAGATCCGCAAACAGCTCGGGATCAATTGATGACGCGTCGTTGGCCTGCTGCACAGGTTGCACCATTAATTCAACTTATTGATGATCCTCGTCATATCATTCATGAAGATAATACATATAATCTTTCTGAAGAGCAGGCTCGCGCTATATTGGAACTTCGGTTGCAGCGCTTAACAGCGCTGGGACGCGATGAAATTGCTGACGAACTGAATAAAATTGGCGTAGAAATTGCCGACTATCTTGATATCTTGTCGTCACGTGTACGCGTCATGACGATCGTCAAAGACGAAATGATTGCTCTTCGCGATGAATTTGCGACGCCACGTTTGACATCTTTTGGCCTAGGTGGCGCCGAGATGGATGATGAGGATCTTATCGCTCGTGAAGATATGGTTGTGACAGTCAGTCACGGCGGCTACATTAAACGTGTACCATTGAATACCTATCGGGCGCAGCGTCGTGGTGGAAAAGGACGCTCGGGTATGTCAACCAAGGACGAAGATTTTGTCACTCGTCTATTTGTTGCAAATACGCATGCACCCGTACTCTTTTTCTCATCACGCGGTATAGTCTACAAGGAAAAAGTCTGGCGCTTACCAATGGGTAATCCTCAATCGCGTGGTAAAGCGCTTATCAATATGCTGCCATTACAGCAAGGCGAACGTATAACGACTATTATGCCATTGCCGGAGGATGAAGAGAGCTGGAGCGAACTAGATGTCATGTTCGCAACAACCCGTGGTACCGTACGCAGAAATAAGCTTTCGGATTTTGTTCAAGTGAATCGCAATGGTAAAATTGCTATGAAGCTTGACGATGAAGGAGATCAAATTCTTTCTGTTGATACATGTACTGAAAATGATGATGTTGTTTTAACAACAGCGGATGGACAATGTATCCGTTTTCCAGTTGTTGATGTGCGTGTTTTTGCTGGACGAAAT
Source organism: uncultured Bartonella sp. (assembly GCA_946478665.1). Lineage (GTDB taxonomy): Bacteria > Pseudomonadota > Alphaproteobacteria > Rhizobiales > Rhizobiaceae > Bartonella. The sequence continues at coordinate 29,883 of CAMLCZ010000002.1, read as the reverse complement.
TCAATTGGTGTTCGTGGTATCAATTTGGCTGATGGCGACAAAGTTATTTCCATGGCAATATTGGAACATATTGAAGCTACACCGGCCGAACGGACAGCCTTTATAAAACGTGCAATTGCTGAGCGTCGCGCTGCAGGAAATGACAGCGAAGAGGTGGTTATTGCCGATGACGAGGAAAATACGACAGATACTGAATTAAGTGACGAACGTTATGAAGAGCTAGCAGCCCATGAACAGACTGTTCTGACGGTAAGCGAGTATGGATACGGTAAGCGTTCTTCTTCATATGAATTCCGTATTTCTGGGCGCGGTGGCAAAGGTATCCGTGCTACCGATCCGTCAAAAACTGCCGAGATTGGAAAGTTGGTTGCAGCGTTCCCAGTCAATGCACAAGATCAGATTATGTTGGTGTCTGACGGTGGGCAACTTATTCGTGTGCCTGTTGAAGGAATACGTATTGCTGGCCGTTCTACAAAAGGTGTTACAATTTTCCATACAGCAGATAATGAGAAAGTTGTTTCAGTGGAGCGTATTTCGGAATCTGACAGTGACGAAGGTGATGATGGCGCTGGTGATGAAAATAATGTGACACCAGAGGTTACAGAAACAGAAAATTAGAAGCTCATTTAATGGTTCTTATGTGATGGGAGCAATAGAATGAAGATTGCTATTTATGCTGGTTCTTTTGATCCTATCACAAATGGGCATATTGATATATTGCGGGGCGCATTGAAGGTTGCTGATAAAGTGGTTGTTGCGATTGGTGTGCACCCAATCAAAAAACCGCTCTTCACTTTTGATGAACGCAAACAACTTATCAATGAACTTTGTAAGAATGACTTGAAAGTATCGAATGATACGATCTCGGTGATTTCTTTTGATAACTTGCTTGTTAATAAAGCACGAGAAGTTGGTGCATCAATTATAGTGCGTGGTTTACGCGATAGCACAGACTTTGATTATGAAATGCAAATGGCTGGTATGAATTCAGGCTTGGCACCCGAATTACAAACGATTTTTCTTCCAGCAAGTGCGGCGGTGCGTCCGATAACGGCTACTCTTGTTAGACAAATCTCTGTGATGGGTGGAGATGTATCATCTTTTGTACCTAAAAATGTGGCAGAAGCCCTATATAAAAAATTAAATTCCTAAATGGAGACGTAAAAGTGTTTCGAAAACTGTTTGCGGTTGTCGCCGTTGTTTTTACAATTTTCACTCTTTCATCGGTAGCATTTGCTGCTGGTGCAGATAATCTAGTCCTGACTTTGAAAGATGGTGATGTAACGATCAAGTTGCGTCCTGATTTGGCACCTAAACACGTTGCCCAGATCGAAAAACTTACCAAAGAAGGTGCTTACGATAATGTTGTATTTCACCGCGTTATTCCTGGGTTCATGGCACAAACAGGTGATGTAAAATTCGGTAAAAAAGGTGGCGCAGAATTCGATATTCGCAGCGCGGGTATGGGAGGATCAAACTATCCTGATTTGCCCGCTGAATTTTCAAAGGCTCCTTTTAAACGTGGCACTGTCGGTATGGCACGTTCACAAAACCCTAATTCAGCAAATTCCCAATTCTTTATTTGTTTCGACAATGCATCATTCCTAAATGGTCAATACACCGTTGTGGGCGAAGTTGTTAAGGGAATGGATGTCGTTGATAAAATAAAGAAGGGACGCACAGATAATAATGGTTCTGTGTCCGATCCAGATGTTATCATCAAAGCACGCATTGAAGCAGCAAAATAACAGTGGGAAATATCGGTATGACTGAAGAAGTAGAAAAAAAAATAGATCCTGAGAATACCCTTATTCTCGAAACTTCAAAGGGTAATGTTGTCATAGAATTATTGCCTGATATTGCCCCTGAGCATGTTAAACGTATTAAAGAATTGGTACGGGCTGGTGCTTATAACAAGGTCATTTTCCACCGTGTCATCGACGGGTTCATGGCGCAAACGGGTGATGTCGAGTTTGGTAAAAAAGGCAGTAGAAAATTCAAACTTTCCCATGTTGGTATGGGGGGGTCGAAAAAGCCAGATTTAAAGGCAGAATTTTCAAATATTCCGCATAAGCGTGGTACTGTGTCTATGGCACGGTCACAAAATCCAAACTCGGGCAATTCGCAGTTTTTCATTTGTTTTGAAGATGCACCTTGGCTTAATCGCCAATACACTGTCTGGGGACAAGTTGTTGAAGGTATGGAAAACGTTGATAAGTTGAAAAGGGGCGAACCTCCAAGAGGCGCTGATTTAATTCAAAAGGCAACCATTGCATCAGACGTTGAATAAAAGCATTTTTTAAGAACGTTAGAATTTCCGTTCATAGTTGTCGTTATGTTGAAATATACATCAACTATATTTACGAGCATAACGGCAGCTAAATTAATCTGTCTTTAGACGTGGCGTCTAACAGCAAAATTTAGATGAGGCTGTTAGCTGCAAAAACTTACTGCTAAAAAATGCAATGTTTAAAGACGCTTTTCCGCTAAGACGGTGTCCCTATCAATATCATATCTTACAGACAGTCGTGCTATACGATTGTTTATTAAAATGTATGATAGGTAAAATTCTGTCGACATCGTTTGATTGTTCGGTATAGCTGTATACGACATTCTCTGATGAATAACTGTTCGATGGTCGTAAATTCTCATGCAAGTTGATCTTTTTGATTTTAAATTACCCGAAAACCAAATCGCTTTGCGTCCGGCTGTACCGCGTGAGAGTGCACGTTTGTTACATGTTGACCAGAATGGCGCGCTTGAAGATTTGCATGTAGCCGACCTACCTTCGCTATTTCAAAAGGGCGATGCGCTGGTTTTTAATGATACCAAGGTTATTAAAGCGCAGTTAAAAGGCATACGTATAAGGGGCGATGCTCAAGCCAATATTGGAGCCACCCTTCACATGCGTGTTACACCCAATCAATGGAAAGCATTTGTCCGGCCTGCAAAACGATTAAAAGAGGGTGAAACGGTTTTATTCTCCAGTGAAATAGATGAAAATGCCACGTTAAGCGCTCGTATCGTCGAAAAAGGAGAGAACGGTGAAATGCTTCTTGAGTTCGAAGTTTCAGGTGCAGAACTCGATAGTGCTATCGCCATTGTTGGTCATATGCCATTACCCCCTTATATTGCTTTAAAAAGGGGAGAAGATGCGCAAGACGAAAAAGATTATCAAACAATTTATGCTCGTGAAGAGGGGGCTGTTGCTGCACCGACAGCTGGTTTGCATTTTACTGAAAATCTGATGAAAGAAATTAAAGGTCGCGGTGTTGAAGAACATTTTGTGACATTGCACGTTGGAGCCGGCACATTTCTTCCCGTGAAAGTGGACGATACCGACCAGCATAAAATGCATTCTGAAATTGGCCATATAGATCAACAAACTGCCGATGCGTTAATGGCGGTAAGAGCGCGTGGTAATAAGGTTGTTGCTGTTGGTACTACAGCATTAAGATTACTTGAAAGTGCAGCGGACGAGCAGGGCAACTTGAAAGAATGGTCCGGATCGACTGATATATTCATTACTCCCGGCTACAAGTTTAAATTTGTTGATCGTCTGATGACTAACTTCCATCTGCCGCGGTCTACATTATTCATGTTGGTATCGGCATTTAACGGGCTTGATAATATGCGCAATGCGTACCATCACGCTATTGAAACCGGTTATCGGTTTTATTCTTATGGTGACACAAGTTTATTAGAACGAAAAGATTGAAGGCTTATGAGCGAGACTTTCCAGTTTAAAAAAATAACGCAAGATGGCCATGCGCGTCGTGGGGAAATAACGATGCCACGCGGTACTGTTCGTACGCCAGCTTTCATGCCTGTTGGCACCGCTGGTACAGTTAAAGCTATGTATATGGATCAGGTTTCCGAACTTGGTGCGGACATTATTTTGGGTAATACATATCACTTGATGTTGCGTCCAGGTGCCGAGAGAGTTGCCCGTCTTGGGGGGCTTCATGAGTTTGCCCGTTGGCCAAAGCCAATATTGACGGATTCTGGCGGTTTTCAAGTTATGTCTTTGGCGGGATTGCGCAAATTGACAGAAAAGGGTGTCACTTTCCAATCGCATATTGATGGCGCGCGTTATGAATTGACGCCAGAGCGATCCATAGAAATCCAAGGTTTATTGGATTCAGATATTCAAATGCAGCTAGATCAATGTGTTGCATTACCAGCATCCAAAGATGAAATGCAAAGAGCAATGGAATTATCCTTGCGTTGGGCAGAGCGCTGCAAGTTGGCTTTTGGTGATCAACCAGGAAAAGCCATGTTTGGCATTGTGCAAGGGGGCGATGACGCAGACTTGCGTGTACAATCTGCCACAGCACTCCGTGATTTGGACTTAAAAGGGTATTCGATCGGTGGTTTAGCTGTTGGTGAACCGCAAAATGTGATGATGGATATGTTGGATGTTACATGTGCAATTTTACCTGAAGACAAGCCACGGTATCTTATGGGTGTTGGTACGCCAGATGATATACTAAAAAGTGTGGCGCGTGGCGTAGATATGTTTGATTGTGTCATGCCAACAAGAGCCGGGCGTCATGGATTAGCATTTACAAGATTTGGAAAAATCAACTTGAGAAATGCAAGGCATGCTGATGATCCGCGCCCTCTTGATCCACTTTCTCCTTGCCCAGCTGCAAGAGATTATAGCCGTGCTTATTTGCATCATTTGATAAAGGCAGGCGAAGCATTAGGTGGCATGTTATTGACTTGGAACAATCTTGCTTATTATCAACAGTTAATGCAAGGCATTCGGGGCGCAATCGAAGCACATAATTTCGTTGAATTTTCAGCTATGACAACGGAAGGATGGGAAAAAGGCGATATCGAAGAAAAGTAATTTTGTAGAAATGTTGCCTCAACATCTTGGTGTTTTTCAAGTGGCTTCTTATATCACACATTATGAAAATATCTGTACTTGATTTATGTCCTGTTCCTGAAGGTAGTTCTGTTTCTCAAGCGCTACAAAATTCCATTATTCTTGCCAAACATTTAGAAGAATTGGATTTTCCACGTGTTTGGTATGCAGAACATCATAATATGACAGGTATTGCCAGTGCCGCAACCTCTGTTCTTATGGGGCAAATTTTAGCATCTACAAAGAACATTGTTGTTGGTGCCGGCGGCGTGATGTTGCCAAATCATTCTCCTTTGGTAATTGCCGAGCAGTTTGGCACATTGGCAGCATTATATCCAAATCGTGTTGAGCTTGGTCTTGGGCGTGCTCCGGGAACAGATAATTTTACAGCGCAGGCACTCCGTCGCACTTTGGAGAGTTCGCCCAATGATTATCCGCACAGTGTCATGGAGCTTCTCAATTATTTTAAACAGGCAGAACCAGAGCAAAAGGTGCGGGCTGTACCCGGGGCAGGGCTTAATGTTCCTGTTTGGATACTGGGATCCAGTCTATATGGTGCGCAACTTGCTGCAATTTTGGGACTTCCTTATTCCTTCGCATCGCACTTTGCACCTGCCGAGCTAAAAGCTGCGATAAAAACCTATCAGGAAAACTTTCAACCTTCAGAATATTTGTCATCGCCGAAAGCAATGGTTGCACTCAATGTGGTCATTGCTGAAACTGATGAGGAAGCTCGTTTCCTCTTTTCTTCTCAACAACAGGCTTTTGTCAATCTCAGATCAGGTAAAGCAGGTCCTCTGCCGAAACCAAAGGAACAGTTTGTAGATACATTGGCGCCGCAATACCGTATGATTTTAGACCATTCTCTTTCATGTTCTGCAATTGGTTCTCCTGAAACAGTGTTAAATCAATTAAAACAATTTTCTCAAGAGGTATCAGCAGACGAGTTCATTGTGACAACGCCTGTTTGGGATAATGAAAAACGCCTAAAATCATTCAGTTATCTGTCTGAGCTCATTCCAGAATTATAATTGGAAAGATCGATGTATTTGATAAATTGAATAATTTATTGGACGATTAAATGCAGTATTGCGCGTTTTATAATGGCGAGGTTTTATCCAGTATACCAATGAAGTATTTCTGGTCTCACGCGCTATTCCAAAATTAGTAAAACTGCGCAATCGGTTTGACGATTTACGCAGTTTTAACATTACGCATGCCCTTGACATTACTACACACTTGTCTCGGGTTACTGCTCTGGTACGCACTACCTGATCCAGAGAGAAACAGTTTGTTTTTGTTTCTGAACTCTGTTTAGATGAACATTGTTAATCACGAGTTAGCGAACACTTAAAGAAGTATGAAAATCGCATTTTTTTTGAAAAATTGTTTTCCCTCGGCAAACCAAAAGGACTGATATTTTGGCGCGTGGTTTAATGTTTCAAGGAACAGGTTCTGATGTAGGAAAAACCGTTTTGGTTGCCGGTTTATGTCGTTTGGCACATCGCCATGGAATAAAAGTATTACCCTTCAAACCACAGAATATGTCGAACAACGCTGCGGTAGCAGACGACGGTGGGGAAATTGGTCGTGGTCAGTGGCTTCAGGCGTTTGCCTGCAACGTTGAACCATCAGTACATATGAATCCTGTTTTGTTAAAACCACAAAGCCAGACCGGTTCGCAAATTATCGTGCATGGAAAAATGTCTGGCTACGCCAAAGGTGCCGATTATCAAAAACTAAAACACGCGTTACTCAGCAAGGTTATGGCTTCATATCAAAAGTTGGCGCAACAATGTGATCTTGTTTTGGTTGAAGGGGCGGGGTCTCCAGCGGAAATTAACTTACGTCAGGGGGATATCGCAAATATGGGATTTGCGCGAGAAGCAAATATTCCGGTTATTCTCATTGGCGATATTGATCGAGGTGGTGTTATCGCCTCTCTTGTGGGCACGCATACAATCCTTGCCGCGGAAGATCGTGCATTGGTCAATGGATATATGATTAATAAATTTCGTGGTGATATTACCCTTTTTGATGACGGTATTGCTGCAATTCATAGATACACAAACTGGCCTTGTTATGGTATTATCCCTTGGCTGAACGCGGCACAGCTGCTACCTGCCGAAGATTCAATGTTTTTGGATAAAACGGTTGTCACGAAAAATGGTAAGTTAAAAATAGCTGTACCCATTTTACCTCATATCGCAAATTTTGATGATCTTGATCCATTGCTCCATGAAAGTGATATAGACCTTATTTTTGTGAAAGAGGGGACAGAGTTTCCAGATCACTGCGATGCAATTATACTTCCTGGATCAAAATCCACGATAGCGGATATGAGAAGCTTGCGCCAATTGGGATGGGCTGACAAAATCATTGATTGTGCCGGAAAAGGTAAAACAATTATTGGTATATGTGGTGGTTTCCAAATGCTCGGAAGAAAAATCTATGATTTCAATGCGCAGGAAGGTCAAGAAACGGAAGCAGATGGACTTCAATTGCTTGATATTACAACCAAGATGGAACAGGAAAAAATTACCCGTAATGTAAAGGCTGTGCATGTGCAATCCAATCTTCCACTGAAAGGGTATGAAATTCATCTCGGGCATACCACAGGGGTTGATTGCGCAAGACCAGCCGTTATTATTAATGGAAAACATGACGGTGCAATGTCGCAACAAGGCAATATATGGGGAACATATCTTCATGGTCTTTTTCAAGCCGATGAATTTCGCCAAATGTTTATAAAATCGCTTGGTGCTAACGCCGACAAAGCAAAGCATTTTGACAGATTGAATGATGCGTTGGATGCTATTGCGATTGAGCTTGAACGCAGTATCGACGTAGACGAGCTTTTTGCGCTTGCACGTTGAAGAACATACGACTATCCTCTTCTTAGCCGGTTTTTCGTTGAAGATAAATTGCGAAAATGTAAGCGGAACTTTATGGAATGGACCCAATTCGGGCATTCTTGAGCCAGCCGACCATACAACATTCTGCTTTGATCAAGATATTTTCATTTATCAAAATATGTCATTCTATGTTGTATTCGTACTGTCGTAATGTTTTTCTCATTTTATGATAACCAAATAGGATAATGTGAAAAACTATTTTGTATATGTTGTGCGGAGGCAGGCTTGGCAAATATCACTTTGATATTAGGGGGAATACGTTCTGGTAAATCGGCTTTTGCTGAAAATTTTGTTTTAGCAGCCGGTAAGCAACCCATATATCTTGCAACCGGCGAATATTTTAATGAAGAGATGCGAAGTCGCATAGAAAAGCATCGTGCAAGACGTGACGGGCGATGGATTAATCTGGAACACCCCTTAGATATTCTTGCTGAGTTACAACGCTATAATACTATGGATAACATAGTGCTTGTTGATTGTTTAACTGTTTGGCTTGGTAATCTTATGCATTATCAACGCGACATTGAAAATGACATTGCATTATTCGTTGATGGCTTGAAGATGCTTGATGTCGATGTTGTCTTGGTGGCGAGCGAGGTTGGGTTAAGCATAGTGCCGGATAATCAAATGGCACGTCATTTTGCCGATTACGCAGGTACGCTTAACCAGGCGGTCGCGGCAATCGCGTCGAATGTCTACTTTATTGCGGCGGGATTGCCGCTGAAATTGAAAGGTTAAGTCTGATGTCCAAACAAAGTTTTTTGCGTAGCAAAATACCGACGACTGTTATTACCGGTTTTTTAGGATCGGGTAAAACAACTATGATTCGTCATATGCTTGAAAACGCAAACGGGAAGAAAATTGCGTTAATTATTAACGAGTTTGGTGATCTTGGCGTTGATGGTGGTCTATTGAAAGGCTGTGGACTGGAAAATTGCCATGATGACGATGTGATAGAATTAAATAATGGCTGTATTTGCTGCACAGTGGCAGAAGACTTTATCCCAACTATGACAAAACTTTTAGAGCGTGATGATAGACCGGATCACATTGTTATAGAAACATCCGGCTTGGCACTTCCGCAACCTTTGGTAGCGGCGTTCAATTGGCCGGAAATTAAAACGCAAGTTACAGTTGATGGTGTTATCACGGTGATTGATGCACCAGCGGTTGCAGAAGGGCGGTTTGCCGATAATCTTGAAAAAATAGATGAACAACGCAAACATGAAAATGTACTTAACCATGAAAGCCCCCTTGAAGAGCTTTTTGAAGATCAAATTCATGCCGCTGATCTTATTGTGTTGAACAAAGTTGATCTTATCGACGAAAAGACGCTTGAAAATGTGCGTGACATTGTTTCTTCTCGCAGCGATCGTGTTGCTAAAATAGTGTCTTCAAGTTTTGGTAGTTTAGGTACAGACCTGTTGCTGGGACTTGGTGTTGGAACGGAAGATGATATAGAGAACCGAAAGTCACATCATGAATTGCATCATGCGGAAGGTGTGCCGCATAATCATGATGAATTTAATAGTTTTGTTGTTCATGCCCCAACAATTAAAGATCCCAAGCTACTTGCTGAAAAGTTGCAGACGATAATCGCTGACCACGATATTTTACGTCTTAAAGGTTTTGTGAATGTAGCTGATAAGCCAATGCGCCTTGTGATACAAGCAGTTGGTCAACGCATTGATTTTTATTATGATCGCCCGTGGTCGCCGAATGAAAGTCATGAAAGCCGTCTGGTGGTAATTGCTTTGCATGATGTCGATCAGGCTGTTGTAGATCAGGCGATAAAAGCAATTAACGTGTGATGCATCTTCTTCTTGCACAAAAGGGTACAATTGTTGAGGCCGATACAGCGATAGACCTAGGTCAATCGCCAGCTGATATTTTGTTCCTATCTGCTGCAGATACGGAACTTGCTAGTTTATCAGTTGCCAAATCAGGTTTGAAAAACGCAACCTCATCTTTGCGATTGGCCAGTTTAATGGCGCTATCGCACCCAATGTCTGTCGATACTTATGTTGAAAAAACAGCAGGTCATGCAAAACTCATTGTTGTACGTGTTATCGGTGGGGAAAGCTATTGGCCTTATGGATTGCAAATATTGCATTCTTTGGCGCTCGAAAAAAATATTAAATTGGTCGTGCTACCTGGCGACGATAAGCCGGATGACGGATTGAGGAAATTTTGTACAGTTGCGCCAGAAGATTGTCAGGCGCTATGGCAATATTTGATTGAATCGAATAATCAGAATATTCAATTATTCCTCAGATATTGCGACTATCTTCTTGGCAAGGGGGATCGTCCGCCGCAGGCTCTCCCGCTCATGCGAGCCGGATTTTGGTGGCCCAATACAAAATATTCAAGCATTGATGATGTTATAAAAGACCATTCAGTGCAAAAAAGACCAGTCGTCGCGATCTGCTTTTATCGTGCTCTTGTACAAAGTGGACAAACAGCTGCTATTGAAGCGCTTATAGACGCGCTGGAAGAACGCGGACTGCAGCCTTTACCGATATTTGTCGCAAGCCTTAAAGATGATCTCAGTAATGCTATTATCGATTCGATCTTTGCCAGAATTTCACCGGATATTGTGCTCAATTCGACTGGTTTTGCCGTGTCGAATGGGCAATCGGATCGCCACCCCACAATTCTTGAAAAATATAATACCATGGTTTTGCAAATTGTATTTTCAAGTACCACGTTGCAACAATGGCAAGATGATGGAAGAGGTTTAACTGCGCGCGATCTTGCTATGAATGTGGCATTACCAGAAGTTGACGGACGTGTTTTAACGCGTGCAGTATCCTTCAAATCTGCAGTAAAATTTGATGAAGAAACAGAATGTAACGTTGTTGTCCATGAACCGGAACGCGAACGTATCGAATTCGTGTGTGATCTGGCTCATAACTGGATAAAATTGCGTCACAAAAACGCATCGGAAAGGCGTGTCGGCCTTATTATGGCAAATTACCCCGGTGGAGATAGCCGATTGGGGCATGGTGTTGGGCTTGATACACCCTCATCAATGATTGTCACGTTGAAAGCAATGCACGCACATGGTTATCAGGTAAATAATATTCCGGAAAACGGTAATGCTCTTATGGAACTTCTTATTGAAGGTCCTACCAATGAGGGGATAGAAGGCCGTATTGTTCGAGAATATATTTCAATCAAAAAATACAAAGAGTTGTTTGGTGTTCTTGATAAAGAGATTCAACAAGAAGTTATAAAACGCTGGGGACAGCCGGAAGATGATGCCTATGTTACCAATGGTGTTATTGCTCTACCATTAATGATGTTTGGTAATATTGCGGTTGGCTTACAACCGGAACGCGCCTATGGCATGGACGCAAAACAAGTTTATCATGCACCGGATATTGTGCCGACACACCATTATCTTGCATTCTATTTTTGGTTGCGCCACATTTATAAAGCGGATGCTATTGTTCATATGGGAAAGCACGGTAACCTTGAATGGTTACCAGGAAAAGCATTGGCATTATCACGGAATTGCTATCCTGAAATCGCACTTGGTGCCTTGCCACATATTTATCCCTTTATTGTCAATGACCCGGGGGAAGGGACACAAGCCAAACGTCGTTCAGCTGCTGTTATTATCGATCATTTAACACCTCCGTTAACTCGGGCAGAGAGCTACGGTCCATTGAAAGATCTGGAGGTTCTGGTTGACGAATATTATGAAGCATCAGGTGTTGATCCAAGACGTTTGGTGAAGTTAAAGACAGAAATTTTGGATCTCGTCCGAGTAACTGGGTTAAATCATGACGCCGGTATAGAAGAACACGATAATGACGACCTTGCATTGGAAAAACTTGATGCTTTTTTATGCGATTTGAAAGAGCTTCAGATACGCGATGGTCTTCATATATTTGGCCAAGCTCCTCAAGGCGAACAATTGGATAACCTGCTTGTTGCCTTGTCGCGGGTTCCACGTGGAGAAAATGAGAAGGGCAGTCTTCATCGGGCAATTGCAGAAGATCTTGCTTTGAATGTTGATCCGCTCGATTGTGTATTTTCCACGCAGTGGGACGGCGTTAAACCAGAAATTTTATCAAGTTTAACTGACGCGCCTTGGCGAAATACCGGCGACACAGTTGAACGCATTGAACTTCTGGCATTAGAGCTTGTGGCAAAGCGGATCAAATTACCGGATAATTTTTTAAAAACAAAAGCAGTTCTCGAAGATATTGAAAATACACTGCGACCATTGGTGTTAGCATGTGAAAAGAGTGAAATTGACAATTTTTTGACTGCTCTTGATGGTAGGTTTGTCCCACCAGGCCCATCTGGTGCGCCAACGAGGGGGAGGCCGGATGTTTTGCCCACAGGGCGTAATTTCTTTTCTGTCGACACCCGTGCTGTTCCAACGCTTTCAGCATGGCAATTGGGAAAAAAGTCAGCTGAATTATTGATTACGCGTTATGTGCAGGATCATGGAGAATGGCCAAAAGCTTTTGGGCTTACCGCTTGGGGAACGGCCAATATGCGCACGGGCGGCGACGATATTGCGCAAGCATTGGCACTCATTGGAGTGAAACCTATTTGGGATGCAGCGTCACGGCGCATAACAGGATTTGAAGTTATTCCAATATCTATACTAGGACGCCCGCGTGTTGATGTAACCTTGCGGATATCCGGTTTCTTTCGTGATGCATTTCCTGAACAAATTGTTTTGTTCGATCAAGCTGTTCGCAAAATTGCAAGCTTAGATGAGTCAGAAGACGATAATCCAATAGCATATAGATATAAAAATGACGTGCAAAGGTTGAAAACAGCTGGGTTGGATGACGAGGCAGCCGAAAAACAGGCAGGTTACAGGGTTTTTGGAGCGCGTCCTGGAACTTATGGTACAGGTGTGCAGGAATTGCTTGATAACGGACAGTGGGAAAACCGTGATGACATCAGCAAGGCTTGGATAGCACATTCATCATATGCTTATGGAAAAACAGAAGACAGAGATCAGCATAATTTACTTGATGAGCGGTTACGTTATCTCGATGCGGTTGTGCAAAATCAGGATAATCGCGAGCATGACTTACTGGATTCTGGCGAGTATTATGCTTTTGAAGGTGGTATGGCAACAGCAGTTGCCAGTAAGCGTGGAGCATGGCCAAAAGTTTATCATAATGATATGTCTCGTCCGGAAAGACCATTGATAAAAACATTGCAAGAAGAAATTGGCAGGACTCTCCATGGACGTGCTGTGAATCCGAAATGGATTGAAGGTGCTATGCGTCATGGTTTCAAAGGTGCGGTAGAAATGGCAGCTACCGTAGATTATCTTTTTGCATTTGCTGCTACAACAAATGCAGTTTCAAATCATCATTTTGAAGCGATTTATAAGGCCTATATTGATAACACAAAAATACGCGAGTTTCTGGAAAGCAATAATCCTGCGGCGTTACGTGAAATAGCTTACAAATTAAACCAGGCTATCACGCGGGAATTATGGAAACCCCGTTCTAACTCTGCTCGCTTTGAATTGGAAGAATTGCAGAAAGGTTTCAAATAATGAGTATCAAAGAAACAATGGCTGTTGATGAACTAAACGCCCGTCATACCGAAAAAATGAAAAAGAAAAAGGCCGCGCGTGAAAAAATTGATTCCAGCAAGACAGAAGAAAAAGGACTGTTGATTGTTCATACCGGTAAAGGCAAGGGCAAGTCGACTGCGGCTTTTGGCATGGTGTTTCGTGCATTAGGGCACGGTATGAAAGTTGGGGTTGTGCAGTTTGTCAAAGGGCTTCGCGATACAGGAGAAAGAACCGCATTGGAAAAATTCGGTGATAATGTGCGTGTATTTGCGAGCGGTGATGGTTTTACATGGGAAACGCAAGACAGAGAAAAAGACATATTAAAAGCCCGCGAAGCGTGGGAAGTCGCGCGTGAGATGATCCTTGACGAAACAACAGATATGGTGCTGTGTGATGAATTGAATATTGTATTGCGATATGATTATCTGCCTATTGAAGAAATTTTAGACGTTTTGGCACGTCGCCCTTTTATGAAGCACGTTATAATTACTGGACGCAATGCACGTGAAGCACTTATTGATGCGGCTGATCTGGTGACAGAAATGGAATTGGTCAAACATCCGTTCCGTTCTGGTATCAAAGGCCAAAAGGGGATAGAATTTTGATTACTTCAGCATGGCAATTTTGGGCATTACTTTCAGCAATTTTTGCAGCTCTGACGGCAATTTTTGCCAAAGTGGGTATTAGCGGTATAAATTCTGATTTCGCAACATTAGTACGAACGATTGTTATCATTGCCGCATTATGTCTATTTTTAAGCGTAACAGGGCAATGGCAAAGACCGGGCACAATTTCTGCAAAATCGTGGATATTTCTTGTTTTATCAGGCTTGGCAACAGGCGCATCATGGCTTGCCTATTTCAGGGCATTGCAATTAGGCGATGCATCGCACGTTGCGCCTATCGATAAATTGTCGGTTATTTTTGTTGCAATATTTGGTGTGACATTTCTCGGAGAAAAACTTTCAGCAATAAATTGGGCTGGTGTAGTACTCATTGGCGCTGGTGTGATTATGTTATCATTAAAAATGTAACAGGGTTCTAAGAGGATTGTGTGGATCCCACAACAGTTTAACTGCCAGAATAAGACATATAATGACAAGCAACGGTTTGATGAGTTTTGAACCGATATGCATTGCAATATGTGCGCCAATTTGGGCACCGATGAATTGTGCAATTCCCATGCAGATGCCAATTCTATAGTCGATAGATCCGACAAATGCGAATGTGGCAAATGCTCCAATATTAGAAGAAAAATTGAGAAGTTTTGTGTGTGCTGTTGCCTTTAAAATGCCCATGCCTGAAAGGGAAACATAGGCCAGCATATAAAAAGAGCCGGCACCAGGGCCAAACAAACCATCATAAAATCCGACCAAAGGCGCCATAGTTAAGCAAAACACAATTGGACGCATGCGTTCTGTTTTATCAATATCATTCAAATTTGGTTTGATAGCAAAGTAAAGTGCAACCACTATCAATAGAATGGGTAAAAACAATTGCAGAATTGTCACTGGTATGACCAATGCAACCAAAGCACCAGCGATGCTTCCTGCAAATGCCATGAATGCTTGATAAAATTGCTTTTTAAGATTCACGTGACCACCGCGTGCATATGCAAGCATCGCGGAAAATGAGCCAAAAAGTCCCTGTAACTTGTTGGTGCCCAATGCGGTAACTGGTGGAATATTGGATAGCAATAAAGCTGGAATTGTAATTAAACCACCGCCGCCGGCGATCGAATCGACAACACCGGCTATGAGGGCTGCACAAATCAATATCCATATTGTGGGATCAGAAAAAAACGCAATCATCGCCTATTATATCCAAAAATCGTTTCTTCTTTTTGCATACGCTAATAATTCGTACAAAGAAATGGCAAACAATGCACTCTACCTCTTGTGTTTTGTTTTCAATATTGGCAATTTCACAATTAACAAGGTTTAGCTGTCGCTTTCGATATGGGAGAAACGGATGTTTCAAAGCATCGTTAATTATTTTTCGCGTCATAATTCGGTTCGTAAAGTGGCAGAAAATCCTGCAACAGCTGCCGAGCTTTTGTTGCTGATCCATTTGGGGTTTGCCGATGGTGAGCATACAGCAAGTGAAACTGCGGCTTTTTCAAAAATTGCGGAAGAACAGTTTGGTATCGACAGAGAAGCACTTCCTGAAGTTATCAAATATCTTTACGATTATGGTTATGAAACGACAACAGGTCAAGCGGCATCACTATTTGCCGATATGGCGCCCGATAGACGTATAGCGTTGATTGAAAATTTGCTGACAATAGCTGCGGCAGATAATCATGTTGATTCCGATGAAGTAGCACTAATCCGTCGTATTGCTGCAATTTTAGGCGTGCCATCTGAAGAGGTTGAGCAACTTCATAAGGCCGCTGTTCAAAAGCGGTAAGAGCTGTCTATGGCTGTTGTCCTTGGCATTGGTTGTTCTTCAACAGCGTGTGTTGATGATTTTAACAAAGCGATGCCATTGCTTGTTCATTATAACATCACAGCAATAGCTACATTGAATCGTAAAGCGTCCGACCAGATAATATGCTATGCTGCCAAACAGCTATCTTGCCCTATATTATCCTTTTCAGTTCAACAACTGGAACAGATGACACCATTTATCAAAAACCCATCAAAACTAACATTTGATAGAATAGGGTGTCATAGTGTAGCAGAAGCCGCCGCTTTGGCGGCATTCGGAAAAAATGGTGAATTGATATTAGAGAAAACCAAACTGGGTGGCATTAGCCTAGCAATAGCGAGGACGATTAGCTGATGACAGTATATTTTATTGGTGCAGGTCCGGGAGCAGCAGACCTTATAACTGTGCGCGGCTTAAAGCTTATTCATCAATGTCCGGTATGTCTCTATGCAGGTTCACTTGTATCTGAAGAATTATTGGCGCTCATTCCTAAAGATACCCATTGTGTTAACACTGCCGATCTTAACCTTGACGAGATCATCGCGGAAATAAAGAAAGCCAATTTAGAGGGTAAAAATGTGGCGCGAATCCATTCTGGTGATCCTTCAATCTATGGCGCAATCGCCGAACAGATGCGTGCGCTTGATGCGTTACAAATATCATATGAAGTGGTGCCAGGAGTACCAGCATTTGCAGCCGCTGCGGCAGCGATGAAGCAAGAGCTTACGCTTCCGGCTATTAACCAGTCACTTATTTTAACCCGCACTTCGGTTAACTCTTCTCCCATGCCGAAATTGGAGACGCTAGAAAACCTGGCAAAGTCCCGTGCAACCATGGCTATCCACTTATCTGCTAGAAATGTTGCAGAGATACAAAGAGAATTGATATCGATTTATGGTGCAGATTGCCCGGTTGTTGTTGCGTTTCATGTCAGTTGGCCAGACCAAAAAATAGTACGTTCAACGCTTGCTAAAATTGATGAAAAAGTTGCATCAGAAAATATAACCAAGACCGCTATAATATTTGTCGGTTGGGCGTTGCAGTCAGAAAGTTTTGAAACGTCGTCTTTATATGCTGTGAGTTAAAAACTGAACTACGTAATCGATAAGGGCATTTTCTGAATTAAATGATAAAACATTGGGAAGAGGTTTGCGATTTATCATAATGACTGGAAGCTGTAGCTCACGCGCTGCTTTCAATTTTTGGTATGAGGCCGCACCTCCTGAGTTGCGGCATACCATTGTATCGAAGTCGTTATCATTCAAAAATTTACATTCTTCTTCCAATGAGCCTGGCTTTGCCAACATAATTTCAATATTTTTTTCAGGAATTAAGTCGTCTGGTAGGTTCACCATACGCGCAACAAAATGCACGTCTTTTCGTGATAGGAAAGGGGACAGATGTTGTCTACCTATTGCTAAAAAACAACGGCTATTTTGGGGAATCGCATCAACAGCTTCATCGAGTGAATGAACAATTTGCCAGCGGTCACCTGCCTGCTGTTGCCAGACAGGCCGCTCAAACCGTATATAGTTTATGTTTGCGATCTGTGCAGAACGCCATGCATGATCGGTCATGGTTTCTGCAAAGGGATGGGTGGCATCTATTATTAGATTGATATGTTCATTATGAATTGTATCAACTAATCCATTAATGCCACCAAAGCCACCAATCCGATATCTTCCAACAGGTATTCGTGGATGTTTTGTGCGCCCTGCCAAAGACGAAAGAACCGAAATTTCCAGCAAATTTAGTTTTTCGGCTAAGGAATAAGCCTCGGTAGTACCCCCCAATAGAAGAATTGTATTAGACGCAGGCAAGGATTTTCCCTTTCCGATCGGTTACAATTATTTCCACTTCAACGGGTGCATCACGTAACGCCTCATTAGCAACATTGATGGCCTGTTGAGCCATTGGTGCTGCAATGTCGATACCGTTTTGTATTGAAATATCAAGAACTTCTTTGGCTGTATTCGCATTTAGAATCATGTCCTTTAAAGCTGGATCTATGCCAGCTTTTTCACAAAGGTTCCAAAGAAATGCCATGTCGACCTGGCTTCTTGAAGAATGAAGATCCATGGCTCCTTGTGCCAATTTAGTCAGTTTGGCAAAACCACCTGCGATAGTAAGTTTGTCGATGGGGTGGTGACGCAAATACTTAAGGACCGCCCCAACGAAATCTCCCATATCCAATAAAGCATAATCAGGCAGATGATAGATGGATTGCGCGGCATCTTCTGATGTGGAACCCGTTGCACCGATGACGTGATGTGCACCTTCGGCACGAGCAACATCAATACCGCTATGAATGGAATGTATCCATGCAGAACAAGAAAATGGGTGAACAACACCAGTTGTACCTAATATCGAGATCCCACCTTTAATGCCCAAACGTGGGTTCCACGTTTTTTGTGCCAATTCTAGACCATTTGGTACAGAAATTGTTACAACAATGTCGGCAGGTAATCCATATTGATTACATATTTCTTCGCAGACTGCTTTTATCATTTGGCGAGGCACCGGATTAATCGCTGGCTCTCCAACATCTAATGGTAATCCTGGAAGCGTGATTGTTCCGACACCTTCACCAGCACGAAAAACAACGCCAGTATTTGGCGGGGCAGGGTGCACACTGGAGATAATTGTTGCGCCATTTGTAATATCCGGATCGTCACCTGCATCCTTGATAATTCCAGCGACGGCGTATCCTTCACCCAAGCTTGCCAATGAAAGCTCAAAATAGGGAACTTGTCCTTTTGGCAGAATTATTCCGACTGGATCAGGAAATTCGCCAGTAATCAATGCTGTTAAGGCAGCTTTTGTTGCTGCAGCGGCACAGGCGCCGGTTGTCCACCCCTCTCTAAGGGGTGTATCTGGTTTAATTGCACGTGATATTGTTTTATCAGTCATTTTGCTTTTATACCCAGAAGCTGAATGGTTTTGTAGTCAATATAATAAATTCAATCGATATTAATCTGCTTAATGGATAATTGAAATATGGTACTGGAAGATCATTTAAAGAGAGTGTTGCAGTAAAAAGGTTTCATGATGCAAGAAAAAAGTCTGCCATTCGCTTTTCCGGAATTTATAGCTGGTCATGTTTGGCTTGTTGGAGCAGGTCCTGGAGACCCGGGTTTGCTTACGCTACATTGTGTTCATGCGATACGTCATGCAGACCATATTTTGTATGATGCTTTGGTTGATAGATCATGCCTTGATTTGGCAAAGCCTGATTGTGTTTTGGAATTTGCAGGAAAACGTGGTGGCAAACCATCACTCAAGCAAGCAGAAATAACACAAAGGATGATTGACTTAGCAAAAGAGGGCAAACGGGTTTTGCGTTTGAAAGGTGGAGATCCTTTTGTTTTTGGACGCGGTGGAGAGGAAGCATTGGCTCTTTCTGAAGTTGGTATTCCTTATCGTATTGTCCCTGGTATAACTGCTGGTATTGCAGGACCTGCTTATGCAGGCATTCCCATAACCCATAGAACCATAAACCATAGCGTTACATTTCTAACGGGGCATGACGCCGATGGCGGTATTCCGAAGACCTTTAACTGGAATGCAATTGCCAATGCGTCTCCTGTATTGGTGTTTTATATGGCCATGAAACACATAACTGAAATTGCAGCACATTTAATATCTGCGGGGAGGAGCGCCGAGGAACCCGTGGTGTTTATCACGCATGCGACGACTGCCAATCAGACAGTCCATGAAACAAAATTGGCAAAGGTGGAAGATTATCTTAAATCCCACCATATCGAACCACCTGCAATTGTTGTGATCGGCAAGGCAGTGCCGCTGCGCCATCAATTGCAATGGCTACCTGCTGAAATGATGCAATAAGGTCATAAAACCTATGAATGGCTTTTTGGTTAGTGCTCCGAATTCGGGTTCAGGAAAAACAGTTATCACTCTGGCGTTGATGCGAGCCTTAAAGACTAGAGGAATAGACATAGCCCCTGCCAAAGCGGGTCCAGATTTTATCGACCCTGCATTTCATTTTGCAGCCACTGGTGTAAAAAGTTTCAATCTCGATTGTTGGGCAATGCGACCGGATCTTATCAACTTGGTTGCGGCACATTTTAGCAAGGGTATGAAGACGCTTATCGTTGAAGGTATGATGGGGCTGTTTGATGGAGCAGCTGATGGTAGTGGATCATCAGCGGCTTTAGCGAATATGCTTGGTCTTCCTGTTATTTTTGTTGTTGATTGCGCTCATCAATCCCATTCGATTGCACCTTTGGTGAAAGGTTTTGAAAGTTTTATGCCCCAATTACAAATGGCAGGGGTAATTTTAAATAAGGTTGGCAGCAAGAGACATGAAACGATGTTGCAAGACGCTCTCGCACCGCTGTCTGTGCCCGTGTTGGGCAGTGTTTATAGAAGTGATGATTTGAAGTTGCCATCACGGCATCTTGGATTGGTGCAGCCGTCAGAACTAGTAGATATAGAAACTTTCATAGAAAATGCGGCCCATATTATTGCAAACAGTGTTGACCTCGATCACGTCATAAAAATTTCCTCACGTGTGGATCACAAAACTTGCGTTGGTGAGACATATGGCATTGCACCGATTGGACAACATATTGCTGTAACAAGAGATAATGCATTCCGATTTGCCTATCCTCATCTTTTAGATGGATGGCGCAGAATGGGGGCAGAAATATCCTTTTTCTCTCCTTTGGCCGATGAAAAACCTGATCCGAAAGCCGATGCAGTTTATCTTTGCGGTGGTTATCCTGAACTCTTTGCTGAAAAAATATCACAGGCGCTAAATTTCAAACAATCAATGACGGCAATGGCAGCGAAGGGGATTTGCATCTATGGTGAGTGTGGTGGTTATATGACACTGGGTGAGAGTATTGAGGACGCAAATGGGCAAACATATCCAATGCTTGGACTCTTACCTCTGAAAACAAGTTTTAAACAAAAGAAGTTGCATCTAGGATACCGCTATATCGTTCCAAACGAAAAATCCATCTTCAAACAGACCCTTCGTGGGCACGAATTTCATTACGCATCAATCATTTCTGAAGGTAACCAATTTGGTCAACCTTTATTTTATGTTCGGGATGCGCTCAATAATCAACTGGGAAGTGTTGGATTGAAAATAGGCAATGTTTCGGGTTCTTTCATGCATGTGATAGATATAGATCGATAAATATAAGTGCATAATAGTTTTAGAGTATGTCCAACAACCTATGAGTGGTTATGCTAGTAAAAAAGCCACAGTTCACGATTTTTTGCTTAGGTTAACATGGCACTAAACCTATCTTATGGGTTGCATATTGAATGCCTTAAGTGGCATGAAAATAATCGATTAGAAGAATTTTAAGGATTCGTTGGTCAGCTATGGCATACGATATAAAATCACTCAGTCCAGCCTCTTCCATTGATGCAAAAACTAGGCGTTTAAGCATTTTGGCTTTGGCTGTAGGGAGTTTCGCTATTGGTACATCTGAATTTGTATCAATGGGATTACAACCTGAGATGGCAGCCAGCTCTGGTGTCGATATTCCGACTGCCGGACAATATATTTCGGCATATGCCTTAGGCGTTGTTGTTGGAGCCCCAGTGCTTGCCGTTGCGACAGCAAAATTTCCGCGTAAATACGTTCTTGTGGCTTTGATGCTATTTTACGCGTTTTCCAATATTTTAAGTGCTTGCGTAACGGGTTTTCATTCCCTTGTTGGCTTACGTTTCATGAGCGGATTACCTCATGGTATTTATTTTGGGGTGGCGTCTATTGCCGCCTCATCAATGGTTGAAATGAAGTATCGTCCGAAAGCAGTTGGTTCTGTCATGCTTGGGCTAACTATTGCTACCGTGATAGGCGCACCGACAGCAACATGGCTTGGGCAACAGTTTGGCTGGCAGATAGCTTTTATTACCGTGGGTGGCATCGGATTATTATCTGCTATTATGATATTTTTCTTTTTGCCGAGTTTGCCGACGGCAATCGGTACAAGTCCACTAACAGAGCTTGGTGCATTAAAACAAAAACAAGTCTGGTTTATGTTGGCAATGGTTTCCGTTGGGTCTGCAGGCTTATTTGCAGTTTTCAGCTATATCAAATCAACGCTCATGCAAGTATCGGGTGTATCAATTGAATGGGTGCCATTTATTATGCCGCTTGTTGGCATTGGAATGGTAACAGGCAATATTTTTGGTCCCAAAATAGCTGTTAAAGTTGGTGCAATGAAGATGATCTTCTTTGCAATGCTGTGGAGCGCCATAACATTCTTTCTATTTTTCTTTATGTGTCATAACAGTCTTGCTGCTGCTTTTGGGTGTTTTCTCATTGGCACGTCGTTTGCCAGTATGCCTTCAATTCAGACACGTGTGATGGATGTTGCAAGCAACGCTCAGACGCTGGCCGGGGCTCTCATGCAATCGGCATTTAACGTTGCGAATGCTCTTGGAGCAGAATCTGGTGGAGAACTTTTAAGACTAGGATTTGGCTATGAATATACCGCTATTTTAGGAGGTATTTTGACTTTATGTGGTCTCTTAATATTCTCTATTTCATGGTATGTTGAAAAGAAAGATCAGACGTCCGCATCATAACGGAATTTGCTATTGGAACACTGTTTATTTGTACTTTTGATAGCGGTGATTATTGATCGCATTTTAGGTGATCCCGAATGGTTATGGAGGCGTATTCCACATCCTATCGTCTTCATTGGTCGTTCGATCGGCTATTTTGATCGTCATTTAAATTCAAAAGAAATGAGCGATCATAGTCGCAAGCTTAATGGTTGTCTTGCTATTATTAGTCTGCTTTTGGTGACGTTTGTCATCGGTGTATTGCTGGTCAAGTTTTTGTATCAGCTGTCGTGGCTTGGAATTGTTCTTGAAGCGATAATCGTGTCGATATTTTTGGCGCAAAAAAGCTTGATAGATCACGTTGTTAAAGTCGGAGAAGCCCTTCGATTTAAGTCTTTAAATGAAGCCCAGCTAGCCGTTTCTATGATTGTTGGACGTGATACCAAGAAGCTCGATCAAAGCGGCATTTGTCGCGCTGCTATTGAAAGTTTGGCTGAAAATAGTTCCGATGGTGTTATTGCGCCAGCGTTTTGGTTTCTTGTTTTAGGTTTACCGGGGATACTCTGTTACAAAGTACTCAATACTGCGGATTCTATGATCGGCTATAAAAATAACCGTTATAAGGATTTTGGTTGGGCAAGTGCGCGACTGGATGATCTTGCAAATTTAATTCCCGCGCGTCTCACGGCTTTAATCACAATATGTGCATTGTTAATTTTTCAAAATGTATCGCGAGCAAAAAACGCATTTAATGTTGTTATACATGACGCAAAACATCATCGGTCACCCAATGCTGGTTGGCCAGAATGTGCTTACGCTGGTGGGTTAAATATACAATTAGCGGGCCCGAGAGTCTATGACGGTGAAGTAGTGGATGAACCTTTCCAGAATGCGAAAGGTCGCGTTGCCAATACATCGGATATATTCAAGTCGGTTAAACTTTTTAAGCAATCCATGACTTTGTTTGGAATTCTCATATTCTGCTTTTGGATGATATAATTTCTAGTCTAATTCTTTGTTGATGATCGCATACGCATATCTCTTGCAATAATGAATGCACAGGGCAGTGCCAGAACGAGAAATAATACCAAGCAGATAAATAATGTGTGTGCGGCAGATAATGTGCCACTTAATCCACCAGGATCAAATAGACCAGCAAGATTTGTTATACTACCAGCAAGAGCTGCGCTCAAAGCGGTCGAAAAAAGCTGTATTGAGGTTAAAGATGCGCTCGCTCGTGTTGCATCTTCTTGTGACGCACATTTTAAAACATGAGTAAGTAAGTGGGGCCAACATGAGCCTGCGCCAATACCGATTAAAAATAGTGCCATACAGATGATAATAATAAAACTGGCCGAACTAAGATTGGTAGGAATAAGATACAAAAGTGTCGTCATGCCTATGATACCAAATATTGGTGCCATGATAACAACTTTTCGTACAATTACAGGTTTTGCGCCTGCACTGGGAACAGAACCGCATGTCCACCCGATACTCATAAGGGCGGCGAGATACCCAGCTACAAGTGGTCCTAATCCGTGTAACTCTTGCAAGAATAACGGTAGATACAATTCTGCACCATTAACGGCAATCGATAGAATAACCATCATACTGTAAAGCGGCAGGAAAATTGACCTTGGAGAAAATGCGCCATTGGGTAAAAGTTTGTTTCGGGCGTGGTTATCCAATTGTGCAAGTATTAACAAAAGCAACAAACCTATTATCATACCGACGATCTTGACTAGATTTGCGCTAACAGCGCTGCTTGCTGAAATAATAAGCACCAGCATAATGAGTATTACGAGCTGCAGAATAGGAAGACGACTATCTGGCTCATTGTGTTTTGTTGTATTTGGCAGAACTTTCAGTGCGAGCAATGAAAAAGCGACGGCAAGAATACCGACAGTCCAAAATGAGGCTCTCCACGTACCATATTCAGCAAAAATACCACCAATTGCGGGTCCCAATAAGGTAGAAATACCCCACATTCCTGATATCAGCCCCAATGCACGAGGCCATAAACTAGGATCAAAAACTATTCGTACCATAGAATACGAAAGCGATAATAGAAAACCTCCTCCAAAGCCTTGTATGAGCCGTCCAAACAAAAAGACTGGCATTGTTGGCGCGATACTGCAAACAAACGTGCCTGCTGCGAATAACAGTGCTGAAATTATATACGCAACTTTAGGACCTGTTTTGAGTAATAATTTCGCCGCTAATGATGCGCCGATAAGAGAGGCCGTTACGAATATTGTGGCCGCCCATGAGTAATATTGCTGTCCATGAATATCGGCAACAAGTGACGGTAAAATGGTGACAACAATATATACGTTGATCGCATGAAGTGCTACGCCTCCAGCAAGTGTAAACGAACGTATGCCGTTTTTGCCGGAAAGAAGGGCTGACCAACCTTGTTCATTCATTAATGGCCTCTAACATCTAGGACGAATCTTACTTTATAGCTTCATATCGTCATAACTATGTCGTGCCAAGCAGTGAAACTTTTTATATTTTGGTGGTCTGATATTATACTATAAATAAAAAAAGCCCTGCTAGAGCAGGGCTTTAAACAAGATGTCGATAGCAAATTATGCCATTGCTTTTTCGAGGTTTTCAGCGATTTTATCAAGAAAACCGGTTGTTGAAAGCCACTTCTGGTTAGGGCCAATCAACAAGGCTAAGTCTTTGGTCATAAAGCCAGATTCAACCGTATCAACGCATACTTTTTCAAGCGTGTCGGCGAAGCTTTTGAGTGCTTCATTGTTGTCTAGTTTTGCACGATGTGCCAAGCCACGTGTCCAAGCAAAAATAGACGCGATAGAATTTGTTGATGTTTCTTCGCCTTTTTGGTGTTGGCGATAATGGCGTGTTACCGTGCCATGTGCTGCTTCTGCTTCAACTGTTTTGCCATCAGGTGTCATCAAAACAGAGGTCATCAGACCTAACGAGCCAAAACCTTGCGCAACGATATCCGATTGGACATCACCATCATAGTTTTTACATGCCCAAACATAGCCACCAGACCATTTAAGAGACGATGCAACCATGTCATCAATCAGGCGGTGTTCGTAGGTCAGTTTACGTTTGTCAAATTCAGCTTTAAACTCAGCGTCAAAAATTTCTTGGAATATGTCTTTGAAACGACCGTCATAAGCTTTCAGGATGGTGTTTTTCGTTGACAGATAAACTGGAACATTGCGCTGCAAACCATAATTGAATGAAGCGCGCGCAAAATCACGAATTGACTCATCCAGATTATACATAGCTAGAGCTACGCCTGCGCTTGGTGCATCATAAACATCATGTTCGATTACTTGACCATCTTCGCCAACAAATTTAATTGTCAATTTTCCTTTTCCAGGAAATTTGAAATCTGTTGCTTTGTATTGGTCACCAAACGCATGACGTCCAATGATAATCGGTTTTGTCCAATGCGGAACTAAACGTGGAACATTTTTACAGATAATTGGCTCACGAAAGATAACTCCGCCCAAAATATTGCGGATTGTGCCGTTTGGAGACTTCCACATTTTTTTCAAGTTGAATTCTTTAACACGAGCTTCATCTGGCGTAATTGTCGCACATTTCACACCAACACCATACTGCTTAATGGCGTTAGCGGCATCAACTGTGACCTGATCGTCCGTTGCATCTCTGTTTTGAACTGACAAATCATAATATTTGAGATCAATGTCCAAATAAGGATGAATTAGCTTATCTTTAATATATTGCCAAATGATACGCGTCATTTCATCGCCATCAAGCTCGACGACGGGGTTTGCAACCTTGATCTTTGTCATATTATGTTCCTCTTCCAAATTTCAATGTTGTTAAGCTATAACACTCTGTGTACCAGCATGAAAAGTCCAAATCAGCCTTATAACGGACCTTTGAAGACAAAGTAAGCACCAGCAATAATGAAGCCAAAGCCAACAAAATGGTTGATTGTTAATTTCTCTCCAAGATAGAGAATGGAGAAAAATGAGAAAATAAAGAGTGTTATGACTTCTTGGATCGTCTTTAGCTGTGCTGCGTTATATACGTTATGACCTAGCCGGTTAGCTGGCACCGCGAGACAATATTCGAAAAAGGCAATTCCCCAACTTACTATAATCACCAATAACAATGGTTTATTTGTAAATTTTAAATGACCATACCAAGCGAATGTCATAAAGATATTGGATAAAAGTAATAATCCAATAGGAACGATATAGGGTAAAACTTGCATAGTTGTGAAACTCAAGTAGGTTTAATTGCTCTATTGTAGCAAAGCTGTACACCTATTCAGTTGGATATTAAACTTATATCATCGTTTCACGCTCGTGATATCTTTATTTTAATTATCAACATCGAATTATTTAACAGCAAAGCCTATTTCGCTTATAACATTGGCCATATTTATTGCCGTTTTTCGGTCATAAAGTAAATTATAGCGATAATAGGTAAAACTAGACCGGTAATTGCTGATAATGTCCAACCACCATAGCTATATGCATGTCCACCCACTGCCGAACCGAATGCACCACCCATAAAGAAAACAACCATATAAATACCATTCAATCGGCTTCTTAATTCAGATGCAAGGCCATATATTACTCTTTGACCGACAACTAAATTCGTTGTGACACCAAAGTCTAAGAGAATAGCGGCTACAACAAAAAATACTATGCTCATTTGTGAGCCAAATGGTGCGAAATAAGGGATTATAAAACATAGAGTTACCAAAATCATAGAAGTGATTGTTGCTCCCCGGATCAATCCGCGGTCCGCAACTTTGCCAGCTAAGGGGGCTGCAATAACGCCTGCCGCACCTGCAAAGGAAAATAATGCTATTTCACCTTGGTTGAAATTGTATATTGAACTCGATAAGAGCAGAGGGATAGTCGTCCAAAATAGGCTGAATGCAGCAAACAGGAAAAAATGATATAATGAGCGCCTACGCAACATAGGTGTATTTTTCCATATTTTTCCCATTGATGCCAATAAAGAAAAATAGTTGGTTTTTGTTGCTGGTGTCCTTTGAGGGAGCTTAATGGCTAATAATAATAAAATTAAAATCATTAATATGGCTGAAACATAAAAAACCATTTGCCATATGAAAAACTGAGCTAGCACGCTTGCAAAAGGACGAGCAAGCATAATACCAGCCATCAGTCCACTCATAACATTACCAACGACTTGTCCTCTAATATTTTCAGGAGCCATGTGCGCAGCGTATGGTACTAAAATTTGTACCGATGAAGCTCCAATCCCTATCAACAATGCACTTATGATCAAAATAGATATGAAAGGGGTTGCAACCATTCCAAGCAAGGCAATAGCTGTAATGATTAACAGAATTGAAATCAGTCGTTTATTACTAACGATGTCAGCCAATGGAACTAGAAATAACAATCCTAAACCATATCCCAACTGATTGAGTGTAACTATCAGACTTCCGGTTGATGTGCTTATGTTTAAATACGCACTTATAGGACTTATTAAAGGCTGGCTATAGTAAATATTTGCTACAATTAAACCACACGATAATCCCAATAATAGTGATAAATGCGACAACGATTTAGAGGCGTTGTTATCTGTCATTTGTCTGCCTTTCTAAACATTTATATACTATCCTCTATACTTAATATGGAAACGATCATTTCCATATTAAGTATAGATACCTCAATAATGACGCAGGAGGAATATCCTTAATTAAAAAAAAGACATGACAAATTTCACAATTTTATTAACTTCAGATTTAGTCATGTCCAATTTTCCAACAACCCTCATGCCTTGTAGAAGAGCAACAATGAATTTTGCTTGGGTTTCAATGTCAAACTGACTTATTTTTATTGTTCCGTCTTGGTGACCTTCTTTAAGAATTTTTTCAAGTTGACGTTGCAATGCGAGGAAGATTCGTTTGATATTGTTTTTTATATCGTCGGAACTGCTTGATAGTTCGACTGCTGACATAACAACCATACAACCATCATTGCCTTGCTGTCCATGAGACACTTCAGCATAGTGCATTAAAAATGCATACAATTTATCCCGAGCATTTTCACAAACGGTAAGTCGTTTTTGGAGGTCATTATGTCGATTTTGTATATATCGATCAAATGCCAACTGATAAAAATGTTGTTTATTCTTAAAAGCCTTATAGATGCTACCAGCGGTTATACCTGTATGTTCTTCAAGACGTGAAATGCTGGCGGAATGATAACCAAATCGTCTAAAATATACTATGGCCTTATCTAAAATTTCATCTACTGAAAACTCCCTCGGTCTACCAATTGCTTTAGTCATATGCGATATCCTTATTCTGATATAGATAAAGATCATAAATGACCTTTGTTAAATTCTATAACTTTTTTAAGTGGCAGCTTCCAGAGTGATATATTGAAAAAACAATGGAGACCGGTTTTCTCTTTCAACGATATTTGCGCTGGATATTTTTGAACAAGTGTTTCGCGACCAGAATGATTATTCTGGCATTGTTCGAATATATCACGATAATTTTTCAAACCATATTCCTTTAAGCGCTTGATCGCTGTGGCCGCTGCGTCCATCAATTGCCATTGATGTTCCTGATATCATATGAGGTTGCATAGAATGATACGAATCCGCGATAACTACCAGTCTACTTGTCTTCCATGTTGTGCCGGTTCTCCTTCATTTAGAGGCAACAGTATAACACTGTTAGTCGTGCAAGCATTGATTTCGGTATGTTATGGAAAACATATAAAGCTTTTAAAACATCACTTTTATTGGCCGATTGTAAGGGAAGAGCTGTTGGAAGAAAGATAAGAAAAGCCCTTCCATCGGAAGATAATTTTCTGTTTTGCTTTCGATTGCCAATTTGCCGAAGAGAACCTTGGATGCTGTTCGCGTTCTCTCTTATCTATTTCAACAATTCAGACGGAACTAGGTCAAAAATGTCTTTGTAGATTTTTTCAGAAGAATTGAATTTTTGAAACCAATGATACGGACACTTAGAGCAAAAGATATCACTACAGCGGATGCGTTGTCGTTGAACCTGACTTCTACAGTGTCCCCAATAATCACGTCATATCATGTAAGATTTTCACGAAAATACTTTTCGCTTTGTCAGCAGGGATAACCATTCCTTGGCAGCGAATTGTAGAATTTGCGATAGCCATATGTCCATAGCCGATTGTTCAAGCACTGCTTGCATCATTATAGGTTTTGGGTTTGAGACCTTCTTATCGGCTTAATTTTTCGAGTTCATGAGGGATTTGCCATGTCATAATGTTTTTGTTCGAATTGATGACGCAAAGCAATAAAACCCCACAAAAGTGGGGTTATGCTTTAAAATTCAAATTTAAAAATTTCCCGCTTTGGTCGAAAGACTGTATATTATCTTAAGCCAGAACAGAAAGTGGTTCTACTTGGCAATTCAGAATAATAGAACTTGATGATATCTGTTGTAAGGATCTGGTACCTATAGGAATGGTATACGGATGAAGCCGACATCCAGAAACTATTATTCCACTTATAATAATGAATGTTATTTCACCGCCAGGTAGGCAAGTTTTTTCATATCAGCGCGAG
>CAMLCZ010000001.1 GCA_946478665.1 uncultured Bartonella sp. | reverse complement strand
TCACTAAAAAGCCCCTTATTTTCAGCATGTTCCCATGAAATACCGGTTTATCCCAACATATCCCGTCTACTGTAATATATAGTGTCAAACAACAACCAACATTACATTTCTTATTTTGTGTCAAAACGTTTGCGGATTGCCTTGATGGTCAAGTCAATAACTGTGACACCGAGCGCGTCATAGAGAAAACCAGCAAAGCCTAATAGCTTTTCAGGCACGACATATATGCTGTCAATCAGATCAAACTTATCAAGTATGTGATGTATGGCACTAGCTATCAATTCCGAGCCATAAATTGAACACAGCACCCCCCCCTAGCCATTCGGAGATGCGTTGCGCCTATTTGCGGGCAGGGGTGTGTATGTGGCGTACGACTGCCCCCAATGCGCCAGCCAAGCCTAAAAATAGGAAGTTAACAAGCGTAGCTATCCAGTCATATGGGGGGTTAGGTTCAGGTGATATCATTTCTTCCAGCATTTCTGTTTTTGACCGAAGCGATCAGTTGCAATAATCCAATGTGTTAATTCAGGTTCTGTTTGTACGAGCTTCACAGCGTCATGGGCTTTGGGCGGCTTTGTCCAGCCCGCGCATGAAAACCTTGCATTCGTTTGGCACCCCACCAAGAGCAATGCACCGCAGATAAGGATTAAGTGTTTTAACTTCATTTTCGACTTGTCCTGAATTTTGAAAGGCTGTGTTGTCGGCCTCGAGTAAGATTTGCTTTTCGACATATTCACCAATAAAAAAGCCGCCCAGTGCGGCGGCCAAAAGCAACATGAATGAGATTAGAAGGCGATTAGACTGGTTCATAGTGCATCTATCCACTTCTCGAATTTTGCCCGTACTGTAAGCGTTGTAAAAATGGCGTATGCTGCAAGCGCAATAATGCCTGTAACAATGATAATTTGTACTTTCCAATCAACAAAGGGTAAGGCAACGCTAACATCGCCTGCGGTAATCCATGACCACAAACGAGAAGACTTCGATACTGGTTTGTCTACATTGGGAGGCGGGATCACCTCATTTGCCAGTGCTGTAACCTCTTGAGCGACACCGTATCCTATTTCTAAGAGGGCTTTGTCATACTGCTTGGCATATCCAGCAATAAGATCTGCTTTATCCATACCGTTGATAATGCAACGGGCGTTTTTGAAGTCTGAACGCTGCAATGCAATGTGGATAGGTTAATCCACATTACAAATTTTACGCATTTGGAGATGCACTGTACACCGTAGATAGGCTTTCGTTGAAAATCAGCATCAGATACTAATTATCTGTTTCGGACGTTTGTTTAACTGGTTCTTGCGTATTTTTATCAGCATTCGAAGAAGACGGATTTTCTGAATAATTTAGTGCATTTTGTGGTGAATCAAACTCTTCTATATGGTCCAACACATAGTTATTCTCTTCCTCCAAAATCGCGGAATTGATATATTGGATGCAGACAAATGAGGTGAGGAGCAGAAATATGCCAGTAATAATCAAGGTCCAGCCTTGCTCTTTCACATCTTTAATAAACAAAACTATAATACCAGCTACAAACATAATCACGCCATAAACTACAGCATCAATTAGTAACATCAGAGCTAATTCACTCAGATCGTTTTGTACGAACGAAAATAGTCCAATACAAATACAGGAAATAAAAATAGCAGCTATAATGAGGAAGTTTTCTTTCCTCCTTGTACTTTCACTGCATATCATTTTTAACCCAACTGCGAACATAATTATAACATCAGCAGTATAAACTCGAGGTGAAGTGCCTATTATCGAGCTGAACATACTGGCGATAATAAACAAGGCGCATTTATGTTGTGTGTTCTTAAAGAACAACATGATTAGTCCAACAATAGACATCATCATAGCAATTTTAGAAAAAACAAAATTTGGAAATATATTCACTAAGTATATTTTATTATCTAAGTTATCGCTTAGCGCTAAGATTGAAGCAATGATGCCAACAATGCTTCCTATTGTTAAATAGGCACCTTTCCGTCTTGTATTTTTAAAGCACAACATGATTAATCCGATGGAAAACATGATTGCGCAAAATGGCTGTAAAAATATAATTATAAGATCGATTTTAGCCTCCCGAATTTCCAATATTTTTATTTAGGTGCGCGATAAAATATTCTTTGCTTTTTATAAATATGAGTACTCTATGGCATATGTTTTGTAAAAGAATTTTATGAAGCCGACAGCCATTTCACTGCCTCAAAAATAGAATTTGCTTCTTCAACGCTTTTTGCTTCATCAATCAGAGACTTGTTTCGAGCAACGTTGCTTCTATAGCTGCGCTAATCTGTTATCATCCAGCAAATGAATAGGTTAGCTTTTTGCTGCTTCTCACCCAATTACACTTTATTTTTGTTTGCCAATTGTGTCTTTGATGTTTTCAATTCTGCTTGCAATACGGCAATTTGTTTTTGTAACGTTTTATTCCGTCCTTTGGTGTTAAGGCGCATGGCAACAAAGAGCATGGTTCTTCATTCTAAACATTGTTTGATTGCTAATGTTTCCATTGTCGTGACGATTGCAAATACTTCTATTTTTTGGAGAGCGCCATGAGGAGCGAATAAGCTTGCTTATAAATTTTAAGAGTTACGTAAAATTGAAAACATTATGGTGCGTGCTTGTCTGTTAAAATTCTTAGGTTTCCCTTTTTATAGACATCTTCTTTTTTAAACAGGTTGAGCACTCAGCGGCTACGCCGTTATGGGTGCGAATAGCATCCGATTAAGCGGATTCGATCGCCTTGATGCGTATCGTCCTTGAGGTGCTGATGCCATTCAAAGTGATGCGAAAAATCATGCGCACGATCACCGCCTGCCATGGACGACCTCTTGTCTACTTTTAGTTGTTACCACACAATGTTCTTAGGCAATTGGACGATAGTTAATCAGCAGCCTTGGGCCGCTCCAGAATGATAAACTGCACGTCAGTGCTTGGTTTTGTTAGTCCATAGAAGTAGCAGAGAAATTATGACGGGTATGATAAAATAAAGGGGTAATACTGCCGGGCTAACACCGTATGAAACAAGGATCCCCCCAAACATAGATCCTATAGAACCTCCCAAATAAACAGATGATTGGTTTGAGCCGACCGCTAGATTACCATCGCCTCTATCCCGCCTCATCTGGAGTAACTCATTATTCTGTGGCACTTGCAAAGCCCAACCAACAGCACCCCATATAATAAGAGGCAATGCTATCAATGGTAGATAAATATGTGATAGTAAAATCAAACCGAGAAATGATAGCGAAAGCAATCCCAGAATAGTGGATAGAATTTTTTTAAGATCATAGTCATCAACAAAATATCCGATTAAAATACTTCCACAAACACCTCCTAATCCCCAGTACCATAAATAAACCGTTACATATGCTTCTTTATTTATCGAACTTACAAAAGGAGATAAAAACGTATACATTCCGAGACCGGATATTGCTGCAAAAAGCGAGATCAATAAAACTTTAACAACAGGCCACTCGGATAAAAGAGAAAATCTGGATTTTTCTGTTTTCATCATTGTTGATGGCAAGGCCGGTAAACATATAAATAAACCAAGTAGGGCTATACCACTTAACACGCTCACTATAATCATGGTGCTACGCCAGCCGAAATAATCAGCTATAATAAGCGAAGCAGGCACACCGACAACGGTTCCTATTGCCATTCCTGCCATTATTGTTGATATGGATTTGCCCTTTTTCTCATCTATGCTTAATCGAGTAGAGGCTGTTATTCCGCAAGCAAGGAACGCACCTGCAGATACCCCGGCAATAGCACGAAGAGTTATTAAAGAATAAAAATCTGGTGCGAAAACACTTGCAGCATTTACGATAACAAATATCCCAAGATAAAGACAGACATTCTTTTTAAGATCACGTTGACCCGTCATTCCCACCAAAACTGGTGACAACAGACCATAAGGTAGCGTAAATGCCGTTACTAACTGTGCGGTTAATCCAATAGATACATCAAAATCTTTGCTAATCAGAGGTATCAAACCGGCCGTCATATATGAAGAAAGACCTAAGGCCAGTGCAGATATGGACAAACATACTAATGATATTCTAACAGATGACATGCGGTGATGCTCCTTCTCACTTAAGTGTTTCAAAATTTCCGGTGTCACCCACGAGGAGAGGCGAGACGTTTGTGGTTGAGTGCTGCATTACGGGTAGAGAATTGTTCATCATAGCACGATGTGGCTCTGGCGTTTGTATCTGCAATGTCTCTCTCTGATTAGAGGAACTCCGAATAATTTTGATACCTATTGTGCCAGCAGCAATAGATGCGGGCGGTAATGCTGTCGTAAAAACAAATTCAAGGCAAAAAAAGCAGATTGCATCGACGAAAACATTTTCCATCGCGATGAAACCTCCAATTGAGCCTAGGTTTTTTGCCATGGTTATTTGGAGTATTTCGGTTTCACTATTGAAACCCAATTCACCTGAAATGTTGCACCCATCTAGCTCACACATACCGATGGTATGTATTTCATACAAAAAAGTGAAACTCCCACATTCTTTCGCGGCCGCTACGATCCCTTTTATAGGTGTGACATCGCTTATAGGCGCGATATAGCTATCCATGGAATGAATCGACAACAAGACGATGAGTTTTTTGGGATATTCTTGCAATAATTTTATCAAATATTGTAAGCCATTGTGCTTGAATATTTCCCGCTTTGCTCCTGACTGGCGTAGTGCATTGATGATAGAAGCATGGTTGTTCTCATCGCTGAACACGACCAAGTCATCCAGCAATCGAATGAGGCACTGTAAAGTGGCGTCATTTGAACTGAACCCTGTTGGGAAAATGAGAGCTGACTCTGTCTTTAACCAGTCAGCTATGTTTTTTTCTAATTCGCAAGTTAAAGATGAGGTGCCGCCAATATTTCTTGACCCACCAGCGCCCATGCCAAATTTATCAATTGTCTCGCTGATAAATCCAACAACGCTGGTGTTTTGCGATATGCTTGGATAGTCATTGCTCCGCCAAACAATAACGTTATTATTTTTTGTTTGTTTACACTTTAATAGAGGATAATTACCCAGAATACAGTCAATCGATACAAAGGTATTATACTTTTCTATTTTTCTTGTAATTTCTTTATTGTTATTGAAAAAGAATTCATTCATTTTATTTTTCTTGTTTTTTACTTTATGGTGCACGTAAAAAATTTTAAAAAAAATACGGAAATAAACAATATGACTAATTATACTATTAGTAATAGCAATAGGATAATGAACGGAAGTAATAACCAAAAACAACGAAACCGTGAGTTATCTGAGTTCTTGAGAGCTCGGCGTGAGAGCCTCAATCCAGAAGATATGGGGTTTCCAAAAACAAATAGGCGCCGGACAAGGGGACTTCGCAGAGAAGAGGTAGCCACGCTAGCAGGCGTAGGGCTAAGTTGGTATACGTGGTTAGAGCAAGGGCGCGACATTACCGTTTCTTCCAGTTTTCTGGATAGATTGTCCAAGGTTTTGTGTTTAAGCCCTCTTGAAAGAGACCATCTTTTCATTCTGGCGCAGAACCGTCCTCCTGCAGAAGATGGCGAAACAGGAATAAATCTGCCCCAAACGATACAGGATTTAATGGATGATCTAACCATGAGCCCATGTTATGCATGGAACTTGAAGTGGGATATTATTGGATGGAATAGCGCAGCGGATGCCGTATTTAATTTCCATTCATATGACAAAAATTCACTTAATTTTATTTGGCTTTTATTTACCGAGCCTCATATTCGAAATTTGATTATAAATTGGGAAAAACAAGCGAACGATATTTTATCGAGTTTCCGAAGAGACTATGCAAAAGATAAGAATGATGCGGATGTGAATATTTTGATAAATAGCTTGAAAAATAAATCACGAGATTTTGCCTCGCTTTGGGAAAGACAGGAGGCTCATGCCAAATGCGAAGGTGTAAGAGATATGAAAATTGATACGATTGGCGAGGTCAGTTTTGAACACGCCACATTGATAATAGATGAAAAAAGACATCTTAAATTAACTTATTATAAGGCGATGTCGAACGTTGAATTGTTTGGTCGCTGGGTAATAGCACAATCACAAAACATTGATAACAATGCATGATAAAGCATCTAACGTTAAATGTTGGTTGAACTCGTACGCTTGTTGGTCAATCTGAACATATGAAAGTAGAATGATTGGTAATTTTTGATTTGTATTGGGGCGATGATAATCGCCGAAAGCGTCATAAGGACGCCTTTTATGTGCTTGACCATCCAACAGATCGTATAAGTCCTTCAGGACATTGTCGACAGTGTGCGAACATAGGCAGGTTGGGATCTGTTTCTGGATAGTCCTGTTAAAACAATCTATATAAGTTTTGGTTTGCTTGCTGGCTCAATAACGGATCGCCATAGTGTTGCCTTCAGTCTACAATATAAAAGCAGGAACGAGAAACTTGGGGGCCTTATTGTTGTACAAGGCTTGCGGCAGTGCTTGACTATGAATTAGTTAAACAACAGAGAGTCAATGATGTAAATATTTTGAATGTTTATGAGATAATTCAAAATTATAATATAGAGACAATGCTAATAAAGTGACTGGGCATTGTTATCCATTTACCCTTCATTAGAGATCATTCTGAATGAATTATCGAAGGAAAGTTAATCATTTTTCGGGCAATATTTATCCAACATTTTCAGCATATATCGAACAGCATTAACTTTCAATCGCGCTGAAACATTTGTTTGCACGGTATGAATGTGGACCGTGTCGTCAATATCTGCCAAGTCCAATTCACTTAAAAAAAGGTAGGTCAATTCCCGTTCTGACATCTTGGTAATGTAGATATTTGTTTCACCAGTTGTATATGTGATTTGTCCCTTTAACGTAACAGTCGGATGGTTGCTCACGTTGATATATATTGTTTCATCTGTGTTGTTTTGATTAGCTGCAGAAGTTTTTGATGAATCGAATAATTTAATATCAAAGCGGCTTCTTGGTTTATTTGCACATTTGAAGCTAATGACACCTTTCCGTGCATTTACTACTTTTGGTGAATGAGGATCAAATTTGTCAAAAAAATATGCGTTGAAATGATCCAATTTTCCATCATTGGTGACAGATTGAGGAACATATCTGGTCAAAAAATCTGGAATATCATTTGTTATATCATCAGGAGGAAATACCTGTAGGGGACGATGAGGTGTAAGTCTATTTATCTTGTTCCATATTACATATGGTTCGAAATCGGCTTGGTTCTCATGATAGAATTTTACTAGGTCGCGTGTGTATTGCGAGATTATGCTTTCATAATCACTATAATCTTTTTCATCGAATATGGTTTTCACATTTTCTGGCGCAAATGGGTTTTGCTCTTTTGTTCCTTCAAGTGCTGCGCAAAGATTGTTCGTTGAAAATATAAGTATTATAAAAAAAATGAAAAACCGCATTATCTGATTGTCTATCATTTCATCCAATTGATGAGTGATTTATCTTCCTTTTGAGGGCAATATTTATCTAACATCCGCAATGAATATCTAACCGTATTAACATTTAAACGAACTGACGCGTTTGTTTGCACGGCATGAATGAAGATGGGATCGTCATCATCTGCCAAATCCAATTCACTTAAAAAGAAGTATGACAATGCTCTTTCTGATTGCGGCGTATTATCAATAACTATTTTGACCTCGTTAGGGTCGTATATAATGCGTCCCTTAACAGTAATTGTTGGATGGTTTCCTACATTAATGTTTATAGTTTCATCAAAACTTTTTGGGATACGCGCACCTGCACCAAACATATAAATGTGAAAGCTGCCTCTAGGTTTATTTGCACATCTGAAATTAATAATTCTGTTTCTTACACCGCCATCGGGATCTTGTTTAATATCACCGAAAAAAAACGAACTAAAAGACACCAATTTCCCAAAAGATGTGAAAGTACGGGGGAGATCTCGTTTTAAATTATCAGGAATATCCCTCATTGAGCCATCAGGAAATTCTATTGGGGATGAACCTGCTTCGATGATGGAATCGTGCATAATAAATACAGTGTTAGCATCGTATTCCGATATATCTTTTTCATAGAAATTCGCCAAATCTTTTGCATAGGCTGAAATCAGGCGTTCATATTCTTCATAGTCTTTTTTATCGAATATATCTTTTACATTTTCAGGGGCATTTATATCATGTTCTTCGTGATCTTCATCGACGGCAGTATGAAGATTGCTGGTTAAAAATATCGATAATAATAGAACCATCAAAAATCGCATCGTTTCCCCTTCACGATATTTTCAGAATATGAGTGTGATCCATCGGCCAGTTTTAAAGTTTTCCTTATGCATAATAAGTTTATGAGGTAAACAATAAAGATAGTTATATGTAGGCCATTCATTCAGCTTGTGCGGTTAAGTTGCGGTAAAACACTAAAAAATTTAAAAAAAGCGGTACTTTTTTCACAAAAACAACATTCGTATAAAGCTAAAAAACTGTTGTTTTACCTACTATTGGCATTATCGCAAGCTATCAAGTTTTTATCCAGAACTATCATGTGTTTGTTGAAACGTATCGAAAGAAAATGTCCACTTTTATAGAAGTGCTTCTTGAGCCGGTATTTTGTAAAAAGCGGTATTAAAGTGTTTGGGATGACGCAGAAATGCCGAATGAATTTACTTCTTTAAGTGCGTGTTTCTTAAAAAATTATGGCGCAATATCCACCCGGTTTAGAAAACACGTGAGGTATTGTTCCGTGAGGACAATTGGAATGATAGTCAATTGATAGTCTGGTGTCGTTGGTCATTTATTATCCATCATATCATTTTTGGCGCAAATTATTTTACATATATGATCTTGTGAGCATCAAACATT
The DNA here is from genome assembly GCA_946478665.1 of uncultured Bartonella sp. GTDB lineage: Bacteria > Pseudomonadota > Alphaproteobacteria > Rhizobiales > Rhizobiaceae > Bartonella. The sequence continues at coordinate 560,650 of CAMLCZ010000001.1, read as the reverse complement.
GTAAATATTTTTTCGTTGACTCTTGAATGGAAAAAAGAACAATAAGGGAACAAAATGGAGTCGGTATGATGAATGGTATGCAAATTCTTGCAAAGCATCAAGACGATGTTGATGCTTTGGTTGATCTTTATCATGGGGACGTGAAATCGCTTATTGTGGCTTTATTGCAAGAAAGAGAGTTGCTTATTCAACAAATAGAAACGGCATCTAATGCTATGTCATATGGCTTTACGCGAGGTTGGAAAGCAAAAATACCGGACGAAAGAATGACCTTTTAATATGCATTTCGCTTCTTAATTTTTGCAGCGTTTAAGCTTAACAGAGGGGGGCGGCATCTTAAGCTTAATCAAGGTTATGGTAGAAGCTTTTATGTTTCAAAGCGTTCGTTGCTGTTAAGAAAATTATTCATTAAATAATAAAAATGATTTGTATACCATGCTTAGAATGGAATTTCTCAGCAAGAGATATAAGAGGCACTAAAATGAAGCTTACCTCAATGATTACATTGGCTGTAAAGTGGACATTTAATGAGCGGATTGAAGAGTACGCGCAGAAGCAAGAAACGCAAGAAGAAAGATACAGATATTGCCTTTCTATGAGTGCTGGCGATACCGATCGGTATAATAAACTTATAGCTACGGGTGTTCCTGATTGCTGATATTTTTTGATTTTGTAAATAATAAAAAGGCCCTTTTATAGGGGCTTTTTATTTATTCAATATAAATTTGGATATTCTTCTTTCATTTCGCCGGAGTAAGTTTCTAACCTTTTCATAAAGCGTGTTTTTATGCCTTGTGCGACACCAGATTTTGTTACCTCTGGCAGATAAAATTTCATGTAGGAATTTGCTGTTTGTAGATTTTCTTTTGAATGTCCAAGAATCTTGGCCATAAATGTTGCTTTCGTTAGATTATGATGACGGTAGAAAGCACTCGCAATTTCTGCATTGATTGCCCTAATGTTTGTAAATGTTACGTTAATCTTTTTTGTCCGATCTTCTTCCAAAGCTTCATACTCACGGTTTCGTATGCCTTGATAACTATTTTTCGGGTTCCACCTAATGAATGAGCAAGGGTAGGGGAAGCATGAATGTTTTTTATATAACGGGTGTGTTAAATAGAAGCAGACTTCACCTGCTCTATCAATGTATGAATTATCTTAACGTCTGGATGTTCGCGAAGGGAACTAACTTTACTAAGAGATAGGGGCATAGCGCTAATTGCAGCGTCAAAACTTTTATGAATAAAGTCGTTAAACAGCAATACAAAATAGGTTTCAGAAAAAATATGAAAAATCAGAAAAAATATGAAAAATTGGTGGAGCTAAGCGGAATCGAACCGCTGACTTCTTGCGTGCGATGCAAGCGCTCTCCCAGCTGAGCTATAGCCCCCGATGACTTAAACCGGTCGTTCAAATCATATACGAATAAATAGATCTCGATTTTATCAAGATCAAGAATAATTTTAAGTTGTGATAAGGACTTTCAAAATAAAAAAGGAGGCAATGATTGCCTCCTTAATTCACGATGAAAATTGAGTATTAATGCATTTTGCGAGGTTCTTTGAAAACCTCAACCGGAGGTAATTCGCCGGTATATTTCTCAATTTCAGCAACAGCGGTTTGACCACAATTGGCCTGAGCCAATTTTGAAGTTGTAACACTTACTGTGAGGTTGTTCACATCGCCATAACGGCAAAGTGTTTTTGGTTCCAATGGATTGACTGGATCATACCAGCCACCTTCATTGATACGGATAACACCTGGACGAATGACATCTGTTACTTTAATGCCAACCAAAATCTGTCCACGATCATTATAAGCACGTGCGATATCACCATCTTTCAATCCACGTGCTTCTGCATCTTTTGGATTGATCCAGCAAGGTTCACGGCCACCAATAGCATATTGCTCACGCAATTTAGTGCCACATAGCTGTGAGTGCAAGCGGTAGATTGGGTGGTTAGCTGCAATGTGAAGTGGGTACTTCGTTGTTGGGCCATCCAACCGTTCAATTGGTTCCATCCATGTTGCATGTGGTGGGCAGTCATCATATTTCATCTTCTCGATATTGAGCGAGTAGATTTCGATTTTTCCTGATGGTGTACCCAATGGATTCATCAATGGATCTTCACGGAATTCCCCATAACGAACAAACTTTCTCTGTTCGTCCTTGATTGGGAAAGCTAACGCTTCATTGCTGTTCCAGAAAGTGTCAAAAACAGGCATTTCCATGCCCTTTGCACGGGATACCATGCGCGCACCTTCGTAGAAATTGCGGATCCATTCCATTTCGGTCAGACCTTCGGTGAATTCTTTGCCTTTGCCTAGGCGTTCGCTGATGGCAGCAAAAATATCGAAGTCTGAGCGAGCTTCATACATAGGTTCAACAAGTTTTTTCATTGGAACGATATGGCTTAATGCATAATCGCCCAATTGTTCAATGTCGTTACGTTCGTATGAAGTTGTTACTGGTAAAACAATGTCAGCATGACGTGCAGATGGTGTCCATTGGAAATCATGAACAACAAATGTGTCCAACTTTTTCCAAGCTTCAACCATTTCGTTACGGTTTTGCTGGTGAACGAATGGATTTCCACCTACCCAATATACCATGTGTAATTCAGGAAGGACGATATCGGAACCATTATACTTAATTGTTTTTCCTGGATGGAGTAGTGACTCAACAACGCGGCATACAGGAATTGCATTGGTTTTTGGCTGACATGCAGATTCCGTAGAATTTGGTTCACAGCCTTTTGGCAGATCTTCAACGACAGGTGCAGGACCGTCAGTAATACCATTCAAGATCGGGCTGTAAGCTGTTGGTGTACCACCACTGCAGTAATGATAACTGAATCCAAAACCGCCACCTGGAAGACCAATCTGTCCAAGCATTGAACAAAGTGTAACGATCATCCAGTGTGCTTGTTCACCATGATGTTGGCGTTGCATTGACCAACCGCCAGCAATCATTGTGCGATCTTTTGCAAAGTCGCGTGCGAGTTGCTTGATGACATCTGCGTCAATACCACAAATCTTTGAAGCCCACTCAGCAGTTTTCTCTACACCGTCTTCTTCGCCTTTGAGGTAAGCCTCAAATTTGTCGTAACCAACGGTATATTTCTTCAAGAATGCTTTATCGTGGAGATTTTCTTTGTAAAGCGTATGAGCAATACCGATCATCATCGCAACATCGGTTTGTGGACGCGGCGCAATCCATTCACCATTGAGCAGTTGACATGTTTCAGTCTTGATAGGATCGATACAGATGACACGAATGCCGGCTTTTTTAACCTTTTCCAAGCCTTCATAGCCACCATGGTCAGGAACAAGCCAACCAATCTGGTTGGTATTAACCGGGTTACAACCCCAAAATACCAATGTCTTTGTGTTTTCTTTAACAACATCCCAAGACGTACATTGTTCGTAAACTTCCAAAGAACCGACAACGTGTGGCAGAATAACCTGAGCAGCACCAGTGGAATAGTCACCCAATCCATTCACAAAACCACCAGTGGTTTTAAGCATACGACGCAACAAAGTACGGCAGTTATGCAATTTACCAGGGCTTTGCCAGCCATATGAACCACCATAAAGGCTTGATGAACCATATGTTTCGCGCACGCGTTTAATTTCGCCTGCAACCAAATCAAGTGCTTTATCCCAGCTTACGCGTACGAAATCACCCGTACCGCGTGTTTCAGGATCAGCGCCTGGGCCTTTTTCCAACCATGCACGACGTACCATTGGATATTTGATACGTGATGGAGAATAGATCGAGTCCATCATACCCTGTAGCATTGGAGTCGGATGTGGATCCTTTTCCCAAGGCGTAACTTCAACCAGACGGCCATTTTCTACACGGCCACGGAAAACACCGAAGTGGCCGCCAGACATTGTAAGTTTGGTAGCTTCTTCAGCTTGAGCACCACGTGTGAGAAGCGATCCACTCGCTGCCCCAACCATGGCCATTATAGCACTGCTTTTCAAAAATGAACGACGGTTCATTTCAGGTAAAGCAATCTTTGTTTTGTCGAATGACATGGCATTCTCCTAGTGTTTGACGGTCTTTCCTGCGATGACAGGATTTTGGAAAGACGATAAATAAATAACAAGTAATTCGATCAATTTTGTGTATAAGCTGGACATGGCAACCATGCTGATTGACTCCAGCATTTTCGGAACCCAATCTAAAAGCCGCGTTGCCAATTGGTCAATTTCATTTGACCTTCTTTGACGTAGTGCCTCGGCAAGTGCTGCTAGTTCCAAAGCCAAATGATCTGCAGGCTCTTTACATGAAGCAGCGACAGAAACATCCAACTCCTTCAATATTTCCATCATTTCAACATAAGGTTGCTGATATAGACGGCCATTGGCATTCTTATAATAGCTTTCATAAGGCGGTACAGCATTTGGACCAGCCGCACCATCAAATAATCCGAAATATTGATGCGAAAGTACTTGATCTAAATCCTCGATAGATTGATTGCGGAAATAATCCGCAATCAACGTTGTCAGGTCAACCGCTTCCAAAGTTTCACCGAAACTTGCAAGAAAATCTTTGACACGGTCAGACTGACATTCCTCTAGGAGTTTATGATCAGGGGGTGCAATAAAGAATTGTGAAAACCAGTCCACAATCGCTGCTTGCACCAAACATTCCCGTGCAATGATTGTTTCTTCAGAGGTGTCAGAAGCGTTTGACAAAGTGGCGGACATTAGTGTGCGCCTCCGTCACCATCATGCACATCTTTCGAGTGGTTCTGCAGGTAGCTCAAGAGAAGGCGATATTGATCGGGTGACAATGATGTATACCGTCTCATCGCATTCAAGTTACCAATCCATTGGTTAGCAAGCAAATGCCCCGATGCTGGTAGAGAGTGACATACGCCACATGTTGAGCTGAACAGATTAGATGAATAAGTCCACAAGTTGGAAAGTGCTACGTTAAGTTCCGTATTGCTTGTCCATACTTCAACGCTGACAGGATACCATTTTTGTTTGGTTTCCTCATCGACAACAGCATCACCAACCTTGGAAGCAGCAATAGCCTTTTCACCCAAGACAGCATACATAATACGCTGACCTTTCAAGGCATAAATAACTGATGGCGCGCCGTCCATTTGCCAACCGTCTACACGTACTTTCAATTTGCCATCTTTACGGTCAATAACTGAAAGTTTTGCACTTGCTAGCAACTTGCCATCTTCATCTCCCGTTCCACTTTCGTCCAAGTGGAATGGCTTGGTGTATACGGAGTAAAGCGTATCGGCACTGTTGATTTCACTTTGTGATGAGGTCGGCAATGTTGCACCAACTTTGCTGGTTTGCTTTACCATGACGACTTCTGGTGTGCGGTTTGGTTCCGGTTGTCCAGGAGCAGGTAGATCAACACCAGGCAATGTCTTGATATAAGCAGCCATTGCATGCAGGTCTTCATCAGGAAGAAGTTTTGTATTTTCAATAACTTCAGCCATATCACCACCAGCAATCTTGCCAATTGGGCTCTTGCCAGTTTTCAAATAGTTGTAGATTGAAATTTCTGGCCAGAAACCAATACCTGTTTCATCCTGACTGATGTTTGGGAAGTGAGACAAACCATCCGGTGTTGCACCACCACCATAACGCATTCCACCCTTAATCACGCCCATGAAATTACGGGTAGAGTGACATTCAGCACAGTGACCGGCAGCTTCAACAAGATAACGACCGCGTTCTAAAACAGCATCGTTTGATTTGCTTGCCGTTGATGTCTTTTCAGCTTCCAGAGGCTTTCCGTCAAGAAATGCAAGACGCCATACACCTATGCCACGACGCATATTGAATGGGAACTTTAATTCATGATCTGGTGCTACACCTGAAACAGGTTCTAGCGTTTTGATATAAGCGAATAGGTCGCGTACATCGTTTGCTGTCAACTTCTGATAAGAGGTGTAAGGAAAGGCTGGGTATAGGTTTTGACCATCTGGCATTATACCATTAGGGCCGACACCTTCACGAACAGCTTTAGTGAACTGTTCAAGTGTCCAGCTTCCGATACCGTCTTTCTTGTCTGGTGAAATGTTGGGCATATAAAAGCGCCCAAACTCTGTGTCCAATGCACGTCCGCCGCCTAGTTTTAGCGGATCTTCTTGGTTAGGTGTGGTGTGGCAGGTTGCACAATCGCTGGCAACAAAAACAATGCGACCATTTTCCAAATTAGGAGCTGCATTATCTGCTACATCCCGTGTCGGGTGTGTTAGCGACCATGTAATAGGAGAAGTAAGGACAAAAAATCCTACGATACCTAAAACAATAAGAACCAAAAGCCACCGGGTTAACCGTTTCATATTATGGGGTCCTTCTTTTGACTTTACAATAGAATTGAGAACCTCCCAAATTTCTCAACCCTAGATTGTGAGTGCCGTGACATAATTAGCCGTGTAATTCAGCTTATTATTTCTCTAAATTATCACGAATTCGTGATAAAAAAAGAACAAATTGAATATATAACAAAAATAAAAATAAACTAATAAAAACAACAATATAACTCTTGATAAATATCAAAAGTTATGTATATATCACTTTTATAGTCCCAAAATGGGACAATAATTTTTTCTAAAAATGGGTCATAAAATATGAGTTTTTTAGTAAGGTATTTTACTGGCTTACATAATTTTGATTCGTAAAGTTGTGTGATTTTAAGAGATTTAGGAATTTTTTTTTAAAAAATAAGAGTTTTATAATCTAGTTTTATATGTGCTTTAATTTTATGAGTACCAATTGCTTTGCGTCGGTGTTGGTCGTGCAAAATTAGAATGATTTATCAATAGGAATGATACTTATTATTTTTGTAGGCATACAACTATTAAAAGCCTGGCAGCATTATATTCATACCTAAAGATGTGGCTATATTCAGCCCCACAGTGGTAGCTGGTTTTTGGGATTGTTTTGAATGCTGAAAACAAACTGTTGGCGGTGAAATTGCGGTTTTGTAGATTGTATCGAAAACAATGGAAAATCTGGTATCGGTGTTTTCAATGTTTAAAATTTAAGCTACGAAAAGTATTTATGATCTATCTATAATGATTTTTACCTTAAACTTCATGGCACATTTTAATTAAAATAATAATTAAAAGTAGAACAATTAATTACCAGATATAGTCATTATTAAATAAAAAGAAAAATAGTTTTTATCATTCGTTTTAAACAGGTAAAAGTTTTTAAGAATTCGATCAAATCAAAACATCGGTACTTTGTGAGACATATCTTATTTGCGTAACGTTTAGGAAGTTACGAATTTATCAAAAAGTATTGGTTTTCTATTATGACACATAGTCAAAAACGACTTGGTTTTTTCACCCGTCTGCTCGATAGCGTACCCGCTGGTGAACGGTATCGATTAGCGGAAGAACAAATCAGTTATGCCGAAGCATTAGGATATGAAACGGCTTGGGTTGCCCAACACCATTTCCACCCTGTGGAAGGTGGGTTGCCATCACCATTTGTGTTTCTGGCAAATTTGGCCGCTAAGACCAACGCGATCAGATTGGGGACGGGGGTGATAACGCTTCCGATGGAAAATCCGGTGCGCGTAGCAGAAGATGCGGCAGTGCTTGATCTATTGTCGAATGGACGTTTGGAACTGGGTTTTGGAACGGGTGGTACACGAGAGTCTTTTGAAGTCTTTGGCGTCAATCCCGACAAAAGGGGCGATGTTTACGCCAAAAATTTAACAGTTTTGCGGCGTGCTTTTTCAGGGGAGGATCTGTGGGGAGGAAACCATCTATATCCTGCAGCGCCTCATCTTCTTAAAAGATTCTGGATGGCGACATTTTCACCTTTCGGGGGAAAATTGGCAGGTGAAGCCGGTGATGGATTGATGCTATCGCGCACCCAGCCGCGGCATAGCGAAAATCCAGATGCTTCACTTTGGGATATACAAAATCCAATTATTGATGCGTATCTTGCCGCTTTGCCGAAAGGTGTAACACCGCGTATTATGGCATCGCGCAGCTTGTTTGTATCAACCGATCGCGCACATGCCTTGCAACTGGCAGAGAAGGGGTTGAAAAGTGCGGCGGAGCGTTTCGGAAGAGCAGGGCAGAAAGCAAAAAGTGACTCGCTTGAAGACCTAATCAATGCCGTTGACCAACATGTTGGCACACCAGACGATGTTATCAAATCGCTGAAGAGAGATACCGCACTGCAAAGAGCGACCGATATTGTATTTCAGGTGCATTCTGTTGATCCACCACATGAAGATATCATGAAGTCGATTGCTTTAACGGCAAAAGAAGTTGCACCAGCACTCGGTATCCCTGTTTTGCAACATTAACAATATGAATCGAAATCCGTATTTAGGCACGCCATTGGAGAATATTATGAGTGTTGATGTTATTGATCTACTTGTTGGGCAACCTCTTGCTATCCGTAAAAGACGTCCGATCACGATCGAACAATCGCAGAAAAGCTATGATGCGCTATTTCATGTCGAGCCTCAGGCTCGTTTCACACAGGCAGAGCGATTTGCGATTGCTGTTTTTGTTGCTCATCTTCATCAACATAAACAGGCAATAAAATTCTATGAAAGTCAGCTGCAAGCCGTAGAACCTCAACTGCTAGATAGTATTCGCGCTATTACTGTTGAAGCAAAAAGCTCAGGTCCATTTGGTCAATATCTGGCAGGACCACTCACCCGTGAAGATTTGAATGGAAGAATATGGCAGGCAAGCAAGGAAGAAGATGATAAACTTACAAAAAAGCTAACGAGTGCACTTAACCATACACATCTTTTGGTATTTCACCCGCGAGATAGTAAAAAGAAAGATATTGATGCTCTGACAGCAAATGGTTGGCAAGAAAACGACATAGTAACATTATCGCAGCTCGTATCGTTTCTGTGCTTTCAAATCAAACTGGTTATTGGCTTACAGGTATTATCGCAAATAGCCTGATGATATATTTCGATAATACGCTGAAAATATAACAGAAATACTATTTCCCTTTCATTCAAATAAGATAGGTAGAATGCGTCATGTCATTCAATGAAAAACCACAAAACGATAGCCATAAAGCACCGGTACAGTTTTCCCGAGCTAACTTGGATTGGCTGCCATGGGTAACCCCAATTGATGAAACTGAATTAACTGAACATGAAATCAAGTCATTGGTAGAGCCTGCCCGCACAAAATCAGCCTATTTCAGGCTTCTTGCACGCGATCCCGATGTGTTGGAGGCACGAACACGCACTGATAAAGATATTTTCTATAATACCATTGATGGGCTTCCGCGTGCGGAGCGTGAATTGGCTGCTGCCGCGACATCGCGGGTAAATGGTTGTATATATTGTGCCTCTGTTCATGCTCGTCATGCAGCAGTCTATTCAAAACGGGATAAAGATGTTGATCGTCTTTTAGAGGAGGGGACAGGTGTTGATTTGGGGCGACGTTGGAATGCAATTATCGCTGTTGCCAAAGCTCTGACGCAAACGCCATCAGCCTTGACCAGTTCCCATATAGAAGAACTGAAAGCGTCAGGATTGCATGATGATGAAATAAGCGATGTTATACACGCTGTTAGTTTTTTTAATTGGGCAAATAGGCTTATGTTATCTCTTGGAGAACCAGCTATCCCTGAGGCGTAAACACGGATTGAGGCAAAATAAAAGGTACCTTATCATCAGGAATTGTCCCGACAGACAAATTGCATTGATAAATGTCCCGTAAGTTTTGTGTCGTTAACACCTCACGCGGTGTGCCTTCATAAGATATGCTTCCCTGATGCAGTAATACAATTTTATCGCTGTAATGAGAAGCTAGATTAAGATCATGCAAAATTGTTACGACACCACCGCCACGGTTAGCAAAATCACGCGCAATGTCCATAACAACAAGCTGGTGACGAATATCAAGACTGGCGACTGGCTCATCCAGCAAAAGCCAACAGGGATTATTGTTATAGCTGGGTGACCATATTTGGCATAACACACGAGCAAGTTGTACGCGTGCCTGTTCACCCCCCGACAATTCTTGATAGTACCTGTTTCCGTAACCAGCAAGATCAACCCGCTCTAGGGCTAGTTCTGGTAAATATTTTTGCTTTTGTAATCTTTCCACATCTGCTGAAAGACCAAGCTTTACAACCTCATTAACCAGAAATGGAAAACTCAACGCTGTCGATTGCGGCAATATAGCTCGTTGTAAGGCAAGGTGTCTCGCTGTCTCGCTTGCAATATCTTTACCGTTTAACTGGATGACCCCGCTATATTTAAGATCACCGCTTAATGCTTTGATAAGGGTCGTTTTTCCTGAACCATTGGGACCAATAATGGTTGTCAGATTTCCAGCAAGGGCTGTAAAATTCAAGTTGTGCAATATGACCTTGTTGCCACGTTTCACGTTAAGGTTTTTTATTTCTATCATTGGTCAATGGCTCCGCGTTGGCGTAGCAATATCCATAGAAAAAATGGTGCGCCCAACAATGACGTTACAATACCAATGGGTAACTCTGCTGGCGCAACGATAAAGCGCGAAAACGTGTCTGCTAGAATGAGAATACTGGCACCCAATAAGGCTGAACCAATGATAAGATAGCGATGATCGGGTCCAATTGTTAATCTTAGGATATGGGGGATAACAATTCCAATAAAACCAATAATACCGCTAACCGCAACAGCTGCACCGCACATGAGAGCGACAAGTAGAATGACAAAATATTTTGTACGCTGGACTGAAAAACCTAAATGCCCCGCAACAGCTTCCCCCAGAGAAAAAGCGTTCATCGCGCGCGTCAAAAATGGCGAAAATAGCAGGCCAGATACAATAAAAGGGCAACAAAGCCATACACGTGACCAGGTCGTGCCGGCAAGCGATCCCAAATTCCAGAATGTTATGTCACGCAACTGATGGTCATTGGCCATAAAAACCAATATGCCCAGCGCGCTGGCGCATAATGCACTCAATGTAATTCCCGCCAATAACATGGTTGCTATAGAGGTGCGGCCTTGTCGGGTGGCAATAGCATAAAGAATAAATGTTGTTATGAGGGCACCGATAAAAGCGCCAATAGCAATATGAAATTTTCCCAATAATAGGGAAATACTGGGCATAGAGCCACCTAGCACAATCATAGAAACAGCCCCTAAGCCGGCACCCGATGAAATTCCCATGATGCCCGGATCAGCCAAGGGATTACGAAACAGTCCTTGCATGAGAACACCCGATACAGAAAGTGCAGCCCCAACCATCACACCAAGAGCGAGACGCGGCAATCTGATATTCATAATAACAAGATAATCTCGGGTGAAGGTCGTTTCATGATGATAAGACGATAAAAGGGATTGAATAAAATTTTTGACTGAAACGTCATAAGCCCCAATAACAAGGCTGAACCACATACTGAATAATAGTAAAATTGATAGAATGAAGATCGCCAGCTTTGCTCGGCATATCCGATCATCAATAACCGTCTTTATTGTACTGTTAAGGGCTTTCATCTTGCGTGTTCTCTTGTGCGAGAAAATAACATTATCGTTTTCGTCACGATCTCTATTTGTCGTTTTTAAATAATGGACATATTCAGCTTAAAACGCGCAGGCTTATCAAAGAAATCCTGTAAAATACTAGAGTTCGTCCTTATATAGAACGTTGATGACATCTCTGGCCGCCAATGCTGTTCTTGGACCAAAGCTCAACAAATAAAGCCCATCCATCTGTATGACAGCTTTATTCTTACCCGCCGGTGTCATTTGTATAGCTGGCAAGGCAAGAACTTGGTCGATTGTCGTGGTTGAGCCAGCGTGGCTCATCATTAAAATAAAATCAGGTGCGGCATTAATAATAGCTTCATCGTTGATAAGCTTATAACCATCATAATCGGTAACTGCGTTTGTTCCGCCTGAAAGTGCGATCATTCCATCTGCCGCAGTGTTTTTGCCAGCAGCCATGATACGGCCGTTTTGTATGGTCATGACAAACAAAATTCTTTTAGGCGGAACCCGTTTAGCCTGGGTAATTTTGTGTAATAGCTTATCATTTTCAGAAAAGTCATATTCTATACGGTCTGTAAGCTTTTTGGCTTGCTCATTTTGATGCAGTGCTTGACCCACTTTCAATATTTTCTGGATTACACCATTCTGGGTAAAATGTTCAGGTATGATAACCATCGGAACTTCAGCATGTGCAAGTATTTCAATGGTTGATGGTGGGCCACTGCCTTCAATAAGCAGTATGCCATCAGGAGACAGTGAAAGTACGCCTTCTGGTGAGAGATTACGCATATATCCAACGTCTGGTAATTTGCTTGCATCCGGCGGATAATGGCTTGTTGTATCACGGGCTATCAGACGATTTTCAGCACCAAGAGCATAAACAATTTCTGTTAGCGATCCTCCAATCGAAACAAGTTTTCCCTGTTCGGGAAGTTCAGAAACTGTCCTTGCCAACACTGACATATTGAAAACAACTGGAAGAAGGATGAAACCAGTAAAAAAAACATGCCAGATTTTTGTCAAGTTATGACAAATAACCCTGAAAAAGTCGTTGGCAAGGACAGAAGTTTTGAACGACATATTATGCCTCTCGAATAAATTTTATTCAGCAGGTGATACCAATGGAAGCGTTGCCAACAATGAACGCCAATCTTCCCGTTCAGCGTCACCAGCATTTCGCTTACCAAAAAATTGCAGTATCATTCTCCCTTTGTTGTCAAAGGCTTCCAGCGAGCTGATATGCCCATCACTTGTCGGTTTGCGCACATACCAAACACTATCAATGCCCGAGGAGAGCAGGTGTAGATGAAATTTTTCATCAAGAATATTAAACCAGCCATCAACCGTTTTGATATTTTGAACTGTGCCAGTAAAAATTTGGATACAACCAGGATTTCCAACAAAACACATAATCGGAATTTGTTGGTCAATGGCGCCTTTTAGCATAAGCTCAATTGAATTAAGCTCAACCTTGTTGGCGTAGTCTGTGCCAATGAGTTTTACAGCATCGTGTCGTCCAATTTTCAGTTCGGTCAATATATCGTGGAGTTGATGAACATCCGTCATATTTTCCCAACGCTGGCGAAACAGCTCGATATTCGCCTCTTGTGTCGATTTATCATCAGTTTTTACTAAAAGAGAGGTTTTCACCGCACTTGTTGGCGCACCTTCTTGAAGAAGTGAGTTAAGCGTGTGCCATTCGTCAAGATTGGTATCTTTTTCGGTATATAACTTGAATATCGCATCGCCATAAGCATCAAAAAACTGAAAACTTTTCAGCTTATTGTCATGTATTGTTATATCTCGGGCAAAGGCGAATTTCCATTTATCCTGAAATATCCGAAGGTCAATTTCACCCAATGTCAATGATGCATCAACACCTTGAAACACATTTTGGAAATGCCCCGTTCTTTCATGAACGGCATATTCATTGCGTGTTAGTGCAAGCACTTCATTAAGTTTGGTTGCATGTTTCAATAACAGTGATACATCAGGGCGTAATCTTTGTGCCTGATTAACCGTGCAGTAAGCATCGAAGAGTTCCGCTTCTGATATGCCAATAGAATTTGTAAATTCCAGATCGCGCAGATCCTTGTGTTTCTCTCTTAGGTCTAAAATTTCTTCCGCAGTGTAAGACATGAATGTAATTGCCTGTTTTATTTGTTTAAAATCAGCTTGCCCAATTTGGTGATCTTGAGCCGATATTCTGTGCCGTCGTGAATAATGACAACCTCACTGGCAACGCCAAACAGATCTTTGCTATTGATGATTGGAACACCATTGCGTTGCGTATTCGAAGTTTCTGCTTTGTTTTCCTGTATTCTATTCATTGTTGGACAAACTATTTATTGTTTATATGACAAAAATTATCATGTTTTTATTGCTGGAACCGAGCAGTGACACAAGCTCCACAATGAAAACCTGCTAGAATTTTTGGACGAAAGATACTTTGAAGCTGCGCCCGGGTTCGCTATAATAATCCTTGGGATTTGTTGCATTGGTCGGTAGATCGACAGCGTTCCAATAACGTTTGTCGAAGAGATTATAAACGCCAGCCTGTATGCGTGGTCCCGATTTGCCGAAAGGTTCCCACCAACCCGTCAGATCAACAAGCGTATAGCCTGGGGCTTTTGCAAAATCAGAGTTATTCTGCACTTTATTGCGTTTTGCCGCGGCGGTTAAAGTAATATCGGATCCCCATTGATCTTGCGCATATCCCAAACCAACAACACCTTTTAATGCCGGAACTGAATTCAGGTGTTCGTCCGTATCTTTATCCTTCCCTTCAGAATAGGCAAGTGCCGCATTGGTATGCCAACCATTGGTCAAATTCCAATGCGTTTTTGCTTCTATACCAGAAATACGCACATGGGCGCGATTGGTATAAAGTTTACGAGACATCAGAAATTCACGATTTGCTCCGAGATCAAGCTGGTCAATGAAGTTTCTGTATTCATTGGTAAATAGGCTGATTGAACCACCCAAATATTCATCACCAAGCCGCGCACCAATATCATATCCATTACTGGTTTCGGGCTTAAGGTTGGGATTACCATTCACATAATAAAATCCCGGATTGGTATAGTTGAGATAGAGTTCTGTTACGCTTGGTGCACGAAAAGCTTGTGCCCATTGGGCATATAATGTCACCTTGTTAAAGGCATCCCATTCAAACCGCATTTTTGGCGAAAGTCTCGAATGGCTACTATTTGAAGGGTAACCCGTGAAACCTGCGGCGTGTTCATAAGTGGAAGTTTCTTGGGGGCGGTGGTCGTACCAATCATATCGCACACCTGGTGTTACCCTAAAACGGTTTTCGATAAAGCCAATTTCATCTTCAAGTGCAATGCCGAAGGCAGTACTATTGGTATTTGGTGCGTCAGATTGATTGGTATGAAGAAATTTGCACCCCATAAAAGGCCCTTTAAAAGGTGGTGGTGGGCAAGTATCTTCACCACCAGCATATTGTTGAAACTTTGAAGCTGCAACATCGGTAGAAATACGCAAAGTATGTGTTGTCTGACCAGCATCAATCTTTTTCAAACCAGCAAAATTGAAACCGTAACTGGTGTCGCGCATAAGATTGTCGCGCTGGTAATAACCGATTGGTATCGAGACACGGGTTGCTTCAGTTGCTTCATCAGTCCGTTGTCTTTGCCAATAAATGATGCTGTGCGCCTCATCAAGAAATCCACCGCCATTATAATCATAGGAGAGGGATAGCCGTTCGCGACGCTTTTCATTATCTTTATCAACCGAGCCAGGCTTATATATGGCAGATGAATTGTAAGCGTCGATGTCTTTGTCGAGGTTGAAGCGCTCTGCTGTGAAACCTATGCGCTGTGAACCGTCAATATGCTGATATATTTTGAATAATAGATTATCTTGATCAAAGGTTGCCGGGTTCTCTTCAGAACGGGCGGTTCCATAACCACCACCATTTGCATTGTTATAACGTTGTTTGCCGCGTGCATAGCCACCTTGAAACAGCGCATAAGTTTGATTGGCCCGTAATGCAAAAGCTTCATCAATACGCCAGCTACGATCAGTTGAGTCATAGCTGCCTTTTGTCAGGCTACCCCAATTTTTGTCGCCAGTAATAAGATCTTCTGGATCAAGTGTCCGTAACGCAACAACGCCACCAAGCGCGCCTGATCCATAAAGGCTCGAGTCTGAACCATGGATAATATCCAGTGTTGACAAGGAAGCGAAATCGAACATCGAAATGCCACCCTTCACACCACGTGATACGTCATCAAGCCAAGGCAAGCGGATACCGTCAATCGTTGTCAAAATGCGGTTGCTATCAAGCCCCCGAATTGTGAAACTATCATTTTGCGCGTTGTAACTGATGGATGGATCAAGCCGACCAATATCGTGAACATCATCTACTTGTTTCTGTTCAATATCGTTTGCGGTGCTTCTGTCAGTTAAAACCGTTGGTTTATTAAGCTTTAAATAATTGGATTGGGATTTAACGATAACTGGGTTCAATTCGCTTTTGTGGTTGTTTTCACTTTCCTCAGCAATTGCCATGACAGGTATCATCATAGCAATCGTGGTCAGTGCTACACGATTTTTCAAACGTGTTTTAAAAAATGACAACATAATAAACACCCAGCTTTTTAAACATAGCTTATTGTAAATGAAAGCGCTTGGCTTGCTCGTTATACTGGCTGGCTGAGCTAAAATACCAACGACCCTCACGTTGGTCTGGTACCCATAATAAACATGACTTTATGAGTCAAGAAAAACTTGTCAATTAATTCTAACTTGGTTTATCACATTATAGTCATATTCAATGATGGAGAATTATAGAAATGTATATTGCTATGAACCGTTTTAACATTGCAAAGGGATGTGAAGACGAGTTTTCAAATCGATGGAAAAACAGGCAGTCACATTTGAAAGAACTGCCGGGGTTTGTTGAATTTCAATTGCTGCGTTGTGACACGAGCGAAGATAAAGATGTGACGTTGTTTGCTTCCCATACCGTGTGGAAAACCAAAGAGGATTTCATCAACTGGACAAAATCCCCACAATTTCGAGATTCGCATAAAAATGCTGGGAGCGGTAAGCCACTTTTTATTGATGCACCTAAATTCGAAGGTTTTGAGGTCATTGTTGCTGAATAAGGTGATAAGCTTAAGCCCATTTTGCATGAATTATGATCGTATAAGATTGTTATTAAAAATGTAGCGAAACATTGGGATGATTGGTCTGCGCTCATAGCGAACCTAGTTAAATGAGGTTTCATAATCATGAGCGTAGACGGACTATAAAACGCATAATTTCACGAAAACCACGTTGTTTGTTATAAAAACTTTGGCTAAAACAATGGAAAATTCTCGACCATCAGGTGTTATTGATGTTTATGCGCAAAATTTTTTGGCCACTCATTACACTCGTTTTTTTTCTGAGTGTTATGACCATTTGGTTTGCTGTTGGAAGTCAGGAAAGAAAGCTAAATTCTGAGCTTTCCGAATATATCATGCAAAACAATTGGTTATCTTATGATGTCAAAGGCAAAGATGTTGTTTTATATGGCTTAGCACCTGACGCAAAAACACGCGATCATTTGATAAATGACATAAAAAATATTCCAACTGTAGGAAACGTATATTCCGAAATTACCTTACCTAAGAAAATCGATAATAATAGCCTTACCTTTCTTATTGATGACGATGGTATTACGCTGAGGGGAGCAATTCCTGCCGATATTGATCGCTTCGCATTGATAAATCGGGTTGAACAGAAAAAAAGCGGTATAATGGTTTATGATGAGATGGACGTTGGCAGTAATGGTTCCAATCAAATTAATCTTTTTGCCGATTATGTGATAAATCTATTGCCGGAAATGAAGGCGGGTGTCATTGAGCTCAAAAATGGTCATGTGACTGCAGATGCAGCGACTTATAATACGCTACTAAAAAATCACAAATTACCGGATGGGTTGGTAACAGATAAAAATTGTGTCTGGCAAAAAGTTGAAGGCAATTTTTGGCAAAATCCCTGCGATACATCAAATATGTGACACATTAAAAATGTAGCACAGCAAATATATGAAACATGAAGAATGTGACACGCCTGTGTGATCCATTCAAAATGAGACATATCAAACTGTATTGCTGATACGGTCATCGCTGAAATACCAAAAAACGGCACAGCAAAGTTCAAAAATGTTGCGCAATTAGACCCTCTGTTTTGTTCAGATAGCGCACTTCCTATGATTAAATTCCTAAGTCTACATATCGCAAATGTTTAACGTTGCTGACAAATGTTCAACTTTGTCGCCCTGATGTAAGATCAGTTTTTATATCAGTGAATCCGGTAAGACGGTCTTTGTAAACTTCATAGTTTTCCATAACCCGCATGACATAATCGCGGGTTTCTGAATAAGGAATGCGCTCTACCCAATCAACAACCTGGTCAATCGGTTGACCTCTTGGATCGCCATATCGTGCAACCCATTCTTTAGCGCGCCGCATGCCGGCATTGTATGCAATAAATGTCAAAATATAGGAACCGTTGAAACGATCCAGTTGCTCACCCAGATAATGGGCACCAAGTGTTGCATTATATCCTGCATCATTACCTAATTTGAGGGGCTGCCAAGTGATAGAATGTTTTGCAGCAACCGCTTTTGCTGTCGCGGGCATAAGTTGCAGCATTCCCTTGGCACCAGCATTGGATACCGCATTGGGGTTAAATTCACTTTCCTGCCTCGCGATGGCATACGCTAAAGCTTTACCAGATGCAGAAATATTTGCCGTTTCTGGAATGGCACCAACAGGGTGGGAAAGGGCACCAACATCCATGCCGCGAAGAACAGCACTTTTTCCAATTTTTAGGCTGGTATAATGATCGCCGTTATGTTCAGCCATTCCAGCAAGTATAGTCAGTTCTCCGGGGCTGTCGAGTTCATCACTGAGTTGGCGGTAAAGAACACCTGCACGGTCTGTGTAGCCAATTTCTTCAAGCCGTTTGATCGCTAAAACCGGCTCGCGCTTTTCAAAATTCTGTTTATCTTCAAGCGTTGGTTCAGGGGAAGAGATTTCAAGGGCTTTTTCACCAATTCTGGATGCTGCTAATTGTCCATAATACGTTGTGCCGTAATGGGCTGCCTTTTTGAAATAGCTATTGGCACTTTCTTGGTTGCTGAGGGATTCTTCTGCGCGTCCCATCCAATAATATCCGCGAGAAGCAGATATCGGACGCATGGATAATTCTGTTATATGGGAAAAATGTTGGATCGCAAGTTTCGGATCATTTAAAAATCTTAAGGCATACCAGCCCGCATGAAACTCGGCATCAGCAGCCATTGTGGGGCTTTCGGCCGCATGTGTTGCGGCTAATTGGTAGGCAAGTTTTGGCTTATTCAAATCCAGCATTTCGCGTGAAAGAACACGCCGTTCAACCCACCACATATCAGGGTTAACCAAGAGGGCCGGGTTTTTGGGTGATGTTAGCATCAACTGTGCGGCTTCTTCATAATGCCCCGAGCGACGCAAATATTGAATTTGTGCATAGAGAAAAACCGGATCATTGCGTAAATTTTTATCGACATTATCCAGTTTCTTTTGCGATGAAGCATCATTGGCAGCAATTGCAGAAAAAGCAGAAAATAACGACTGGGCGTTAGCAAGCTTGGCAACACGCCCTGCTGAAGACATACGATTTGCATAAAGCATGAAACGCAAACGCTGCATATGGTCTTCTGGAAGGAGAGCGGCACTGGCTTTGTTGAGCACCAATTGCTCATCTTGGTCATTCAGTTTCGTTGTGTGCCACCATGGCGCGATAATTTCATGGGCTTTTTCCGTTTGTCCCGACTTAATCAATGCTTCGCAAAGTGCCGCCATACCTTGTGTCGTTATTGGCGTATTATTACCAAATCCATTGATAATTGCCTGCGGTGTGTTGGACTCATTCACCAATGCGCGTTCGAAGTTGCGGCGCATGACTTTTGCGCCCGGCCAATTTTTCAATTCCTGCATTGCAGTGGTAATTTCTAAGCTTGGAACGCCTTTTACACCCGACACACCAATAGCCCATGTCAAAATATGCCTATCAAGGCTGTCTTTAGGCATACCATTGCGAATGATAATTGGTTGTTCCGCCTGTTGTGCGTATAGCGCATTGAGACCCGCTTTAAGGCTTTCATTGGTAACATTATTGGCAATATTAACCACAGCTGATGTTACGACATTGGCGGTTTTTGTCGCATTTTTATCATCAAGGTTTGATTTATGCATTTGCACAGCATTGCTGCTCGGCTGCTTTTCAGCCAACACAATTGCAGTGGATAGCGGCCATATCAAACCACTTATAGCACACACCAACATTGCTTTTGCCGCAGAGCGAATTGGAAATTCTTCTGTCATAAATCGAAACCCACTATTTTATAATAAGCTTATAACGATAAAACCGAACCATGAAAGATGGGCGTATCAATGGTTAACACGTTAAATTCTCATATATTTTGATACGGCTTGCTGTGTAACGTCTTTTTCTCATGTATAAGACGCTATTTGTATTAACGAAAATATCTTGCTTCATTCCTATGGCAATACTATGGTCATTATCGGATAATGAAGCAATTTTCCGCACAATAATATAATTAGGGAGTTTACCATGCTCAAGGGAGCGCTGACAGCACTCATTACACCTTTCGATGAAAACGGTAATGTTGCAGAAAAAACATTATGTGATTTTGTCGAGTGGCAGGTCAAACAAGGGATTGATGGACTTGTTCCTGTTGGAACAACTGGTGAATCACCCACCCTTACATATCAAGAGCATGAACGGGTTATTGAACTTTGTGTACAACAAGTGGCAAAACGTGTGCCTGTTGTTGCTGGTGCAGGCTCAAACAATACAATTGAAGCAGTTCATTTTGCTCAATACGCGGAAAAAGCAGGTGCCGATGCGGTGCTGGTTGTAACGCCTTATTATAATAAGCCCAATCAACGTGGCATGTATGCACATTTTTCAGCTATTGCGAAATCCATCTCAATACCGCTTATTATCTATAATATTCCGGGGCGTTCAATTATCGATATGACCGCCGAAACAATGGCGCAATTGCATAGCGAATTTAAAAATATAATCGGCGTTAAAGATGCGACCGGTAAAATTGAACGCGTCAGTGAACAGCGGGCAAAATGTGGCAAAGATTTTATCCAGCTCTCGGGTGATGACAGCACGGCTCTCGGGTTTTATGCGCAGGGTGGGGTCGGTTGTATTTCTGTGACATCCAATGTTGCACCAAGATTATGTGCAGACCTTTTTGCAGCATGTAGAGAAGGCAATTTTGCCAAGGCTCTGGAGCTAAATGATCGCCTTATGCCGCTTAATCGTGCACTTTTTATTGAACCTAGTCCTGCTGGTGTTAAATATGCCGCAGAACAATTGGGGTTATGCACAAGTCATGTCCGCTCACCAATAGTTCCTCTTGAAGACAAAACAAAACGCATCATTGATGATGCAATTCGTCACGCAGGACTTGTCAGAGTTTAAAAACAACGCCATTTGTGTATACATGAATAAGAAAAATACGTCACCTGCTTACAAAGTTGTTGCGGATAACCGTAAGGCACGTTTCAACTATGAAATTTTGGATACATTGGAGGCAGGCTTGGTGCTGACAGGTACCGAGGTCAAATCATTGCGTTCCCACCATGGCAATATTGCTGAAAGCTATGCGAGTTTTGAAAATGGTGAGTTTTGGCTGATAAATTCTTATGTGCCAGAATATACACAAGGCAATAGATTTAATCATGATCCGCGACGTTTACGTAAATTGTTGATTTCGAAAAGAGAAATGTCGCGGTTGTCCAATTCAGTTGCGCGTGAAGGTATGACGATTGTACCTCTAAAGCTTTATTTTAACGATCATGGACGGGTAAAGCTGGAAATTGCATTGGCGCGAGGCAAGAAAATCCACGACAAACGTGAGACAGAGAAAAAACGTGATTGGAACCGCGAAAAATCACGATTATTACGAGAACGTGGCTAATCCGTTTTGAAGAAAAATAGAAGATATCGTTATATTTGATACGGTTTAGCGATCAAGGCTATCGAGATAGTTGCGAGCCATCGCGAAAATTTCATGAAACATACTGTCCGTCAGGCGGCCTGTATTGGTGTTATACCGTGAGCAGTGATAGCTTGGAAAAAGACGTAATCTTCCAATATCCGAAACATTTCCGTGACCGAAGGGGTGTAACGCTATTTTTTGCCCCAACGCCCTGACAGTTGATTGGTGGGCAACCGAACCAAGCGTGACAACTGCGCGCAGTTTGGGTAATTGCGTTAATAGCGGCGAAAAAAATTGGCGACAGGTGTTGATTTCCGAACCGATTGGTTTGTTTTCGGGTGGAACACAGCGTACAGAATTGACGATCGTTGTATCAATCAGTTTCAAACTATCGTCAGGTCTTGCTTCAAATATGCCTTTTGCAAAGCCATATTTTTTCAAGGTGGAATACAGCAAATCGCCAGCATAATCGCCAGTAAATGGGCGTCCAGTGCGGTTTGCCCCCCTCAATCCAGGCGCTAAACCAACGATTAATAGCCTTGTACTATCTGCACCATCTAATGGATAGAAAGGCGCAACAGGCCCATTATGCCAGCTTGGCTCAGTCAAGCGCCAAGCAGCAATAAAACTATGAAGTCGTGGGCACAGTCCACAATCATGAGAAGGTTCGGGGCAGTGGTTTAACACGTCCCCACCATCACTTTTTGTACCATTAATAAAATTCTTCGTCGTCGCTATCATCAGCAGAAAAGTCTTTCTGCGGTTTATCTGATGGAGCACGACCTATTTCATTTTTCAAACTTGTCAAGTCTATAAAATGATCTGCTTGTCGACGAAGTTCATCTGAAATCATGGCTGGTTGCGTGGTCAATGTCGATACAACACTAACTTTTCTGCCACGCCGCTGTAATGCTTCCACAAGTGATCTGAAATCGCCATCCCCAGAAAAAATGACGAAATGATCCACTGTGTCAGCAAGCTCCATGGCGTCAACTGCCAATTCTATATCCATATTGCCTTTGACTTTACGCCGGCCAGCAACATCGGTAAATTCGCGCGCATTTTTAGTGATAACGCGATAACCATTATAATCCAGCCAATCAATTAACGGTCTGATGGAAGAATATTCCTGATCTTCAATCAATGCCGTGTAATAGTAGGCACGCAGCAAATAACCACGTTTTTGGAATGCTTTAAGGAGCTTTCGATAATCAATATCGAAGCCTAGCGTTTTAGATGTTGCATAGAGATTAGCACCATCAATAAAAAGCGCGATTTTTTCACGAGGGTCAAACATACCATTATATCCATTTCACCAAAAGAGGCGCAAATCACTAAACCAATTATAGTCTTTAAACTATGTCACCCCTCATAACTTGCCAAGGCGTCCGAGATGAAATATTTTTGAACATGTTTTGTTTTCCTTGTTTTTTTGATTGGAATTGTATATGGCAAGGGTAAATCCACCAATTGGCGAACTTTAAGGAAAGTGGCATCTATGGCCCGTGTTACAGTAGAAGATTGTGTTGACAAGGTTGATAATCGCTTTGAGCTAGTGCTTCTGGCAGCCCATAGGGCTCGGCAGATATCACAAGGAGCGCAGATAACCGTCGACCGTGATAATGATAAAAATCCAGTTGTCGCGCTGCGCGAAATTGCTGATGAGACATTATCGCCTGCAGATTTGAAGGAAGATCTCATTCACTCGTTACAAAAACATGTTGAAGTGGATGAGCCAGAGGCAGAACCTGCACTTATTGGTCAATCAAGTGAAATTGATGATGTTTTCGGTACACCGAAAGAAGACGACAAAGTTTCTTTCGACCATATGTCGGAAGAAGATCTGCTTGCAGGCATCGAGGGATTGGTTGCTCCTGAAAAAAGCGACGATTATTGATCGAACGATCATCGTTTTTCAAATGATGCGCTGCTGTGAAGTGGCGCATTTTTTTTGATTTTTTTCTTGTTGTCATGAGCTTTTCAGGTACATGATAGAGCCTGTAAACAAATTGAATGGAGTATCTGCGCATGATGCGTCAGTATGAGCTTGTTGAGCGTGTACACCGTTACAAGCCTGACGTTAACGAGGCTCTGTTAAACAAGGCTTACGTTTATGCCATGCAGAAACACGGCTCTCAAAAACGGGCAAGTGGCGATCCATATTTTTCTCATCCCTTAGAAGTGGCTGCTATTTTAACGGATATGCACTTGGATGAGGCGACCATAGCTGTTGCACTTTTGCATGATACAATTGAAGACACAACAGCAACACGTGCTGAAATCGACGGCATTTTTGGTCCGGAAATTGGCAAACTTGTTGAAGGTTTAACCAAGTTAAAAAAACTCGATCTTGTATCAAAAAAGGCTATTCAAGCCGAAAATCTTCGTAAATTGCTGATTGCAATTTCTGAAGATGTGCGGGTTTTATTGGTTAAGCTTGCCGACCGGCTTCATAATATGCGTACACTTGATGTTATGCGCGATGAAAAACGTCGTCGTATTGCACAAGAAACCATGGATATTTATGCGCCCCTTGCTGGACGCATGGGCATGCAGGATATGCGTGAAGAGCTTGAAGATAGAGCTTTTTATTATCTCAATCCTGAAGCCTATCGTGCGGTTACCGATCGTTTGTCCGATCTTTCGGAACGTAACCGCGATCTTTTATCAGGTATTGAAAGCGATCTTACCAAGCTTTTTGCCGAACACGGCATAAAAGCCTATGTTAAAAGTCGGCAGAAAAAACCATATTCGGTTTTTCGTAAGATGGAGACGAAGGCGTTATCCTTCGAACAGCTTTCGGATATTTACGGCTTTCGCGTTATTGTTGATACCGTAAAAGACTGTTATTCCGCATTGGGAATAATTCATACAACCTGGCCTATGGTGCCAGGACGTTTTAAAGATTACATTTCTATTCCTAAACAGAATGATTACCGGTCAATTCATACGACAATTGTTGGTCCTGCACGTCAACGTGTAGAGTTGCAGATTAGAACCAAAGAAATGGATGAAATAGCCGAATTTGGTGTTGCTGCACATTCTATCTATAAAGATCGTGGTTCAAATAATACGCCAAGCAAATTATCCAATGAAACAAATGCTTATGCATGGTTGCGTCAAACCATACAGTCTTTGTCAGAAGGCGATAACCCAGAAGAGTTTTTAGAGCACACCAAATTGGAGCTATTTCAGGATCAGGTTTTCTGCTTCACTCCAAAGGGTCGGCTGATTGCCTTGCCGAGAAATGCCACGCCGATAGATTTTGCCTATGCTGTCCATACCAATATTGGTGATTCTTGCGTGGGCGCAAAAATTAACGGACGAATTATGCCGTTGATGACATCACTAAGAAATGGTGATGAAGTGGAAATTATCCGTTCAAAAGCACAAGTTCCACCAGCAGCTTGGGAATCTCTTGTTGTGACGGGTAAAGCACGCGCGGCAATAAGGCGCGCAACCCGATCGGCTGTTCGAAAACAATATTCAGGGCTTGGTACGCGTATATTGGAAAGAACATTTGAACGTGCAGGCAAACAATTTTCTAAAGATGAGCTGAAAAAAGTTCTTCCTCGCTTAGCGCGTTTGGATGTGGAAGATGTTTTAGCGGCCGTCGGACGGGGCGAGCTGGCATCTGCTGATGTTGTAAAGGCTGTCTATCCTGATTATCAGGACAATCGCGCCGCGCAAAAACCACCTGTAAAATCTGGTGAAGAGGGGTGGTTTAATATACAAAATGCGCAAGGCATGATCTTTAAAGTTCCTAATGGAGAAAATTCCAAGGTAGATCAGGAAGCAAGGCAAAGTCGGGCAGTGCCGATAAGGGGTACACATGGCGATGTGCCAGTACGTTTTGCACCTGAAGGAGCAGTTCCTGGAGATCGCATTGTTGGTATTATGCAGCCGGGTGCTGGTATCGTTATTTATCCAATTCAATCGCCAGCGCTGACAGCATTTGACGATCAGCCAGAACGGTGGATTGATGTGCGTTGGGATATCGATGCTGAAATGACCGAGCGTTTTCCAGCGCGCATAAGTGTGCTGGCTATCAACTCGCCCGGTTCGCTTGCTGAAATATCGCAAGCGATTGCTTCAAATGATGCAAATATACAAAATCTTTCAATGGTGCGTACCGCACCAGATTTCACTGAAATAATTGTCGATCTCGAAGTTTGGGATTTAAAACACTTGAATAGAATTCTGACTCAGCTAAAAGAAGCGGCATCGGTCAGTACAGCGCTTCGTGTGAACGGTTAGAGAGATAATCCCGATATTGGTTATATTGTAAGCCGTACAGAGATGGAATTGACGAAAGGCGAAGTTTAACGCCTTA
Organism: uncultured Bartonella sp.; assembly: GCA_946478665.1. Taxonomy (GTDB): domain Bacteria; phylum Pseudomonadota; class Alphaproteobacteria; order Rhizobiales; family Rhizobiaceae; genus Bartonella. Next base: position 534,808 of record CAMLCZ010000001.1, on the reverse strand, counting down.
TGAGAGGTCTTATTATTATGAATACGCAAGATGTGTTGGACATTTTTAAGCAGGCAGGCGCCATATTGGAAGGGCATTTTATTCTGACATCTGGCCGCCACAGCGCAATCTATATGCAAAAAGCCAGAGTTTTTATGCATGCAGATATGACGGAAAAATTATGTCGTGGTCTTGCGGAAAAAATAAAAAAAGAAATTCCCGGCAAAATTGATTATGTTGTTGGACCAGCAATAGGCGGACTTATCCCATCCTATGAAACATCAAGACATTTGGGTGTCCCGTCAATCTGGGTGGAACGCGAAAACGGAAAATTCCGTTTACGTCGGTTTGACATCAAAAAAGGATCGCGAGTCGTTATTGTTGAAGATATTGTCACAACCGGCCTTTCAATTCGCGAAACTATAGAGGCAATGCGGGAGGCTGGCGCTGAAGTTTTGGCAGCTGCATGTATTGTTGACCGTTCAGCCGGTAAGGTAGATGTAGGTGTTCCACTTATTCCACTTGCTGAATATGAAGTTGCGTCTTATGACGCAAATGAAATACCGGCAGAATTGGCGGCAATTCCTGCAATTAAACCCGGAAGTAGAAATATCTAATTGTTTTTTTCAAATATCATCCTATGTATGGTGTGTTGCTGAACAAAGCGGGAGAGTTCACCATGATCAGATATAGGATCGATTTTGACGTCAAATAATGATGATCATTGGTCATGTTGCCCGAATTTAGGCGATGGTGACGAGCGTTGCCGGTCATGTTCTGTGCATGACTTGGCAGTGTGTGCTCCTTTGCATACCGAAGAACTGGAACAATTCGGTATTTTGAAACATCACGAACATTACGTAGCCGGTTCAATCATCTTTGAAGAAGGTAAGCCGCGCGAAAAAATGTATACATTGGTGTCGGGCAACGTCCGTCTGGTAAAAACACTCAATGACGGACGCCGGTGTATTACAGACTTTGTTTTTCCAGGTAATTTTCTTGGATTAAGTGACACAAACAGGCATATCTTGACGGCAGAAGCCATAACACCTGTTACGCTATGTGTCTTTGACCGCACGAGTATTGATGATTATTTCCATGAACATCCAAATATTCGTGATCGTTTCATGGAAATGGCACGATTGGCTTTGCAGAGGTCTTATGAGAGCCAGCTTATATTGAGTCGCCTGTCTCCTATCGAAAAGGTCGCAAGATTTTTGTATGATCTGGTAAAGCGAATGGAAAGCAGCTATTTCAACGTCTCGCCGCTTAATTTGGCGATGAATAGAACCGATATAGCTGACCATCTTGGCTTAACAATCGAGACAGTTAGCCGTTGTTTTTCAAAGTTGAAAGCACAAGGTGTCATTCAACTGATTTCAAATAATAAAGTAGATATTCTTAATCGCGATTTATTAAAACAGATTGCGGCGATAGCCAATGAGATTGATTAATGCTTTTAATGTTATTATCTCTATGCAATCATAGTGTATTATGCCGCATAAGGTAATAAGGAAGGAAATATAATGGAAACAGAAACATTGTTGCATTATGCAACTTTGGCAGTGCCTCGTTATACCTCCTATCCTACGGCAGCAGATTTTGTCACGATAGACGATCGTCAAAGAGCGGCATGGTTGGGTAGTTTGAAGGCTGATGAAGCTGTTTCACTTTATATCCATGTGCCATATTGCCGTGAGCTTTGTCATTATTGTGGCTGTCACGCAAAGGCTACGGTCAATGATGGCGCCATCGCAAGCTATGCCGAAAGTGTTGTCAAAGATATCCGGCTACAATCGCAGCATCTAAAAGGTAAACCCAGAGTAGTTCACCTGCATTGGGGCGGTGGTACGCCATCAATACTCGCGAGAGACTCATTTTACGCCATTATGGATGCTTTGCATGAATACTTTGTTTTTGATGACAATGCGGAACATGCAATAGAGCTTGATCCAAGAACTGTAACGCATGATCTCGTTGATATATTGAAGACCATTGGCGTTAACCGTGTGAGCTTGGGTGTGCAAGATGTTAATCCAGATGTTCAGAAGGCCATTGGACGTATTCAACCGGCATCGGTGGTAAAGCGGTCAGTTGACTATTTACGTGAAGCCGGCATTGAACGTATCAATTTTGACCTGATTTACGGTTTGCCATTGCAAACGTTAGATACACTTCACGAAACCTGTAAAACGATCGGAAGTTATAAGCCAAACAGAATTGCTTGTTATGGCTATGCCCACCTTCCCAAAAGACGCGCAAATCAAAAGCTGATTGACGCATCACTATTACCTGGACCGCTAGAGCGGTTCCATCAGGCGGAAGCCGTTAGCAACCAACTGATTGCAATGGGCTATGTTCCCATTGGAATTGATCATTTTGCATTTCCAGATGACCATTTGGCAATTGCTACAAAAGAACACAGGCTGCACCGAAATTTCCAAGGTTACACAGATGATGATTGCCCTGTGTTAATTGGATTTGGTTGTTCTTCAATTTCACAATTTCATGAAGGTTTTGCCCAAACAATTCCGGGAATTGCACAATATCGCCGTACAATCGACGAAGGGCAAATGGCCACAATACGCGGCATTGCAATCAATGATGAAGATCGGCTCCGGTCTGCTATGATAAGTGAGCTTATGTGCAATTTCCAACTTGATTTATCAAAATTTGGCGGAAAAGAAAAATTTGCAGATGCCTTGCAGCGGATCCGTCCAATTATTGTCGATGGAATAGTGCAGGAAAAAGATGGTGTTATTACCATGACCGAAGAAGGACGCCCATTTGTGCGCGCTGTCGCTGCTTTGTTCGACACATATCGCCAACAAAATATAGCACAATTTAGTGCGGCCGTTTGACCCATTGGGTATATGGATTTAATCAGCACCTGCTATTTATGGCCAGTGCTGATTTTGGGTAGAAAAATTGCAATAAGCCCGAGTATTGGCATAAATGAGCAGATCTCAAACATGGCTTGTGCACCAATAACATCCATCACTTTGCCCAATGCGGCTGCTGAGATAGCGCCAATTCCAAACGATAGGCCAAAAAACAAACCTGCTATTGTGCCGACTTTGCCGGGCATAAGTTCTTGAGCAAAAACAACGATAGCGGGAAAAGCTGACGCTAAAATCATACCGATAATGACGGTCAACACGGCTGTGACGTGCAGGCTCGTATATGGCAATACAACTGTGAAGGGGAAAACCCCGAGAATAGATACCCAGATAACGGTACGCGCTCCGATGCGGTCACCAATAGGACCTCCGAATACAGTGCCCAATGCGATACCGCCGAGATAAAGAAACAGTAACAATTGTGCTTGGTGAAGGCTGACACCGAATTTGTCCATTGTGTAAAACATGTAGTAATTCTGCATGCTGGCCATATAAATATATTTGGCAAACATCAATCCAACCAACACGAACAATGCTTTTTTAATTTGGCGTGGTGTTAAATTATGCTCAACGGCAGGTATTTTTCTGTTTTTCCGGCTTTTGATATTTTGGGCATACCAGTGGCTTACAATTGCCAGTATGATGATACCAATAAAAGCCAATATAGCGAGCCAACCAATGCGTTGTTGATGGCTAATAAAAGCGGCTGCTAACAAGGGACCCAAAGCCGTACCAGCATTTCCGCCCACTTGAAAGATAGATTGTGCTAACCCATGTTTGCCACCAGAAGCAATTCTAGCAACGCGCGAAGCTTCCGGATGGAAAATAGATGACCCTAGGCCAACAAATCCAGCCCCCACCAGAAGCAATGAATAATGTTGTGCGTTGGCAAGCAATAACAAGCCGACCATCGTTGAGGTAGAGGCAAGAGGAAGTGAATATGGCAAAGGCTTTTTATCGGTAGTAAAGCCGATAATGGGCTGCAAAACAGAACCGGTAAATTGATAAACAGCAGTTATAATACCGATTTGCAGGAAGGTCAGGCTATAGTTTTCCCGCAATATTGGATAAACAGCCGGCAACATGGACTGCATAATATCATTGAGAAAATGTCCACAACTAATCGCAATAAGAATTGAAACAACAGTTAATTCTGGTTTTTTGATATTGTCACTGCCCGAATTGTCCATATTATTGTCAACCCTTGTTATTTATAAGGCACTTATTGTAAAAGTGGCGAGAGACTAGCGAGATATAACAGATATTACACATAGAGTTTATTTGTTATTGGAAAATTTGAACATACAAAAGATAAAGGTAAGGATCACAGCTTGGATATTAGGGATTGCCTCATGCTTTCGAGATGTTACGAGAAGTAAATGCTTTTTCGTCGAAGAAAACCTATTAGCTTTATAGAGCGTATCCGTCTGTGGCTATGGCCACGGCGTTCATTTTCACGCTCATTGCGGTATTATGGTAAAAGGTTGTTACGCATATCGGCAACGCCACATCAGGTTGCATTAGGGTTGGCTATTGGTGTTTTTGCAGCAAGTTCACCATTTGTCGGGCTTCATATTATATTGGCGGGCATCGTCGCTTGGCTTTTGCGGGGTAATATTGCTGCGGCCATTCTTGGTACAATTCTTTCCAATCCGTTGACATTTTTACCAATAGTCATGGCAGATTATAAAATTGGCCATATGCTTTTATCGACTTTTGGTAATGTACAAGCCATACCATTGTCTGAAATAAGACAGATGTTTGATGGTTTATCGCTATCGCAAGCGTGGAGCAGCCTATTAGAGGCGTGGGAACCAGTTATGATGCCCATTATTTTGGGTGGCGTTGTACTGGGAGCAATTTTGGGTTCGCTGTCATATGTCTGCGCTTATCGGGCAACCTTCCAATTTCAAAAACGCCATAAGGAAAAAATGGCGGAAAAGCTAAAATTACGCCTCAAAGAGGCTGAGCAGGAAGTTTTGCAATGATTGTCGGGTTGGGCAGTGATATAATCGATATCCGTAGGATCGAAAAAACACTTTTGAAATTCGGCGACCGTTTTGTTGAACGTGTATTTACACCAATTGAACGAAAGAAATCAGATAGCCGAAAAATGCGTGCGGCCTCTTATGCCAAGCGCTTTGCGGCAAAAGAAGCGTGTGCCAAAGCATTAGGAACCGGTATCGCCCACGGTGTTTGGTGGAAGGATATGGGCGTTGTCAATTTACCAAGTGGCCGCCCAACAATGGAACTGACCAATAGTGCATTGACGGTTTTTAACCGTCTTATACCGGAACAGCACAAAGGGGTTATTCATTTGACAATAACTGATGATTTTCCTTGGGCTCAGGCATTTGTCATTATTGAAGCAGTTTCTATTGGTTAAAATCAATAAAAGTCTATACAAAGGCATCTGGGTAAACTACGTCACATAAACCAAATTTTGGCCATTACAAAAAGGCAGAACGTGAATGTATAATAATGAACCGTCTGGAAAAGCTCCGAAGAAAAAGGGCGGAATGAAAGAATTTTTTTCAGTTGTCATCCAAGCGCTCATCTTGGCAATGGTTATTCGTACCTTTTTCTTTCAGCCATTTACAATTCCTTCCGGCTCGATGCGTCCCACTTTATTGGTAGGCGATTATCTTTTCGTATCGAAATATGCCTATGGTTATTCAAAATACTCTCTGCCTTTTTCACCCAATTTATTTTCTGGGCGTTTTTGGTCTGCCGAGCCAAAACGTGGCGATGTGCTTGTGTTTCGTTTGCCGTCGAATCCCAATGTAGATTACATCAAACGTGTAGTAGGGCTTCCAGGTGATAGAATCCAAGTAAGGCAAGGTGTGCTTTATATTAACGATCAGGCTGTTCAACGTAACTTTGTCGGTCAAATTGACAATAGCGATGTCACAGAAGTGTCACGTCCGGTTGATGTTTATCGTGAGACCTTGCCGAATGGTGTAACATATAACACATTAGATCTTGGATATTTCCCGCAGGTGGACGACACCAAAGTTTTTGAGGTTCCGCAAGGATATTACTTCATGATGGGTGACAATCGTGATAATTCAGATGATAGTCGTTTAAATGTCGGGTATGTTCCAGCCGAAAACCTTATTGGTCGTGCAAATTTAATTTTCTTTTCCATTGGTAATGGTTCAAGCGCGTGGCAATTGTGGCGTTGGCCATTTGATATAAGATGGGGAAGACTGTTTTCTTTTGTGCAAACAATCCAATATTTTCCACCTGACAAATAGGGTGCAATCTCATGGACCGCCAAAAAATTGAGAGACTTCAGGAAGCTACAGGGCATATTTTTAAAAACGAAGACCGTTTGCGCCGCGCATTGACCCATTCCAGTGTTCAAGATGCGGGGCAAGGAAATTATGAGCGTTTGGAGTTTTTGGGTGACCGTGTATTGGGACTGTTAATTTCTGAAATGCTCTGTAGTTTTTTTCCAGCGGCAACCGAAGGAGAACTTTCGGTACGGCTTAATGGCCTTGTAAATGCTGAAACCTGCGCAGAAATTGCGTTGGAAATTGGTTTGCCCGATATCATCTATGTCGGGGCGGAGATGAAGAATCTCGACGAGCGTCGGTTGGCAAATATGCATGCCGATGTTGTTGAGGCATTGATTGCCGCAATTTATCTTGATGATGGGCTTGATGCCGTACGTCCGTTTATAAATCGGTATTGGCAGGATCGCGCACGTCAATCCGATGCGGCAAGGCGTGATGCAAAGACTGAATTGCAGGAATGGGCACATACGCAGAATGGCGCACAACCGCAATATCGTGTTGTAAGACGCCGCGGTCCCGATCATGATCCTGTGTTTGAGGTTGAGGTTAGAATCTCTGGTTTTGCACCAGAAACGGGCAAAGGTGGCTCAAAGCGTCACGCAGAGCGTGCGGCCGCTGAACGGCTGTTAATAAGAGAAGGCGTATGGGAACCTGCCGAAAGTAAAGAGCATGAATGAGACATTACAAACAAAATCAGGTTTTGTTGCGCTAATCGGCGCCCCGAATGCTGGAAAATCTACGCTTGTTAACCAGTTGGTTGGAACGAAAGTTTCTATCGTCACCCACAAAGTGCAAACGACACGTGCCTTGATACGGGGCATTGTCGTGCATGATAACGCCCAGATTGTGCTTGTTGATACACCGGGTATTTTTAGCCCGCGTCGCAGACTTGATCGCGCGATGGTATCTACGGCGTGGAATGGCGCCAAAGACGCTGATATTGTTATGGTCATTATTGATGCACAAGCCGGCATCAATGAAGAGGTTGAAGCCATTTTGGAGGCATTGCCGAAAATCAATCAGGAAAAAATTCTTGTTTTGAATAAAGTTGATGTCATCGCCCGTCCGACCTTGTTAGAATTGACTGCAAAGCTTAATGAGCAGGCGCAGTTTACACGCACTTTCATGGTGTCCGCTCTCAATGGTTCTGGCTGTCGGGACCTGCTAGAATACTTATGTAAAGAGCTACCTAATGGACCATGGTATTATCCGGAAGATGAAATTTCTGATATGCCTATGCGCCAATTGGCGGCGGAGATAACGAGAGAAAAACTCTATTTACGTTTGCATAATGAACTGCCCTATGCCTCGACTGTTGAAACTGAAACTTGGGAAGAGCGTCCCGATGGTTCAGTAAAAATCAATCAGGTGATTTACGTTGAGCGTGATGGGCAAAAAAAGATTGTTCTTGGTTCCAAAGGTGAAACAATCAAGGCAATAGGGCAGGCAGCCCGAAAAGAATTGATGGAAATTTTGGAACAGAATGTTCATCTTTTTCTGTTCGTCAAAGTTCGCGACAATTGGGGCAATGATCCAGAACGTTACCGCGAGATGGGATTGGATTTTTCAAATTAACCATGGAATGGAAAGAACACGCATTCATTCTTGGAATTAAACAACATGGAGAGACCAGCGCAATTGCAGAAGTCATGACGCGTGATCATGGGCGTCATATGGGAATTGTGAAAGGTGGTCGGTCTCGAAGAATGAGTGCGGTTTTGCAACCGGGCAATAAAGTTGATGCCGAATGGCGCGCACGGTTGGATGAACATTTAGGCATTTTTCGTATTGAAGCGATAGACTTTAATGCATCGCAAATCATGATATCGCCTTATGCGCTTTATGGTTTGCAATTGGCCGCTGCACATTTAAGACTTTTGCCAGAACGTGATCCTTATCCAATCCTTTATGATATATTACAGCTCATCATTGATAATTTTGATGATTTATTGGTAACAGGGGAATTGCTCGTTCGATTTGAAGTGCGCTTATTGGAAGCTTTAGGCTTCGGCCTTGATCTGACACAATGTGCTGCAACTGGCACGCATGAAAATTTGATCTATGTTTCTCCAAAATCCGCAAGGGCGGTTAGTCGTGAGGCCGGTGAACCTTGGAAAGACAAGTTGATTTTTCTGCCGGAATTCTTGGTTAAAAAAAATACAAGGCCCAATAGTTACGACGATATTGTCCAAGGTTTCGGTTTAACAGGGTATTTTCTTGCCCGTCATGTCTGGGAAGCACGTGGTCTGGAACCACCAGAAGTGCGTAATGGCTTTATTCGCATGATTGATAATAAGTGACAGATTTACCGTTAAACTCTGTTTGAATGTCAAATTCTGGTAAAGCTTGGCCTTCCTGAAATTTAGCCGTTAATTGATATAAATTTTAAAATAATATTTTTAATGTTCATTACATTAGAGTGATGGAAATGATGCGGCAACACTTTTAACGTGTGATCTATGCCGATAAAAAATTATGCAATAAATATATCTCTCGTTTAGTATATTAACACGATAAGCATCTATTTTATTGCCAATAAACGCGTACGTTTTTCAATCCGTTATCCATTATTTCATTTCGGCTAAAATTTAACCAGTGAATAAAACAGCGCTTGCGTCAATTTGTCCATAAGACAATTCGGCTTATTAGTCTTTCCTTTACATTTGTTTGCTTGTTTAAATAAACGCGCGATAAATTGCGTTGGTTTTGGGAGGTGCAATTCTTTAGTCATATCTGATTATTTATCTGTTTTACAGAATGACTTTTAAGCGAATAATTTTATTTTCGATGAGTATAAAATAATATGGCGCAAGCATCATTCGCGCATTATATTTTGTAAAGCGAACGGCAAGAATATTTCCGCCAATGCAACTGTTTGATTCTACGTCTAAAATATGGGTAAGCCAATGAAAAATCCGATAAAAAAAGTTATGGTTATGGTCGCCGCAGCTTCTATGTTTGCAACGTCTGCAATGGCAGAGTATGCTGTTAGTGTTCTAGCTTTGAACGACGCCCGTACGCTTATCAATAAGGGTCAAACCTCAGCTGAAAATTTAAAGGTCAATGTGTGTATGGCGGTGGTCGATGCAACTGGTACATTGATTGCTTTTGATCGTATGGATCGCGCACCTTTCAGTTGTGTCGATGCGGCGATTGCAAAAGCAAGATCAGCAGCACTTTACCGTGTTAAAACGTCTGTAAATATGCAGCGTGTCAATGGTGATGAGCAGGCAATTGCAAATCTGCCCCATATGATGCCGTTGGGCGGTGGCGTACCGGTAGTGAACAATGATATAGTGGTAGGGGCTGTTGGCGTAAGTGGCGCAACAAACGCTATGGAAGTGAAAATTGCCGAGGCCATGGTTGCTGGCTACGGCGTTATGCCACAGAAATAAAAGTCAAGATATTAACATTTGCTATGTGCCCCATTATAATATGCCACAGCATATATGGGGTACATAACTTAATGAAAATATTTACCAAAATTACCGACGTGCGCCAGCAGTTAATGCAGGATCGCGCTAATAGTTTGACTGTTGGTCTTGTGCCAACAATGGGCGCATTACACAACGGTCATATCAGCTTGGTTCGCCAATCTAAGCAGGATTGTGACCGTACGATCGTTTCTATCTTTGTTAATCCGAAGCAATTTGGTCCAGGCGAAGATTACGATTCTTACCCACGTGATCTTGAAGGTGATTGCAAGCTTCTATCGGAAGCTGGTGTAGACTATGTTTTTGCACCTTCGGTTGAAGAAATGTGGCCTGCCGGAAATCTAACTTCGGTCGAAGTTGCCAATTTATCGGATATGTTGATTGGAAAGTTGCGCCCTGGACACTTCCGTGGGGTAACAACGGTTGTTGCAAAATTATTTAATATTGTTCAGCCAGATAATGCATTTTTTGGCGAGAAGGATTTTCAGCAGGTCGTTATTATTCGCCGAATGGTTGAAGACTTGGCTTTCCCGGTAAAGATCGTTGGAATGCCTATTTTACGCGATGCCGATGGTGTTGCGAGTTCGTCGCGCAATCAACTCTTAACCGCCGAGGATAGAAAAGCGGCTGTCATTGTTCCCAAAAGCTGGAAAGTTGCTGAAAAACTATTTCAAAATGGCGAGCGGACTATCGAGACTCTCCGTCAAGCAATTGCCGATGTTGTTGCGCAAGAACCGCGTGCCGTACTTGAAGCCGCTGATTTTCGTGATGTTGCAACATTTGAAGATGTTGATGGTATGATTGCAAAACCAACCGTTCTTTTGTTGACCGTACGTTTTGGTTCGGTACGATTGATCGACCAACATGTTTTAGGCAAGGAGTAAGCGCGATGAGCTCTCAAAAACCAGTTCAGCGTATGACAGCACCTAAAATTAGGGCGCGTAAAGGTGGTGAACCAATCGTATCGCTCACCGCTTATACCACTTACGCCGCGCGTATCGCTGACCCTCATTGTGATTTTCTTTTGGTGGGGGATAGTTTGGGAATGGTTGTTTATGGGTTTGATTCAACCTTGCCAGTCAGTGTTGATATGATGATTGCCCATGGGGCGGCTGTGACACGCGGTAGTACATCTGCACTGGTTGTTATTGATATGCCGTTTGGCTCGTATGAAAAAAGCCCAGAACAAGCATTTACCAATGCCTCTCGTATTATGTCGGAAACCGGATGCGGCGCCGTCAAGCTTGAAGGTGGTTTGCACATGGCAAAAACAGTCCGCTTTTTGACACGACGCGGAATACCAGTCATGGGTCATATCGGCTTAACACCGCAATCTTTCAACAGTTTGGGTGGTTTTAAAACACAAGGTCGCGACCAGTCCGAATGGGCAAATATAGAAGCTGATGCCGCTGCAATTGAAGCCGCTGGAGCATTTGCAATAGTGTTGGAAGGGGTGGTGGAGCCATTAGCCGCTAAAATTACGCGCCAGCTTGCCATACCGACAATTGGAATTGGCGCATCCAACCAATGTGATGGGCAAGTTCTTGTCACTGAAGACATGCTAGGCTTTAACGAATGGTCGCCTAAGTTTGTTCGCCGATATGGGAAACTGGGTGATGCGATGGATGAAGCAATAAAACGATATGCTTCAGATGTTAAAAGCCGCACTTTTCCAGGAGAAGCTGAGACTTACAGCGTTAAAAAAGTGTCTTAAAGCTTGCAATTTCAGAGATTATCAATATGAGCCTCAATTCTTTAGCAACATGGAATTGAGGTTCATTGAGCAGCCAATAATGCTGTCATTTTCAAGCAATCATATCTCGCTAATCGCAGCCTTATGATTGTTTAAGGCTAATGGCTCAATAGATAATCAACAAAGCCACAGATGACTATCTGCCAAGAATTCATCGGTTTTACTGAATTGCGAAGTACCAGCCTATTTGCATTACTCTGTTGATTATCAAGCAATGGGAAGTTCAAAAGGGGTTCCTTCAAAAGCATCAGCCCCTCTACCGATGCTTTCAATCGCTTTTATCATGCGACCATCACGGTTTAAAATATTATCAGCGAGCGCAATCATAAGTTTATTTGGTGTCGCGGAGGGGGACAATTTTCTCAATAAAAGTGCAAGTTGAAGCTCATCGTTTTTAGGCAATAAAGAACATGCGGTTATAAAGGCTGCGGCAGTCGACCGTGAAATTCCCATTTGGCAATGAATAAGAAGTGGGTGTTTTTGATGCCAGTGCTCTGCAATTTTGACGATTGTAAGAATATCAGCCGCTACTGGTGGGATATAACCTTCACGGGGTTCCGTAATGTCATTGAATGTCAAAGAATAATGATTTTCAGGAGCAATTTCGCTCGGGCGTGCCAAGACAGCACCCGGACTCATTAATGTAATCATCTCACGCGGGCGGTGTAATTGAATTGTTTTTTCCAATTGTGATAAGGGGCAAACAACAAGATAAGACATTAATTGCTTCGTTCAGCTTCTATTTCATTAAAACGTTCCAAAAAAGCCCCCTCAACCTGCTGTGTTGGCCTTGGTGTTAGATCCAGTCCTTCAGCCGTGACACCGTTTGGCTGACCAAAATAACGCAATGCTTCATCGGTGTTGAAGCCAGCAAGTGTTATAGCCTCGTAATAGGCCGCCACTTGATCGGCTTGCTTGATCTGTTTTTGTATTTTGGGTTTTATGTCCGTTGGTAAGGCGAAACGCACATGGATCGCATCTTCCAAACGTTTTTCTACCATCTGGTAATTACCGCCCATAACCGCTTTGAATGGCGAGATCATATCACCAATAACATATTCAGGCGCATCATGTAGGAGCGCTAATTGCTTTTCATCAGGCGTTTGACAATTGAACAAACGGCAATAGATATGCTCCACCAAAAGAGAATGTTGCGCAACAGAATAAGCGTGTATGCCTTTTGTTTGACCATTCCAGCGGGCGACGCGCGCTAGGCCATGCGCAATGTCACTAATCTCTATATCAAGTGGTGATGGATTTATGAGATCAAGCCGGCGGCCAGATAACATACGTTGCCATGCACGGGCTTCACCATCTTGATTTTTTTCAGCCTTAGCCATCTATTCACCTTCCGAAATGTTTTCTGGAAAATCATATTGCATATTCGGTGCTATGCGCAAAGTTAGCGGTATACCGTTTACCGTCAAAGCTATACCATTATCCATAGCCGCTTTGGCGCGATCAATTCGAGCAAGTGCCAAAGCTTGCCGATCAATAACCGTGCCCAACTCGCCAATGGTTTTTCCATCTGCTTCAATCGTGCCGGAGGAGGGCAAATTTTGTTCTGCCTCGGCGATTAATGTGCGGCGACGAGCCGTGCCACGGTGATGCATACGCGACACAATTTCTTGTCCGACATAGCAGCCTTTTTTATAAGAAATAGCGCCAAGCTGGTCAAAGTTGATATCATGAGGAAAGACATTGTTAAGGGCAAAATCTTTACCACTTTCAGGAATTGCATATTGAATGCGTAATAAATTCCACTGTTTTAAAGCCGCTTCAAAAATCGCAGTGGGGGAAGAATTTTTGTCATATCGGCGTATGACTTTTTCATTATCTGGAAAGCGTTTATCAATAAAAGCTGAATCAATTTGTGATGGAACTGAATCATTTCCCCAAGAAATTGTCGTAACCTGTTTAATAGACTCACTAATTTCAACATCTGATCGCAATTTATAAAGTTTTAGCCGTTTTGCGAACGTATCAGCCAATTGGTCAGTAATATCAATAAAGAAACCATTGGCTAATTTGCCGATAAGAAAGTCAAACAGCACCTTGCCTTGTGGGGAAAGGAGAGCACCCGGCAGAAGCTCATTTACATTGAGTTTTTCAACATCAGTTGTAATCAATCTTTCAAGAAAGTGTGCTGCATCAGGGCCAGTAATTTCAACAATAGATCTATCATTTATTGCGAGCGAGTGCATATTTTGTTCCATTTTTCTTGCCTTTCCTCTCCCGTTTACGTAATCGGTAAAGAAGTGAGCTGCAAGGAGCAAGACTTATGTCTAGAACATTTGATAAAATTTTTAAGAATGCAACGGTAGTTAATCACGATGGTATGGGGGAGAGAGATATTGGTATCATTGACGGTCGTATCGCAGAAATAGGGGGATTATCAGCATGTTCTGCCGGTGAGATAGTAGACTGTAAGGGACTTCATATTTTACCAGGTATCATTGATAGTCAGGTGCATTTCCGTGAACCTGGTGGAGAGTATAAAGAAGATTTGGAAAGTGGTTCTCGTTCGGCTGTCCTTGGTGGTGTTACGGCAGTGTTTGAAATGCCCAACACCAATCCGCTGACAACAACAGAAGCAGCCTTGGCCGATAAGGTAAAACGTGGGCATCACCGTATGCATTGCGATTTTGCATTTTGGGTTGGTGGAACACATGAAAATGCTAATGATGTCGGAGAACTTGAACGTTTACCAGGTGCTGCCGGCATAAAAGTTTTTATGGGGTCGTCAACAGGCAATCTTTTGGTTGATGATGACGAAGGCGTTTACAAAATTCTTCAACATACGCGCCGTCGCGCTGCCTTTCACTCGGAAGATGAGGCACGGTTGAACGAACGCAAGCATTTACGGGTTGAAGGTGACCCGTCATCCCACCCAATATGGCGTGATGAAATAGCCGCTCTGCATTGCACAGAACGTCTGGTTAGAATTGCCCATAAAACAGGCGCAAGAATACACGTGCTTCACGTGTCAACAGCCGAAGAAATAGAGTTTCTCAAGCAGCATAAAGATGTTGCGACACTAGAAGCAACCCAACATCATCTTACTTTGAGCGCCGATGATTATGCACGTCTTGGCACGCTTATCCAAATGAACCCACCGGTAAGAGAAAGCCGCCATCGTGATGGCATCTGGTATGGTGTTCAACAAGGGATCATAGATGTTTTGGGGTCAGATCATGCGCCTCATATATTGGAAGAAAAACATAAACCTTACCCCGCGTCGCCATCGGGTATGACAGGTGTTCAAACCACGGTTCCTATTATGCTTAATCATGTCAATGCAGGGCGTCTGTCATTACAACGGTTTGTTGATCTGACGTCTCATGGCCCAAATCGTATTTTTAACATTTGCCGTAAGGGGCGTATCGCAGTGGGGTATGACGCTGACTTGACGATTGTTGACCTAAAGCGTGAAGAAACAATCCGCAATGAGCAAGTTGGTTCGAAAGCTGGTTGGACGCCTTATGATGGTAAGAAGGTAAAAGGTTGGCCAGTTGGTACGATTATCCGCGGCAAAACGGTTATGTGGCAGGGCGAAATTGTAACGCCATCACAAGGTGAAACAGTCAAGTTTTTGGAAGCTTTACCCAAAAACGTTTAATAGGTCTTCCTAATGTCGATATCTACCGTCGGCATCGACGCTGATGATACACTTTGGCATAATGAAAAGCTCTTTCGGCAAACGGAAGAGCTTTTTGTTGAATTGTTGCAAGATTATGCCGAACCAACCTTCATCAGGGATAAGCTGTTTACAACCATCAGGTATAATCTGCCATTATATGGTTATGGTATCAAAGGCTTCATGCTTTCTATGATAGAAACGGCTCTTGCATTGGTCGGAAACGATCAAGCAGCTTCGATTATGAAACATATACTTGATGCGGGACAAGCAATGTTATCATACCCCGTTACCGTTATTGATGGTGTGGAAAAATGTCTCAAGCAGCTTAAAAAAGATTATCGTCTCATTCTAATCAGTAAGGGTGATCTTTTCGATCAGGAAAGGAAGCTTCAGCAATCAGGTTTGTCCGCTTTCTTCGATGCTGTCGAAATCGTCAGTGATAAAAATCCTGATATTTATAAGAAGTTGTTTAAAGCTCACGGGCAAAAAACTGAAAACGCAGTCATGGTTGGCAATTCATTGAAGTCCGATATTCTACCTGCATTGGAAGTAGGGGCATGGGCGGTTTATGTGCCTTATGAGGTTACATGGATATTGGAACGAGCAGATGAACCGATAAACAATCCGCGGTATCGTAAAATCGATGCCTTTAATGAATTGCCTTATCTTTTGCGGCAATTGTCTTGAGCTATATTGGTCTCAAAGCAAAAATAATAGAAATATAGTGTGTTGTAGTAAGCTATCTCAATCCAGAAAATTAGCGTTATGGATTATTGGGGAGTAGCTGTATTGACAAAAGTAACGATCAAAATAAGTAAAATAATAACAATATTTACAATAACTTATATGCTTTTATTGAATCGTTTTATGATCGTTAAATTCACCCATTACAACTTTATCACGCATATGGGAAAGAACCTTAAGTACCTGTTTTTCCGAAGAGCTCTGCAATAGATATTTGATGGCAGTATCAAAGGCTACTTCAGCCAATATTTCAGGGTCAATACCCGTTGAAATGCCGCCGGCCCAAGCTTCAACCTGAAATTCTACTGCTGCGAGTTTTTGTTCCTCGGCAATGACTGCACTTAGATTGGTGTTGGATTGACTCATTGACAAACCCATAAAATATTTCTGTAAACTGGCTTATTATCAGCTATAGCAGAAATTTGTTCGTTGTCAGTTTGATTAGGCAAAAAGGGTTAATTACCGAAGTGATTGAGCAATTCATTCGATAAAACCGATCCTTCCTTGATATATTGCTGATCTAGCTCTACCGCCGCTTTTGTGCATGTGTGATAATTGGTTGAAAAAGCGCGATACGCATCATTAAAAGCGGCATAGAGACGCGCACGGCGCGTTGCATTGGGGTTCTCAGCATCAATAAGCTCATTCATGCGGTCGCGCCATTGCGAAGTAGGTGCGCTACATAGGTTTTGTAAATAATGCAGTGATCCCAATATTTCGGCAAGACGTAACATTTTTGAATCATATTGTGATGTTTGTTGCGCATGGACTTGTGTGCATAGCCCTAAAAATGAAAAAACAAGCAGAATTTTCAATATGTTATGCATTGCTTTAGACTCAATTTGTGAAGTGGTTTTGACGATCACTGTTAATTTGAATATCCCAGTTAAAAAGATAGTTGGAAGATATTAAGCCATTTGTACCGGTTAGATCGGTCAAATGTATTAGAAAAGTTTTATAGCGCTTAAACAGTTAACATTATTTTGGCGCGAGAGCGTTTTTTGCGTATGATAGTTCACAGTCGTGTTAGACTATTGTTTCGCATTAAAACTCAAATCCTGTCTTGGGGGTGAGATATTGGCGTTTTAGATTTAGCTATTGTTACGGGAAAATTTATGGTCAATTTGCCTGCGAATTGTTATAGTTGGTAGGTGGATAGGGTTTTGTGATGGTGTGTTATGTGCGGTCGTTTTGCATTAAATGCTTCGGTAAATGAAGTAGCGCAAGAATTTGATGCGTGGATAGAAGATAGTTTTCCCCACCGCTATAATATTTCACCAACACAACCTATCCTGATTATTAGGGCACCGGAAGCGTATCGAGACAAGACATCTAATCGTCCGCCTTATGATAGTATGCTTGCCAGATGGGGATTTATTCCGGCATGGACAAAGGATCCAGACCGTTGGCCATTGACATTCAATATTCGTGCCGAAACCGTGGCGGAAAAAAAGTCTTTCACCAATGCGCTAAAACATCACCGCGTGATAATACCAGCAACAGGCTTTTATGAATGGAAAAAAGGCACACGCGGAAAGTCTCAGCCGTTTTATATTAAGTCAGGAAAAAATGAGGTCATAGGTTTTGCTGGTCTAATGGAAACATGGAGCGGTCAAGAAGGTTCGCAAGTTGATACCGCCGCTATAATCACATCAGCCGCCAAAGCACCTTTATCCGCCATACATCATAGAATGCCGGTTATTATCAAACGACAGGATTATGAACGGTGGCTTGATTGCCGCAATTACCGTGCATCTGACGTGCTTGATATTTTGCAAAAGT
This sequence comes from uncultured Bartonella sp., assembly GCA_946478665.1. Classification (GTDB taxonomy): domain Bacteria; phylum Pseudomonadota; class Alphaproteobacteria; order Rhizobiales; family Rhizobiaceae; genus Bartonella. Next base: position 517,277 of record CAMLCZ010000001.1, on the reverse strand, counting down.
CCGATGTTGAACAGTTGGAAATGTTTCCTGTTTCTGAAAAAATTAACAGTGCGACTTATTTGGGAGATGATGTACAAAACCGTATTGTTTTGCAAGACAATGAAAACAAGGATAAAACAACTAAAAATACACGCCAGTTAGATCTTTTCTAGTGGCGAACAGAAGTGCTTAACAGTAAAGACTGCAGATTGCCTTGACTGGAAGGTTAAGGGCTGCAATGACTTTATCGATTTGTTCGATATATGGAAACACAGTAATGACCGCATTGCGCTTTTATAATACGCTTACAAGAACCAAAGAAACTTTTCATCCCATTGATGCAAATAAGGTGCGCCTATATGTTTGTGGGCCAACAGTGTATGATTATGCCCATATCGGTAACGCACGTCCGGTTGTTGTGTTTGATGTTCTATTTCGCTTATTGCGCTATGTTTACGGTAAGGAACATGTTGTTTATGCTCGCAATATAACAGACGTAGATGACAAGATAAATGCTCGCGCGGCAAGGGATTATCCCGACCTTCCATTAAATGATGCGATCAGGCAATTGACTGATAAAACAAATGCCCAATTCCAAAAAGATGTTACGGCATTGGGCTGCCTTCCACCAACTGTACAACCACGTGCAACAGATCATCTGAACGATATGCGTGCCTTGATTGAACGCCTTATTGACAGGGGGCACGCTTATATTGCCGAAGACCATGTGCTATTTTCAGTGTCAAGCATGGGAGATAATCCGCGATATGGTGCTTTAGCACGCCGATCGCTGGACGAAATGATGGCAGGAGCGCGCATTGATGTTGCTGCATATAAGCGGGACGAAATGGATTTCGTTTTATGGAAACCGTCAAAGGAAGGTGAACCCGGTTGGCCTTCACCCGCAGGAATAAAAACCAATGGCCGTCCAGGTTGGCATATTGAATGTTCGGCTATGTCCATGGCAAAGCTTTTACAGCCCTATGGCGGTGGTTTAACGTGCGACAACCCGCAAGATAATATTTTTGATATTCATGGCGGTGGTATCGACCTTGTTTTCCCACACCATGAAAATGAAATAGCACAAAGTTGTTCTGCCTTTGGAACACCGCGCATGGCTAACGTGTGGATGCATAATGGCTTCCTTCAGGTAGAAGGCCAGAAGATGTCAAAAAGCCTTGGCAATTTCATAACAATACATGATGTTTTGGAAAGTCCGTTGCCGGAAATTCCAGAAAATCTAGATATTGATGAAAAATATCAATGGGTCGGCATGGCAGCGCGTTTGTCTATGTTGCAAACGCATTACCGTGAACCTTTAAACTGGACAGCCCAACGCTTGGCGGATTCGAGCGCCGAGTTATATCGTTGGTATGAACTGTTAAGGCATCAGGAATTTGTTTTAGGCAAAGACAATAAAATTGAGCAGGAATTTATTGACGTTTTGGGCGAAGACCTTAATTGTTGGAGTGCCATTACCTTATTGCGCCAATATTATAAAAAACAGGATGCAGAAGCATTAGGGCAGGGCATGGAGCTTCTTGGAGTTCTTCATGAAGATTGGATAAAGAATAAAGATTGTCCAATATTCAAAAGTCGGGTCAATGTTGATGAAACATTTGTCGAGAAAAAAATTGCGGAACGCCTTCAATTTATTCATCAGAAAAATTGGGCTGAAGCAGATCGAATTCGCGATGAACTCGCGCAACAAAATATCATATTGAAAGACGGTAAGGATCCAACCACAGGCGAAAGAGTAACTCATTGGGAAACCCGTAATTAATCACCAGACATCGCCACTGGCAACAATAGAAGGTGTTGAAGGATGACATATCTATACGGCTATAGTTATGTGGCGCTTAAATTGATGATTGGCATGGCTGTGTTTTTGCTTGTGTTGAGGACAAGCGGCCGAGGCAGCCTTAGCCAGATGACACCAATAGATCTAATCAGCAACTTTGTTTTAGGTGGAATTATCGGTGGTGTTATTTACAATCCCGATATAACCGTTGTTGAATTGCTCATTGTTCTGCTCATGTGGGAAGTTTTGGTGATTAGCTTAAATTTTCTGCGCCGACATTCGGTATTTTTTCATCGTGTTATTGCCGGCGGTGATGTGGCATTGGTGCTTGATGGGAAATACCAAATGGATGAAATCAAAAGGCTGAATATTGATGTCAATGATTTCGCAACGATGCTGAGAATTAAGGGGTGTAGTCTTCACGAGGTTGCTTTTGCAAGGCTGGAATCCAATGGTAGTTTATCTGTCATCAAGAAAGAGGAAGGAAAGAATTCAACAATATTGATTAAAAATGGTGATGTTGTTGAAGGGAGCCTAGAGGAAATAGGCAAAACAGAAACCTGGTTAAACCAGCAATTAAAGAAACAAAAAATCAGTATGGATGACGTTTACGCTGCTGAATGGTATGAAGAAAAAACACCCAGTGGCAAAACCCGTAGTGGATTATTTATTGTTAAAGGCACCACAATGTAGCCTTTAATATCACTGATTATACGAATATTGAATAAAATGCATTTGAAGACAAAAGTTCCACAACAATCGAGATTTTTATCAGCCAATTTATCGGGTTTTCTTGCAGCACTAGGTGCTTACGCTATTTGGGGCATTTTCCCCCTCTATATGAAAGCAGTGTCGCACATTGCTGTCGTTGAAGTTGTGGCGCACCGCATATTATGGTCGCTGCCCATCGCTTTGGTGATATTGTTTATTAGCGGGCATTTGCAGAGCTTTTGGCAGGCAATAAAAAATACCAAAATGTTATTGATGGCCTGTTTGACATCCGCACTCATTACAACCAATTGGAGTGTATATGTTTGGTCAATTGCCAACAATCACGCCGTTGATGCCGCACTTGGTTATTATATAAATCCATTATTCAATGTTATGTTGGGGATGATTTTTCTGCGCGAGCGCCTCAATTTAGGGCAATGGAGTGCCGTTATTCTGGCATTGATTGCCGTACTGGTTTTAACAATAAACGCAGGCGGATTACCTTGGGTTGCGGTATTATTGCCGGTGACATTCGGGTTTTATGCATTTTTCCGAAAGTCTTTGCCAATTGGACCAACGGAAGGTTTTGCACTGGAAACATTGATCCTGTTTTTACCAGCATTAATCGTGGCTGGATATTTTATTTATAATGGTAATGACCATATTATTCATGGTTCATGGAAAGATATTTGCCTTTTGATTATGGCAGGACCTTTCACGGCAATTCCATTTATCCTATTCGCAACGGGTGCAAAATCATTGAGCCTAACAACAATAGGATTGATGCAATATCTCACCCCGACCTTTTTATTTATCATTGCTGTTTTTGTTTTTCATGAACCATTTTCGCATATTCAATTGGTGGCGTTCTCACTCATATGGATAGGTTTGATTATCTATACGTTAGCAAGTTTTTCAACACACCATCGGCACAAAAAGATAAAAACTATCGTTGGAATAAATCCGTCAAAACAATCGTCAGCAAGGTAACAGATCACGGGACATTTTTGTTTAATGAGGCACTTCTAATAAAGTGCCAACTAAACCATGTTATCAATGTTTTTTGAGGAAATGCATAGCTAGTTGTGGAAACTAAGGTAAGGATCTCATGCAAATCTTTTCTACGACGCTATCAATATCGTCAATAATTAACGGAGCGATTTCATTTTTTATATGAAGGAAACCTTCGCTCTTCATATGGTCTAGTAGCGTAATCATCGGATCCCAAAAGCCATTCACATTGACAAAACCAATTGGTTTTTGGTGACGTTCCAATTGCGCCCATGTGATAATTTCTACAATTTCTTCCAGTGTGCCTATACCACCGGGTAAGGCAAGAAAAGCATCAGACCGTTCAAACATCTTCTGTTTGCGTTCATGCATGGTTTCAGTCAGGATAAACTCGTCATAGAGATTTTTATCTTTTTTATGGGCTTCTATATTCAATAAAAACTTTGGGATAATGCCAGTAACATGTCCACCATTTGCCTTCACTGCCTGTGAAACAGCCCCCATAATTCCGCGTGTTCCACCACCATAAACCAGACCTATGCCAGCATTGGCAAGTTGTTGCCCAAGGGTTTTGGCCGCCTGAATATAAACTCGATCATTGCCGTTTGATGAACCGCAATAAACACATATGGATTGTATTTTTTTCATAACAAGACCTTGATAGCAATCGCGTTATGCGTCAAGTAACAATGAAAGTTTGAGGAAATATGAACCGAAGAACGAGTTTATTATTCCGTTTGCTTGGTAAAAGGAATAATAAGTTTTCATCTGGAGAGCTGCAAGAGAATAGGAATTGTCTATGACTTTCTCGGTATCGAGAATAAACAACAATATTCTTAAAATTATGGTCGTTATTTTTGCACTCTGTGGTGTTTTAAATAGCGGTTGTGCCTATGCTGACGACAGTCCAAGTTTTGACAGCTTTATGCTCAACGATCAGAATTATGCAGTTGTTTTTGGCAAGGCGCCAGCATCATCAAAGATTGAATTGATGGATGGTGCGCGCAAGCTAGGTGAAGCAGATGTCGATGATCAAGGGCATTTCTCGATTACCTTGCAGAAAATATTGGGGGTTGGAAAATACCAATTTGTATTACGCGCAACGGACAGTAGTGGTAAATCACTAACCTCAATACAAACTGTAACCGTCATTGTTTCTGGTGAAGGGCAGGAAGGTCTCATGGCCTTTATGCATGACCCGACAGGTGCACGTCGCTTCATATCAGATGAACCATCCATTTTGCGCACTGGGAATGTTAATGAAACAGAATTTAATGTTAGCAGAATAAGTTATAGAAAAAATACACTGACTATCACTGGTGAAGCGCCAGCAAATACGCAAATTATGATGAGTATTGGGCGTACGCGATTTGGAACAGAAAAGACCAAGAGAACCGGAATATTCGAATTTTCTCACTATATGTCACTTTTCCCAGGCGATCATATTTTCAGGTTTGATCTTCTCAACAATGCTGGAGAAACTATAGAATCTCTCGGCGTGCCTTTCCGTACCGAAGAAGGAAAAACATTCGCTAGCCAATTTTATTATGATGGTAAGCCGGTTAGAACAATCATTGTGCATAGGGGTGACTCTCTTTCTTCCATTGCACAAAAAGTTTATGGTTCAAGCCGGTATGAAGAACAGCTATATACTGCTAATCACGACAAAATAAAAAATAGAAATTACATAACTGAAGGACAAGAGCTCGTTTTGCCGGTCATAGAAGGTGTTAGCCGTCAATAGTGATCGTCAGAGAGTGAAATTAGCCCAAAATATGAAACAGAATAATTTACATAAGACTGTGTCAGCTGACTCTGGACAGACACTTCGTACAATCTTCAATTTATGGCCCTATATGTGGCCATCTGATCGACCAGATTTAAAAATACGTGTTCTATGGGCTTTGTTCTATCTGGTTTTATCAAAGCTTATTCTTATTTCGGTACCATATTTTTTCAAATATGCCACAAACGCACTTAATATAGATTATACCCCACCAAATTGGCTGCCAGCAGTTTTCGCGGCACCAGTTATGATGGTGTTGAGTTATAACATTGCCAGAATTCTACAGGCTGGGCTAAACCAATTGCGCGATGCGTTATTTGCCAAGGTTGGGCAGCATGCGGTCAGGCGGCTTGCTTATCAAACCTTTGTTCATATGCACGAGTTGTCTCTTCGATTTCATCTAGAGAGAAGAACAGGTGGTTTGTCGCGTGTTATTGAGCGCGGCACAAAGGGAATAGAAGCAATTGTTCGCTTTTCTATTCTGAATACGGCACCAACAATTTTAGAATTTGCTCTGAGCGCGGTGGTTTTATACATCAGTTATGGCTGGCGTTACATGATTGTGGTGGCACTAACTGTCGGGGTCTACACTTGGTTTACCATCACGGCCAGCAATTGGCGTATTGCGATACGCCGACAGATGAACGAATCTGACACGGAAGCCAATACACGCGCTATCGACTCCTTATTGAATTTTGAAACAGTCAAATATTTTGGCAATGAAGATCTTGAAGCCAAACGATTTGATGCATCTATGGCTGGCTATGAGAAAGCGGCGGTTAAAACATGGATATCACTTGGTTGGCTTAATTTTGGTCAGGCTGTGATCTTTGGCATAGGCATGGCGGCGATGATGTTGATGTCTGCCTATGAGGTTCATAAAGGCACACAAACCATTGGCGATTTCGTGTTTATCAATGCGCTTTTAATGCAATTATCTATTCCACTTAATTTTATTGGCTCGATATATCGGGAAGTCCGTCAGGGATTAACAGATATTGAAGCAATGTTTGATCTTCTTGACGTGCCGCAGGAAATAACAGATGCACCAAGCGCGAAAGAACTGGTTGTTGATAAGGGTGCAATTGAATTCAACCAAGTTGAATTTTCCTATGATACAAATCGCCAAATATTGAAGGGCATTACATTCAAGGTACCTGCCGGTAAGACTGTTGCCATTGTTGGGCCATCAGGAGCAGGAAAATCAACCATATCGCGTTTGTTATTCCGCTTTTATGACGTGCAACAGGGGGTTATTACCATTGATGGGCAGGATATACGCACTGTTACACAAAAAAGTTTGCGTAAAGCGATTGGTATGGTTCCACAAGATACAGTGCTATTTAATGATACGATTGCGTATAATATCCGGTATGGTCGACCAGATGCGACAGATACGCAAGTTAAGCAAGCAGCAGAAATGGCACAAATCAATCATTTCATAGAGCAGCTGCCAGATGGTTATCAATCCATGGTTGGCGAACGTGGACTCAAGCTTTCAGGTGGCGAAAAACAACGTGTCGCCATTGCAAGGACATTGCTGAAAGCACCACCCGTATTGATACTTGATGAGGCAACATCGGCCTTGGATACGGCCACTGAACAAGAAATACAACATGCTTTAGATATTGTCAGTCGTGGCAGAACCACACTTGTTATTGCGCATAGACTGTCCACAATTATCAATGCGGATGAAATCCTTGTTCTAAAAGATGGTCGTATTATCGAGCGCGGCAAACATGACGAGCTTTTAAACAAGAATGGACTTTATGCCTCAATGTGGAATAAACAGCTTGAAGCATCTCAAGCAGAGGAAAAGCTAAGAAAGATCCGCGAAGATGATGAACTTGGGGTTGTTTCCCATCATATTTCAACAAAATGAAGCAAAAACAGTTGATTTAAAACAAATAGTCGCTTTTTGTAAGGTAATTGGGTAAAGAGTGTTTATTACTGAGTTAGCCGGGGTAGTAGTAGAGTTTAAATGGGGTATACGCGTATGAGTATTGTAAGATCGGTTCGTAACGGTTTTGCACCCATCCATAAGGAAGGGTATCCTTTCATTGCTGCCTTCTTTATTGCATCTCTTGTATTGGGATGGATATGGAATCCACTATTTTGGTTTGGATTGGTGCTAACGGTATGGTGCATTTATTTCTTCCGTGATCCTGAACGTGTGACTCCCATTGACAAGAATTTGGTGATGAGTCCTGCTGACGGTAAAATTTCTTTTGTTGGTCCCTTTGTACCACCAGAAGAATTGGGACTGGGCAGTGAAGAGATGACGCGCGTTTCCGTTTTTATGGACGTGTTTTCCTGTCACATAAACCGTATTCCCATGGATGGTACAATCCGCTCGATTGTCTATCGTCCCGGACAGTTCGGTAATGCCGAATTGGACAAAGCAAGCGATCATAATGAACGTAATGGGCTGGTGATTGAAACAGCACATGGCGAAATCGGGCTTGTGCAGGTTGCAGGTTTGGTTGCTCGACGGATTGTATGTTGGTCGAAGGAAGATGAGCAAGTTGTGGCGGGGAAACGTTTTGGTCTTATTCGTTTTGGATCACGTCTTGATGTTTATCTCCCTTCAAGTGTAAAATTACGCGTTGCTATCGGTCAAAAAGCAATCGCTGGAGAAACAGTTTTTGCATCTTTTGATAAGAGTGCAACCATAACTGATTTTAGACTGGATTAGATTTCGCAATGAAGAGCCCTTCACCTTTTTCTTCGTTTGATCCGGAAGGACATAAACCGGACGATGCTCATCGTCGTCGCTCACCTATATCCATGCGCTATGTGATACCCAATGTTATCACTATTCTAGCTATTTGTGCGGGTGTCAGTGGCATTCGGCTTGCCTTTGAACATCAATACGAAAACGCCATTCTGATGGTGCTTTTAGCTGCTATATTGGATGGTGTAGATGGGCGTATCGCGCGTTTGATGAATGGCAGTTCTCCCTTTGGGGCGCAGATGGATTCATTAGCCGACGTTGTCAATTTTGGTGTAGCGCCAGCATTGGTTGTCTATTCCTATTTGTTGAACCAGACAGATCATGTTGGCTGGGTTGCCGCATTAGTCTATTGTGTTGCGTGCTGTTTAAGGTTAGCACGTTTCAATGTTATGATCGATAATCATGATATTCCACGTTGGCAAAAAGAGTATTTTGTTGGCGTTCCAGCACCAGCAGGGGCATTGCTGGTACTATTGCCCGTCTACCTTGGCACTTTAGGACTAAAGCCAAATGCCGGTTGGGCATTGGTGTTTAGCTTATATACGGTTGTTGTCGCATTTTTGTTGATTAGTCGTCTGCCTGTATGGAACGGTAAAACTATCGGGCAAAAATTACGGCGCGACATTGTCGTTCCTGGTATGCTGTTTCTGGTAATTTATGTCGGTTTTTTGGCAACCTACACATGGCAAACATTGCTTGTTACTGCCATTGGCTATCTGATTTTTTTACCATTCAGTTTGATGGCCTATAAAAAACGTGCCATCTTGGAAGCTGGAAAATCCGAACTTGATATGGACGATATATCTGACCAATCGGAATAAATTTCGTTAAGCCGTTTAAGTTTTACCTACTGTCCTCAAATATATAATTTAGATGGCTAAACAACTCGTGTTTTGAAAGCAATGCCCGTTGTATTGCCTTAGCATCGACCAATCGTTTTGTATCATCACCTGTTTGAACCAAATTTTCACAGTTACAATCGATATAATTCAGAGTTACAATCGATACTATAGAGTAGGTATTTTAAAGCATTAACTACCCGCTTATTGCTATTGAGAATATCAACAAAACTCACACTGCTTAACAGCGCTTAATTTGCCGATTTTTCACGACTGTCTTAGTTGTAATCGATAAATTTGTTGTCGCGCGCTTGAAATAAACGCCCATTTTCTTCCAGTTTGGGAGAGGCGAGAGAAACAATTCTCGATGCAATTTCTTCTGCTGTTGGCAAAGTTTGCGGATCCTCACCAGGCATCGCTTGTGCACGCATTGCAGTGCGTGTGGCACCTGGATTTGCCATATTAACTTTGACTGTGCTTTGCTTCAGCTCGTCCGCCCAACACCGTCCGAGTACTTCAAAAGCAGCTTTAGAAGAGGCATATACGCCCCAGAAAGCACGTGGATGATGCACTATGCCAGAAGACAATAGGATAGCTCTTGCACAGTCTGACTGCCTTAAAAGCGGTTCCACTGTTCGAATAAGCCGCCATTGACTAACGACATTGATATTAAAAACATCTTCAAATGTTTTCGCTTCCAGATGGGCGACGGGAGCTATGGTTCCCAATATTCCTGCATTGGCTACGAGAATATCCAATTTTCCCCAGCGTTTATGGATTGCATCGCCTAATCGATCAATCCCTTCCATGTCGTGAAGATCTAACGGAACCAATGTTGCGCTGGAACCGACATTGCGAATAGCATCATCAAGGTCTTCCAAGCCACCAACGGTTCTGGCAACAGCAATAATATGCGCGCCACGCTTTGCAAGCTCTAATGCCAAAAAATAGCCAATACCACGCGATGCACCCGTAACAAGTGCAACCCGACCTTCAAGACTGAACTGATTATCCATTATTATCGACTGCTTAAAACCGACAATTTATGAACATTATCAACATTTTCCTGATCGATTAGACGTGTTGGATAATCACCAGTAAAATAATGATCGGTAAATTGAGGATTATCATTATCTCTGGGGGCACCACCAACAGCCATATATAAGCCATCAATCGACAGAAATTCTAATGAATCCGCGCCGATGAAATTACACATGGATTGCAGATCAGGATATTGATTGGCGAGTAATTTCTTTGCCTCTGGTGTATCAATACCATAAAAATCCGGATAATAGATCATCGGACTTGCAACACGAATGTGAACTTCTTTCGCGCCTGCATCGCGTAACATTTGGACAATTTTTACCGAAGTTGTGCCCCGAACAATTGAGTCATCAACCAAAATAACCCGTTTATCTTTAATAACCGGACGGTTTACCGAATGCTTAAGCTTTACGCCAAAGGCTCTAATTTGCTGGGTCGGTTCAATAAAGGTACGCCCGACATAATGGTTACGAATAATGCCCAATTCAAATGGAATTCCGCTTTCTTGCGCATAACCAATTGCAGCTGGTGTACCACCGTCGGGAACAGGTACCACAACATCGCCATCGCACGGTGCTTCTTTGGCAAGATGCTTTCCCATATTTTTTCGGGCTGTATAGACACTGCGTCCACCAATAATGGAGTCTGGGCGGGCAAAATAGACATATTCAAACAGGCACAATCTTTCTGGTTTCGGTGCCTCGGGTTTGATTGTCTTTATCGTGATTTCGCCACTTTTTTGGATTTCACAAATAATAATTTCGCCGTTCTCGACATCTCGAATATATTTGGCGCCGATGATATCTAATGCACATGTTTCAGAGCAAAAAATAGGTTTTCCATCAAGCTCACCCATCACAAGAGGGCGTATTCCAATCGGATCACGGGCAGCAATCAATTTTGTGCGGGTCAGTGCAATCATAGCAAACCCACCTTCAATTTGCTTGATAGCATCAACAAAACGGTCAGATGAAGATGCGTGCCGTGACCGAGCAATAAGATGCAAGACAACCTCTGAATCGGATGTTGATTGGCAAATGGCACCCGATGCAATCAGTTGTCGGCGCAGAGTTAACCCATTGGTTAGGTTGCCATTATGCGCTATCGCAATGCCACCAACTTCTAGTTCGGCGAATAAAGGTTGAACATTCCGCAACACCGTTTCACCGGTTGTGGAATAGCGTGTGTGGCCAATTGCGCGATTACCAGGAAGACGTGCCAAGGTTTCAGGATTGGTATAATGATCCCCTACCAAACCCATGTGCTTTTCCTGATGAAAAACCGAACCATGATAAGAAACAATACCTGCCGCCTCTTGCCCACGGTGCTGCAAAGCATGGAGCCCAAGAGCGGTCAAGGTTGCTGCATCATCATGACCAAGGATACCGAAAACACCGCATTCTTCATGCAATGTATCATCTTCAATTGAAAAATTCTGGAAGGAAGAATCACTATTTGCCATTGTGGCTGCCTTATATAAAACAAGAAATATTCAATAACATAAATCAAATACAGCTTGAAGGTTGATACATAAATTAGTCACCGTTCTGCGCTGGATTTTCACCAACATTTGATTCATTTGCTGGTTCATTCTTTTTAATGACGCTGGTAGCCTTATCAAAAATCCAATCCGGATCTTTGGGCAACAAATCCCATACCTGCACGCTAAGCGAATCGAGCATTGGTTTTGTTTTGGCATCTTTCAGCCAAGGCGATTGATCTTCAGGTCTTATGAGCTGGTTAACAAGAAGTGTTGCGATAACCATAATAAAAAGGCCACGCACAACACCGAAAACAAATCCTAATGTTCGGTCAAGTGCGCCAATTCGACTATCAATAATCAAATCAGCAATTTTCATAGTAATGATTGAAACGATAATGAATGTAATAATAAAAACAATGCCCATGCTAGCAATAAGGGCGATTGTTTTATTCGTTAGATATGTTTCAACAAGAGGTAGTGTTGGTTTATAAAGAAATATAGCAGCGATTGCTGCTATAACCCATGATGCCAATGACAAAAATTCGCGTGAGAAACCGCGCACCATGGCTAGAAAGCCCGAAAATAGAAGTACACCAATAACAATGCCGTCAAGGGCTGTCATGAACATCGTTTTGTCCTTACGTATCGCTTCCAACCGTAGTTTCAACAATTGAAAATGTCATATCCATTATCAGCTACGCCATTTGGTCGATCATTACCAATATTTCAGCGTTATTTACAAGTGGGAGACTTAATATTCTCTTTCTTGTTTTTTTAATATTGTTGTTCTGGCATAGGGCGTTTTTTTCCCGACGCTATTGCAGCGACAAGTTCTGGTAAATCTGCGAAACTTCTTTGGCGAAAATCAGCAGATTTTACATTTTCTGTGGTGTTTGATGGTTGAACAGCTCCATGAAATCCCAGTTTTTGCGCTTCTTTCAATCTTTGCCCGGAATGGGATACGGCGCGAATGGCACCTGATAGGCTAACCTCACCAAAAAAGACATAATTTGTTGGCAATGCAATTCCGGCAAGTGATGAAACCAATGCAGCAGCAACGGCCAAGTCAGCGGCTGGCTCGGATATTCTATAGCCTCCAGCAACATTCAGATACACATCATGTTGACCGAAGCGAACACCGCAATGCGCTTCCAATACCGCTAAAATCATTGATAAACGGTTGCTATCCCAACCAACGACCGCACGTCTTGGTGTGCCAAGTGAAGAGGGCGCAACCAAAGCCTGAATTTCAACAAGTATTGGCCTTGTTCCTTCCATGCCTGCAAATACAGCCGAGCCGGGCGCTTTTTCGTTTCTTTCGCCCAAAAACAATTCAGATGGGTTAAGAACCTGTTTTAAACCTTGGTCGGACATTTCAAAAACGCCGATTTCATCTGTTGGGCCAAAACGGTTTTTTACGGTGCGTAAAATTCGATATTGATGTCCACCTTCACCCTCGAAGTACAACACGCCATCAACCATATGTTCAACCACACGGGGGCCGGCTATTTGTCCATCTTTGGTTACGTGACCAACTAAAACCACTGCTGCACCAGTTTTTTTTGCATAACGAATCATCGCCTGCGCACCAGTGCGCACTTGTGTAACTGTACCCGGTGCAGAATCGATAGTGTCCGACCATAAGGTTTGAATTGAATCGATAATAACCAAATCGGGGCGTTTGGTTTCCGTCAAAGTGGCCAATATATCTTCGACATTGGTTTCGGCCGCCAGCTCAACCGTCGTATCGGCTGCATTAAGGCGTTGTGCACGCAATCTTATCTGCGCCACGGCCTCTTCGCCAGAAACGTAAACGACCTTATATCCTTTTCTTGCGAGCGTGGCTGCGGCTTGCGTCAATAAAGTGGATTTTCCAATACCAGGGTCGCCACCCACCAGCAGTGCCGATCCTCGCACAAATCCACCGCCTGTCACACGGTCAAGTTCAGCGATTCCGGATTGAATACGTGGTGCGTCCTCTATGTCACCCGATAATGTGGTTAAGGCCACAACGCGGCCTTTTCGGGTGTTTTTTACGGGGCCACCACCAATGCCACCGCTTGTGCCTTCTTCGACAATTGTATTCCATTCGCCGCAGGCATCACATTTTCCAGCCCAGCGGGAATAGACCGTTCCGCAATTTTGACAAACAAATTGTGTTCTTGCTTTCACCATAGATACTAACCGAATTGTTCTGGTAATTGGTCACTTTCGGCAAGATCAGCAAAACGGGTGTATTCAGCTTGAAATGCAAGGCGAACTGTGCCGGTTGGACCGTGGCGTTGTTTGGCAACAATCACTTCTGCCTTGCCAAAAACTTCTTCCATCTCGGCCTGCCATTTCAAATGCTCTTCACTACCAAGCTTAGGTTCCTTGTTCTTGATGTAATATTCATCACGATAAACGAATAAAACCACATCAGCATCCTGTTCGATAGAACCAGATTCACGAAGATCTGATAGTTGTGGGCGTTTGTCATCGCGCGATTCAACCTGACGAGACAACTGTGATAGGGCAATAATTGGCACATTAAGTTCTTTGGCTAATGATTTTAAACCCGTTGTAATCTCGGTAATTTCCTGCACGCGATTTTCAGATGCTCGTTTGGAAGCACCGGTCATAAGTTGCACATAGTCCACAACCAAAACATCAAGCCCATGTTGGCGTTTCAACCGGCGCGCACGAGCGGAAAGTTGCGCAATAGAAATACCACCTGTTTGGTCGATATAAAGCGGCGCTTTCTGTAACCGATTCATCGACCGTAACAATTTGGCAAACTGATCTTCTGAAATGTCACCACGTCTGATCTTGGACGAGGAAACTTCTGCCTGTTCGGAAATAATACGAGTGGCCAACTGTTCTGAAGACATTTCCAGCGAGAAAAAGCCCACGATACCACCTTCGTTTTCTTCCGTAGGCAGATTTTCTTCCTGTGCTTTTATGTAAGCATTGGCAATGTTGAATGCAATATTTGTCGCAAGAGACGTTTTACCCATACCAGGACGTCCCGCCAAAATAATAAGGTCAGAACGCTGTAAACCACCCATTTGTTCATCAAGTTTTTTCAATTGGGTGGGGATACCGGATAATCGTGATGTACGTTTTTTGGCGGCTCCCGCCATATCAATGGCTTTTTTGACCGCATCATTGAAGCTTTCAAAACCACCACCATATTTTCCAGTTTCTGCCAAAGTGAATAAACGTTGTTCAACATTTTCAATTTGCTTCGAAGGCGCAAGGTCGATAGGCGCGTCAAATGCGGTGTTGACCACTTCATTTCCGAGATCAATCAATGAGCGGCGGATAAATAGATCGTAAATTGCCCGTCCATAGTCTTCCGCATTGATAATGGTAACAGCTTCCGTGGCCATACGGACCACGTAATTGTACACTGTCATTTCACCAATTTTTTCTTCAGCCGGTATAAACGGTTTTATTGTGACAGGATTGGCAAGCTTACCATTGCGAATTGTTTCGCTTAATACGGCATAAATTGTTTGATGAAGGGGTTCAAAAAAATGCTCAGGTTTTAAGAAGTCTGAGACGCGATCAATGGCATCATTATTAATAAGAATAGCACCCAACAGTGCTTGTTCCGCTTCAATATTGTGCGGAACCTGCCGAAAAGGTAATGCTTCATCTGTATTTTGCTGACTGAGATTGAAAACTTTTGCTTCTGCCATTTCTCTTTTGATACTCGCTGACCTTCTGGAAAAACAGTTCCACTTTAGCCTATTGTAAACTGATCTTGCCATAGCTTTTTTTAAAAATGGCATATTTCAACATGTGAGCCACACTTTTCGAAATACGAATTGGTCAGACTGCTACGGGGCGATTTTAATAGGCTATAAGTTTCTCAACTCGATATTTGATTATAAGACAAGATGTTTCCCTAAAAAGCCACCTCAGACAGCCACTACAACAGGCCAGATAGTCATTATAAGAGGTCAGATAGCTATTATAAGAGGCTAGATAACCATTATAAAAATACCGAGTGACAACTGAGCGAACATTATTTCCAATGTACCGCCACAGCATTAGCATATATTTGTAGCACCACAACCGTGACGGAATAAACAGCCATAAAGCCACTAACCTGATGTCTATTTTGCGCCCCTATCAAAGGTGTATCAATTATTGTTGGAAACTAGAGTGTCTGAGCAATAGCTTTTGCCTTTACGTTTATATCTACTGGCTTCATTGGTATCATGGACAGATTGGGATCAGCATCGATCTTTAATAATCTCTCTTCTTCCTGCATAATATAGTCCCGCGTCAGTGGAACAGCATCTTGTTTATGGGCAAGTTGGATCTGGAAAACCATCATGCCCTGCCAACGGAAAGCGCTTTCAGAGGCCGCCAAATAGAAGTCCCACATACGGCAGAAACGCTCATCATATAATGCTTTGGCTTCATCCCAATGCGCCAGAAAAGACTGACGCCAAGCTTTCAATGTTTCGGCATAATGCAACCGTAAAATTTCAATATCGGTGATGATAAGGCCGCTTTTTTCGATGACCGGTATGACTTCGGATAAAGAAGGGATATACCCGCCCGGGAATATATATTTGGCTATCCATGGGTTTGTTGCGCCAGGTTCTCCTGAACGACCAATCGAGTGAAGGACAAAGCGTCCATCCGGTTTCAACAAACGTTTAACGTGGTCAAAATATTCTTTGAAGTGGCCTATGCCCACATGTTCAAACATACCAACGGAAACAATCTTATCAAATTGTGCATTCAGATTACGATAGTCCTCAAGTAAAAATTTCGCCCTATTTTCTAGCCCGAGAGTCTTTGCACGTTGGTTGGCAATGCCGAATTGTTCGTGCGAAAGGGTTACCCCCGTAACATCTGCCCCTAATACGCGAGCAAAATAGAGACCTAAACCGCCCCAACCGCAGCCAATATCAAGCAGTTTTTCACCCTTGCTAACCTGCAATTTGGCCGCCAAATGACGTTTTTTGGCAAGTTGTGCTTCATTAAGATCGGTATCCGGTGATTGAAAATAGGCGCAGGAATATTGCCGGTCTGGATCAAGGAACAAGTCATAAAGTTTGCCAGATAGGTCATAGTGGTGCTGAACGTTACGGGCTGAGCGCTTTAATGTATTCATTTGGACAAAACGCTTGGTTGCCGTCCGAATAAAGGACATTGCTTTCATCCACATTTGGTTTTCAGCAACAGGCCCCGTGCTTTCAAAAATTATTTCAAGAAGCTTATAAATGTCACCTTTAACAAACTCAAATCCACCTTCCATATAGGCTTCACCAAGTTTCAATGCAGGATCAAGGGCAACTTCACGTTCCCATTTTGAAGACGTGAAACGAAGATGGACAGGTTCCCCAGTATTGTCACCAAAGTGATAGGTTACACCTGCAGCATCAGTAACAGCCAAATTTCCTTTAGAAATAATGTGTCCAGCTGCCGTCTTCAATAAAGCAAACATTTAAACAATTCCTGTTTTTGTTTTATAATCCAAATCGCCATTACTTGATGTTTAATTGAAGTAAGAAATAATGGTGAAAACCAAACATATTAATAGTTCCATTTTCAAAAAAAAACACCCAGCCAATGGGCTGGGTGTCTTCATTTTTTCTTGAAAACTGATGCAAAAATAAAAAAAGCAAAAACTCTCTAGAAATATTCTAGAAAAAGAAAAATTATGCTTCTTCTTTTGCTGTTTCTTCCGTGTTTTCATCATCCTCATCATCGAAAACTTCTTCTGATAGAGGTTTTTCCTCGATACCATAGATGGCTTCGATAGATGTTAGGTCTTCACCTGCTGCTTGACGTTCGGCTTCATCTGCAGAGCGTGCAATATTGATGGTTACTGTAACCTGTACTTCTGGGTGCAAGTTGATAGCAACATTATGCATACCAATTGTTTTAATTGGGTGGTTAAGTTCAACTTGTGTGCGAAGAACAGAGAAACCTTCTGCTGTGATGATGTCTGCGATATCACGTGTCGAAACAGAACCATAAAGCTGGCCCGTTTCACCAGCAGAACGGATAACGATAAATGTTTTACCGTCAAGTTTATCAGCAACCTGCTGTGCTTCACTACGGCGCTCTAAATTGCGTGCTTCCAATTGTGTACGCTGTGATTCGAAGCGCTTACGATTCTCTTCATTAGCGCGCAATGCCTTGCCTTGAGGCAAAAGGAAATTGCGGGCATAACCAGCCTTTACAGAAACAGTGTCACCCATTTGTCCAAGGCGGGCGATACGTTCAAGCAGAATAACATCCATTTTATAATCCTTTCAGATGATGATTATTGGGTTAGACCATCGTTTTGACGGTGGTTCTGAATAGTTGACCAAATACCCATCATGACAAGTGCGATGAATATCGGTAGGGTTAGGACAACTGTGAATAAAGCTATATAAACAAGGGTCAATATAAATACTCGGCCCCCCATGCCGCGTGACAGGTTATGAAGATATGCTAAACCACAGAAACAAAATGCCAGCATAAATGACGAGTTAAAAACGGCAGCGCAAAGTTTAAACAACATTCCTAACTCGGGGAATGTCCCTAGAAATGCCAACGCAAAGATAAAAACTGCTGGTAAAGGTAAATAGAAATTGGTTGGCCAATCTTCACGTGGGCGGGCAAGACGTTTCATACGTTGCGCGCCTACAAGTGAAAAATATAGGTTTCCGATAAGAAAAATAACGCTATATGTTGCTAGGACACTTGATAAAAGTGGGACGATATTGGTTACCAATACATTGTAAACCGCAGATATATCCGCTCCATCTGCTGATTGAGTTTGTCGCATAGCATTAGTAAAGAGATCAACAATTTGTCGCGCTATCTGCGGCGGTGAGGGTTGGTTATAGATATATACACTAATAAAAACGCAAATAATTGAAATGAAACTGATTATTAGAAAAATGACTGAAGAGAGCGGATACCACTTTACGGTCTGATTATCAGTATCATATTGCGCTAATCCTAGAAGCCACGAAGCATATACGGCTGGCAAAAAAAACAGCAGCATATAGCAGATACCAGTATTAAAGTTTTGTGCGATTATCAAAACCAATGTTGCAACCGATAGGGCAATGATACTTGATAATGTACCCCATCCAAAAGCAGCAATAAAAATTGGTAGCGATATAAAACAACCAAAAATGATAGCAAGCAGTGGCGATACCATTAGCAAAGTGTTCATCGCCATTCCGATGGCGCCGGCAAAAAGCCCGGTTACAATACCCACTGGTATAATATGTGTGTTTTGCTTCATCATTGATTCGCTGTCCTGCTTTGGCAGTTAGGAATGTTGAAATTCCAACTTCGGATTTTTTCTTCCTGCCCCGAAAGCAGGAAATGCAGTCGACAATGTCGACTGCACTAAAATATTATTTCACAACATAAGGCAACAAGCCAAGAAAACGTGCGCGCTTAATAGCATTAGCTAATTCGCGTTGTTTCTTTTGGCTAACAGCTGTGATGCGAGAAGGAACAATCTTGCCACGTTCTGAAATGTAACGTTGCAACAATTTAATATCCTTGTAATCGATCTTTGGCGCATTTGGCCCAGAAAATGGGCACGTTTTACGACGACGATGGAAAGGACGGCGGGTTGGGATCTGACTGATATCAACCATTATTCATCTCCTTCATTTGCATCTTCATCGCGTGAACGACGTGAACGACGTGGACGTTCTTCATCTTTACCAAAACGATCATCACGATCACGGCGTGAAAGCATTGCTGACTGACCTTCTTCATGTTTTTCAACACGAATGGTCATGTAGCGAAGAATATCTTCATTAATACGCATCTGGCGCTCAACTTCTGCAATTGCAGCAGCAGGAGCATCAATGTTCATTAATGCATAATAAGCTTTGCGATTCTTGCGAATGCGATAAGTTAGGGGACGTAAACCCCAGTTTTCTATACGCCCAACTTTGCCACCGTTAGCTTCAATAACGCCCTTGTAAAGTTCTACAAGTTGGTCAACTTGCTGTGGAGCAATGTCTTGTCGGGCAAGAAACACATGTTCATAAAGAGCCATTGTATTTGCCTTTCTTCTATTAAATCTCACTGACCCTCGACGCAGAGCCTCTGCGACTTGTCTTTTCAGGTAACCCCAAGAAGAAAGGACGCATATTTTCGAGACATTCGAGAGCGGAGACACGGGAGGCTTGAAACATTAATGTTTCGTGCCGCTTTTGGCGACCCTCCGTTCAACCCCCAGCCAAGAGTCAGTAACGAACGCGCGGTTTCTACAGGTATTTTTCAAAAAAGGCAAGTATAGCCCGTAAAAAACCGTTTTTAAGTTGGAAGATTTCTTACACGGATATAAAAGCGACAAATTCAAAAGTCTCTTAAGGTTGGGAGTCGGAATAAAATGGGTTTTATACAACAATTGGATGTTGGAGTTTTCAATATATTGGTTGCAGGACACCAGACACCGGCAATTATTTCATGGTTTGGCATTATCTGCGCAAAATTTCTGATTTATTTTATCCCACTGCATCTTCTTGTCTTCTGGTTTTTGGGAAAAAGAATAGAACGACAGACAGCTGTCGCTATTGTATTGTCGGTTTTTGTAGGACTGATATGCAGCCATATGATAGGTATGGTGTTCTACCGTCCGCGTCCTTTTGTGGCCGGTCTCGCAGAAGCGTTGATTGCCCATAAAGATAATGCATCTTTTCCAAGTAACCACGCACTTATTTTTACCTGCTATGGGGTCACTTTGTTTCTCTATCGCTATAAAACAATGGCGAAGGTTGCGTTAATTCTTGCTGTTTTAACATGTTGGGGACGTATATTTACTGGTGTCCACTATCCTTTGGATATAATAGGCGGCGTTATCCTTGGCGTCATAGTATCTATCATCATCAAGCGTTTTATCATGCCGCTAATACCCGCATTTCTAGTAGAATTTCCACCTTTGCGTGATGAAAGAAACATCAATCAGAAGCTTCACTAGTGGCTTTGGCTTGACTTTAACCTATTTTATAGGTCAAGACCAAAATGTTATATTTTCAGTCAAGGAGTAAACTGAAATGGTAGCTGCATTCACATTTCCCGGTCAGGGAAGCCAAATTGTAGGCATGGGTAAAACGTTATCTCAGCAATTTGCTGAAGCGCGTGCTGTGTTTGAAGAGGTTGATGATGCTCTCGGACAAAAGCTTTCAACAATTATGTTTGAAGGTCCGGAAGATACATTAACCCTTACGGCAAATGCCCAACCTGCCTTAATGGCTGTATCGATGGCTGTGCTACGGGTCATGGAAGCGCAAGGGCTAAATTTGAAAGAAAAGGTAGCTTTTGTTGCAGGACATTCGTTAGGAGAATACTCGGCTCTTTGTGCTGCCGGTACATTTAGCTTAGCAGATACTGCCCGTTTGCTGCGCATTCGCGGTGAAGCCATGCAGGATGCAGTCGGTGTCGGTGAAGGCGCAATGGCAGCTATTATTGGCCTTGACGAGGCTACAGTTGAGGAAATTTGTAGCTCTGTTTTAGGAGAGGGCATATGCCAGATCGCCAACGACAATGGTGGTGGGCAATTGGTTATTTCTGGTGAAACAAATGCAATCAATGCTGCCTGTAAAATAGCATCAGAAAAGGGTGCTAAAAGAGCGATTATTTTGCCTGTTTCTGCACCTTTTCACTCAAGTCTGATGCAGCCTGCTGCTGATGCGATGAAAGAAGCATTGCTTGACGTCAATAAAAACGCACCGCTTGTACCGCTTATCCCAAATGTTACGGTTGAACCGGAAAGCGATCCACAGCATATTATTGAACTTTTGGTGCATCAAGTAACAGGACGCGTAAGATGGCGTGAAACGATCGAATGGTTTGCGCAGAATGGCGTTGACACTTTATTCGAGATTGGATCAGGTAAGGTTCTTACCGGCCTTGCTCGTCGTATTAATAAGGATATCAATGGATTGACTGTTGGCAGCAGTGAGGAAATTGAAACTGCGCTTAAGGCGCTTGGTATATAATCGAGGAATTCAGGAATGTTTGATTTTAAAGGGCGCAAAGCTCTTGTAACCGGTGCAACTGGCGGTATTGGTGAAGCTATTGCGCGCAAACTTCATGGGCGTGGCGCTATTGTTGGTCTGCATGGCACACGTGAGGAAAAGCTTAAAGCCTTGGCTGCTGATCTTGGTGACAATTGTTTCATATTTCCAGCAAACTTGTCGGATCGGGATGCTGTTAAAGCCTTGGCTGAAACCGCCGAGAAAGAAATGGACGGCGTAGATATTCTTGTTAATAATGCCGGAATAACCCGTGATGGCCTGTTTGTCCGTATGAGCGATCAGGACTGGGATGACGTATTGGCTGTCAATCTAACAGCTGTTTTTCTGTTAACACGTGAATTGACACACCCTATGATGCGCCGCCGTTATGGCCGTATAATTAACATTTCGTCGATTGTTGGTGTTATTGGGAATCCGGGGCAGACAAATTATTGTGCGACGAAAGCCGGCGTTATCGGATTTTCAAAATCTTTAGCACAAGAAATTGCCAGCCGTAACGTAACAGTTAACTGTATTGCGCCTGGATTTATCGAGTCGGCTATGACAGATAAATTGAACGAAAAGCAGAAAGAAACCATCATGTCCGCTATTCCTATGAAACGCATGGGAACAAGTGACGATGTTGCAGCTGCTGCAATTTATTTGGCAAGTGATGAAGCCGCATTCGTTACAGGTCAGACACTGCATGTTAATGGCGGCATGGCAATGATCTAATGGATATCTATCCATTATAATAAAGACATGACAAAAAGCTTGGGCAGATAAATAATGTCCAAGTTTATACAAAATACCTATGTTTGAACAAATACGGTAATAATTCGTGATTGAGGCATAGAAGCCTTATTTTTAGGGAAAAAAGACATATTTTTTTGCATAAAACAGATGAAACACTGTAAAAATGCTAAAATATCTTTGCGTCTTGGCTTAGACCATGATAATTGCCGCGTTTGAAGCCGATTAGTAAAATCGGTTTGTCCCAAATGGGATATCCACAGGATGTGCTTAAAACTTTAAAATGATTTGGGTAAAAAACACATCTATTGCTTGATTAGAGGAGCCCATGCCGTTAACCAAGGTATGGAAACAACAAAAGTCGAGGATCCTACATGAGTGATACAGCAGAACGCGTCAAGAAAATCGTCATCGAGCATCTTGGTGTTGATGCAGACAAAGTAACCGATGGTGCAAGCTTTATTGACGATCTTGGTGCCGATAGCCTTGATACCGTTGAATTGGTTATGGCTTTTGAAGAAGAATTTGGCGTTGAAATTCCAGATGACGCTGCAGAAACAATTTTGACTGTTGGTGATGCAGTCAAGTTCATCGATAAAGCTTCTGCATAATAATATAAGAAGACAGAAGCCTTTAAGGCTTTTGTCTTCATTTGCATTTTTGCATTATAGTGTTCCCTCCAAAATGGGTAACGTGTGATTTGATTTATAAGATTGGGAATGAAAGTATGAGACGTGTCGTCATTACCGGTATGGGGTTGGTTTCTCCGCTGGCCGGCGACGTGAAACATAGCTGGAAACGGCTTCTTGAAGGACGTAGCGGTATTCGTCGCGTGACAGAATTTGAAGTTGACGACCTTCCTTGTCAAATTGCGGGTCGTATCCCTTTAGGGGATGGAAGTGATGGTACCTTTAATCCTGATCTCCATATGGAACCTAAGGAACAGCGTAAGGTTGATCCATTCATAGTCTATGCTATGGGTGCGGCAGATGAAGCGCTTGACGATGCTAATTGGCATCCATCAACAGACGAAGATCAGATACGTACAGGCGTGATGATTGGTTCTGGTATTGGTGGTGTTGAAGGCATTGTAGAAGCTGGTTATACATTACGCGATAAGGGACCGAGACGTATTTCGCCCTTTTTTATTCCAGGACGTCTTATTAATCTAGCTTCCGGATATGTCTCCATTAAGCACCATTTGCGTGGACCTAATCATGCTGTTGTCACGGCATGTTCTACGGGTTCTCATGCGATTGGGGATGCATCACGCTTGATCGCATTGGGTGATGCCGATGTGATGGTGGCGGGTGGTACAGAATCACCGGTAAATCGTATTTCATTGGCTGGCTTTGCAGCTTGTAAAGCTCTTTCAACTGGCCGTAATGATGATCCTGAACATGCCTCACGACCTTACGATACTGATCGTGATGGTTTTGTCATGGCAGAAGGTTCTGCGGTTGTTGTTCTGGAAGAACTGGAACACGCCCTCAATAGAGGTGCTAAAATTTACGCTGAAATTATAGGTTACGGCCTATCAGGTGATGCTTATCATATTACTGCTCCGTCAGAGAGCGGAGAGGGTGCACAGCGTTGTATGGAAGCAGCTATCAAGCGCGCTAATATAGCCCCATCAGACATTGATTATATCAATGCGCACGGAACTTCGACTATGGCAGATACTATCGAGCTTGCTGCTGTAGAACGTGTGATGGGAGATCATGCGTCTAAAGTGTCGATGTCTTCAACCAAATCATCGATTGGGCATCTACTTGGTGCCGCTGGTGCTGCAGAAGCTATTTTCAGCGTTCTTGCTATACGGGATAATATTGCTCCGGCAACTTTAAATCTTGATAATCCGTCAGTTGATACAAAGATTGATCTTGTTCCGCATAAACCCCGTGAACGTAAGATTGATACGGTTCTTTCTAATTCCTTTGGATTTGGCGGAACAAATGCATCATTAATTATGAGGCGGTTTTCAAAATAATATTTAGACTTGTAACGTCTCTCTATTTTGTCTTATTCTCTGAATAAAATCATGGAAGCGGTGCGTGTTTTTCATGAATATTAGGGTATGCGCTTATGTCTGATGAGGAAAGAAAGATACAATCTGACCAAGATGTTTCTCATTTGCCTCTACCGCAAGAAAATGATGAGAGTGAACTAGACGATAAATCAAAACGCTCTCACATAGCACGCAACCCGTTTGTTATATTAGGCAATTTCTTTTTGATGCTTGTGATTGTTATAATCCTTGCCATCACTATTCCGATTTATATCGGAAAAAATATGTTTTTTGCCGCTGGACCATTGGAAGAACAGCAGGTTATTTTAATTCAACCTGGAACCGGCATTAGAGAGATTGCTGCTTTATTGGAAAAACAGGGCATAATCCGATCTGCCGACGTTTTTGTTTATGGTGTTGGATATCAGGACAAGGCAAAACTGTTAAAAGCAGGGGAATATGCAATACCTGCACACGCCTCAATGAGCGCCATTATGGATATTCTGGTGGCTGGTAAATCTATCGAATATACATTTACAGTTCCTGAAGGTCTTACGGTTAAGCAAATTTTTGATCGTTTAGCTGCCAATGAAGTTTTGATTGGTGATTTGCCACAACAATTACCGCCTGAAGGCAGTTTAATGACAAATACCGTGAGTTTCACGCGCGGTACAACGCGGGCACAGATAGTTAAACGATTGCGCGATGGGCAGGATAAACTCGTTTCTGAAATTTGGGCAAAGCGTTCACCCGATCTACCGATAAAGACAATCAATGAATTTGTTACTTTGGCATCAATCGTTGAAAAAGAAACTGGTATTGCATCAGAACGTCCTCAAGTTGCTGCGGTATTCTGTAATCGGTTGATAAAACATATGCGCTTGCAGTCGGATCCTACCGTTATTTATGGGATTTTTGGTGGTGCCGGTAAACCATCGGATAGACCGATATATCGCTCTGATCTCGATCAAGAAACGCCATATAATACCTATAGAATAAATGGTTTACCACCGACACCAATCGCAAATCCTGGCCGTGATGCACTTGAGGCAGTGGCAAATCCACCAAAAACAGATGCTCTTTATTTCGTCGCTGACGGGACGGGTGGTCATGTATTTGCAAAGTCATTGGATGAACATAATGCAAATGTTCGGAAGTGGCGTGCATTGCAGAACGATAATTAAACCCAGAATATCTTCAGGTGACTGATGTCATCGCCTTAGAGGCGGAACACGACCATTCTGCTAAAATAAATTATGGAAAATAATATATTACTATCTGATTTGGACCGCTTTAATCTGCACCTTCGGGGCATTTAGGCGGATAATCTTACAATCGCTGCATTTATGGCGACGACAGGATCATTAGGAAAGTCTGAAATCAAATTGATTTGAAATCAACTTAAAAAGTTGGCGACATATAATTTTTCCGAAAACAAGCCGCTTGAGGACCATGTAGATATTTTTCGACCTGTAACGTTAGTGTTTTTGATGCTCAATGAAAACTTGCAAAACTCTTTCATAGTTTAACCAATAAATCTTTCGTGTGTTTTCAAATAAGCTCTTTTTAATTAATGCAAAACAAGCAATAAAACCGCCACTATAAGGACCACTAATATCAATGTATAACAAAATTCGATCATGGGGGTATCGGGTGGACATAAGGAGTTTATAATATTGCAAAGTATGACAGGTTTTGCCCGAGTAGACACCAAAATTGGTGATCTTAATGTTACTTGGGAAGCACGTTCAGTCAATGGTAAGGGGCTTGACGTCAAGTTTCGTTCAACGACATTGTTAGATGTCTTTGAAAATGAATTGAAAAAGAAAGCTGCAGCCGTTTTCGCGCGTGGTAGCATTACATTTTCGCTAACAATAACCTCGCCAAAAGCTTCCAATATTCCGGTCGTTAATCGCGAATATATTTCATATTTGATTAATCTATCAGCCGAACTGGAAAAAGAATACAATATCGCCAAATCGTCATTGGCGGAGCTCTTAGCAATCAAGGGTGTGATAGAACACGATAGCGAAAATTGTCTTGATACTCTCAATGATGAATGTAGAAACGCCATCAATATGGGTTTTGAGCGTATTTTGTTAGAATTGGTTGCTTCACGCAAAGCAGAAGGCAACAGTCTTGAACAAATCTTAACGGAACAAATCAACCAGTTGGAAATACTTGTAAAGAAAGCGCGCAATGATCCTGCAAGATCACTTGATGCTATTCGGGAGCGACTGAAGACGACGGTGGAAGCTTTGTTGGAAACCAATGTACCACTTGACCCACAGCGTTTGCATATAGAAGCCGCTTTTATTGCAACAAAAGTTGACGTTCAGGAAGAACTAGATCGGCTTGATGGTCACATTAAAGCTGCCCGTAGCTTGATTTCATCCGAACAACCTATTGGCAGGCGTTTGGATTTTCTGGCACAAGAATTCAATCGAGAAGCGAATACATTATGTTCAAAGGCGCATACCACATCTTTAACGGAAGTTGGTTTGGGATTGAAAACAGTGATCGACCAATTACGGGAACAGATACAAAATATTGAATGATGGTTTGCTTAACGCTAAAATCAATCCGATTGTTAAGAGATTATCCAGAGGACAAAGACATATGACAAGTGCATCGCCACATGAGCTTAATACAAAAATACTAGAACCAAGGCGCGGCGTGTTGCTAGTATTGTCGTCTCCTTCTGGTGCAGGCAAAACAACCCTATCAAGATTGCTTTTGGAAGATGGTGAGCTTGGCCTATCTATTAGTGTAACAACTCGTCAACGTCGCCCGAGTGAGGTTGATGGTGTACATTATCATTTTATCTCGAAAAAAGATTTTGAACGTAAGCGCGATAATGACGAGTTGATAGAATGGGCGGAAGTTCACGGCAATTATTATGGTACATTGCGCGAAACAGTGGACACAGCTTTGGCATCTGGTCGCGATATGTTGTTTGATATCGACTATCAGGGTGCCAAACAACTACAACAAAAAATGCCCAATGATGTCGTGTCGATTTTTATTCTTCCCCCATCGATGAAAGAATTAAAATCACGATTAAATCGCCGTGCCGAAGACAGCAAAGAGGTGATTGATCTAAGGCTTGATAATGCTCGTGGTGAAATCAAGCAGTGGCAATCTTATGATTATGTTTTGGTCAATGAGGATCTCAATCGCTCATTTGCAACAATCAAAGCTATTCACCTCGCTGAAACGATAAAGCGCAAACGTTGTCTCTATCTCGACTCATTTGTGGACGGGCTATTAAGTGAAAAATTGGACTAACTTTATCGGCAGATCAATAGATCCAGTTTTCATAGCAATTTATAGATTTGAAAATATATTCGTTAGCCCAGATCAGGTGTTTTACTGATTTGAAAGCGCGCGAGCCAAAGCGATAAACTCTTCAATGCTTAGCGTTTCGGCTCGTCGTGTTCCATCTATCGCAGCTTTTTGCAAAAGATCTTCGCCACCAAGCGGTTTAAGACTTTGGCGCAACATTTTACGCCGTTGGCCAAATGCTGCCTTTGTCACTGTCTCCAAAGCCTTGGCAGAGCAGGGGATTGGATTATCATAAGGCACGAGGTGTACCACAGAAGAGGTAATCTTTGGTGGCGGTGTGAATGCCTGTCGTGGGACATCAAATGCAATGGCAGACTTGCATCTCCAATTTGTTAGCACACCCAGCCGCCCATAATGTGGTGTTGAGGGTTTTGCCGTAATACGCTCTGCGACTTCGCGTTGAAACATCAATGTCATGGATTGATAAAATGGTGGCCATGGTTCGACCAATAGCCAGTTTATCAAAATCTGCGTGCCAACATTATAAGGTAAATTGGCAACAATATGCGGTTTTTCATTACTGGCAAATAGTTTGGTAAAATCCTGCTCAAGTGCATCGCCACAAATGATATTCAATTTATTTGGATAGACTTCAGCAATTTCATTCAACGCCGGTAGACAACGTGTATCTCGCTCAATAGCGGTTACATTTGCCCCCAATGCCAACAAAGCCCTCGTAAGGCCACCAGGGCCGGGACCAATTTCCAATACTGATTTGCCTTCCAAGTCGCCTGCTTGCCGTGCAATTTTTGTTGTCAAATTAAGATCAAAAAGAAAGTTTTGACCGAGAGACTTTTTTGCCTGCAGATCATATTTTTCTATAACCTGCCGTAACGGTGGAAGTGTATCAATACTCATTGTTTGCAACTATTTTTCGCAAGCTCACTTGCCATTTTCAATGCCGCAATGAAACTATCTGGCGATGCTATTCCTTTGCCTGCAATATTGAATGCAGTACCATGATCTGGTGATGTACGGATAAAAGGTAGCCCCAATGTTACATT
The DNA here is from genome assembly GCA_946478665.1 of uncultured Bartonella sp. GTDB lineage: Bacteria > Pseudomonadota > Alphaproteobacteria > Rhizobiales > Rhizobiaceae > Bartonella. The sequence goes on along the minus strand of CAMLCZ010000001.1, from coordinate 488,790 downwards.
AACTGTGTCATCAAAGCCAATTGTTTTAACAGGTATTAACGCCTGGTCATGATACATACACAGTGCTGCATCGTAATTTTTTCGCGCTCTTTCATTAAACATCGTATCAGATGGCAGCGGATCAGTTATTGTAATTCCGTGTTTGCGTAAAATATCAATAGCGGGCATGATAATAGTCTGTTCTTCAAGCCCCATAGCACCATTTTCCCCAGCATGAGGATTAAGTCCCGCTACTGCTAATTTCGGATTATCTATCCCAAATCTTTTATGCAGATCATTTGCGGTAATTAATGCTGTTTGCACAATTAGCTCAGTTGTTAAAGTCTGAGGAACCTTTTGAATGGCAATATGAACGGTAATAGGTACAGTTCTTAATTCTGGTCCAGCAAGCATCATGACAGGTTGACAAGATTCTCCAGTCAATTGCATAGCAAGATCGGCCAAAAATTCGGTATGTCCGGGAAATTTGAAACCAGCTTCATAAAGAACAGCTTTTGCAATTGGACAAGTTACAAGACCACTTGCCAATCCATCGTGAATGAAATTAACACCACGCTCTATTGCTTCCACAATGCCTGATGCATTTTGGGGTGAGGGGCGGCCAACATCAGCAACTTGTCTATTTTCAAGTTCCACGATCGGCAAAACATCATCGAATTTCTCACAAACGCGATCGAGATCTACGACTTTTGTTGTTACATCATACCCCAATAAAGCTATGCGACTTCTTATTACATCCGCATCAGAAAGAATAAAAAAAGGCGGTATCGCATCTGACTGCCTTAGCAACCAAGCCTTTAAAGCTATTTCTAATCCTATTCCGGCAGGGTCACCACTGCTAACAACAAGTGGTAACATCAAGGATTTTGAATGCGAGCTTTTTCCCGCAATTCCTTGAGGTACTTTGCACTCAGATCTTCCGCTTTTTTATCACCGGACTTTTCATTATCTTGAACGGTAAAGACAAGCTGTGCAACCTTATCATCAGACACTTTTTTAATACCACAAATGGCCAAGGCTTCAACACCTCTTGGTGTTTCTTGTGGTGGAGTCATGCGACCAACTGGTGTAGCTTTGACCGCCTTTTCCCATTCTTCAGGAAGCTGTGGTTCAAGCACACGACCAAGATTTCTTACAGTCACGTCTAGCATAGTTGTTGCTTGTTGTTTTAAATTATCGCAACCAGCAAATTTTGCGCGGAAAAGCTCGGCATCCTGCTTTCTTTTTCCGAGAATAGCTGAACGCCGATCAGCTGGCACAACAAATATGACCTGTTGAAGCTCGTATTCATTAGCAGTAGGCTTAACACCGCCATTTTTTATCATGCGTTGTACAGCTTCTTGTTCTGTTATAATGCCACCTTCAGCGCGATAGCGTGCGCTAACGAGACGCCCCCAACCCATCTGGGTTCTGATATAATCTTTAAAGTGATCGGCAGTAACACCAGTTTGTGCAAACATTTGCGTCAGTTGTGCTACCGTCATATGGTTACGTTCTGCAAAACCCGAAAATGCCTTGTTCACTTCTTCATCAGAAACATTGATATTGCGCTTCTTCATCTCGACGCGCTTCAGCATCTCTTCGATCAATTCGCTTTTGGCGAGAGCTGGCAGGTTTCCTTGACGGCGTTGCAACTTCAAAAATGCTGCACGCCTTTGAATGTCATAATTGGTGATTGCATTGCCATTGACAATGACCGCAACCGTCGTCTGTCCGGCTTGGACATTTTGTGGGGCAGATTTATGTGACGCTGAAAACGCCTGTGAAGACATGCCTGCTACACATATTGATGTAGCAAATATAAAAGCCAGTGTGCTGTATTTTATTTTCTTCATTGTGTTTCGTTTCTGCTTATCTGTCCACTAAATCAGGCGGTTAATTATAACCATTTAAATCTTCACTATAATAATCGAACTCAATGCCCACCAATCTCAAGACTTATTTCTTGAGAGCACCACCTATATCGCCATTTCCGATATCAGCTACTGTACGGAATGAGAGCATAAACCCAAAAGTGTGCGATGGTTCATTTTCCCATGGATTTCTTGTTTGCTGATAGCCGAGATTCAAACCAAAACATTCATCAAGATAATTCAAATTACCGCCGATTTTAACGAGTGTGTCTGAAACCAGGTCATAACTTGTATTTGTGTTAATAGACCAGTGATCTGTAAACTTGTAACCAGATTGGAAGGAAACTTCCTGACGATCTTGTTTATAACCATAATCTGGTTGGCTTTGAATATAGGCATATTGTGATGAAGCCCAAACGCGAGACCAATTCTTCGAAACTTCCAATTCTCCACGCCGGATTGAACCTGTTTCTTCATCAAAGCGTCCACGTGAAGCCATTGCAAAACCGTTTTCGTCACTTGCACCAAACATGGCAACATAATCAGACCGTGCACTTTCAAGGCCAGAATCGGCTCCAACGCTTACGAAATCTTTTGCATTATACGAATTTTTGCCAAATAGTTGGAACGATTGGCCAACCAATCCATATAGTGACCAACCATTATTCAAATTTCCGGAATACCGTAAACCGACATTGGAACGGGTGCCACCCTCTAGGCGATCATAACCTGAAAACTTGTCACGCTCAAATAATGTTGTTGCATCAAATACAAAGCTTTGTGCGTCTTCATTTGGTAGGCGGCCAGTATATTGCTCATTATTGCGCACGAATATTTGTGCCGTAGGCTCAAGTATATGTGTTGTATTACCTACAGTAAACAATAGTGGATAACGCAACTCTAACCCAGCAGTCGCCATGCCGCGGAATGCACCAGATTCGATATCAACATTACGATAGGTGCCTTCTGATGTATATCCGCCATAGCTTCCATTTGCATCAGTGCCAATACCATCGCCCCGCAAAGCAAGAATTGGTGTTATAACCAAACCGCCTTGCGTTATAACACTTCTCTTCCACTCTACATCTGATGTTAAGCGGAAATTGGTGCCTGACATACCAGCGAGACGGGCAGTATCGAGTGGTTTTCCTTGCCAATCAGCAAAGGCAAAATCTGCGCGGTCGCGATATATGGTTTGCATATTAGTATGGAAGGTAAATTCGCCGCCATAAACCGACTCGTCCGGTGTGAAAGAATATTCAATACGCGGTAATACCCAAGGCTGACGGGTATAACGTTCACTCGGATTGTCTTTCGTCATCGAGTCCTGCACTTCAAAATGATAGAAGCGCATATCAAAATAATTTCTGCCAGCTAGACCATTCAGATAGACTTGTGAGCGGAAAACGTCGTCCTTATAACCTTCCAAATTGTAAGTACGGCTGAAATTTCTGTCCGATTGGGCTAATATATTCCAACCATAGGTCCAATTTGAATTGATCCGGAAATCACCTTTTGTGGCAACCATGTAACGGTTGTCATTCAGCCTATCGATTGAGCCGGCATCAAAATCATCTGGATTAGCCTGATATATATGGGCAAACCGGATATTATACGTTCCAGTTTCCAAGCGATGACGCCATTCGCCTTCTGTCAAAAGCCCTTGATTGGTATAGCCAGTCGCTGAAAGGGTAAAATCGTAATTTGGTGCTAAATTCCAAAAATAAGAATTGCGTATTCCAAAGCCTAGGTCCTTATTATACATAAAGCTCGGCGCTAACACACCAGTTTTGCGTTTAACTGTAGGGTCTGGCATTTCAAATACTGGAAACCATGCAATCGGCATACCGAAAAATTCAAAATGGCTATCTTCAAAACGCATAGTTTTGGTTGAACCATTCCAAATAATCTTTTTGGCTTTTATCTGCCATAAAACATCATGATCTGGTTTAGAGTAGCAGGGTTCACAAGCAGTATAGGCACCACGATTGAACACCGTCATTTGCCCACCACTGCGCTCAGCACTTTCAGCTGCAAAACGTGTATTGTCAGGCGTTTCAGCCCGCAAGGAATTAACAAATCCTTCGCCCAAATCGTCTGTCATATCGATCTGGTCTGCATAAAGTTTGCTGCCGTCCGGTTGAACAACTTCTACTTCACCTTCCGCCATAACGCGACCAGTTTTCTGGTTGTATGTTACTTTACGTGCAACGATTCGGTTACCGTCATACTCGATTCTGACATTGCCTTGTGCTGTGACGGTATTGGCATCACGGTCATAAACTAGCTCATCGGCAGACAACAACATCCGCGCATTAGGATCTGTTTTGTGTGTTGCTGAGAGCGCGCCAAAATCTTGTGCGTAGACAAAATTTGTTGCACCCAAGCTCATCACACACCCCAATGCGGTTGTGATTGCCAATGCCTTTAGGCTTTTTGAAATTGTTATTCCACTATTCAATCGTTTCACCTAGCCATCCTCTTTATGCAACAAAAAGGAGATACCAAAAAATAAAGCTATAACAACCGGCACCCAAGCTGCCACAGCAGGTGGAACATACCCCACCTTACCGAAAGCTTGCACAAGAACCGAAACTACATAAAGCACGAACCCAGCAATGATGCCACCCAGAATCAGCATTCCAGACTGTCCAAATCGCACAAATTTTAAAGTAACCGTTGCCGCAATCAATGTCATTGCAATTAATAACGCCGGTAATGCAATTAAAGATTGTAATTGCATGTCAAAAACATTGGCAGAATAGCCAAAAGAACGCGCTATTTCAATTTTATGTGGTAATTCATAGAAAGGAATCGTCGCTGGATCAGCAAGACGATCTTCCACAAATTCTGGACGCAAATGGGTGGCTACTTTAAGTCCCTCAAATTTTTGTGGCTCATGACCGGCTTTGTACCGTGTTCCATTTGTCAGAACCCATGCACCATTTGTCAATTTTGCCTGACTGGTATTAAGCCAATCATTTACTGTTCCGTCTGAATTATATTCAACGAAGGTCGCATCGATAAGCGTAAGTCCCTTATCGGCAACAGCTTTTGCACCAATTGTAGTAACACCAGCATCGGTTTTTTGGGTGAGCCAAGGAATACGATTGCTATTTACCGGCGTTTGGGCATCATCGCCTTTCCAATTGGCTAGTAATTGTTCTGATTGGCTGGTTCCCCATGCGGCAAGCGGGTTAACGATAACGACAGCAATAACACCGAATAAGAAAGCACCGAGACAGGCTGGCATAAGAAATTGCCACGCCGATACGCCAATGGAACGTGCAATCACCAATTCCATTTTACGATTGAGCGAAATCAATGTCGCCATTGCTGAAAATAGGGCTACAAATGGAAAAAGCTGCTGCATAATAAAGGGTATACGAAGCGCCGACATTGTAAGGGCACCCAAAGCAGAATATCCCGGAAGACCTGCAAGCCGTCCAGCATTTTCCGTAAAGTCCATCAAAAGAGCGAGGACAAATATACCCAATAGAAAATATGCAGTAATCTTTACGTACCGCATAAAGAAGTAACGTCCGAGAGTCCAACCAATCATGGCGTGCCTCCATCGTTACTGCTTTGTGTACGGAATTTAAATTTCGATTTTATCCAATCAGAAATATTGCTGAGTTTGTCATTAAACTTATCGGGAAGCGACATTTTACGATTGGTTATAAACATAAATAGAATGAACGCACTGATACCGAGCGGTAAAATATATAATAAAGGCACGTAAGCCAAATCACTGTCGGCACGATCACCGAAGAAATATCCAAGCCAATAAACCAGAAGCGAAAGTGAAATAGCAGAAAACGAGGCAGAAATGCGCGCTTGTCTATGCGAGCGTGCGTCGCCTGCAACCGCCAAGGCTATAAGTGCAAAGACAATAGGATAAAGCCATTCTGTAAAACGACGATGCATTTCTGCAGTATATTGCAATGGACGCCGTTGATAATACGGATCATTAGCGTCAGGATGCATCAAATAGAGTAGGGGTCTATCTTTAGGAAATATGGTTGGGGTCCCGTCACTAGCTGTAAACTCGCCAAGGTTAAAAGTATATGTGCCGAATTTGATAATCGATACATCACCTTTTTGATTATCACGCCGTTGAACTTCACCATTGTTCAGAACAAGAAAATCGCCTTTACTATTGCTGATAACGGAACCATCCACCGCATAGTAGAATAAATCTGTATTCGGATCTCTCTGATCGGCGATAAACAGACGCCCAATCGTACCATCATCATTGCGTTGACCGATTTCCATATAAAGATTTGTGGTCAATTCGCGAAAGCTACCTTCTTGTATGAAGGCATTGATAAGATCAGCATGCGCTGTTGCCACCATTTCACGCATTGTCAGACGCGCTTGTGGTGTTACAAAATTGGCAATGAAAAACGAAAAGATTGCAGCAAGCACAGCAAGTAAAAGAATGGGTTTCCAAACCGTATTTCTCGGAGCGCCAGAAGCGTTAATAACAACGAGCTCTGAGTCCTGATTCATTGTGGATAAGGTTTGCGCAATGGCAATAACCAGCGCAAAAGGAATAACCAAAGGAATCGCTGAAGGAATAAATAACGATGAAAATTGTAAAATAGCGAGAAATGTCTGGCCACTTGTCGTCAAGTAATTGATCTTTGCCAAGACTTGAACTGTCCAGCTGATTCCAACCGATGCAACCAGAACAGCTGCAAAAAGCATAAAGACGCGCCGTAGGATGTATTGCTCAATAATGCGCATAGATAGAGTTCACATCCTCATACAAGTTTCAAAACAAATCAAATACAGTATTGTATACTATACCAAATACCCATCTCAAACGGTCTCTGTTGAGCTATCATGCCAAAACTAACAAGAGACGAATGAAATTAGTTAACAAAACACTAACGAGTGCCTTTTGCCACAAATCAGTGTCATGTTTCAAGTCGAAGGACACATCAATTTATAAAAGTGGTAAAAAAAGCACGGTTAAACTTGAAGAACTTAAAAACAGTGCTCATTATACCAAAGCGTTTTGTGCATGATTGCTTTTTCGAAAAAAAACACGGCGCATCGCTAGAATTTGTTATTAGAAGGCAGGAATATTTTATTATGTCAAAGACAATTACTATTGAAAGCGGTGCAATTTCGGCACCTAAAAAGGGCGTGTTTGTCGTTCTATTGGATCATAAAGGGCATGTTGCATTCGAAGCAGAAAAAATCGTCGGAAAAGCGCTGATTGAGCGGATTGTTTCTGTTCGCAAATTTGATGGCAAAAAGTGCGACTATGTCGATGAGGTTTGCGATGGGCAAAAGGGGTTTGACCGTTTAATTGTTTTGGGCATTGGGGATAGTGCCAAGCTTGATAAAGACGATTGGGTAAAACTTGGCGGCGCAGCACGTGGTGCAATAGGTGAGGCACAGCAAGCCAATATTTGCCTGACAATTGCAGGCGAAAAATTACAAGAAGATAATATTGTGGATTTTGTCGCGGGATTACGTCTACGTGACTATAAATTCGATCGCTATAAAACAACGCAATCGCAATCTGAAACGAAAATAAAATCACCAAAGATAACGATTCTTTTAGAAAATTCCGATGCTGGTAAAGCATTGATTGAGCGGTCGAATAACTTAAGTGATGCGGTAATATTGGCTCGCAATCTTGTTAATGAACCGGCCAATATTCTAGGGACAGACGAGCTTGTTGAACAGGTAAAAAAGCTTACAGAATTTGGTGTCAAGGTCGACATTATCGAAGAAAAAGAGATGAAGAAACTTGGTATGGGGGCTTTGCTTGGGGTTGCGCGTGGTTCCAAACTGCCTCCTTATTTGGCTGTTATGCAATGGCAAGGCGGAAAATCGAAAGAGTCTCCATTAGCGTTTGTGGGTAAAGGTGTTGTTTTTGATTCGGGTGGTATCTCTTTGAAGCCAGGTGCCGGTATGGAAGATATGAAGGGCGATATGGGCGGTGCTGCCGCTGTTGTTGGCCTCATGAAATCATTGAGCTTAAGAAAAGCTAAGGTGAATGTTGTTGGTGTCATCGGGATCGTTGAAAATATGCCAGATGGAAATGCACAACGGCCAGGGGATGTTGTCACGTCCATGTCAGGACAAACAATTGAGGTCATCAATACCGATGCGGAAGGACGGTTGGTATTAGCGGACGCCCTTTGGTATACAAAAGAAAACTTTGCTCCAAAAATTATGATAAATTTGGCAACTTTGACCGGTGCTATTATGGTTGCATTAGGTTCAGATCACGCCGGATTGTTCAGCAATGATGACACATTGGCAGAACAGCTTTTTGAAACCGGACAAAAAACTGGAGAAAAAGTTTGGCGCATGCCACTCAATGATACTTATGACAAGATTGTGGATTCGAAAGTGGCCGATATGCGCAATAGCTGTGGTCGGTTAGCAGGTTCAATTACCGCGGCACAGTTTTTGAAGCGCTTTGTTGGTGATGTTTCTTGGGCTCATCTTGATATTGCAGGAACGGCAATGAACTCACCTGAAAACGAATATAACCGGTCTTGGGGTGCTGGCTTTGGTGTGCGGTTGTTGGATCGACTAATTCGTGATTACTACGAGGCATAATTTGGCGGAAATCTTATTTTATCATTTAACTCAATCAACGCTTGATGAGGCTTTGCCTGGCCTCATTGAGCGTTCGCTTGCTCGCGATTGGAAAGTTGTTATACAATTTATGAGTGAAGAGCGGCGCGATGCAATGGACGCGCATTTGTGGGTCTATTCCGATGATTCATTTATCGGGCATGGGACAGAAAGAGAGCCATATGCCGATCTGCAACCAGTTTATTTAACCACAGGTAATGAAAATCCCAATCAGGCTCAAGTTAGATTTTTGGTTGAGGGAGCCAATTGCCTTGATGCGGATAAATATGACCGTTTGGTTGTTATGTTTGATGGACATGATGCAGAATTATTATCCCAAACACGTGAGCAGTGGAAAGCTTACAAAGCACAGGATCATAAATTGACTTACTGGCAACAGACAGAAGATCGCCGTTGGGAGAAAAAAGCCTAATGCGAATAACCCCAATTATATTGATTTTTATTGGTATTTTCGGCTTAATTTACCCTGAGAAATTTATTGCTGATGGCTCAGGCGGCGGACGCTGGGTATTTATCGTCATTATAGCTTTGGGAGCTTTTACGATGTGGCGTACCTTTCAGCGGAATAAAAATAGAAACGATGATTTATGATCGTATAATTACTCTTTTATGGGCTGTTGTCTTAGCATTCCTTACGTCTACATGGCTAGGAACGACAAATATTTTGTCACAAACTTTGCAGGTTACAAATATTGCTTATGCTGCAGATGTCATATTTGTTGTGACGTGTGCAATATTTGCAGGTTGCATTTGGTATTCAATGCCCAAACCACTATCAGTCAAAGCAAGACTGGCGGCATTATTGCCGCCAGCTTTAATAATATTGTATTTATTTTTCTAACTCGAACAGAGAATAATTAGCCAGAAATCTCTTTGTCCGTAAAACCGACATAACATAGCAAAGAGATGAATGAAGATGCCAACAGATAGTAACCGATATATTTTACGCCGAAATTCTGCACCAGAGTTTCAGCAATGTAAGGCGCAAATGAAGCACCAACGATACCAGCTAGGTTGAACGTCATTGATGCACCGCTATAACGGATAGCTGTTGGAAATGGGGAAGCCAGTGCCGCACCTATTGGGCCATAGGTTAATCCCATTAAGCCTAATCCAAGGATTGATAATCCAAAAACACCCCAAACGCCGCCATCCAACAGATATGGTACGACAAAGGAAAATAAACCAATGAAGATAGTGACTAAAATCATCAATTTACGACGCCCGATATAATCAGAAATTTTTCCAGCAAATGGAATAAGAATACCAAATGCAACGGCACCGATCATTTGTACTTCCAGAGCTTCGCCAAAAGACAATTTTAGATGGTGTGATGAATAGGAAAGCAGATAGGCTGTGACCAAATAGAACAATACGAACGTTGTCATGCCGGCAAATGTGCCTAAAAACAATGTGCGGGAATATTTTGTAAAAACATCGATCATTGGCACTTTTACCCGTTCTTCCCGCTCAATCGCCTGCTTGAATTCCGGAGTTTCGCTAATTGATAATCTAACCCAAAGACCAATAACAATAAGCACTATCGATGCAATAAATGGAATACGCCATCCCCATGAATAACGTTGGCTTTCATCAAGAAAATTCCACATCAACCAGAATGTGCCAGCTGATAGAATAAGGCCAATTGGCGCACCCAATTGCGGAAACATTGCATACCAGCCGCGTTTTTCTTTTGGCGCATTTTCCGTTGCCAATAAAACCGCACCACCCCATTCACCGCCGAGGCCTAAACCTTGGCCAAAACGACATAATGTGAGCAGCAATGGTGCTAACCAGCCAATTGTTTCATAGGTTGGAAGGAAGCCAATAAGCACTGTCGATACACCCATTGTTAATAGGGCAGCAACAAGTGTTACCTTCCGTCCTACCTTATCGCCGTAATGGCCGAAAATGATAGACCCCAAAGGACGTGCAAAAAAGGCTGCAGAAAAAATGGCAAATGAACTCAATAGAGCAACAGTCGGGTTGCCTTTCGGAAAAAACAACACTGGAAACAATAAGGCTGCAGCAGTCGCAAACACGTAAAAATCAAAAAATTCAATCGTTGTCCCGATCAAGCTGGCCAATAATATTTGCCAAACAGAATTTTTTGCTTGGCCTTCATGATTTACCGAACTGGTCGACATGAATATAAAGCCTCCCCACACTTAAAAGAAATGTTATTACAAAATAGGTTTTGATCTATTATAAAAATTTCTTATTCATGTCGAGTCACCTTTATGGTCAAATGAGGTCTCATTATTGCTAGCCACGAGCTATTTTTGTTTTCTATATTTGAGGAAAAATTATATTTTTGAACAATGAATACTCAATCAATAATGATTTTTACTGTAAAAATTTTAAAAAAATAAAATAAATAGCAAAATATTTTAAAACAAAGCTATACGTTTGTAATGAATTTCATTGTTTTTATGTGATATTTTGTTTTGTAAAATATCTATAATTATAGATATTTCTTTTTATCTCGTTATTTTTGTATTTTGTTATTTGTTAATTGCGATGTCGTACTCGTCACTCAATTTTAGCCAACGACTTTCTGCATCATCTAATCTACTGACAGCATCAGCACGTTCTTTTGCTTTTTCAGCAGCCTTATCAGGCGATTTCGTATAAAGCTCTGGATCCGCCAATGTTTCATCAAGACGAGCAATCAGCTTTTGCAGACGCTCCATCAATGCTTCCTGCTCCTGTATTTGTTTACGAAGTGGGGCGAGTTCGGCGCGTTTTTCTGCACTTGCTTTACGTTGATCGTTTTTCGATTTAGTTGGTGAGTTATCTTTCTGTGCCTGTTTAACTTCTTTTGGCTTGGAAATACCTAGAATATCATTTCTATAGTCATCCATATCGCCGTCATAGGGTTTTACAGTGCCGTCTTTTACCAACCATAGGCGTTCCATTGTCGCTTCAATCAAATGGCGGTCATGCGCAATAAGAATGACAGCACCTTCAAAATCATTGAGTGCCAGAACAAGTTGTTCGCGGCTGTCAATATCAAGGTGGTTTGTCGGTTCGTCCAGAATGAGCAAATTGGGGCCATCAAATGTCGCTAGCCCCATCAAAAGTCTGGCTTTTTCACCACCAGATAGTTCTTTTGCTTTGGTCATCATTTTTTCAGTTGAAAGACCCATGCGTGCAACTGCTGCCCGTATTTTTGCCTCTGGCTGTTTTGGCATCAAACGTCGAACATGCTCAATCGGATTTTCTTCAGGAAAAAGATCATCCATTTGATGTTGCGCAAAAAAAGCAACCTTCAGGTTAGGCGATAGGGTCATTGTGCCACTTTCAGGCTTTAAGCGGCCTGAAAGCAATTTGGCAAGTGTCGATTTACCGTTACCATTGGCACCTAAAAGGGCAATGCGGTCATCATTATCAATTCTAAGATCCAACCCTTTTAGAATAGGCTTACCAGGTTCATAACCCACTTCTACCTTAGACAGTGCTATGATTGGAGAAGCTGCTATCTTTTCTGCTTGCGGAAACGAAAATGGTTGAACATGCTCATCTTGCCAAACAGCAATAGGTTTTAATCTTTCCAATGCTTTCAGTCGTGATTGTGCCTGCCGTGCTTTAGATGCTTTTGCTCGGAAGCGGGCAACAAAATCTTCCATATGCTTGCGATGTGCTTCTTGCTTGGCAGCCATTTTTTGCTGCAACTCTACCGTTTCGGCATGTTGGCGTTCAAACTGGTCATAATTGCCGCGCCAAAATGTCAACTTCTTGTTTTCAAGATGCATGATCGAATTTGTTGCGCTGTTCAACAATTCTCTATCATGGCTAATAATGATAACAGTGTGTGGATAGCGGCGAACATATTCAATGAGCCATAACGTACCTTCCAAATCAAGATAGTTGGTAGGTTCATCAAGTAAAAGTAAATCTGGCTCAGCAAAAAGGACTGCAGCCAAAGCAACACGCATACGCCAGCCGCCTGAGAAAGACGAGGCAGGGCGCTTTTGCGCTTCTGAATTAAACCCAAGTCCTGATAGAATGCTTCCCGCCCGCGCTTCTGCTGAATGGGCGCCAATATCGGTCAATCTCGCGTGAATTGCTGCAATTCTCATTGGATCTGTAGCGGTTTCAGCTTCTTGCAACAATTGCACACGTTCTTTATCGGCCGCCAAGACGATTTCTAGCAATGATTCTTCTGTGCCGGGAGCCTCTTGGGCAACTTGGCCGATACGTGTATCTTTAGGAATAATCACTTCACCTGTTTCAGGTGCCAAATCGCCAGTAATAACGCGGAACAAAGTTGATTTACCTGTTCCATTATGGCCAACAAATCCAGTTTTTGAACCTGAAGGCAATGTAACACTAGAATGGTCTATAAGGAGTCGTCCAGCTATGCGGACAGTGATATCATTCAGAATAAGCATAGTCATTGGCTTTTGCATGGCTTTTGCATGAAGTGCAAGAAAAATTACAATTTTTATCCGATGTATTTCGCAGTGTGTCTTAAAGGCGGCAAAATTAATAAGCTGAGCAACGAAAGGTTATGAAATTGCATAAAAATGGGAATTGATGTGAACAGAGTTCCACTTGGCAAAACGGTGTTATCCGTTTATAGAGGCGCAACAATAATTTTAGATATAAGGTAAAAAAATGGCCGTAGAACGTACTTTTTCTATGATTAAACCCGATGCAACACGTCGTAACCTAACTGGCGCTATCACAAAAATGTTGGAAGACGCTGGATTGCGCGTTGTTGCTTCAAAACGCGTATGGATGAGCTTGCGTGAAGCACAAGGCTTCTATGCTGTTCATAAAGACCGTCCTTTCTTCGGTGAATTGACAGAATTCATGTCTTCAGGACCAACAATTGTTCAGGTTCTTGAAGGTGAAAATGCTATTGCAAAAAACCGTGAAATCATGGGCGCTACCAACCCTGCCGATGCTGCTGAAGGTACGATCCGTAAAACACATGCATTGTCAATTGGTGAAAATTCAGTTCACGGTTCAGATTCTCCAGAAACCGCAAAAGAAGAAATTGCTTACTGGTTTTCTGGCACAGAAATCGTTGGATAATTGATTTTTTAATAAAATAAAAAGCCCAGCTATTCGCTGGGCTTTTTTATGAGATATTTTTATTTTGATTAGTGACTTAAACTGACAATTCGTTCAGCACTTATAGTGATTATAAATCAGGCGTTAGACGTGCGATATAATTGCCGTCGCTGTCTTTTAGGATTAAACGTCCCACATCATCAAAGTTGTAACTTTTGGTTTTTTCCAGCATTTCAATAAAACGGTTTTCCTGCTGGGAGAGTGCTTCCGCACAAGCCATAAAAGTCATTGCTGGAGGGGCAAAATCTATTGTTTTTTGTTGCTCATCAATAACGACAGATGTTGAATAACGGTTACATCCACCGCTTCCAGTAACGCGTAGCTTTGGTAACGGAGTTGGTTCTTTTTTATCGTTATTTGCTTCAATGGTTATCGTCATTCGGGAATTGTCAATGACGCCTTTATTGAAGATATCTTCAACGTGCCATTCTTTTCCTATGATAACCATCGGTACCTCTTTGGTTGCAGCCGATTGGCTAACCGTGCCAAGGATAATTTCATAGCGTGTATTTTTATGGGCGACGTTAATTGGGGTTCTTTTATCACTGACGAACCATAATACATCACCAACGGAAATACGTGCTTGTAATGCATATTTATGATTTGTTTTAAGAGTGTTATTTCTTACAGGTAAGTCAAAATTGATAGGAACTGCACCAGACGCTTCCGCCGACATTTCTGCAACAACTGGAAATGGTCCATCGGCCTTAGTAACATCAACAAGCTGCACCACAAGATATGCGTGTGGCGGAAGCGCCATACGTTGCAGATAATTGACGTTGCCTTTAATCGTTATTTTGTCGCTTGCGCTAAATGCAGGCGCTGTTGTGTTGACAATAAAAGCTGGAACCGACAAGACTGCCAATAAAGACAAGGCAGAAGCGCCAATTGTAAAAGCAGTAAGTTTACGAAATTTCATCGGTATATATACCTTCAATAATCCTAGATTATCCCTATCAATCAACTGTATGCACCGGAATTCCCTCTGTCATGACAGTTAAAATAGTAGATCACTCTAATTATTGCCTAATTTCTGGAGAAATTAAGGCAGGGTAGAATAGTTTCAAATAAGAATAAAAAATAAAAAAAATTATAATTTCATCATTTCCAAGAAAAATTTCTTTAGTCACGCGCAACCGATACCATCTCAGTCAAGGCCACCAATATCACTCGGACCAGCGTTGTTTTGTCTTTTCATCTGATTCTTTCGCTGCAACCCAGTCCTTTGCGTCACCCTTGACAGGGTGTTCTTTCTTCCAAAAGGGGGCATCTGTTTTTAGATAGTCCATAATAAAATTAGCGGCTTCAAAAGCTGATTTACGATGCCCTGAGGCGGTAATCACAAGAACAATCTGGTCACCAGAAACTATTTTGCCATAACGGTGAATAACCACAACCCCATTCAAATCCCAGCGTTGATGGGCCTTTGCGACAATCGCCTCAATGTGTTTTTCTGCCATACCCGGATAATGTTCTATTTCCAGAGCAGAAAGGCGCCCACCTTCATCGCGGCAAAAGCCACAAAACGTTACCATTGCACCTATAGAAGGGTTATTGGCATGTAGCTTATTGACTTCATCAGCCTGATTGAAATCTTCCGATTGAACACGAATTATATCAGCCATAGGTTTCAACCACCTGTCATAGGAGGAAAGAGAGCGATTTCTTTGGCATCATTGATCTTACTATCGTGGTCAACATGCTCTTGATCAACTGCAACGCGGATAAATTCAGGCTTTTCCAATGCATAAGCATAATTGTCGCCGCGTGTTTGAAGATAGTTGAGTAGGTCAGAAATTGTTACTACCGTTTCCGGAAGTTCCAAATTTTCCTCATCGAGCCCAATTCTTTCACGAACCCAAGCAAAATAGCGTAATATCATGGAATAACTTTCAATCGATCACATGTTTAAGGCCAGCCCTAAAATAATCCCAACCAGTCCATAAAGTAAGAATGGCGGCAAGCCATAACATAATAAGGCCAAACTCGGTTGAATAAGGGATTACCTTATCACCTGCCGGTCCGGCAAGTAGAAAAACAATTGCAAACATTTGCACAGTTGTCTTCCATTTTGCCAAGCGGGATACGGGAACACTAACTTTTAGCGAAGCCAGATATTCTCTTAATCCAGAAACCAGTATTTCACGGCAAAGAATAATAATAGCTGCCCATAAGGTCCAACCTGCAATTGTCGTGTCTGCAGCTAGCAATAATAAGCAGGCGGAAACAAGTAGTTTATCGGCAATAGGGTCAAGCATACGACCAATATTGGATGTTTGTTTCCATATACGGGCAAGGTATCCATCAAAAAAATCGGTAATGGAAGCAATGATAAAAATGCTTACGGCGGTCCAGCGTGCTGCATCGGTCGACTGTAAGCGTCCTTCCACAAAAAAACATAGAACGACCAATGGCACAGCTACAATACGAGCATAGGTAAGAATATTTGGCAGCGAAAAAGTATGTTTCTCCATAATGCCGAATTCAGTCCTTTTTATGTGTTTTGATCATGATCATTGCCATATGAAAACGGACAAATTGTAAAAGACCAAGTTTTTAACAGGTAACGCACCTTTGCCATTGTTCAATAGAAAGCTTTTTTGAACTTTATTGATCTTGTACACTTTATCAATACTCTTTGCTGAAACAAGCATTATCTTTCATTAAAATGATCATGAATTTGTTGTGCTGTTGCAGCAGATATTCCCTCAATTTTCATAAGATCTTCAACAGCGGCTCTCGCAACAGCTTTTGCTGTGCCAAAGTGGCTTAGTAATGCCCGTTTGCGTGCTGGACCGATTCCGTCGATTTCATCGAGTGGGTTTTTCATCATTTCTTTTTTTCGTTTGGAGCGGTGAGTTCCGATTGCAAATCTATGGGCTTCATCGCGTAAACGTTGTAAAAAATACAATACTGGATCGCGTGGCGGTAACATGAAAGCCGGTCGGCCTGATAAGAAGAATCTTTCTCTTCCTGCTTCACGGTCAACACCTTTTGCAACGCCAATGGCTGTTACAACGCTATCCACCCCCAATTCCCGCAACATTTTATTGACAACGCCCATTTGCCCTTCGCCGCCGTCAATTAAAATAACATCTGGCCAAGCTGGAAAAGCATCATCGGAAGCAGGTTCATTCTCCGTTTTCTTGTCAGGTAAGCCATAGTCTTTTAGTAAGCGCGTAAAACGACGCTCGATAACCTCTTTCATCATGCCAAAGTCATCACCGGGCGTAATATCGGTCGAGCGGATATTGAATTTGCGATATTGATTCTTGATAAATCCTTCACGTCCAGCAACGATCATTCCACCAACGGCATTTGTCCCCATAATGTGCGAGTTATCATAAACCTCAATGCGGCGAGGGACGGTGGCAAGACCAAAAGTTTCAGCCATGCCCTGTAAAAGTTTATCTTGTGTTGATGTTTCAGCCAAGCGTCTGCCCAATGCTTCACGGGCATTGGTTTCAGCATGAACCACCAATGATTTTCTTTCACCTCTTTGGGGAACGCTGATGACAATCTTACGCTGTGCCGCCTCGGACAGAGCTGCCGTCAATAACTCTTCCTCTTCAACATGTTCCGATAGTAGAACAAGTTTGGGTATCGGTTTGTCATCATAAAATTGCGCCAGAAATGCGCCCAGCACTTCACCGGCTGAAATTGATGGATCCGCTTTGGGGAAATAGGCGCGGTTTCCCCAATTTTGACCGGTTCTGAAGAAAAATACCTGAATACAGGTCATGCCGCCTTGCTGCGCAATGGCAAAAACATCTGCTTCTTCCACGGTTTGCGGATTAATTTCCTGATGTCCTTGTATGTGCGACAATGCAGATAAACGATCACGTATAACTGCAGCACGTTCAAAATCCAAATTTTCTGCCGCTTGATGCATGATCTTCGCCATATTATCCTGAATGGCTCGGCTTTTTCCAGATAGGAACGCTTCAGCTTCATCAACCAGCTTCATATAATCTTCATCACTTATTTCATGCGTGCAAGGCGCTGAACAACGTTTGATTTGATAGAGAAGACAAGGTCTGGTGCGACTTTCCAGAACAGAATCTGTGCAGGTACGCAATAAAAACGCGCGTTGCATTGCATTGATCGTACGCGTCACTGCGCCAGCAGAAGCAAAAGGACCAAAATAATCACCCTTGCGAGAACGCGCACCGCGGTGTTTGTAAATTGCCGGTGCGCGGCTATCACGCGTAATAATGATATAAGGAAAGCTCTTATCATCACGCAAAAGCACATTAAAACGCGGGCGTAACCTCTTGATAAGATTCGCTTCCAGAAGAAGTGCTTCCGTTTCGGTATTGGTGACGACAAATTCCATATAATGGGTTGCACGGATCATACGGGCAATACGGTTATTATGCCCATGCCCACGCGCATAATTTGATACGCGTTTTTTTAAGTTCCGTGCTTTACCAACGTAAAGAACGTTACCTTCCTCATCAAACATACGGTAAACACCTGGCTTATTCGGTAGGTTTTTGACAAATTCCTGAATAAGCGGTGCACCTGTAAGCTGATGATCGCTGTTTTGTATATGGGCATTATCCCAGATAATATCCGGTGTGCTGACCCCATTCTTTGCGCCTGCTTCGGATGCAATCGAATCGTCTTCTTCACCAGAATTTGTTTCGTACCGATGATCCATATCTACTCGACTTGTCCTGCAATATCTGGTGTTTGCCACATAAGATGTTGTCCGCCGTCCAAGGCTATCATCTGTCCGGTAACCGATTTTTGCTGCCAGAAATAGCGTATTGTCGCTCCAAATTCTTGTAAATTTGGTCCACGCTGCAATAATACCGAATGTGTCTGTTTTAGAAAATCTTCATCACTTTGCCTTGGGCTTTTTAGCGATGGTCCAGGTGCAATGGCATTGACGCGTATCCGTGGCGCGAGCGCTTGTGCTAGAGTGCGCGTTAATGTCCATAATGCGGATTTCGACAAAGTATAGGACAGAAAATTTGGATTAAGCTTTAAAACGCGCTGGTCAATCATATTGACGATCAGCCCATCATTATGATCGGGCAAATAATGCCGCATTCTATCCGCCAATTGGGCAGGCGTGCGTAAATGCAGTGCAAAATGATTATTCCAGACTTCTTCATCAAGTGCGCCGATCCCATCATCAAGAAATATCGAGGCATTGTTGATAAGCAAGTCCACCGACCCCATTTCTTCAACAACACGTTCTATAAGTCCATCACCACAAGTTTTCACAAGATCAGAATGAAATGAGCGCGCGGATACACCTAGTTTTTGTAGATTATTGGCTAGTTCTTCAGCTTCTTGTTTGCCATTATTATAATGGATAGCAATGTTGAAACCATGACGCGCCAAGTCAAGTGCCATGGCAGCACCTAATCTTTTAGCTCCACCTGTAATCAAGGCAACTGGCCGCTTTGTGTTCATGATTCTAATAATGATCCGCTAGATGTTATCCATCATAAGTTTTGAATTTCAAAACTTATACTGTGGTTTTCTAAGATGGCTATTATTGACAGTGAAATCAAGTATCAAACAAGAGAGAAGGCATTGCCAGATAAAGGTTTAGCTTTAGCCTATCAACCTGTCACCGTAATTATATAGGGACGATTACATACGACCAAAACATATGCTCTTAAAAGCGACAGCATAGATTAGCAAAAGTGGCGACCTAGTGAACGTGACGGCTTAGCAAAAGTGACGACTTGGTAAAAGTCACGGCTTGGCAAAAGTAACGGCGCCAAGCTTGCATTTGCTCACCAAGCACAGGAAAACGTGGGTATATTTGATTTCCAAACTAGTTAGTGTATCGTTGTTTTATTCTACTTATATTGAAAACAACCTTTGGTAGAAAAAGGACAATAGCAAAAGCAATCAATGCAAAATGAAGTGTTTCAACTGGTCATCGAGTGTTTTTGAAAGCAATCAAATTGAACTGCAATGATGGCGCAGTTACGACAACCTCACCATCATTTGTGATAAACGCAAATTTCCGCTTAAAGGCTTTAAAAGTGCGTAATTACTCATATGTTGTTTTACAACAACAATGATCTGTTTAATGCTAATATTAAGATAGTGTTCTTTCGAACTACACTTCCGTTAGAAATAGGCAAAATTAGCAGCTGATAACGCTATTATCGTACTGCCCGACAATTGCCATCCTGAATGCGCCACTTATCGAAGCCTTCAACACAGAATTCAACGTTAAATCCGCCGACACCTGTAAAGCCTTGGCCAAATTCTACCATATAATAAACAGGATAACTGCTTCCATCATTCATGATGGCAGTAGCCTGACAAAATTGCCGACTGATATTGAGCTTTGTAGCTGCGGGCTCTTCACGTGTCTGAACAATATTGGCCATGTCTTTTATGCGGACAACTGGCAAATCCGGCACATGGCGGACTTCATGATAGAATTTATAATTAACAGCGCTAAGAACATGCTCATAGGCACAAGCACCAGCATTGGCGAAAGAAGGGGATGCATTGCTTAATATATCTGCAGCATGGGCAGTATTAACTGCGCCAGCAAGTCCTATGACAGCAAAGGACGCATAGAAAGCTTTACGAAAAATTCTGTTAGAGAATGATGAAGTTTGCATGTTCATTCCATCTTGTCATTGATTAGCATCAATATGTTTCATTGCATTTCTTACGTCAAGCTCAAACAGCTTCGCCACGCACCCATTCAATGATTAATTGTGAATGATTGTCTTGCGATAGGCGATTTAACAGAAGAGGTTGCAATTTTTGTATTTCATCAGCCAAAACATATGGTGGATTAACAACGATCATTCCGCTGCCATCTAAACCTGGCATTTCCGAACGCTGTCTTATCCGTAATTCCAAGCGAAGAATTTTTGGAATTTCGGTTGCCGATAACGCATTAATAAAGTGGCTTAATTCATCATAATGTTTTACTGGATACCAAAAAGCGTAGGTACCGTTTGGAAAACGACGATATGCTTTTTTAAAGCCTTCCAGCATGAGCGAAAATTCATTTGTTTTTTCAAAAGGTGGGTCAACAAGTATAGCACCGCGTTTTTCCTTCGGTGGTACATGGGCACCGAGAGCCAAATATCCATCAAGGTGAATGACGCGCGTTTGATAATCGCCAGCAAAATTATGCGCCAATGTCTGATAATCTGTTTCATGCAGTTCAATAGCGGTCAACCTATCTTGCTTGCGTAACAGTTCGCGTGTGAGATAGGGCGAGCCTGGATAACGCTTTATTTCAGCTTTGCCGCCATTCAATTTTTTTACAATATCAAGCCAAGGATAAACAATCGATTCCAATTCACGGTCGATTGGTTTATTGAGAAAGCGCCCGACACCATCAATCCATTCACCGGTTTTTTGTGCTTCAACAGACGACAAGTCATATATGCCGATACCAGCATGCGTATCGATGATACGGAAGGCATGATCCTTCTTTTTCAGATACTCAATAATTCTTGTTAAAATAATATGTTTGAAAACGTCGGCAAAATTGCCCGCGTGATAAATATGGCGATAATTCATAGGGTTATTCTTATCATGGCTCAAGCGCTTTAGCCAAGACCAATTTTATGCGGTAGCACCACGGCACGCGAACCAACAGGCACACGCTCATAAAGGTCAATAATGTCCTGATTGAAAAAACGAATACAACCAGATGAAACACGTTTGCCAATGGACCATGGTTCCACAGTGCCGTGTAAACGAAAGAGTGTATCTGCCCCATCACGATATAGATAAAGCGCACGCGCACCTAGTGGATTGTTAGGTCCGCCCTGCATACCATCAGCCAAATGGCCATATCTCTGGGGTTGTTGTTTTACCATGGTTGCGGTTGGGTGCCATGAAGGCCATATTGCCTTTCGTCCAATCGTTGCTTCGCCTTGAAAATCGGTGGCTGATGATCTTGCCACGCCAACACCATAGCGAATAGCGCGTTTATTGGGTAATACGAAATAACAGAAAAAATTTGTTGGATCGACAACTATCGTGCCGGGTTTATAGGAGAGGTTGAAAGCAACTTCCTGCCGCAATAGTTCAGGATTTATCCGACTTGTATCAATAGCGCGCACCGAAAAGCCATTATCCGTCACAGCGGCATAATGGGGATCTGCTGGACGTTTGGCTAATGGTTGTTTTGCCGCGATTCTATTTTTCCGTGTTATAATTTCCGGTTCCGGATTCTCAACAATATATTCGCCATTTTGCTCGGAACTAATTGGTACCATTTTAGGCAATGGATGGCGAAAATTGCAGCCGGCTAAAAATACCGGAGCAGCCAGAATAAAGTTACGTCTGTCCATGCTTATGCTCTCAAAAACAGAAGTTTAAACCAATAGTTGGAATCAAGCCGATCAGTGGGGTCGGTCAGGCTTTATGATGAAATCAACTTGCAGCTCTTTGGTTGTTTTGCGCCTATTGGAGTTGTCATAAAGTTGCTAACGGAATTTAGTCCAACAAGAAGATGAACCGACTTATAAGATCATGCTTAAACGAAATGTACCGTCGAAGTCCACCAATTCAAGCCACGCTTACGCTAAATAATAATTTGCCTTATTGTTAAAAAATATCTGATCGGCAAAATACGACTGTAAGTGGCAAAATCTTAAAAATAATAAAAACATTAAACATATGCGATATGTTGCAAGGGAATTTCGTCACGCGCCTGCCGCAATTGCCATGTGACTGCCGCAATGTATTGCATGGTATAATAGGGGAGATGTCTAGTACCAACCTGCTGCTTTTGCTTGCACATTTGCTACTGTCACAATCATTTTACGCTGAAAGTGCAAGCTTTATTTTAAAATTGTTATAAAGAATATTTCCTACCGATTAAAATTGTACGATAACCTTGTTGAGTATCTATTTTAATTTCATGTGACAGACAAATCCAATTCACAAGTTCTAGGGCTTTCGAATAATGCAAAATGTAACAATTGGCCATTCCGCATGTCCCCACGATTGTCCTTCAACGTGTGCCTTGGACGTAGAAATATTGTCGCCAAACCGTATTGGGCGGATAAGAGGCGCAAAAGATAATAGCTATACGGCAGGCGTTATTTGCGCAAAAGTTGCACGATATAGCGAACGCGTCCATCACCCCAATAGATTGTTGCAGCCTTTGATAAGAGCTGGTGCTAAAGGCGAGGGGCAATGGAAGGAAGCAACTTGGGGCGCTGCTTTGGATTTGATTGCACAGCGTTTTCAAAATATTGCAAAGACTTATGATCCAACTGCTATTTGGCCATATTTTTTTGCTGGAACAATGGGATTGGTGCAGCGGGATTCCATCAATCGGCTGCGGCATGCGGGTGGTTATTCCAGACAGTTTTCTACCTTTTGTACCAATACCGCAACGACTGGTTATTTCGCCGGTACTGGGCGCATAGCCGGTGTTGATCCGCGCGAAATGGAAAAATCGGACTGTATTGTTATTTGGGGAACAAACGCTGCCAGCACCCAAGTGAATGTTATGACACATGTTGTTAAGGCACGAAAAGATCGTGGTGCGCGTATCATTGCTATCGATATTTTTGAAAGTGCAACGGTAAAACAGGCTGATCTCGGACTGGTTTTAAAACCGGGAACAGACGCTGCTCTTGCTTGCGCCATAATGCATATTCTTTTTCGCGATAATTTAGCAGATTGGGACTATCTCGAAAAATATACCGATGATCCACATGGTTTAAAACAACATCTTTTAGACAAAACACCAGAGTGGGCTGCTGCAATTACGGGGCTTTCCGTAGAAGAAATAGAAACATACGCCAATTGGGTAGGCACTACCAAACGCTCATTCTTTCGGTTAGGCTATGGTTTTACTCGACAGAGAAATGGTGCAGTTGCCATGCATGCGGCATTATGCATTCCGGCTGTATTAGGTGCTTGGCAATATGAAGGCGGTGGAGCATTTTTTTCCAACGCAAGTATTTTTGCGTTAAACAAGAATGAAATTGAAGGAACCGCTTATGCCGATCCGAATATCCGTTCACTAGACGAGTCAAAAATAGGCAGGATTCTTTTGGGAGACAAACAAGCCCTTTATGGAGACATACCCGTAATGGGGCTATTTATCCAAAATACTAATCCGGCAAATGTTGCACCTGAGCAGCGTCTCATACGGCAAGGATTACTTAGAGATGATCTTTTTACCGTTGTTCATGAACAGTTTATGACAGATACGGCAAAATTCGCCGACGTGGTTTTGCCTGCAACAATGTTTCTTGAGCATGACGATATTTACCGTGGAGGTGGGCAACAACATATTTTGCTAGGGCCTAAATTGATTGAACCACCACTTGGCCCCAAACCAAATCTTTATGTGATAAATGAATTGGCAAAAAGATTGGGCTTTAATCATTTACCTGGTTTCAATAAAACAGCCATTGAGCTTATTGATTCAATGCTGCGCGCGAGCAACCGCGGAACTTATGAGGAATTGCGCGAAAAACGTTGGCTCGATGTTCAGCCAGAATTTAAACGGGCACATTTTTTGAATGGTTTTGCTTGGCCTGATCGGAAATTCCGTTTTAAACCGCAATGGACAGGGGCGCCTGCGCCAGATACTCCTCCAAAAACGATGGGCTACTTGGGGCCTTATCGCTCAATGCCCGATTTTCCCGATCAATGGAATGCAATTGAAAGCGCTGATGATCGACATCCATTTCGTCTAGCAACTTCACCGGCACATAATTTTCTTAATTCTTCTTTTTCAGAAACGGAAACGTCAATTCTTAAAGAAAAACGGCCAGAGCTTATGTTGCACCCAAGTGATGCTGAAGCATATCAGATAAATGACGGGGATCTTGTAGAGATTGGCAATGACCGCGGTAGTGTAGCCCTGCATGCAAAATTATTTTCTGGAATAAAACGCGGCGTCCTGATCTCACAAGGGCTTTTTCCAAACAGTAGCTTTGTGTGGGGAGAAGGAATTAATGTGTTAACAGGTGCAGATTCACCTGCACCAAATGGTGGATTGGCTGTGCATGACATCAAAGTGTGGTTGAAAAAGCTAGATATCAACAAGAAATAACGCACAAAACTGATTAAAACAGTATAAAAGCACACATTATTGCGCGAGCCGACTTATAACATATTTGGCTTACTGAATAAACGATAAACGAGGAAACCATTGATGTCGCACATGAAAGCTATGATTGTTGGCGTATCAGGTCTGGTTTTACAACCGGAAGAAAAAAAGTTTATTGCCGAACATCAGCCATGGGCCTTTATCCTCTTTGCAAGAAACATAGGAACAGCGGAAGAGGTTAGAAATCTTACGGCATCAATCAGGCAAGCCTGTGGACGCGACGATGTTTTTATATTTATCGATCAGGAAGGTGGACGCGTTCAGCGTTTGCGCGCTCCTCTAGCTCCGGATTATCCACCAGCAGCGACATTGGGTGCAATTTATAAAAAGGACAATGAAAAAGGCAAGCGTGCCGCTTGGCTTATGTCACGTCTCCATGCGTTCGATTTAAAACTGCTGGGAATTAATGCGGATTGTTTGCCTCTGCTCGATGTGCCGATTGAGGGGGCTGATAATGTTATCGGTAGCCGTGCTTATGCCAATGATCCAGAGACAGTAACCATTATGGGGCGTGCTGCTGCAAATGGACTTAGAGATGGTGGTGTTTTACCAGTCATGAAACATATTCCCGGACATGGGCGCGCATTATGCGATACTCATAAAAGTCTCGCACGGGTTGATGCGCCGCTTGAGCTGTTGCAAACAACCGATTTTGCACCATTCAGGGCTTTGTCCGATTTACCGGTAGCGATGACCGCACACGTTGTTTATGAATGTGTCGATCAGCACAAACCAACGACATTATCCAAGCCGGTTGTCGAAGAGATCATTCGAAAAGATATCGGATTTGACGGACTTTTAATGACGGATGATCTTTCCATGAAAGCTCTTTCAGGAAGTTTTGATGAGCTGACACACCAGGCATTTGCTGCTGGTTGTGATGTTGTCCTTCATTGTAATGGCGAGAGGGAAGAGATGTTGCCAATCGCTGATGCTACACCATGGTTGCAAGGCAAAGCATTGGAAAGGGCAAAGCGTGCGCACGCTTATATCCAACATTCTAACGACGCAGATGAGGATCTTCTGCGCGAAGAATTCAAAACGCTTTTGGCAATAGCATAACGGAATATAACTTTGGCGATACCCCAGAAAAAACAAAGTAGCCATCAAGCCCAAAAAGTCATGGATCCTATTTGGGCATCAGAGGAAGAGCATGGGGTGAGTGAACCCACGCTTGTCATTGATGTACAAGGGTTTGAAGGACCACTGGATCTGCTGTTGCAGTTGGCACGCAACCAAAAAGTTGATTTGGCACATATTTCTATTGTTGCGCTGGTTCAGCAATATCTTGACTTTGTAAAGCAAGCGCATTTGTTAAGGTTGGATCTAGCAGCCGATTATCTAGTCATGGCGGCTTGGCTTGCTTATTTGAAATCACGTTTATTGGTACCGCAAGCCAAAAATGAGCAAGGCGAAAGCGGAGAAGAATTAGCCGAGCATTTGCAATTCCGCCTAAGAAGACTGGAAGCAATGAGAGAGGCCGCAGGTCAGCTTGTCAATCGTAATCGTTTAGGGCGTGATGTGTTTAAACGTGCGAACCCTGAAATGGTAGTGGTTGAGAAAAAGCATTTATATGATGTTTCACTCTATGACATGTTGATGGCTTATGCCAGCATAAGACAGCGTCAGGCTGTGAGCCACGTGGAAGTTGGTAAACGGACAGTCTGGTCATTAAAATCAGCGCGGCAAATATTAACGAAGCTGTTGGGGCGCGATGTCAATTGGCAAGTGCTTGATTCGTTTCTTTGTGAGTATATCCCAACAGCGGAAGAACGCCGCACCGCCTTGGCAAGTGCATTTGCTGCTAGCCTTGAAATGGTAAGAGAAGGGCAACTTGATATAAAACAACAAGAGCCTTTTGCGCCAATATACTTACGGGCGCATCATAAAACCAATATGGTAAACCAAGATGGATGAGCTAAACACCGGTGAACTTAATATTACACCGCAATTGGTGCGTATGGCTGAAGCAATTGTTTTTGCTTCTAGTGAACCAGTTACAGTAAGAGCTCTTGAAGAACGCTTACCTGCGGGAAGTAATATTCCAGCTATTATGAAAGTGTTGGAAGAAGATTACAGCAAACGCGGTGTTAATCTTGTAAAATTGGGCGATGCTTATGCATTTCGCACTGCACCTGATCTTGCATTTCTGCTTAGTCATGAAAAAGAAAGTCCGCGCCGTTTATCGCGCGCAGCACTTGAAGTTTTAGCGATCATTGCTTATCATCAACCTGTAACACGTGCAGAATTAGAGGATATTAGAGGTGTTGAAACCTCTAAAGGTACTCTTGATGTATTGATGGAAGCAGGATGGGTAAAAATTCGTGGTCGCAGACGTGCGCCGGGTAAGCCTGTAACCTATGGAACAACTGTTGATTTTCTTGACCAATTCAGCCTGCCCGATATTAGTGATTTGCCGGGTATGGAAGAATTAAAAGGAGCAGGTCTTTTATCATCGCGCTTACCCAATAATTTTCGTATGCCGTCTCCAACGGCAGATCCTGATTCTCTGACAGAGGAAGAAGAACCGCTTGATGATGTCGATTTGGCACAATTAGGGCTGTTAACTCCGTTAGATCAGGAAGAAAATACGTAAAAACACATGGTTGTATTTGAAAGGTCAGAAAAAGTGACTATAAATACAGTTAAAGAGAGTTATAGTTTTTAAGAGAGTAGACAATGGGAAATTTCTTTTCACCAGTACACCTCATCGTGATCTTGTTGATCGTCCTTGTTCTTTTTGGTCGCGGTAAAATATCTGAATTTATGGGCGATTTTGCCAAGGGTATAAAGAGCTTCAAAAAAGGCTTGAAAGAAGATGACGAGCCTGAAGAAGAACATTCGGTTGCAGAACGTCCTGAAATTAAAACCATTGATATTCAGCCGGAACAACAGGTCGAGCCAGTAAAACGCCGTGCAGCACCACGCAAGGCGCCAGCCAGTCGTTCGACAGCTGCTGCAAGTTCAACAGCTACCAAAAGAGCGAAGCCTGCTGCTAAGAAAACAACCAAGACAAAATCTTGAGTTAAAACTTTTTAAAGTCGCACAGGGCCGAGGTTAGATAATGTTCGGAATTGACGGACCAGAATTTGTCGTCATTCTTATCGTTCTGATTGTCGTGGTCGGACCGAAAGATTTACCCAAAATGCTTAAAGCATTTGGTAAGGCAACAGCGCGGATGCGCGCCACTGCCAATGAATTTCGTCGACAGTTTGACGATGCAATGCATGAAGCCGAACTTGACGATTTGCAAAAAACATTGACGGATGTTTCCGATCTCGACCCTCGAAAAAAATTGACAGAAATCTTTGACCCGATACGTGATGTGGCTAAAGACGTCAAAGCAAGTATAGAGAATAAAAAGACGTCAGATGGTACCGAGACGGTTACCACTGTTGACGAAACGACAATAAGTGTTGTGACGCCAATCACACCAGAAGCTGCCAAACTTTTTGAACAGGACGCCAAAGCTGCATCAAGTGAATCGACAACCCGTGTTGTTTCAGACGAACATGAGGATGTTGTGGTAAAAACTACAATAGAAGAAACACCAGCGGTCAAAAAACGTAGTCGTAAAACTGTGGTGAGCAAAAAAGCCACCAATCAGAAGTCTGACGTTAAGCGTAGTGCGGTTTCGGCTCAGTCCGATAAAGGCCAAATAAGCGTTAAAAAGGCTGCCACGGCTGAAAAGACTACGGGTGCAGCAAAAAAGACCACGGCTAAAGTTCGGACGAAAAAGATAGCTGATAAAACCGCACAAAGCGATAGGAAGAAATAATCGTGCAAGAGGAAGAAGATGAAGTAGCGGCTAGTTCAGCCCCTTTACTGGAACACCTTATAGAACTTCGTCAACGCATTATCGCATCTTTGATTGCGTTCTTTATCGCGTTCATATTATGCTTCTTCATCAAAGACTATATTTTGAATTTTCTTTTATGGCCTTATCAATGGGCAATGAAAATTTCGGGTGGTAATCCGGAAAGTATCCGGTTGCAATCAACGCAGGTTTGGGAAACATTTTTAACCAAGATGAAGCTCGCCGCCTTTGGTGGAGTGATATTATCGTTTCCCTATCTGGCATTTCAACTTTATAGTTTTATTGCGCCCGGTCTTTATAAGAATGAACGGAAAGCTTTTTTGCCGTTTCTGATTAGTGCACCAGTATTGTTTTTGTTAGGTGGTGCTTTTGTTTATGGCGTTATGGCGCCAATGATGTTGTGGTTCAGCCTTTCACAACAATTATTGCCTGATACCCATTTAAAAGTAGAATTCATTGCCCGTATCTCTGATTATTTGAGCTTTATGACATCCTTTATTCTCATTTTCGGGCTGATTTTCCAATTGCCACTCATTACAAGTTTGCTGACAAAAGCCGGTTTGCTAACGTCAGAAATGTTGGTGTCGAAAAGAAAATGGGCTATTTTGGTTGCCGTAATCATTGCGGCAGTTGTGACACCTTCAGACTTTTTCACGATGTTCGGTGTCGCACTACCAACCATTCTGCTTTACGAAGTTTCTATCATTGTTTCGCGTTGGATTGAAAAGAAACAGGCAAAACAGAAGAACAAGGCTTCCTGATCGGAATATTGTAGTTTAAGAACATATTAAAGATTAAAAATTTTCATACAGGAATATCCTATGCTTGATATCAAATGGATTCGTGAAAATCCGCAAAAACTCGATGAAGCTTTGGTAAAAAGAAATGCGGAACCACTATCGGAAAAGTTGATTGCGCTTGATCTGGAGCGGCGTAATCACGTTGCCAAGGTGCAAGTTGCGCAAGAAAGACGCAATTCTGCATCTAAAGAAATTGGTCAGGCAATGGCCAATGGCGATGCAAAACGCGCTGAAGAAATCAAGAATGAAGTTGCTGACTTGAAGGTGTTCCTATCAACAGCGGAATCCCATGGAAAAGAATTAACAGCGGCATTGGAAGATGCTTTATCACGCGTTCCGAATGTTCCTCTCGATGATGTACCAGTTGGTCGTGACGAGCGGGATAATGTTGAACGTCATAAGGTAGGCAAACCGCCTGTTTTTGATTTCGCGCCAAAGGAACATTTCGATATTGGCGAGCATTTGGGGCAAATGGATTTTGATCGTGCAAGCCGCTTGTCGGGTGCGCGTTTTACGGTTCTTTCTGGACAATTGGCGCGGCTTGAGCGTGCTCTTGGTCAATTCATGCTTGATGTTCACACATTGGAACATGGATATCGTGAAGTTTCAGTGCCGGTTTTGGTGCGTGAAAACACAGTTTATGGCACAGCACAATTGCCAAAATTTGCTGAAGACTTGTTTCAGACCACAGATGGACGTTGGCTCATTCCAACCGCCGAAGTGCCATTGACCAACCTTGTTGCAGGTGAAATCCTTGATATTTCAGATCTTCCAATTCGCGTTACGTCGTTAACGCCATGTTTCCGCTCTGAAGCTGGCTCTGCCGGTAGAGATACAAGAGGTATGTTGCGCCAACACCAGTTCTGGAAAGTGGAAATGGTGTCCATTACCGATGAGGATAGCTCCTTGAGAGAACTTGAGCGCATGACTGAATGTGCGGAAGATATATTGAAGCGTCTGGAATTGCCGTTCCGTACAATTACGCTATGCACTGGCGATATGGGATTCAGTTCGCGTAAAACATACGATATCGAGGTTTGGTTACCAGGTCAGAATACATATCGCGAGATATCAAGTTGTTCTGTTTGTGGTGATTTCCAAGGGCGGAGAATGAACGCACGCTATCGTAAAGACGGTGAAAAATCACCACGATTCGTTCATACGCTTAATGGTTCGGGTGTTGCGGTCGGGCGTTGTTTAATAGCAGTGATGGAAAACTACCAACAGGCTGATGGTTCTGTCGTCGTTCCTGAGGTTTTGCGCCCTTACATGGGTGGAATTGAACGTATCGAACCTTAATAGGTATTGAGGAGCATAAAATTGCGTATTTTATTGACCAATGATGATAGCACTCATGCTGAAGGATTAAAGGTTCTGGAGCGGATAGCGCGTACACTTTCTGATGACGTGTGGGTGGTTGCGCCGGAACGGGATCAGAGTGGTCTTTCGCACTCGCTTACACTTTCAGAACCCTTACGGATAAGAACAATTGACGATCGCCACTTTGCCATTAATGGTACACCAACAGATTGTGTGATTATGGCGGTTAAACATCTATTGCCCGAGCCACCAGATCTTGTTCTTTCTGGCGTTAATGCAGGTGGCAATCTGGCAGATGATGTCACATATTCAGGTACGGTCGCAGGTGCCATTGAAGGAACCATGTTAGGCATTCGGTCCATGGCACTTTCACAGGAATATGTTGCCGAAAATAATCGTCGCGATATTCCATGGAATACTGTTGAAACGGTTGCGCCTGCCATTCTTAAAAAGCTTATTAAAGCGCCCGTTCCAAAGGGCGTGTTGTTAAATCTTAACTTTCCTGCTTGTGCAGCGCAGGAGGTCAAAGGCGTGCGTGTGACCACGCAAGGTAAAATGGCACATGAAATCATGATCGATGAACGTGCAGACGGGCGTGGACTCCCTTACTACTGGATGCATTTCAGTCGTGGTAACGCAGGTGAGGGGAATGATACAGATGTCAGTGCTTTGAGAAGTAACTGTGTTTCTGTTACACCGTTACAGCTTGATTTAACAGCTTATAAAACCCAGCAAATTGTTAAAGATGCGTTGGGAAACAACTAGTCGATGGTAACGGAAGAACCTTTATCAGAGCGTGAAGAAATTGCCAGCCTCGTATTGAAAATGCGGGGCAGAGGGCTTGATGATATGCCCCTTTTTGCCGCTTTGGAAAGGACATCTCGACGTCAGTTTATTTCTGCGCCCTATATCAATTTTGCATATGATAACAAAGTTATCCCGATTGAGTGTGGTGAATATATTGAGCGGCTTGAAGAGCAGCTTTATATTTTGTCTGCACTCGCTTTGGAAAAAAAACATAGGGTTTTGGAAATAGGCACCGGTTCAGGTTTTACCGCAGCAATTATTGCCCGCTTAGCTGGCCGTATCACTACTGTTGAACGTTATAAAACCTTATGTGATCTTGCAAGACAACGTTTCCATACTTTGGAAATTGATAATATCATTTTGCGACAAATGGACGGTAGCAGGGTTCTTACCGGGGCTGGACCTTATGACCGTATTATAATTTGGCCTTCGCGCAGTGACGAACCGCAAGAATTTCTTGATTCATTAGCTGCTAACGGCATTCTCATTCAGGCAATTGGTCCAGATGAAGGGCAACAAATGGTTGTCCGCTATCGCAAAACAGGAAGCCGTTTTGAACGCATCGATATGTTTCGTGTGCGCTATCAACCTTTCATTGAAGGTGTTGCCGCGGCCTTGTAATAAATTGGCATTGCAACTTTCCCCAGATAATCTTTACTTTTTCAACTATTCGTAAAAATCTTATCATAAAAAAAGAATTTTAACCGTCAGGTAACATTAACACGATTAAATAGCGTTAGTTGAGTATCGGGTAAATGGTCAGAAACATGTGTTTGAACGTTGTAAGTAAAGCTTCACGCCGCTATCTTCAGTCGGCAGCAGTGTTGGTCATCGCTAGCATGGTTGCTGGATGTAGTTCCGGAACCCAACGCTTTACCGATAGCTTCTACACAGGTGCAACACCAAACCAGCAGCATCAAGCTGTCGCAAAAGAACCTACTTATCACACAATGCCAAAGACTACCGGTGCTGTGCAAAGCAGTGATTTGCCACCTGCACAAACAACATACGGTTCTTCACCGGCACAACACGCAAATAATGCTTCTGGCGTAAATTCCTCCTATGGTGCATCATCTCAACCGACACAAGTCGCCTCTGCTGGTCAGGTAAGAGGCACACCACCGCAGAATTTGGGGGCAATGCCAACAACACCATCAACCCAGAATACACCTTCTGCAACCAAGAAGAACGGCAGCTACACGGTTGAAAATGGTGATACTTTATACAGCGTATCGCGCAAAACAGGAGCCAGTGTCGAATCAATCCGCACAGCAAATGGATTGACGAATGGCGGTATACGTGTTGGACAATCGTTAATCATTCCTGGTGGGCATGAGACAACTGCCTCATCTACGGCACAGCCAACAAAACTGGCATCTGCAACAACAACACCTAATAATAATCAGGCTCTATCTGCACCAGCAGCGCCTGCAACACCAGCACAACCAGCACAAAATGCTGTAGCAACGACTAAGCCTGCGACATCAGAACCAGCCAAAGTGACAGCCGATCCTGCCGTTGCAAAAGGTTCGGACGCGACAATGAAACAGGCAGAACAGGTTGCCGTTGTTGCTCCTCAGGCAACCGGTATTTCAAAAATGCGTTGGCCTGCCCAAGGTCGTATTCTTTCCAGCTTTGGACAGAAGGAAGGTTCCAGTACCAATGACGGTATTGATATCATGGTTCCAGAAGGTTCTTCAGTTAAAGCCGCAGAAAATGGTGTCGTCATTTATGCTGGTGATGGGCTGAAAGAATTTGGAAATACGGTTCTTATTCGTCATGAAGATAATATCGTGACTGTTTACGGGCATAACAGCAAGATTTTGGTGCAGCGTGGACAGAAAGTCCGCCGTGGTGATGAAATCGCAAAATCCGGTATGTCGGGCAATGCTTCGACACCAAGGGTTCACTTTGAAGTGCGCAAGAATTCTTCACCAGTTAACCCGGTTAAATATTTAGAAAACTGATATCTTTCGTTTGGGAAAGCGATATTATTTCGCAATCGTTTCGTGAAATATAAAAAGCCGGATTTTATCCGACTTTTTTGCTTTGTTAATCCAATGTTTTTCCCAATCTACCTGCCAGCCCTTGGATAAATTGCCAAGCAACACGCCCAGAGCGATTTCCTCTTGTCGTTGCCCATTCTAACGCTTCATGGTGGGTTTGTTCCAATGGTTGATTTAATCCATAATGTTGGACATAAGCGTCGATCATATCAAGATAATCATCTTGCGAGCATTTATGGAAACCGAGCCATAATCCAAATCTATCCGATAGGGATACTTTTTCTTCTATTGCCTCTGATGGGTTAACCGCGGTTGATTGTTCATTATCAATCATATTGCGCGGCATAAGATGGCGTCGGTTTGACGTTGCATAAAAAATAACATTATCCGGACGGCCTTCTACGCCACCATCAAGGGCTGCTTTAAGCGATTTGTAGGACGTATCATCGTGGTCAAATGACAGATCATCGCAAAACAGAATACAACGATAGTTTATTTGCTTTAATTGGCTCATGAGCAGGGGTAATGAGTCGATATCTTCCCGATGAATTTCAATGAGCTTAAGTGGTGATTTTTGCGGGTTTTCTTTATTAATGGCGGCGTGCACAGATTTTACTAAAGAGGATTTTCCCATGCCGCGCGCGCCCCATAACAAAACATTGTTAGCTGGTAATCCATTGGCAAAATAACGCGTATTTTCTAAAAGTGCATTGCGTGCAGTCTCGACACCTTTGATAAGCGTAATATCAACTTTGTTGACTTTCGGAACATCAATGAGTGTAATTTTTTCGGGGTTCCAAACGAAACAATCGGCATGTGTTAAGTCGAGAAGATGTGGTTTTGGCGGGGCAATTCTGTTTAACGCCTCGATAATTTCATCGAGTTTTTGTGCAAGTATATTGTTTTCAGTCATTTTCATGTTCCGACGATTGAATCAGCAAAAAAATTAAATAAGTACCTAGATAACGATAAAAAAAGGCCTATGCCAAGTTTTGCCGGTTGCGTTCCTGCTGGCAAGGCTTTAATGCCAATAAAATATCACGACCGTGTGACTGCGGTTAAGGAAAACATGGTAAAAGACCTAATAAGGTCGCCTCTAAGTGAAAACAATCAGGATAGGCCAATGCCTATCGTGATCGATTAGGAGAATATATATGTTTATTACGAACGCTTATGCTCAGGCAGCTGGTGGCGCAACAGGTGAAATGTCAACATTGATGACATTTGCGCCTTTTATTCTGATCTTTGTGATAATGTATTTTCTTATTATCCGTCCTCAGCGCAATCAGATGAAGAAGCGTCAGGAAATGCTGAATGCAGTTCGTCGTGGCGACACGGTCGTTACAGGCGGCGGTATTGTTGGTCGTGTTGTTAAGGTCAGTGAAGGAACTGGAGAGATTGAAGTTGAAATCGCCGAGAATACGCGCATTCGTGTTCTTCTTGCGACAATTGCTGATGTTCGCGTGAAAGGTGAACCGGCCGCTGAAAGCAAACCAAAACCGGCAGCGAAACAAAAATCTGCCAAAAAAGCGGCACCAAAGCTGGTTGAAAAAGACGCTGATGCTCCTAAAACAGTAGAAACAGCATCTACCGAAACAGAGAGCAAGGATGAAGCAGATAAGAATGCAAAATAATAGCGGCAACTATTTGTAGATATTTATTTATAGACAGTTTGACGCCATTTGCGATTTTATCAAAAAGATTCCTGCAAGGCAGGAATCTTCGTTTCTTGTTTGGTAATATATTTGTGGTACGCGTATCATAAATAAAATCGGGCCTTACCGCTTTGGTTGGGTCCCTTTTTATAATTTAAAGGCACAAGTGGTTTGCAACAACAGATATTCCATTTATAAAATGGATATCATCTTAAATTAGGAGTCCGTTTATGCTTTATTTTCCTCGCTGGAAACGGTTTCTGATTTGGTTGGTTGTTATTCTTGGTATTGTTGTGGCTCTTCCCAACATATTGCCACATAGCGTCCTCAATCATTTGCCCAAGTTTTATTCCACATTGCATTTGCCAATGGGCATTGATTTGCAAGGTGGTTCCCGTCTTGTTGTGCAAATGCCTGCCAACGCTGTTAATAAGCGTGAGGAAACAATTAACGTTATGGAACGGCGCCTTGATATTGGCGCATCCGATTTCCAAGATTATTCCATTGCAAAACAAGGGCGCGATAAAATTCGTATTGAAGTGCCTGGTCTATTCAATGTTCAGTTGTTAAAAGATATTGTCAGTGTCACGGCCCGTCTTTCTCTTTATGAAGAAGATACCTCGGTTCCAGTAGGCGACATTGTCATGGGTAAGGTAGAGCGCCCTTCCGGAACGATAATCGGCTATTCCATGGATGATCCTCCAGTCAGTTATCTTATGAAGGATAAGCCATTCCTAACCAATGCCGATGTTGCTTCGGCTTACGCAGAAGCCGAAAAAAATGGCAACGCGGTTTTGACGGTTGCACTGAATGGGGAAGGTCAAAATAAGCTTTCTGAATTTACCCGAAATAGCCCAGGTAAACGCTTAATTATTGTATTTGATAATGAGGTGCTGTCGGCTCTTCGTTTTCCTGCACCAATTGACGATGGTTATATTCGTGTAGGACCTTTGCCGCAAGACGTCGCACAAAATCTCCAGACAGTGCTTTCAACGGGGCCTTTGCCGGAAGATTTGACATTTATTGAAGAGCGCACAATTGGTGGAGATCTTGGCTCGGCTTACGCAAAAGCTGGCTTATATGCAGCATTCGGTGCCGTGATTGTTGTCGCTTTATTTATGATATTATCCTATGGCTTGCTGGGGGTAACCGCCGATATTGCACTTGCAGCCAATTTAGGCATGTTGATTGCTGTACTCTCTATTATAGGGACGCCGCTAACCTTGGCCGGATTTGCCGGTCTGGTGTTGATTATTGGTGTATCGGTCGACTCCAATATTCTCATTTATGAGCGCATAAGAGAAGCTCGCCGCAGCAATTATTCGGTAACACAAGCGATTGAAGCCGGTTTTTCCGGTGCGATTGGTACCATTCTGGACGCAAATGTTACGACTTTGATAGCTGCATTGGTCTTATTTATGCTTGGTACGGGTCCAATACACGGCTTTGCACTTACCGTTACAATTGGTATTCTCACATCGCTTTTTACCACCTTCACCTTTACACGCATGATGATAAGCTGGTGGGTCAGGTCATTTCGTCCGCGTGAAATTCCACAGCGCATCATTCGCATTATTCCGCCCAATACGAGCATACATTTTATGAAACTCGGTAAAATTACATTGGGTCTTTCCGTTGTATTGGTTATTTTGACTGGTGGTCTTTATTGGTCGGCAGGTGTCAATTATGGAATAGATTTTTCTGGTGGATCTTTGGCTGTGCTGGAAGCCAAAAAAGGTCAGGCAGATATTTATGATATAGCCAATAGAGTAAACGAGCTAAATATTGGTGGCGTAACGGTAACACAGGCCAAAAGGCCATCTGTTGCTTTGTTGACAATCGCCAGCCAAGGAAATGGTGAAGATGCAGAGCAAACAGTTGCTGTTAAACTCAGAGGTGAGTTCGATGAGGATTACACACTGCAACGCATGGATATTGTAGGACCAACCGTTTCAAGTGAATTAAGCCGTGTCAGTGCTTTGGCGATCCTAGTCTCACTATTGGCTATTTTTGCTTATGTCTGGATAAGGTTCCGTTGGCAATTTGCATTGGGAGCTGTACTGACAACAATCCATGACGTTGTCATACTTATTGGTGTCTTTTTGTTGTTCCAATGGCAATTTAACTTATGGAGTATCGCGGCACTATTGGCAATTATCGGTTATTCGCTCAATGATACGATTGTTGTTTATGACCGGATACGTTCACTTCTGGCCAAACGGGGCGGAATTGCCATGACAAGTCTGGTTGATATTGCCATTAACCGCACATTATCTCGTACAATATTGACATCGTTAGTAACCCTACTTGCCCATATTCCGCTTTATTACTTTGGTGGGGCAGACATGAAGGATTTTGCGTCTGTTTTATTGATTGGTATTGTTATTGGTACCTATTCATCAATATTTATTGCAGGTCCGCTTCTTGTGCTTCTAAGGGTAAAACCAAACGCAACCAGCACACAATAGAAAGGGTTGTCCATGTTTGATGCAATCCAAATAAGAGAAGCCCACTTTCCGGGACGTGCGCCCATAGAAGCTTATGGCAATGGCGGTTTCAGATTCGCAGATATGTCACATCGCGGTTCGATTATTTGTGTGCCATCCGGTATTTATGGCATTACACCTCAATCGCCCATTCCAACCATGACCGATATTGAACGCGTATTGCAGGAAGCCGATAAGATAGAGGTATTTCTTGTTGGAACAGGCGATAATTTGTTGCGTTTACCTCAGGATATTCTCGCAGTATTGAGGCAAAAACATATTTCAACCGACACGATGAGTACTGGTGCAGCTGTGCGCACCTATAACGTGTTGTTAGCGGAAGATCGTGCAGTGGCTGCACTGTTCTATGCTGTCGAATGAAAAGTGCTGACCAATATTGTCTGGATCTTTTGAAGCTGGGCGATAGGGAGCGTTATCTCTCTGTCCTTTTTGCACCAAAGGAAAAGCGTGGCAGCCTTGCTGCGCTATATGCATTCAATCTTGAGATTGCGAGAATACGAGAAACCGTGCATGAACCAATGATTGGCGAAATTCGCTTGCATTGGTGGCGTGATGCGATTGCTGGTGGGCGGGTTGATAGCAACGACCAGAACCCCATATTGGACTCGCTGTTGGAGACAATTGAGCGGTATAAGTTACCGAAAAATGCCTTTATGCGCTATTGTGATGCTCGCATCTTTGATTTGTATAACGATACAATGCCCGATCTGAACGCATTTGAAGGCTATTGTGGTGACACCGCCTGCACATTGCTACAATTGTCTTGTCTGATATTGGATGAAGAAAATGCTGCTAAGGCTGCCGATGCATCGGGGCACGGCGGTATAGCACAGGCAATATGCGGTTTATTACGCCTGCTGCCTTACACAGAAGCACGCAAACAACTTTATTTTCCTACATCTGTTATTGAGGCGATAGGAAATACGCCATCGGATTTTCAATCAAACCTCGCATCAGATGATGAAAAACAGCGATTAATTACCGCCTTTGTCGCTCTGGGAAGAGAGCATTACCAAAAATTTCTCGTTGCCTATAAACAATTGCCAAAGAATATCCGGTTAGCGTTTTTGCCGCTTTCTATTATACCGTCAGCTATGAAAAAAATAGAAAAGGCGGGAATTGATGCTTTTAAAAGCAGCGTCAATGTCTCGCCTATTTATCAATTTATCACAATGTCCAAGACCGCTATAAGTGGTCGCTATCCTGATATTTTATAAGCCGATTTCATCTGGAATGAATATACGGCAACTGTCACCAACATTAAGCGGTGTGCCATTTTCTTCCTGAATAATCAAACAATCGGCATTGGCCATAAGTCTAATCATTGAAGAATCAGGACTGCTAACGGGTGTGACATATGCTTCCCCATTGGCACCGCGTGTCAGATTTGCACGGATAAAGTGCTTACGTGGTCCATTTTTGGGTAGAGGAGCGTTCAGAACAGCATTTTCGATATGCGGCGCATATACTCTACCAGATAGCTTTTCGAGAACAGGTACCAAGAAGAGATGCGCACATACCAAACTTGAAACCGGATTTCCTGGTAATCCAAGTACCAGCATTTTATGTTCACCTGGCAATGTGCCGAACATAAGCGGTTTTCCGGGACGCATAGCAATTTTCCAGAAGTCTAGTTCCATGCCTTCATCTTTTAGAACAGTCTGGACTAAATCATATTTCCCAACGGAAACACCGCCACTTGTCAGAAGTAGATCAGCACCTTCTTGCCGAGCCTTTTTAATGGCTGATCGGATGGACTCTTCATTATCGCGCGCTATTCCTAGGTCAATTACCTGACAATCGCGACTGCGCGCTATTTGTGCCAGACCAAATGAGTTTGAACAAACAATCTGATCCTTACCCGGTATTTCACCCGGTGCTACAAGTTCATTTCCTGTTGCTAAAATAGCAACCTTAGGACGGCGAATGACTGGGATTGTTGCATATCCACTTGATGCACATAGTGCGATTGCTGCAGGAGAAACAACCTTGCCTTTACTGAAGACAGTATCACCCTTTTTAAAATGTCCGCCTAATGGACGGATATTGTCATTTAATTTTGGAGTGTCGTTGATGACGATAATATCACCTGTGATTTCTGTCTTTTCCTGAATAACCACGCAATCAGCATCATCAGGTACCGGTGCGCCGGTGAAAATTCTAACAGCCTCGCCACTTCCAATTTTGCCACTAAAACCTTTACCGGCTGCTGATTCTCCAATAACTTTAAAGGAATTGGATTTGGCAAAATCGCTCACTCTCATTGCATATCCATCCATAGCCGAAGAGCGGAAAGGTGGTTCAGTCAATTTTGCTGTAATATCATCTGCAAGCACTTGTCTGAGCCCGATATTGGATAGGCTAACATTTTCAGTTTCCAATGTTTGAGTAGCAGACAATAAACGATTTAACGCGTCATCAATATTCAGTAGAGGCATGTGTATTCTCTCGTTTCCATAAACCAGATTTTCCACCTCGTTTTTCAACAAGGCAGATATCCGAAATGACCATGTTCTTGTCGAGTGCTTTTGCCATATCGTAAAGTGTCAGGCAGGTTACAGAAACGGCGGTTAGTGCTTCCATTTCAACACCGGTTTTCCCGTTAAGGCTTGCGGTTGCACATACGCGATAACCAGGCAAATCATAGTCAGCTTCGATAGTCACTTCCACTTTGGTCAGAAGAAGTGGGTGACAAAGTGGAATAATGTCAGATGTCTTTTTGGCACTCATAATGCCAGCAATACGGGCTGTGGCTATAACATCACCCTTTGGCGCTTTTCCACTTTCAATAGCATTAAGTGTTTCTTTTGCCATACGGATACAGCCACCTGCTATAGCGGTACGTTCTGTCTCTACTTTTGCCCCCACGTCAACCATGCGGGCTTCACCCTTGCTATTGATATGTGTAAGCGCATCATTCATGTCATAAGCCTAACAATGTTTTTGTTGCTGCTGTTACATCGGTCTGTCGCATCAGACTTTCACCGATGAGGAATGACCGGATGTTACTTTTTTCCAATCGTAACAAGTCATCATGTGTAAATATTCCACTCTCGCCAACCAACAAGCGGTCTTGCGGAATCATATGCGAAAGGCGTTCACAATTGGCAAGATCCACTTCGAAATTACGCAAATTGCGGTTGTTGACACCAATCAAAGGTGATTTTAGCTTTAATGCCCGTTCAACTTCCTGCTCGTTGTGTGTTTCGATGAGCACATCCATACCAAGTTCAAACGCAGTATCTTCCAACGTTAAGGCAAGGTCATCATCAATTGCGGCGAGAATAATAAGAATACAATCCGCACCCCATGCGCGAGCTTCATAAACCTGATAAGCGTCAAACAAAAAATCTTTGCGCAATGCAGGTAGGTTGCAGGCCTTCCTTGCCGCGACAAGAAAATCCGGGGAACCTTGAAATGATGGAACATCTGTCAATACCGATAAACATGCAGCACCACCATCCTCATACGCTTTAGCCAAAGCCGGTGGATCAAAATCAGGTCGTATCAAACCCTTTGATGGGCTAGCCTTTTTTATTTCGGCAATCAGACCAAATAGTCCGGCCTTTTCCTTGTTTTTGAGTGCTTGATAAAAACCACGCGGCTTATCTGCATCACGTGCTATTGCTTTAATTTCATCTAATGGAAGGGCAGCTTTTGCCTTGGCAATTTCTTGCCGTTTATAGACTTCTATTTTTTTTAAAATATCACTCATTGTTCCCACCGACACTATTGGAAACTTTTACCAGCTCATCAAGTTTGGCTCTTGCTTTACCTTCATCAATACTGGCTTCACCAATCTTTACGCCTTCTTTCAAGGTTTCAGCCTTACCCGCAATGATAAAGGCCGCAGCAGCATTCAGCAGAACAATATCGCGATAGGCACCATGTTTGCCATCCAGCACCTCACGTAAGGCTTCAGCATTCTGTTGCGGATTTCCACCCCGCAGGTCGTCCATGGTGACACGTTTTAAACCGGCATCTTCAGGCGTGACAGTAAATGTTGTCAACTCGCCATTTTTGAGAGCTGCAACCTGTGTTTCTCCGGCTGTTGTGAGTTCATCCATGCCGCTGCCATGCACCACCCATAATGATTTAGAACCAAGTCCTTGAAGTACCTTGGCAATCGGTACAACCCATTCAGGCGAGAAAACACCAATTAACTGCTTGGTTATTCCAGCAGGATTCGATAAAGGCCCCAAAATGTTGAATATGGTTCTCGTGCCAAGTTCTACACGAGCAGGTCCAACATGACGCATGGCAGAATGGTGGGTAGGGGCAAACATAAAACCTAAACCCACTTCTTTAATACACCGACCAATTGTTTTGGGCGTTGCATCGATATTCACACCAAGTGCAGCCAATGCGTCAGCTGCTCCCGATTTGGACGATAATGCACGATTGCCGTGTTTACCGACTGGTACACCCGCACCCGCCACCACAAATGCTGTCGCTGTTGATACATTGTATGAACCAGATTGATCGCCGCCCGTGCCAACAATGTCGATCGCATTTTCATCAGCTTCAACCGGTAACATCTTTTTTCTCATAGATGCTACAGCACCGGTAATTTCATCAATTGTTTCCCCACGAACGCGCAACGACATGAGAAAACCACCTATTTGCGCTGGTGTCGCTTGTCCAGACATCATGATTGTAAATGCCTGTTCGGCCTCATCACGTGTCAAAGGTGAGCCTGTTGCTACCTTATTAATAAAAGGTTTTAGGTCGCTCATGTTAGCCTCACTGAAGATTTTGGAGAATCTGGTTATAATTTGTATTATCGGCTTTCACGGGCGTCTGCTCATTACCGACAAGTAACAGTTCGGTTTTTAAATCGGCACCCATCATTAAATCAAAATTTTTGCGCTGTTCGGAGCTCAATGATTTTGCATCTGTATTAAGGGGCTCTACAGATTCTGTAACTTCATAGATGATACGGTTATCTGATAAAGCGCCTTTAGCCGTACCTTTATGACC
The DNA here is from genome assembly GCA_946478665.1 of uncultured Bartonella sp. Taxonomy (GTDB): domain Bacteria; phylum Pseudomonadota; class Alphaproteobacteria; order Rhizobiales; family Rhizobiaceae; genus Bartonella. The sequence continues at coordinate 446,247 of CAMLCZ010000001.1, read as the reverse complement.
CTTAGGTCCAGCAAAAACAGCCGCAACACCCTCAGCCCCGATAACTTCGGCAGAGTTTCCACGTTTTAATCCTCTTGCCGTCTGTTTGGTTACGCCAAGTTCTTTTGCAAGAGCGTCAAGATTTTTGCCGTTTTTCAACTCACCTTCAAGTTTTTTGGCTTCTTCATTCAGGCGGTACTGTATTTCATCAGATTTCCAGCCATTAGTGACTTTATCTTTAACTTCTTCAAGTGTGCGATCGCGTGCCGGTATTACACTGTCCAATCGATACCATAAATATCCGCCACCTTGCAGTGATATCGGATCCATGTCAGCACCTTCTGTCGCTTGGAATATGGCGTCCAGCAAAATATTTTGTTGTGGTAGATCTGTCAGGAGATTGCCGTCCTGTGTGCTACCTTTATCATCCAATGTAACTTCACGCAGTGGCAATTTATATTGGTTGGACAAGTCTTGCAGAGATACACCCTCAAAACGAGCATTTTCAATGGCGTCATGATTATCACGCATCGCTTTGGCAGCATTAGCCTTAGCCAATGTCAAACGGATGTCTTTTTCAACTTTTTCAAATGGTAAAGGTTGTGAAGGCTGTACATCAACAAGGCGAATGATAACTGGTCCCTGTAGATCATTAATAACATCACTAACCGCATTGTTCGTCAGATTGAATATGTCTGATGCGACAGTTACCGGAAACTCGTTCTTTGCTAATGGGCCTTTTTTAATTTCGTTCAATGTTTTCTTTTGTGATTTTACCAAATCATCAAAAGTCATGCCATTTTCGAGTTTTTTATGGGCTGCGTCAGCTTCTTCACGTGTTGCGAAACGCAATTCTTCCACTGTGCGCTTTTCTGGAGCAATATAGTGCGAGGCATTTTGTGTATAATAGGCCTTCGCTTCATCGTCGGAAATATCATCAGGCTTTACAAGTTGTTCTGGGCTCATCTGCATGAGGGTAACTTTACGATACTCTGGAGCGCGGAACTGTGCTTTATGCTGGTCAAACCATTTTTGCAGATCACCTTGAGATGGAGACTTCAATGTGCCAATCTCTTTCGGTGTAACGACAATGTAGTCAGCCGAGCGTGTTTCACCTTGATAATTTTGCAATGCTGACAAAAATACATCAGGTGCTTTCATGCCACCAATTGTTGCACCCAAAAACTGGTCCCGTTTTTCCTTAGAAGCGTAATACTCGATAAGATCCGACTCAGTGATGCGCAATTGCTTCAAATAGTCCATAAATAACGTTCTATTGAAGCTACCTTGTTGATAAAAAATCGTATCGCGACCGATAGCACTGGCAATACCGTCTTTAGAAACGCCAATTTTCATAAGTCTGGCTTGTTCGTCAAAAATGACATCTTTCTGCAATTCACCAAGAACAGCCTGTGGAATTCCATATTGCTGTGCTTCACCAGGGGAGAGCAGGTGTGACGAGTTGATTGCGAGTGAATACCGCATTGTCTGGTCACCCAATGCCAGCCTATAAGTATCTGTTTTTATACTGGATTTTCCTGCAATGAAGAGGTCGTTGCCACCACTCTTTCTTAGTTCTGGTACACCCCATAAAAGAACAAAGCATAGAACGAGAATACCAAGGAAAACCTTGGCGACCCAGGAGTTGACAGCGTTACGTATAGTATCAAGCATCGGTTAATTCCGTTTTAATTGGCTTCAATAAAGCATAAAGCTCTGATAGGATTTGCAACAAAGGCGCACAATATGCAAGGTTAAAGACTTGCTTTGCTTGTGTAATTTGCTAGTTAAAGGCCTAAATTCTTTTTTTAAGACTGATATTGAGGTGAAATGATGACTCCTGATGTTCGACCACTTGTTGCCGGAAACTGGAAAATGAACGGCACAGGCGAATCTTTAACAGAGTTGAGGGCTATCGCAGCCGGTGTCAGTTCGGATTTAGGATTGCTGTTTGAAGCGCTTATTTGTGTGCCGGCAACATTGTTGTCTCGTGCCGCTGACAGCCTTGACGGTGAAAAATTGCACTTGGGTGGTGAAGATTGCCATGTGGCTGATAGTGGAGCGCATACAGGCGATATATCAGCACCTATGCTAAAAGAGGCAGGCGCTGACTATGTTATTGTTGGTCATTCGGAACGCCGCACAGACCATCATGAAACAGATGATCTTGTACGTCAGAAAGCAGAGGCTGCTTGGCGCGCTGGTCTTGTTGCTGTAATTTGCGTTGGAGAAACACTTGCAGAACGGGAAAGCGGCAAAACGCTTGATGTTGTTGGTAAACAGCTATTGGGGTCAGTGCCCGAAGGAGCAACGCTCGAAAACACGGTGATTGCTTATGAACCGGTTTGGGCAATTGGCACAGGAAAAACACCAACAGCAGACGATGTTGCTGAAGTTCATGGTTTTATTCGTAGTGAGCTTACCAAGCGTTTTGTAAAATCCGGTGCAAAAATGCGGTTGCTTTATGGTGGATCTGTTAAACCTACAAATGCTGTCGAATTATTAGGCGTTGATAATGTAGATGGTGCTTTGGTAGGGGGCGCTAGCCTAAAAGCGAGCGATTTTTTGGCCATTTGTGACGCATATCGTAAATTATAAGCAAAGAATTTTCGGTTTCCTCTTGGATTGTGTGGGATTTGCGTGTAAACAGCCGCGAAGATCAAAGTTAGAGCAAAACATATGCAGACAGTACTTGTTGTCATTCATCTATTAATTGTTATCGCACTCGTAGGCGTTATTCTGATACAACGTTCTGAAGGTGGTGGCCTTGGTATAGGCGGTGGTTCAGGCTTTATGACCGCCCGAGGCACGAAAAATGCGCTAACGCGTTTGACAGCCATATTGGCTATCTGCTTTTTCGCGACATCTATTATTCTTGTGGTTGTGGATAGCATTTCCAATCCAGCGTCGGATATTCTTAACCGTATTCCAACAACTGAAGGTAAAGCGACACCAGAAGGGCAAAAGCCTGCGAATGGTCAGTCTCCTGCTGAAAATGGCAATCAACCTTCTATTTTGGAACAACTTGGCGGTAAAGCTGATAAAGAAAATAGCGATACATCCAAATCAGGTGGCGCAAAGGCAAATGAAAATAATTTGTCTGCACCGGTTCAGGAAAATCCAGTACCACAGCAGCCAGAAAATCCAGTTCCATCAAATTAAAATTTAAAGTTTGAAAATTGATGGTTGAGGTTAGAAGAGGGGTGCTATGCGCCCCTTTTTTCGTGTTCGCAGTTTTGTATTATAAGGTATTTTGTTAGCTGTTTTTTTTTAAGACAGTTTAAAGAGATTTTAACGGTGACCTATTACCAATAGGGGGAACAATCCTTAACTCAGGCTTGTTTGGCATATAATCAAGTTTTTGCGAGTGTTGCATGCTTGCCATAGGTTGCGAGCAACTTATGTTGATTAGGCTAAAAAATATTGTGATGACCTAGAAATGGTCTTATGACAAAACCAAATTGCATCCACACTGACGCAAGTTCAACAACCGTCGCGGGATTTAGACTAACATGATACATCGTTTATTATTGGCCGGTTTATCCGGTTTATTTTTCTTGTCAGGGAGCGCTGCATTTGCTGAACCAGCCAATGACGCTCAGAACAAAAATAACGCGCAAGTAGCCAAGGCTAGCGCTAAAAAACAGGCACAAACACCGGGTGTGAAAAATTACAATATTCCGGAAAGGTTTCGTGCCCAGACCGTATCATTTTCGGGCTATAAACCAGGTACAATTGTTATCGATCCGAAAAATTATTTCCTCTATTTTGTAGAAACACCAACGACAGCACGTCGTTATGGCATTGCTGTTGGTAAAATTGGTTTACAATTTAAAGGCACAGCCAATATCCGTTTCAAACGTGAATGGCCACGTTGGATACCGACCAAAGATATGGTGAAACGTAGCCCTGAACACTATGCTCGTTTTGCGAACGGTATGGATGGTGGACCAGGAAATCCATTGGGTGCGCGTGCGCTATATTTATGGCAAGGCAATAAGGATACATATATCCGCATTCATGGTACGGTTCAGCCTTGGACAATTGGTTCATCAGCATCAAACGGTTGCTTCCGTATGATTAACGACGATGTGCTTGATCTTTATGATCGTGTGAATGTCGGTACGGAAGTTGTTGTCCTTTAATTAGCTGGTTTAATAGATTATTGAACCCCGTTTGTTTAAAACGGGGTTTTATTTTGCTAAAAATAACAAACAGTTACACTTGTTTTATGAATCAAATTATCAACAAGTTGATTCATTTTATGAACATGATGTTTTTTTAACATGGCCCATTGGGGCAAAATTGAAATGTTTTCCAAAGTTAAAAAAATATCGGAAAAGTAAATTTTTTACTGGAAAAATCATAGAGGAACGGTTATCTCCGTAATCCCATGGCACGATATGTTTTTATTACTGGTGGCGTGGTTTCTTCCCTTGGAAAAGGCATAGCCGCAGCAGCTCTAGCTGCTTTGTTACAGGCTCGCGGGTACCGTGTGCGTATTCGCAAGCTAGACCCTTATCTTAACGTTGACCCTGGCACAATGTCGCCCTACCAACACGGTGAAGTGTTTGTAACAGACGATGGTGCAGAAACAGATCTTGATCTTGGACATTACGAACGTTTTACTGGTCGTTCTGCCAATAAGCAGGATAACATCACAACAGGGCGCATTTATCGCAATATTATTGAACGTGAGCGTCGTGGTGACTATCTTGGCGCAACAGTTCAAGTCATTCCTCATGTGACAGATGAAATTAAAAATTTCATCATGGAAGGTAATGAGGACTACGATTTCGTCTTATGTGAAATTGGTGGAACGGTTGGCGATATTGAAGCTATGCCGTTTTTGGAAGCGATCAGACAACTTCATAATGAGCTCCCACCGCACAATGCAGTTTATGTGCATTTGACTTTAATGCCGTATATTCCTGCTGCTGGAGAGTTAAAGACCAAACCAACCCAACATTCTGTAAAAGAATTGCAGTCTGTTGGTATAGCGCCTGATATTCTACTGGTTCGTGCGGATCGTGCGATACCAGAGTCTGAAAGACGTAAACTGTCTTTATTCTGCAATGTTCGTCCTTCTGCAGTGATCCAAGCATTGGATGTTGATACAATATATGACGTACCAATGGCTTATCACCGTGAAGGTTTGGATTCAGAAGTGTTGGCCGCTTTCGGAATTGACCCTGCTGGTGAACCAGCGATGGATCGTTGGATCGAGATCAGCAGACGCTTGCATAATCCTGAAGGCGAGGTAACTATTGCCGTTGTTGGCAAATATACTGGTCTAAAAGATGCCTATAAGTCTTTAACGGAGGCTTTGACGCATGGCGGTGTTGCTAACAAGGTAAAAGTCAATCTGGAATGGATAGAATCGGAGATCTTTGAAAAAGAAGATCCAACACCTTATCTTGAAAAAGTTCATGGTATATTGGTTCCAGGAGCCTTTGGTGAGCGGGGTGCAGAAGGAAAAATTGCTGCAACGCGCTTTGCACGTGAAAGGAAAGTGCCGTTTTTCGGGATATGCTTTGGCATGCAAATGGCGTGTATTGAAGCAGCGCGCAATCTTTGCGGATTAAAAGATGCTTCCTCGACTGAATTTGGCCCAGCAAAAGAACCTGTTGTCGGTTTGATGACTGAGTGGTTGAAAGGCAATGCGTTGGAAAAACGCGCAGCATCAGGCAATCTAGGCGGCACAATGCGTCTTGGTGCCTATGAAGCCATGCTCAAAGAAGACAGTCATATTGCAAAAATATATGGCAAAACCGATATTTTCGAGCGCCATCGCCACCGTTATGAAGTAAATATAGACTACAAGGCAAAGTTGGAAGAAAGTGGCTTGATCTTCTCTGGTATGTCACCTGATGGTGTATTGCCAGAAACAGTTGAATATAAAGATCATCCTTGGTTTATTGGTGTGCAATATCATCCTGAACTTAAATCAAGACCATTTGAACCACATCCGCTTTTTGCGTCTTTTATTGAAGCAGCAATTGCTCAAAGCAGGCTTGTATAAGTTAGCTTATCTGTTTGATCCTGTGATAGAATCAATAATCTATCACAGGATTTTTTTATCCTTTGATCGCTTTACTTATTGTCAAATTGCTGCGCTATAACAGCGTCTAATAGACAATTTTGCTCCATGCAGTCGTTTAAACACTTTGACAATACACTTAGTGATTGTTTGCCGACTCACTATTAAAACCAATTTTGGCTTCTATTGTTATTGCTGAAATCCAGTTTTTAGCGAAATATACCGAGCAAATTAACAAAACCATGAGACGATCTGATCGTCTTATTGGAGTAAAAGCGTTTTCCAATGTCGCAATCACTAGAATGATTGATGGTGGTTTACGAAGCCGGATGTCAAACACTATGACTTCTGCATCATCGAAATGACATATTATTTGAAAATATTCTGTGTGAGAATAGACTTATTATTCTATAATTTTAATGGATAAAACTTTCCGATAGGGTATAGTTTTAAAGTTATGATATCCCAGATATGCAATTCATAATATAAAAGGATCAACAATAACATGACCAAACCTAATAGTTCAGTTACTGTAGGTAACGTAACTTTTTCCAACAATGCCCCACTTTCCATAATTGCTGGTCCTTGCCAGATGGAAAGTCGTAATCACGCTTTTGATATGGCAGGTAGCATTAAGGAAATTACCGATAAACTGGGAATAGGTTTTGTTTATAAATCCAGCTTTGATAAAGCTAATCGCACGTCCCTTTCTTCAAAAAGAGGAATTGGACTGGAAAAAGCAATGGACATTTTTGCTGATTTGAAGCGCGAATTTCAAGTGCCTGTTTTGACCGATGTACACACTGAAGAACAGTGTGCGATGGTCGCCGACATTGTTGATGTTTTGCAAATACCTGCCTTTTTGTGCCGTCAAACAGATTTGCTTATTGCAGCAGCGAAAACGGGCAGGGTTATCAATGTTAAAAAAGGACAGTTTCTTGCGCCGTGGGACATGAAAAATGTTCTTGCTAAAATAACTGAAAGTGGAAACCCTAATGTGATGGCCTGTGAACGTGGTGTCTCATTTGGATACAACACATTGGTTTCCGATATGCGCGCTTTGCCAATCATGGCAGCTTTCGGTTCACCAGTTATTTTCGATGCAACACATTCCGTGCAACAGCCAGGTGGACAAGGTACATCTTCTGGTGGCCAACGTGAATTCGTAGAAACACTGGCTAGAGCTGCTGTAGCCGTTGGTGTTGCGGGTGTATTTTTGGAAACACACCAAGATCCAGACAATGCCCCTTCTGATGGTCCAAACATGGTAAGGCTCGATAATTTGTCAAATTTATTGGAGACACTTAAGGCATTCGACCAGTTGGCTAAGAAACTCTAATGGATTTTATGCAGTTTTGAACTTTTCTCATTGCAATAGTTCGTCTATTGATAATGCAGAATAACAACCTTTATCGGGAAGGAAACGATAAATGACCGCTATTATTGATATTGTTGGCCGCGAAATTTTAGACAGCCGTGGTAACCCAACTGTAGAAGTTGACGTTATTTTGGAAGATGGTTCTTTCGGCCGTGCAGCCGTTCCATCGGGTGCTTCAACGGGTGTACATGAAGCTGTAGAATTGCGCGATGGCGGAAGCCGCTACCAGGGTAAAGGGGTTGAAAAAGCTGTTGCTGCTGTTAATGGCGAAATTTTGGAAGAGCTCGGTGGTGTAGACGCTGAAAATCAGATTGCTATTGATAAGGCGTTGATTGACCTTGATGGTACACCGAATAAGTCGAGACTAGGTGCCAATGCAATTCTTGGTGTGTCATTGGCTACAGCCAAAGCCGCTGCAAACTCTGTTGGTCTTCCACTTTATCGTTATGTGGGTGGCACACAAGCACACTTATTGCCAACACCAATGATGAATATCATTAATGGCGGTGTGCATGCAGATAATCCGATTGATTTTCAGGAATTTATGATTTTGCCAGTGGGTGCACCATCCCTTAAAGAGGCTGTGCGCTATGGGGCTGAAATATTCCATACATTGAAAAAACGTCTAAAGGATGCAGGGCAAAATACCAATGTTGGCGATGAAGGTGGTTTTGCACCTAATCTTAAGAGTGCTGAACACGCACTTGAATTCATTGTCGAGTCAATCACAGCAGCTGGTTATAAACCAGGCGAACAGATTGCTATTGGTCTTGATTGCGCTTCATCAGAATTCTTTAAAAACGGTTCTTATGTTTATTCCGGTGAAGGCAAAACCCGCGACGCACAACAACAGGCTGAATATTTGGCTAAATTAATTACTGATTTCCCAATTATTACAATCGAAGATGGTATGGCTGAAGACGATTGGGAAGGTTGGAAGATCCTTACCGATTTGGTCGGTAAAAAATGTCAGTTGGTTGGCGACGATCTTTTTGTTACCAATTCTGCCCGTTTGCGTGATGGTATTAAAATGGGTGTTGCTAACTCATTATTGGTCAAGGTTAACCAAATTGGTACATTAAGCGAAACTTTGGACGCTGTGGAGACAGCACATAAAGCTGGCTATACAGCGGTTATGTCGCATCGTTCAGGCGAAACGGAAGATGCAACAATTGCTGATCTTGCAGTTGCTACCAATTGCGGACAAATTAAAACAGGTTCACTTGCTCGTTCCGATCGGTTAGCAAAATACAATCAATTGATTAGAATTGAAGAAGAGCTTGGCACTCAAGCGCGTTATGCCGGACTATCAGCATTCCGCATTTAGTTTCAGCGGTTCATATTTTATGAAAAGCGTTAAGCGGGTTTATAACCCGCTTAATTTTCTCTGTATAAGTACATTTAGTACTGGAAATACAGATTTTTTATTTTAATCGTCACAAAGTTGATAATTTACCTCCGTTTATTCAATAAGCGGGGGTGAGTTAATTTGAGAGATATGATCTGGATATGAGGGATTAGTATGAGAGGGAAAATATTAGTATATAACGACAGCACTGGATTGATTTCCGGTGAAGATGGTAATCGTTATAACTTTTCTATTATCGACTGGAAAGGCACAGAAGCGCCGGCTGTTGGTTGTGATGTTGATTTCGTCACAGAGGGTGAGCTGGCAAAAAACGTATTTCCATTGGTATCAAACACAGGCTACAACAAGGTTGTTTTAGCAATCGTTTGTTGGTTCTTCGGTATATTGGGCGTTCACCGCTTTTTGGTAGGAAGAATTGGTTCTGGCGTCGTTATGTTGGTGCTAACATGTACCGTTATCGGCATAATTGTTACAAGTATTTGGGTATTGGTTGACCTTGTATATATCTTGACCGGTACCTTTAAAGATAAAAACGGTTATCCAATAAAGTAACACTACATTATATTTGAAAATGTTCTCTATATTGCTGACGCATTATAAAGAAAACGCTTGAGATTTCTGGCCATAAGTTAGGTTAAAAACGAGTCATTTTAGCTTTCAGTTACTAACCGTTGGATTTTGTCTTAAAAATCCAATTATAGCGTTCAAGAGGGTTCATTGATTTCAAATATTTTCATCTGCCCTTATCTTTAAATATGGGCTTAATAAGCGGGCTTCTATCGCCCGCTTAATTTTTTTAAAATCGGTTAGCTAGTTTTATAATATTAGGCTTATCCAAGTTTTTTCGATTTATCACTCACGTTTATCAGCTCGCTATCTACCCATGCTATGCATTGTAATAAAGCGAATGAACACGGACAAATAATAATGTCATAACGGTATATTATGAATGCCATGACGTTATTTTTTTTGAGTAAATTATCGGCTTTTTTATTTTTAACAGGAATAGAAACAGAGCCGAATTATCGTGTCGATTTTATACTCAACGCACAGGAATACTAAATTTTTATCGTGGTGTGGCGTGGTAAAATCCGCAATAATGGTCCACATACTATTGTTATTGATGAGACTTTTGATTTTATACTGTCCCACTAGGTGGTCTGGTATAAGCAAGAAGTCTATTTTCCCATAATGCGATGGCTCGCGTTATCAGAAAATTCAATATGAGATAGAGAAAGCCTGCAACAATAAACACCTCGATAGCTCTGTAGGTTTCGCTGATGATTGTTGTGGCAATGCCTGTCATATCCAAGATCGTTATAACAGAAGCCAAAGAGGTGGATTTAACCATCAATATTATTTCATTGCTATAAGCTGGTAATCCCTGCCTTAAAGCCAATGGAAAGATAATTCTTCTAAAAATAAGCAAAGGCGTCATTCCATAAGCTTTTCCAACTTCTACATTAGAATGTGGAACAGCCAAAAGCGCGCCGCGCATAATTTCTGATGAATAGGCAGCTGTATTCAAACTTAGCGCTATAATCGCGCAATACATTGGCTCACGTAAAATCCACCAAATACCGATTGATTGAAAAGTGCTTCTGAACTGTCCCGCACCATAATAAATCAGAAATATCTGGATAAGGAGAGGAGACCCTCGAAATGCAAAAACGTAAAACCGTGCAATAGACGCAAGAACAATATTACGCGATTGTCGTAACCACGCGATGAAAAGCGCCAAGATAAATCCGCAACATAGCGAGGATATGGCTAAAATCAGGGTTACCGGCAAGCCAACCAATATTTGTTTAAAACAAGACCATAAGAACTCGATATCCATTATGAGCTCTTCCGAATGTAGTGGTTTGCACGATGTTCAAATTTTTGCAAAATAAAACCTGAAATACCGGTGATAACAAGATAGAGTAAAGCTGCTGTAATATAAAAGTAAAAGGGCTTTCGGGTTGAACCAGCGGCCACCTGAGCTTGCCAAACTAGTTCGGTCACGCCGATTAGTGAAACGAGAGCGGATTCTTTAAGCACCATTTGCCATATATTTCCAAGAGCTGGTAACACTAACCGGAATAATTGCGGCAAGATAATACGCCGAAACATGAGCATATTATGCATGCCGACTGCCTTTGCTGCATCCAATTGCCCTTTAGAAATTGCAAGAAAGGCACCACGATAAATTTCTGTTTGATACGCGCCAGAGATAATGCCAACAGCCAAACATCCACTTAAAAAAACCGGTAGTGAAACGAATTCATGAACGCCGAATAGACTGGAAAATTTGGTGACAACTGAACTGCCACCAAAATAAATAAGATATATCACTAAGAGATCGGGAACGCCTCTAAAAACGGTTGTATAACAATCGCCAATATAGTGTAAAATCCGCGATGCACTTAATTTTGCATAAGCAATGATTGCCCCGAAAAATGCGCCTAAAACAAAACCGCTTAATGCAATAGCGATTGTCATGAACATGGCTTTTAGGAGCAAGAAGCCCCAGCCATGTTCACCAAAACCTATCAGTTCAAAATAACCTATTTGACCCGTCATTTTGTATATCGGTATAGATCAGCAGGACAATGTGTACGTTCTTTATTTCTGTGGGCTCAAATCAATTCCAAGCCATTTCATGGAAATTTTTGACATCGTGCCATCAGCGATAGCTTCACTGAGAGCTTTATCAAACTTATCTCTTAACTCTGTATCCGATTTACGAAATGCTATTGCGGCGCCACGTCCCATTTCTGAACCAGAAAAAATTGGGCCTACTATATGCATTTCACTAAAACCATTTTGTTTGGCTGTTGCAATGATTGCTGTACGGGCTTCAAAAATAGCGTCAATTCGTCCCGATTGCAGATCAAGGTCATGCTGTTCAGTGGTTTTATACTGTCTGATGTCGGATGAATCCTTGAAATGCTTTTCGACAAAAGCCAAATTTGTGCTGGCTGCTTGCGCACCAATTGTTTTGCCTTTAAGGGCAGCAGCCATTTTAGGGATTATGTTCTCAAAAGCTTCTTTATCGGTATCAAGATTGATTTTTGTGCCAGTGCCTGGAAGTGATTCTAAATCCTTGTCGCCTAGAATAGCAAAACTATAGCTTTCAACCGCATAAGGACGTGAGAAGCTTACAACTTTTTCTCTTTGTTCGGTAATATTGATGGCATCAATAATCATGTCATATTTCTTGGCATTTAATCCAGGAATAAGACTAGTAAAATCGCCAGATGTTATTTCACACTTAACTTTTACGCGCTCGCAAAGATTATTGGTAAGGTCAATATCAAGACCTGCTAATTTGCCGTCAGAGGTTGTAAAGGTCCAAGGCTCAAATGCACCTTCTGTCCCAACTTTAATAACCGGTTGTTGCGCTTGTGTTGTCGCAATTGTTGCAGCTGACAGTGCTAAAGCTGCAAAAGTAATCCGGAAAATCCCCTTCATTATATCTTATCTCCCACTGGTGTCATAACATCAAAACTTTATTATTATTTGTATAGACTTAATAACAATTGGCAAGAACAAGCTTCAAGATAATCGTTGAGAACCTCCTTACCCGAATAAATTTTCTTCACATGGTAATCTATCTTTAATCAAAATCATGCATCAAAGAATTAAGTTGTTCAGGAAAAATACCATGTGGACCAAACAAAAACGTAGATCAATTAAGGGCCGGTTCATCCTACCGTTGATGACGATTGGCGTTTTGAGCTATTTTGGCTACCACATTTATCATGGCGAATATGGTTTATATTCCCGTGTAAAAGTTGAAGAACATATTGATAATCTCAATGCTGAACTAAAAAAACTTGAAGACCAGCGCATGGGCATAGAAAAAAAAGTTGCCTTGCTGAAAGATGGGCATATTGAACGTGACATGTTGGACGAATATGCACGAAAAAATTTGAATCTTTCGAAGCCCAATGAATTTGTTATCTTGACTTCACCTGGCGATTTATCAAATTAACCAAAACTAGGTTAATTTAAAATTTCATAATAGAAACAATAATTTATAAACTGTTCACAGAAAATTTATTGTACTTGTAACTTTTGCCCGGAAAGCGTATTTTCAAAACTACCAATATAGGGAGTTTATTATGGCAGCACGGGCTAAAAAAACTTCTGCGAAAAATACGCAGACTGCATTAACCAATACCGCCAGAACACCGAAGCCGGCAGAATTTACAAAGGAAGAAGAGCTCGCATTTTATCGTGAGATGCTTCTAATCCGCCGCTTCGAAGAAAAAGCTGGCCAGCTGTATGGTATGGGATTTATCGGAGGATTTTGTCACCTTTACATCGGACAAGAAGCCGTTGTAACGGGTACATTAAAGACGGCAAAAGAGGGAGATCAGATTATCACCTCTTATCGTGACCATGGACATATGTTGGCTGCTGGCATGAGCCCACGTGGCGTTATGGCAGAGCTTACTGGCCGTCAGGGCGGTTTTTCCAAGGGAAAAGGCGGCTCAATGCATATGTTCTCGAAAGAAAAGAATTTTTATGGCGGACATGGTATTGTTGGGGCACAGGTTCCAATAGGGACAGGTCTTGCATTTTCCAATAAATATCTTGGACGGGATAACGTCACATTTGTTTATTTTGGTGATGGTGCCGCCAATCAGGGACAAGTTTACGAAAGCTTCAACATGGCTTCTCTTTGGAAGCTCCCTGTAATTTATGTTATTGAAAACAACCAATATGCAATGGGTACAGCGGTTTCGCGTGCATCAGCCGAAACTGATTTTTCCCGTCGTGGTCTTTCTTTTGAAATACCGGGTTATGTCGTTGATGGTATGGATGTCTGTGCGGTAAAATCGGCAACAGATGAAGCTGTCGAATGGGCTCGTTCTGGTAAGGGACCAGTCATCTTGGATATGCAGACATACCGCTATCGCGGTCATTCCATGTCTGATCCGGCAAAATACCGTACAAAGGAAGAAGTTCAAAAAGTTCGTGCAGAGCATGATCCAATTGACCAGGTTAAAAACCGTGTCATTGAAAAAGGATGGGCGAGCGAAGACGAGCTGAAAGATATCGATAAACAAGTTCGTGCAATTGTTGCCGATGCAGCAGATTTTGCACAAAACGATAAAGAGCCGGATGTATCCGAGCTCTATACTGATATTCTGGTTTGAAGCGAGGAAAGCGACTATGTCTATTGATATTTTGATGCCGGCGCTTTCGCCCACTATGGAAGAAGGCAAGCTATCCAAATGGCTGAAGAAAGAGGGCGATAAGGTAGCCCCCGGTGATACGATTGCCGAAATTGAAACCGATAAGGCAACGATGGAAGTTGATGCTGCTGATGAAGGCACAATCGGTAAGATTCTTATTCCTGAAGGCACAGAAGGCGTGAAAGTAAACACACCGATTGCCGTTCTTCTGGAAGAAGGAGAAACTGCTGCAGATATTGCAAAGGCCGTCAATCCAGCTGCAGAGGCATCACACCAAGATACCCAACCATCACCACAACCGGCTGCCGCTGCGCCAGCACCTGTTGCAGTTGTTCCGGCACAGGCGGTTGTTGCTTCTGATCCTGATATTCCAGCAGGGACAGAAATGGTCAAGATGACGGTTCGTGAGGCTTTGAATGAAGCACTTGCGGAAGAAATGCGTCGTGATGACAAGGTATTTTTGATTGGTGAAGAGGTTGCGCAGTATCAAGGGGCTTATAAAGTAAGCCAAGGATTGCTGGAAGAATTTGGCGATCGGCGTGTGATTGATACACCAATTACAGAGCAGGGATTTGCTGGTCTTGGTGTTGGTGCAGCCTTTGGTGGTCTGCGCCCTATTGTTGAGTTTATGACATTCAATTTTGCCATGCAGGCCATTGATCAAATCATCAATTCAGCCGCCAAGACGCGGTATATGTCTGGTGGTCAGATGTCTGCACCAATGGTATTTCGTGGTCCTAATGGGGCAGCATCGCGCGTTGGTGCCCAGCACTCACAGTGCTATGCATCATGGTATGGTCATGTGCCAGGATTAAAAGTTGTGATGCCTTATACGGCAGCGGACGCTAAAGGCCTGTTAAAAGCTGCAATTCGTGATGATAATCCGGTAATTTTCTTGGAAAATGAATTGCTATATGGGCATCAGTTTGAAGTGCCGAAATTGGATGATTTTGTGTTACCAATCGGTAAAGCACGTATCCACAAAGCTGGTAATGATGTGACAATGGTCGCAATGGGAATGGGCATGAACTATGCGGTTCAAGCATTACCAGAACTAGAGAAACTAGGCATTGATGCAGAATTGATCGATCTTAGAACGATTAGACCAATGGATTTGCCAACCATTATTGAGTCGGTGAAAAAAACAGGTCGTCTCGTAACAATCGAGGAAGGTTTTCCACAATCTTCAGTCGGCACAGAGATAGCCACCCGCGTGATGCAGCAGGCTTTTGATTATCTCGATGCGCCAATTCTGACAATTGCTGGCAAAGATGTGCCTATGCCTTATGCGGCAAACTTGGAAAAATTAGCTTTGCCAAGTGTTGCTGAGGTAGTCGAAGCTGTAAAAACAGTAACCTACAAGGCTTAAGGGAGAAAGTACTATGCCTATCAAAATTACTATGCCGGCACTTTCTCCTACAATGGAAGAAGGCAATTTGGCCAAGTGGAATGTCAAGGAAGGCGATAAGGTTTCATCGGGTGATGTTATCGCTGAAATTGAAACAGATAAGGCAACAATGGAAGTTGAAGCAGTTGATGAAGGAACTGTTGCTAAAATTGTAGTGCCAGCTGGGACACAAGGCGTAAAAGTAAATGCCTTAATCGCAATTCTTGCTGAAGAAGGTGAAGATCCTGCCGACGCTATAAAAGCTGCTGAAGGTGGTGCTGCTCAACCAGCACCCGTTGCAGCAGCACAAAACCCAGCACCTGTTGAAACAGTGGCTCAACCTGCTGCGGCAGCTCTGCCTGCTTCACAACCTGCTATGCCGGTACAAACAGCAAAGGCAAGTGATGGAACACGTATTTTTGCGTCGCCTCTAGCACGCCGTTTGGCTAAGCAGGGCGGTTTGGAACTATCGCAAATTACGGGCAGTGGTCCTCATGGGCGGATCATCAAGCGTGACGTGGATAAGGCACTCGCCACCGGTGTTGAAAAACCGGTTGCTGCGCCAACACTAACAGCCTCCGAAACGGCTTCGGCAAATACTTCTGATGAACAAACGCTTAAATTGTTTGACAAGAGTGAATATGAGATCGTCCCACATGATGGAATGCGTAAGACAATTGCCAAACGTTTGGTAGAGTCCAAGCGTACAGTTCCTCATTTCTACGTCACAATTGATTGTGAATTGGATGCATTGTTGAAGCTGCGTGGTGAGTTGAATGCCGCGGCACCCATGGTGAAAAATGATGTAGGCGAAAAACCTGCTTACAAATTGTCGGTCAATGACATGGTTATCAAGGCAGCTGCCTTGGCACTAAAAGCTGTGCCAGATGCCAATGTTTCATGGCTCGACAGTGGTATGTTACGTCATAAGTTTGTTGATGTTGGTGTTGCTGTTTCCATACCAAATGGCTTGATAACACCAATTGTCAAACATGCTGATGAAAAGACGCTATCCATCATTTCCAATGAAATGAAAGATTTGGCCAAGCGTGCTCGTGACCGCAAGTTAAAGCCTGAAGAATATCAGGGTGGTACAACGGCTGTATCCAATATGGGTATGTATGGTGTTAAAAACTTCTCGGCCATCGTGAATCCGCCCCATGCAACAATTTTTGCAATCGGTGCGGGTGAACAGCGCGCTGTTGTAAAAAATGGTGTTCTGGCAATAGCGAACGTTATGTCAGTAACCTTGTCTACGGATCACCGTGCAGTTGATGGTGCCTTGGCAGCAGAACTTGCACAAGCTTTCAAAAAGTTTATCGAGAATCCAATGAGCCTATTGGTTTAATAATTTTGGCTTATCGACGAGGTATTGATACAATATTGGTAAGATAATGAAAAAGACTGTATTGGCCTACGGGGATTCTTTAACATGGGGGTTAAATCCTGTTAATCGCTTGCGTTATGCTGAGCCTCTCCGTTGGCAATACGTTCTTGAACAAGAGTTAAATGGCAAAATTCAGGTTGTTGAAGAAGCTTTGTGTGGGCGCACAACCTGCTATGACGATAACAGTACTGTTGATAACCGAAATGGCGCAGCAATACTGCCAACAGTGCTGGCTTCGCATCAGCCACTTGACCTTGTCATCATTATGCTTGGTACAAATGATTTAAAACCGTTTATTGCAGGCTCTGCCATTGCGGCAACATTTGGAATAAAACGATTGATCGAAATTATTCGTTCTTATCCTTTTGTTGCTGGGCAAGACCAGCCTGAGACAATTCCGGAAATATTGATTGTATCACCACCACATTTGGTTGAAACTTACGATCCGATCGGGGCGGAAATTTTTCGTAATTCGCTTGAAGAATCGAAAAAGCTTTCGATGTTTTATTCCAATCTGGCGGATCAGTTTGAATGTACTTTCTTTGATGCTGCTTTGGTAGCATCAGCTTCGCCTATTGACGGCGTGCATCTTGATGAAAACAACACAAAAGCAATTGGTAAAGAGCTTGCGCCACTCGTTCGTACAGTTCTTGGCCTTTAGCAATATCTTTCCCTATGGAGGAAAAATTGGCAAATTCATATGACGTTATTGTTATCGGTTCAGGGCCTGGTGGCTATGTAACAGCAATTCGTTCCGCTCAACTTGGTTTTAAAACAGCAATTGTTGAAAGAGAACATTTGGGTGGCATTTGTCTTAATTGGGGCTGTATCCCAACAAAAGCATTGTTGCGTTCTGCTGAAATTAAACATTTCGGCGAACATGCTAAAGATTACGGCTTAAAACTTAATGGTACCATCGAAGCTGATGTTAAGGATGTCGTGCAACGTTCCCGTGGTGTGTCCGCGCGTTTGAACGCTGGCGTTGGCTTTTTGATGAAGAAAAATAAAATTGATGTCATTTGGGGGGAGGCAAAACTCTCTAAGGCAGCAAAGGGTTCACAACCTGCCGAGATTATAGTTGGCAAGTCAACAAAGCCCGTTATGCAACCACAAAACCCTGTTCCAAAGGGAACCTTGGGTGAAGGAACATATCAGGCCAAGCATATTATTGTTGCAACTGGTGCAAGACCACGTACTTTGCCGGGAATTGAGCCAGATGGTAAGCTGATCTGGACATATTTTGAAGCAATGGTTCCACAAACAATGCCAAAATCCATCATTGTTATGGGGTCGGGCGCCATTGGTATTGAATTTGCATCATTCTATCGTGATATGGGCGTTGATGTTACTGTTGTTGAAATGATGCCACAGATCATGCCTGTCGAAGACGCAGAAATTTCAGCATTTGCGCGTAAACAATTGGAAAAACGCGGTATTCGTATTCTGACAGAAGCGAAAGTTGCAAAGGTTGAAAAGTCAGCAACTGCTGTCACTGCGCATATCGACATTAAGGGCAAATTAGAAACCGTAACAGCAGATCGTTTGATTTCTGCCGTTGGTGTACAAGGCAATATTGAAAATATCGGATTGGAAAATCTCGGTGTAAAAACTGAGCGTGGCTGCATTGTGATTGATGAGTGGAGCCGCACGAATGTTGAAGGTATTTATGCTATTGGCGATGTTGCCGGTGCTCCAATGCTTGCTCATAAAGCCGAGGAAGAAGGGGTGATCTGTATCGAACATATTGCCGGACTTGCAACCGCTGAACCGCTTGATAAGGGTAAAATCCCTGGATGCACATATTGCACACCGCAGGTTGCTTCTGTCGGATTAACTGAAGCGAAAGCCAAAGCCGCTGGTTATGATATCAGAGTTGGTCATTTTTCATTTTCAGCAAATGGTAAGGCCATTGCCATGGGAGAAGACCAAGGCATTGTAAAAACCATATTTGATAAAAAAACGGGACAATTACTTGGCGCACATATGGTGGGCGCTGAAGTTACAGAACTTATTCAGGGGTTTGTTGTTGCCATGAATTTGGAAACAACTGAAGAAGAGCTGATGCACACCGTATTCCCGCATCCGACACTGTCTGAAATGATGAAAGAAAGTGTACTCGATGCTTATGGTCAGGTATTAAATGCCTAATCATAAAACGGGGGAATTGCATTCTTGATATATATACTCCATATGATGGGGTAAACGAGCGTGAGGTTCTAAATGGTTACCGTTGTTGATACTGTATCGAATAAACGTGTCCGCCACCCAGAAAAGGCTAATCGTCCTGATTCAGAGGTTTTAAAAAAACCAGATTGGATTAGGGTGAAAGCGCCATCATTGCGTGGTGACTACGCTGAAACGCGAGATATAGTGCGTACAAACAAATTGGTTACCGTTTGTGAAGAAGCTGGTTGCCCCAATGTGGGTGAATGCTGGAACCATAAACATGCCAGCTTCATGATTTTGGGTGAGATCTGTACGCGCGCTTGTGCTTTTTGTAACGTAGCAACAGGCATTCCGATGCCTGTTGACAAGAATGAGCCAGAGCGTGTGGCTGATGCTGTCGCGCAAATGGGGTTGAAACACGTTGTTATTACCTCGGTTGACCGCGATGATTTGCCAGATGGTGGCGCGCAACATTTCGCGGACGTTATCGCTGCGATCAGAAGAAAATCGCCAACAACCACAATTGAAATTCTCACGCCAGATTTCAGACATAAAGATGGTGCGTTGGAAATCGTGGTTGCAGCTAAACCAGATGTATTCAATCACAATTTGGAAACAGTGCCTTCTAACTATTTGAAGGTTCGTCCTGGCGCACGTTATTTCCATTCAATTAGGCTGCTACAACGGGTAAAAGAACTTGATCCTTCAATATTTACTAAGTCGGGCATTATGGTTGGGCTTGGTGAAGAGAGAAACGAAGTTTTGCAGTTAATGGACGATCTCCGTACCGCCGATGTTGACTTTATGACGATAGGACAGTATCTGCAACCAACGCGTAAACATCATCCGGTTATCCGGTTTGTTACTCCCGACGAGTTTAAGTCTTACGCGACAATTGGGAAAACTAAAGGCTTCCTCCATATGGCTTCAAGCCCGCTGACAAGATCATCACACCATGCAGGTGAAGATTTTGCGGCATTAAAGGAAGCACGCGCCAAGAAGTTGGCGCAAAACGGATAGAGAATGCCAACATTTACAACACAACGCCAAGTAGACCACACTGACACTGAAATGTTCAATTTGGTTTCCGATGTTGAGCACTATCCAGAGTTTTTGCCAATGTGTGAGGCATTGGTAATACGCTCGCGTGAAAATCGTGATGGTAAAACCCTGCTTGTGGCCGATATGACCGTTGGCTACAAAATGATCCGTGAAACATTCACCACACAAGTCTTTTTGGATGAAGACAAACATCGCATTGATGTGCATTACATTGATGGTCCATTCCGATATTTGGAAAATCGATGGGTTTTTCAAGCCGGCGAAAACGGAAAATCCTGCACTATTGAATTCTTTATCGATTATGAATTCAAAAGCCGTATGTTGGGAATATTAATGGGGTCGATGTTTGATATAGCCTTTAGAAAATTTACCGAGGCTTTCGAAACGCGCGCCGACAAAATCTATGGTCGGAATGACGGTTCTACAGATTGAACCTAAAGCCTATCAAGTAAAACAATCAGCTATTTTATAGATCGATCAAGCCACTTATTTTCAAAAAAGAAGAAAAATAGCTCATTTTCAAAAAATAGCAGTGCATTTGATCTTGTAAACGCACTGTTACGCTATCCCGAAGATATTTTTATAAGATGATCTTTTTATAAGATGATATTTTTAAAAGATCGTATTTTTGAAAACAGCGTTTGGCGAATTACTCTATCGTGTTAAGCACTTCTAATACCAAATCCAAAGCACGCTCAACTGTTGCATGGCGTATATCTGCCCGATCATGATCGCCAAAATGTGCTTCAAAATGCTGCGTTACGCCCCCTTTAACGGCAACGGCCATATGAACCAGCCCAACGGGCTTTTCTTTACTTCCGCCACCAGGCCCAGCCACACCTGTTACAGAAACCGCTATATCTGCAGAGGAATGTTTTATACCGCCTTCAGCCATGGCAATTGCAACAGGTTTTGACACAGCACCATGCTCAAGAATGAGATTGTCTGGCACGCCAACAAGGCGATTTTTTGCTTCATTTGAATAGGTAATAAATCCACATTCAACAACATCGGAAGAGCCGGCAATATCTGTCAAGCTTGCAACAATGAGACCACCAGTACAGGATTCCACTGTAGCAAGCCGAAAATCGTGCTGCCGGCATGCTTCAAGCACTTCAACTGCTTTCTTTTCTGCTATCAGAGTCATTCTGGAACTTCTCCAGCAAAAACAACGGATGCCGTCGCAATAGCCGCTATACCTTCTCCACGTCCGACAAATCCCATTTTTTCATTTGTGGTTGCTTTAATAGAGATACGGTTTTGCGATATGCCAAGCATATCCATAAGCTTCTTTGTCATTTCAGCCCGATGTGGCCCAACTTTTGGCGCTTCTGCAATCAATGTAATGTCAACATTGGCTATTCGCCCACCGGCTGCTTTAACAATGGAAACGGCATGTCGCACAAAAATATCCGATGATGCACCTTTCCATTGTGCATCAGAAGGTGGAAAATGCGTGCCGATGTCGCCCGCGCCGCACGTTGCAAGCAAAGCATCTGTTAATGCATGAAGCGCTACATCAGCGTCTGAATGGCCATTCAGCTTTTTGTTATAAGGAATTTTGACACCACAAAGCGTAACATGATCTCCTGGTTCAAATGAATGGACATCATATCCATTGCCAGTACGAACATCTGGAAAATACTGTGTCGTTGTGAAATTCATCTCATTATCTTTCTTGAGCCGTAACGCGGCTGCTTTAATATCTTCTGGCCATGTAATTTTCATATTATCGGCATTGCCTGCCACTATCTTTATTGGCAAGCCAAACCATTCCGCAATAGCAGAGTCATCGGTAAAATTTACCATTTCCTTATTGGCGGCATTATTATGCGCTTGTAAAATGATTTCATATGGAAATGCTTGTGGCGTTTGCGCACCATATAAATGATCGCGTGCGATTGTTTCGACAACAAAACCATTTTTGTCGGATTTTTTTAGCGTATCAGAAACCGCAACAGCTGGTAGCACACCGCAATTGGGTGCTAATGCATGATGAATGCGGTTGAGTAGCTCATTGGTGATGAAAGGGCGGGCGCCGTCATGAATGAAGACATAATCAGGCGCATCACTTTGTAATGCCTGTAAGCCATATAAGGTTGAAATCTGGCGAGTGGCGCCACCTTCAACAATCATTACCCTATTTTTAAGGTCACCAATTGCCGCATCACAAATGTCATAATCATCAGGGTGAATGACCAACACTATCTTTGAAAATAGGGAACAATCAACAAAGTGTTTTAATGTATGGGTTATGACCGCTTGCCCTGCAACGCAGCGATATTGTTTGGGACCATTTTCAGGGGACCCAACACGTTCACCGCGCCCAGCAGCAAGTATGATAGCAGCAGTAGAAATAATAATACCTCTTCAGCGATATAGCTAAAGTTAGCTTGCCATTTTACAATTTTGACTAGCTTCGTCGATGCCCAATTGTTTTCTGAAACTTGGCCGCTGAAGGTCAGCAATGGATGTTTGAGCCAATACATCAAAGAAAGCCTTTAATGCCTTGTTCAATGTGGCGTTCAAACCACATGAATTGACAAGTGGACATTCAATAGCATCATTTTCAAAACATTCAGCCATTGCAAAATTTTCTTCTGTTACTTTAACAACATCAGAAACAAAAATCTCATCAGCAGGTTTTGCAAGTTTTACACCACCATTGCGTCCACGAACCGTCTGCATAAGACCAGCTTCAACCAGTGGATGCAAAATCTTGAATAGGAAAAGTTCTGAAACGGAATAGGCTTTGGCAATTTCAGGAACCCGGCTTAATTCACCACCATTTGCAGCACAATACATCAACATTCTGATTGCATAATTAGTTTGTTTTGTAAGCCGCATAGCTGTTCCTTTCCAGTAAAATACTATCACCGTAGTTTAGAACAATTCTTAAAAAAGAAAAGTCTTTTTCTTTACCTTTTTTAGAAGGTTTTAATTCCAACTTGTCAATAATAGCGCAACCTCTGCGTCACAATGTCGTAGTTTGATGGCTATTTTGCAAGGATATTTGCAAGATTTTTATAATCCATGCAATAATATAGTGCTGTTAACATCGCCTGACACGGGGCTTTCAATTCGCTATAGGTGGCTAATTATCGAACCTTTCATGGCGATTGCATCAGCCGATGGCATGAAATTTATTTCAAATGAAACACTTTACACGGTTAGTTTATTGGAACAGAATTGTTTCTGTTGCATTTTCGCCACAAAGTGTTGCATGAATACTATGACCATAACAACACTTTAAGTAAAGAATCGTAAATTGGCAAAGATATTCGAAAAAAGCGTATATAGCGGTAAGCGACGCAATATGCATACATTTTTCGGAATTGTGATTATTGCAATGGCTTTGTTAACGGCTGTTGTGTCGTTTGCTATCCTGCTTGGTTTTACACCTGTTATTCCCAGCACATTTGTGACGCTCATCCTCATCGGGGTGAATAGCGTTTGGGTTTTAGGGCTTATTGCTGTAACCGTCTATGAAATGATGCCCATTGTTAGGGCTTGGCGCGCGCGGACAGCAGCTTCACGGCTTCATATCAGAATCATTTCTTTATTTGCAATGGTTGCAACGCTACCAGCTGTTGTAGTGGCTATCGTTGCAGGTGTAACGCTCAATCAAGGGTTGGATCGTTGGTTTGATACAACAACACGCCAGATTGTAGATTCCTCAATTGATCTTGCAAATGGTTATGCCGATGAAACATTACAGAATTTGAAGAATTCGTCTTATGCTATGGCCTTGGCACTGGATAATCGGCAGCTTTTTACGCTAAATCCTACAGAATATCGTGTGCAACTTACGCGCCACGCAGCAGGGCGTGATTTGCGCGGGGCATTTTTGTTAAGCCCTAATGGTACGGTTTTTTTGCAAAGTAATATTGGTGGTGAGGATAAATTGCCGATACCGCCCGCCAATCTTATTGTGCAGGCAACGCAGGGAAGCCCGTTCACCTTTCAGCCAGGTGAACATGACTATTTCGGCATTATTCTTAAACTAAGCGATATTCCTAATACATTTTTATATCTTGTTCGCGACGTGGATCAGAGGGTTTTATCGGCCTTAAGACTGACGGAGGCCAATACTGCCCGTTATCGCGATCTCAATGAAAATCGTGTGCCAACACAAATTGCTTTTGCCGTTCTTTATTTATGTTTGTTCCTAAGTTTGCTGTTATCGGCAATTTGGACAGGTATTGCCGTTGCTGATCGGCTGGTACGTCCTATCCGCCTGTTGATTGGTGCTGCTGATGATGTCGCATCGGGTAATATGGATGTTGTTGTGCCGGTGCGCGCCAAAGATGGTGATGTTGGTCAATTAGCAAGAACTTTCAATTATATGGTTAGCGAGCTGAAAAGTCAGAGAAACGAGCTTATTGCTGTACGCGACCAGATTGATGAGCGCCGCCGCTTTACTGAAGCAGTGCTGGCGGGAGTGAATGCCGGTGTTGCAGGAATTGATGAAAATGGTGATGTTACGATTATCAATCGTTCGGCCGAAACCATGTTCGCGATTACACCAGAAGATGTCATTGGCAACAGCATTTTGTCCTTGAATGCTGAAATTGGACAAGTTTTTGAAGTAACACGCGCAACGGGACGCAAAAATCACCGTGAGCAGGTTTCATTATCAGAGCATGGACGAAATCGCGTTTATAATGTGCAGGTCACGATGGAAGAAGATGACGGGCAGGGGCAGTCATGGGTGCTTACCATTGATGATATTACCGATCTGGTAGAGGCGCAGAGGTCAACGGCCTGGGCAGATGTTGCGCGCCGTATTGCGCACGAAATTAAAAACCCACTTACCCCCATTCAGTTATCGGCTGAACGTATCCGTCGTCGGTATGGGAAGGTCATAACTGAAGACCGTGAGGTTTTTGACCAATGTGTTGACACAATTATCCGTCAGGTTGGTGACATTGGGCGCATGGTTGATGAATTTTCGTCATTTGCACGTATGCCAAAGCCTGAAATGCACCAACTCGATATGCGTGAACCTTTACGGGAAGCGTGTTTTCTTGTTGAGGTTTCTCGTCATGACATCAAATTTGAACGCGATTTGGGTGATGAGCCGCTTATTGGCGAGTTTGATAACCGTCTGATCGGGCAAGCCTTTGGTAACGTTATTAAAAATGCCGGCGAGGCTATTGATGCGGTTGACCCGGAAAAGAACATCGAAGGGCACATTCTTGTACGCTGTTATAGAGAAGGTGATAATTTAATTGCCGATATAATTGATAACGGCAAAGGTCTCCCGAAAGAACAGAGACAAAAATTGTTAGAACCTTATATGACAACACGAGAAAAGGGGACTGGCTTGGGATTGGCCATTGTTCGTAAAATTGTTGAAGACCATGGTGGATATATGGAACTTCATGATGCTCCCGTTAACTTTTACGGTGGACGGGGCGCAATGATAAGAATGATTTTTCCAGCAGTTACACAAAAGACGTCAGATACGGATTTGGCGATCAGCGAAGATGGGATAGGTAGTTAAAATGGCTTCCGATATTTTGATCATTGATGATGAGGCGGATATTCGTGAATTGGTTGGGGGGATCCTTGAAGATGAAGGCCACGAGACACGTTTGGCTGCAAACTCAGATGAAGCTTTGCAACAAATCGAAAACCGTGTGCCACGGCTTATATTTTTGGATATCTGGCTGCAAGGCAGTCGCCTTGATGGCTTAGCTTTGCTCGATCAAATAAAAACACGCTATCCTGCTTTGCCTGTCGTCATGATTTCAGGTCATGGTAATATTGAAACAGCCGTGTCTGCAATAAAACGTGGCGCTTATGACTTTATCGAAAAACCATTTAAGGCCGATAGGTTGATTTTAGTGGCTGAAAGGGCACTTGAAACATCCAAACTCAAGCGTGAGGTTTCCGAGTTACGCAAACAAAGCAGCTACACGCCCGAATTGTTGGGCTCCTCACTTGTAATGAACCATTTGCGACAAACAATTGAAAAAGTGGCGCCCACCAATAGCCGTATTATGATTACAGGGCCTTCAGGTTCAGGTAAAGAAACCACAGCAAGAGCTATTCACGCACTTTCAACGCGCGCGAATGGTCCTTTTGTCACGATTAATGCCGCCACGATTACGCCAGAACGCATGGAAATCGAATTGTTTGGCACCGAGATGGATGGTGGAGAACGTAAAGTGGGTGCGCTTGAGGAAGCGCATGGTGGTATTCTTTATCTTGATGAAGTTGCCGATATGCCGCGTGAAACACAAAATAAAATTCTTCGTGTTTTGACGGATCAGACTTTTGAGCGCGTAGGTGGCAGTAAACGTGTTAAAG
Organism: uncultured Bartonella sp.; assembly: GCA_946478665.1. Classification (GTDB taxonomy): domain Bacteria; phylum Pseudomonadota; class Alphaproteobacteria; order Rhizobiales; family Rhizobiaceae; genus Bartonella. Next base: position 419,975 of record CAMLCZ010000001.1, on the reverse strand, counting down.
TTGATGTGCGTGTTATTTCTTCAACTGCCCAAAATCTTGAAGGGTTGATTGCGGAAGGGCGATTTAGAGAAGACTTGTTTCATCGGTTGGCCGTCGTGCCAATCAGTGTGCCACCATTAGCAAGCCATCGTGAAGATATACCGGAGATGATCCAGTATTTTATCCGGCAAATTTCGCAACAAGCTGGTATAAAACCAAGAGAAATTGGTGATGATGCGATGGCTATTTTGCAAGCCCATAGCTGGCCAGGCAATATCAGGCAATTGCGCAACAATGTTGAACGCTTGCTTATTCTAGCACGGGGCGAGAGCGGAGATGGTCCGATTACAGCCGAGCTACTTCCTGCCGAGGTTGGGGATACTTTGCCACGTGCACCAACGGATTCTGATGTTCACATTATGGCATTACCTTTGCGCGAAGCGCGCGAACTCTTTGAAAAAGAATATCTCGTTGCGCAAATAAATCGGTTTGGAGGGAATATTTCGAGAACCGCTGAGTTTGTGGGTATGGAGCGTTCCGCTCTTCATCGTAAGCTCAAGTCTCTTGGAGTATCATAAGTCCCATGCGCGTTATTATTTGCGGTGCCGGTCAGGTCGGTTATGGTATTGCTGAACGTTTGGCAAGCGAACAACATGATGTCACGGTTATTGATATAGAAGAAAAGCTTATTGAAAAAATCCGTGATACACTTGATGTTCGTGGTATTGTCGGGCACGGTGCGCGGCCAGATATTTTGCGTTCGGCAGGGGCTGATGAAGCCGATATGTTGATTGCTGTGACATTGTCTGATGAAGTCAACATGGTTGCTTGCCAAGTGGCGCATTCGCTTTTTAACGTGCCAACAAAAATTGCCCGTGTTCGCGAGCAATCCTATCTCGATCCGCAATATCAAAATCTATTTGCACGAGACGCATTGCCGATCGATGTTGTTATTTCGCCTGAGATTGAAGTTGGCGAGATGGTATTGCGTCGTATTGCATTGCCTGGTGCTGTCGACGTGCTTTATTTTGGCGATGACGATATTGTGGCATTAGCACTTGAATGCATGGAAGATTGTCCAGTTATCAATACTCCTTTGCGACAATTGAGCGATCTGTTTCCTGATTTATTGACAACAGTAACCGCAATTAAGCGCGGCGATGATCTATTCATTGCTCATGCGGATACAGAATTACAGGTTGGCGATATTACCTATTTGATAGCTGCTCGCGGGCAGGTGCGCCGCGCATTAGGGTTATTTGGCCATGAAGAACAAGCCGCAAATCGCATTGTCATTGCTGGCGGTGGTCATATCGGACTTTATGTTGCACGTGCCATGGAGCGGCGCCAGCATAAAACAAGATTGCATATTATAGAAGCCGATAGAACACGTGCGCTGGCAATTACCGATCAGTTGGAAAGAACCGTAGTGTTAAATGGCAGTGCACTTGACCCGGCTATTTTGCAGGAAGCAGGAGCCGATCAGGCTGATCTTATTGTGACATTGACAAATCAGGATCAAGTCAATGTTCTAAGTGCCATTATGGCAAAACGGTTGGGCTGTAAGTCCAACATGGTGCTAATCAATAATTTTGCCTTTCAAGAGTTTACCAAAACTGTCGGTGTAGATTCTCATTTGAATCCACGCAGTGTAACAGTATCCAAAGTTTTGCAACAAATGCGCAGGGGGCGTATTCGTGCTGTTTATTCCGTGTCTAATGGTGAGGCGGAAATTATTGAAGCAGAGGCAATGCAAACTTCTCCATTGGTCGGAAAACCATTGTCAGAGTTGGATTTGCCAGACGGATTACGTATTGGTGCAATTTATCGCAATAATACAATGATACCCCCTAAGGGGGACACACGCATTTTGTCTGGGGATATGGTGGTGATATTTGCCTTGGCTGATGCAGTGCGTGATGTTGAACAACTCTTTCGCGTTAGTCTGGAATATTTTTAAAGGCAATCACCATGGATATATGTACATTTTGGTATGGAGACAAATTACGGCCGATTGATTGGCTTTGTTTGTCTTCAATGGTGAAAACGGGACAAAGGGTAAAATTATACAGTCACAGCTCCATTGAAAATGTACCTGATGGTGTGGAATTGTTCGACGCTGAACCAATTCTGCCGCTTTCCACACTTTATCGATTGGATCCAACATTTCCCGATTTTAAACCCAGCCGTACCATTGTGCAGCTGTCCGATTTCTTCCGTGTCATGTTGATGAAAAATCAGGCCGGTGTATGGCTTGATACCGATGTCTATCTTCACAAACAATTCCACCCAAACGAAAATGAAGTGTGGTTAGCGCGGGAAAACCGTTCTCGTGTTGGGGTTTCAGCGCTTTATTTGCCACCTGATAATCCAATTATCAAAGAGTTTGATGATTATCTTGCATCTGGTGAAATGATTCCGAATTGGCTTGGTTTTCGCCGTGGTGTCTGGATACCTTGGCAGTTGCGCCGTAAAAAACTCCCCGTCGTGCCAGGCCGCCTAGGTATTACTATATTTGGCAATGATGGTATTTCCCGATTGGCAAAGCGATATGGCTTTTTTGACAAAGCCAAAGAAAAGGAAACATTTTACTATTGGACGGGACGGGACGCTGAACGAATATTCGACCCTGCTTATGGTACGGAGCCTCTAAAAGACCCAAACTTCATCGGTTTTCATATCCATAAAAAAGAAAAGACAACAGAGCCGCCGAAAAAAGGCAGTTTTTATTGGTGGGCGATAGAACAAATACCAGATTTTACTAAGGTCTTTGGCAAGAAATGACAATGGCTTACCGTGTTGTTCTGTGATGCGGCATGACACATCATTTACTGACACATATCACTTCCTGAAACATCACTTACTGATACAAAGCCTACTGGCATATCGCATATTTATTTTTGGTAAGATGGTTTAATCATTTAGAAAAAATGCCATAATCATTTGGCAAAATCAGGTTCGAAAGGTTATCCGGTCTTGGCTATCCAGCCTATTTAGAACGTATGGTGCTGTATAATGAAGGGCATTTTATACCGATAGGATAGGTTTTGTGGCAAATCCATATTTGATGGATAATGGAGCATTAGTGCTCGAGTTAGTGTTAGATAATGTGTGCTTTGATTGATTTTTTTCCAAACTCTTGAAGATGGTGTCGCGGATAACTATCTGATAGCTCATGCGGGAAATCCATTATTCATTTATTAGAGAAATTCCAGATTCTCTGGTTTGTTTACCGTGAATTACCTTTAATGGTTTAGGGGTTGCAGAACAGGGTATTTATCTTCTATTTATTCAATATTCGAATTATAACCCTGCCAATAGGCCGGTAACGGCGATTCGTGCAAAAATGGAAAGTGCAAAATGAGTGATCCGATTCAAACGGCCCTGAGTCTTGTTCCAATGGTTGTAGAACAGACCAATCGCGGCGAACGAGCCTACGATATTTTTTCACGTCTCTTGAAGGAAAGAATTATTTTCGTCAATGGTCCTGTCGAAGATAATATGGCAATGCTGATTTGTGCGCAGCTTTTGTTCCTCGAGGCTGAAAATCCAAAGAAAGAAATTAGTCTCTATATCAATTCACCGGGTGGTGTTGTGACATCTGGTATGGCAATTTATGATACAATGCAGTTTATACGTCCTGCTGTATCAACACTATGTATGGGGCAGGCTGCTTCCATGGGGTCACTTTTGTTGACTGCAGGAGCAACAGGTCGCCGATTTGCTTTGCCTAATGCGCGTATCATGGTGCACCAACCATCGGGCGGTTTTCAGGGGCAGGCATCAGATATTGAACGCCATGCGCAAGATATAATAAAAGTTAAGCGCCGGTTGAATGAGATCTATGTTCATCATACTGGAAGAGATTATGAAACTATCGAGAAAACACTTGATAGAGATCACTTCATGTCGGCGGAAGAAGCAAAGGCTTTTGGTCTGATAGATGATGTCATTGTATATCGTGCAGAAGCTGAAGAAGATAAAGCAGACAAGAAAGATTAAGACTAAAAAAATTGGGAGCTGCGGTTTTAAAAGGAGGGCTAACCTCTTAAAAATCGCCGTTCTCGTAACGATTTAATTTGTATGGAAAATAAATTTTATAGGAAAAACGGCAAATTCGATTGCTGTTCCTATCTTTTGTGTATGTTTGTAAATGGAATGGGCTTGAAAAATCCAACCGAAAAGGCAAGATATTCCATGCGTTCGGGCGAAAGGAAAGTGAAATGAGCAAAATTGGTAATAGTGGGGGCGATTCAAAGAATACGCTTTATTGCTCATTCTGTGGTAAAAGCCAGCATGAGGTGCGTAAACTCATAGCAGGACCAACAGTATTTATCTGTGATGAATGTGTTGAGCTATGCATGGATATTATTCGGGAAGAAAATAAGTCTTCCGGAGTAAAAGCACGTGATGGTGTGCCGACACCGCAGGAAATCATGACTGTTCTAGACGATTATGTCATTGGGCAAACGCATGCTAAGCGGGTTTTATCGGTTGCAGTGCATAATCACTACAAACGTTTGGCCAATCAATCGAAGACAAGTGATATCGAACTGTCAAAGTCCAATATCCTGCTCGTTGGTCCAACTGGTTGTGGTAAGACGTACCTTGCACAAACATTGGCACGAATTATCGATGTGCCCTTTACAATGGCCGATGCAACAACTTTGACGGAAGCTGGTTATGTCGGTGAAGATGTAGAAAACATCATTCTTAAATTGTTGCAGTCTGCAGATTACAATGTTGAGCGCGCCCAACGCGGTATCGTCTATATTGATGAAGTGGATAAAATTTCACGTAAATCCGATAATCCGTCAATTACGCGCGATGTATCGGGTGAGGGTGTGCAACAGGCCTTGTTGAAAATTATGGAGGGTACGATTGCTTCTGTCCCACCACAGGGGGGTAGAAAGCACCCTCAACAAGAGTTTTTGCAAGTTGATACAACAAACATTCTGTTTATCTGTGGCGGTGCGTTTGCAGGACTTGAGCGTATTATTTCCGCACGCGGCGAGAAAACCTCGATTGGTTTTGGCGCAACGGTAAAAGCACCTGATGAACGCAGTGTTGGCGAGATATTCCATGATCTTGAGCCAGAAGACCTGCTTAAATTCGGTCTTATTCCTGAATTTGTAGGACGTCTTCCAGTTATTGCGACATTAGAGGATCTTGATGTCGATGCGTTGGTTCAAATATTGTCTCAACCAAAGAATGCGCTGGTAAAACAGTATCAACGTTTGTTTGAGATGGAAGATGTCAAACTGACATTCCATGATGATGCATTGCGGGCAGTCGCCAATAAGGCCATTGAACGTAAAACGGGAGCTCGCGGGCTTCGCTCCATCATGGAAAAAATCCTGTTGGATACGATGTTTGAATTACCAACTCTTGAAGGGGTTCAGGAAGTGGTTATCTCTGCGGATGTAGTGGAGGATAAAGCACGTCCGCTTTATATTTACGCAGAAAGAGATAGTGATAAAGAGAACGCTTCCGCGTAATTAGTAGTTTTACGTGTTCTTGTAAAAGTAATTGTTGTCAATGCAAGAGGTCTTGATTGGCCTCTTGAATTATAGGGTGTTGACCACCACCTAATCCCTCTGTGCGCTGTCATTTGCTTAACAATTAAGGGATGGCAAGCGTGGCAAATGAGCTTGAGGCTCCAGAAAGGAAACACTATGCAACATGATTTAGAGAAGACAGAAGCGGAAAGCAAAACGCTATATGCTGTTTTGCCGCTTCGCGATATTGTTGTCTTCCCACATATGATTGTGCCGCTATTCGTAGGACGTGAAAAATCCATTCGCGCTCTCGAAGAAGCGATGGGGCAAAATAAGCAGATATTGTTGGCAACGCAAAAAAATGCTTCGGATGATGATCCGAAGGCTGATGATATCTATGACATCGGCACTTTAGCAAATGTGCTGCAATTGTTAAAACTTCCAGATGGTACTGTGAAAGTATTGGTAGAAGGCGTGAAACGCGCAAAGATCAATAATTTTACGGAAAATGCCAACTATCATCAGGCAGAAGCAACGCCATTGGAAGAGCCTGATGAAGATAAAGTGGAAATAGAGGCGCTTTCTAGGTCTGTTATTTCCGACTTTGAAAATTATGTGAAATTGAACAAGAAAATTTCACCAGAAGTCATCACGGCAGTCACACAAATTGAAGATGCTACAAAGTTGGCAGATACCGTTGCATCTCATTTGGCAATCAAGCTTTCCGAAAAACAGGAAATGCTGGCATTATTGTCAGTTCGTGAACGCTTGGAAAAAGCCCTATCCTTTATGGAAGGTGAGATTTCTGTTTTACAGGTTGAAAAGCGTATTCGTTCTCGCGTTAAACGTCAGATGGAAAAGACGCAACGTGAATATTATCTCAACGAGCAGATGAAAGCGATTCAGAAGGAGCTCGGTGAGGGTGAAGATGGACGTGACGAAGTAAGCGAGCTTGAAGAACGTATTAAAAAGACAAAATTGTCGAAAGAAGCACGTGAAAAGGCGGAAGGTGAAGTAAGAAAGCTTCGCAATATGTCGCCTATGTCTGCTGAAGCGACAGTTATTCGCAACTATCTTGATTGGTTGTTGACAATACCTTGGGGTAAGAAATCCAAGATAAAAAATGATCTTAACTATGCTGAAAAGATCATGGATGAAGAACATTTTGGCTTGGAAAAAGTTAAAGAGCGTATTGTTGAGTATCTCGCTGTCCAAAGCCGCGCTTCCAAGATCAAAGGCCCGATTATTTGTCTTGTTGGCCCTCCCGGTGTTGGCAAAACATCGCTTGCACGCTCAATTGCAAAGGCAACAGGGCGCGAATATGTGCGTATGTCACTTGGTGGCGTGCGTGATGAAGCGGAAATACGCGGACATCGCCGTACCTATATCGGGTCTATGCCTGGCAAAATTATCCAGTCGATGAAGAAGGCAAAGAAGAACAATCCACTTTTCCTTCTCGACGAGATTGATAAAATGGGACAGGATTTCCGCGGCGATCCGTCATCGGCCTTGTTGGAAGTGTTGGATCCAGAACAGAACAGCACATTCATGGATCACTATCTTGAAGTTGAGTATGATCTTTCGGATGTGATGTTTGTGACGACAGCCAATACACTGAATATTCCGGGTCCTCTGATGGATCGTATGGAAGTTATTCGTATTGCTGGTTACACCGAAGAAGAGAAGATGGAAATTGTTAAGCGCCATCTTCTGCCAAAAGTTATCAAGGAACACTCTCTGTCAAAGAAAGAGTTCTCGGTATCGGACGGCGCTATCCGGGCTATTATCCAGCATTATACCCGCGAAGCAGGTGTGCGTAGTCTTGAACGCGAGTTGATGAAACTTGCGCGTAAAGCCGTAACGGAAATTGTCAAAGACAATAAGAAAACCATCAATGTTGATGAAAATAATATTGATGAGTTCTTAGGCGTAAAACGCTATCGTTATGGTCAAATCGAGGGCGAAGATCAGGTCGGTATCGTCACTGGTTTGGCATGGACTGAAGTCGGTGGTGAACTATTGACGATTGAGGGCGTCATGATGCCAGGTAAAGGCAAAATGACGGTTACCGGTAACTTACGCGATGTCATGAAAGAATCTATTTCTGCGGCAGCATCCTATGTTCGCTCCCGTGCGGTAGACTTTGGCATCGAGCCTCCTTTGTTTGAACGGCGTGATATACACGTTCACGTGCCGGAAGGAGCAACGCCAAAAGATGGACCATCTGCAGGTGTTGCTATGGTTACGGCAATTGTATCTGTTTTGACGGGTATTCCAATCCGTAAAGACATTGCAATGACGGGTGAAATCACCTTGCGTGGCCGTATTTTGCCAATTGGTGGGTTAAAAGAAAAACTTTTAGCTGCACTGCGTGGTGGCATTAAGAAGGTATTGATACCGGAAGAAAATGCAAAAGACTTGGTCGATATTCCTGACAATGTCAAAAACAACATGGAAATCGTACCAGTTAGCTTTGCAAGTGAGGTCTTGGATCACGCGCTTGTTCGTCGTCCGGAAGCAATTGAATGGGTAGAACCTGTGGAATCGACTGTTGCTAAAGGCAGAACGAATGAGGACGATAACCATAGCTCTGTAGCTCACTGATTCAGTGGAATAGAGCTATTTTTTACCAGAAGAAGGCGGGTTTTTACTGCCTTCTTCCTCTTTGCAGCGCAAACAGGCAGGAAAAACGAAATTTTCTCGTGAATAACTGCGGTTTTCCTTGCAAAATCTATATTTTTCAACATTGTGTGGCTTCTGTTTGCCATAGTTTTAAATAAACTTGCTCACAACCGGTTAATGATCGTTATCCGGTAACGTATAGAAAGGAATTATCCAATGAACAAGAACGAATTGGTCAGCTCAGTAGCTGAAAAAGCGGGCATCTCCAAAACTCAAGCAGCTGCAGCTGTTGATGCATTTATCGCTTCTGTTACCGATGCTCTGAAGGATGGCGGTGACGTTCGTCTTCCTGGTTTCGGTTCTTTTGAAGTTTCTCACCGCGCTGCAACAAAGGGTCGTAACCCTTCTACAGGTGCAGAAATCGATATTCCGGCACGCAATGTACCGAAGTTTTCTGCAGGTAAAGGCTTGAAAGAAGCTGTAAACCAATAAGTTGGATATATCCCAACAATAAAAGCCCGGTCTTGTTGACCGGGCTTTTTTATTCATCAAAGCATTGTTCCTGAAAAAGCATTACTCATCAAAGCATGGCAGCTGAATATATGGTTTCAGCGAGTCGATAAATTCTTGCAATTCTTTGCGATTGCGAGAATTATTAAACCGACGGCAATATTTGCGCATTGAAAACAGACCGTTTTCGCCAATGCCATCGATAAGTACCAGCTGTGGTTGACCTGATCGCCAGCTGAGCAAAATATTATCAAACTTCAAATCATAGCATATGAAATCTGTTTGCCTTATCCAGGTGATGAAATCGGTAATTTGTTCTTCATACTGTTTCATATCGTTTTTATAGGCATCAAATGGTTTGGCCAAATTTCCAACCGCATCATATTCCGCCTTTACAATCAGACCCCACCCAAGGTCTGTGGCCGTGATGCCAACAATTTGCATCACGTGTTTTGCGCAAGCACTTTGATCTGGAAAATGGCGCATAAACTCCGCTAATTCTTTTGTGTTGGGTGTATTCAGATCAACTGATTTGCGCCAGCGGCGGAAATGAGAAAACCTAGCGAACTTGTCTTTCCAGCAATTGGTAGGAATTTTTATTAAATAATCAGGGTTCTGATAATGGACATAGACTGAACGTGTTAGTCCTTCAAATAACGGCTTTTTATCCGATAAGGTAAGGATCATATCCAACATTCTTGTCCCTATAAGTTATAAACTATAAACTTCAACGAGATTTAACGGAAACAGCTTTCAATCAATTGTGGTGTTAGCTCATCATAATGGCTGATGACTTTGGTTGGCGAGAACGTTTCTACCGGTGCGTCAGTATATCCAAAATTCACTGCAATAACAGGAATATCTGCACTATGTGCTGCCAGAATATCGGTTTTGCTGTCACCCACCATGATAGAGCGTTCCAAATCTCCATGCGCTAATTCAATGGTTGATAAAATATGGCGGGCATCAGGTTTGCGGTAAGCAAAGGTGTCTCCACCCGTAATGACGCAAAATAGATCGGTCTTTCCTAAGCCGTTTAGCAATTTACGGGCAAGATTTTCATATTTATTGGTACAAACAGCTAGTTTATAGCCCGCATCTGTCAGTCGTTTTAAACAATCGTCAACACCTTTAAAAAAGTGTGTTTTTCCCGGCATTTGGGCTTCATAATGCTGTAAAAATGACGAAAGCAGTTTGTCTATATGGGCATTATCCAGCGGAACATTTTGCAATGTTAATGCCCGCTCAATCATAATCCGTCCCCCCATACCAACCAGCTTGCGGATATCGGCTGGTGAATATGTGGTTAGTCCATCATCTTGAAGACAATGATTTAAACTGTCCAGAAGGTCGGGAGCCGAGTCGACAAGTGTGCCATCCAAATCGAAGACAGCAACGGGACTAGTATTCATTTTGTGAAATCCTCATGTAACCAATTTTTACAGTCATTAAGCGCACGCGCCGTAAGTGCTTGTTTTTTCGCTATAGTTTTTTCTTTTCCGCGCAAACGCTTCCCTTCTGTTTTTTCAACTTCCACAGGCGGAAATAAACCAAAATTTATATTCATTGGCTGAAACGATTGTTTGCCAACGTCCTCTGCAACAATGTGTCCGCCTGTAATGTGATTAAGAAGCGCACCAAAGGCTGTCGTTATTGGCGGCAGATCAGGTTCAATATTCTTATGATCCGCAATGGCAAATCTCCCAGCCAATAAACCAATCGCAGCTGATTCTACATAACCTTCACAACCAGTGATTTGTCCGGCAAAACGTAAACGCGGCATCGCCTTCAGACGCAATGTTTTATCGAGTAAAATAGGTGAGTTGAGATAGGTGTTACGATGAAGCCCACCCAAACGGGCAAATTCGGCATTTTCCAAGCCAGGAATGGTTCTAAAAATACGTATCTGTTCGCCGTATTTGAGTTTTGTTTGAAAACCCACCATATTATACAGCGTACCTAAAGCGTTATCTTGGCGCAATTGCACCACCGCATAAGCTTTCACCGTTGGATTATGCGCATTGGTTAATCCCATTGGTTTCATTGGGCCATGCCGCAATGTTTCGCTGCCACGTTCAGCCATAACTTCAATTGGCAAACAGCCATCAAAATATGGTGCAGTTTCAAAATCGTGAAACTCTGTTTTATCGCCTTCGATAAGCGCGTTTACAAATGCTTCATACTGGTCTTTATCGAGTGGACAATTGATGTAATCCTTGCCCGTTCCTCCAGGACCAATCTTGTCATAACGCGATTGATACCAACAAATATCCATATTGATGCTGTCTTTATGGATAATCGGTGCAATTGCATCAAAAAAAGACAACGCATTTTCACCACTAACCTGCTGTATTGATTGGGCTAATGCTGGAGAGGTCAATGGCCCAGTCGCTATAACCACATTGCCCCAGTCTTCTGGCGGCAAACCTGTTAATTCACCGCGTTCAATCGTGATGAATGGATGCGCTTCAAGCGCTGATGTTATCGCCTGTGAAAAGCCATCGCGATCAACAGCTAAAGCACTGCCAGCTGGTACTTGATTCGAATCTGCTGCCTGCATAATAAGAGAGTGGGCAAGACGCATTTCCGCGTGCAGCAAGCCAACGGCGTTGGTTGATGAATCATCAGAACGCAGTGAATTGGAACAAACAAGTTCTGCAAGATTTGCAGTTTTGTGCGCTACTGTTTGCTGCACAGGCCGCATTTCATGTAACACAACAGGAATACCAGCTTCCGCAATTTGCCAAGCAGCTTCACTTCCGGCTAGTCCCCCACCAATAACATGAATTGTCTTATTTGAATTATCTACCATAGCATTTCTTTGCAAAATCAGAATTTTAACAGGTTAGGCCAAGTTTATGGCACAAATGCTATGCGCACAATAATCAAGATAATCTCCGCCCCCAACATCTTTAAAAGCCTGTGAATTTTGCTAAAAATTTGACAGTCGAATGACGGCGCTGCAATAATATCAGCAATATCAGCAATATCAGCAATATCAGCTGCAATAAGATCAAATGACAGTTGCTGTCGCTTATTTCAAAAAGAAAATTGGATTTCAATTTTTCATGAATAGCCAGCTTATCTCTTCGATTAAGACTGATTGTCCTTAAGCACGTTCAGAGCTTTTTTGAAATGAAGAATACCCCTAGGTATACACAAAGATATTTTTAGGTAACAATTAATACCGCGCCCAAATGTGGCGGCTATTAGTCAACCAGCTGCAAATATGCCACCTCTTATAGCTTTTAGCACTTCCAACGAATCTCAAGCGCATTTCCGCATAATCGAGAATAGAAATCTCATGGAAAATTCACATTTGCGCTAGTTTGTGGCTAAAAAAATAGACAACATGCCATGTTTCTTTCAGCCAATTGATAAATTAGGCACGCTGAACGGCTCGATTTGGCAGATTGTTAACAATGAAAATGCCTGTTTTTATTCACAAAAGTGTCAATAAGCGTGAAAAAATGTTTGTTTTGGCTTTTTTGCTTTGATTGATGCGAATTGAATGGTATAGAGACCCCGCTTGCGTAAGGTTTATTGCGGTCTGTTAATAGACTTTAGCGGATGTGGCGAAATTGGTAGACGCACCAGATTTAGGTTCTGGCGGGAAACCGTGGGGGTTCGAGTCCCTCCATCCGCACCACCGCAATAACATTAAATGCAAATATTGTTTTTGCGGGGTTCCGTTTTCACGGAAGTCCGCCTCAAGTGTATTCTGACACCGCGTGTTAGAGCAGAATGGTTGTTGGATAAGACTAGATGTTGTTATCCTTAGAAAAATGAAGGTTGTTCGATGCAGGTTACCGAGACGCTTAATAATGGATTGAAGCGCGAGATCAAGATTGTGGTTCCGGCCAAAGATCTGGAAGCTAAATTAAATGAGCGTCTTGCTGACGCTAAGGATAAGGTCAAGCTAAACGGCTTTCGTCCTGGTAAAGTGCCTGCCAACCATCTTCGCAAGATGTATGGCAGATCCTTCATGGCTGAAGTGATCAACGAAATTCTGAACGAAACACCACGTTCTATTCTAGCAGAACGTAATGAGCGTTCAGCTACACAACCACAAATCGACATGAGTGAAGACGAAAAAGAAGCCGAAAAGGTTTTAAACGGCGCTGCCGATTTTGTTTTCACAATCAAATATGAAGTTTTACCAAAGTTTGAGCTGAAAGATGTTTCTGGCATCGAAGTGACAAGAGAAGTTGTCGATATTCCAGAATCAGATGTTGATAAACAGGTAGAGCGCGTTCTTTCTTCAACACGTACCTATTCTGAAAAGAAGGGTAAAGCGGAAGATGGCGATCGTGTAACAATCGACTATCTCGGCAAATTGGACGGTGAGCCATTTGAAGGTGGCGCAGATAATGATGCGCATCTGGTTCTTGGTTCAAAGCAATTTATCCCTGGCTTTGAAGAACAGTTAATTGGCGTTAAAGCTGGTGATAAAACAACAATCACAGTGAAATTCCCAGAAAACTATGGTGCTAAACACCTTGCTGGTAAAGACGCTACTTTTGATATCACTGTTAAGGAAGTCTCCAAGCCTGATGAGCTGAAGATTGATGATGAAGCTGCAAAGAAGCTTGGTCTTGAATCTGTTGAACGTTTGCGTGAGATTGTACGCCAACAGCTTGAAAGCCAATATGGTTCAATGACACGCCAAAAAGTTAAGCGTCAAATTCTTGATGCACTTGATGGTGAATATGACTTTGAAACACCAAAGCGTCTTGTTGATATTGAATTCAATAATATTTGGGCTCAAATCAACAGTGAGCTTCAACAAGCTGGCCGTACTTTTGAAGATGAAGAAACGACAGAAGAAGAAGCTCGCGACGAATATCGTAAGTTGGCAGAACGCCGCGTTCGTTTGGGATTGGTTCTCTCTGAAATCGGTGAAAAGGCCGGTATTGAGGTTTCTGAAGACGAATTACAGCGCGCTGTATATGACCAAGTTCGTCAATACCCTGGTCAAGAAAAGGAAATTATTGAATTTTTCCGTCGTACACCAGATGCAGTAGCGAATTTGCGTGCGCCGATCTTTGAAGAAAAGGTCGTAGACGATCTTCTAGGTAAAGTGAAAGTAACCGATAAGAAGGTTACTGCAGAAGAATTGATGAAGGAAGATGAGGACGAAATGAGTCCTAAAAAGACATCTTCCAAGAAGAAGTCTGAAACAAAAAAATCAGACGCAAAGAAAGCAGAGACAAAAAAGTCTGAAGAAAAATAATCTTCTTGCTACATGACTCTGACTGAAAGACAGGAAAAATAGCTGATCTTTTGGTTACAATAATAAAGGCTCGGTAAAGTCCGGGCCTTTTTGTTTAGTATATGCACTCTGCACTTGCACTTATTGTCGGTTTGGAATAGCCAATATACGAATAAATATTTTTAAATTGAGATGATGGGATTGGTAATGACGATCGTTGATGCCCGTATCGCTGACCCTAAAAGGTTTATTTCTGGAGCAACTGGTGATTGGGAAGTAATCATTGGTCTTGAAGTACATGCTCAGGTAACGTCAAATTCTAAGCTCTTTTCTGGAGCGTCGACCAAGTTTGGTGCTGAACCCAATGACCATGTTTCATTGGTTGATGCAGCAATGCCGGGAATGCTTCCTGTAATTAACTTGGAATGTGTGCGTCAGGCTGTAAGAACCGGTTTGGGATTAAAAGCAAAGATAAATCTTAAATCTGTGTTTGATCGGAAAAACTATTTTTATCCGGATTTGCCGCAAGGATATCAGATCTCGCAATTTACACAGCCAATTGTTGGTGAGGGTAAGATAACCATTTCTGTAGGCCCTGATAATAAAGGGCAATTTGAAGATGTAGAAATCGGTATTGAGCGTCTTCATCTTGAACAGGATGCCGGTAAATCCATCCATGACCAACACCCAACCATGTCTTTTGTTGATCTTAACCGCTCTGGCGTTGCGCTGATGGAAATCGTATCCAAGCCGGATATGCGTTCTGCTGATGAAGCCAAGGCTTATGTATCAAAATTGCGTACTATTGTACGGTATTTGGGTACGTGTGATGGCAATATGGACGAAGGTGCGATGCGTGCTGACGTTAACGTATCTGTCCGCCGCCCGGGCGAAGATTTCGGAACGCGTTGCGAGATTAAGAATGTCAATTCTATCCGCTTTATTGGACAGGCGATTGATTATGAAGCACGCCGTCAGATAGCCGTTCTTGAAGATGGTGGCACGATCGATCAGGAAACTCGTTTGTTTGATTCGGTCAAAGGGGAAACCCGTCCGATGAGATCGAAGGAAGAAGCACACGATTATCGCTATTTCCCAGATCCTGATTTGCTTCCTCTAGAATTTGACCAAGCATTTGTTGATGAGCTTGCAGCGGAATTGCCAGAGCTGCCTGATGAGATCAAAACCCGTTTTGTAAACGAAATGGGACTTAGCGTTTATGATGCCTCTATTCTCGTTATGGAAAAAGCTATTGCCGACTATTTTGAAATTGTCGCCAAGGGGCGTGACGGTAAATTAGCCGCAAATTGGGTTATCAATGATCTACTTGGAGCTTTGAACAAAGCAGGTCTTGATATAGTGGATTCGCCAATCTCGGCTGAACAATTGGGCAAGATTGTTGAACTTATTAAAGAAGGTACGATTTCAGGAAAAATAGCTAAGGATCTATTTGAAATCGTTTGGAATGAGGGTGGAGACCCAGCAAAAATAGTTGAAGAGCGCGGTATGAAGCAGGTAACAGATACCGGCGCAATCGAGAAAGCTGTGGATGAGGTCGTCAACTCTAATCCAGATAAAGTTGCGCAAGCTAAAGAAAAGCCGACATTAGCTGGTTGGTTTGTTGGTCAGGTGATGAAAAAAACTGGCGGAAAGGCAAATCCTCAGGTGGTGAACGAGCTGGTAAAGGCAAAACTTGGGATAGAATAGAGACTATGTGGATACGTACAGCATCCAAAGATGATATTGATGCCATTCATGACCTTTTGGTTGAAACATGGCATGCAACATTTGATGATATTATCGGGCGTGACAATGTTAATCAGTTGATCCTTCGGGATTGCGCTCCCGAACTTCTCAAAAAATATCTTAATAAACCATCGTCCGAATATATTGTTGCGGACGATGGTGAAACATTGCACGGCGTTGCATATGCAGTGCAAGGGGCAGTGAAGGGCGATTCGGAATTGGCCGTTTTGTTTCAATTGGCTGTAAGACCTGAAAGTCAAAGACAGGGCATTGGCGAACGTTTATTAATTGAGCTGGAAGAGGCTTTTCCTGCTGCAAGAAAAATCAGGGTCACAGTCCAACATCAAAATGAAAAAGCAATAAGCTTCTTTACCGCGCAAGGGTATCAGAAATTGACCAAGTCTGTGGATGCTTCGCAGCCGGCTGATATCCTGTTTGAAAAGACATTGTTTTAGCGTAAAGAATTAAAGACTTGCCTTTAAGGCATGAGAGCGTCATAACAAAGAGAGTTTATCGCTTGATACTTATGGGCTAACTAAAGGAGCTCTGATCGACATGGCTGGTTTTTTGAAGCAAGTTTTCACTTGGTGGAACGGTAATACAATCAACACAAGATTTTTTACTTGGCTGCATGGAAAGCGTGTTGGTGAAGACGAATTTGGTAATATTTATTACGAAGGTAGTCGTCATAAAGATGGCTATCCACGCCGCTGGGTTATTTACAAAAACTATTCGGAAGCGTCCACTATACCAGCTGGCTGGCATGGTTGGATCCACCATCGTACAGATGTTCCGCCTTCTCAAGAAGATTACAAGCCACGTGAATGGGAAAAGTCCCATATTCCAAATATGACGGGCACGAGCGAAGCCTATACACCGAAAGGCTCCATTTCCCATTTTGGTGAGCGTCCACGTGTGACCGGCGATTATGACGCTTGGACACCTGGAAAATAAACATT
This sequence comes from uncultured Bartonella sp., assembly GCA_946478665.1. Lineage (GTDB taxonomy): Bacteria > Pseudomonadota > Alphaproteobacteria > Rhizobiales > Rhizobiaceae > Bartonella. The sequence continues at coordinate 403,449 of CAMLCZ010000001.1, read as the reverse complement.
GAAATTAAAATAATGGTACCAATTTCTTAATGAGAACTTGGTGCGGAAACGTTTTATCGAAATTTGCTATTGTCACAAGGTTGCGATGTCATTGACCCCATCTTTGAAAACTTGCCTTTTTGCTTCATGTGTTATCGTGGGGGTATGGGGAATTAATAGCACATCGTTTGCGCAGGAAGCTGAGGTTCCCGAAGCACCGTATATTCAAACAGCACCGACACAACAAACAGCACCCACGCAACAGACGGCGCCACAAGAACAGACGGCTCCACAAGAACAGGCAGTGCCACAAGAACAGGCAGCACCTTCGCAGCAGACAACGGCTCCTCGTGATCCAGAAAAAAGTCGTGTCAGCAATCCAGTTGCCGTGTTTTCTGGGCTCGATAAAATTACCGGAAGAATAACCTCTTTTGATGTATATATTGGTGAAACCTACCAGTTTGGTGCTTTGCAAGTAACACCAAGGGTTTGCTACACAAATAAGGCTGACGAAGCTACCAGAACCGATGGTTTTGTTGAAGTCAACGAGATTACGTTGGATAAAAAGATACAACGTATATTTACCGGCTGGATGTTTGCCGATAGTCCAGGCCTGAACGCTGTCGAGCATCCTATTTACGACGTTTGGCTAAAAGATTGTAAGCAACGTTCCAAAGTACCAGCTCCGCAATAGTTGATAGCTTGCATTTGGCTAACTAACTTAAATCACCGCTTGATGCGGTATGTCCAATTCACTAAGCCCGATGTATAAAGAAAATATCTGAAAATGATATAAAGCTTGTGGTAATGTGATGTTTATCATGATCGAGGTACAGAATTTTTAGCTTATCCTCATCATAAGCAAAATATTTTTCCTGCCTTGTCTTGTCGATCTATTTCATAATATTACGCAATAATATGAACAGAGTTGGTAATATTGATAAACCTGTATTTCTTGATAGTTTTCTCCAGCTTGGCGTAAGCATATCCCATTAGAATACCAGCATATTCAGACTTTTAAGGGCGCAATATGCTGGTCTTTTGCCGTTTTGCAGTTTTAATTGGTGTCATTATTTCAGCTAGCTTGTTGTCGGGGTGCCAATGGACAAGTGAGCCCACAGTCACTCACGACTATTATACGCGGGTGACGGAAATCAGTTCCAAGAGCTTCTATTTTACCAATAACCCACTTATCCAATTGGAAATGCAGGCTAAATGGATAAGCAATCAAGGTTATGTCATTGATACAATTGCCACATCAACAAACTCTAATGATCTTGATTTGAGTTTGGCATGGTCACAAAAACGCAATTATCGTTACGTCGCGCGGGAAAAGGTCAATGTCATATGTACATTTGGTTGCACTATGTCGGAGAAGGGCAGATTGTTCATTCCAGAAAACGAATTTCGTCAATATGCCGTAAGCGGTTTTATCTTCAGGCTTGTGGGTAGAGGCAATTATGTCGATGGTTTTCTTGATAAAAAGGCTTTCCTACAAGTGCTGGATCAGATGAAAACCATGCCGAAGTATTAATCTCGCTTTCGGCCTATAAAATTTGTCATGAGGACGCCTAATAAAAGATTTTATAAGACTGTTAGATTGTCCGTGCAGCATCGACAGTATGAGCGAAAAACTGTTTGCCGCAATGCTCTATTATGTTTGATTACCCCTTTTCGTTTAGCGGAATAATACCGCTTGCAAGTGGTAGCTACTGATAAAAGCAACAAATAAAGGGCGAAAGAGTGAAAATTAACATAGGCCATTGGGCAAACTTTTTCGACCAATATCAGATTTCATTTTACGTCTGTGCGATCCTTCTTGGGGGATTATGTGCTTATTTTTTATCAACGAATTATCTAGGATTATCGGCAGTTGAATTTGTTTTGCCAATTTTGCTCTTCGTTACTTTCTTGCAAGTACCTGCTGCTGAAATCACAAGAGGCTTAAAAAGCCGACGGTTTATTGCTGCACTTATTGTTGGGAATTTTATATTCATTCCCATTGTTGTTTCGGCCATCTTTATAATATTCCATTTCATGCAACAGCTTGCCGTACGAAATGGATTATTGCTGGCAGATAACAATGTTTCAGAACTGGGCTATATTGCGTTTATTTTGCTTCTTGCCCCGTGCATTGATTATGTCGTGAGCTTTTGTCGCAATGCGCAAGGTGATTCAGCGCGTTTATCCGCAAGCTTGCCACTATTGCTGTTTATTCAACTTATTGTCCTGTTTATCTTACTAAATGTGTTTGCCAGTAAACTACACATTGCAACAACAGGCATAAGCCATCTAGGCTTAATAATTCATAATTTCGGTATAACATTGCTATTGCCTCTCGCATTAGCGTGGCTGCTGCAATGGCTGGCAATGTATAATCGTGCGGTATTGATAACGGCTAATTTCTGCAAAAATACTGTTGTTCTGGTAACAGCCTCGGTGTTGTTCATTATTAGTGCTTATTCGCTGTCGAAAATTTTTAGTGAGTTTCATATCGGTTGTGCGGCTTCTCACATGGCCGATGCTCTTAACGCACCAGAAACATATCGGCCAGATATGATCGTTAACGGTATTAAAAACATTCATAATTTGCCGCAGACCTTCGGTGAAAGCACAATTTCTCTTTATTATCTTGTTGGGTTTATCGGGCTATATGTGACCTATGCCTTTCTTGCACCAATTGCCGGCCTCATCACAGCGAAACTTTTTCACTTGCCACGTTCGCAGGCCATCGCAACCATATTTAGTGTTTCAACTCGTAACGCACTTGTGCTTTTGCCTCTTCTTCTTTCCGTTGCTGGTAATCATAAGGAACTTGTTGCGGTAATAATTTTGACACAGACATGTGTCGAACTCGTTTTCGAGATTTTATATGTGCATTTTATACCGCGTTTGGTAAAAACACCTGAATAACAGGAGAGAACGGTTGCCACACAAAAGCATGGATTATCAAAACAATCGCAAAACTCACACACCGATATTCAATGTACCATCGGTGATAATTCTCATCGTGATGATGTGTGTGGCGGCATTTGTCGTGCCTGAATATCTTTTTTCTCAAAGCTTATTCGGTGCTTTTTATACCTATTTTGCTTTCATACCCGAATTTTTCGGTAATGCGTTTTGGCGGTTTTGCTATACCCCTATTACATATTCCTTCATGCATGGCGGCATCATGCATATTGCCGTCAATATGATGTGGCTGGTCATTTTTGGTTCGCCATTGGCTAACCGCATTGGGGCTATACGATTCGGCGTTTTTTGGTGTGTTTGTTCCATTGTCGCGGCATTGGCACATTTCGCTATGTACCCAGATAGTTATTCTCCAATGGTTGGTGCTTCTGGTGCTATATCTGGTTTAATGGGGGCGGCCGCTCGTTATGGTTTTAGGCAGGTAAGCGAACAAGGATATGAAAATCGTTCAGAATTTGCTGGACCAATTCTCTCTGTCACGCAATCGCTGAAATCCCGTAGTGTCGCTATTTTTCTTATCACATGGATAATTATCGACATTATTACCGGTTTGGCATATCCATCGGTAAGCGGCGAGGGGAGCTCAATTGCATGGGTTGCCCATATCGGTGGAATGGTTGCAGGCTTCTTCCTGATCGGTATTTTTGATACCAGAAGGAAAAAGGTGATTTAGCAATATCTATTTAGATTTTGCTCAAATGATTCCTAGCTGCATATAAAGAAATGGCAGCAGCATTGGATACATTGAGTGATTTTATGGCGCCAACCATATCCAAACGTGCAAGTGTGGAAACCGTTTCGCGTGTTTTTTGCCGCAATCCTTTGCCTTCTGCACCAAGTACCAAGGCAATATGGCTGCCATTTAAAGCTGGTTCCAGCGGCAATGGTCCTTCCGAATCAAGACCAAACGTCATAAAACCCGCTTCATTAAGCTCAATTAATGCCTCGGATAAATTTCGCACAGTGATATAGTCGATAAGTTCTAATGCACCTGAAGCGGATTTCGCTAAGACACCGGTTTCCTGCGCTGAATGACGATTCGTTGTAATCACAGCACCAGCATTAAATGCCACGGCAGAACGCATGATGGCGCCAACATTATGTGGATCTGTCACCTGGTCAAGCACAATCACCAAATCTGTGTCCACCAATTGCGCCAAGGATCTTGGCTTTAAAGGCTCTGTCTCTAAAACAATGCCTTGATGGACAGAATCACTACCAACAAGCTGATCGAGTGCTTTAGGGGTGACAATTTCAATTGAGCAGCGAATTGCTGATTCGGCAATGTCGATACGCGTCAGCGCATTTTGCGTTGCGTAAAGCTTTAATAATTTACGCTTTGGATTCTGTAAGGCGGCATTGACGGTGTGTAGACCATAAAGCCTGAGCTTGCCTGCCTCTATCGGGGCACCAGTTATCTTGGGGCGAAATGATCTATCCCCGGGCTTCATCGTACGATCACGATGTTGGCGTCTAAGGCGGGCGTAGTGTGAATCTTTTGGTGTTCTATCTGTCATGCTGCTTATATAGCTGGTTATTAAGGTGAAAAGGTAGAAAAAATCCTTTTAAAGCAAAAAAAATGTTATGAAAATCACAAGAAGAGAATTTAACCTGTTGACAGCGGCTACACTAATCGGCATAACCGCCAGCGCAAACAGGTTGAGTTTTAAGTTGCTTGATTTGGTTGCAAGTGCCTTATCGCGCAACTCTGTAAGGTAATGGAGGGGTGCCCGAGTGGTTAAAGGGGACGGACTGTAAATCCGTTGCGTATGCTACGTTGGTTCGAATCCAACCCCCTCCACCATTTACCGGAGCCGGAGTCAACGTGCGGGTATAGCTCAATGGTAGAGCAGCAGCCTTCCAAGCTGAATACGCGGGTTCGATTCCCGCTACCCGCTCCAGACATTTTGTTGACGATTTGGCGAAAAGCGGTGGGATAGTAAGTTTCCATTGCATTTTCAAACGGACTTTCCGTTTATAGATTTACAGCTGGTATTTATATCTGGCAAAATAAAGTTCTAAGGCCCCGAAACGGGTACTAATAAGACGAGAGATCGACGGCGATGGCAAAGAGCAAATTTGAACGTACGAAGCCGCATGTGAACATCGGCACGATTGGTCACGTTGACCATGGTAAAACAACGTTGACAGCAGCGATTACAAAATATTTTGGTGAGTTCAAGGCTTATGATCAGATTGATGCAGCGCCTGAAGAACGCGCTCGTGGTATCACGATCTCAACAGCTCACGTAGAGTATGAGACAGAAAATCGTCACTATGCACACGTTGACTGCCCAGGACACGCTGACTATGTTAAGAACATGATCACTGGTGCTGCTCAGATGGACGGCGCAATTCTCGTTGTTTCAGCTGCTGATGGTCCAATGCCTCAGACACGCGAGCACATTCTTTTGGCTCGTCAGGTTGGTGTTCCTGCGATTGTTGTTTTCTTGAACAAGGTCGATATGGTTGATGATGAAGAGCTTCTTGAGCTTGTAGAGCTCGAAGTTCGTGAACTTCTCTCAAAATATGACTTCCCGGGTGATGACATTCCTATTGTTAAGGGTTCAGCTCTTGCAGCTTTGGATGATTCAAACAAGGCAATTGGTGAAGATGCAATTCGCTTGTTGATGAGTGAAGTTGACAATTATATCCCAACACCATCTCGTCCAGTGGATCAGCCATTCTTGATGCCGATTGAAGATGTTTTTTCAATCTCTGGTCGTGGTACAGTTGTTACAGGTCGTGTTGAGCGCGGCGTAGTTAAAGTTGGTGAAGAAGTTGAAATCATCGGTATTCGCCCAACAACAAAGACAACCGTAACTGGTGTTGAAATGTTCCGTAAGCTTCTCGATCAGGGTGAAGCTGGCGATAACATTGGTGCGCTTCTTCGCGGTATCGACCGTGAAGGTGTTGAGCGTGGTCAGGTCTTGGCAAAGCCGGGTTCTGTTACACCACACACAAAGTTCAAGGCAGAAGCTTATATCTTGACGAAAGATGAGGGTGGTCGTCACACACCATTCTTCACCAACTATCGTCCTCAGTTCTACTTCCGTACGACAGACGTTACTGGTGTTGTAACGCTTCCAGAAGGAACAGAGATGGTTATGCCTGGTGATAATGTAACGATGGATGTCACATTGATCGTTCCGATTGCGATGGAAGAGAAGCTCCGCTTCGCTATCCGTGAAGGTGGCCACACCGTTGGTGCTGGTATCGTCTCTAAAATCGTTGAATAAATAAAAGATTTCGCGAGTGGCTGAATGCTACTCGCGGCAGTTGTAGGGGTATAGCTCAGTTGGTAGAGCGGCGGTCTCCAAAACCGCAGGTCGCGGGTTCGAACCCTGCTGCCCCTGCCATTGATTTTGTAAGCTAAAAATTAAGAGTAATGCGTTACGCTTGAAATTGCGTGTTTTATTTTTAGCTTGAAAAAGTCTAAGTAACAATTTATTCATAAGAATCTGTGGAACGCGTAAAGCTGATGTTTTGGGCTTTCGCGTTTTTAGTATGTTTACTTTTGACTTTGTGATTCGTATTTGCAACGAAAACCGATAGGGTGAATGATGGCTTCTAAGACTAATCCCATTACCTTTTTAAAGCAGGTTCGTGCTGAAACTGCAAAGGTTACTTGGCCTACGCGTCGTGAGACATCAATTTCAACTGTTATGGTATTGTTGATGGCGGCCTTTGCTGCTGCCTTCTTTTTTATTGCAGACCAGATTATGAATTTTGGCGTTTGGGAGAGTATTGATCTCCTTAAGCGTCTTTTTAGTTAATTTCTCAGAGGAAGATAACCGTGGCTGCTCGTTGGTATATTGTTCAAGCTTATTCAAATTTCGAAAAGAAAGTTGCTGAAGCTATCGAAAAAGAAGCTAAGCAAAAGGGTTTGGATCACCTATTTGAAAAGGTTTTGGTTCCAACCGAAAAGTTTGTTGAAGTTCGGCGCGGTCGGAAAGTAGATTCAGAGCGTAAATTCTTTCCTGGTTATGTTCTTGTGCGTGCAGATCTCACAGATGATGTTTATCATCTGATAAAGAATACACCAAAGGTTACAGGTTTCCTTGGTTCTGATTCTAAACCGGTTGCCATTACCGATAAGGAAGCGCAACAAATTCTCACGCAGGTTCAAGAGGGTGTTGAGCGTCCAAAATCATCAATTTCGTTTGAGGTTGGTGAGCAAGTTCGGGTTGCTGACGGGCCTTTTGCTTCCTTTAATGGTGTTGTGCAAGAGGTTGACGATGAACGGTCAAGATTGAAGGTGGAAGTGTCAATTTTTGGGCGCGCTACCCCTGTCGATCTGGATTTCGGTCAGGTTGAAAAACTTTAATCGTATGATATATTGCGATTGATTTTTGGGTGGGAGATCAAATGGCTTTAGCCGGTCATTGAGATCAAACCACCCAACTGCAAAGCCGGATTACCGGTTGTTTAATTGGCTGACATTTTGTCAGTATAACTGAAAAAGGCAGATTATTATGGCTAAAAAAATTGCAGGCCAGCTTAAGCTGCAGGTTCCAGCAGGCGCAGCCAATCCGGCTCCTCCTATTGGACCGGCTCTTGGTCAGCGTGGCATCAACATTATGGAATTCTGTAAAGCTTTCAACGCTGCTTCACAGGAAATGGAAAAGAATTCTCCTATTCCGGTTGTTATAACCTATTATCAGGACAAGTCTTTCACATTTTCGATGAAGACACCACCGGTTTCCTATTTCTTGAAAAAGGAAGCAAATTTGAAATCCGGATCCAAAGAACCGGGCAAGACTGTTGCCGGCACGATTTCTCGTGATAAGGTTCGTAAAATTGCGCAAGCCAAGATGAAAGATCTTAATGCGAATGACGTTGAAGCTGCTATGCGTATGATTGAAGGTTCCGCCCGTTCAATGGGTCTACAGGTGGTGGGCTGAAATCATGACAAAAATTGCAAAGAGACTTAAGAAAATCCGTGAGGGCGTTGACTTCAATAAGTATTACGCTCTTGATGAAGCTGTTAAGATGGTCAAGGATCGCGCGATAGCCAAGTTCGACGAGACAATCGAGATCACAATGAGCTTGGGTGTCGACCCGCGTTATGCTGATCAGATGGTTCGTGGCGTTGTTAATCTTCCGAATGGTACCGGACGCAAGGTACGCGTTGCGGTTTTTGCACGCGGTGATAAAGCTGAGGAAGCTAAAGCGGCCGGAGCCGATATTGTCGGTGCAGAAGATTTGTTCGAAACGGTAAATGGTGGTACAATTGATTTTGATCGTTGTATTGCTACACCGGACATGATGCCGTTGGTTGGTCGCTTGGGTAAGATTCTCGGGCCACGTAGCTTGATGCCGAACCCTAAAGTAGGAACTGTTACACCTGATGTTGCTGCTGCAGTGAAGGCTTCCAAAGGCGGCGCTGTAGAGTTCCGTGTTGAAAAAGCCGGTATTGTTCATGCCGGTGTCGGCAAGGCTTCTTTCAGTAGCGAACAGATTGCTCAAAACGTAAAAGCTTTTGCTGATGCGGTTTTGAAAGCAAAGCCGTCAGGTGCAAAGGGTGATTATCTGAAACGTGTCGGTCTTTCATCAACAATGGGTATTGGTGTCAAGATCGATTTGGCTTCGGTTCGTCCCGAGCAATAAGAATTTAACCGGCTTTATGCCGGTGTACCAATCCGGGCTTTGAAAAGAAGCCCGGGTCATACCGGGGAAACCCGGAATGTCCTGTCCGAGATTGTGGGTGACACATTATGTGTCTTAATAGAATTCGAGCCTGCATGAGACTGGGGTAATGACCTGGATGTTTTTGAGACTAAAAGGTTTGAACCAGCGTTGCCTTTGAGTGCTTTGAAAGCATGAAAAAGGGGACAGGATCCTCACTGATGATAGGAATGGTTCCTATTGTCGAAGGCAACCCGACGGGTTTTTAAATAAACCTGTTAAATGGAGAGAGACAGTGGATAGAGCGGAAAAACGCGAATTTGTCACATGGCTCAACGGGGCTTTTAAAGAGTCTGGTTCAGTTGTGGTGGCACATTATTCCGGTCTGACAGTTTCACAAATGAACGAACTTCGTTCAAAAATGAGTGAAGCTGGCGGCGCCGTTAAAGTCGCAAAAAACCGTCTTGCCAAAATTGCTCTTCAGGGCACGGATGCAGAATCTATGGTAGGCTTGTTCACCGGACAAACCTTGATTGCATATTCTGCTGATCCAGTAACAGCACCTAAGGTTGCTGTTGATTTCTCAAAAGCTAATGACAAGCTTGTCATTCTTGGTGGTGCGATGGGGGCAACAAGTTTGTCTGCTGACGCTGTGAAGTCTTTGGCTTCATTGCCATCATTGGATGAGTTGCGTGGCAAGTTGGTTGGTATGATTTCCACACCAGCAACCCGTATCGCACAAGTTGTCAAGGCACCTGCTGGTCAGGTTGCCCGTGTCATTGGTGCATATGCCCAGAAGAACGAAGCGGCTTAAGGCTGTTTCGCGAGCTGACATTTAGAATAATAGTTATTTGAAATGTTGGTTAGCTGTTAAACAAGTGTTCAAACCTTTTATTTGAAGGAATATAAAAATGGCAGATCTCGCAAAGATCGTAGAAGACCTTTCTAACCTCACCGTTTTGGAAGCTGCTGAGCTTTCAAAGATGCTTGAAGAAAAATGGGGCGTTTCAGCTGCTGCTCCAGTAGCTGTTGCTGCTGTTGGCGGTGCTGCTGCTCCTGCTGCTGAAGAAAAATCAGAATTTGATGTTGTTCTGGTTGACGGTGGCGCACAGAAGATCAATGTTATTAAGGAAGTTCGTGGTATCACAGGACTTGGCCTTAAAGAAGCTAAAGACTTGGTTGAAGGTGCACCTAAGCCTGTTAAGGAAGGTGTTTCTAAGGACGAAGCAGAAAAAATCAAAGAACAGCTTGAAAAAGCTGGTGCTAAGGTTGAACTTAAATAAGTTCTTTTCCAGTGGGCTATTATCTAGCCCACTGGTTACTCGTTAAGAGTGGTAAATTCTAAACCCTTTTCCTGACAGTTCGGTGGCTGTCAGGAAACGGGTTTATGCCCGTTCAAGGCTCCGGCAATGGTATCAACGAATGGATGGTTGATCGTCGGTCTTTGGTGGAATAAAACATTCCGGTTGCATTGGGATGTTAGGTTGTTTGCTTGAAACGGATGATTGTTTCAGTTGTAGGTGACTAAGATTAAGAGTGCTGGAACCTGTGGTTTCAGATGAGCTGGTTTGCGATGGCAAACTGATGATGTAATGCTTTTCATTGAGTAACGATACTCATAAAAGTGAAGATCGAGGAGCGACGATGGCTCAGACCCTATCATTCAACGGTCGTAAGCGCGTACGCAAGTTTTTTGGTAAGATTCCCGAAGTGGCGCAGATGCCGAACCTTATTGAGGTTCAGAAGGCATCATACGACCAATTCCTGATGGTTGAAGAACCAAAGGGTGGTCGGGCAGACGAAGGCTTGCAGGCGGTATTTAAATCGGTATTCCCGATTACTGACTTTTCCGGCGCGTCTATGCTTGAATTTGTTCGGTATGAATTTGATCCGCCAAAATTTGATGTGGAAGAATGTAGACAACGTGACCTGACATATGCTGCACCTTTGAAGGTGACGCTGCGTCTGATCGTGTTCGATATTGATGAGGATACTGGTTCTAAAGATATTAAAGATATCAAGGAACAGGATGTCTATATGGGCGATATGCCGCTGATGACAGACAATGGTACCTTTATTGTTAATGGTACAGAACGCGTTATCGTGTCACAGATGCACCGTTCACCTGGTGTATTTTTTGATCATGATAAAGGTAAATCCCATTCGTCAGGCAAACTTCTGTTTGCTGCGCGCATAATTCCTTATCGTGGTTCTTGGCTCGATATCGAATTTGACGCAAAAGATATTGTATATGCCCGTATCGACCGTCGCCGTAAAATACCTGTCACAAGTGTTTTGATGGCACTTGGTATGGACGGTCAGGATATTCTGTCAACATTCTATAATACGATTACGTTTAAGCGTGCCAAAGATGGCTGGCGTATTCCTTATACGGTAGATCGTTTTAAAGGCCTAAAGCTGGTATCAGATTTGGTTGATGCGGACAGCGGTGAAGTCGTTGCCGAAGCCGGCAAAAAACTTACCGCACGTGCTGCAAGAGTTTTGGCTGAAAATGGCTTGAAAGCAATCAAAGCCAATGAAGATGATCTTTATGGATCCTATTTGGCAGAAGATATTGTCAATTATGAAACTGGTGAGATCTATCTCGAAGCTGGCGATGAAATTGACGAAAAGACTTTAAAAGTTCTGCTTGATACTGGTGTTGATGAGATCAATGTTCTTGATATCGATCACGTAAACATTGGTGCATATATTCGCAATACTTTGGCTGCTGATAAAAATCAGAGCCGTCAAGATGCGCTGTTTGATATTTATCGCGTTATGCGTCCTGGTGAACCTCCAACAATGGATACGGCAGAAGCCATGTTTGATTCATTGTTCTTTGACCCAGAGCGCTATGATCTTTCAGCTGTTGGTCGTGTGAAGATGAACATGCGACTTGATCTTGATTGCCCAGATACAGTTCGTATCTTGCGCAAGGAAGATATCTTGGCCGTTGTGAAGATGTTGGTTGAGCTGCGCGATGGACGCGGTGAAATCGATGATATTGATAACTTAGGCAACCGTCGTGTTCGTTCGGTTGGTGAGTTGATGGAAAATCAATATCGCGTCGGTTTGCTGCGTATGGAACGTGCAATCAAGGAACGTATGTCGTCAATTGAAATTGACACAGTTATGCCGCAGGATTTGATTAATGCTAAGCCTGCTGCCGCTGCTGTTCGTGAGTTCTTTGGTTCGTCTCAGCTGTCACAGTTTATGGATCAGACAAACCCATTGTCCGAGATTACGCATAAGCGTCGTTTATCAGCATTGGGACCTGGTGGTTTGACACGTGAACGTGCTGGCTTTGAAGTTCGTGACGTGCATCCAACACACTATGGTCGTATTTGTCCTATTGAAACGCCAGAAGGTCCGAACATCGGTTTGATTAACTCGCTTGCTACATTTGCGAGAGTTAACAAGTATGGCTTTATTGAAAGCCCATACAGAAAAATCGTAGATGGCAAGGTAACACGTGAAGTGGTCTATCTTTCAGCGATGGAAGAGTCCAAGCACTATGTTGCACAGGCCAATTCATCACTGACTGAAGACGGTAAATTCAAGGAAGAATTTGTTGTCTGTCGTCATGCTGGTGAAGTTTTGATGGCGCCAAGTGATCATATCGATTTGATGGACGTTTCACCGAAACAGTTGGTGTCGGTTGCTGCTGCTCTTATTCCATTCTTGGAAAACGACGACGCTAACCGCGCTCTGATGGGTTCAAACATGCAACGTCAGGCTGTTCCACTGCTGCGTGCAGAAGCGCCTTTTGTTGGTACCGGTATGGAACCAATCGTTGCGCGTGACTCTGGTGCGGCTATCGGTGCAAAGCGTGGTGGTATTGTTGACCAAGTTGACGCAACGCGTATTGTTATTCGTGCAACAGAAGATCTGGATCCTTCCAAGTCTGGTGTTGATATTTATCGCTTGCACAAATTCCAACGCTCCAACCAGTCGACATGTATTAATCAGCGTCCATTGGTTCGCGTTGGCGATCATATCCAGAAAGGCGATATTATTGCCGATGGTCCATCAACGGATCTTGGTGATTTGGCACTTGGTCGTAACGTGCTCGTGGCATTTATGCCTTGGAACGGTTACAACTACGAAGATGCTATTCTTCTTTCTGAGCGTATCGTTGCAGAAGACGTGTTTACCTCTATTCATATTGAGGAATTCGAAGTATCTGCACGTGATACAAAGCTCGGACCTGAGGAAATCACCCGCGATATACCGAATGTCTCGGAAGAGGCTTTGAAAAACCTTGACGAAGCAGGCATTGTTTATATCGGTGCGGAAGTTCAACCAGGTGATATCCTTGTCGGTAAAATCACACCAAAGGGCGAAAGCCCAATGACACCGGAAGAAAAGCTTCTGCGTGCAATATTTGGTGAAAAGGCTTCGGATGTTCGTGATACATCCATGCGTATGCCTCCGGGGACATTTGGTACGGTTGTTGAAGTTCGTGTTTTCAATCGCCATGGCGTTGAAAAAGACGAGCGTGCAATGGCAATTGAACGTGAAGAAATTGAACGTTTGGCCAAAGACCGTGATGACGAGCAGTCAATTCTTGATCGTAGCGTTTATGCACGTCTTGTTGATATGCTGAATGGTAAAGTTGCAATCGAAGGACCTAAGGGATTCAAGAAGGGTACATCCTTGAATGAATCTGTAATGGGTGAATATCCTCGGTCACAATGGTGGCAATTTGCGGTTGAAGATGAAAAGCTTCAGGGCGAAATCGAAGCATTGCGTAAGCAATACGACGAGTCCAAGGAAGCATTGCAACGTCGCTTTATGGACAAGGTTGAGAAAGTTCAGCGCGGCGACGAAATGCCTCCAGGCGTGATGAAAATGGTTAAGGTTTTTGTTGCTGTTAAGCGCAAAATCCAACCAGGTGACAAGATGGCTGGTCGTCACGGTAATAAGGGTGTTGTTTCACGCATATTGCCAATTGAAGACATGCCATTCCTTGAAGATGGAACGCATGCGGATATCGTGTTGAACCCCCTTGGTGTGCCAAGCCGAATGAACGTCGGGCAGATTCTTGAGACACACTTGGGTTGGGCTTGTGCCGGTTTGGGCAAGCAGGTTGGTAAATTGTTGGAGACTTATCAAAAGTCTGGTGACATTCAACCATTACGGCAACGGATCGAGGATATCATTCCTGATAACGATCGTAATGAGCCAATCCGTCAATACGATGATGAAAGCATTGTTCGTTTGGCCGGACAGATGAAACGTGGTGTATCAATAGCAACACCAGTTTTCGATGGTGCACACGATGCCGATATCAACGAAATGTTGAGCGAGGCTGGTTTGGCAACAACGGGGCAGGTACAGCTATTCGACGGACGTACGGGTGAACCATTTGATCGTCGGGTGACAGTGGGCTACATTTATATGCTTAAACTTCACCATCTGGTCGATGACAAGATTCACGCTCGTTCGATTGGTCCATACTCGTTGGTAACGCAGCAGCCATTGGGCGGTAAAGCGCAATTTGGTGGACAGCGTTTTGGTGAAATGGAAGTCTGGGCTCTCGAGGCTTATGGCGCAGCGTATACTCTGCAAGAAATGCTGACTGTTAAGTCGGACGATGTTGCTGGGCGTACGAAAGTGTACGAAGCTATTGTGCGCGGTGATGATACATTTGAAGCTGGTATACCGGAAAGCTTCAATGTGTTGGTAAAAGAAATGCGTTCGTTGGGGCTCAATGTTGAGCTTGATGATACGCGTGAGCTTTTAGCACAACAGGCAAACGATACACTGCCAGATGCAGCTGAATAAAGAAATAAGGGTGCGCCTTTAGGGCGCGCCTCTTTTTGGCTTTTATGGAAAGCTGAATCATTTGGATTTCTATTGAGATAGCTACATTTGTGTTTAAAAATTGTAGCGTATCGCAACGGGTTCTGAAGAGCCCTTGAAGGAGAACGGCATGAACCAAGAGGTCATGAATCTTTTCAATCCTCAGGCACCTGCACTGACATTCGATTCAATTCGGATATCAATTGCAAGCCCTGAGAAGATTCTGTCCTGGTCTTACGGCGAGATCAAAAAGCCTGAGACCATTAACTACCGCACGTTCAAGCCAGAACGTGACGGTTTATTTTGTGCGCGTATTTTTGGCCCTATCAAAGATTATGAATGTCTTTGCGGCAAATACAAGCGTATGAAATATAAGGGCATTATATGTGAAAAGTGTGGTGTTGAAGTTACACTTTCCCGCGTGCGTCGTGAGCGCATGGGGCATATTGAATTGGCTGCGCCAGTTGCTCACATCTGGTTTTTGAAATCACTTCCAAGCCGTATTGGTACATTGCTTGATATGACACTTAAGGATATCGAGCGTGTATTGTATTTCGAAAATTACATTGTTACGGAGCCAGGTTTAACATCTCTCAAAATGCATCAGCTTCTTTCTGAAGAAGAATATATGATTGCTGTTGATGAGTTTGGCGAAGACCAGTTTACTGCTTTGATTGGTGCTGAAGCTATTTATGAGCTTTTGGCCGCAATGGATTTGCAGAAAATTGCTGGCGATCTGCGCAGCGAATTGGCTGAAACAACTTCAGAGCTGAAGACCAAAAAGCTCATGAAACGTCTCAAGATCGTTGAGAATTTCCTTGAGTCTGGTAATCGTCCTGAGTGGATGATTATGAAGGTTGTTCCAGTTATTCCACCAGATTTGCGTCCTTTGGTACCACTTGATGGTGGACGGTTTGCGACATCAGATCTAAACGATCTTTATCGTCGTGTGATTAACCGTAACAATCGTTTGAAACGCTTAATTGAACTGCGCGCTCCTGGGATCATCGTTCGCAATGAAAAGCGTATGTTGCAGGAAGCTGTCGATGCATTGTTTGATAATGGTCGTCGCGGCCGTGTCATTACCGGTGCCAACAAACGTCCACTGAAATCGCTTTCAGATATGCTGAAAGGTAAGCAGGGTCGTTTCCGTCAGAACTTGCTTGGTAAGCGCGTTGATTACTCCGGTCGTTCGGTTATTGTGACTGGTCCGGAGTTGAAATTGCATCAATGCGGCTTGCCTAAGAAAATGGCTTTGGAATTGTTCAAACCATTTATTTATGCTCGTCTTGACGCAAAAGGCTTCTCTTCAACAGTTAAGCAGGCAAAGAAGCTGGTAGAAAAAGAACGTCCGGAAGTTTGGGATATCTTGGAAGAGGTTATCCGCGAACATCCAGTTCTTTTGAACCGCGCTCCAACGCTTCATAGATTGGGTATTCAGGCATTTGAGCCAACCCTGATTGAAGGTAAAGCTATTCAGCTACATCCTTTGGTTTGTGCGGCATTTAATGCCGACTTCGACGGTGACCAGATGGCTGTTCACGTGCCGCTTTCACTTGAGGCACAGTTGGAAGCCCGTGTTTTGATGATGTCGACCAATAATATTTTGCATCCAGCCAATGGTGCACCAATTATTGTTCCGTCACAGGATATGGTTCTTGGACTTTATTACCTTTCTATCGTGTGTGAGCACGAACCGGGTGAAGGTATGGCATTTGGTGATATGGGTGAATTGCAACACGCCTTGGATAACAAGGTTGTGACACTTCACACAAAAATCAAAGGCCGCGTAAAGAGCGTCGATGCTGACGGCAATGTGGTAACAAAGATTTATGATACCACACCAGGTCGTTTGATTATTGGTGAAACATTGCCTAAGAGCGCAAATGTCAAGTTTGACATTGTTAATCAGGAAATGACCAAGAAAAACATTTCTAAGATGATTGACCATGTCTATCGTCACTGCGGTCAGAAAGAAACGGTTATGTTCTGTGACCGTATCATGTCTCTTGGCTTTGCGAATGCTTGCCGTGCAGGTATTTCGTTCGGTAAAGACGATATGGTTATTCCTGAAAGCAAGGCTCGTCTTGTTCAAGAGACAGAAGCTTTGGCCAAGGAATATGAACAGCAATATAATGATGGTTTGATTACTCAAGGCGAAAAATACAATAAGGTTGTTGACGCTTGGGGTAAATGTACAGACCGCGTTGCTGACGAAATGATGAAGCGTATTCAGGCTGTTGAATTTGATCCGGAAACAGGTCGTCAAAAGCCAATGAATTCGATTTACATGATGTCTCACTCAGGTGCTCGTGGTTCGCCGAACCAGATGAAGCAGCTCGGTGGTATGCGTGGTTTGATGGCTAAACCTTCTGGTGAAATTATCGAAACACCGATCATTTCAAACTTTAAAGAAGGCTTGACAGTGAACGAGTACTTCAACTCGACACACGGTGCCCGTAAAGGTTTGGCTGATACAGCGTTGAAGACTGCTAACTCGGGTTACCTAACCCGTCGTTTGGTTGACGTTGCTCAGGACGCCATCATTTCAGCGGTTGATTGCGGAACAGACAAAGGTCTGACAATGCAGCCAATCGTTGATGCCGGTCAGGTTGTGGCGTCTCTCGGTCAGCGTATCCTTGGACGTACTGCTCTTCTTGATATTCTTCATCCTGTTACAGGAGAGGTTATCGTTGAAGGTGGCCGTATGATCGAGGAAGCAGATGTGGCGGTTATTGAAGAAGCTGGTATCCAGTCTGTTCAAATCCGTTCTGCATTGACCTGTGAAACCCGTCTTGGTGTTTGTGCGAAATGTTATGGCCGCGATTTGGCACGTGGTACGCCGGTTAATCAGGGCGAGGCTGTTGGTGTTATTGCTGCCCAGTCTATTGGTGAACCAGGTACCCAGTTGACCATGCGTACATTCCACTTAGGTGGTACTGCTCAGGTTGTGGACACATCATACCTTGAAGCTTCTTATGAAGGTAAGGTTGAACTTCGTAACCGTAATGTCGTTCGCGATTCAGAAGGACACTTGGTTGTTATGGGTCGTAACATGGCTGTTCTCATTAAAGATGACAGCGGCAAAGAGCGTGCTTCACACCGTATTACATATGGTGCACGTATTTTTGTTGATGATGGCGATGTTGTTAAACGTGGTCAGCGTATCGCGGAATGGGATCCATATACACGGCCTATCATGACAGAAGTTGAAGGTTATGTCGGATTTGAAGACATGGTCGATGGCCTGTCAGTCACAGAAACAGCTGATGAGTCAACAGGTATCACAAAACGTCAGGTTATTGATTGGCGTGCTAACCCACGTGGATCTGACCTGAAACCAGCTATCGTTATTCATTCGGATAAGAAGGGCAGCAAAATTGCCAAACTATCCAAGGGTGGCGAAGCTCGTTATATGATGTCAGTTGAAACCATTCTTTCTGTTGAACCAGGCTCCCATGTCATGGCCGGTGACGTTATCGGTCGTCTACCACTTGAAAGTGCCAAGACGAAAGATATTACCGGTGGTCTTCCGCGTGTTGCCGAATTGTTCGAAGCACGTCGTCCAAAAGATCATGCTATCATCGCTGAAATTGACGGTACAATCCGCTTTGGTCGCGACTATAAGAACAAGCGCCGCATCATGATCGAGCCTAATGACGAGACGGTTGAGGCAGTGGAATATCTCATTCCGAAAGGAAAACCATTCCACTTGCAAGATGGTGACCAGATCGAAAAAGGTGATTACATCCTTGACGGTCTTCCTGCACCACACGACATCTTGGCTATTAAAGGTGTTGAAGCTTTGGCATCTTATCTCGTTAACGAGATTCAAGAAGTTTATCGTCTTCAGGGTGTTGTCATCAACGATAAGCACATCGAAGTTATCGTTCGTCAAATGCTGCAGAAAGTCGAAATTACCGAAGCCGGTGATTCAGGCTATATTGCAGGCGACAATGTTGACCGTATCGAGCTCGATGAAGTTAATGACCGTCTGATTGAAGAGGGCAAGAAGCCGGCTTCCGGTAATCCTGTTCTGTTGGGTATTACCAAGGCATCGTTGCAGACACCTTCATTCATATCGGCTGCTTCGTTCCAAGAAACCACGCGTGTACTCACCGAGGCTGCTGTTGCAGGCAAGATGGATACATTGCAGGGTCTGAAAGAAAACGTCATCGTTGGACGTTTGATACCAGCAGGTACAGGCGGTACAATCGCGCAAATTCGTCGTATTGCTACAACACGCGATGATTTGATTGTCGATGAACGCCGCAAATCCACTGGTGGAGAAGCAGCAAACGCCATGCTGACGGATATGACACATACAGCAGCTGAATAATAATTTCAGCAGAAGATCAAAAAGCCCGGCAGGTAACTGCCGGGCTTTTTTATTAAGCTTTGTTTCAAGGTTTATGCCAAGTTGAAATGTATCAAGGGTGAATATCAGAGGTCAGCTAGAACTAGGTCAACTAGAACTAGGTTAACTATAACTAGGTTAACGATGTTCGAGTTAACTGTACCGAGATTATATGAGCCACGATTAAGTGGTCACGCTTAAATAGGCCAAAATTAAATAAGCGAAAATTGAATCTGTATGGGTCTAAAGTAAATATGCATATGCCAGAGATAAGCACACACGGGCAGGGCGTAATTATGCATTGGCAGATGCTGAGCTATTAAAGACATTCAGACACTTCAATAAGGTTTAAGTCAGGGTCACGTACGTAAACCGAACGTATTTTGCCAGTTGCGCCAGTCCGTTCAACGGGGCCCTCTATAATCGGGCAATGCACCGCGTTTAAATGTTCAATAAATTTATCGAGCGGCTGCTTGGTTATAAAGCACAAATCCAGACTACCGGGAACGGGCAGGTAGGCTTTTGGCTCAAATTCCTTGCCATTTTGGTGAAGGTTTATTTTTTGATTGCCAAAGCGTAGGGCAAACCTGTTGTCGCCGAATACTTCAACTTTCATATTCAATATATTTTTATAAAAAGTCTTAGTGGATTCAATGTTATGACAAGTCATAACAATATGATCTATGTGATCGATAAACATTTCTGCAGCTCTGACTGACGTGTTAAGTTTCAGTATTCCGTTTTTTTTAAACGTTTCTTCAACACTAAATATAGCGGATTTATCTGTGTTATCGAGTAGCGGCTAGAAATATCATTAGGGGAACAGTTTATTGAACATAGTTATGCGCCATGCAACGAAATACAGTGATGTTAATCGCGTATAGCTATTTGTCATATATCGGACATTTGCCATATATATGCGGTGACTTCGTTGGTGTTGTTTTACGCGTTTTGGATTGGGTTTAAGCTTCCGATTAAAGACAATGCCTAGACGCAAAACCAAATCGGCAAAACCAACGGTGAAGCAATAAAACCAAGATGACAGAAAAGCCAAATTTTTCAGCCCAATAAGCCATCTATATTAATCAAATCGATGATCCTTTTAGGCAAAAAAGATTAATCCGACACTTTTCGCTATTTTTCATTACTCGTTGTCATCGTCATCACCATGGTTGTGGTCGTGATTATGATTATGATTGTGATCTCCAATTTCAATGTTGGCATCGTCGAGTGTCAATTCGCTACGCTCGCATGTTTGGTACATCCAATCAGCAAATTTAACCTTTAATCCATTGAGAAAACGCATATCAGTGTAATAGATTTTGTTAGTTGCCATGCACCACGGAACATCTTTTTCCGATATGCCAGATTGCTTATGCAAAAGCTCGGTAACATAAGCGATACCTTCGTCACAACTATCTGTACGGCAATAGTTTTTATCATGCGCAAAAGCGTAAAGCTCTGATTTCCCGATGTAATTGATGAATGGCGTAAATGAGAGAAAACCAAGCATCACGACTACAAGCAACACAACGAGACTAATTATCCAAGTTTTTTTCCGCATAATTTGGCGCTTTTACACTGACGATAGGAAACGTTCAAACCATAATCTTTGCCGTTATATAACGGGCTTTGCATCAATGATATAGGGGGAGGCGGCGTATTTTAAACTTTATGTTTTCTTTATATTGCTGTGACGATCGGTCCTGATGTGTTCATCAACAGAATAATATAATATCGATCTATAATTATTTATTGTTGAATGAATGAATTAGGAAACAACAGCGTTATAATATCGTTATTTATTTCAATCATATTGTACTAATCCTTGGTTCTCTCTAATGTAAGTTAATAGGTAACTATTCAGTTTTGACCGGTAAGTAGATGCATGAATATTATTCTATAGGCGAGTTAACACGCGAATTCGGCATAACAACACGAACATTGCGTTATTATGAAGACGAAGGGCTTTTGGTGCCGCTTCGGCGAGGGCGTACCCGCCTTTACACGCAACTGGATAGAAACAAACTTAGCCAGATATTGCGCGCAAGACGGCTCAATTTTTCCCTTTCGGAAATATCCAATTTATTGATTATATCCGATGGCGCACTTGAGGACGAAAATAAGGTAAAAAGCCTGTTGTCGAATATTGATGAAAAACGGGAAGAGCTAAAAAAAATGCGTCGCGATATTGATGACGCATTAAGAGAACTTGATCGCATGGATGAGACATGTTTTGAGCGCTTGGCAGAACTGGGCGTCAACCGTTAATAAAAATAGCCCATTATTAAAAATTCCATTGTAATAGGCGATAAATTTATTGCTACGGTTTTGCGGCATCTGTCATTATTTTATTCCAACACATATTGATAGGGATTTGCAACCGCTCATCAACTTCTTTGAGTTCGCCTTTCGATAAATCTGGCAATAGGTTTTGGGCTTCAATTCTATCGAACACACATGAACAAAACTGTGTGCATACATTTCTACCAGCTTTTTCCGAACATTCGCTAACACAAGCTTGTTCCATGGGTTCTCTTAACGCATGGATTGAAGGTGGCGCAATAAAGGAAACACCGTAAAGTAATACCAATAAAACTGGTTGATGGATGAGATAAAAAACAAGACTGTGTTTTCCAAGCCATTGTAATGAGCTATTGAGCCAGCGCGGTTTTATTCCGTTCTGCAACAAATCAAGTGCGTTATATCTTCCTAATAATCGCGCAAGAGTTAAACCGAATAAACCGGCTGAAAACCATGGAAAAAGTGGAACATAGTCAAACGATGGTTTTGGTGAAGGTGTAAGCCCCAGCCATAGGAGTTGAGGAGAGCTGAACAGATCTGATTGATAGGCGAAGGGGAGAATAAAAATAATAACGGCAACCAATAGGTTGAAAACTATCGGTGTATAGAGGAACATCAACGCAAGCAGACTTGTTAAAGCAATTTCATGCAATATGCCAAAGTAGATAAAACCTTGGGGCATTATGAAAAATGTTACAAGAGAAACAAGAGCGGCTGCGAGTATTATAATAACCAGTCTTTTACAGAATGGCTTCCAGCGGATTCCATTTTTATGGGCAAGATATAAACTAAAACCTGCCGTAAAAATGAAACAGAATGCAACAATACGTGCCAATATGCGCAGGCTTCCTGTTGCCGGCACTGTTGGTGAAATATAGGAAAAATAGCTTAAATCCCAGCTAAAATGGTAAATAACCATTCCGATGAGCGCCAACCCTCGAAAAATATCAATTTTTTGTAATCGCTTTTCTTTGTTTTCTAACTGGCTCATCTTGGTGTCCTTTGCTATCTATTTAGCATAAGTTGATAACTTTGCTATAAGACGGGGTGGAACATATCTATTTTCTTGTGGGCGAAAGGCCGTTTAAATGACCGACATCGAGAAATTTTGTGACGTAATCAATAGCCGTAGATCGATACGTGCTTACGCGGAGAAAGATGTTGATCTTGAAATAGTCAAAAATATTCTAACACTTTCTTCTCGTGCGCCATCAGGCGCAAATCTACAACCTTGGCAGGTTATCGTGCTCAGTGGCGGCGCTCTGGAAAAATTAGGAAAGACGCTTTTCGAGTTGGCGCTCTCTGGCATCAAGGAAGAGTGTGAATATCAATTTTACCCCAAGGATTGGCGAGAACCTTATTTGTCAAGGCGACGGAAATTGGGCTGGGATTTATACCGGTCACTTGGCATTGCACGGGCGGAACGCAGTAAAATTACGCATCAACAGGCAAAAAACTTTATGTTTTTCGGTGCGCCCGTTGGTCTTATTTTTACGATGGATCGTGATATGGAAATGGGAAGCTGGCTTGATCTGGGTGGTTTTCTACAAACTGTAGCCCTTGTGGCAAGAAGCTTCGGCCTTGATACATGTATTCAAGCGGCATTTTCCGAATATCATGAAAGAATATCACAAGAACTAGATATACCAGATAATCGGCAAATTATTTGCGGTATGGCATTGGGATATCGCGATGAAAATGCGCCAGAAAACTGTTTTCCGACAGAGAGGGTGCCACTGGATGAGTTCGTACGCTTTGTAAGTGAATAAGACAGTTAATAAAATACAGACATGAAAACTTGTTTTAACGGATAAAAACAGGTGGATAATTCACAATGTTAATCATTTTTTAACATTGTGTAATATGCCAAACATATATATAGCTGCGCCATGAATACAGTGCGATATGCATAATGTCATAAAATAATACGAAGGTATTTATGGAAAATACAGTTGAGAAATCATGCTGGGCAGTGGCTGTACGTGCGACAATCGCACTCGTCGGAATTATCGTTCTTGGTTATTTGACAATCGGATTTTAACGGCGACAACAGACATAAGATAGATTATATATAGGCTTTGAACAATTTAACTGATCGTGCCTATGTTTCTTTCTGTTTTTGATCTTTTTAAAATTGGTGTTGGTCCATCAAGTTCCCATACAATGGGACCAATGGTGGCGTCCAATATGTTTTTGGACGAGATCGCATCAGATAACTGGCCAAAACCAGCGCACACAGCTGTCACTCAATTGCGTGTATCCCTCCATGGTTCGCTTGCATATACCGGTAAAGGACACGCAACGGATAGGGCGGTCATATTGGGGCTGTTAGGGTTTTCCCCTGCAAGCATTAACCCGGATGACATGGATACATTGGTTGAGCAGGTTAATAAGCAAAAAGTAATTAATGTCGCTGGTCATCCAACTTATAAATTTGATCCGCAAACCGACCTTATATTTGATTATGAAAACATTCTTTCCGGCCATACAAATGGTTTGGTATATGAGGGGTTGGATCCTAACGGCGTTGTCCTTATTCGCCGTGTTTATTATTCCATCGGCGGCGGATTTGTTGTCACAGAAGATGAATTAAATCGTGTGCGCCATGACGCCAATGATGTAAAACTTGACGTTCCTTTTCCATTTGATACTGCGCGCGCAATGCTTAACATGGCAGAGCAATCCGGTTTGACGATTGCCCAAATGAAGCGGGCAAACGAAGAAAAATCGCTGACTTCCGTAGAACTTGATAAAGGATTGGACGCGATATTCGATGCAATGGCTCAATGCGTTGATCGTGGACTATCGCATGATGGAGAATTGCCAGGTGGCTTACATGTAAAACGGCGTGCAAAACGGCTTTATCAGAAGCTTGAAGATGACTGGAAAAATAACCGCAACAATCCATTGATTGCTAATGATTATCTTTCTGTCTATGCAATCGCTGTTAATGAGGAAAATGCTGTTGGTGGGCGCGTGGTGACAGCGCCTACAAATGGTGCAGCTGGCGTTATACCGGCAGTTATTCGGTATTATATGAAGTTCTGCAACAATGCCGATCGTGAGGGTGTTCATAATTTTCTGCTTACTGCTGCGGCAATTGGTGGCGTTATCAAACACAATGCCTCAATCTCTGGTGCGGAAGTCGGCTGTCAGGGAGAAGTCGGCTCAGCATCGTCAATGGCAGCGGCAGGACTAACCGCCGCTTTGGGAGGAAACGCTCATCAGATTGAAAATGCTGCTGAAATTGCCCTTGAGCATCATTTGGGCATGACATGTGATCCGGTGGCTGGTTTGGTACAGGTACCATGCATAGAACGCAATGCCTTGGGGGCTGTTAAGGCTGTAACGGCGGCGTCACTGGCGTTACATGGTGACGGAACACATTTTGTTTCGCTAGATGCCTGCATTGAAACCATGCGTCAAACGGGGCATGATATGAGCGAACGTTATAAAGAAACCAGTAAAGGCGGATTGGCTGTCAACGTTACCGATTGTTAGAAAAGACAATGACACTTCATTTGATAAAGTTATGTGTAGGGTGTTCCTCTCCAGAGGAACTGGCAGCGTGGATTGATTATCGTATGGCAGAAATGCGTGCGGACGGTCAAAAGCCCGAACAAATGCACACAACGCGAATGGTCCCTAAACAGGTGGATGAACTGCTCGATGGCGGCTCGCTTTATTGGGTTATGAAAGGCAATGTTCAATGCCGACAAAAATTATTGGATATCAGACCCTTTACCGATACAGACGGTATTCAACGCTGCCATTTGGTACTGGAACCTAAAATTATTTTGACAGCTTGGCAACCAAGGCGTGCTTTTCAAGGGTGGCGTTACCTAAAGCCTGATGATGCGCCAATGGACGAAAATTCAAATGGGAAAAATCAGTTGCCTGCAGAGTTACGGCAAGAATTGGCGGATCTTGGTTTGCTTTAAAAATCTTTTGTTTGTCGTCGCTTAAAGGTTTGTAGCACCAAGGCGCAATTTTACACCAAACGAGCCTTGGCTACTTGAAACTCTTAAGTGGATACGAACAGGATCCATTGCCAAGCGGCGATTTCTCTGTGCTTGGCATATCAGCAGGTTAATGAGCGAAAGGGTGCTTAAACCATAAGGCGTATTTTTTAGATCTGCGAGCTTGGCAGCTGCATCTTGCAGTGAACGCAATGTCAACAAAGATCTTTCAGAAACGTTCAAACCACGTTTGGGATCTAAACTGAGAGCATTAGCCATTATGGTAACCTTATACGCAGAACTCAATTACTGTTACAATTATTGTGATAAAGCATAGCAGTTAAAATTTGCTTTCTTTAAAACGATACATGCCTCCAAAGCAGCTTTTTTTGTCGGAAATCCAACAAAGCGCGCGCGATAATATTGCTGTCCGTGTTTGGCAGTCACTTGCGTTGACGGTGTGGCACTAGCAAGTACACGGTTGCCGGCTGCGCGAGCGGCATTTGCAAGCATTGTATTGGCTTGTTCCTGATTAGGAAGTGAGCCTATCTGGATTGTCCAACCTGATTGCTTTGTGCGGGTATTAGTTGGCGCTGAAGATGTAACAACAGGATCTATCTTCTCTTGCGCTGATTCCTTTGGCGTTTCTACAGGTGCTACGGTTTTTGTAGCAGAATCAGAAACAACAGCCTTGTTGATTTCACTCACAGCCGGTTTGGTAGATGTAGTTTCATTAGCAAGTGCCGCTACCATAACCGTGCTTTTATCCTGTGTTGCATCATTTTGTTGTTCAGATGGTGCGTTTTTTAAAACTGGAATTGGCGCATTATCGTGCGGTAAGTCATATTGTGTGGCAGCAATCAGTGGTGCGCGTGCTTTGCTACGGCTTGCTTGCGGCAAATATCGGCGCAATAGTTCGGCCATATGTGCATCACGCAAAGCCGAAGATCGTCCGCCCATAACCACGGCAACGATTGAGCGACCGTTCATACGCATTGATGTTGCAAGATTGCTCCCCGACATTTTGGTGTAACCAGTTTTTATGCCATCAACTCCATCCATGTTTTTAACAAGATGGTTATGTCCGTTGATTGTTTGTCCGCGAAATTGAAAGCTTGTTGTCTTAAACCATTCATATTGCTGCGGAAAATGTTCTCTTAATGCAAGCGATAGAATAGCAAGGTCTCGTGCGGTTGAATAATTGTTGACATCAGGCAAGCCAGAAGCATTTGCAAAATTGGTGTTCATCATGCCAAGCCGTCTAGCCTTGGCTGTCATAATTTGTGCAAAACGCTCTTCTGAACCACCAAGATACTCCCCAATAGCTGTCGCAACGTCATTGGCAGATTTGGTTATAAGTGCTTTTGCCGCCAATTCAGCAGGGATCGTTTGGCCTGCTCTAAAACCAATTTTTGTAGGCGGTTGGGCCGCGGCATAGGCAGAAACGGGTATCGGTGTATTGGGCGATACGCGGCCAGCCTGCATGGCTTCAAACAGCAAATAAAGGGTCATCATTTTTGTCAAAGATGCAGGGTATCGACGGGCATTGGAATTAACGTCAAATAGTGTCTGTCCTGTATTAGCATCAATAACAATTGCGGCATATTTATCTGCATAAGCACCTTGTGGAGTACTGTGTGCATACGCAACCGATAGAGACAGGGCAATTGCACCAATTGTTATCTTGCTAAGAAAACTCATGAGAGTTTTATAGGCTTCATACACTTTTTTGACCCTTTTTCTGCCCGACAAAAATTGCGCCAGATGTTAATCCGACGTGAGGTATTGGGGCAAACTAGTCACACAGCGTTACCAATCCGTTTATGGCAGCATTTTTTTTAAAAATTCTTGGATCAAATGTTTTTGACCGCTGTTTTTTCAATGAAAAAGGGTGAAACACTTGTTGCAATGCCATCTTAAGGGCTTAAAATTCAATTAAAATATATTACATGACAACAAAGCTAAGAATAAGTTGGTAGCCAAGCGAATGGGTTGGATAAAATCTACAATGCACCACGATGAAGATCATGGCAATTTTGATGAAGAACATGAGTTTGGTATTGCCACGCGCGCTCGTCCAAAACTAAAAAGACCGGATTTTTATCGGGTTCTGCTGCTGAACGACGATTATACCCCTATGGATTTCGTTATATATGTGTTGGAAAAATTCTTTCGTAAAAACAAAGAGGAAGCAACGCGTATTATGCTGAATGTTCACCGTTCAGGAATTGGCGAATGTGGTGTCTATACCTACGAAGTGGCAGAAACAAAAGTTACCCAGGTCATGGATTGTGCGCGTGAGAATCAACACCCACTTCAATGCGTTATGGAGAGGAAGTAATAGGAATGCCATCTTTTACGCCTAGTCTTGAAAAATCTCTTCATAAAGCGCTTATGATTGCCAGTGATGCACGGCAAGAATATGCAACATTGGAACATTTGCTGCTAGCACTTCTTGATGATGTTGATGCAAAGGCAGTTATTAATGCATGCAATGTCGATATAGAACAATTGCGCTCCCGTTTGGTGCAATATGTTCAGTCTGAACTTGATGAACAGATTGGTGACGAGGAAGACACAAAACCAACAACGTCTTTCCAGCGCGTCATCCAACGCGCCGTCATTCATGTTCAGTCAGCCGGACGTGACGAAGTTTCAGGCGCCAATGTGCTTGTGGCAATATTTGCGGAGCGCGAAAGCTTTGCTGCTTTCTTTTTGCAAGAATTGGGAATGACCCGCTATGACGCGGTAAATTTTATTTCGCATGGAATAACGCCAGATTCGGTAGAACACGTTTTACCTTTGGATGATAATGATTCTTTCGATGATGATCCTGAAAGTGCAAAAAAGGATACAAGTGCGCTCGCTTCCTATTGCATCAATCTTAATGAGCGTGCCCGCAGCGGTAAAATAGACACATTGATTGGACGTGATAAGGAAGTATCACGGACAATACAAATTCTTTGTCGTCGCGCCAAAAATAATCCGCTTCTAGTTGGTGATCCGGGCGTTGGAAAAACCGCTATCGCCGAAGGACTTGCAAAACGCATTGTTGATGGCGATGTGCCGGAAGTATTGCTTGAAGCAACAATATTTTCATTGGATATGGGCGTTTTGGTTGCCGGAACACGCTATCGGGGTGATTTTGAGGAACGCCTGAAACAGGTTGTCAAGGAATTGAAAGCCTATCCTGGCGCAATTCTATTTATAGATGAAATCCATACACTTATTGGGGCAGGGGCGACATCAGGGGGAAGCATGGATGCTGCCAACCTTTTGAAACCTGCGCTCTCGTCGGGTGAAATCCGCTGTATTGGTTCAACGACCTATAAAGAATATCGTCAGATTTTTGAAAAAGATCGTGCCTTGGCACGGCGTTTTCAAAAGATTGATGTTAATGAGCCTTCTATCCCCGATGCTATAGAAATTTTGAAGGGGTTGAAGCCATATTTCGAGGACTTCCATAAGATCAAATATACCGATGATGCCATGAAGGCATCTGTTGAGCTTTCAGCGCGTTATATGTCTGATAGAAAACTACCAGACAAAGCCATTGATGTTGTTGATGAAACGGGTGCAGCGCAAATGCTGCTACCTCAAAACAAACGGAAGAAAACAATTGGCGTTAAAGAGATAGAAGAAACAATTGCGACTATGGCAAGAATACCGCCGAAGTCGGTTTCACGCGATGACAGAAAAACACTCGCCAATTTGGAAAAAGAATTAAAGCGCGTTGTTTATGGCCAAGATAAAGCTATTGAAGCGCTAACGACATCTATCAAGCTTGCGCGCGCAGGCTTGCGTGAGCCGGATAAGCCAATTGGGAGCTATCTCTTTTCTGGTCCTACTGGTGTCGGCAAAACAGAGGTTGCCAAACAATTGGCGTCGTCTCTTGGTGTTGAATTGCTGCGTTTTGATATGTCGGAATATATGGAACGGCATACAGTGTCACGCCTGATCGGTGCCCCTCCCGGTTATGTGGGGTTCGATCAGGGTGGTTTATTGACAGATGCCGTTGACCAGAATCCGCATGCTGTTGTGCTTCTTGATGAAATTGAAAAGGCTCATCCAGATCTATACAATATCCTGTTACAGGTCATGGATCATGGCCGTTTGACGGATCATAATGGCAAACAGATAGACTTTAGAAACATCATCTTGATTATGACCACAAATGCTGGTGCTGCAGAAATGGCAAAATCTGCTATCGGCTTTGGCAAGCTTGAACGTGAAGGTGATGACGTAGAAGCGATTAACCGGTTATTCCCACCAGAATTCCGTAATCGTCTGGATGCGATTGTACCCTTTCAACCATTATCTAGCGCGGTGGTTAATCGTGTTGTTCAGAAATTCATATTGCAATTGGAAGCCCAGTTGACTGATCGCGATATAACGTTCGAATTAACGGATCCAGCAATCAAATGGCTTGCCAATAAAGGGTATGATGTCCATATGGGCGCTCGCCCGCTTTCTCGGATTATTCAGGAATATATCAAAAAGCCATTGGCAGAAGAGATACTTTTCGGCAAGTTACGTCACGGCGGAACAGTACGGGTAGAAGTTGATACACAGGATACAAAAAAATTAACTCTTGAAATCATCGCGGCAGATGAACCGATGAAGCGTAAATCCGATGTGATAAAAGATGGAGATATTCCGAAAAAAACACGGAAAAAAAGTCCAACGAGCTAAAATAAAAGCCTGCACATTTACCAAAAAGATGTGCGGGCTTTTTTTCATAAAATGCGATTTAGTCTTAAAACGCAATAAGACTAAAAGATAAGATTATAGCGCAGCGCGTATTTTTGCTGCGGATTCTTCCAATATTTTTGCGTCGGCCATCGCACCGCTATGTTCTTTTAATGGAATACCTTCGAAACGCGGAATAACATGGAAGTGAAGATGAAAAACAGTCTGTCCACTTGCAGGTTCGTTAAATTGCATGACAGTAACACCATCTGCATTGAATGCTTTTTTTACCGCTTTTGCTATTTTCTGAACAACCTGAATAACAGATGCGAGAGTTTCTGGTTTTGCATCCAATAAATTGCGTGAACCATCACGTGGTACAATCAACGTATGTCCAACACCTTGTGGCATGACATCCATGAAAGCAATAGCGTTATCATCTTCATAAACGCGAACAGATGGAATTTCACCACGCAGTAATTTGGCAAAAATGTTATCAGGATCATAAGTCTTATTCATTTTATTACCTCTTTCAGCATTTAAGAAAATGCATTCATAGTCTTGGCTAATTCGGACTGGTCTTGGTCGCATGGAATGAAATTATCAAACACCATCTGATCGGCATAGCGTTTTGCTTTTTCCCAATCGTGTTTGCTATCAATATGCCATGCCAGAACAGGTAATGACAGTTTTTGCTTTGCAAAACGGGTAAACGGATTGGCAATTTCATTATGCTTATAACAAACAAATTCGAGATTATGGGCAAGCATTGAAAAATGCTGTTCTATATGGACGCGTTGGTTGCCTCTTGCCTTGATGCCATGAGGGACAGAGGGGTGACAAAACTGTAACCGACGCAACAAATGGATATCTTCCGACATAACGGCTGATTTATTATTATAATGCGCCAATAACTCGGTTGCTTTGGCAATCAAGCCGGCATCCAATCCCTCATTTCCTTCTAAATTGACCAGTACTGGTACTTTACCATCAATTGTTTCCAGCATTGTTTGTAGCGAGATGATTTGTTGCTGACCATCGCCGAAACGTAAAGCTTCAATGGTAGAAGAAGATAGATCAATAATGCGGTTTTTTTTGTGTGTAATATGCTCCAATGAAGTGCCATGAAATATCATTGGCACACCATTATGAGACAATTGCACATCGCAACAAATCGTAAAGTTGGAAAGCGCAGCAAGTTCAAAAGCCGGCAGGGTATTTTCCCAAATGTGCTTTTTCAGGTTATGAAGCCCCCGGTTGGCAATTGGTCTTGCCTTCAGCCACTCAAGACGCATCCGTTAAACTTCCAGAATTGCTTCAACTTCTACGGGAACATCCATAGGTAGTGCTGCTACACCAACGGCTGATCGGGCATGTTTGCCAATTTCACCCAATACATTGACAAAAAGGTCGGAAGCGCCATTAGCGATTTGTGGAATATCGGTAAAATTCGGGTCAGCAGCGACAAAAGCCGTAACTTTGACAACGCGTTTGATTTTATCAAGCGAGCCTAAGGCTGCTTTGGCTTGTGCAAGAATATTGATTGCACAGGCTTCAGCTGATTTCTTGGCTTGGGCAGGGCTTACAGTTCTGCCAACTTTACCGACAGCAACAGGCTTTCCGCCAGAAAGTGGCAATTGACCTGAAATAAAAAGCTGATTACCAGAGCGTACAGCTGTTACATAATTGGCGACAGGTTGTACAGCTTCCGGAATTTCAATACCAAGTTTTTGTAAACGGCTATCTATGGTTTCTGACATTGTCTACCTCTTTCAACATTAGATTGTGTTTGCTCCATAACGCATTTCAATAAACAATAAAATGCGAATTAAAATACGATGATAAAAAAACAAATTTACTCGCTTTAAATGTCTTTTATATGATATTGCGAAATAGCGCAAAATTAGGAACAAGCCGAATGTCCAGAACTCTTTTTACGATGTTTTTTTATGCCGCAACAAGCTGTTTGGCATTTGCTGAAGAACCGCTTGTTATGGCATCGCATTTGGCAATATATGATTTGCAGTTGGAAAACGCCGCCGACAAGTCTGGAATAACTGGTGTTAGTGGCCGTATGGCATATGAGTTTTCTGGTTCTTCCTGTGAAGGTTATACCACCCATTTTCGCTTTGTCACACGTATTGGTATGGAAGATGGAACAAACCGCCTGACCGATCAGCAAACCACAAGCTTTGAGGCAGGCGATGGTAAAGAGTTTCATTTTGCCACTAGAACAAAGATAGATAATGACGCACCAACGGAAACAGATGGGACAGCCAAGATCGTCAAAGATCAATTGATTGTCACATTAAAAAAGCCGGATGGCGTTGAACATAAACTAAAAGTAGCCGAGTTTCCGACAGTACAAACAGAAGACATCATCAAAAAGGCAAGAGCAGGTAAACATTTTTACCGTACTATATTGTATGATGGGTCTGATGACGCCGACAGTACAACCGATATCAGTGTTGTCATTGGTGACAAGAAAACACCAATTGAAGATTCGGAAACAAAAGTTATGGGCAAACTTGGAACAGAAAGTTATTGGCCGGTAATTATTTCCTATTTCAATGACAAGGAAAATCAGGACGGTTTGCCGGTCTATCGAACAAGTTTTGATCTTTATGAAAATGGCATAACGCGCGATCTAGTCATGGATTACGGAAATTTTTCAATCCGCGGCAAGATGAAGAGTCTGCAACTCACGCCTATGTCATCCAAATCCACAGATTGTAAAATAGATGGAAATAAAACACGTTGAAGCCATCAATTTTAGAAATTAATGGCCAATAATAGCAAACAAGCGCAAACAAATAGTAGAAAAGACTTGAAAGTCATTGGCTTTTTGCTTAATTAGCACGCATTCCACACACGGAAACAGGGTAAAAATGGGAGAAATCCATTTTTGTCCGCCGGTGGCAGTTATCTGCCTCTTTCCGTGGAGGTTCAACCGGAAAGGATAAAGAAAATGGCATTGCCAGATTTTACAATGCGCCAGCTTTTGGAAGCTGGTGTTCACTTTGGTCACCAAACACATCGTTGGAATCCAAAGATGGCTCCGTATATTTACGGACAACGCAATAATATTCATATCATTGATTTGGCACAGACTGTTCCACTACTTCACAACGCTTTGAAGGTGGTTTCAGATACTGTTGCACGCGGTGGTCGTGTTCTTTTTGTTGGTACAAAGCGCCAAGCATCAGATATTATTGCAGATGCAGCAAATCGTTCAGCCCAGTATTATGTCAACGCCCGTTGGCTTGGTGGTATGTTGACAAACTGGAAAACAATTTCCAACTCTATCCAGCGTTTGCGTAAAGTTGATGAAATTCTTGCCAATGAAGCACAAGGCTTCACCAAGAAAGAACGCCTCAACCTTGAGCATGACCGTGAAAAATTGAACCGCGCTCTTGGCGGTATCAAGGATATGGGATCAGTTCCTGATCTTATGTTCATCATCGACACAAATAAAGAATCGATTGCTATCCAGGAAGCTAAGCGTCTTGGTATACCTGTTGTTGCTGTTATCGATACAAATTGTGATCCAGATAATATCGATTATCCAATTCCTGGTAACGACGATGCATCACGCGCAATTGCGCTCTATTGCGATCTTGTTGCTAAAGCAGCACTTGATGGTATTGCACGTCAGCAAGGAGCTATGGGTGTTGATCTTGGTGCACAAGTTGAAGCACCGGCAGAACCCGCATTAGAAGCAGCAACGCCTGCTGCAGAATAATTCAGGATATAGCACCTTGGTTAAAGCAAGGTGCTAAAATTGCTAGAATCTAGGTTGTAGGCGTGCCGAGGAATAATCCTTTGCACGCTTTCTCCTTTATAGAATAAAGAGGCAAATATGAGCATTACCGCAGCACAGGTAAAAGAACTTCGTGAATTGTCAGGCGCCGGCATGATGGATTGCAAGGCAGCTTTGGCTGAAACTAATGGTGATATGGAAGCAGCTGTTGACTGGCTTCGTAAAAAAGGTATCGCAAAGGCTGATAAGAAGGCTGGTCGTACAGCTGCTGAAGGTCTTATCGGTGTCGCTTCTAATGGTAACAAGGCTGTTTTGGTTGAAGTTAACTCAGAAACAGACTTTGTTGCTCGTAACGATGCGTTTCAGGATATTGTCTGCAATGTTGCTCAAGCTGCATTGTCAACTGACGGTACATTGGAAAAGATTTCAGAATCCGCTTACCCGAATTCAGGTAAATCTGTAAAAGAAACAATTAAGGACGCAATCGGCAAGATCGGTGAAAATATGACATTCCGCCGTTCAGCCCAGTTGTCAGTCGATAACGGTGTTGTTGCAACATATATCCATAATGGTATTGGCGACGGTTTGGGTAAAATCGGCGTTCTCGTTGCTGTCGAAACCACAGGTGATAAAGAAGCTGCTGCTGCATTCGGTCGTCAGGTTGCTATGCATGTTGCTGCTGCCAATCCTTTGGCTTTAACACCTGAGGAAGTTGATCCTGCTGCAGTTGAACGTGAAAAAGCAATTTACGCAGAACAGGCTCAGCAATCAGGCAAGCCAGCAAACATCGTAGAAAAGATGGTTGAAGGCCGTATGCGCAAGTTTTATGAGGAAGTTGTTTTGCTTTCTCAAGCTTTCGTTATGAATCCTGACCAGACAGTTAGTGAAGCTTTGAAAGAAGCTGAAAAGACTATCGGTGCACCTGCTAAAATCACAGGCTTTATCCGTTTCGGTTTGGGTGAAGGAATCGAAAAAGAAGAAACAGATTTTGCGGCAGAAGTAGCAGCTGCTGTAAAAGGCTAAACTTTTTATTCTTTTTTAATCAAATCAGTTTTTTGCACTGAATTGTATTAGAAAAAATAAGTCTTATAAGGGGCATTGCGTGACAACGCAGTGCCCTTCGTGTATCGAGGTCAAAAAAAGAATTTCAATATTGGAGACTACCGATGACTGATACCCCACAGTACAAACGTATTTTGTTAAAAGCTTCTGGTGAAGCGCTGATGGGAGGACAAAGTTTTGGTATCGACGTGTCTGTCGTTGATCGTATAGCAATGGATATAGCAGATGCCAGAGCAATGGGTGTTGAAGTTGGCATCGTGATTGGTGGTGGCAATATTTTCCGCGGTGTTGCTGTTGCTTCAAGAGGTGGCGATCGCGTCACTGGCGATCATATGGGTATGTTGGCAACCGCCATCAATTCGCTCGCATTGCGAACCTCTTTGACCAAACTTGGCGTCGAAGCAGTCATGCTGTCAGCTATTGCTATGCCGCAAATTTGCGAAAGCTTTTCGCAACGCAAGGCTATCAGTTACATGAATCAGGGAAAAGTTGTTATCTTTGCCGGCGGAACAGGCAATCCTTTCTTCACAACAGATTCGGCTGCAGCACTTCGTGCCGCTGAAATTGGTGCAGATGTTCTTATCAAAGGCACTCAGGTTGATGGCATATATTCTGCTGATCCTAAGAAAGATCCAACAGCAACACGTTTTGACAGATTAACCCATCAAGAGGTTCTTAATCGTGGTCTTTCGGTTATGGATACAACCGCTGTTGCCTTGGCGCGTGAAAATCATGTGCCAATAATTGTTTATTCAATTCATGAAAAAGGCGGATTGGTGAATATATTGAATGGTACTGGGCGATTTACAGTGGTATCCGAGTAATACACATCCCGCAAGTAATCTGAAGGAGTACGAATATGAGTGACGCTGCAAATACCGACGATCTCAAGCGCCGTATGGAAGGCGCCATTAACGCATTTAAACATGAGTTGGCAGGTCTACGCACAGGGCGAGCATCAACAAGCCTGTTAGAGCCGATTACAATTGAAGCCTATGGTTCTACAGTTCCACTTAATCAAGTGGCTAATATTTCTGTTCCTGAGCCTCGTATGCTATCAGTTTCCGTTTGGGATAAAACAATGGTCGGCGCCGTTGATCGTGCCATTAGAGAATCGGCTTTAGGTTTAAATCCAATAACAGATGGTACAACATTACGTATTCCTCTACCGGAATTGAACGAGGAACGTCGTAAAGAATTGGCAAAGATCGCACAGCAATATGCTGAACAGGCACGTGTTGCAATTCGTCACGTTCGTCGCGATGGTATGGAAACTTTGAAAAAGGCTGAAAAAGATAGCGAAATTAGTCAGGATGAAAGTCGCGGACTTTCTGAAAAAATTCAAAAATTGACTGATGATATGATTGCAGAAACCGATAAGGTTCTTGCTGCAAAACAAGCAGAAATTATGCAAGTCTAAGGCAATTCAAGCCGTTAGGAACGTTTTATGCCATACCCGCGTCACATCGCAATTATAATGGATGGAAATGGTCGGTGGGCTCGCGCCCGTGGTCTCCCCCGTATTGCTGGACATAAAGCCGGTATGGAAACATTGCACCGTATTGTAAGACACTCGAGTCGTATGGGGCTCGAGTGGTTAACTGTTTTCGCCTTTTCATCGGAAAATTGGTCACGCCCAGCTGAAGAAGTCAGCCATTTGATGGGGCTCTTAAAACTTTTTATCAAAAGAGATTTAGCCGAATTGAATGCGCAAAATGTTCGCATTCACATTATTGGTGATCGTAATGGTGTGCCTAAGGATATTGTGGCCTTGCTTCACGACGCAGAACAAATGACCAACCACAATACCGGACTTAATCTGGTGGTGGCATTTAACTATGGCGGACGTAGCGAAATAACGCGTGCCGTGCAAAAAATAATGCAAAATATTTCTCAAGGTAAAATTACCGCAGATCAAATTAATGAAACCAATATCGCGGATTATTTGGATACGTTGAATATGCCTGATCCCGATTTGATTATTAGAACAAGCGGCGAGCAACGATTGTCAAATTTTCTTCTTTGGCAATCCGCTTATAGTGAATTGTATTTCGCACCTTGTTATTGGCCGGATTTCAATGAAAGCGCATTGGATGCAGCCGTCATGGAATTTGGGTCAAGAGAACGTCGTTTTGGCGCAATTGATGAACAGAAGAGGGGATCCAACTAAGTGTTTGGCTCTCAGGTTGAAACTATTATTAAGATCAAGCCCGTTTATTATTGGGAGGCTTGCTTCGATCGGAGTGCAGATGTCTAACCTTGCTATGAGAATTTTGACATCTTTGGTTTTTGGGGCTTTCGCTCTATGGCTCACTTGGCTTGGAGGTTTTGCATTTGCCTTGTTTTCGTGGTGCATTGGCGGCTTCGTGCTGCATGAATGGATGACGATCACCAAAACAAAATGGCAAAGCATAACCAGAATTGTGGCATGTGTTGCCTATGCCATTTTCGGCTATCTATTGGTTTTTGATTATTCAGCTTCGCTTGTTTTTGTTTACATTATTATTTCAGCGCTCATTATGGCATTATGTTCGGGGCGCAATGCTGGCTGGGTCGCTGGTGGATATATATATGCAACACTGCCAGTTATGTCTTTGGCCTATATAAGGGGGGAAGAACCATTCGGCTTTGGTGCCATCATCTTTCTTTATGCTGTGGTTTGGGGGACAGATATTGCCGCCTATTTTAATGGACGGGCTGTCGGTGGACCAAAGCTTGCCCCACGGTTTTCGCCAAATAAAACATGGAGCGGCGCTATCGGGGGTGCATTAGCAGGCGTCGCAGGTGGTACATTGGTTGCATATCTGGCGTTGGATACCAGTCCGGCAAACTATTTCATACCGTTATTGGCGCTTGCTTTGTCTATCATTTCTCAAATTGGTGATATTTCAGAGTCATGGGTTAAGCGACATTTCGGTGTTAAAGATTCTGGTACACTTCTTCCTGGACATGGTGGTTTTATGGATAGGGTGGATGGTCTGGTCTATGCTGCCGTTTTGCTCTATTTTGTTGGGGCTGTTACATCTGATATGAATGTTCCGTCCAATATGTTTAACTTGATCTGATTGTGGGGCAATTTTTGGATATATTAGGTCTTATTACTCAATTCGGTGTACCCGCTTTGCGCGTTCTTGGCGTTATAGGCGCCATAATGGTCATTATATTTGTTCATGAGATGGGGCATTACCTTGTTGGTCGGTGGTGCGGTATTGGCGCTTCGGCTTTTTCCTTAGGGTTTGGACCTGAATTGTGTGGTTATACTGATAAACGCGGTACCCATTGGCGATTGGCACTTATACCGCTAGGCGGTTACGTGAAATTTGTTGGAGATGGAGATGCTGCCAGCATGACCACCAACCCGTCTGCTAAAGCTATGCCGGGGTCATTTGCTGCCGCTAGTGCCTGGGCGAGGGCTGCAACCGTATTTGCAGGTCCTTTTACAAATGCACTTTTTACCGTTGTCGTTTTGTCGTTTTTCTTCTTTTCTTATGGGCGTGTTGCCATAGAACCAGTCGTCGGCTCTCTGGTGGAAGGTGCGCCAGCCATTAATGCAGGTTTGAAACAAGGCGACAGATTTTTGAAAATGGACGGTAAGTCCGTTGATAGTTTTGATGATCTGATTGCCTATGTATCTTTACATGGTGGTGATCCTATCAATTTTGAAATTGAACGCGAAGGAAAGTCGTTTCCATTAACGATTACGCCGAAGCCTACGGAACGGGATGACGGTTTTGGTAATAAAGTACGCATTGGAATGATAGGGGCAGGAGCCCCAGCAGACCCGAACAATCCACAACGTCTTGATACCAAATACCAGAAGCACATAACTTATGGTTTTTTCGGTGCTGTTCATGAGGCATTTGACCGATCAACCTTTATAGTGGTGCAAACAGTTCGCTTTATCGGTAGGTTAATCGCGGGACGGGAAGATCGTTGCCAATTAAGTGGTCCATCAAAAACAGCAACAATTGCTTGGCAGGTTAGTGAATCTGGATTTATGTCGCTGTTGAATTTTACAGCATTTCTTTCCATCGGTATTGGATTAATAAATCTATTTCCTCTTCCACCGTTGGATGGAGGGCATCTGGTTTTCTATGTAATAGAGGCAGTTGTTGGGCGGCCAGTTCCCAAACGTATACAAGAAATAATCTTCAGCATTGGTCTTTTTATTGTTATGGCATTTATGATATTTGCTGTATCAAATGACTATTTGTGTTGGTTTATTTAAGTATGTTATGCTAATTTTCTAGTGAAATAACACAAATTATATAAATAAAGGTGGAAACTGTTTACCATATTTAAGAAATGGCGTGACATACATGCCACGGTGAGTAAAGAAGTAGGCAGATTTTAACGGAAGGTCTTGCTTGTATAAAAAAACTCGTTATTAGGGGTGTATAAGCAGTTTTGGGCGTTAGTGCCCGGAAACATAAACAAGGGTAAAGAAGCCAATGACGGCGAATTCAAAATTTCTTAGCGCAGCATCTGCTCTCGCACTTACAGTAGCTATGGCCGTGCCGGCAACCGTGGCGGTGTCGATTATGGGAACGGGAGCTGCTGAAGCTGCTGTTGTTCGGTCAATCGAAGTTCGTGGTAATCAGCGCGTCGATTCGCAGACGATTCGCGACAATACTGGAATCAAGGTTGGAAAGAATTTTTCCAACAACGATATTGATGAAGGTTTGAAGCGCCTTTTTGCGATGGGGCTATTTTCTGATGTGAAGATGCATCAGGTTGGCAATACGCTTGTTGTTTCCGTTAAAGAATATGAAGTTGTTAATCAGGTTCTGTTCCAAGGCAATAAAAAGATTAAAGATCCTGACTTACAACGCGTTATTTCGTTGAAATCACGTGAGGCTTTTGATCCTGCAAAATTATCTGCAGATGAGCAGACAATCCGTGATGCTTATCGTTATGTCGGACGTAATGATACATCAGTCACCGCACAAACAGTGGATTTAGGACAAGGTCGTGTTAACGTTGTCTTTAAAATCACTGAAGGTAAAAAGACAAAGATTGATGACATTACCTTTGAAGGTAACAAGGCTTTCGGTAATCGCCGCCTGCGCGACGTTATCGCAACCAAGCGTTCTAACTTCTTGTCTTGGTTGACACGTGGTGACGTCTATAGTGAAGACCGTTTGGCTGCGGATGAAGAGGCTCTGCGTCGTTTTTACTTCAATCATGGTTACGCAGACTTCCAGATTGTATCTGCTGATGCTCAATTTGATGAAGCAAGCAATTCTTACAAAATCAAATTTGTTATTGATGAAGGTGCCAAGTACAAACTTGGTGATGTTCAGGTAGATAGTACTGTTGAAGGTATCGACACGCAAACCATGCAAAAAGCTCTAAAAACACACTCAGGTGATGTTTATAGTGCTAAGCGTATTGAAGATTCTGTATTGGCAATTAATGATCGCGTTGCAGACTCAGGCTATGCCTTTGCTAAGGTTGAGCCACGTGGTGACCGTGACTTCAATAATCACACAATTTCAATTGTTTATAATATTGACCAAGGTCCGCGCGCTTATGTTCAGCGTATTGAAATCCGCGGCAATGATAAGACACGCGATTATGTTATCCGTCGTGAATTAGATTTGAACGAAGGTGATGCGTATAACCAGACAATGGTTCAACGCGCTAAGCGTCGCTTGGAAGGTCTTGGCTTCTTCCAGACTGTGAATGTTTCAACAGCTCCGGGCACAGAACCAGATCAGGTTATTTTGGTTGTCGATGTAACAGAAAAATCCACGGGTGAATTCTCAATCGGTGGTGGTTATACAACAGGTGGTGATTCTCCGGGTGCATCAGTTGAAGCATCTGTTACAGAACGTAACTTCCTTGGTCGTGGTCAATATGTTCGTATTGGTGCCGGTGCAGGTGAAGATGATGCTCGTAACTATAACTTGTCGTTCACAGAACCATATTTCTTAGGGTATCGCTTGTCGGCGGGCTTTGATCTGTTCCATCGTACATATCGTATGAATGATGACTATGATGTTAAGCAAAATGGTGGAACGGTTCGTTTCGGTATACCTATTACAGAACAGTTAACAGGTAACATAGCGTATAATTATGTTCAGGAAGAATATAATCTTGATCATGGAAATCGTTATGCTGATCGTGCTAAAGAGAACGGTACCACAAAAGAATATGAAGAAATGCTGGATTATTCTGGAGCAATTATTCAGGCTTCAAAAAATAGTCCGTGGGTACGCTCATCCATTAGCTACGGGTTGACATATAATTCTATCGACGACATGAAGAATCCACATGATGGCTTCTTTATCCGTGGTATTCAGGAATATGCTGGTGTCGGTGGTGATGCCAACTTCTTGAAAACAACCGGTAAAGCTATGATGTATAAGACATTGTCAGATACTTATGATCTGGTTGGTCTTGTTTCTGTCGGTGGTGGTTATATTCACGAAATCGGAGATGATGGCGTACGTATCTTTGATATGTTCAAGAGCAACTCTGACATGATCCGTGGTTTTAAATATAACGGTATTGGTCCACGTCAGCGTTCGTTGGATGGCGACAAATACTTCCTTGGTGGTACAACGTATATGAATGCTACCGCGGAAGTTCAGTTCCCAATGCCAGTAGTGCCTGATAGTTTGGGTATGCGTGGTGCTGTATTCGCTGATACGGCAACTCTTTACGATAACAACTATAGCCCATCATACAGTTTTGAAAATGCTGTTACCGGTGACAATCATGCATGGCGTGCGTCAGCTGGTGTGAGCTTGATGTGGGCATCACCATTTGGTCCATTGCGCTTTGACTATGCTTGGCCTATTGCCAAGGAAGAGGGCGACCGGACACAGAACTTCAACTTCGGTGTTTCAACCAAGTTCTAATTAATCTTTCTCCCGATCAAAAGGTCGGGAGAGAAAGTGTTCAGATGGCGGATATAAATTTCTTTACGCCGTCCCGACAGATTACTGTCGGCGAGGCGGCAGCATTAACTGGTGCCGCTCTCCGTAATCCTGAACTGAGCGCATCTGTTATACAACATCTTTCTTCGCTTGATAGTGCAGAACCTGGTTCTTTGGTATTTGTTGAAAATCGCAAATTTGCCAAAGCTCTGCGTGGTAGTGCTGCTATTGCGGTTTTTTGTCCGGAAGATGTTGTTTCAAAGGTTCCAGAAAATATAGCTGTATTGGTTACGGCATCACCGCATCGCGACTTTGCGATGATCGGTCGTATATTATTTCCTTCTTCTGCTCGACCAACTCCATGGTTTGGTGAATATGGAATTTCTCCACAAGCATTCATTCATCCTGAAGCAAAGTTGGAAGAAGGCGTAACTGTTGAAGCTGGCGCCGTTATAGGGAAGGGCGCCGAGATCGGATCGGGTACGTTAATTTCTTCAACGGCTGTTATTGGCGAAAACTGTCGTATCGGTCGCGATTGTTATATCGCTCCAACGGTTTCGGTGCAGTATGCCTTTATAGGAAACCGCGTTCATCTTTATCCTGGTGTAAGAGTAGGGCAGGATGGTTTTGGTTACGTCGGCGGCCCTAGTGGTGTTGAGAAAATTCCGCAACTTGGTCGCGTAATTATTCAGGACGACGTTGAAATTGGTGCAAACACAACGGTCGATCGTGGTGCGCTTAAAGATACTATTATTGGTGAAGGAACCAAGATAGATAATCTGGTACAAATAGCCCATAATGTGCAAATTGGTCGTTATTGCCTTATTGCCGCACATTGCGGCATTGCTGGAAGCGCCACCATCGGCGATATGACACAGTTAGGCGGCAGTGTCGGCTTGGCTGATCACGTTACAATCGGTTCACGTGTTCAAATCGCGGCTGCAAGCGGCGTTATGAATGATATTCCAGATGGCGAAAGATGGGGTGGTAGCCCCGCCAGACCTATTAAGCAGTGGTTCCGTGAGGTCGCTGCATTAAGAAGCATGAGTAAATTCAATAAGGAGAAGTGATAAGATGGATTCTGTCGTTAAAGGGAACAGTCTGGAAGCTGTTGATATCCGCAGACTGTTGTCTATTTTGCCACATCGTTATCCGTTTCTTCTTATAGATCGGATTGTCGATATCGATGGGGATCAGTCGGCGACTGGTATTAAGAACGTCACCGTTAATGAACCGCATTTTACCGGTCATTTTCCAGAAAATCCAATTATGCCGGGTGTGTTGATTATTGAGGCTATGGCACAAACAGCTGGCGCTATTTCCTTGTTGGTGCAAGGCGATGAGAAGCCCGGCGTTGTTTATTTGATGACAGTGGATAACGCGAAATTCCGTAAGCCGGTTGTGCCAGGTGATCAATTAAAACTGCATGTAAAGAAATTGAAACATCGCGGTGGCATCAGGCGTTTCGCTTGTATTGCTGAAGTTGACGGTAATCGCGTTGCAGAAGCGGAAGTTGCTGCAATGATCGCCGTGGCTGATGAAGACAAGAAATAGGGGTGAAAAATGTCGGGCGTAGAAATTCATCCAACAGCCTTAGTTGAAGACGGTGCCAGACTTGGAAACAACGTCAAGATCGGTCCATTTTGCCATATTAGTTCAGAAGCTGAAATCGGTGATGGTTGCCACTTGATGAGCCATGTTGTTGTGATGGGCGCAACAAGTTTAGGTGCAAACAGTGTTGTTTATCCGCATGCTGTTCTTGGCGCTGATCCGCAAAATAATAAGCATAAGGGTGGACGTACAACGCTCGTTATCGGTAAAAACTGTATTATCCGTGAAGGTGTCACCATGCACCGCGGGTCTGATTCTAGCCTAGCAACGACAATTGTTGGTGATGATTGCCAGTTTTTAGCTTACGCCCATGTTGCCCATGATTGCGTGTTAGGTAATCATGTAACATTTTCTAATAATGTTATGATCGGCGGACACGTTGTTATCGGTGATTATGTTATCATCGGAGGCGGCGGTGCTGTGCATCAATTTGTTCGTGTCGGGCACCATGCTTTTGTCGGTGGTCTGGCAGCCTTGGTTGGCGATCTTATACCTTATGGCACAGCAATTGGTGTTCATGCTTGGCTTGGCGGTTTGAATATTATTGGTATGAAACGTTCCGGTTTGCCTCGCAGTGAAATTCATGCCATGCGGCATGCGGTTCCTATGTTATTTGATAGAACCAAACCAGTTCGCGCGCGTGCGGAAGATGTTCGTGCAGCATTTCCAGAATCATCCGCCGTTGCAGATATGATTAATTTTGTAGAAGCAGATCATAAGCGTTCTTACTGTACACCAAAACTACTCGACATGAATATTGGTGACGATGACGGTAACTGAATAATGACGGACGGCAAAGCCAATAAAGTCGTTTCTTGCCGTACAGCAATTAT
Source organism: uncultured Bartonella sp. (assembly GCA_946478665.1). Classification (GTDB taxonomy): domain Bacteria; phylum Pseudomonadota; class Alphaproteobacteria; order Rhizobiales; family Rhizobiaceae; genus Bartonella. The sequence goes on along the minus strand of CAMLCZ010000001.1, from coordinate 359,602 downwards.
AGCAGGGAGTGGTGTTTTACCACTCGCTGTTGCAAAGGCAATTGAAGACAATGGCGAAAAGCCATTTTTGATTCCGTTAAAGGGCGAAGCCGATTCAGAGCTTTATCGGTACGAGCATTGCGAAATTTCTGTTGTTCAATTGGCACGTTTGATAAAAGCCTTGAAAGGCGCCAAAATATCAAATGTAATATTGGCTGGCGGTGTTAAAAGTCGGCCTAACCTCACAGATTTAAGACCAGATTGGACCACAATTTCGGCGTTGCCTAAATTGTTTTATGCGCTTGGGCAAGGTGACGATGCTTTATTGAAAGCTTTTATTGGTGTTGTTGAGAAATATGGTTTTAAAGTTGTCGGCGCCCATGAAGTTGTTCCGCAGCTATTAGCGCCAATTGGCTTTAATCTCACAAAACGTCGCGCAAACGGCAAAGAAAAGCATGATATCATGCTGGCTGCTGAAGCGGCAGCGTTGCTTGGCAAGTTGGATATTGGCCAAGGAGCTATTGCCGTTCGCGGCCGTGTCGTGGCAGTAGAGGGAGCCGAGGGCACCGATAATATGTTGCGTCGTATAAAGGAAATGCGGGCTGAAAAACGTATTCCTTTAAAAGGTGGCGTATTGGTAAAACGCGCAAAAAAACAGCAAGATGAGCGTGCCGATCTTCCTACCATTGGGCCAAGTACGATTATCAATGCACATGATTGTGGACTTGATGGTGTCGCTGTTGAAGCTGACCGTAGTTTTATCCTGTCGTTAAAACAAACTGTCGAAGAAGCAGACCGTTGCGCATTATTCATCGAAACATTTGGAAAAGACGATTATGTCTAAAAACGTGCTCAAAATAGGCATTGTTGCAGGTGAAGAATCAGGCGACTTGTTGGGTGCTGATCTTATTTCTGCATTGGCACGTAAAACTGGCTGTGAAATAAAGCTAATTGGTGTTGGCGGTGGCCACCTTGAAGCTCTAGGTTTAAAAAGCCAATTTAATCCAGATGATATTTCATTAATGGGGTTGGGAGCGGTACTCAAAAAACTTCCAACGCTTATTTTCCACATAAATAAGCTGGCACGGTTTTTCGCAAACGAAAAGCCAGACTGTTTGATTATCATTGATAGTCCTGATTTTACCCATCGGGTAGCCAAAAAGGTTCGTAAACTTGAACCTAATATACCCATCATCAAATATATTGCGCCTTCTGTCTGGGCTTGGCGTCCAGAACGGGCAAAACAAATGGCCGCTTTTATCGACCACGTATTGGTTATTCTACCTTTTGAAGAAAAAGTCATGCAGGATCTTGGTGGTCCTTCAGCTACCTATGTCGGACACCGATTGCTGACTTATCCGCCACTGCTTGCTTTAAACGCAAAGCGCGCTGAGTTGCATCATACACCAAAAGATACTCATACGGTAGTGGTTTTGCCAGGGTCGCGGCGGTTTGAAATTCGTGGACTTATGCCAATATTTGGTCAAGCACTGAAGATTTTAAAACAGCGCAATCCGAACACACGGATTGTTCTACCAACATTACCACGGATTGCTGATGAGGTTCATGCATTAGCTGCCAACTGGAATGTTGATGTGGAGCTTGTAATCGGTGAAGATGAAAAGTGGGCTGCCTTTGCAGAAGCTGATGCGGCACTAGCGGCATCAGGCACTGTCTCACTGGAATTAGCACTATCAAGAATACCCATGGTTCTCGGGTATAAGGCAGATTTATTTTCTAAGACTTTTATTTTACCACGGGTAAAAATTTGGAGCGCCGCTTTACCGAATATCATCGCCGACCGACCGATCGTGCCGGAATATTTCAATGAATTTTTGCGTCCGGGAATGCTCGCAAGACAGGTTGAACAATTGATGAAAGATGGCAGTGTCCGTTCAGCACAGCTTGAAGGTTTTGACTTAATTCAAAAAATGATGAAAACAGCGGCGCCATCAGGTGAATTGGCTGCTCAAGCAATCCTGAAATATTTACCGCTATAACATTGATTATAAAAGAAAATAATCGCTGTCTTAATGTTTGATTTTAGCTAGAAAATCTTTTGCACGTTGGCTTTCAGGATTGGTAAAAAACTTCTGTGGCGTAGCGTCTTCAACAATTGAACCATTTTCTAAAAATAAAACACGTTCTGAAACTTCACGGGCAAACCCCATTTCATGGGTGACACATAGCATCGTCATTCCAGTTTCAGCCAGTTTTACAATAACATCAAGCACTTCGCCAACCATTTCTGGGTCAAGCGCAGATGTTGGTTCATCAAACAACATGACCTTAGGTTCCATACAAAGAGCCCTAGCAATCGCTACGCGTTGTTGTTGTCCACCTGATAATTGTGAAGGGTATTTCTCACTATGGGCGTCAATGCCCACTTTGCGCAAATAATTAAATGCCCGCTCGCGCGCTTGTTCTTTGGTGAGTTTTTGCACGGTCATCGGCGCTAAAATGCAATTCTGCATCACCGTCATATGTGGGAACAGGTTAAAATGTTGAAAAACCATACCAACTTCACGCAAAACGTGCTTTTGTTCAATAGAATGGCCGTTACAAATATCAACCCCGTGGATTTTGATACTTCCTTGCTCGGCGGTCTCTAACTGATTAATGCAGCGGATAAGCGTTGATTTTCCCGAACCAGAAGGCCCACAAAGCACGATGCGTTCACCAGATTTGACAGTGAATGAAATATTATGGAGCGCTTGGAAATCACTGTACCATTTATTCAAACCTTGAACGACAATGACATTATCAGTCGATTTGTTGTTCTTTTCATTTGATTGAACCGCACACATTGCCGCTATACTCCGTAATTCTTACTCGCGTTAAACTCAAAGCACCAAGAGATGTCAATGCTTTCAACGGGTTCGCACTCAATTTTATGATTGTTGATGTAAAATTATCTAGTAGTCAAACACGCACACAATATTTTTTATCAAACGCATTTTTACTTATCTTCACCATGTCCGATATTCGTAAATTTTAGAAAAACTTATTTGAAAAGGACATGAATTTTTAAAAATTTAGCGTCATTGATCTTCGTAATAGCGCGATTGTTCATCATATAAGTGGGGTGATTGCGCTCAATCGTGTTATTTTTATCGCAGATGGCGCGTTAAATGCCGTTCTGTTAGACCAACCAAACGGCGAACAACTTCGACAATTAACAAATAGAGGATCGCAGCCCAAATATAGACTTGAAAATCGAATGTGCGTGAGTAGGCAAGTTTTGCAATACCCATCAAATCATAAACCGTTACCAATGATGCAACTGCACTTGCCTTAATCATTAATATGAATTCATTTCCCAAAGGGCGCAAAGCCATGATCATGGCTTGTGGCATAATAACAGTTAAAAAGGTCGTGTATTTACTTAAGCCCAATGCTTTTGCTGCTTCATATTGCCCTGCGGGAACAGATTGTAAGCTACCCCGAAAAATTTCGGCTTGATAGGCGGCTGTGTTAAGTGAAAATATCAATAGGCAACACCACCATGCACTTTGGAAAAACCACCATAAACCAACACTTTGCCAAAAATTGCTGAACGAACCAATACCGTAGTAAAATAAGAATAATTGTGCCAACAGCGGCGAGCCACGAAAAAAGTATAAATAGGCACGGGCTGGATATTGCAAGAAAATATTTTTTGAACGCCATGCATAAGCAATGAACAACGCAAGAAAAAAGCCGACAGTATAAGATATTGCGACAAGTTCCAGTGTCACAATGAAACCATCGATAAATCGCCAACCGTAGCGCGCCAGAATATCGGGGTTAATGAGAAAATATAGCCAGCTTGGAATAGTCATGCGGAAACCTTTTTATAACTGGCATTGGAACGCTTTTCCAAATAACGGAAAATTATTGAAGAAAGTGCCGAAAATATCAGATAGATCACACATGCAATGAGGTAGAAGAACATTGGTTGTTTGGTGGCAGCCACAGCCAAATTGGTTTGGCGCATAACATCTACCAGTGAAATTGTTGATACGAGTGATGTATCTTTGAGCAGTGTCAACCAGTTATTGGATAGACCCGGCAACGCATTTCTTACCAATTGTGGGAAAATAACCCGAAAAAACGTGGTTGAACGAGAAAGGCTAAGGGCTTTAGCGGCTTCATACTGCCCATTGTCTAAAATCTTGAAACTTCCTAACCAAACTTCACAGGAAAATGCCGCAAAGACCATACCAAGCGCTACAACACCAGCAAAAAAAGCATTGATTGAAAATTCTGCCTGAACATCAAAATATGCCAGAGCATTTTGTATCAATGTCTGCAATCCGTTATAAACAAGGAAAAGTGTGAGCAGTTCCGGTAAACCGCGGAATATTGAAGAGAACAATGTTGCAATAATACGCAAATATTTATGATCTGACTGGATCATAATGGCGGAGATGAGCCCTAGAGGCAGACCGATTGGCACGCAACATAATGCCAGAGATAAAGTAACGCCTGCACCGGCAAGCAGTACCATACCCCAACCGCCACTGCCAAACGACAGCAATGACATATATTCGATCATTAATATGCTCCACCAAATGCGTAGAATAACATGAGAACAAAGTGTGCCTTGCTCAAGCCCACACTGTTAACGCGCACAATCAATAAATGTCGGATTTGAAGTATTTTTGCACGATTTTTGCATAAGTACCATCTGCTCTGATCTCGTCGATTGCTTTATTGAAGCGTTCTTTCAGTTCATCAGAATTTTTGCGGATTGCAATTGAAATGGGCTCTTTGGTTCCTTCAATTTCACCAAGAAGCTTGCAGCAATCTTTTCCCTCATTATCAAGCCATGTCAGTAGTGGAAATTTGTCGTGTATGACAGCGTCCAAGCGGTGATTGAGCAAATCGCTATTGGCTTCATCAGGTGTTGGATAAAGCTTTAGATTAGCACCTTCTGGCACATAATTATCTTCAGCATAGATAGCCTGTGTTGCACCCGATTGTGCGCCAAGATTTTTATTTTTCAGCGATGCTGCACTAACATCTTTAATATCGGAATCTTTTGGAACAGCTATTGCAAGTGTTGTTGTGTAATAACGGTTGGTAAAGTCCACCTTTTGCTTGCGTTCAGGGGTTGGAACCATGGATGCGACGATTGCATCATATTTTTTTGCCAAAAGTCCTGGGATTATTCCATCCCAATCTTGCGCAACAACCTTACATTCCACTTTCATTTTTTCGCACAAGGCATTGGCGATATCAATGTCAAACCCGTGCAAGGTATTGTTGGAGTCAACATAACTGAAGGGAGGATAGGCACCTTCTGTGGCAATCGTTAATGTTTCAGCTTGCGCTGAGAAAGATACAATCAGACCACCTAAAAAAAGGCTGGTAGCAAACAATTTCATGGGGCACTCCTATCCATCACTTTTGATAGCCATTGGTTAGCTATTATTTAAAACAGTCTTAACGCTATCTTTTCAATAAGAGCAATGTAAAACAGTGGTCTTACCCACATATATATCCATGCGGAAATAAGAGATCAAAATGATTTGAATATTTTGACCCGAATAGGGATTAATTTTACAATGCAACCGATTGTTGGATTAACCTTATAAGGGTGCTTTGCGGCTTAACGGTGCTTTGTAGCCACAAAATCTATGAGCAATTGAAGCGATTCTTTATGAACCGGTGTTCGATAGGCAAATTCCAAATCATAGGTTCCAGAGAGAAGCGGATGTTCAAGAAGTTTTATATTGGAAGGGCAATTATAGCGTGATGCACTTGAGATAATGGTATAACCAAGGCCACACGACACCAAGCCCAAACAGGCGTTAAAATCGGTAGCGCATTCAACAATATCAGGTCGAAAACCAACCTTCTTACATTCAAGAAGCATGAAGTCATAAAATTCGGGTGACATTTCCCGAGGAAAAAATAGGCATTTATGGTCGTTTAACATATCCAGATTATCTGGCGCGATATTGACGATTTCACTGTCTTGACCGCAGGCGATCAGCAATTTGCATTGCATCAAAGCTATGCCCGCCTTAGTTGGGTCGGCCTTTAAGCGCCATGCCATAAATCCTGCATCGAGCTTTCCTTGTGCCAACCGTTCAGATTGTCCGACGGATAAGGTTGGCTCTAGCGATAATTTTATTTCAGGATAAAGGTGATAAAAATCCCTGATAATATCCAAGATGACAGGGTTCCATGTGTAAGTTGGAGCCATTCCCAAATGCAATATCTCTTTCAAGCCGTTTGCGCGTTTAACGTCGGTCAGAGCTTGGTCAAGCGTTTGGATAATAACAGGGCAATGTTGTAACAATTGTTCGCCGGCTTTTGTAAGCTCTATCCCCTTTTGGCGCCTGATAAACAGGGTCGCGCCCAAGTCGGCTTCAAGTTCCTTCATTTGTCGGCTAAGGGCAGGTTGCACAATAAAAAGATGGCGTGCAGCCTCTGATATGCTGCCATATTGCGCTATAGCCTGAAAATAACGAATCTGCTTTATGTCCAATTTGATAACCCTTGTTTTATGGGATACTAATCGTTTAAATAAACAAAATTAACATTCCATAACAATTTGTTATGGAGACTATCAAAAAATAACAGTCCAGAATCTGTTTGGCTTTGGATAATTTTTATAAAAAATCAAAGTAATAGGAGTGTTCATGCAGGGAACAGAACAGTTAGAAGAAAACAAAACCGTTTCTAAAAAGGTGATTGCGGCAGCTGTCATGGGAGGCGCGCTTGAATGGTATGATTTTGGCGCTTATGCACTTTTTGCTTACGTAATTTCTGACCAATTTTTTCCGACCAGCAATGAAGCTGTGTCAATGCTTTTGACATTTATTACATTTGCAGTGGGATTTTTAACGCGTCCATTGGGCGCTATCGTATTGGGTTCCTATTCCGACCGTGTTGGACGTAAGGCAGCCTTGTCCCTGACAATGCTTCTGATGGCCGTCGGCATGGGTATCATCGCCTTCTGTCCGACATATGATAAAATCGGTATTTTTGCACCAATCATCATTGTTATTGCGCGTCTTATCCAAGGTGTTTCGGCTGGTGGTGAAATCGGTAGTGCTTTATCCATTCTTGTCGAGACGGCACCAGCCCATAAACGTGGTCAATTTGCTGCTTGGCAACAGGTTAGCCAGACAGGTGCATTTCTGGTTGCTGGTATTATCGGCTGGGTTATTACAGCCGCTCTGACAAAAGAAGAGGTTGCCACTTGGGGATGGCGTGTTGCTTTTGCTTTCGGTATGCTTGTGGCGCCAGTTGGCTTTTATGTCCGCCGCCAGATTGATGAATCGCCGGCATTTCTTCAGGAAAAAAACAAGGGACCAAAAGAACACGTTCCATTTGCAATTTTGCTTCGTAATAGCTGGAAACCGTTATTGCTCGGCATTGGCATCGTCATGATCTGGACAGTCACCAGTAAAACCGCAAGCTCATTCATGGCGACTTATGCAATCAAAAATCTGCATATGGAATTAACTTCACCTTATCTTGGCATGATTGTTGTGGGTACAGTGCTTTTGTTCTGCCCAATTGTTGGCGCATGGTCTGATCGTGTTGGTCGTTTGCCAATAATGATTGGTGCTGCAATAGCAATCCTGCTTTTTGCCTATCCTTCATTCTGGATATTGTCAGCCTATCCAACAATTTGGGTGTTGTTAGGGCAACAGTTCTTCTATGCTGTGCTTATGGTTTTGTATACGGCTCCCGCTTCAGCGGCACTTTCAGAGCTTTTCCCAACGGCATTCCGCTCTTCAGGCATTGCTTTGTCATACAACATCGCCGTTACGATTTTTGGTGGCTTTTCAGCGGCAATATCAAGTGCGCTGATTAGCATTACGCATGATAATCGCGCTATTGCATATTATCTGATGTTTGCCGCGATCGTCAGTACAATCGCGTTAATTTGTTCACGCAAAGTAGCAAATATGAAGTAAACATATCAATCAACTGTAGGAATGGTTTCAGCCATTCCTACTCAAAGGCAGTTTGAAATGACAAAAAATACCAATACGGTAGCAGATTATATCAATTCCTATCTTCCTGAAATGATGGAACTTCGTCACAAAATTCATGCAAATCCGGAAATCGGGTTTGAAGAGCAATCTACATCTGCGTTGGTGGCGAGCTATCTGGAAAAATGGGGTTATAAAGTCTCGACTGGTATTGGTGGAACAGGTGTTATCGGCACCTTGAAAGTTGGACAAGGCTCTAAAACTTTAGGGCTGCGTGCCGATATGGACGCTCTTCCAATAATGGAAATGACAGGATTGCCTTATGCTAGCAAAAATCAAGGCAAGATGCACGCCTGTGGTCATGATGGGCATACAACGACTCTTCTGACAGCAGCACGCTATCTTGCTGAAACTAAAAATTTTTCAGGCACGCTTAACCTCATTTTTCAGCCAGCTGAAGAAGGTTTAGGCGGTGCCAAACGCATGGTAGAAGAGGGCATCTTCGACAAGTTTCCTTGCGACGCTATTTTTGGCTACCATAATGTCCCACATGTTCCAGCAGGGCAATTTGTTTTCATTCCCAATGCGGCAACAGCGGCATCTGACCGTATGAAGATCGTTGTTCAGGGTAAAAGTGGCCATGGCGCGCAGCCACATACCGCCATTGATCCGATTATTGTTGGTGCTTCTATCGTTAATGCACTGCAAACAATAGTGTCACGCAATTTGGATCCTGTTGAATCGGCGGTTGTTACCATTGCGAGCTTTCATGCTGGAGACGCCTATAATATTATTCCGGCAACTGCGGAATTGAAGCTTACCATCCGAAGCTATAATGAAAAGACACGACGTTTTCTTGAAAAACGCATCACTGAAATAGCAAATTATCAGGCCGAAGTATTTGGCGCAAAATGTGACGTGATCTATATGCCGCTTAATCCTGCTTGCGAAAATGATCCCGATTTGACAGCATTTGCCCGCAAGGTGGCAGAAGATACTTTTGGCAAAGAGGCGATTACACCACGGTCACAGCCTTTCACATTTAGCGAAGATTTCTCCTATATGTTACAGAAAAAAGCCGGCTGCTATCTGTTTATCGGAAATGGCGAGACAGCAAATCTGCACAACGATCATTACAATTTTAATGATGATTTATTGTTAAGAGGCAGCACATACTGGTCAAAACTTGTGGAAACCTATCTGGTTTAGGACGGTTCAAAAACCATCAACAGATTAAGATATTCACAGGTGAACATATCCGAGCGGTGTTCATTCGTTTTGTGACATGATATTTGACACAGGGTATCCATTTGATCTTTCAAACCTATATTATTGCCAAGCTATGATATAGGCTGAAATATCGGGCTGTAATGGTCAGTCAAATTTGTCGACGTTTAAATGTAAGTCGGCTATTTGTTTCTAATACTATAGGAATAGGCTATTTTTCTTATGAAAAATTATCTCGAGCTTCTCTCACATGTGATGAATAATGGTGTTGATCGGTCAGATCGTACAGGCACCGGTACACGCTCTGTGTTTGGCTACCAGATGCGTTTTGATTTGAATGATGGCTTTCCTATCCTTACAACCAAAAAGCTTCATTTAAGATCAATCATTTACGAGTTGCTCTGGTTTTTACGTGGTGACACAAATATCAAATGGCTTAATGAAAACGGCGTTTCTATTTGGGATGAATGGGCCGATAAAAATGGTGAGTTGGGTCCCGTCTATGGGTATCAATGGCGCTCTTGGCCAGCACCTGATGGCCGCCATATCGACCAGATAAAAAATGTTTTGCAGATGATTGAGAAAAATCCCGATTCACGCAGGCTTATTGTAACGGCGTGGAATCCTGCTTTGGTTGATGAAATGGCACTACCGCCTTGCCATTGCCTATTCCAGTTTTACGTGGCTAACGGAAAACTTTCATGCCAATTATACCAACGGTCGGCAGATATTTTTCTTGGTGTACCATTCAATATCGCCTCATATGCCCTGTTAACAATGATGATTGCGCAGGTGTGTGGGTTAAAACTGGGTGAATTTGTCCATACGCTGGGGGACGCCCATCTTTATTCCAATCACTTTGAACAGGCGAAAGAGCAATTGACAAGACAGCCTTTGGCGTTGCCGCAGATGAAAATCAATCCTGATGTGAAGGATCTTTTTGCATTTAAGTTTGAAGACTTCACATTGGAAAATTATGTTTCAGCGCCGCATATTAAAGCACCGGTGGCAGTCTAATGGTTGCGTTAAATCTAATCGTTGCTGTATCAGAAAATGGCGTTATCGGTCGTGATGGTGCAATGCCATGGCGCTTATCAACCGATCTTAAGCGTTTTAAGGCAATTACCCTTGGTAAACCGGTTATTATGGGACGAAAAACATGGGATTCCATTGGCCGTGCTTTGCCGGGACGCTTGAATATTGTAATCACGCGCGATCCATCATTTGTTGGCGCTGGTGCGGTGATGGCACGTTCATTTGCGCAGGCAAAAACGATAGCCGAGCAAAATGCCAATGAATTAGGCGTTGATGGGATATTTGTCATTGGTGGGGGAGAAATTTTCAAGCAAGCGCTTCCCTTTGCCAATCGTATGCATATTACCGAAATTCTTGATACGATTGAAGGTGATACATTCTTCCCGGCATTTGATCCCAATGAGTGGCACGCTGTCAAATCAGAAACAGTTCCTGAAAGTGATAAGGACAGTCATGCAACACGTTATGTGGTATACGAACGATAATCATATAAATATAATAAAAATTCCAGCTTTGCGTTGAAACGCGCAAGATACATCCCTATAAAAGACGGACTTAAAAAAATAGCGTGAGCTTTGTACAGGACAAGAGGTGACTATGCCCTGGAGTAATCAGAATGGCAACGGCCCATGGGGCGGTGGAAATAATGGCGGCAGCCCATGGGGTAGCGGCGGCAATGATAATGGTGGCAACAAATCCCCATGGGAAAAAAAGCCGTCAGGATCAGGCGGTAATGGTGGCAATAACGGACCCGATATTGATGATATATTGAGAAAGGGTCAGGATAAGCTGAAACAGTTCGGCGGTGCTGGAATGTTTCTTATCGTATTGCTGATTGCTGTCATTTTTTGGCTATTCCAATGTTTTTATGTCGTGCAACAAAACGAACAAGGTGTTGTTTTGCGTTTTGGTGTGCCGCAAGAAGGTATCGTTGGCGATGGTCTTCACTTTCACTTCTGGCCTATTGAAACTTACATGAAAGTGCCATTGACTGAAAAATCTATCGCTATTGGTGGTAAGCCCGGTCAGGCACAGCAAAGCGATGGGCTGATGTTGTCGAGTGATCAGAATATCGTTTACGTCAACTTTTCTGTTTATTATCGCATATCAGATCCAACGCGCTATTTGTTCAATGTCAATGAACAGGAAGGCACTGTTCGGCAAGTTGCTGAAAGTGCTATGCGTGAAGTTATCGGTAGCCGTCCTGTTGATGATGTTCTTCGCGATAAAAAAGAAGAAGTCGCTAACAGCGTTAAGACAATTATCCAATCAACCGTGGATAAATATCAGCTTGGCGTTCAGGTAAACAGAGTATCTATCAGTGAAGCTGCACCACCAACGAAAGTTGCAGCAGCATTCAACTCGTTCCAGCAAGCTGAACAAGAGCGTGGACGAATGGTAGAAGAAGGCAATCGCGTCAAGTTTAATAAACTTGGCTTGGCCAATGGTGAGGCTTCCCGCACAAGAGAAGTTGCTAAGGGTGAAAAAGCCCAGATGATTGAAGAGGCAACCGGACGGGCAGAGCGTTTTGCGGCCATTGCACATGAAGCAGCCGTTGCGCCCGAAGCAACCAAATATCGTCTTTATATGGAAACGGTTGGACGCATTCTTCAATCGCCCAATAAATTGGTTGTCGAGCAGAAAAATGGCTCTCCTGTTTCCTATTTGCCATTAAACCAGATGATGAATAGCAAAACATCAACTCCATCCAATAATTCCAATCCATCACAGTCATCACAGACTGATAAAACTGTGACAGGAGTACAATGATAATGCAGCAGAACCGTTTTTTTATCTTTCTTGGTGTTATCATTGTTATATGTTTAGCGGTATGGATGTCGGTTTTTGTTGTTTATCCTCGCCAACAAATTGCGATTAAGCGTTTTGGACAGATCGTGCGGGTTGAACAAGAACCAGGGCTCTATTTCAAAACACCTTTTATCGATCAAACAGTCATTATCGATAACCGGTTGTTGCGATATGATGTGCCAACACAATCTGTGCAGGTGCGCGGTGGTGCATATTATGAGGTCGATGCTTTCTTTATCTACCGCATAACCGATCCAAAATTGTTTTTGCAGCGCATTGGTTCTGGTCGCCCTCAAGTGGCAGCACAAGAAAACCTTGCACCGCGTTTTATTGATGCGTTACGTGCCGTTTACGGTAAGCGTGAATTTAAAGCTGCCCTGTCGGACGAGCGTGGTGCTATGATGAGCGAGGTTCAACAACAGTTTTCTGCTGATGCCGGATCACTTGGTATTACCATTGTAGATGTGCGCATTAGAAAAACAGATTTGACCGATGCCGTATCAGAAGATGTCTATCGCCAAATGGCAGCGGAACGTGAAGCCGCAGCAGAAAATATTCGTGCACGTGGTCAGCAAGAACGTGACAGAATTGTTGCCGAAGCAAACAGGGAATATGAAGAAATTGTTGCGGCTGCTAAACGCGACGCAGAAATAACAAGAGGTGAGGGCCAGGCAGAAAGTATCCGCCTTTTACTGGATGCGCGGAAAACCAATCCGCAATTTTATGATTTCTGGCTAGCTATGGAAAATTATAAAAAATTGGAAACAACTCCAATGGTTGTCTCGCCAGATGAAGATTTCTTCTACTACTGGCATCATCCATTAGGTAACTCTGCAAAATCTGTAACATCGGCACAAAACTGATGAGTCTATTATTAACAGCTGTAGGATTGGTCCTTTTTATCGAAGGGCTATTCTACAGTGGCTTTCCTTCACTGGTAAAAAAAATGGCGTCGCAGATTGGTGTGACGCCAGATAATGTTTTGCGTATAAGCGGCCTTGTTGCAATGGGAATTGGTGTTCTCATTATCTGGTTATGTCGCTAGGATAATATGTTTTAGAATACCGCCCAGATTAAAATTAAATCTAAACATTGATTTCCTCCATTTGCGCCATTTCACTTTGATATAAAATGCATTAAATGATTGCATAGCAAAGTTTATTGAGCCTTTTGATTGGAAGGAAATATGTTGTTGAAGCGCCTTGCTCTATGTATCGCTACATGCACAGCCTTGATCTATCCGCAAAATAGTGGGTGGGCTGATACGCCATTGCAGCATACCACGCCACAATCCGTATCGAATTTGGCTTCTGGGCTCCTTGACGCTGTTGTCAATATTTCTACCAGTCAGACACTGAAAGGCACAGAACAAAGCAACAATACGGTAACACCCGATATTCAGAAAGATGCGCCGTTTCAGGAATATTTCAAAGATTTCTTTTCTTCTGACAACAATAAAAACAACACCAGCCAATCACGCAAAGTGCAATCGCTTGGCTCGGGCTTTGTGATTGATGCGCAAAAAGGACTTATTGTAACCAATAACCACGTTATTGCTGATGCCGATGACATTGAGGTTAATTTTACCGATGGTTCCAAACTAAAAGCAAAACTATTGGGTAAAGATGCGAAAACCGATTTGGCCTTGTTGCAGGTGGATCCTGCGGCGAAGAAATTGACTGCCGTTGAATTTGGTGATTCTGAAAGCGCACGCATAGGCGATTGGGTTATGGCAATTGGTAATCCATTTGGCCTTGGCGGCACTGTCACAATCGGTATCATATCAGCTCGTAACCGCGATATTAACGCTGGGCCTTATGATGATTTTATCCAGACGGACGCCGCTATCAATCGCGGTAACTCCGGTGGTCCGCTTTTTGATATGAGCGGCAAAGTTATTGGTATCAATACTGCGATTATTTCTCCGTCAGGTGGTTCTATCGGTATTGGTTTTGCTATTCCGTCTGAAATGGCAATCGGCGTGTTGGATCAATTGAAAGAATTTGGCGAGACAAGAAGAGGGTGGCTGGCCATACGCATTCAACCAGTGAACGAAGATATTGCGACGATTATGAAACTGCCAAAAGCAGAAGGTGCGCTTGTTGCTGGAAAAATCGAAGACAAAACGGTAGATCATTCTCAAATACAGGATGGTGATGTTATCATCCGTTTTGCTGGTCATAAAATTAAAGATGCGCGGGAATTGCCCCGCATTGTCGCGGAAAGTCCGGTTGGAAAAGTCTCGGATGTTACAGTCATCAGAGATGGACAGGAAAAAACCGTTCAAGTCAAACTTGGCCTTTTGAAAGAAAAAGAAACCGACGCCGACAGCAAGTCCGATCCTAAGAATTCTGGGAAGGATAAACTGGAACCCAAGCAGTCTGTGCAATCAATGGGCATGACACTTTCCGCAATGACTGACGAATTGCGAAAAACTTATAACATCAAGCAAGGTGTTGAAGGTGTTGTTGTTACGGCTGTTGTTCCGAAGAGTGCAGCTGATGAAAAGCGTATTCGCAGCGGTGACGTTATCGTTGATATTAATCAGGAACAGGTAAAAACACCAGAAGATGTTGCAAAGAGATTGGAAAATCTGCGCGCAACTGGGCGTAAAAATGCACTTTTGGTTGTGTCTGGTGCTGGTGGAGAATTGCGTTTTGTTACTGTTCGCTTGGATTAATGCTCACGGTAATACAATACACAATATGATCGATAACAATACGCATTATCCTATTGCATTATTGGGCTAACTCGCTGAAATATTAGCAATTCTTTGGCTTATCGTTAGGGCGTTATAAGACGTCGTCATGAATTCCATATCATGGAAGATTTGGAAAATCTGCGCGCAACGTGGCTTAAAAATGCGTTTTTATCGTATCTGGCGCTGGTGGCGAATTGTGTTTTGTTGACCTGCGTCTGGATTAATGTTCACGGTAATACAATACATAATACGATTAATAACAATACGCATTATCCTATTGTATTACCGAGTTAAATTTGTGAAATACTGGCAATCCTTTGGTTTATAAATAGGGCTTTATCCGACGAAGTCGTGCTTTCTATATCCTTGGAGATAAAGTAACGCTGTTAGATCGCCGTAATCAATCCGGATTGATGCGGCTTCAGCAACAATGGGCTTGGCGTGCAGTGCAACACCAGAGCCAGCTCTTTGCAGCATAGCCAGATCATTTGCACCATCACCAACCGCCATTGCCTCATCAGGTGAAATGCCCAATTGTTTACAAAGATCTTCCAATTTATCCAATTTTGCTTGTTTGCCCAAAATAGGTTCAGCTACGAAACCAGATAATTGATTATCCACCACTTTCAATTCATTGGCATGATGTTCATTAAAACCGAGCATGGCGGCAATTTTTCCAGTAAAGATGGTAAAACCACCAGAAACCAACGCTGTATAGGCACCATTTTTCCGCATGGTTGCGATAAGTTCCTTGCCACCGGCAGTCAAACTTATCCGGTTTTTAATAACCGTATCAATAATATCCAAAGGTAGACCTTTTAATAGGGCAACACGTTCTTTTAAGGCTGGCTCAAAAGCAATTTCCCCATTCATTGCGCGCCGCGTAATAGTGGCAATATGCTCACGCAATCCTGCTTCTTCGGCAAGTTCATCAATACATTCTTGCCCAATCATTGTGGAATCCATATCCGCAACAAGAAGCTTTTTTCTTCGTTTGTCTTGTTCTTGCACCGCAATATCAATAGGAAGATCACCAATCGCATTGCGGAGATTTTCCAATGCCTGTGCTTTGTCCGTGGTATTAGGCAGCGGAATATCGCATGCAATACCATCAGCTAGCCAATAAACATTATTTGCATTAACGTGCTGACACGCTTTATCAACAAGTGTCGTTTCCAGAACAGGATGTGTAGGATTGGTTATAAGCGTGGCTACAAGTAAGGAATTGGCAGACATAGGAAGTCCCCGTCAATGAAAAAAAGAGTTATAACTTTGATAGCGGGCCCTACCGCAAGCGGCAAGTCTGATTTTGCAATTGAACATGCAAGAAAGCATGATGGTGTTATTATTAACGCAGATTCAATGCAAGTCTATGATATTTTGCAGGTTATAACCGCTCGTCCTTCTGATGCGGATATGTCTTTAGCCAAACATTATCTTTATGGTCATGTTGATCCATCTATTCGCTATTCCACCGGAAAATGGCTTAAAGATGTGTCTTGTCTGTTGGATAAGCTGGGTGGCGTGCCATTGATCTTTGTTGGTGGAACGGGGCTTTATTTCAAGGCATTGTTGGAAGGCTTGGCAGAAATACCCGACGTACCATTGGCAATAAAAGAAAAGTGGCAAGATATTGCGCAAAACACTGCAGCAGAAAAGCTGCATGAACAACTGCTGCAGGTCGATCAAAAAACAGCGCAGAAATTGAATATCAATGACCGGCAAAGAATTTTGCGTGCTCTGGAGGTGTTTGAAGCAACGGATAAACCTTTGAGTGCATGGCAGGATCAAAAAACCACGCCACTGCTTCAAGATATGAATATTGAAAAAATACTTCTGCTGCCAGAACGTGCATTGGTGTATGATCGCATTGAAAGGCGCTTTGATCGCATGGTAGAAAACGGTGCGTTTGACGAGGTTCGTAAACTTGAT
Organism: uncultured Bartonella sp.; assembly: GCA_946478665.1. Classification (GTDB taxonomy): domain Bacteria; phylum Pseudomonadota; class Alphaproteobacteria; order Rhizobiales; family Rhizobiaceae; genus Bartonella. The sequence continues at coordinate 342,982 of CAMLCZ010000001.1, read as the reverse complement.
GATTTGCAATTGGATCCTACTTTGCCAGCAATGAAAGCCATTGGCGTTCCGGAATTTATCAATGTCCTAAACGGACGTGAAACTATGGAAAGTGCGATAGAAAAAGCCAAAACACAAACCAGACGATATGCAAAGCGCCAGATGACATGGTTTCGCCACCAATTCGACTCAACGTGGAAATGCCGTTCGTAACGCAGAGTTTTCTTTGAAAGTGTCATTTACATCTTAATAAGGGTGACGACGTGGTGGTTTTATTATGGCGGTATGAAATGCCACTCAAATCCATCATTGAATAGTATACTGATAATATATCATGATCGTTTTCGTTGGTCTTTTCTTGTTAAAAACATAAACTATGCAATAATGTTAGGGTAATTTTTGGCATTGACGAATGTAAAATTGCATAATAAGGTTTCCGCTATGGAAAAGATTATTCTAGTAGTGTGGTAGCGTATGAGGCAGATGGTGTAACCATTCAGCTAATAGCACCTCATACGCAAGACAGGCTCCCTCGGGGGCCTTTTTTATTATCCGATTTGATTATGTTGACGAGTAGGAAAAATGACAGAGCATAAAAAGCCAAGAAACAATGCAGACGGGACAACTATGACCGGAGCGGAAATGGTCGTACAAGCCCTGATCGATCAGGGGGTAAAACATATTTTTGGTTATCCTGGTGGAGCTGTTCTGCCTATTTTTGACGAAATTTACCAACAAGATCAATTCCAACATATACTCGTGCGTCATGAGCAGGCAGCAGGACACGCCGCAGAAGGGTATGCCCGTAGCACAGGCAAAGTAGGTGTGATGCTCGTGACATCTGGCCCTGGTGCGACAAATTCCGTAACGGCACTGCAAGATGCCTTGATGGATTCCATTCCATTGGTCTGTTTTTCTGGACAGGTACCAACAACCTTGATTGGTACAGATGGTTTTCAGGAAGCCGATACGGTTGGCATTACACGTCCCTGCACAAAGCACAATTGGCTTGTTAAAGATGTCAATGATCTGTCACGCATTATTCATGAGGCTTTTTATATTGCACAGACGGGAAGACCAGGCCCTGTATTGATTGATATTCCAAAAGATATTCAATTTGCTTCAGGCATCTATACCGCACCAAAATCCATGCCGCGCGCCAGTTATCGGCCGCAATTGGAAGGTGACGATAAGGCAATTCAATACGCTGTTTCAATGCTTGCACAGGCAAAAAAGCCGGTCATCTACTCGGGCGGTGGTGTTATCTCGTCGGGTAGCGAAGCTGTAAGACTTTTACGCGAATTGGTAGACTTGGGTGATTTTCCAATTACCTCGACACTTATGGGATTGGGAGCATATCCGGCATCGGGTAAAAATTGGCTTGGCATGTTAGGTATGCATGGTACCTATGAAGCAAATATGACGATGCATGATTGCGATGTTATGCTGGCAATCGGTGCTCGTTTTGACGACCGTATCACTGGCCGGCTAGATGCTTTTGCCCCTAATGCGCGTATCATTCATATCGACATTGATCCGTCATCAATCAACAAAACTGTACAAGTTGAGGTGCCGATTATTGGCGATGTTGCCCATATTCTGGAAAATATGACACGGAGTTTGCGCGCATTGCAGCAAACGCCTAATAAAGCAGAACGTAAGGAATGGTGGGACACTATAAACCATTGGCGGGCGCGTAATTCTTTGGCATTCAAGCAAAGAAGCGATGCAATTATGCCGCAATACGCTATTCAGCGGCTTTACGAACTCACCAAAGATAAAAACGCCTATATAACAACTGAAGTTGGCCAACACCAAATGTGGACAGCCCAATATTATGGGTTTGATGAACCGAAACATTTTATGACATCTGGTGGATTGGGAACCATGGGGTATGGATTTCCGTCATCAATCGGCGTGCAGGTTGCAAATCCAGATGCCTTGGTTATCTGTGTTGCAGGTGACGCATCTATTCAAATGAATATTCAGGAACTGGCAACAGCGATGCAGCATAAGACGCCGGTTAAAGTGTTTATTCTTAATAATAATTACATGGGCATGGTTCGGCAGTGGCAACAATTGCTGCATGGTAACCGCTTATCCAATTCCTATACAGAATCTATGCCTGATTTTGTAAAATTAGCGGAAGCTTATGGGGCTGTCGGCATAAGATGTTCCGACCCACAGGAATTGGATGCCAAGATCCGTGAAATGATAGAGTGTGATAAGCCAGTTTTATTTGATTGCCGCGTTGTCAATCAGGAAAATTGTTTCCCGATGATCCCATCAGGACGTGCGCATAACGATATGCTGTTGCCCGATGAGGCCAATGATGAAGCAGTTGCAAATGCAATTGATGCCAAAGGTCGCTCGCTCGTATAAGGAATTAAAATCATGAATGCGCAAAATTTAAGTTTCGGATCAGCATATTTCATCGAAGCCGATAATGATCCTATGGAAACACATATGCTCGCTGTACTCGTTGATAATGAGCCGGGTGTGCTTGCCCGCGTTATAGGGCTGTTTTCGGGCAGGGGCTATAATATTGAAAGCCTAACTGTTTCAGAAACCGAACATGAACAACGTTTGTCACGTGTCACAGTGGTAACAAGAGCAACACCACAGGTTTTAAACCAAATTAGACACCAGCTGGAACGTATTGTACCAGTTCACAGAGTGGTTGATTTAACCGTAAGAGCTAAAGAACTAGGACAGGATGGCCCAATTGAGCGTGAATTGGCTTTAATCAAGGTCGCTTGCCAAGGTGCGCAACGCGTTGAAGCATTACGGTTATCCGATGCTTTTCATGCGAAAGTTGTTGATGCGACAACCGATCACTTTATTTTTGAAGTAACGGGCAAATCAGCAAAAATCGACCAATTTATCGCCATTATGCGCCCCCTTGGTTTGGTTGAAATTTGCCGTACTGGCGTATCCGCAATGAACCGTGGGCCAGAAGGTATGTGAGACATAAAGGTCATTTGTTCACAGCAATAAATGACCTTTTTTTATCCCCCTATAGCGTGGTGAGATAGGACACGAAAACTGCACCACCAGAGAAGATGGGGGCGGTTTGACCAAAAATGTTTATGGCTCAACAACTGAGTAATAAAGCACTTTGAATATCGGATATTCGGGTGCTTTATTAGGCGATGGTTGGTATTTTTAAGAAAAAAATAAAACGTAACAACGGCTTTAATTGTGATACGCAATTTTAAAGCTTTTATCGCCTTATCATTATGTTAATGGCTCTATCTTGGTTGTGGCTTCAATTGTTCTTGCTGGTGATATAAATTGCGCCATAACATAGATAAGGCTGTGATATAAATCGGGTAAAAGGCTTGCCCTTTTCTGTCGAATCCTGTTTGGTAAAACCATGCAATTTTCACCAGAACAGGATAAAGCCTTAACCGAAGTTTCTTCCTGGTTAAACAAAGGTCGTTCACCTATTTTCCGTCTGTTTGGCTATGCCGGTACAGGGAAAACAACTTTGGCACGCTATTTCGCCGAAACAGTTGATGGTGATGTCCAGTTTGCAGCATTTACTGGTAAAGCCGCACAGGTATTGCGCTCTAAAGGTGCAACAAATGCACGCACAATACATTCATTGATCTACCGACCACGAGGTGAAGAAGAAGTCGCAGACGAAACCACTGGGAAAACGTCTATAGCTCCAACATTTTCATTGAATAGACAAAGCCCTGTTGCACAGGCCAAGCTAATTGTTATCGACGAATGTTCCATGGTTGATGAACAATTAGGGCGTGATCTTATGAGTTTTGGCACGCCCATTTTGGTATTGGGGGACCCGGGACAATTACCGCCAATTTCCGGCGGGGGCTTTTTTACCGAGCATGAACCGGATTTTCTTCTAACGGAAATTCATCGGCAAGCACGTGACAATCCGATAATTCGGCTAGCTATGGACGTGCGTGAAGGCAGAGATATCAGTTATGGCGATTATGGTGCAGCAAAAATAATCTCGCGCAAAGAAGTCAATCAACAATTGGTATTGGACGCCGATCAGGTATTATTAGGTATTAACCGAACACGGCGTCTTTATAATAAACGCCTTAGGGAATTGAAGGGCTTCTCTGCAGACTACCCACAAGCAGGAGATAAATTGGTTTGCCTACGTAATGACCCTGCCAAAGGGCTATTGAATGGTTCATTGTGGAAGGTCATGACATCGTCGAAAGAGACGGTAAAACCAGGTATTAATCTGCTTGTCACGCCGGAAGATGATGACCGTGGTGTCGCTAAGATCAAATTGTTGAAAGCTGTTTTTGAGGATCCCGAAAGTGAAATTTCATGGCAGTTAAAAAAGCGGTATGACGATTTTGATTATGGTTATGCTTTAACTGTTCATAAAGCGCAAGGTTCGCAATGGAACAATGTGGTACTGTTTGACGAAAGCTTTGCATTTCGTGATACCAGAGAACGCTGGTTATATACGGCAATTACCCGTGCCGCTGAACAGTTAACGATTGTTCGTTAGTGCTGTTATTCTGTAAGTATTAGTTGTATGCTGCTTAAAGCAAACTGAAGTAAATGTTTGTTTTGAGGAGAAAATATTATGCGTGTAAAAGATAAAGTTGCAATTGTTACGGGTGGAGCCAAAGGTTTGGGAGAAGCAACTTCAAAACTTCTCGCAAAAGAAGGCGCCAAGGTTGTTCTGACTGATCTTGATGAAAAGGCAGGACAAAGAGTCGAGCAAGAAATAAAGGCAGCCGGTGGTACCGCCAAATTCATGCGACAAGATGTTTCTGATGAAAAACGTTGGAAAGAAGTCGTTGACGATACGGTAAAATTATTTGGTAGACTGGATATTCTGGTGAATAATGCTGGTGTTGGCCATTCTGGTTCGGCAGAAGACGAAACGCTTGAAAAATGGCGCTTTCTACAGTCAATCAATCTTGACGCTGTTTTTCTTGGCACACGTGAAGCTATCCGCGTGATGAAAGAACATAAAAGCGGATCCATCGTCAATCTGTCATCAATTGAAGGCTTGGTGGGCGATCCAACGCTCGCTGCCTATAATGCAAGTAAGGGTGGTGTCAGATTATTTACCAAATCGGCAGCATTGCATTGTGCAAAATCAGGCTATGGTATTCGTGTAAACTCAGTTCACCCGGGGTATATCTGGACACCAATGGTTGAAGAAAATGCAAAACGAGATGGCAATGTTGAAGAGAGAAGGGCACAGCTAACCGCTCTGCATCCTATCGGTAAATTGGGTGTTCCAGAGGATATTGCTTACGGTATTTTGTATCTGGCATCTGATGAATCAGGTTTTGTAACTGGTACAGAACTGGTGATTGATGGCGGTTATACCGCTCAATAATGATCTTTTTCATGAGATCTGTATAAGATTTGATAAGACTAATTTTATTATTTAATTCATTAGGTTATATCAAATACTTATTAACAAAAACCACCGCAGTTGATGCGGTGGTTTTTTCATTTCTTTTTGCCGTTATGGCTGATCGTTCAATTCAGAATTAAGCAAAATCCATATTTAACAAAGTCCATGACAAATCAGACAATGTTTTAGAGCCAAACTCCATCGTAAAATCAAACAATGTCGTAAGCGAGAACTCTGTCGTCATACCCGATTATTTCCGATCAGCAAGAGAAACATAATCACGAGGAGCCGCACCCGTATAAAGCTGACGTGGACGACCAATTTTCTGTGCAGGATCTTCAATCATTTCTTTCCACTGAGCAACCCAGCCAACGCAACGTGCCAATGCGAACAGAACTGTAAATATCGAGGTTAGCAAACAAACACCTCTGTTAGGAAACAACCATTTCGGTTGGAAAACCAACTGTCTGTTAAGTGACAACTACTTCAGTTGGATCACAAACATCTCTATTGGGGAGCAAATATTGTGATTGAGAAGCAAACATCTCTGTTAGGAGATAACCACTATGATTGCAAAACAACTATATCTGTTAGAAGAAATCCACTTGGCTTGAAAAACAAACACCTCTGTTAGGAAACAACTACTTCAGTTGGATCACAAACATCTCTATTGGCAAGCAAACATTTTGGTTGAGAAGCAAATATATTGCCAGAAATCATGAGCGTTCAAAAAAATACCACCGCAGTTGATGCGGTGGTTTTTTCACGTCTTCTGCCATCATGGTTGGTTGTTCAATACAGCCTTAAGCAAAATCAGTATTTAACAAAGTCCATGACAAATCAGACAATGTTTTAGAGCCAAACTCCATCGTAAAATCAAACAATGTCGTAAGCGAGAACTCTGTCGTCATACCCGATTATTTCCGATCAGCAAGAGAAACATAATCACGAGGAGCCGCACCCGTATAAAGCTGACGTGGACGACCAATTTTCTGTGCAGGATCTTCAATCATTTCTTTCCACTGAGCAACCCAGCCAACGCAACGTGCCAATGCGAACAGAACTGTAAACATTTCGGTTGGGAAGCCAAGAGCTTTCAAGGTAATGCCTGAATAGAAGTCTACATTTGGATAAAGTTTTTTCTCGACAAAGTATTCGTCATTAAGAGCAATTTTTTCCAGTTCCATTGCAATATCAAGTAGCGGATCGTCCTTGATACCAAGTTCATTAAGCACTTCATGGCAGGTTTTTTGCATGATCTTGGCACGTGGATCGTAATTTTTATAAACACGATGGCCAAAGCCCATCAAACGGAATGGATCATTTTTGTCTTTTGCGCGGGCAACAAATTCAGGAATTCTGTCAACGGATCCGATTTGTTGTAACATTTTTAGGCAAGCTTCATTTGCGCCACCATGTGCAGGCCCCCATAAACAGGCAACACCGGCAGCAATACACGCAAACGGGTTGGCACCTGAAGAACCAGCAAGACGAACGGTTGAGGTTGAAGCGTTCTGCTCATGATCGGCATGTAATGTAAAAATACGATCCATTGCACGCGCAAGAACAGGATTTACATGATATTCCTCACAAGGCACAGCAAAACACATATGAAGGAAATTTGCTGCGTAATTTAGGTCATTGCGTGGATAGACAAATGGTTGACCTATTGAATATTTATAGGCCATTGCAGCCAATGTTGGAACTTTTGAAATAAGACGGATGGATGCAACCATACGTTGATGCTCATCCGCAATATCCAATGAGTCGTGATAAAAAGCTGACATAGCAGCAAGACAGGCAACCATTACGGCCATTGGGTGGGCATCGCGTCTGAACCCATGGAAAAACCGTGAAAATTGTTCATGCACCATGGTGTGCTGCATGATTGTGCGATCGAAATCTGCCTTTTGTTTTTTGCTTGGTAATTCACCATAAAGGAGCAGATAACATGTCTCGAGAAAGTCACCTTTTTCGGCAAGTTGGTCAATTGAATATCCACGATATAACAGAACGCCTGCGTTTCCGTCGATATAGGTGATTTTTGACTCACATGACGCAGTTGACGTAAAGCCGGGGTCGTAGGTAAATGCGCCAGTTTCTTTGTAAAGCGGGGCAATTTCTATAACATCGGGACCTATTGTGCCTTTACGTACTGGTAGCACAATACTTTTTCCGTCAACTGTAATTTGAGCTTTATTATCAGACATGAATCTTCCCTTTCGAATCCTCCACCTCTTTTCCCAAAGAGGCTCCACTTTTTCGTAGGTCTAATTTTACATGTATGTTAGATCTACTATGATGATTAACCTAACTCAAAAGTTAGCTTATGCAATCTGAAAAACCAATTCCTTATTGATTGCCGTTTCACTCTTGTGTGATGTAACGAGTAGTCCTTTTTTTATTAATTTCAATTTGAAAATATTTGAATATGAAAAATATTCACTAATATCACACAAATATACCACAGATCACTGTAGCAATCTGTGGTATTATTAGCCTTAACAAAGCCAAATAAAATCGGTGATAAAGCGCTTATCCACTTATTTGATCTCGTATTCTGGCAAGAGACTCATCTTTGCCAAGAACAACAAGTACGTCGAAAACACCCGGTGAAACAGCTTTTCCGGTGAGGGCTGCACGTAAAGGCTGGGCAATTTTACCCAATTTCATACCCACATCTTCAGCGTGTTTTCTAATTGCTTGGTCAAGAGCATCTTTTTCCCAAGCAGTGCAGGCGTCCAGAACTGGATATACGGCTTTTAAGATTGCTTTTGCGTCTTCATCAAGAAGCGATGTAGCCTTCTCATCTAGCGGCAGTGGCCGTTCAGCAAAAATAAATGAAGCATTATCAATGAGTTCAACCAATGTTTTTGCACGTTCTTTCAATTCTGGCATTGCAGATAAGAATTGCGCGCGGTTTTTGTCATTAAGTTTTGCTTGTAATTCTATTCCACCTGGAATTTCCGGTAAAATCGACAATGCAGCATCAAACAGTGCGCGGTCATCGCTCATGCGCATATATTGACCATTAATTGCTTCCAATTTTTTGAAATCGAAACGCGCGGCACCCTTATTGATGTCATCAATATTGAACCATGAAATCATATCTTCAGTAGACATAATTTCATCATCACCATGGCTCCAGCCGAGACGCACAAGATAATTGCGCAAAGCTATTGGCAGATATCCCATAGCGCGATAGGCATCTACCCCCAAAGCACCATGGCGCTTTGATAATTTTGCCCCATCTGCACCGTGGATCAGAGGGATATGAGCCATCACTGGTACATCCCATTCCATCGCATTGAATAGAATTGTTTGTCGTGCGGCATTGGTAAGGTGGTCATCGCCACGAATAACATGTGTAACGCCCATGTCATGGTCATCAACAACAACCGCCAACATATAAGTTGGGGTGCCATCTGAACGCAGAATAATGAAATCGTCGAGATCTTTATTGGGAAAACGCACTTCACCTTGAACACGATCATGCACAATAGTTTCACCGCTCTGTGGTGCTTTAATGCGGATAACTGGTTTAACCCCTGCTGGCGCTTCAGAAGGATCACGGTCGCGCCAAATACCATTGTAACGCGGTGGCTTACCTTCAGCCTTAGCTTTTTCACGCATTTCGGTGAGTTCTTCAGGGGTAGCATAGCAGTAATAGGCTTTACCAAGCTTTACTAACTGTTCAGCCACCTCGCGATGCCGATCAACGCGAGAAAACTGTGAAATTGGTTCACCATCCCATTTGAGCCCTAACCAATCAAGACCGTCGATAATGGCATTAACGGCTGCTTCCGTTGATCTTTCTCTATCAGTATCTTCAATACGAAGCAGCATTTTACCGCCAGTATGTTTTGCATAAAGCCAGTTGAAAAGTGCGGTACGCGCACCCCCAATATGAAGAAAGCCTGTGGGAGAGGGGGCAAAACGGGTAACTACGGGCTTGGACATCATGTCTCCAGAATTAATCGAAATATAATATTGTCATTATGGTATTCTACCATGTAGCATAGACTTGCAAGCATGCAATAGTCATACTCTATAAGAGTGGGTGGGGGGTATAAAGCATAGAAATGCATTGGGAAGCAAACCAATGACACGCCGGCCAATCATCGCTAAACATGATGCACAGCTTTACCGTCCCCAGAAACGGCATGTTGTGAGTCTACCAGATAATACACCATTTAAGCTGCCTCATAAATCACGTAAAATCAGGATTATAAACCATTTTAAGACGATCATTTTTGGCCTGCAAAACGCCGTCATTACGGAAACGGATCGCGGCCTTTTCTTTCTGCTCATTCCAGTTTTTATGGCTTGCGGTGCAATTTCCTATTTTAACTTGTCGTTTGAACCCGATGGCTTAAGACTATTAGCCTATTTTGCACTGATCGTTGGTCTTCTTTATCTCACACGTCATTATCGGTTTTTGTGGTATATTGCTTGTGTTTGTCTGTGTGTGACGCTTGGTATTATTTCGGCTAAGTTTGAAACTTGGCGTTTGGACACACCAATGCTAGGGGCGGATGTTTCAACGCATTTAACAGGGCGTATTTTATCTTTGGAACGTGTACCGAGTGGTCAATCCAAATTGCTTATTGATGTGTTGGATACAGAAAAGCCAAAGCTATATTATGGACCCAAACGGGTAACATTATCCGTACGACATTTGCCGGAAGATATGCAACTTGGCGATGGAATTCATGGTTATGTGCGGTTGCGCGCCGAGTCGGGACCTGTCAGGCCAGACGGATATGACTTCGGTTTTTTCAGTTATTTTCAATCAATTGGCGCACAAGGTTTTGTATTAGGCAATCTTGATCGCGTCAATGTTGGGGAACCAAAGACAATAGTCGAAAGGCTCGGTTTAAATATTGCGCATTTGCGCATGACAATGACAAAGCGCATTACCGATGCTATTGGTGGTGAAACGGGAAGTGTTGCGGCAGCCCTTATTACGGGACAACGGGGCGGCATTTCGCCTGCGACCAATGACGCTTTGCGCGTGGCTGGCCTAGCACATATTCTATCAATTTCGGGGCTGCATATGGCCATGGTAAGTGGCATGGTTTTGCTTATTATCAGAACTATATTGGCGTTTTTCCCGTTATTTTCTTCTCACTATTCATCAAAGAAGATTGCAGCCATTATCGCCTTGTTTGTTGCTGCATTTTATCTGATGTTGTCGGGCGCCGATGTAGCAGCACAAAGAAGTTTTGTTATGGTGGCGGTTATGTTGCTTGCGGTTTTGTTTAACCGCTCCGCTATAACCATGCGTAATCTCGGCATTTCAGGTCTTATTACACTGGCAATCGTACCGCATGAAATATTAGGACCAAGTTTTCAAATGTCATTTTCTGCCACAGCCGCCTTGGTTGCTGTTTTTGGCTGGTGGAGCAGGCGCAATAGGCGTGTTGCAACAGCTCCGCAATTTGTTGGCGTAAGCCTTATTCGGTTTTTGTTGCTGCCGATTATATCAACGGCAGTTGCATCATTGGTTGCGGGGACTGCGAGCGGTATCTATGCCTCGTATCACTTTTCTAATGCGGCGCCACTTGGCGTGTTAAGCAATGCAATTGCCTTTCCCATAATGTCTTTTCTAGTCATGCCATTTGCGCTGCTTGCAGCAATTGTCATGCCCTTTGGACTGGAGTGGTTACCCTTGCAGGTCATGGGATATGGTGTGGATTTGGTTGAAAAAATCGCTTATGGCATCGCGTCCATCTCACCCGATATTAATCCGGGCTACATTCCGCCACTTGCTTTGTGCTTTTTATCGATTGGATTGGTGGTTCTATTATTTTTCCAAACAAGGTTGCGTTTATTATCCATCATCGCTTTTAGCGCTGGTATTACCTTGTGTTTTCTAAAACCCCAACCATGGATAATTATAGCGGAGGACGCAAGGACCATGGGGATTATTGATCGCGGTAATCTTTATCTCAGCAATAGCAAAACGTCCAATTACACCGTCAATGTCTGGAAACGTTCTTACGGATTAAAGAACGTTATTACACCTGCCAGTGCGGCAACAAAGCAGGGGCAGCAATTTGTCTGTTCAGATCTGGTTTGCACATCGAAAATCAAGCAAGGCAAGCAAGTTTCAATAGTAACGTACAAAAAGAAAATGGAAGATAGTTTTTATCCATGCCCATTTGCGGATTTAACAGTCGTTCCGTCCAAGATCTATTTTGCGACAGATTGCAATATGACAACCAGCCAACAAAAGATTACGGCACGTCAATTGGCGTTATATGGAAGCGTGATGATTACCGGTAACAACGACACTGTCTGGTCCATTCCAAATGGTCCAGTACGTCCATGGAATAGGCATCGAAAATTTTTAAGATCTGCGCGAGAGTAACAGGTGTTGAGATAAAAGAGTAACAGCTGTTGAGATAACAGAGCCGACTAAAAAATATCGGCTCCATATAAATTGCTAAAGTATTATTCAGCTTTTTCAGCAGAAGCAGCGTTGAGCTGACCGTATTTTTCTTCGCCAATTTTTTCAAGAAGAGCTAATTGAGTCTCAAGAAAATCGATATGACCTTCTTCATCTTCAAGTAATTCATCAAAAAGTTTTTTGGTAATATGATCGGATAGTTCAGCGCAAAGCTCGCGTGAAATACGATAGGATTCCCGTGCTTCATATTCACCAGCCAAATCGCATTCAAGAACTTCCTTGATATTTTGACCGATACGCAGCGGAGATAAAGTTTGAAGGTTTGGATGACCCTCTAGAAAAACAATGCGTTTTACCAATTTATCAACGTGACCCATCTCTTCGATAGATTCTTCACGTTCTTTCTGGGCAAATTTTGTAAAGCCCCAATCTTCCGTCAACCGATAATGCAACCAATATTGATTAACTGCACCTAGCTCAAGAAAAAGAGCTTCATTAAGCCGCTCTATGACCTTTTCGTGACCTTTCATGCTGACCAATCCTCCTGTATTTTGATCGTAACGCACGAACACGATCAAGATAAGAGATTATTTCAGCCTCGTCCCGATTATGCCGGCGATGATAGTTTTCCGTGACACGAATGATCGTTTCAAGAACATTCGGGAAACAACCGCAGCATTTGCCCTGTTTCGCCATCATCTTATAAACTTTGCCGGGAACAATCAATTGCCAACAATCCTCTTCCAACAGAGAATTAATCACATCTTCAATATCTGATTGATGTATTACATTACAAGAACAGACAATCATGGTTTATACAGAACGTTTATACTGGAAGAGACAATAGACCACATTTAAAAGCTAAACATGAACCTTATAGACAAGTTTTATACAAAAAGCAAGTATAATGTTGATTTATTTTATCAACAATAAAAATAGGGTATAAACTGTAAAAATGAGGGAAAAGATTACAGTCATCGTAGTCTGTGATTGCAATTTCTACTTTAATCCTTAATGAGGAATCAAAACGTCAAGGAACCGGTTGGCTATGAATGCACAGGAATTAAAAAAGGCTGCTGCGGCAAAAGTACTAGAATTTGTTGAAGATGGTATGAAACTGGGCATTGGTACCGGTTCTACCGCCAATGAATTTATCCGGCTTTTAGCCAAGCGCGTGGAAGAAGGGTTGCGTGTAACAGGCGTTGCAACGTCCCAGCGTTCCGAAGATCTATGCCTTGAACTTGGTATTCCGGTTGCTCGTCTTGATGAGATGCCTTATCTTGATCTCGATATTGACGGGGCTGATGAAATTGGACCTCATATGGCCTTAATAAAAGGTGGTGGCGGCGCCTTGTTGCGAGAAAAAATAGTGGCTGCCGCATCGGCATCCATGTTGGTCATTGCCGATGAAAGCAAGGTTGTACCGGTTTTGGGAAAATTTCCACTTCCTATTGAAGTCAATCCATTTGGCCTACAAGCAACAAAATTAGCTATAGAGAAAAAAGCGGAAAAGCTTGGCTTGTCGGGTGAAATATCATTACGAATGAATGGTACCAACCCTTATAAAACAGATGGTGGACATTTTATTCTTGATGCATCATTTGCCAAGATTACTGATCCGGATAAGCTTTCACATGAACTATTCGAGGTTCCAGGTGTTGTTGAACATGGTTTGTTCCTCAATTTGGCATCACGTTCTGTAATAGCAATGTCGAATGGTGAAATAAAAGTTTTGGAACTATCAGATATTTAGAGTAGATATAGGCAACTCGTCTGAATATTCTTAAATGGAAAACTGGTCATAATAAAATGACCGCAAATATGGAGTAATCACTGAATGAATACGGCATTTTCCATCCGCCGCCTTGCGGCAACGCTGGGGTCAGTCGCAATTTTGAGCATGGGTGTTGGTGCTGTCCATGCTGAAGATAATATTAGCGATGCGCAACTGCAATCTGCAAAAAAGGCAATTGCTGCGATTCACGCAACAGATCAGTTTGACGAATTCCTTCCAGCAACAGCACGGGATCTAAAAGACGAATTGATGCGTAAAGATCCGAACTTGGCAAATGTTATTTCAGAAACTGTTGATGAGCAGGCGATGGCCTTGGTTAAACGCCGCGCAGATTTGGAAAAAGAGGCTGCACGCGTCTACGCTAAGCATTTCACACAGGAAGAGCTCGATCAGATCACCGCATTTTATAATTCTGAAGCTGGTAAGAAACTGTTGAGCGAAGGTCCAAATGCTGCTCGTGATATTTTGTCAGCATATGATGTCTGGAGACAGGGCATTGCTCAGGATTTGTCAACAAATGTTGGTAAAGCAATGTCACAGAAAGTCGGTGCAACAAAGCCGGCAGCTCCAAAAGCGACACCTGCTGCTCCTTCTGCGCCCGAAAAGTCAGAGCCAAAGGCACCAGTACCATCCAAATAAGTTTGGTAATGATAGGAATTATAATGGCGGCTTTTATGCCGCCATTTTTCGTTTTGCTCCCCATATAACCAACGATCATAAATTTTTGTAAAAATAGGGGTGGTAGAAACTTTAATATCATGCTCATTTATCCCATATGGAGAGTTTGATTACAGTTGCGAAGGAGCCTGAAGTGTCATCTTTTGATTTTGATTTGTTTGTAATTGGTGGCGGCTCTGGTGGCGTGCGCGCTGCCCGCTTGGCTGGGGCGCTCGGTAAACGTGTGGCTGTCGCAGAAGAATATCGTATGGGTGGCACCTGCGTTATTCGCGGTTGTGTGCCTAAAAAGCTATTCGTTTACGCTTCCCATTACGGCCAAGAATTTGAAGAAAGCAAAGGCTTTGGTTGGACTGTCAGCGATTATCAGTTTGACTGGTCAAAGCTTGTTGCGGCAAAGAATAAAGAGATTGCTCGGTTGGAAGGCCTTTATCGACAAGGACTTGATAACAACCATGTCACTATTTTTCAGGAAAAAGCCGTTTTCATCGACTCGCATACGCTGGAGTTGAAGTCCTCTGGCAAAAAAGTTACCGCCGAGAAAATTCTGATAGCCACAGGTGGTCATGTTTCAACGCACCCTGAAATCATTGGTCATGAATTATGCATAAGTTCTAATGAGGCTTTCGACCTTGAACATCTGCCGAAATCAATTGTCATTTCTGGTGGCGGTTATATTGCTGTAGAATTTGCCAATATATTCCATGGTTTAGGCGTCGAAACAACCCTCGTTTATCGTGGCGATCTCATATTGCGTAAGTTTGACAATGATTTACGTCAAATCCTTAATGATGCGATGATTGCCAAAGGTATTCGTATTGTTTACGGCACAACGATTTCTAAGGTGGAAAAATCGGATAATGCATTGTCTGTCACTTTGTCCAACGGCGAAAAGTTGAATGCTGGGCAAGTTATGTTGGCAATGGGGCGCTTACCCAATACACAAGGCCTTGGACTTGATAAGGCCGGCGTAAAGTGTGACGACAAAGGCGCTATTATTGTCGATAAATATATGACAACTTCGGCAAGCAATATATGGGCAGTTGGCGATGTCACCGATAGGGTGCAGCTAACACCAGTCGCCATACATGAAGCAATGTGTTTTATACAAACAGCTTTCCATAACAATCCAACAGTCCCCGATCATGATTTGATCGCCACTGCCGTGTTTTCTCAGCCGGAAATCGGAACAGTTGGGTTAACCGAGGAAGAAGCGGTGAAAAAGTATGAGAAGGTTGAGGTTTACCGTGCTTTGTTCCGTCCAATGCGTAATACTTTGTCTGGTAGCAGCGAAAAAATGCTGACAAAGTTGATCGTCGACGGAGGCACCCGCATTGTTGTTGGCGCTCATATTCTGGGGGCAGATGCCGGTGAAATGGCTCAGTTGCTTGGGGTTATACTTAAAGGCAAGCTCACCAAAGATGTTTTTGATGCAACGATGGCATTGCATCCATCAGCATCAGAAGAATTGGTGACAATGTATAAACCAAGCTATGTTTATAAAAACGGTGAACGGGTGGCGTAAGATAAACTGGTCTAACTTATGGCAAGACGATGTTTTTTACGTTATAAATGGCTGAAATAGGCATAAATTGGGTAGCAATATCAAATATAACTTTGTTATTCTGTCAAATACTGTAAAGCTGATTTTATAATGGTTCTTTTGCTTTTTAGCATAGCAGTATGACAATTTGTTTAATGGCTTTGTTGTTTTAGAGAGTGGAAATATGATGAATAAAGATTGGACGCCGGAATCGTGGAGATCAAAGCCAATTAAGCAGGTGCCGACTTATCCGGATTTATCCGTTTTGGAAAATGTGGAAGGTCAATTACGCCGCTTTCCGCCACTGGTCTTTGCAGGTGAGGCGAGAGAACTCAAACAAGAATTGGCGGCTGTTGCAGAAGGCAAGGCATTTTTGTTGCAAGGCGGCGATTGCGCGGAAAGCTTCGCTGAACATGAAGCGGATAATATCCGCGACTTCTTCCGTGTTTTTCTACAAATGGCAATTGCTTTGACATTTGGTGCATCAAAGCCAGTGGTAAAAGTTGGGCGTATTGCAGGCCAATTTGCCAAGCCGCGCTCTTCTGACACCGAAACCAAAAATGGTATCGAGCTACCATCCTATCGTGGTGATATCATCAATGGTATCGAGTTTACGGAAGAAGCACGTATTCCTGACCCACGCCGTATGTCGATGGTATATCGTCAATCTGCGGCTACATTGAATTTGCTACGTGCTTTTGCGCAAGGTGGTTACGCCAATCTAGATAATGTTAATAAATGGATGCTGGGCTTTATCGCCAATAGCCCACAAGGTGAAAGATATATTTCTCTTGCGAAGCGCATTTCTGAAACATTGGATTTTATGCGCGCAATTGGCATAACAGCAAAAACAAATCCATCTTTGCGTGAAACATCTTTTTACACCAGTCATGAAGCACTTCTTTTAGGTTATGAAGAAGCATTGACACGTGTTGATTCAACTTCTGGTGACTGGTATGCAACCTCTGGTCATATGCTGTGGATTGGTGATCGCACAAGACAGCCAGACCATGCCCATGTGGAATATTGTCGTGGCATCAAAAACCCGATTGGTTTGAAATGTGGTCCTTCATTGGATCCTGAAGAGCTGATAAGGTTGATTGATCTGCTGAACCCTGAAAATGAAGCTGGAAGATTGACTCTGATAGCCCGTTTTGGTTGCGATAAAGTGGCAGAACACTTACCGGCACTTATTCGTGCTGTTGAGCGTGAAGGCAAGAAAGTTGTTTGGTCCTGTGATCCGATGCATGGCAACACGATTACAGCCAATGGCTACAAGACGCGTCCTTTTGAAAAGGTCTTAAAAGAGGTTGAGCAGTTTTTTGAAGTTCACCATGCGGAAGGAACCTATCCTGGTGGTATTCACATTGAAATGACCGGGCGCGATGTCACTGAGTGTACAGGTGGTGCTCATGCAATTTCTGCAGAAGATCTCTCCGACCGCTATCATACGCATTGTGACCCTCGTTTGAATGCCGATCAGGCATTGGAATTGGCTTTTTTGGTCGCAGAATTATTGAAGAAAGATCGTGATTCTGATGCCAATAACGCAAAGGTTTCGAAATAATTTTCAATCATTGACCGCCAGTTGGCATGACCTGCCAATTGGCATCGCCTGTTAATTGGCACCGCTATTAATTTGCATCACTGTTCATGAGTATTGCCAGCTAATTGATAATTTTTGGGTGAAACATTATGAAAAGAGTCTTCAACGCATTTTTAAATTCCATGCATGCGTTGAATTATCTGTTGCGTCATGAAAAGGCGGTGTTGCAGGAAGCAATCGTGCTGGTTCTATCAATTCCTTTCGCAATTTTTTTTGCGAAAGGATTTGGCGAATTTCTGCTGCTGGTTGGCGCAATTTTGTTTGTGCTTATTATCGAAATTATCAACACCGCGATAGAAGCATGTTGTAATGCACAAACACGCGACTATCGCGAGGATATAAAAATTGCAAAAGATGCCGGTTCTCTTGCAGTCCTACTTGCTATTGTGCTCGCCTTTGCCATATGGAGTTGGATAGTCATAAAAAGCTTATTTTTCATGTAATTTATGTCGTTGCAACAAAGATGATGACAGGTTAAATCATGCTTATGACAAAGAAGCTCATAACAAACGACTTAACGATAGCTTTAGCGCAGCTAAACCCTATTGTTGGAGATATTGAAGGCAATGTAGCACTGGCACTAAAAGCGCATAAAGATGCGACACAGGCCGGCGCGGATCTTGTTCTGTTTACAGAGCTTTTTATGAGCGGCTATCCGCCAGAAGATCTGGTGCTGAAAAAAGCTTTCACCGATGCGTGTCAAACGGCAATCGAAAAGCTCGCATCAGCAACGGTTGATGGTGCCGGTATTATTATTGGTTGTCCTCTTCGCCGCGATTCAAAAATCTATAATATGGCTGTGGTGCTGGACGATGGAAAAATCGTTGCAGAAGTCAAAAAATATGATTTGCCGAATTATAGTGAATTTGATGAAAAACGTGTTTTTACAAGTGGTGAAAGTCCGGCTCCCATTGTCTTTCGTGGGTTGAAGATAGGTTTGCCGATTTGTGAAGATATCTGGAATAATCATCACCTATGTGCTGACCTTGAACGGCAGGGGGCGGAAATCATCCTGGTTCCCAACGGATCTCCATATAGTCGCAATAAATATGAGCAGCGCGTTAAGGTTGTTCAATCACAGGTCAAAAATTCTGGTCTGCCGGTGATTTATATCAATCAGATTGGGGGGCAAGATGAGTTGGTTTTTGATGGTGGTTCATTTGCATTGAATGCTGATTGTTCCTTAGCTTTTCAAATGAAACATTTTGACAGCCAATTTGCATTAAGCCATTGGCAAAAAAGCAATGGTCAGTGGCACTGTCAGTCAGGACCTAAGGAAAATATTTTGCATGGTGATGCCGCAGATTATCAAGCCTGTGTGCTAGGATTTGGCGACTACGTCAATAAAAATCAGTTTAAAGATGTTGTTATAGGTCTTTCAGGCGGCATTGATTCTGCGCTTTGTGCGGCAATTGCTGCTGATGCTTTGGGGGCTGAGCGCGTGCGGGCGGTTATGTTGCCTTACCGATATACATCTTCCGAATCTATCAAGGACGCAGAAGATTGTGCAGAAAAATTGGGTTGCCATTACGAAACAGTACCCATCTTTGAACCCGTAGAAGGTTTTCAACGCGCATTGGCCGCGATATTTGCAGGAACCGAATCTGGTATTACAGAAGAAAATTTGCAAAGCCGGTCTCGTGGCACAATTTTAATGGCGATTTCCAACAAATTTGGTTCCATGGTCGTGACAACCGGTAATAAATCAGAAATGTCTGTTGGCTACGCGACACTCTATGGCGATATGAATGGTGGGTTTAATCCCATAAAAGACCTTTATAAAATGCAAGTTTATGCACTTTCCAACTGGCGTAACAAAAATATTCCGATTAACAGTTTGGCACCTCATAAATCGGTTATTCCGCAAAATATAATTGATAAGGCGCCTTCCGCCGAATTGCGTGATAATCAAAAGGATGAGGATACACTACCGCCTTACCCGATATTGGACGGTATCTTGCAAGGCTTGGTGGAAGATGAAATGAGTATCAACGATATTGTCCAAAAGGGATATGCGCGTGATACAGTGGAAAGAGTTGAGCAACTTCTTTACCGTTCCGAGTATAAAAGACGTCAATCGGCACCTGGTGTAAAAATCAGTCACAAAAACTTTGGCCGTGATCGCCGCTATCCTATTACAAATCGTTTTCGCGATAAGAATTGAGTGTTTTGATGATAAAAGTTCGTTTTGCCCCTTCACCAACAGGCTTCATCCATATTGGTAATACAAGAATTGCACTTTTCAATTGGCTTTTTGCATTGGCCAACAAGGGCAAATATGTTTTGCGGTTTGATGATACTGATCTTGAGCGTTCCAAGCAGGAATATATTGATGGCATTGGTGTTGATCTTGATTGGCTAGGTATCAAGCCAGACGAAATTTACTATCAATCGAAGCGTTTTGACCGTTACAATGAGATTGTTGAAACATTAAAGGCCAAAGGTCTGCTTTATCCGTGCTATGAAACGTCGGAGGAGCTGGAAAGAAGACGTAAAATACGTTTGTCTCGTAAGCTTCCGCCAGTTTACGGACGTGAAGCGCTAAAACTCAAACCAGAAGAAATTCAAGCCTTTGAGGCAGAAGGACGTAAGCCACATTGGCGTTTTCTATTGCCGAATTTCCAAGCTGACCCATTAAAAACAACAAGGACTGAAGTGCATTGGGATGATGCCGTGCGTGGACCGCAAACAATTGATCTGGCATCAATGTCCGATCCAGTTCTTATTCGTGAAGACGGCAGCTATTTATACACATTGCCATCTGTTGTTGATGATATTGATATGGGAATTACGCACATTATTCGCGGTGACGACCATGTTACCAATACTGGTGTGCAAATAGCGATCTTTGAAGCGTTAGGCGCAAAAGCACCTATATTCGGCCATATCAATTTGTTGACCACCATATCAGGCGAAGGCTTGTCGAAGCGTAAAGGTGACCTTTCTGTCCGTTCGCTGCGCGAAGAGGGATTTGAGCCAATGGCGGTAGAATCTCTTGCGGTTCTCATTGGTACGTCTGAAAATGTTCAAGCTTGCGCAGATCAACAAACTTTGTTGCAGCATTTTGATTTGACAGCAACGTCCAAATCTTCTGCCAAGTTTGATCCAGCAGATTTGTTGACGCTTAACCGTCATATTGTTCAGTTCTTGGACTATGAACAGGTTGCCAAACGGCTAGAAGAAATGGGTATTAGTGGCAAAAATGCCTCGCCATTCTGGTATGCAGTGCGCGGTAATATCGAAAAATTGAGAGACGCAAAACAGTGGTGGGATGTTATTGTGAATGACAACATCAAAAGCACGGTTGCTGCAGACGATCTTGATTATGTCCATTCTGCTTCATCTTATTTGCCGGAAGGTGATTTAACGGAAGATAGCTGGAAAACTTGGACAACAGTGCTTAAGGAAAAAACAAACCGTAAGGGGAAAGCTTTATTTTTACCTCTTCGGCAGGCACTCACAGGTTTGGATCATGGTCCCGAAATGGCGGCTATGTTGCCACTTATTGGTCGGGATAAAGTAATGAGTCGTTTAAAAGCATAAACGCGTATAAAATCTGACTAAAAACAAACAATCATGCAAAAAATCATAGATGTCGCTATCACCAGCGGCATCTATTTTTGTTTGTCACGAATGATATATTGAAAATAAAAACGTTATATATTGGCTATAAATCATAATTTATAGCCAATATGTTTTTGAATATTTTTTAAAATCCAGAAATCTAAGGTCGGGTATTTATCAACATAAATGCTGGTATATCGTCGCCAAATCCCTTCGGAGAAGGGGGCTCTTTTTCATATTTACGTGGATTTTTCGCGGCTTCTTTTCTAACAACGGTTTTCTCGGGAACCACATTTTTACTGTCCGTTTTATCCGCCGTTGTTTTCGCCTGTTTCGTCTCTAATTGAGCAGGTTTGCTTTCCGGACTCTCAACCTTTTCGGTACGTGTTTGTGTACGCTTTGTCTTCTTTTTTGGTTTTTCCTCATTTGTCTTATCAAGCGCACCATTATCGTCAGACGAGGTTGCAGCTTTTTCTAATGAGGCAAGATCACCATTTACCCATTCAATCGTCTGATTGCTCATTTTTTCAATGGCTTCGACATATTTCTTGTCTGCTTTGGTGACAATTGTAAAGGCTTTGCCTAAGCGGCCAGCACGGCCTGTACGGCCAATGCGATGCACATAATCTTCGGCATGTGTTGGCACATCATAATTAAATACGTGGCTCACATCAGGAATATCCAAACCACGTGCCGCAACATCGGAAGCAACAAGCAGTTTTAATTTGCCATCCTTAAAATTGGATAACATCGTCATACGCGAACGTTGATCCATATCCCCATGCAGGGCACCAACACTGAATTCATGTCTTTCCAGCGAACGGAAAAGCTCGGATATATCTTTTTTACGATTGCAAAAGATAATCGCGTTTTTAAGTTCGTCGCCTTCTGTTTTAATCAAATCACGAAGAACTGCACGCTTTTCCCACGGTTTGCTGCGAGACGCGACCAGCTTTTGCGTAATTGTTGTTGCTGTAGAAGAAGCTTTGGCAATTTCCACCCTTACTGGCGAATGCAGAAACTGCTCTGTTAATTTGGTAATTTCTGGCGCCATTGTCGCAGAAAAGAACAGGGTTTGGCGTGTGAAAGGAATAAGCTTACAAATACGTTCAATATCAGGGATAAATCCCATGTCGAGCATACGATCCGCTTCATCAATGACCAAAATCTCGACGCCGGTTAATAGAAGCTTTCCTCTTTCAAAATGGTCGAGCAATCTGCCTGGTGTCGCAATTAACACATCGGCACCACGACCAAGCTTGCGATCCTGTTCATCAAAGGAAACACCGCCAATGAGCAAAGCGACATTCAAACGATGGTTGACACCATATTGGTCAAAGTTTTCTTCAACCTGTGCAGCAAGTTCGCGTGTAGGCTCAAGGATAAGGGTTCTCGGCATTCTTGCCCGTGCACGCCCTTTTTCAAGCATGGTTAGCATTGGCAAAACAAATGAGGCTGTTTTGCCAGTGCCTGTTTGCGCAATACCCAATACATCTTGCCTTTTTAGGACATGAGGGATTGCCCCAGCCTGTATCGGGGTAGGTTCCTTATATCCAACGGAATTAACTGCTTTGAGAACCTTATCTGAAAGGCCCAAGTCATCGAAACTGGTCAAAGGCGGTATCACTCTTTCTCTATTAAACCCTAGCTGCCCGAGCTGGAACGTTGCTGGGAAAATTAGCTAATCTTACCGTTTTAAAAACGCGTTAAGGTGCATTAAGAAAAAAGTCAACAAAAACCAATGAATTATGAAGCATTAACCGTAATATTCTTTTTAATATCGAAATTGTTCCGACAAAATTCTTTCATCCCATGAATGATTTGGGTCAAATAAAATAGAAGCTTTCACATCGGTTGCCGATGAGACTTGTACGCTGCGCACGGATTTTACTTCAACATTATCTGCGGCGGCATTCACGGGGCGTTTGTCCAATTCCAACATACTAAAATGCACCGTGACAGTATTTGGTAATAATGCGCCATGCCATCTTCTAGGGCGGAACGGGCTTACCGGTGTTAATGCCAAAAGTGGTGCTAAAAGCGGAAGAATAGGCCCTTGTGCTGACAGATTATACGCTGTGGAACCTGCGGGGGTAGCCACCATAACACCATCACAGCATAGTTCTTCCATTCTAACCTTATCATCAATGCTGATTCTAATTTTTGCCGCTTGATACGATTGGCGGAAAAGCGACACTTCGTTGATAGCCAATGCTTCTACATGTCCTTCAACGGTTGAATCCGCTATCATACGTAAAGGGCTGATTTCTTCCTTATGGGCTTTTGCAATACGTTCTGGAAGTTTTCCTAAGTGGTATTCATTCATGAGAAAGCCAACAGAACCGCGGTTCATACCGTAAATAGGTTTACCGGAATTCATATTGTTACGTAAAACTTCCAGCATTGTTCCGTCACCGCCAAGTGCAACAATGACATCGGCATCTTCAATTGTTGATTGTCCATAACGCGACGTTAACGCTTGAAAAGACATATATGCCTGCGGCGTCTGTGCCGATATAAAATGGAAGCGGTTCAACGATTTTATCATAAAAATAGTCCGGTTATATGCTCTGCTCATGTTCCATTATAAATGGATACGCGACTTATACACTCTGTTTATCACAGAAACTATAAGCTACTCTTTTTATTCACTTATGCCTTAATGGTTGATTGTTTCCAAATGTATTTGACGAAACTATATCATGAATAGAGATTTTATTTTATTGAATTGTATCAGGATTATAGAGGTTAAGGTCATGACTGGTAAAAAAATATTAATTTTAGCATGCGGCGTATTATCGGTTCCGTGTTTGTCTGCCGGATATGCCCAAAGTAGCTGTGCTGACAAAATACAACATATCCAAACGCAACTCGATTACGCCGTTAAAAACAATAATGCGGGTGAAATTGATGGGCTAAAGAAAGCGCTTGATGCGACAGCTAAGAATTGCGACGATTCCAAGTTAGATACACAGCATCAGCAAAAAGTTGAGGAAAAACAAAGAAAATTAGAAGAACGTCAATCTGACTTGGATGCTGCAAAAGCTAATGGCAACGAGGATAAAATAGACAAATTAACGAAAAAACGGGACCGTGCTCAAAAGGAGCTTGACGAGGCCAAGCAGCGGCTTAATCACTAATAGATCGTAAACTAGTGAAATTGTCATATTTTTCAATCTGTTAGTTTATAACTTAAGAATATAACAGACGCTGGTTGGTACCGAAATTTTTTAGATCTCAAAGGTATTCAACTGGCGTTTTATCGGTATGACTCCGATATTCGCTTGCCACTTATATTCGTGCGCGGCCGATTTTCATATTCCGCTCATTGGTCTTTATATTTAAATATAATCAGCCGTCATATGTACCAAACGGCAATAGCGAGACTTTTATCATTTAATAGCTGTCATTCATTCTTTAAAACACGACTATTGGCAAACAAGCTTTTTTATTTCTAGAAACGCGGTTATTTCTAGGAAAATACCGCTATTGCTGGTAGGAAAACGTTGCTATTGCTAGGAAAACAGTGCCGTTGCCAAGAAAACACTGCAACAGCCGAGAAAATACTGGGATTGCTAAGTTGTTGCGGCGCAGCCTTTAAAACATCTTGCGCTATGGGGGCAATGTCTCGCGTGCCAATGCTTCTTGCATCGTTCATGTCCAATAAAATGCACAACGCGTTTTTTCATATGCGTGTCATGTCAATATCTGTGGTAACAATGATAATTCGTGGTTGAACCGGACGTCATGATCGGTTAGAGAACTTCTGCATATAAAATCTATTCGTGCACCCGTAGCTCAGCTGGATAGAGCGCTGCCCTCCGAAGGCAGAGGTCATGAGTTCGAATCTCGTCGGGTGCGCCATTATTCTTCCGCTATATATCAAAACTAATTATTACGTATTTTAACTGGAAAAAATGCGCGGATTATTTGTGAAGCTCACAGCGCTTATTTGCTAATTTAATGAAACTTTTAATCATACGCAGAATACGTGATTTTCTATGTCTTCAATAATTGTGGGGCTTAAGCACCATTTAAAAATTAATATAATCATTGATAGAAAAACTAAATTACAGAAAAATATATTACATTTTTCAAATGTTGTTTTGTTTTATATGCCTTTTTGTCAGTAAAATGAATAGAGTAATATTCCAGTTATTTCGAATAATTGATATTTGATGCTTTGACAAAATAATTACGTTTGCTATCTAAAATTCAATTCTTGCCATCATAGCCGACAAGAACACTTTTACACCGTAACAGGGATCACAGACATGACGAAGAAAATTAAACAATTTTCTGGAATTAACGCACTTATGGGTGGCGTTTTTGAAGGCTTATTCCCCATTTCAGATATTAAAAAATATGGAAATTTCGGCTTAGGGTGTTCCGATGGTTTAAAAGGCGAAGTCATTATCGATTGTTGCAATTTCTTTGAAGCCAAGGGTAACAATCCATTGCGGTCAATGGACGACACAGAAAAAATGCCTTTCGCGCAGATTTCGACTTTTGATCCCGATGCGCAAATTCCGGCTTCCAATGTCTCAAAAGCCAATCTTTATCAGGAATTAGCAAAGCATATCAATTTAGATAACATTTTTCTTGCTGTTAAATTGGAAGGTATTCTCAGCCAATTGGAGCTTAGAAGACCGAGTGAAAGTAACAAGAATTTCAAAAACGCTGTTGAGGTGTTTGAACACCAAATAATTGATAATTTTACTGATATTGAAGGTGTTCTGATAGGGTTTTGGACACCAGAGTTTTTTCAAAATATTTCTGTGGCAGGTTTTCACCTTCATTTTATTAATAAAGAAGGCACAATCGGTGGACACGTTATTGATTTCAGCTTCAAAGAATGTTTGTTGTCATACGAGGCGAAATATTCACTCGATGTAGAGCTATCCGATAACAAAGCCTATCTTGAGCATGATTTGAAAATAGATGATATGGATAAGATCATAAAAAAGGTAGAAAATTAAATCTACAAGATATTTTAATATGAAAAACGATCTTATTTTTAAGAGATAACATAATATCGTAATTCAATATAACTGCTATATAAATACGCCGATAATGTTAGGTGTGACTTATATTTAAATATTTTTAAAATGTATTTTAAAACTCTAATAAAATAAAAAATATTGAAGTATTTTAGTGGAATTTAGACAATCTACTTGCGCATAAATGGTATAGCTAATGTAATGCTGAACAGCCAGTTTCTGCGTAAAAAGCTTGTGGTTGTTTGCTAAATATAGCCTACCTAAAATCGTTTAAAACGGCTATTAAGTCTTAAAGTCAATTGAGCTGGAATGAGCCAATTGAGCTGGAATGGATTTAGGTAAGGAATTTATCATGAATGTGCAACATTACCATGAGCGCCGCGATGCTGTTGAGGCTGCTTTGGGTAAGAGACCTTTTGATCTTCTTCTGAAAAACGCGCGTCTCGTTGATGTGGTAACAGGTGAAATTCGCAAGGTTGATGTTGGATTGGTTGGAAGCATCATTGCCAGTGTTCATGATTGTGAAGAGCAGTTTGAAGCCAAGAATATTCATGATTTGAAGAATGCTTATCTTTCACCAGGTTTGATCGATATGCATGTTCACATTGAAAGTTCCCATCTTTTACCACATCGTTATGCCGAACAGGTTGTAGCCCAAGGAACAACAACCGTGTTTTGGGACCCCCATGAATTGGCCAATGTTATGGGCATTGATGGTGTGCGTTATGCGGTCAATGCCAGTAGAAATCTACCGTTACGGGTGGTTTGTCAGGCTTCATCAAGTGTGCCATCAACTGAAGCCCTTGAAATGTCAGGTGCTCAATTTGGCGGAGATGAGATGCATGAAATGCTATCTTGGCCAGAGATTGCCAGCGTTGCCGAAATGATGGATATGGACGGTATTCTCAATGCATCGCAACGTATGTGTGACATACTTGATGAAGGGTTGCAAAGTGGCAAATTGATTGAAGGTCATGCACGCGGATTGTCTGGTAGACAATTGCAGGCATATATGGCGGCTGGCGTTTCATCAGATCACGAATTGACTTCTGGTAAAGATATGCTGGAAAAATTACGGGCTGGATTAAGCGTCGAAATGCGCGTTTCGCATCCTTATCTCATTCCTGAATTTGTTGAAGAATTGAACAAACTTCCGCATCTGTCATCGCAATTGATGTTGTGTACGGATGATGTTCCGCCTGACCAATTGATACAAGATGGCGGAATGATCAAAATGGTACGCCTGCTTGTAGCAAACGGAATGAAAGCGACAGATGCTTTGCGTTTGGCCACGTTAAATGCTTCCTTGCGCCTTCAACGCAATGATATTGGTATCGTTTGTGCAGGAAGAAAAGCCGACCTTGTGGTGTTTGACAATCTTGAGAAGCTCAACCCCATTTGTGTTTATAGCAACGGGCAGAAAGTGGCGGAAAATGGTAAAGTGCTTTTTCCATTTGAAGCTTCTATAGAAGAGTTGCCGCGCAATACGATGCATCTTCAGCAACAATCACTTGCTGATTTTGATATGCATATTGCAAAAGTAAAAGATGGCAAAGTAACACTTCGCACCATTGTTGGTGCTCGTTTTACAAGCTTTGGCGAAAAAACAGTCGAAGTACAAAACTATATAGCGCAAATTCCTGAAGATCAGGCGATGATATGGGTTCGCCACCGTCATGGACAACATGATAAGGGGCCGCAGATGGCGCTGATAGAGGATTGGGGCGTGGTCAATGGCGCAATTGCGACATCATATTCTCATGATTCACATAATTTAGTGGCTATTGGCGGTAATCAAGTGGATATGTTGACAGCAGTCAATTGTGTCATAGCCAATGGTGGTGGTATGGCATTGGCGAAAGATGGCAAGATTATCGCTGAAGTTGCCCTTCCGGTTGCTGGTATGTTGTCGGTCTTACCAGCGGCGCAATTGGCAAAAGAGTTTGCGCATTTTCGTGCAAAAAGTGAGGATGTGTTTGAATGGAAACCGCCTTACCGTGTTTTTAAGGCAATAGAGGGAACATGCCTTGCTTGTAATCGTGGTCCGCATTTAACTGATCTAGGTCTTGTGGACGGAGATATAAAAAAGATTGTCGATCCGGTTATTGATAATCATTGATAAAATAGAGGGTAAAGCAATATGAGCGCGAATAACGCACCAGTACAAAGCGGTTGGAGACGTTACTTCAAAATGGAAGAACGCCAAACCACATTGAAGCGTGAAATACTGGCGGGTGCTACAGGTTTTTTAGCGGCAGCCTATCTTCTTATTGTTATTCCCTCATTATTATCAATCGGTGGAATAGATAAAGGGGCAGCAACCACGGGAACGATTATAGTTTTTGTATTCGGTTGTTTGCTGATGGGAATTTACGGAAATTTTCCATTTATGGTCGGCCCCGGTATTGGTGGTTCGGTTTTGGTTGGCGTTACATTGGCCAGTGACGGAGGCGTGCCTTGGCAAATTGCTTTAGGAATAGCTTGTTGGTCTGGCGTTTTGTTCTTTGTTTTGACCGTGCTTGGTTTGCGTGAAGTTGTTACAAAAGCCGTACCGCATTCCATAAAACTTGGTTTGACTGCTTCCATTGGTATATTTGTTGCTCTGCTTGGATTCCGAAATGGCGGGCTTGTCCTGGCAAATGCAAAGTCCAACGCTCTTCAATTAGGAAATTTCTATAGCCCAGAAGCTATTGTTGCGCTGGTCGGCTTTTTGCTTGCGATTGCATTGCAGGCACGTAAGGTATCAGGCGCATTGTTGATAGCTATTCTTGTTGGAACGATTGTCGGCATACCTTTAGGGGTAACCCATTTGCCAACAAGCTTTTTTCAATTGCCACATTCTGTTGGGCCAGTTTTAGGGCAGGTTGATCTATGGGGTGCTATCAATCTCGCATTTCTTCCATATCTTTTTATCTTCTTTGCATCAGAGTTCTTTTCAACCATGGGAACAACACTGGCTATTGGTGCTGAAGCTGGATTATTGGATGAAAAGGGAAATATGGAAAATATCTCACGTCCCTTTGTTGTTGATTCTATCGCTGCAACGATAGGGCCATGGTTAGGTATACCAGCTTCAACCGCGTTGATTGAATCATCTGCGTCTGCAGAAGCCGGCGGAAGAACCGGATTAACCGCAATCGCTGCGGCGGTATTCTTTTTGTTGACCTTGCTTATGACACCGTTAGCTTTAATGATACCAAAAGCAGCCACAGCACCTGCCTTGATTATAATCGGCCTTACAATGTTTAGTGGTTTGAGAAAAATTGATTTCTCTGAATTTACCGACATGTTGCCTGTACTTTTAATGGTACTAATCACCTTGATTGCTAATAGCTTTGGTACAGGTATCGCTGCTGGCTTGCTGTTTTACGTAATTGTAAAACTAGTCGCAGGGAAATGGCGTGAAATACCATTGAGCTTATATATTATAGCCTTGCCATTAGTGTATTATTTTACAACATTGGGTGGCCATAAATAATAAGAATTAAATATCTGTTTCTTTATTATGAATAACCTTTATTGTTAGAATTTACATATCCTATTTATTTAAAAAATGGGATATGATTTTCTTTTAGTTTTTAAAAAGAACATATTTAAATTCATGATTTTTAGAAGTTTATTATATGTATTTTACGCAATGTGAATACTTATAGTATTATATGTAAAATATATTATTCATAATAGAAGTTGAACATTATAAAGCTGTTTTATGAAGAAAAATTGTTTTTAATTTTAATAGTAGACAGCAAATAATAATAATATAAAAATAGCAATGGAAAACTGATGATATTATGAGAGATATTGTCAGATGGGAGTGGAGTTTTAAGACTGAATTTTAAGGAGGAGGAGCATGGAGATCGCTCGAAAGCCGCTAACTGCGGTTCAGATATCCATTTTGGTTATTTTATCTGTCTTGGGGGCAATTGCATTAGCCTATATTGCACTTAATCGCGGCGAAGCCATCAACGCTATGTGGATTGTTGTGGCTGCCGTATGTGTTTATCTGGTTGCTTATAGATTATATGGGCTTTTTATATCCAACACGGTATTAAAAGCGGACTCAACCAGAATGACACCCGCTTACCGGCGCAATGACGGGCTGGATTACGTTCCGACAGACAAAAATATTCTGTTTGGCCACCATTTTGCGGCGATTGCCGGTGCGGGGCCTTTGGTTGGTCCTGTTCTTGCCGCGCAAATGGGATATTTGCCGGGGCTTTTATGGATTTTAGCAGGTTGTGTCCTTGCCGGTGCTGTGCAGGACTTTATGGTACTTTTCATTTCAACGCGTAGAGATGGCCGCTCTCTCGGCGAGCTTGTGCGTGAAGAAATGGGAAATGCTGCTGGTATTATCGCGCTTATCGCCTGTTTTATGATTATGATTATCATTCTAGGCGTATTGGCCATGGTTGTGGTTAAAGCGCTCGCAGGAAGCTCGTGGGGAACCTATACGGTTGGTTTCACCATACCTTTGGCTTTCTTCATGGGTATATATTTGCGTTATATCCGCCCGGGTCGCATCGGTGAAATATCCGTAATAGGTCTTGTTCTTCTGCTCTTCGGTATTATTTCAGGTGGCTGGATCAAAGATAGTAGCTATGCTTCATGGTTTCATTTTGAAGCAACGACCCTAACTGTTATGATTATAATCTATGGGTTTATTGCAGCTGTTTTGCCAGTTTGGCTTCTTTTGGCGCCACGCGATTATCTTTCAACATTTTTGAAAATTGGCACAATCATTGCGTTGGCTGTGGGAATTATTCTTGTTCGCCCCATGTTGGAAATGCCAGCTTTAACCAAATATGTTGACGGCACAGGTCCTGTTTGGGGTGGTGATCTCTTTCCATTTTTATTCATTACAATAGCGTGCGGTGCTGTTTCAGGTTTTCATGCGCTTATTTCTTCCGGCACAACGCCAAAGATGTTGGCCAATGAAGATCAGGCCTGTTTTATCGGCTATGGCGGCATGTTGATGGAGTCATTCGTTGCAATTATGGCTCTTATTGCAGCAAGCGTCATCAATCCGGGCGTTTATTTTTCAATGAACTCGCCAGTGAGCGTTTTACTTCCTTCAGGAACGGGTGATCTCGTACAATCCGCATCTGCTGTGGTTAGCAGTTGGGGCTTTCAGGTGACGCCAGAAATGTTGACTAGTATCGCCCATGACGTGGGTGAAGAGACAATCGTTGCAAAAACTGGTGGAGCACCAACGCTTGCTGTTGGTATGGCACATATTCTGCATAACGCCTTAGGTGGTTTGATGAATATGTCTTTCTGGTATCATTTTGCTATCCTTTTTGAAGCTTTATTCATTCTCACAGCGGTTGATGCTGGCACACGCTCAGCACGCTTCATGTTGCAGGATTTATTGGGCACTGTATTTCCACATATGAAAAAAACAGACAATATTTTTGCCAATCTTTTGGCAACAGCCTTGGTTGTGTTGATGTGGGGATATTTTGTTTATCAAGGCGCGGTCGATCCTAAAGGCGGAATTTATTCGCTTTGGCCACTATTTGGTATCGCCAATCAGATGCTGGCGGCAATTGCATTGTTGCTATGTGCGGTCGTTCTGTTCAAGTCAAAGCAACAACGTTATGCTTGGGTCGCTATTGTTCCAGCAGCATGGTTGTTTATCTGTACGATGACCGCTGGTTGGCAGAAAGTGTTTGACGCTAAGTTGAGCTTTTTCGTTGCAGCAAGCAAAGCAACAAACAGTCAACAGGCTTTAGCCAATACTGTTAATGGTGTTTTGACCGCATTTTTCATGCTGGTTGTTTTAGCTTTAACATTGTTTGCTATCAAAACATCTTTAAAAGCCCTGAAAAATGAGAAACCTACTGTCAATGAAATGCCTTACGAGCCATTTCCTACACCAGTAATTTCCCAACAGAGTAAAGCTGTCTGACAGAAATTGTAACAAGATATAGTGGCGGCTCAGGCCGTCACTAACTTGTCATTTAAGTCGGAATATGAGGAGGTATTATGTGTATAGGTTTTCTTGATGTTAGTAAATTTCTTGGGCGCACAGCGAAGTTGATGGTGGGTATACCAGATTATGACACTTATGTGGAACATATGAAGCAGGTGCATCCCGAACAACAACCAATGACATATAAAGAGTTTTTCCGCGAGCGGCAGGATGCACGCTATGGCGGCAAAGGTGGTTTTCGCTGTTGTTAGTCAGCCGCGTTATCGCTGTTGGGGTATCCAATTATAATTTGCGTGTATTATTTATCATTGCGTGAAATCATCATGCCCAATTTTTATAAAAAGCATTGTCACTTTTGACAATGCTTAATGCTGTAACCAGCTACTGCATTGCCGCCATATGTTGTAACTAGACCGCGGCATTACTGCCATACGCTGTAACCAGCTTCGGCATTACCGTCATATTACCTTAAGCACGATTTTTATTAAAAAACGCTGCTTTTAACCCTAATCATTGTCTACACGTGTCATGATAATGGCGCATCAACTAGGCTGATGCACCGGTTAGATGTGCAATGTCGGTGGCGAAATTTTAGAGATAGTTACAATCAATCAGAAAATCCGATAATAGTTTAAGTATTTCATGCGCTTAACAGAGGAAGATTTAATGAGAAAAGCCTGTTTCCTTGGTAGTATGTTATTGTTAACTGGGTGCATAACAGTAAACGGCGATTATCGCGTAGTCGCATATGATGAAAATGGTAAGGAATTAGCACCAAATGTGAAAATGCTTGCACATGGAACAGGTATTTATGGTAGCAAGATTGCTTTATGTAGAGCTTTTCCAAATGCTACTGTTCGTGTGTTTGATATTAACACAAATCAAGAGTTGAAAGGCGAGAGTCCTCGCAAATGTAGGTGATTTTACAGCATACATCCCTTTAGTCGCTAAAGGGATGTATGCTTTTGTTGTATTTAATTCTTTTCTAATTTTGCTTTATTCAACAAAATGGCATGCAAAGACTTTGCCAGACTTTGATAGTTTTCATCAAAGTGATGTCCACCAGGCAATTTTATTTTTTGCATAGGGTCTAAAGACGGGTCGGTGCAAGCGCTATCCTCTTCATCTTCGCCGTAAACACAAATGGTTTTATCTTTAGGCATTTTTTGCAAAAGCGGTAAAACAGGAACATCACCAGCGCCACCCAACCAACCATCAATTGAAATCTGGAAATCAGCGGTTGTTGATACCCCCATTAAGGCAATCATGGCGACTTGTTTTTGTATTTTTTCATCAAGTTGTGGCCATGCGAAAGGCAATATATCAGCACCAAAAGAATAGCCGAACAGTGCAACCGGCAGCTTCTGTTGTGGGTCGGCTTGCTGGATAAGTTGTTCTATATCGGTCGATACTTCTTCAGGTGTTCGCTTCGTCCAGAAATAGCGCAACGCATCAATACCGATAACGTGGACATCTTGGCTTTGAAATAATTCACCAATTTGCATATCGATATCACGCCAACCGCCATCACCTGAAAAGAAAATAACCAATGCTTTTGCTGGATTTTTCGACGGCATATCAACAACTGGTAGGTCTGCATTTGCAGCATCACGAATTGCGTAATCCAATGCCGTGTCTGCGGTAATTTTTAACCGCGCTTCAAAGGAAGGTTCGTCGATTAGTGCCGCAACATGTTGGCGAAATGCTTGTCTTGGGTCGTTAGACGTTCCACCATTGCGTATCAATGTTACTGGTGATGGTACAGTTGCGCCAATTTCATAAGCATATCCGCCATCAGATGTTTTTACCGCTTGGTCATCTTCTGTGCAGGAAGGCAAGCGAGTGTGCGAGGATAAAGATGGGTCAAGAACAACAGTTCCCGCCAGTGTATTTTCAGGCGAGTCTGCCGCTGCAGCATAGGAAATTGCACCACCTTCACCAATTCCAACAATAACTGGATGGAAATAGACATCAAGATCAAGCCCACGAAGCACGTCTTTTGACAAAGCTTCAAGGTCTGAAACCAGATAAATACATTCGCCATCTTCCTTATCAAGCGTTTCACGCCAATTATCGAAATCGACAGATGCGACAATCAAATGGCGTTTCAGCAACGCGGAAGTCATATCGGCTTCACGTGTTTTTGCACCACCCGTGTCGGAAACCAATATAACAAGGCCACGAATATCACCTTGCGGAACATAGACTGGAATTTCGGATAAACGTTCGCCATCGGCATAGACAACTGGTGATGTTGAACCAGTCCAACTTGCCCATAGGCGGTTTACTTTACCGCGATGCAGAACACCATAGGTTGCCAAGCCAATAATGAGTATTGCGACAACGAACAGAAAAATACGACGAAAGGTCATTTACGTAAAAACTCCAGAGGGTTGCCGTTGATAAGTGTCGTGACGTCGATAAGCACTTTTGCTGTATCAAGTCCACCAGGACAGATTAAATAATGGGGTGACCACGTTGGGTCGAACTTGTCTTTAAAGCTTTTCAACCCATCAAAGTGATAAAGATCACGCCCGCGACGATAAATAAAGGAACCTATACGCTGCCATCTTGCAGCGAGCCTGTTTGTTGATAGTCCGGCTAAGGGGGCAGCGCCCAAATTAAACCATTGGAACCCTTGCTCTTTGCCATATAGGAGCAAATTGGCAAATAAAGCGTCCATCATAACCTTTGATACATTGGGCAAATACCGCATCATATCGACAGTAATTTCCTGCTGAAATCCGCTTTTCCAAACATTGGCAAAGGCAACAATCTGATTATCCTTCTTCATGATTGCCACATCATAACGTTTGAGGAAATCTTCATTGAAATAACCAATGGAAAAACGTTTTTCGGCGCCAGCCTTTGAGGCAAGCCATGTATCGGAAACATACCGCAAAGCACCAATATTATTTTCAACTTCATGTGCCGGAATTATCGAAAATTCCAATCCTTCGCGTTGCGCTTTTCTTTCAGCATAGCGGAAGGGTTGGCGTTTTGGGCCATCGAGAGAAAAATCAGGTAAATAGACCTTGGCAACTTCACCCAATTTGATAACGGAAAGTCCCATATCCAAATATAATGGTAAATGGCGTGGGCCAACGCCATAAAATACTGTTCGCAATGCAGCATTATCAGCATGTTTGCGAAATTCCCATGCCAAATCATTTGAAACTTTTTCGTTATTGCTAACTGGTTCGCCCAATGCAATGAGACTGCCACCAGATTTACTATACATTATAAACCCATCTTCATCAGGTGATACGAGAAATTGTTTGTCACCCAACAAGGCCAATGCCGTATCGGAAAGCGGGGATTGAGAAACAAGTTTTGGTATACAATCGGGAATTGTTAATCCGTGGCGTGCCTGCTTGCGGGAAGGGCGGTGGATAATATTATAAAGGGCTGCGATAAAAATAACAGAAAAGATAACGACGCTTGCCCGCAAAAATCGTGGTGCATTGGCATTCCATGCAAAACTCCACCATAATTCGTTGGAATATTCGACATGTCGATAGACAAAAAAACCAAGCCATATAACGGCGCAGGCAAAAGCTGCGATACTTGCAAGCCACGCCCAACTGATGGTCAATCCATTATTAAGTGGCCGACGGTAGAACGATCGGCGGAAGCTCCACAAAACAAAGCAGAACACACATAAAATGGTGGCCTCTTCCCAATCAAGCCCTTTGGTTAGACAAAACACCGCGCCAGTAAGCAATAGAAAGATCGTTACAAACCATGCATTGGCAAGCCGTCGCGCCAAACCATAAGACACAATCAGCAGAATTATACCGATGAGGCTGGCTACGAGATTGGAAGTTTCAATGAATATCAAAGGAAGTATGTCAGAAAGGACATCAAGCCGAATACGCCGACCTGGAGTTACGACCGACACCAACATGACAACACCGGCAAGGAAGGTTAAACCAGCCGCCACAAAGGGTATCATTGGCTCAATCACACGCGATACCTGTGCAGCACTGCTAGACACTTTCTTACGTTGCCGGAAAATTTCCCAAAATGCCATGCCGAAAATCGCAATAACCAGCGGAAGAATTGTATAAATAAGCCGGTAAACAAGAAGTGCAGCAACAGCATTTGCATTGCCTTCAAGCCTAAGGCCGCCAATCAACACGGCCTCAAAAGCACCTAAACCACCTGGTGAGTGGCTGACAACACCAATGACAATCGCAACCGCAAAAACAAGTGTGAAAGCCGCAAACCCTGTTTGGAAATCACTTGGCATAAGCACATAAAGGGTGGCTGAAGCCGAAGTAATATCAACCAGTCCGGCAAATATTTGCATTAAAGCCCCTTTGGATCCAGGAAGCTTTAAGGAAAGGGAACCAACCTTCAGTTCTCTGGCACCACCATATAGCCAAGCAATAAGACCAACGAGAAAGGCAAGTATAATAATACCGGCAATGCGATCAGCTGTTAGATTGAGTGTGCCAAGCCATGGCAGATCATCCGGTTCAAATGCGAGTGCAAAACCGATAATGACCAGCAATGCAAACCACATGGAAAACCATGACATACTGATGATACGCCCAATATCGGCAAGGCCCACACCTTCGCGTGCATAAACACGATAACGCAGCGCACCACCAGTTAGAAACGAGAAGCCAAGAGCATTGGAAACAGCATAGCCGGCTGAGCCGGCAAGGGCAGCAACAGGTGATGTTATTTTACCCGGTGCAATGGTACGGGCTGCAACCACATCATAAAGCGCAATGCCACAATAGCTTAAAAGCGTAAAAAATGCGGCGAGTAACAGACTGGTATTGGTATAACTCTTGAAAGCTTCAATTGTGTCATGTCTGGAAGTGGTTTTAAGCAGCTCCCACAAAACAAAAAAGGAAATTGCCGCGATGGTAATGCCGACAAGTGGTGCTAAAAACGTTTTTAAAAGATGAACAAACCGCGATGAATTTTTGGGTTCATGCGATGTAGACATATTTTCATCCACTGCTTTTTCGCTTTTCATGAGAATCCTTCATGTTTCATCAGGCTTATTAACTGCTTCATATTTACGGTATAGTTGTGTTCGTAAAGATGATGCGTTAATCATATTTTCGTAATGGCAAGAATAAACCAGTCAATTAGCCCCTTTCGTAAGGAAATAATAGCTCCCATACGAATTGAAATGGAACAAAATACGGCAAGTTTACGGAAATAGAGTTTTGTTATCTGATTTATCAAATTTTGGCGTCTTTTTTGCAGGAGCGCTATCTTTTCTTTCACCGTGTGTATTACCACTCGTACCGCCCTATTTATGCTATATGGCAGGGGTTAGTGTTGAAGATTTCCGCAACGGTGACAAGTTGGAGAAACAGCCGGTACGGATACCGCTGTTAATCGCAGCGATCGCGTTTGCGCTTGGGTTTTCAACAGTTTTTGTTCTTCTTGGTGCCAGTGCCAGCACTTTAGGCCATTTTATTGGGCAATATCGTGATTGGCTTGCGATTATTGCCGGCATAATTATCATTATATTCGGCCTTAATTTTTTAGGGTTATTCAAAATTGGGATCCTTTCCCGTGAAATGCGTTTTCAAACACGCAAAACACCAGCTGGTCCATTGGGTGCCTATGTCATAGGATTAGCTTTCGCTTTTGGTTGGACGCCATGCATTGGTCCAATACTTGGCCCCATTATAACACTTGCTGGTACAAAGGAATCTGTTGGAGAGGGTGCGGTTTTACTTGCAATCTACTCTTTAGGGCTAGCAATTCCATTTGTGCTTGCGGCGCTGTTTTCAAGCGCCTTCATGTGGTTTCTTGGGTCTTTTCGTGTGCATTTGGGCAAAGTTGAAAAGGTTATCGGTGTATTATTGGTCGTTGCAGGGATACTCTTTTTGACCGGCAATATGCAAAATCTGTCTTACTGGCTTTTGGAAAAATATCCGTCATTGAGCGGGATAGAGGCCTTGAGTTGGACGGATATCAAGAATTTTTTCTCTAATCTAATTTAAACAGAATGGGGCTAAACATGAGCCGTAGCTGTCTTTCTATTATTTTGGCTGCAGGTGAGGGAACACGTATGAAATCGTCGCTTCCCAAAGTCTTGCATAAAGTTGCAGGTCTGTCTTTAATCGGGCACGTTATCCGGCAAATTAAATCTTTGGGGGTTGGTGAAATCGCCGCTATTGTTGGGCGAGGTGCTGAAGAAGTCACCAAAGAAGCGATGGCCATTGAACCCAATGTTCATACATTTGTTCAGACAGAACGCCTTGGCACGGCACATGCTGTTTTAGCAGCGCGTGATATATTGGCGAAACAATTTGATGATGTTCTCATCGTGTTTGGCGATACACCGCTTATTGAAACAGAATCGCTTAAACAAGCAAGAGAAGAGCTTGCCGATGGTGCGGATATCGTTGTCATGGGCTTTAAGACTGATAATCCTGCCGGTTACGGCCGCCTTATTGAAAAAGATGGCAAGCTTTCTGCTATTGTTGAAGATAAAGACGCAACAGCAGAGCAAAAGAAAATAACTTTCTGTAATGGCGGGCTAATGGCCATTAATGGCAAACGGGCGCTTGAGCTTTTAAGCAAAGTTGAAAACAACAATGTTAAAAAAGAATATTATTTGACGGACATCGTTTCCATAGGATCCAATAACGGTCTTCATGTGCGCGCAATTGAAGTGCCGTTTGAAAATGTTATTGGAATAAACACCCGGGTAGAGTTGGCAAATGCCGAAGCCATATGGCAAAAACGCAAGGCAAAAGAAGTGATGCTTGCTGGTGTCACAATGTTGCGGCCAGAAAGTGTGTATTTTTCCTATGATACGGAAATAGGCCAAGATGTTATCATTGAACCCAATGTTTATTTTGGCAAAGGTGTGAAAGTAGGTGACAGCGTTGTCATTCATGCTTTTAGCCATTTGGAAGGGGCAGAGGTTGCCGAACACACGGAAATAGGCCCTTATGCACGGTTACGCCCTGGTGCAAAGTTAGAAAAAAATGCCAAGGTTGGTAATTTTTGTGAGATAAAAAAGGCAAAAATCGGTGAAGGGACAAAGGTTAATCACCTTACCTATATTGGTGATGCTGAAATTGGAACACATAGCAATATTGGTGCCGGTACCATTACCTGTAATTATGATGGTTTTAATAAGTGGCAAACGATCATCGGTGATGATGCATTTATTGGTTCTAACACCGCGCTGGTTGCACCTGTCAAAGTGGGTAACCGTGCTTATGTTGCTTCAGGAAGTGTTATTACTGCCGATGTGCCAGATGACAGTGTCGGTTTTGGTAGAGCTCATCAGAAAAACAAAGAAAATTATGCGACCGTGTTGCGAGATCGTTTTTCCAAGTTGAAACAGAAGTAAAGCACGTGATTTATGCCATGGTATCCTTGTGGCTTTATGACAAGTGCATATATATGTGACTAAATTGGTTCTATCGAAACTATCAGTTTATGACTTGTTATGATAAGTTTCGACATAATAATAACGCCTAAAACTATTTCGGAGTTTTCGCATGTGTGGAATTATAGGCATCCTCGGTAAACAGGCTGTTGCGCCATTGCTTGTTGATGGTTTGAAAAGGCTTGAATATCGTGGATATGATTCGGCGGGAATAGCAACGGTTAATCATGGGCATTTAGGCCGTTTACGTGCTGAAGGTAAGCTTGTTCACCTTGAAGAAAAATTGAAAAAAACGCCGCTTAAAGGCAATATTGGAATCGGCCATACACGCTGGGCAAGCCATGGGGCACCAGTGGAACGTAATGCACACCCGCATATGACGGATAAGGTTGCGGTGGTTCATAATGGCATTATCGAAAACTTTGCCGAAATACGTGAAGAGCTTACGGCTGAAGGTTATGTGTTTCAAACGGAAACAGATACAGAAGCTTTGGCACATCTTGTTACAAGAGCCATTAAAAGCGGAATGACACCGCAGGAAGCTATGCGCACATGCTTGAAAAGATTGCGTGGTGCCTTTGCTGTTGCCCTCATTTTTGAAGGTGAAGATGACTTGATGATTGCCGCACGTTCTGGCCCACCTCTTGCAATCGGTTATGGGCAAGGGGAAATGTATGTCGGTTCGGATGCAATCGCACTGGCACCTTTCACCAATAAAATCAGCTATATGGAAGATGGTGACTGGGTGGTGCTTACGCGTAATAGTGCCACTGTTTATGATGCGCAGGATCGTGTTGTCGAACGCGAATTGACCACATCTTCTGGTGCGGCATTTCTTGTTTCCAAGGGAAATCATCGGCATTTCATGGAAAAAGAAATGTTCGAGCAACCAGAAGTTATCGCGCATACTTTGGCAAGATATCTTGACCTCGCAAACAACAAGATTGGTGCTGTGGACGAGGGGATTGATTGGAAGAATATTAACAGATTGAGTTTTGCTAGTTGCGGCACGGCCTTCTATTCCACACTGGTTGCAAGATATTGGTTTGAAAATCTGGCAGGTCTTGTTGTCGACAATGATGTCGCATCTGAATTCCGCTATCGCGAACCACCAATGACAGCTGATACATTGGCAATGTTTGTCTCGCAATCGGGTGAGACAGCCGACACTTTGGCATCATTGCGCTATTGTAAGTCGCAAGGGTCAAAAACAGCAGCAATTGTCAATGTTGCTGAATCAACAATGGCACGGGAAGCAGATTTTGTTTTGCCAACATTGGCTGGGCCTGAAGTTGGTGTTGCTTCTACCAAAGCGTTTACATGCCAATTGGCAACTTTGGCCTCTGTTGCCATATCGGCAGCAAAACAACGTGGAAAATTGAGCAATGAGGGTGAGCAGAAGCTTGTTAAAGAGCTCGCAGAAATTCCCCGTATTGTAACGGAAGTATTGAAGCTCAATGGCCAGATTGAAGAAATCTGTCGAGACCTCATGAACGTGAAGGATATATTATATCTCGGACGCGGTACATCATATCCAATTGCGCTTGAAGGAGCGTTGAAGCTTAAGGAACTGTCTTATATCCACGCGGAAGGCTATGCTGCCGGAGAATTGAAGCATGGTCCAATTGCTTTGATTGACGAAGCAATGCCAGTTATTGTTGTGGCACCTCATGATAAATGGTTTGAAAAAACTGTATCGAACTTGCAGGAAGTAGCCGCACGTGGTGGCAGAGTTATATTGATTACGGATAAAAATGGTGCGTCAGCAACAGGTCTTGATGGTCTTTCGACAATCATTATGCCTGATGTGCCGGAATTTATTGCACCGATTGTCTATGCGGTTCCCGTGCAGCTCATTGCATATCATACAGCGGTTCTGCTGGGTACAGATGTTGACCAGCCACGTAATTTGGCTAAGTCTGTCACGGTAGAATAATGAGTTGAATGCCTCTTGGGCTTTAAGGTTCAAGGGGCATTATCTATTTTTGGGGTGAGTAGTACTCTATCATCTTAGGGGGAAGCGGTATTTGGTCATTTTGCCGAGTTCTGCTCAACATCTTTTTCAACAATAATTTCGATCATTGAGCCTAAACTATACCACCAATCGTAACGTTTCATTTCTGGTGCGTGTAGGTTCGATATTTATTCATAAGGGAAGGGTGGCATTTCCCGTGCTGCTCATTGCTTATCACACAGCAGTGCTGCTTGGTACAGATGTTGACCAGCCACGTAATTTGGCCAAGTCTGTAACGGTAGAATAATGATTTGAATGCCCCTTGGGCTTTAAGGTTCAAGGGGCATTATCTATTTTTAAGGTGAGTAGTACTCTACAATCTTAGGATTAAGCGGTATTTGGTCATTTTGCCGAATTCTACTCAATACCTTTTTCAACAATAATTACGATAATGGAGCCTAGATTATACCACCAATCGTAACGTTTCATTTTTGGTGCGTATAGACTCGATATTGATCCATCAAGAAAGAGCGACATTTCCCGTGCAGCTCATTGATTATCTCACTGCAGTGCTGCTTGGTACAGATGTTGACCAGCCACGTAATTTGCTCAAGTCTGTAACGGTAGGATAATGATTTGAAAGCCCCTTGGGCTTTAAGGTTCAAGGGGCATTATCTATTTTTAAGGCTCAGTAGTACTCTACAATCTTGGCGTTGAGCGGTATTTGGTTATTTTACAGAATTCTGCTCAACATCTTTTTCAACAATAATTCCGATAATGGGACCTAAACTATACCACCAATCGTAACGTTTCATTTCGGGTGCGTATAGGCTCGATATTGATCCATCAAGGAAGAGCGCATTTGGCGTTTTTAAACGATCGCGGAAAAACCGCGCAAATTCATCAAAGTTCACTTTGTCTTCAGAATTGACAAAGAATACCAACCCTTCCGCTGTCACACCAACACCGTTGCGATATTCAAGAAATGGCGAATTTGGTATGAAACGCGGATGAATTTTGTTTTCAATAACCAACATAGGACCTGATTGTGTGGCCAAATCGGGTTTTATTCCTGCTTTTTGATAGGCTTCCGTCTCTAATACGCCAGCTTTATTGTTCTCTATAAAGAAGATACCG
Source organism: uncultured Bartonella sp. (assembly GCA_946478665.1). Classification (GTDB taxonomy): domain Bacteria; phylum Pseudomonadota; class Alphaproteobacteria; order Rhizobiales; family Rhizobiaceae; genus Bartonella. Next base: position 300,639 of record CAMLCZ010000001.1, on the reverse strand, counting down.
TTAGGCTTCATATGAAAATTACCTGGGCCATCTTTTGTCGATAGCGCGTGTAATTGTTTGCCATCTTCGACATAAAGCCCTACGGCTGAAAAATCCTTATGGTACATGCCGCCATTGACAGCAAAAGCCAATTTTTGCCCACGCGCAGCAAGCATTTTTTCAACATTTCGAAAATAATTATAGGGTCTACCAGTGCTATCATTAAGAAATAGACCAATGTGATACTCTTTAGGATCAACCTCGCAGACAATATAGGACTTATTTTCAAAAGTTTGACGTGTGCAAAACGTCTGTTCTTTAGTGATTGCAGGACTGTTTTCTTGATTGTCTGTTTTCACTGGGGTTTTTGTTGTTGCTCGCTCTGATTGCTGATTGGAACGGGATTGTGTCGGTTCTGTTTTGCTAGGCGTTTTCTCAGGAATGGAAGATTGCTTGAACAAAAATACGCTGCCCACAGTAACAATCAGCCCCGTAAGAGCAATTAATAACGGTGTTATAATATGATTTTTTTTGAATTTTTTCATTATCAACCTGCTCTTAGAAGCTTGATAGCGTCATCCTGACGAAACAAGTAAAGCATGAGACGTAAAGCCTCGCCACGTTCGCTCAACAATTTTGGATCTTTTTCTAGGATAAGCCGCGCATCTTGTCTTGCAATAGGCAACAAGTCACCGTGAATTTCAAGGTCAGCCATATGATAGTCCGGTATACCGGATTGTCGTGTTCCCAATAATTCGCCTTCGCCACGAAGTTTCAGATCCTCTTCCGCAATACGAAAACCATCTTGTGTTTCGCGCATAACATTTAAACGCGCTTGTGCTGTCTTTCCAATTGGGCCTTTGTACAAAAGTATGCATGAAGATGGTTTGTCGCCGCGTCCAACTCTGCCTCTTAATTGGTGAAGTTGCGATAAGCCAAACCGTTCGGCGTGTTCGATAATGATAATAGATGCGTCTGGTACGTCCACACCAACTTCTATAACGGTTGTTGCAACCAGAAGCCGCGTTTTTCCCTCTTTGAAGTCTTGCATGGCGGCATCTTTTTCTGCTGCCGGCATTTTTCCATGAACCAAACCAATAATATCACCGAAATGCGCACGTAAACTTTCAAAACGATCTTGCACGGAGGTGAGATCCAAAACTTCCGATTCTTCAACCAATGGACAAATCCAATATAATTTGTCACCGCGCTTTAACGCCACTTCTACTCTGGCAATTAACTCATGCAATCTTTCGTCTGAAAGGGTAGCCGTAACAATCGGCTTTCTACCGGCTGGCTTTTCCATCAATTTGGAAACATCCATGTCGCCAAATGCCGTAAGCACTAAGGTGCGTGGAATAGGCGTCGCTGTCATAACCAGCATATCCGGCATTTGACCTTTTGACGATAGCCCCAATCGCTGATGAACGCCAAAACGATGCTGTTCGTCAATTATAGCCAGACATAAATCATGATAATCGACACCTTCCTGAATCAAGGCATGTGTGCCAATAACAATCGAGGTTTTTCCATTTCGAATATTTTCAAGAATAGCTTCGCGTGCTTTCCCCTTTTCTCGACCGGTTAACAGTGCAACCTCTAAGTTAAGCTGTTTGGCCAAAGGTTCAACTGTAGCATAATGCTGCCGTGCCAAAACTTCTGTCGGCGCCATTAATGCGGATTGCCCGTTGTTTTCTGCAACTTGCGCCATGGCCATAAGTGCTACAGCTGTTTTGCCAGACCCAACATCACCTTGCAGAAGTCGTAACATTCTGTCAGGCGAAGCAAGGTCATGCGCAATCTCGGCAATGGCTTGGTTTTGCCCACGGGTTAACGTAAATGGCAATAATTGTCGCAATTTTTCTGTGTAGGTGTTTTTGAGTGGAATAGAACGGCCAGGCAATTTTTTTGTTCTATTTCTCGCTAATCCCAAAGCCAATTGACCGGCAAGCAATTCATCATAAGCAAGCCTTTTTCTCGCAACGCTATCAGGCAACAGATCTGCCGGATCAATAGGACTATGAATACGCCGTAAAGCCACGCCAAAAGACGGGAAATTCTGTTGGTTTTTTAGGCTTGTGTCCATCCATTCAGGAAGCAGTGGTATTTTATCAATTGCTTCAACAATAGCGCGTCTGAGTACCTTACCAGATAATCCTGCGGTGAGTGGATAGATTGGTTCAATTAACGGAAGTTGGGCGGTGTCATTGGCTTGCACCATATAGTCAGGATGCACCATTGAAAGCCTGTTATTAAACCATTCCACTTTGCCCGATGCGATAATCTTCATGCCTTCTGGAAATTGTTTTTCAAGCCATGATCTTTGGGCGTGGAAAAACACCAGCGTTATTTCACCGGTATCATCATGAGCAATAATGCGATAGGGCAAATGGCGTTGCGTTGCAGGCGGTGGTTGATGCTGGTCAATGACAATTTCCACCGTATTGATGGCTCCATCACGGGCAAACGCTACCCCTGGGCGGTGTCTGCGATCAATGACTGAATGTGGCATCAATTGAAGAAGATCAATAATGCGCGGCTCGTCCTTTGTCGGATCAATATTCAAAAGCTTGCATAACAAACCACAAACCTTCGGGCCAATGCCCGATAGGCGACGTACTGAAATAAAAAATGGGTCGAGTAATGATGGACGCATATAATTAAATCTAATGATCTATCGGGAATATTGCTAGTATGGAAAACGATAATAGCACTCAAGGTCATGACACTAATTGTGCATAAGTCGCTATTTAGTGACTTTCTTCAACTATGGCTTGAATAACCACCCGGAAATTATCCACCTTTTTCAGATGACATATCAAAACAGATTACGCGACCAATCTAAGGTTCAGAAATAGTCAACTTCAATAAAGGGCAATCCGCTCCCCCATACAATCCATAATACGGCCGTCACTCAATCTACCATTCACCTCTCATACAATCTGCAGTCCAACCGTCATGAAAGCTATTGGGTTATGCCTCCCCAAGCTGTTAGGGTATGATAGCCGTAGTTGAAACATAAACTGTTCGATAATCAAAATGCATAAGATTGCGCAAAGTCAGGAAACAGGGATTGCGTGTTTAAAAGTTTTCCAACAGGCGTCGAAAGACACATAACAAATCAAAAGCTTTATAAATCGGGATAAATTTGGGGCGTAATAAGCTAGAGCCATCTAAACTTTTTGTTAACTATTTTGTTGATAACACTGTTGCAACAAGAACAAAAATAGAACATAAGATATACATATCATGAAAGGAGCCCGTTATGTCCGATATTTTATATGATATCTTGTCCTTTGTTTCTGTAAGTTTGTTTGTTGCCACGATAGGTATATGGCTGACAACATTTTGACGTGATGAAAGATCAATGCACTGTTTCGATTGGTTGCGCATTACTATATGGTCACATACCAGCATATAAGCGGCGAAAGATAAGCAGCGAAGAAACTTTAACTTTTAACCAACTATGGTAAAATGGATAAAGTTGTTGGTTGGTTGTAAAATTCCACTGAGAAAGATGAAACGTGGCTAGTGAAGTTAATGATAAACAAAGCGAGACGATTGAACGCCCTCGCTTTATTCACCTAAGAGTACATTCCGCTTATTCTTTGCTGGAAGGTGCATTAAAGGTAAAAGATATCATCAAGCATGCGGTGAAAGATCATGAACCCGCCATTGCAATCACGGATACCAACAATCTGTTTGGTGCCTTGGAGTTTTCACAATATTGTTTTTCCAGTGGGGTGCAACCAATCATCGGTTGCCAATTAGCCGTCGACTTTGAAGATGACGGATATGATCCCCGTGTAACCAAATGGCGTTATCCATCAGATTTCACGTCGATAATTTTATATGCCGCGACAGAAGACGGTTATAACAATTTGGTTCATCTGGTTAGCCGTGCCTATCTTGAAAAACAGGAAACAGATCCAGTCAATGCGCATATTGATTGGTTAAATGACCTAGGTGACGGCATTATTGCCTTAACAGGTGGTGCAGGTGGGCCAATCAATAGTGCCTTGTCAGAAGGCAAAAAAGACCGCGCGGTTGAACGGCTTGAACGCTTGAAAAGTATTTTTGGCGATCGTCTATATGTGGAATTACAAAGGCACGGCAATTATGATCGTGCGGTGGAAACAGAACTTGTTGAACTGGCTTATAAATATAATATTCCGCTTGTCGCAACCAATGAGGCTTTTTTTAAAGATAGAGAAGGTTACGAAGCGCATGATGCCCTTTTAGCCATCGCTGAAGGACAAATTGTATCCAATCCTGATAGGCGCCGTGTTACGCCAGATCATTATCTAAAAAGCCAGAGCGAAATGGTCGAGTTATTTTCCGACCTTCCAGAGGCGTTGGATAATACTGTCGAAATAGCAATGCGCTGTCATGCTTATACACCGACAAGAAAACCTATTTTGCCTCGTTTTACAGGGCAATCGGATGATCCAGAGGCTGCGGTGCAGGCTGAAGCTGATGAGCTGATACGTCAAGCGCGTGATGGCTTGAAAATGCGGTTGGAAACCGCTGGTTTAGCGGAAGGATATACTGTTAAAGATTATGAGGAGAGGCTCGAATACGAGATGTCCATCATAACGCGTATGCAGTTTCCGGGATATTTTCTTATCGTTTCTGACTTTATCAAATGGGCAAAAGCCCATGATATCCCCGTGGGGCCAGGGCGTGGTTCGGGTGCAGGTTCCTTGGTTGCCTATGCTTTGACAATTACGGATATTGATCCTTTAAGGTTTTCATTGCTTTTTGAACGTTTTTTGAATCCGGAACGTGTTTCCATGCCGGACTTTGACGTTGATTTTTGTCAGGATCGACGGGAAGAAGTTATTCGTTACGTTCAAGCAAAATATGGCAATGAACAAGTGGCTCAAATTATTGCCTTAGGCAAGTTGCAGGCAAGGGTGGTTCTGCGGGATGTCGGACGCGTTCTTGAAATGCCATATCGGCAGGTGGATTATTTATCAAAACTTGTTCCTCAAGCACCGGGTAGCAATATAGAGCTTTCAAAAGCGGTAAAAGATGAGCCGAAATTTGAAGAAGAAAAACAGAAAGATCCTTTAGTTGGCAGATTGCTGGATATAGCCATGCAGCTTGAAGGGCTTTATCGACAGACATCAACCCATGCCGCCGGTATTGTGATCGGTGACCGGCCTTTATGGCAACTTGTTCCGATGTATCGTGATCCGCGCTCTAATATGCCGGTAACACAATTTAATATGAAATTTGTTGAAAAAGCCGGCTTGGTCAAGTTTGACTTTCTGGGCTTGAAAACACTGACCGTTTTGAAAACCGCTGTCGATTTTGTTGCTCGACGCGGTATAGACATTGATCTTTCACATATTCCGCTTGATGATAAACTAACTTATGAAATGTTGACACGCGGTGAAACTGTTGGTGTGTTTCAGGTGGAAAGTGCAGGTATGCGCAAGGCACTTATCGGCATGAAGCCCGACCGCATTGAGGATATTATCGCCTTGGTTGCGCTTTATCGTCCGGGTCCAATGGAAAACATTCCAACCTATATTGCCCGTAAGCACGGACAAGAAGAGATTGCCTCTATTCACCCGAAAATTGATTATCTCGTCAAGGAAACACAAGGCGTTATTGTCTATCAGGAACAGGTGATGCAGATTGCACAGGTTCTTGCCGGTTATTCTCTTGGCGAAGCTGACCTTTTGAGACGCGCCATGGGTAAAAAAATCCATGAAGAAATGGAGCGTCAAAGAGGTCACTTTGTGGATGGCGCGGTAGAACGTGGTGTCAATAAAAATCAGGCCAACACAATTTTTGACTTATTGGCTAAATTTGCCGATTATGGTTTCAATAAGTCGCATGCTGCTGCTTATGCTGTTGTTTCATATCAGACGGCGTATATGAAAGCCCATTATCCGGTGGAGTTTTTAGCCGCTTCCATGACCTATGATATGGGAAATACCGATAAGCTTAACGATTTTAGGCGTGAAGCAACCAGACTGGGCATTGAGGTTGTTCCACCATCAGTGCAAACCTCTTACCGTGCTTTTGAAGTGGGCGATAAAAAGATCTACTATTCGTTAGCAGCTATCAAAGGTGTGGGGGAACCAGCAGTAAACCACATTGTTGAAAAACGAGGTGACAAACCTTTTGTTGATTTGGAAGATTTTTGTGAAAGAACCGATCCTCGCATTGTCAATAAAAGGGTAATGGAAAGCCTTATTCATGCGGGTGCATTTGATTGTTTCAATATTCCGCGTGAGGTATTGGTAGCAGGTATTGAAGTTATCAATGCACGATCACAGCGTTTCATGGAAGATAGCCGTAGTGGGCAAACAGATATTTTCGGCATGAGTGATGGTCCAAAAGAACCATTGATTTTGCCGCATACAAAACCTTGGTTACCATCAGAAAAGCTGCATCTGGAATTTCAGGCCATTGGCTTTTATCTTTCGGCACATCCGCTTGATGAATATGCCGATGTTTTACAAAAAATGCGTGTTCAGAATTGGAGTGATTTTTCCAATGCAGTGCGCAAAGGGGCAAGTGCAGGGCGATTGGCTGGTACTGTCAGTGCCAAACAGGTTAGAAAAACCAAATCTGGTAAGAAAATGGGAATTATCCAGTTTTCTGATTCAACTGGGCAATATGAGGCAATACTCTTTTCTGAAGGGCTCAATGCATATGGGGATATGCTTGAGCCTGGCCAATCTGTTGTTATAACCGTTGCGGCGGAAAACCGCCCTGAAGGTATCAGTTTGCGGATCCAAACCGTTCAGTCGTTGGAACACGAGGCCGAGCGTATTCATAAAACCATGCGGATATTTTTACGTGACGCTTTAATGGTTGAAGAGATTGGCAAAAGCTTGGAAAAAGGTGGCGATGGCGATGTGGGGCTTGTTATTATTCAGAATAATGGCGCCCGCGAAGTTGAAATATCGCTCCCACAGAAATATCGCGTTACGCCACAGGTGGCCGGCGCAATGAAGGCTTTACAAGGGGTTGTTGATGTTGAGCTGGTGTAGCTCATCTGATAATATAGAAAGCTATTCTATCGCATTGATTTTTAATAAAAAAAGGTTCCGACTGGATATTATAAGGGCTGGAACCTTTTATGCTTGTGGAATCGCAGAGTGAAATTAGAGATTGGTTGCCTTCAAGGCATTTTCAAGATCAGCCTTAAGGTCGTCTATATCTTCAATACCAATTTGCAAACGCAATACCGGTCCTGAATAATTCTGTTTTATTGTCCTGTCCGATAGATTGACTTGAACGGCCAAACTTTCATATCCGCCCCATGAATAACCAAGCCCGAAGATTTTCAATGAATTTAAGAAGGCTTCCGCTTGCTCATCACCACTAGATTTAAGAACGATGGAAAAAAGTGAGGAGGAGCCGGTAAAATCGCGTTGCCAGATTGTATGGCCTTTGTGAGATGAAAGTGCAGGGTGCAAAACTTGCGAGATTTGCGGTTTTGTTTCAAGCCATTTGGCCAATTGCAAAGCGGTTTCACCCTGATGTTTTAAGCGAACTGCCATTGTGCGCATAGAACGCAGCGTATTATAAGCGTCATCCCCAGAAACACTCATTCCAAGCACCATATGTGCTGATTCGACAATGCTTTTGGCGCGTTCATTGGCCGCAATAAAACCAATTAAAATATCGGCATGACCGGCAGGATATTTGGTTGCCGCGGTAATAGAAATGTCAACACCATGGTCTAATGGTCGGAAATAGACAGGTGTTGCCCATGTATTATCCATCATGACAATGGCACCGTGTTTATGGGCAATATCGGCAATAGCTGGTATATCCTGCATTTCAAACGTATTGGACCCAGGCGACTCCGTAAAAACAACCTTTGTGTTGTTTTTTATAAGTTCCTCGATACCCGATCCAATGGTAGGATCATAATATTCAACCTCGATACCGAGTTTTTTAAGCATTGTGTCGGCAAATCTTCTGGTCGGGCCATAGACCGAATCCACAATCAATACATGGTCACCACTAGTTAAAGCACCAAGAAGAGGCACTGTTATTGCCGCTAAACCCGACGGAACAAGAACAGTTTTGACAGATCCTTCCAATTCATTGACGGCTTGGCAAAGTGCATCCGTTGTGGGTGTGCCATGTGTTCCATAGGTGTAACGTTGGTTTTCGGTACGTAGAGTTTTTGCATCGGGAAAAAGCACTGTTGATGCTTTAACGATAGGAGGATTAACAAACCCAAAATAATCCTCTGGATTATAACCACCATGGGCCAGTTGCGTATTAATACCAATATGTCCACAGGATTTATTTTTTGTCATGGGGGTGAACTTTCTCAATGATAAAGCTATTTTAATTGTTAGTTTTGCGAAAACAGTTCTAAGGTCAAGAAAAATATGTTCATTTTTGTGTAAAGCATAGAATTCTATTTGCTTGACCCGGGCGAAATAATACTCTTTTTGAAAGATTGAATTTGTTCAAATAGGTTGTGATGAAAAATCAGGGAGTAAACCAGATGAAGGTGACCACTTACTTTGCGATGATCGGTGTCGCAGTTTCAGCATTTGGCGCAAGTTATGCCGCTGCTGGAACATTGGATGATGTAAAAGCGCGCGGGTATTTGCAATGTGGTGTTGGTACTGGCTTAGCAGGTTTCAGTATCCCCGATGAAAAAGGCAACTGGACTGGTTTTGATGTCGATTATTGCCGTGCAGTTGCAGCCGCTGTTTTGGGTGATGGCAGCAAGGTAAAGTTTGTTCCATTAAGCTCTAAAGAACGTTTCACCGCCCTTCAGTCTGGTGAGGTGGATGTTCTTATCCGCAACACTACTTGGACAATGAGCCGCGATACCGCACTTGGATTGGATTTTGTTGGTGTAAATTATTATGATGGCCAAGGCTTCATGATAAATAAAAAGAATTTGGACGGTATTACATCAGCGTTACAATTATCCGGCGCTTCAATCTGTGTGCAGTCTGGCACATCAACTGAATTAACTTTGGCCGACTATTTCAGAAACAATAAGATGGAATATACACCAGTTGTTTTTGAGAAATTTACCGAAGTTAATCAGGCCTATGATGCAGGGCGTTGTGATGTCTATACGACAGACCAATCATCATTATATGGCTTGCGCTTGCAGTTGAAAAATCCTGATGACCATGTGGTTTTACCGCAGATCATTTCCAAAGAACCATTTGGACCTGCTGTCAGACAAGGGGATCCGCAATGGGCCGATGTTGTTCGTTGGACACATAATGCTTTGCTTAATGCTGAAGAATATGGTGTTACGCAGGCAAATGTCGATGATATGTTGAAATCAGACAATCAGGATGTGCGTCGTCTGCTTGGTGTTGAAGAAGGTAATACCATTGGCAAGGATTTAGGCTTGAAGAATGATTGGGTTGTCAGCATTGTTAAGGCCGTTGGCAATTATGGCGAGATTTTCGAACGTAATATCGGACAAAAAACACCGTTGAAAATTTCACGTGGCATTAATGCACTTTGGACAAAAGGCGGTCTGCAATACGGCTTGCCTATTCGTTGAACAATCTAACGTAATTAGACAGTTATAATGCCAAAGAATTCTACAAGCGATGTTCCACCAAGATTAAGAGCAGGTTTTTCTGCTCTTTTTAACCTACGCACATTTGTGTCTGTGGTGGTGCAATTTGCTGTTATTATTGCTTTATTTTTTGTCATACAATGGATTGTGCATAACACGATTGCCAATTTGAAAGCCTCTGGCATAGCATCGGGATTTGATTTTCTGGATAAAAGGGCAGGCTTTAATCAGCCCTCCAGTGTTATTCAATATGATGACAATGCAACAAATGGCACTGTTATCTGGGCAAGTCTCGTCAATCTCGTTTTCATCTCAGTATTGTGTATTATTACCGCAACAATTCTGGGATTGATTATTGGCATAGGGCGTATTTCTAAAAATTGGCTCGTTGCAAAATTATCTCTTTGTTATGTTGAATTTTTCAGAAACATTCCACCACTGGTTTTGTTATTTTTTTGGTCAATTGGCATTATGCAAATTCTGCCTCCCGCCAGAAACAGTTTGTTCTGGGGGCCTTTCGTATTAAATATTCGTGGCATTTATTTACCCGCACCAGAATGGAAAAGTGGTAGTGCTGCTTTTTTAATGATTGCGTTGTTATTTGTTATTGTTGCATTGCTGCTATATTTTTGGCGCAATCGCCAGCTTGCAACAACCGGTAAGTCAAAACTAAAAGCATGGTATTTGCTGGGGCTAGGGCTGCTTTTCCCCATTCTTATTGTGCTATTGTTCTGTCGTCCGGAAACATGGAGTGTTCCAACTCTTAAAGGATTCAATTTTTCCGGTGGCTATTATATTTCGCCGGAATTCATATCTCTTTATCTCGCATTATCAATTTATACCGCGGCATTGATTGCAGAAACCATTCGCGCCGGATTACAAGGTGTCGATAATGGATTGAAAGAGGCAGGCGCTTCATTAGGATTATCAAACGGGCTTATTACGCGTCTTATCGTATTACCCCTTGCCATGCGTATCATTATTCCGCCATTGGCAAGCCAATATATGAATCTGGTAAAAAATACCTCTCTTGGTGCTGCTGTTGGATATTCCGAACTTATGATGGTTTCCAGTACGATCATTGAAAAAACCGGGCAATCAATTGAACTTGCCGCAATATGGATTGTTGTTTATCTCGGCTTAAGCCTTCTGGTTTCATTGTTTATGAATTGGTTCAATCATCGTATGGCTCTGGTGGAGCGCTGAAGATGGAACAAAGATTTGTCAGTAAAACTATTATTCCATCAGCAAAACCACCCAAAAGGCAAAATACCATTTGGTCGTGGCTTAAAGATAATCTATTTTCTACCCCTACCAATACAGTCATCAGCATTGTATTAGGCTGCTTGCTTATTGATTTGCTAATTCCATTGGTCAACTGGATGTTTATTAATGCTGTCTGGGATGGTGCAGACCGAACGGCATGTGCAACACAGCAACAAGGTGGTACAATGCCAAATGATTGGAATGGGGCTTGTTGGGCATTTGTAAAGGCCAATTTTTGGCAATTTATCTATGGCAGATATCCAGATGCGGAAAAATGGCGTGTCAATTTGTTGGCAGCTATTGTCCTTATTATCAATATACCTCTGTTGATGCCTTCCGTACGCCATAAATTCATCAATGCATTAATATCCTTATTCATTGTGCCATTGATTGGTTATGTGCTGTTGTTTGGCGGATATTTTGGCTTGCCAGTTGTCGCAACAGAATATTGGGGTGGTTTACTGGTAACCCTGACAATCGCCTATGTTAGTATGACGTTTTCATTACCATTTGGCACACTTCTCGCTCTTGGTAGACGTTCGAACAAGCCTGTCATTCGTATTCTGTCAGTAACCTTTATTGAAACCGTGCGGGGTATCCCCCTTGTCGCTGTATTGTTTATTGCCAGCGTTATGTTTCCATTATTTTTACCGCAAGGCATGACGTTCGACAAGCTTGTAAGAGCATTGATTGGTGTGGCACTTTTTACCTCCGCCTATATTGCCGAAGTGGTGCGTGGTGGCTTGCAAACCGTACCACGTGGACAATATGAAGCCGCCCAATCATTAGGGTTGGGGTATGTAAAAACCATGGTTTTTGTCATTCTCCCACAGGCTTATAGTCTGGTTATTCCCAGCATTATCAATGTATTGATTGGTATGTTTAAGGAAACCAGCCTTGTCTATATTATTGGCATGTTTGACTTACTTGGCATTGTTCGGCAAGCCATACAACAGGCAAAATGGAGCACGCCACAAACGCCCGTTACTGGTATGATCTTTATTGGCTTGGTATTCTGGATGTTTTGCTTTGTTATGTCACGTTATGCGCATTTTCTAGAACGTAGATTGAATTTACCGAAGCAACGTGGAAATCAGGAATAGGAATTGAATTATGGTAGAAAATCCTGAGAAGAAAATTGAAGTCCATATGCATCAGGTGAACAAGTGGTTCGGAAAAATGCATGTGTTACGGGATATCAATCTTGATATAAGAGCCAAGGAAAAAGTCATTATATCAGGCCCTTCTGGTTCTGGAAAATCAACATTGATACGTTGTATCAATGGATTAGAACCGGTACAGCAGGGCGAGATAACCGTCACAGATATTCCATTAAAGCAAGGAATGTGGAATTTAGAAAAGATTCGTCAGAATGTCGGAATGGTATTCCAACATTTCAATCTTTTTCCGCATTTAACAGTTCTGGAAAATTGTGTTTTGGCGCCAATCTGGGTTCGGCATATGCCGCGCAAGCAAGCCGAAGAACAAGCCATGCATTTTCTCGAGCGGGTAAAAATACCCAATCAAGCCAATAAATATCCTGGTCAGTTGTCGGGAGGGCAACAACAACGCGTAGCAATAGCGCGTTCGTTATGTATGCAGCCGCGCGTGATGCTCTTTGATGAACCAACTTCCGCACTTGATCCTGAAATGATCAAAGAGGTGTTGGATACCATGATCGATCTTGCGGAAAGTGGTATGACAATGCTGTGCGTAACCCATGAAATGGGTTTTGCGCGTGAGGTTGCAGACCGTGTTGTTTTTATGGATGAAGGACAGATATTAGAAATTGCAACGCCGGATGACTTTTTCAGCCATCCAGCGCATGAACGTACAAAGGCGTTTCTCAGTCAGATTTTGTAGCTGTTTGTGAGTATTGTTTGACCAAGGCAGTCGCGTCATAGTCATAGAGCCAGTCCAGACTAGACATAAAGCTTTCTGGCGAACGCGTTTTCATCACAAAGTTTCGGGCAAGTGCTACCGGCCCTGTTGCATGGTATACAAAGCGGTTAAATGCGCCGCGTTTATCAACTGCGCTAACACGTTCGCTGCGTATTTTGCTAAATATATCCAAGGCTTTGGATAATGGGAGTTGATCCATTGATAAAACTTCAGCTAGAACGGCAGAGTCTTCAATTGCCATAGCCGCACCTTGCGCTGCAAATGGTAAAAACCCATGTGATGCATCGCCAAGAAAAACGCGCAAATCACCATCCCAAAAGCGATGGGGCACCATTCCAAACAATGGCCAATAAGTCCAATTATCAACAGTTTCAATAATTTCACGAATTGTTGGATGCCAATTTGAAAAATGTTTCAACAATACAGTTTTGTCACCATCACGTGACCAAACAGCACCCGGATTGCTTCCAGTTGTAATAGCAACAAAATTGAAGGCTTTACCGGCATTAATTGGATAGGCAACAAAATGGTTGTTTGGCCCCATCCATGCAGAAACAGTCGCAATATCAGACAATGACTTGGTGAAATTTTCTGGTAACGAGTCGACCGCAATTGTCGCACGCCAAGCGATATAGCCACTGAATTTAGCATGGTCATCAAGTGGCGCGGTTTGCCTGATTTTGGACCAGACGCCATCACACGCTATCACCAATGGTGTTTCAAATGTGTTTGGTTCGTCTTGCGCAACAGATTTAATGCTAACCGTTTGCGACGTTGTTTTTGTTACATCAACAACTTTTTCCCCTAATCGTATTTCGATAAGTGGATTTTGGGTTGCTGCACTATATAGAACATTTTGCAGGTCAGCACGATGAATTGTCATATAAGGCGCATGCCACCGACGTTGCGCAACGTCTGTGAGATCAACATGAACACGATCTATAAATTTTAGACCGTCACGAAGCTCCAGATAATGCGGTTCAACGCCAACTTTCAATAGATCAGGGAGAACACCCCATCGATCGAGAAGTCGGGTCGCATTGGAAGCAAGCTGTAAGCCCGCTCCGACTTCTGCCAATTTATCACGACTTTCAAGTACAACACTGGCAATTCCTTTGTGTGCCAATGCTAACGCTGAAGTAAGTCCAGCAACCCCCGCGCCTATAATTGTAGGCTTAATATCCTTCTGCCATCTCATGTGTTCATCCGTTGGTATTCATTAAACTGTTATTTCTGCTTCATACAAGCAGCCGGTTGGATTGGTTTCCATCGCGGATAACTTCGGGTTATATCGATAAAGAGTCGAACAATAGGAACAGATTTTTTCATCATCTTTTCCCATGTCGATAAAAATATGTGGATGATCAAATGGAGCACTGGCGCCAACACACATGAACTCTTTGACACCAATTTCAATCAGCTTATAGCCACCGTCGTTTTGAAAATGCGGAATATGATGATCAGCCATTATAAGGACTCCATGTGTCTTAGTTAGGTAAAATATTCATCCCTGCTATATAAGCCAATAGATAACGGAGTGACAACTATTTGTGTTCAAAATCATAAGGAATGACACGACTAAATGCATAATAGCTGCCGCAATCCTCCGCCTTTGCAATGTATAAGTTATTGGAATGTGATATACACGTTTCTGGTGTCTAAAATTGCGGTGCCACGCTTGTCATAAGTGAACGTCACTGATAACAATAAAAGGGTGCTTGCAAAGGCTGAGACTCTGCAGAAAAAGCGGGGTGGGAGTGCCATTTTATGGCAAAATTAAAAGGAAGCGATTATGGCTTTACGTACAAAGAATTCTGCAGGTGAACAGGCAAATATATCAGAAATCAATATGGAAAGTCCTGAACGGTTCGTAAATCGTGAGTTTTCTTGGCTTCAGTTTAACAATCGCGTTCTTATGGAAGCCGGCAATGATAAGCACCCATTACTGGAAAGATTACGATTTTTATCGATATCGGCTACCAATCTTGATGAATTTTTTATGGTGCGTATTGCAGGTCTTGCTGGACAAGTGCGTGCCGGCATTGCAACACGAAGTGCTGATGGTCGTACGCCGCAGGAACAATTGGATTTTGTGCTAGCTGAAGTGGCTCGTTTGCAAGCAAACCAACAGCAAGAATTGCGTGCTTTACGCCATGAATTGGAAAAGGAAAATATAGCAATTATTCGGCCAGACCGTTTAAGTGATAGCGAAAAAACATGGCTGGAAACCCATTTTCTAGAAACGATATTTCCAGTATTGACACCTTTATCAATCGATCCAGCACATCCTTTCCCATTTATTCCTAATCTTGGTTTTTCAATAGCACTTCATTTGCAGCGTCGCAGTGATCGTCAACCAATGACAGCACTGTTGCGCCTTCCAACGGCTCTTAAACGTTTCGTATTATTGCCAGAGGAGGGCAATGGTTTTCGTTTTATCTCGCTTGAAGACATTGTCAGCCTATTTATTGACCGTCTGTTCCCAGGCTATGAAGTTAATGGTGCAGGAACATTCCGTGTTATCCGTGATAGCGATATTGAGGTCGAAGAAGAGGCAGAAGACCTCGTCCGTTTATTTGAAACGGCATTAAAGCGTCGCCGGCGTGGTCAGGTTATCAGAATTGAGTTTGACTCGGAAATGCCCGATGATTTACGCCAGTTTGTAACCAGCGAATTGGGCGTGCCAGATAATCGTATTAGCGTTCAGGACGGATTGTTGGCATTGAACATGATCTCTGAGATTGTTTCAATTCCACGAGTTGATCTTAAATTTGTTCCTTATAATCCGCGTTTTCCAGAAAGAATTCGGGAACACGCGGGAGATTGTTTTGCCGCAATCCGCGAGAAGGACATTGTTGTTCATCACCCTTATGAATCGTTTGATGTTGTTGTGCAATTTTTGCGCCAAGCTGCAGCTGACCCTGATGTGTTGGCTATTAAACAAACGCTTTATAGAACATCTAATGATAGTCCTATCGTAAGAGCACTGATTGATGCATCAGAAGCCGGTAAATCTGTTACAGCACTGGTTGAACTGAAAGCGCGTTTCGATGAAGAGGCAAATATCCGTTGGGCGAGGGATCTGGAACGGGCAGGTGTGCAGGTGGTTTTTGGGTTTATCGAACTTAAGACCCACGCTAAAATGTCACTTGTCGTGCGTCGTGAAGAAAACCGTTTGAGATCCTATGTTCATTTGGGTACCGGAAACTATCACCCAATTACTGCAAAAATTTACACCGACCTGTCATTTTTCACCACTGATGAAGACATTGGCCACGATGTACAACTTATTTTCAATTATATTACCGGCTATGCGCAACCTGATGAGCCGATGAAGCTGGCGTTTTCGCCTTTGACTTTACGCCGGCGGATTTTGGGGCATATTGAAGATGAGATCACCCATGCACGCGAGGGCAGACCGGCCGCAATATGGATGAAGATGAATTCATTGGTTGACCCACAAATTATTGATGCGCTTTACCGTGCAGGGCAGGCAGGCGTTCAGGTTGATCTTGTTGTAAGAGGGATTTGCTGCTTAAGACCAGGCATTCCTGGATTTTCTGACAATATCCGCGCAAAATCCATTGTTGGGCGCTTTTTGGAACATAGCCGTATTTTCTGTTTTGGAAATGGCGAAGATCTACCAAATGAAAATGCGATTGTGTATTTCGGTTCTGCCGATATGATGACGCGTAACCTCGACCGTCGTGTTGAAACTTTAGTACCTGTTTTCAACAAAACGGTTCATCAGCAGATACTTTCACAAATTATGTTGGCAAATATTATTGATAACCAACAAAGTTTTGAGATATTAAGCGATGGAACGTCGCAGCGGATTTTACCGCTCAAAGGCGAAAAGCCGTTTAATGCTCAGGAGTATTTCATGACCAATCCCAGTTTATCTGGTCGCGGAAAGTCATTACGCTCTTCAGCACCACGATTAATTGCTCTGCGTCGGCAGCAAACAGAAACAAATAAAGACTGATATATCCATGACAAACTCTAAGGCTCAAGGGCGCTTAAAGGGACGAAAACCTGTCGCTGTGATCGATATTGGATCAAACTCGGTTCGTCTGGTTGTTTACGAAGGTTTGGTGCGATCGCCAACAGTATTGTTTAATGAGAAGATATTGTGCGGACTGGGCAAGGGAGTGGCCAAGACTGGACGACTGGAAGATATGTCTGTCGAAATGTCTTTGAGAACGTTACGGCGCTTTCATGCAATTTGTGAGCAGATTGGTGTTGAAGAAATCAACACATTGGCAACAGCCGCTGCAAGAGAAGCAAAAAATGGTGCTTCCTTTATCGCGGAAGCCGAAGCGATTTTGAAAAACAAAATCAATGTGTTGACCGGCAAACAAGAAGCAACCTATTCAGCCTATGGAATTATATCGACATTTCATCGTCCCGATGGTGTTGCTGGTGATTTGGGTGGTGGAAGCCTTGAACTTGTTGATATTCGTGGTGACAAAGTCGGCAGCGGAATTACAATGCCTTTAGGCGGCCTGCGCTTGCAGGATATGTCTGACAACAATATTGCAGAAGCGTCAAAAATAGCACGAAAATATTTGCAAGAAGCGGAAGTGTTGGCAAACAACCAAGGCCGTAATTTTTATGCGGTAGGCGGCACTTGGCGTAATATCGCAAAACTTCATATGGCAATAAAGAAATATCCATTGCCGGTCATGCATGGTTATGAAGTGGCTGGAGACGAGCTTGCAAGCTTTCTTTCTCGTATTGCTAAGGGTGAAACAGAGCAAATCAAAGATATTTCGGCTATTTCAAAAAATCGCAGACAACTATTATCTTATGGGGCAGCTGTTCTCATTGAGCTTATTCGCTGTATGCACCCTGAAAAAATAATTTTTTCTGGAGCAGGGGTTCGTGAGGGATATCTGTTCTCAAAATTATCAAAAAAACTACGTCATGAAGATCCATTATTGGCAACCTGTGGTGAAATGGCGACATTACGTGCGCGCTCACCAAAGCAATCATATGAATTGATCCAATTTACAGCCAATGCCTTTGATGTTTTGGGATTCAAGGAAACGGACGATCAAAGGCGGTATCGCGAGGCTGCTTGCCTATTGGCTGATATTGGTTGGCGTATGCACCCCGATTATCGCGGCGATCAATCCGCTGATCAAGTAGCTTTTGGCCCATATCCAGGTATCTCTCATGCGGGTCGTATATATGTCGCGCTGACAGTGTTCTATCGGAATGAAGGGCTTATTGCCGATAACTTATCGCCAGATATTATTAAGCTGGCGGATAAAGAAACAATTGATCGCGCTCGTATTTTGGGCGGACTTATGCGGGTTGCCAATCTATTTTCAGCATCAACGGGTGGGATTCTGCCGCAGTTTATTTGGAAAAAAGAGGATAAAAAAATTGTCCTGACCATTCCACAGTGTCACGCAGATCTCATTGCAGAACGACCATTGGGAAGATTGCAACAACTGTCTAAAGTCGTTGGTTGTGACATGGAATATGTTGTTGTTTGAGATAAACCGCTAAAGTCAAAGCGCCATATTTTTAAAATATAGGCGCTTTTCATGTTTTACGACATTAATAGAGACGTAGATCTGCTGTCACGTCCCAAAGTAATAGCTATAAATTTCTGACTACGTCTTGTAAGTTTTTTATATTGTCCTGACCATTCCACAATGTCACGCGGATCTTATTGCAGAACAGCCATTGGGGAGATTGCAACAACTTTCTAAAGTCGTTGGCTGTGGTATGGAATATGTTGTCGTTTGAAATAAACCGCTAAAGTCAAGGCACCATATATTTAAAAATATAGGCGCTTTTCATGCTTTATGAAATGGACGGAGATATGAATCAACTATCACGTTCCAAAGCAACCGTCGTGAATTTTTGATTATTTCTTGCAAGATCTTTATAAAGCCGTTCGATGTCGGGCAACTGACAAAGTCCCGTACCTTTTTCTGCAACAGCCGCAGAACCACATGCTGTGGCTAATCTGAAAGCATCTTCCGCTTCCCAACCAAGCGCAAGAGCGTGAACCATGCCACCTACGAAACTGTCGCCAGCACCTGATGCACTAATAACCCTAACATGTGGTGAAGGAAGATAGAGTGTTTGATCCTTGGTGGCCAACACTGCACCTTGATGCCCAAGCGTTACAGTTATAATTTCTGCCGCACCCTTTTTACAAAGTTCTTGGGCAGCGACAGCAATTTCTTCTGTGCTATTATAGGTCTGATTTGTACAAGCCTCAAACTCGCCTTGGCTCGGTTTAACCAGTGTTAAGCCACCTTTCTGCAAAACATGGCTTAAAGAATCGCCAGATGTATCAATGACAATATGCGCTTTTCTTTGGTTGGCAATGTCTATCATGGTGTCGTAAATGGTGATAGGAACACCACGTGCTAAACTTCCGCTGATAACGAGCCAATCCCATTCACGGCTTTTCGCTTCCGTGACGAGTGCTTGCCATTCATTGTCGCTGATAATTGGCCCTTCCGCCACAAATCTATATTCCATGCCAGATGCACGTTCATGAATAACGTTGTTGACACGTGTATTACCGGCAATAGGCACATTGACACATGGCACGCCGCGGTCATCAAGCAAATGGCGCAAAACATTTCCCATAATGCCACCGCTTGCATAAAGGGCAGTTACATCACCCCCTAATTTATGGATAACGCGCGCAACATTTATGCCACCACCACCAGGATGAAAACTTTCATCACAAGTTCTTATCTTATGTGTCGGTCGCACAAGCTCAGCTTCACTTGCGGCATCAACTGTAGGGTTAAAGGTAACCGTTAATACTTTTTCCATAGTTTTCATCACTATTCAAAATAAACACAAAAGATAAAACTTATTTTTTGCTAACAAATATAAGGATATTACTTTTTATCTGTCTATTTCTTTTGTCAATATATTTCCATCTTTGAAATAGAAACATAATTTTCCATCAAGCATTTCTTTGGCTTTTTTGCCAAACAATTCATAACGCCAGCCTTGCATGGCTGGTATTTTGTCATTTTTTTCCTGCTTGGCGATTTTTTCTAAATCATCACTATTGGCTATAATACGCGGTGCTATATTTTGTTCGTCTGCCACAAGCTTTAAAAGCACACGCAATAGCTCCACCGCCGCAGCATTTCCATCATTAAGCGGTACGTGTTTTTGAATTGGTGGCAAGGTTGAGGTATCAACGGCTAAACCGTCATTTATTGCCGTGAGCAGAGAATTTGCTTGCTCTGAACGCTCCCAGCCTTTTGGAATGCTGCGCAGTCTTCCCAAAGTGGCAACATCTTTAGGCTGCTGCGTGGCAATTTCTATCAGACACTCATCTTTAAGCACACGTCCACGTGGAACATTTCGGTTTTTGGCTTCACGTTCCCGCCATATGGCAATTTTTTGCAAAACAGCCAATTCTTTTGGTTTTCTGATACGACCTTTCACCTTTTTCCAGGCGTTATCTTCTGGCGGGTCATAGGTTACGGGTGACGTTAAAATAGCCATTTCATCGGCTATCCAATCAACACGTTTCGTTTTTGCCAATTGTTTTTTGAGATAAAGATAAACGTCGCGCAAATAGGTAACATCAGCCAATGCATAACTTAATTGCTTTTCCGACAATGGCCGGTGGCTCCAGTCTGTAAATCTGGATGTTTTGTCAATCGGTTTGCCAGTGACGCGTTGTACAATTTGTTCGTAAGAAACACTTTCACCAAAACCACAAACCGACCCCACAATTTGCGTATCAAAAAGCGGTTTAGGAATAATGTGACCAATCTTATAGATAATCTCTAGATCCTGACGTGCCGCATGGAACACTTTAACAACATTTTCATCAGACATTAGAGAAAAAAACGGCTTTAGATCAATATCTGGCGATAAAGGATCGACAATAACTGCAATGTCAGGAGACGCCAATTGGATGAGACAGAGGTCAGGCCAAAAGGTTGTTTCTCTGATAAATTCTGTGTCTACCGTTACAAAATCAGATTTCTTTAATGTTGCAACTGCGGTTTCTAGGTCTGTAGTATTTGTGATGACTTTCATATTTCAAATTATATCCAATAGATATCTGTTTGTCTTTCGGTATATTTTTTCATGCACAGCCATGGCAATACCTTGACAAATGCGTGCCAAAATGCGCTTTTGCATGCAGATTGTATTTCATAATACTTGAATAATATAAAGGCAAAACCATGCATCGTTATCGCAGCCATAACTGCGCCGCTCTACGTAAGAGCGATGTAGGAACAAATGTTCGTCTTTCAGGGTGGGTTCATCGTGTTCGTGACCACGGAGGTATCTTATTTATCGACCTTCGTGATAATTTTGGTATTACACAAATTGTGGCAGATCCAGATTCTCCTGCTTTCAAAGTGGCTGAAATGGTTCGCAGTGAATGGGTTTTGCGCATTGATGGCAATGTGCGCTCACGCTCTGAAGACACGGTAAATCCTAACTTGCCAACAGGTGAAATTGAGCTCTTCGCTTCGGAAATCGAAGTTCTATCAAAAGCTGATGAACTTCCTCTTCCTGTATTTGGTGAACCAGATTATCCTGAAGATATTCGTTTGAAATATCGTTTCCTTGATTTGCGTCGTGAAACCTTGCACAAAAATATTTTGCGCAGAACGCAAATCGTTGCTGCAATACGTCGCCGTATGCAGGAAGCAAAGTTTACAGAATTTACGACGCCGATTTTAACGGCCTCTTCACCGGAAGGCGCAAGAGATTTTCTTGTTCCAAGCCGTATCCATCCTGGAAAATTCTATGCGCTTCCTCAGGCACCGCAGCAATACAAACAATTGCTGATGATGTCTGGTTTCGATAAATATTTCCAGATTGCACCTTGCTTCAGAGATGAAGATCCACGTGCCGATAGACTTCCAGGTGAATTCTATCAGTTGGATATGGAAATGAGTTTTGTTGAGCAGGAAGATATCTTGCAAACAATGGAACCGATTATCAGAGGAATCTTTGAAGAGTTTGCAGACGGTAAACCTGTAACACAAGAGTTTCCGCGCATTCCATATGACGAGGCAATGCGCAAATATGGTTCTGATAAGCCTGACTTGCGTAATCCAATTGTTATGGAAGATGTATCAAAGCATTTTCGTGATTCTGGCTTTAAGGTTTTTGCTAACATTCTTGCTAGCGATGAAAAAGCTGAAGTTTGGGCCATACCTGCCAAGACTGGTGGTAGTAGAGCATTTTGTGACCGCATGAACTCATGGGCGCAAGGCGAAGGCCAACCAGGGCTCGGCTATATTTTCTGGCGTAAGGAAGGCGACAATTTAGAAGGTGCTGGTCCGATCGCTAAAAATATTGGTCCAGAACGGGTTGAAGCCATTCGCTTGCAACTTGGACTTGATGATGGCGACGCCTGTTTCTTTGTTGCTGGTGATCCACGCAAATTTGCTGTTTTTGCCGGTGCTGCAAGAACCAGAGCTGGTGAAGAATTAGGGCTTGTAGATCACGATCGTTTTGCTTTGGCATGGATTGTTGATTTTCCATTTTTCGAATGGAACGAGGACGAAAAGCGTATTGAATTCTCCCATAATCCATTTTCTATGCCGCAGGGTGGTAAAGATGCCCTCGACAATCAGGATCCATTGACCATTAAAGCATACCAATATGACGTGGTTTGTAATGGCTTTGAAGTGGGGTCTGGCGGTATCCGTAACCACTTGCCAGAAACTATGGTTCGTGCTTTCGAGATTGCAGGACTATCTCGTGAAGTGGTTGAAGAACGTTTTGGTGGTTTGTATCGTGCATTCCATTATGGCGCACCGCCGCACGGTGGTATGGCTACCGGTATCGACCGTATGGTTATGCTGTTGCTTGGCGTTAAGAATTTGCGCGAAATCTCGCTGTTCCCAATGAACCAACAAGCACTGGATCTGTTAATGGGCGCACCTTCAGAAGTTACAGCTGCCCAGCTTAGCGATCTTTCAATCCGTTTGGCACCTACTAAAAAAGAGTAGAAAACCAACCATCAATTTAGTTACGTAATTAAGTTGCGTAATGTGAGAAAAGCCCGGCTAACGCTGGGCTTTTTATTTCACTGGTAGCAGTTGTTTAATGATTACAGTTTTTACCAACGGTGCTCATTGACCGCTTTAAAACAAGATGTGGCTTATGCTTAAATATGAAATAGTGAGCCGTTTTCTTGTTGGTGCTGTGATTGTCAGGCACTTCATCTGGTAAACAGAGGTTGAGCCTTATCGAAAGAAGTTTAGCCTGATTGAAAGAGTTTGAGCATTATTGACAACGGCATTTCCCCCACGATGTCATCTTGGTTATTTCACACACGATGCGCATCTTACGTAATGGATACAGCAACTGGGTATGCAATCAGTTGCCTAATCCTATGACAACAAAAAAGCCCGGCTTTAAAACCGGGCTTTTCTTTATGTCAAAAGTAACAACGATTAGTTGTTAGCTTCAACTTTCAGGTTAATTGCATTTATCAGCTGCTCAGGTGACATCGAAGCCGATGCAGCAAGCGTAGCAAATGACACTGGCTTGCTTGGAGACGCGCTGATTGTCAAAGATTTTGGATTTTCTAAGAACTTGTTCGCCTCTGTGCTCAAGTTTTTGGCAAAGCTTGGGCTTTTCAATTGTGCGGCCATAACAGGGATAACGGCTTCGAACTGTTTAACCAAATCTTCACGCTTTAGGTTGTTTTTCTTTGCCGTTGCATCGAGGATCTTACCTGTTGCAGAATTATCGTCATAGCGGATTTTCATATCAACAAAGTTGGTTTTTGCAGCCAAACCAAGCAAAGCAGCACCCGCTGCATTTTCTGATGTTTGGTTATTGAGCATCTTATTACGTAGAGTTGTAAACTGCGAAACAACGTCTTCCGTAATGCCTGTTAGATTAAACGTGATATTGAGCTTTCCTGCATCTTTAAGTTCAATTTCACCTTTATCCAAATCATATTGGCCATCTTTCATGTTCCACGAAGAATGGAACTCGACTGAACCATTCAAGCTCTCATAGCCATAACCCTTCAAAGCGTTCAGCTGACCTTCGTCTTGTGCATTTTTTGGCTCATAGCTTAAAGACTTCAAACCAATATTCGTGTCTAGAACCTTGTCGCCTGATTGAGTTTTATAAGTGATGTACGCACCGTCAAGCTTCAAGAAAGCATCGCTTTTACCTTTTGCGGTAGCAGCAACACTCTCAATTGTTACGCTTTCATATGGAATTACTTTTACAAGTGTGTTTGATGTATTCTCAGATGGAATATTAACGTTTGTAAACGTTACATTTTTGAATTCTAATGAGTTTGTTTCTGTTTTGTCGATTGAGACAATAGATGGAACTTTAATTTCTTCGATTTTATAATTGCCATCTTTGTCTTCTGTAACGTTTTTAAAACGTAAATCACCTAAGTCCTCAGGCTTAGAAACAGTACCTTCGAGGTCGAGAGCAATTTTTGCACCATGAAAAACAATATCGTTTCCATCAGCTTCAGCTTTATCAGAGGTAAAGCTCCATCCGCTGTTTTTAAAATTATTTTCAAAACGGTCTTTGAATGCCGCTGCATCTACTGCCCAAGCTTGAGAAAGGGTAGTTGTTGCTGATAAAATCGAAAAGGCTGCTATTGTTACAGCGGTTTTGATATGGTTGTTCATAAAAATTGCCTCAATTGATACCTAGACCCCTAAGATCTGTTAACATTTGATTACCAGAACATCAAGTAAACACAGAGGAAAAGTAGTGGAACACTTGCGGCTGATTCTGCGAATTGATATTTGAGAACCATGTCAAACAAAGTGATTCGATCGACCGATAAAGAGCATATTGAACCTGTGGAATTGCGTTCTGCTTTGCAGGAACGTTATCTTGCTTATGCTCTTTCAACCATTATGAACCGTGCATTGCCGGATGTCCGTGATGGGTTAAAGCCCGTTCATCGGCGTATTCTTCATGCCATGCGGTTGTTAAAACTTAATCCTGAACAAGCATATGCAAAATGTGCCCGCATTGTCGGCGATGTCATGGGTAAGTTTCACCCCCATGGTGATGCTTCTATTTATGACGCGCTTGTGCGTTTGGCACAGGATTTTGCTGTCCGTTATCCATTGGTAGACGGGCAGGGCAATTTTGGCAATATTGACGGCGATAATGCCGCTGCTATGCGCTACACCGAAGCAAGAATGACAGAAGTGGCAACACTACTTCTGGAAGGCATTACAGAAGATTCTGTTGATTTTCGCCCGACATATAATGAAGAGGACGAGGAACCTATCGTTCTACCTGCAGCATTTCCCAATTTGTTGGCAAATGGATCGTCGGGTATTGCTGTCGGTATGGCAACCTCTATTCCACCGCATAATGTTGCGGAATTGTGCGATGCCGCGCAATATCTTATTGCCAATCCTCAAGCGACAAGTGATGATCTCGTACAATTTGTTGCGGGACCGGATTTTCCAACTGGTGGTATTCTGGTTGAACCGAAAAATAGCATCCTAGAATCCTATCGTACTGGACGGGGTTCATTCCGTTTGCGCTCACGGTGGCATAAGGAAGAGGGCAACCGCGGATCATATGTTGTTGTT
Source organism: uncultured Bartonella sp. (assembly GCA_946478665.1). Taxonomy (GTDB): domain Bacteria; phylum Pseudomonadota; class Alphaproteobacteria; order Rhizobiales; family Rhizobiaceae; genus Bartonella. The sequence continues at coordinate 275,385 of CAMLCZ010000001.1, read as the reverse complement.
ATTACGGAAATTCCCTATCAGGTTCAAAAGTCACGGTTGATCGAAAAAACGGCAGAGCTTCTTCTTGCTAGAAAATTACCTATGCTTGACGATATACGCGATGAATCGACAGATGAAATCCGTATCGTTTTAGAGCCGAAGACAAGAACCGTTGATGCCGAACTACTGATGGAGTCGATTTTCAAATTAACGGATTTTGAAGTCAAAATTCCTCTTAATTTAAATGTCTTGTCTATGGGCAAGGTGCCCAATGTTCTTTCACTTAGCGAAACATTGCAGCAATGGCTAGATCACCGTAAAGACGTTCTCATTCGTCGCTCGCAAAACAGATTGAATGAAATTGCACGACGCCTTGAAATTTTAAGCGGTTATCTGATTGCTTATATTAATCTCGATGAGGTTATCCGCATTATTCGTGAAGAGGACGAGCCAAAGAAAAGTCTGATGACGAGTTTCGGTCTGACGGACAATCAGGCTGAAGCGATCCTCAATATGCGTTTACGCTCATTGCGCCGTCTGGAAGAAGTGGAAATACGTCGCGAATTTGACAATTTAACAGCTGAAGAAACACGGTTAAAAGAGCTTTTAGGGTCTGACGCTAAGCAATGGAAAACGATTTCGGACGACATTGCCAAGGTAAAAGAAACCTTTGGAACAAAATCATCACTTGGAAAACGCCGTACAACGTTTGAAGATGCGCCAACCCATGATCTTGAAGATCTGCAACAGGCGATGATTGAAAAAGAGCCTGTTACTATTGTTATTTCGGAAAAAGGTTGGTTAAGAGCCCTGAAAGGTCATTTGAGCGATTATTCTACACTGACATTCAAGGAAGATGATCGGTTAAAAATTGCCTTTCCTGCGGTCACAACAGATAAAATTATCATTGTTAGCACAGGCGGAAAGTTCTTTACCATTGCGGCTAATGATCTTCCAGGTGGAAGAGGTCATGGTGAACCTATCCGTATTCTTGTCGATATGGATAATGATCAGGATATTCTAACGGCATTTGTCTTTAAACCAGACGAAAAACTGCTTCTTGTTTCTCATATGGGTAACGGCTTTATCGCTTCAGGATCAGATATTGTTGCAACGACCCGCAAGGGTAAACAGATTATGAATGTCAAATTGCCGGACGAAACCAAGCTTTGTATTCCGGTAAATGGTGACCATGTGGCAATTGTTGGCGAAAACAGAAAGCTGCTGGTTTTCCCACTGTCGGAAATACCGGAAATGTCACGTGGCAAAGGTGTTCGCTTGCAACGCTATAAAGATGGCGGCGTGAGTGATATCAACACATTCAACCTTTCTGATGGGTTGAACTGGCGTGATACGGCAGATCGGACATTTACCAAACAGGCAGATGAACTGGTAGAATGGCTTGGCGCGCGTGCCGGTGCTGGCAGAATGGTTCCTAAAGGTTTTCCACGGTCTGGTAAATTTTCAGGATAATTCTACATGACATTTTAGGCCGAGCAATTAACCTCGGCCATGATAGTTTTGCACATTCTGATCTGGAATCCATGTATCTTTTGGTGCTTCACCTGTTTGCCAGAAAACGTCTATCGGAATACCGCCACGTGGGTACCAATAACCGCCTATTCTAAGCCAACGTGGGGTTAAAAGTTCAACCAGACGTCGCCCAATTGAAACGGTGCAATCTTCATGGAATGCGCCATGGTTTCTAAATGCACCCAGATAAAGCTTTAATGATTTGCTTTCGACAAGCCATTTGTCTGGCACATAATCAATCATAAGATAAGCAAAATCCGGCTGGCCTGTTATAGGGCACAAGGACGTAAATTCAGGTGCGGTAAATCGCACACAATAATTGACATCAGATTGCGGATTTGCAACTTTTTCCAATACAGCTTCTTCTGGAGAATTGGGGAATTCCGTTTTTTGACCAAGCTGTTTCAGATTTTCGTAAATTGAATGGTCTGAAGACATAAGACAGTGTTCCTTTAATAAAGCGCTATATTAAAATTAGAATATAGTATTTCAAATATCATTTCTGTTTCTTCTGACAGCTTCCAACCAATATGAATCGTCATCATATATGGTGGGGTCTTTAACGCCAGCAAGATGAAATGCCTCGCGCCGTTCCACGCAAGTGCCACAACGTCCACAGTGATGGTCGCCGCCTTTATAACAAGACCATGTATCGGCGAATGGAACACCATATTTCGCTCCATCAGCAACGATAGCCGCCTTATCCTTGGTAACGTAAGGCGCGTAAAGCTCACATTGTCCTTCAAGCGACAATTTTTCCATCTCATTGAAAGCAGTAATAAAATCAGGCCGACAATCGGAATATATGAAGTGATCTCCACCATGAACTGCAATAGCAACGGTATCGCCATTTTTTGCAGCCGCTATACCAAAAGCGATTGTTAGAAAAATGGCATTACGGTTAGGAACGACCGTAGATTTCATTGTTTCTTCAGCGTAATAACCATCTGGTACCTCGACATTATCCGTTAATGATGATCCAGACAGATTACGCCCAATTGAAGAAATATCTATGGGGTAATAATCGACACTAAGTTTTTCCGCGCATTTTTGCGCGCAAAACAGCTCTTTCTTGTGACGTTGTCCATAATCAAACGATATTATTCCGCATAACGCGTTTTCATGCGCAAGGCGATATGCGAGCGTGACTGAATCCAGTCCACCGGAGCAGATAAGATAGGCTTTCATTTTTAGATCCTTGTTTTTACTGGGTAGGCTGCGACCAGAATTTGGGTTGGCGTATCAAAAGACGCCCAAACTGTAAAGTTGGTCATTGTCTTTCAAGGCGTATTCTTTCCATTTGTCGAAGAAAACGTGCGTATACTTCTTTGTTCTTTTTGCAATTTATGGATTGAAAATAGGTTCTGCTCTGTAATGCGGATTTTTCTGATATACCATCAATGACAACAATCTGGTTTTTCCCGTTGCGATAAGCCAAAACAAGATTGTATGGATTCAAATCATATAAAACAGTTTTTGTTTGTAAGACCCAATTATGAAACTCACTCAATTCAGCTTCAATTTTTGACATATCATTGACAAAATCAGCCACGGGAGTGGCGTATGAACCATCCTTGCTTTTTTCTGCACGGACAATCAGCCCCCAACCCAAATCGGTTTGTTGAAGACCGATAACGGTAAACATATGATCCTGTTGAAGCTCAGGTTTAGGGTTTATGCGGATGATCTCACGCAATTCATGCATATTAACAGAATTGGCACCTAAAGGTTTGAAACGCTTTTTCCAATTCGGTACGGTGCGTTTACTGGCGATCCATTCAGGTCGAGGAACTTTTACCAATAAATCTGGATCGTCGGGATGAACAAATACAAGGCGGGCATTTCCTTTAAAATGCGGTTCAAGTCCTGATAATTTGATCATCTGGTTTTGCATTTGACTAATTTCTTTAAAAAATAAATATCAATTATCTTGTTATGGCTTTCCAACCGTTAGGTGTCAAATGTTCTTGCGGTTGATAACGGGATTTATAATCCATTTTTTGTGATCCCTCGACCCAATATCCCAGATAGACGTAAGGAAGTTTCAATCGTTTCGCACGACGAATGTGATCGAGTATTAAAAACACACCAAGCGATGAACTTTTTTTATCGGGATCATAAAAAGAATAAACCATTGATAACCCGTCATTGACGACGTCCGTTAAAGCAACTGCGATAAGATCATTTTTTGCTGAATTGATCCTGTTTACTTCATTGTTGGCGGTGCGATATTCGATCACGTGCGTATCAACATGCGTGTCTTCGATCATCATTTTATAATCGTCGAATGTCATGTCATCCATGCCGGCATTGGCATGACGTGTATGAAGATATCGACTAAAGAGGGAATATTGCTCATCCGTGGCTGCAGGTCCAAGTGCCGTACCAACCAATTGGGTGTTTTTCTTCAATACCCTTTTCATGGAACGGTCGGGTTCGAACTCGTCGACAACAATACGAACCGATACACATGCCTGACATCCATCACAAACTGGACGATAGGCAATGTTTTGCGAACGCCTAAATCCGCCTTGCGTCAAAACAGTGTTCATCTGTTGCGCAAAGGTACCTGTTAGATAGGTAAATACCTTTCGCTCATAATGATCTGATAAATAGGGACACGGTTGCGGTGCAGTTAAAAAGAAGTTCGGTGTATTTTGATCACTTCGTTCGGTCATAATACCTATTTAGCACCAGTTTTCCCTAAATTACATGGCCACATAAGTCCGATAAACTGTTCCGTTAAAGTTATGGCAGTGTTGATTAAACAACCGTGCCATAAAGATCATAATTATCTGACCGATCGATTTTTACCGTGACAAATTCACCGGTTCTTAATGGGCGGCGAGATTGCATATGAACAACACCATCTATTTCAGGGGCGTCATATTTTGTCCGCCCAACGCCCTCAATACCCGTCGAACTATCGACCAGAACCTGTAACCGCTTACCAACTTTTTTCTTGAGTTGATTAGCTGAAATAGTTTGTTGGTGTGCCATAAAACGATGCCAACGACTTTCTTTGACATCTTCCGGCACCGCTGCAAGTCCAAGATCATTCGCTGCAGCACCTTCCACTGCTTCATATTTAAAACAACCAGCACGGTCGATCTTGGTTTCCGATAACCAATTTAGCAGCGTTTCAAAATCTTCGTCGGTTTCCCCTGGAAAACCAACAATAAAAGTAGACCGTATTGCCAAATCAGGACACACCTCGCGCCATTTTTCAATGCGCCGATTGGTTTTTTCCAGATGGGCAGGGCGTTTCATATTTTTCAGCACATTTTCAGAAGCATGCTGAAATGGAATATCAAGATATGGCAGAATTTTTCCTTCCGCCATCAATTCCAACACTTCGTCAACATGCGGGTAGGGGTAAACATAATGAAGTCTTACCCAAATGCCCAATTCACCCAATTCTTTAACAAGGTCAAAAAACCGCGTTCTTATCGTATGATCTTGCCAGATGCTTTCACTATATTTCAAATCAAGGCCGTAAGCACTTGTATCTTGTGATATTACTAAAAGCTCTTTCACACCAGCATTCACCAGTTTTTCGGCTTCTTTAAGAACATCGTTAATAGGTCTCGAGGTTAAGCTTCCTCTTAAATCGGGAATAATGCAGAAGCTGCAATGATTGGAACACCCTTCCGAAATCTTCAAATAAGCATAGTGGCGTGGTGTTAAACGGATCCCTTGCGGCGGCACCAAATCAACAAATGGGTCATGAACTGGAGGAACTGCTTTATGAACCGCGTCCATCACGCTTTCATAAGCTTGAGGCCCCGTAACCGCAAGTATATTGGGGTAGGCTTCAGTGATCGTTTCAGGTCTGGTGCCAAGACAGCCGGTAACAATAACTTTGCCATTTTCCTTCATGGCTTGGCCGATGTTTTCTAACGATTCATCTCGTGCAGAGTCAAGAAAACCACAAGTGTTAACAATGACCAGATCAGCGCCATCATGTTTGCGCGCAATTTCATAACCTTCCGCACGTAAGCGCGTAATAATACGTTCGGAGTCTACCAAAGCCTTAGGGCAGCCGAGCGAAACAAAACTAATACGTGGAGCAGACATGTTACTTCCCGAAAATTATTAAGATGACGCGCTAATACGCCATTTAATATTCGTAAAAAATGGCGCATTTTCAACAATAGATGGCAAAAGCAAGATAAGGTTAGAAATTACTATGTATCTCTCACTATGAGCCACAGCTCGGTTCGAAATATCACAGTGAACTGGCTAAAACCATAAAAATATTAAACGTAAACAAAACCAACGCTGAAATAACTAACACTATGGCAGAGATAACCAACATTAACGCTGAAATACCAACACTAACGCTAAAACATTCAAAACCAACGTTCAAATAAATTGGATTTTGTCTGCTTATTATAGATAAATGAAAGTAAACGCGTATCAGCTATCTCAATAACGGCGAATTAACCCAACGAGGCGTCCTTGAAGCTTTATGCGATCTGGGCCAAATATGCGTGTTTCATAGGCTGGATTTGCAGCTTCCAGTGCAATTGATGCTCCTTTGCGCCGATAACGTTTTAACGTTGCCTCTTCATCATCAACCAAAGCAACAACAATTTCCCCAGGGGTCGCCGTATCACCACGTTTTATAATAACAGTATCACCATCAAAAATACCCGCGTCAATCATCGAATCACCCTTAACTTCAAGGGCGTAATGCTCTCCGCTACCGACCATATCTGCTGGTAGTGACAGCATGTTGGTTTGGTTCTGAATGGCTGAAATTGGCACACCTGCTGCAATTCGTCCCATAAGCGGCACATTTACATTTGCAGCCTGATCTATATCATTATTCGATCTTGGTTTTGATAGGACATTCTTCAAAGATTGCCCTTTGGTTCCTTCAATAACGCTCGGCGAAAATTTACGCGGTGAACTTAATGGATGGGACATGGCTTCTGGTAATTTGATAACTTCCAAAGCACGGGCTCTATTAGGTAATCGACGTATGAACCCTCTTTCTTCAAGCGCGGTTATAAGACGGTGTATACCGGACTTTGATGCGAGATCCAATGCATCCTTCATTTCATCAAATGACGGGGGAATTCCAGTTTCTTTAAGCCGATCATGAATGAATAGTAGAAGTTCGTACTGTTTTCGCGTTAACATATTATTCTCCATTCACGAATCAAAAGAAACAAAAGCAGAACATACCCTATATGTTCATTCAATGTTCCACAAGCCCTTTTACCAAGTATTCTGTTGGATCTTGTCAAAATAACTGAATAATTATTAAAGTGGAAATCTGTCTGCCATTAACAATGATCTGATTTTATTTCATGGAACTGGCTTATATTATACCGTCGTCCAAAGGCTTATGTATTTTATGATAGAATGTCTATATCTCGTATCTATTAAGGCCGAATGCGATAATAACCCATTGTATATTCATCAAATCAATTGATTACGTTTAATGCAGTAATCAAGTTTTGGCTTGTAAAACGTCTTAAAAACAACCGTTTGTTATAAATTATTATTAGCAACAAAATTTAATGGCATATGCTACCAAGACGTCGGATAAAGCCGTAAAAACAAAAATGCCGTATAGCGTCATACTACACGGCATTTGTTTTTATTTTCTTTTAAAAATCTTTCAGAAGAACCCCTTGCGCTGCCACCATCCCATACGTTTTGGTTTTTCTTCCTCAACAGGTTCGGGTGATGTATCAGATGAAGGCATCTCTTCTGGTTCTGATTTTTTCTTGGTCGATTTGCGTTTTGTTTTGGTCACCGATTCAACAGCAGTCTCTTCAGGAGTAACCTCAACAGCTGTATTCTCTTCATTGGCTGTAGGCTCAACTTCGGCTTTGGGCTCAGCTTCTGCTTTAGGCTCAACCTCTTTTTTAGTGCTTTTACGACCACGACGCGTTGTTTTCTTTGCAGGTTTTTCTTCTGCTTGTTCAACTGCAACAGTTTGAGGTTGTTCTTCCGTTGCGCTCCCTAAGCTGGATGTTAACGTTTCACTATTTGCTTCATTTAAGGCCTTAAGTTCCGCCTCTTTTTCAGCTTTTGTTTTACGTTTACGTTTAACGGGCGCTTTTACCTCTTCTGTTACTGGCGCAGCTTCTGCCACCAGTTCTGCATCTTGTGCTTGTTCAAGGACAACAGTTGTATCCGCAGTCTCGCTCGCAGCTTTGCTCTTTCTACCACGTTTTTTCTGCGGCTTTTCGGCAACCACTTCTTGCGTCGGTGCTGCCGCTTCCACCACTGGTGCGGCCTCCGTAACAACTGCAGCATCAGCAATTACAACATTTTGCTGCGGCTCATTTCCGGTAAAACCAACTGGTTCAGCAGCAGGAATGCGCCTTTGTTGACGTCTCGCTGCTATCACTTCTGATAACGCACGTTCAGCAAATTCACCCACAGGTTCAGCATATGGCAAACGACGACGCTCAAACTCACCATCACGATTGCGGCGACCACCGCGACGGCCACGTCTTCTGCGCCGTTTATTATCATCTTCCGACTGCTCGGAATTTGGTGATGCGGATTGTGCCGTTTGTTCTTCGTTGTTATCGTTCCTACGGTCGCGTTTGCGCCGTTTACGTCTATTATTGTTGTTGTTACTTTCAACCGGTGCCTGTTCTGTTTCTTCTTCAATTTCAGGCAGATCGGGTTCGTCTTCGATAATCGGCGTTGGAAGAACTGGGGCAGGCGTGCCTTCAGCTGCTGTACCACGGCAAATAACCAAATGTTCGGCACCGACATCATTATCCGCTTCAAAATTGATCGTCAGACCGAAGCGCTGTTCCAAATCGGCTATTACTTGACGCTTGTGATTAAGCACATATAAGGCGGTTACAACTGGTGTCCGAACGGTAATATTAAAATTCGGATTACGAAGCAGATATTCCTCGATAGAGCGGATAACATGCAGTGCTAATGAAGAATCAGAGCGTATATACCCAGTTCCATGGCAGTGTGGGCAAAGCTGCATCGTACTTTCAAGCACAGAAGCTCTAATACGTTGGCGGCTCATTTCCATCAGGCCAAAATGCGAAATACGACCTACCTGTATACGGGCACGATCATCTTTCAGACAATCTTTTAACTTTTTCTCGACAAGGCGGTTGTTACGCTTTTCTTCCATATCGATAAAATCGATAACAACCAGACCTGCAAGGTCTCTTAAGCGCAATTGCCGTGCAACTTCTTCTGCCGCTTCAAGGTTAGTCTGACATGCGGTTTCTTCAATAGAATGTTCTTTTGTCGAACGTCCCGAGTTAACATCAATAGCAACCAAAGCTTCAGTTTGATTGATAACGAGATAACCACCTGATTTCAGCGTGACTTCCGGTTGCAACATGGCATCAAGCTGTGTTTCAATGCCGTTGCGTGCAAAGATCGGCAGAGGATCCTTATAAGGCTGAACCACTTTTGCGTGGCTTGGCATGAGCATGCGCATAAAGTCTTTGGCTTCCCGATAACCCTGGTCACCAGAAACAAGAATTTCACCAATATCCTTATTATAAAGATCACGAATAGATCTTTTGATAAGGCTTCCTTCCTCATAGACGAGTGATGGGGCAACCGATTCAAGTGTAAGACCACGAACATTTTCCCATAAACGCATGAGATATTCATAATCGCGCTTGACTTCAGCCTTGGTGCGATTTGCACCGGCAGTGCGCAAGATAACGCCCATGCCTTTTGGCACGTGTAAATCTTTTACAATTTCTTTTAATCTTCTGCGATCCTGCACATTGGTAATTTTACGGGAAATACCACCACCACGCGCAGTATTCGGCATAAGAACGGAATAACGACCGGCAAGAGAAAGATAGGTTGTTAGCGCTGCACCTTTATTGCCTCGCTCTTCTTTTACCACTTGAACGAGTAGGATCTGGCGGCGTTTAATAACTTCCTGAATCTTATATTGGCGACGCTGTGCGCGTTGATGCATCGGAACTTCTTCCATTGCATCTTCCGCACCAACAGATTCAACCGTATCTTCATTTGGATCACTTAGTGGATCATTATCATCAAGATCGTCTGATTCAACCGTCTCAGAAATTGTCTCGTCATCGAGCTCGGCAGCGACGACTTTTTCTTTCTTTGACCGTCTTGAGCGTTTGTTACGACTTTTCTTCTCTGTTTCCTGGTCCTCACCTTCGTCATCTTGACGAGCGGCTTTTTCTTCTTCTTCAAGCAAAGCTAAGCGATCTGCAACCGGTATTTGATAATAGTCCGGGTGAATTTCGGAAAAAGCCAAAAAGCCATGACGGTTTCCGCCATATTCGACAAAGGCTGCTTGCAAGGACGGTTCAACGCGCGTTACGCGTGCAAGATAAATATTACCCTTGAGCTGTTTTTTATGCTCTGATTCAAAATCAAATTCTTCAATACGGTTGCCGCGAACAACGACAACACGTGTTTCCTCCGGGTGAGAGGCATCTATAAGCATTTTGTTTGACATTATATGAAATCCTGCGGATGGCGTGCATATAGGTCCCTAATAAGGCATTAGAAAGCCTTGAGAGGAAAGGATGCAACAAGCCAATAAAAACTGGTTTTGCCATAAAAATAGGATGGGAAAATGAGCGCAAATGCCCGCTCGCATGTCTTGCTCTAATAAAAATCTTCACCATCTGCTTAGTCTGACTCATACCTTGAGAGTCTCCGGCAAAACGTTTTTTCAAAATCAGTTCGGCAAACCGAACCAGCGAAACTGTATGATACAAACCTTATATTGAGCGCATTTTGCTATAAAAAATAACAAGCTAAGCCATTCAGGTTTGTAGGTTTTTACGAAAAAGATGCTCATGCGACTGGCAAACCAGTCGTTCATGCATCACTTTTAAACCGATTATGCTTTTAAGGCGAGATTGTGATGAAAACAAGTATCAATAATGGTGTCTCGTCATTAAATAGTTTTAAAGAACTCTGACCTATGTCTTTGCCTGCATCATAAAATGACTGAGCGGTCAATTGACGTGGTTGTAAAATTGTCTTTCCAATGAATTATGAGAATTCGAGCTTGCCTAACATGTTTTTGAACATATCCAGAGTTGCTGCAATATTTTTTATCAAGAGATTTGCATTGGCTCTGATGGCGTTGATGATGATCTCATTGTCTATCCAATATTCAGCGCTACAAGCTCAAACAACAGCAAAACCATTGGGTCTCGTCAACTTGCGTATTGCGGGTGACGAGACAAGAATGAGAATTATTGCGGTTTTTGATAAAGAACCAGCCTATAACATTCAGCTTCTCGATTCACCAACCCGACTTATTGTCAATTTGCCTATTGTTGATTTCTCGGCTCAAAAACAGTCGCCAACAGTTATGGGATTGGTTTCAGATATCCGTTATGGCGCAGCCGGTGCGGATAGGTCTCGAATCATTTTAACAACGAAAGTTCCTTTTGTTGTTGAGAAAAGTACCTCGCAACAGCTTGATAGCGGTTTGTGGCAGGTTGTACTGGATATAAAAACCGATGGCCGGAAGAATTTTGAAGCCCTATTACAAGAGCAACAAAAAAATGATGCTGCATCCTTAAACACGCCAGCAAAATCAATCGTCAAACCTTTCCGCGTCGTTATCGACGCAGGACATGGCGGAATTGATAGTGGTGCGCAAGGGGTGAGTGGCATTTTGGAAAAAGATGTTACTCTGGCATTTGCACGCGCCTTGCGGGAACAATTGGAAAAAAATCCCTCTTTGGAAGTTTTCTTGACGCGCGATACCGATGTGTTTTTACGCCTCAATGAACGTGTTCAAAAGGCTAGGGGGTACGGTGCAGATTTATTTATTTCCATTCATGCCGATACAATTAATACTGGTACGATGCGTGGCGCAACAGTCTATACGATTTCAGACAAAGCTTCAGATAATATTGCGAAAGCTCTGGCAGAACGGGAAAACAAATCCGATCTTCTCGACGGATTGCCTGCTGATGAAACACCTGAAGTAACCGATATTCTCATTGATCTTGCGCGGCGTGAGACATTAGCCTTTTCGGTAAATTTCGCTGAACGTGTCATTGCTGACATGACACGAGATAACATCAACCTGATAAAGAACCCACATCGTTATGCTGGTTTTCAAGTTTTGAAGGCACCCGATATTCCATCTGTGCTGATTGAACTTGGATATTTGTCAAATAAAGATGACGAAAGACAGGTTTCTGACCCAGCTTGGCGCGCGAAAGCAGCAGGCGCTATCGCTATGGCGGTTAAACAATTTGCCGATAATAGACGCGGACAAATGGTTAATCAGGAAAAGTGATTGAAATTCCAAAGCCGTTGAAAATATTGATAATAAAGCTGCTGATAACCTAGAAATTATGACCAATAACACTTAACTTTCTAATCAAAATACTAAATAATGTGAATTAGCCTTGTCTTTGTCGCAATTCCAGTGCAAATGCGGCTTGACTGGTAGATTATATTTCACTCGATAGTGAATTCTGGAGAAAGCGACATCCGGTTACGATGATGAGGTTTTTTAAACATTTTTTAGCTGCAGGCGTTGCTCTTTGCCTGACTGTGCCATTTTCTAATTATACATTTGCTGAAGATACCCCACAAACTCAAACTGATGAGCTACCAGATTATGAGGTTTTAGCAAAATATGAACCACCAGTGATGTCGCGTATTCATGCCGCTGACGGTGGTCTTATGGCAGAATTTGCAACCAATCGGCGGCTTTATCTTCCTATCCAGTCGGTACCGGATTTGGTGAAATCGGCGTTTATTTCCGCAGAAGATAAGAATTTTTACCGCCATTTCGGAATGGATCCGGAAGGATTGGCGCGTGCATTGGTAAGCAATGTGCGTAACCTTGGCTCAGGGCGCCGTCCGGAAGGGGCTTCAACAATTACACAGCAGGTTGCCAAAAACTTTTTGTTAAGTTCCGATGCAACAATGGAACGTAAGGTCAAGGAAGCGATTTTAGCAATGCGTATTGAGCGCGCTTATTCTAAAGATCGTATTCTTGAACTTTATCTTAATGAAATTTACTTGGGACGTGGCGCCTATGGTATTGCTGCCGCTGCCTTAACTTATTTCAATAAGTCGGTTAATGAATTAACGCTTGATGAATGTGCCTATTTGGCTTCTTTGCCGAAGGGGCCAAGCAATTATGACCCATTTAAACACACCCAACGCGCCTTGGATAGACGCAATTGGGTTATCGACCGTATGGTTGAAAACGGTTATGCAACAGCCGCTCAAGGCGAGCAAGCAAAAGCAAAGCCGTTGGGCGTGACAATGCGGGGTGATGACACTTACATTTTTGCGTCAGATTATTTTACAGAGGAAGTAAGACGGCAAATAATCGCCAAATATGGTTCAAAATCACTTTATGAAGGTGGTCTTTCAATTCGAACCACATTGGATCCGAACTTGCAGGTTATGGCGCGCCGTGCCTTGCAAGACGGCCTTATAAAATTTGACCAAAACCATGGCTGGCGCGGTCCTTTCAAGCATATTGATGTATCAGATGACTGGGGGGCCGCACTTGGTGACGTTGTTGGTTTTAGCGATGTGCCAGAATGGCGTTTGGCGGTTGTGTTATCTGTTGCGCCAGATCGCGTAAAAATTGGCTTGCAACCGAAAAGAGAAGTATCAGGCGCTTTATCAGCAGAGCGTGATGTATCAACAATATCGGTAAATGATATGCGTTGGGCATTGCGTATGGTCGATAAAAATGATCGCCATACAACAGCAAGCAACCCAACGGGTGTGCTGCATGTCGGAGACGTTGTTTTTGTTCAGAAAAAGCAGGGCTCTGATGGTGGCTATCTATTGCGTCAACCACCAAAAATTGAAGGTGCTATGGTTGCCATGGAACCTCGTACAGGCCGTGTATTGGCAATGGTTGGCGGTTTTTCATTTGCTGAGTCTGAGTTTAACAGGGCAACACAAGCTTATCGTCAGCCAGGTTCATCTTTCAAACCATTTGTTTATGCTGCAGCACTTGATAATGGATATACTCCAGCTTCCGTTGTTCTCGATGGACCGGTGGAAATTAGTCAAGGAAACGGACAGGTTTGGCGGCCAAAGAATTATGGTGGTACCTTCGCAGGACCTTCTACCTTGCGCTATGGTATTGAGCATTCGCGTAACTTGATGACAGTTCGTCTTGCCAATGATTTGGGTATGCCTATTGTTGCAGAATATGCCGAACGTTTCGGTATTTACGATAAAATGCAACCTTATTTGCCTATGGCATTGGGCGCAGGTGAAACCACAGTGCTGCGTATGGTTACAGCCTATTCGGTAATCGCAAATGGCGGACGTTCAATTTCACCATCACTGATTGACCGTATTCAAGATCGATATGGCAAAACAATTTATCGCCATGATCAGCGTCAATGTGAAGGTTGTAACGTTAAAGAATGGCACAACCAGCCTGAACCTACTTTGATCGACCAGCGCGATCAGGTTCTTGATCCTATGACGGCCTATCAGATTACATCAATGATGGAAGGTGTTGTGCAACGTGGTACGGCTGCACGGCTTAATTATCTGAAACGGCATATTGCAGGTAAAACCGGTACAACGAACGACTCTAAGGATGCTTGGTTTATGGGCTTTACCCCAAATATCGTTGTGGGTGTCTTTATTGGCTATGATCAACCAGCTTCTTTAGGCTTTGGTGGTACAGGTAGTTCCTTGGCTGTGCCAGTATTTGGCGAGTTTATGGAAAGTGCCATGAAGGGTGTACCGGATGTCGGATTTAAAGTACCTGATGGTATGACGCAGGTAGCAATTGATAGAAAAACTGGTATGCGTGCAGAACCTGGCAATAGCAATGTTATTGTTGAAGCGTTTAAACCAGGCACTGGACCTGCAGATGTCTATCAAGTTATTGGTGGGACGAATTCTTTTCAGGAAGGTGTGCCAGTTGCTCCAACGTCACCGCAGGTTAACAAGGCAATCCAGAGCGGTTCCGAAGGGCTTTATTGATAAGACATTTTATTTTGACTTATTGATGTGATGTGAATAAAGTCCACCCGCTTGATGACATTGTTTGGTAACCACCTAATATGCCAACGCTTTTCAAGCTATAAATAGGTCAGGATTGATCCTGACCTCAACAATTACATAAATCTGAGATAACTATATCCTACCATGCGTGCAGAAATAGAAACATTGGTTGAAGAAATTAAGCAAGCCATTGGTTTGCTGAGGAGGCATCTTTGACTGGGATCAGTCAATAAAACGCCTCGAATATCTTAATGACAGAGCCGAAGATCCCAATCTTTGGGAAGATGCCCAACAAGCGCAAGATCTCATGCGTGAAAGACAAAGGTTGGAAGATTCGATACAGAATATCAATCATTTAACCCAATCACTCGACGATAGTGTCGAGTTGATCGCTATGGGTGAAGAAGAAGGCGATGACGCCATAGTGGCTGAGGCAGAAAGCGCTATTCATGGGTTAAAACATGAGCTTGATAAACGTCAGATCGAAATGTTGTTATCTGGCGAAGTTGACGCAAATGACACCTATCTTGAAATTCATGCAGGGGCAGGTGGTACGGAAAGTCAGGATTGGGCTTCAATGTTGCTGCGTATGTATATGCGTTGGGCTGAGCAACATTCGATGAAAGTCGAAGTGCTGGAAGTGCATGATGGCGAAGAAGCCGGAATAAAATCGGCAACCATTTTGGTAAAAGGACATAATGCCTACGGCATGTTGAAAACGGAATCTGGTGTGCATCGTCTGGTTCGTATTTCACCATATGACTCCAATGCAAGACGTCACACATCTTTTGCCAGTATTTGGGTTTATCCGGTTATTGACGATAATATTGAAGTTGATGTTTCAGAGTCGGACGTGCGGATAGATACATATCGCGCTTCAGGGGCAGGTGGTCAGCACATCAACACCACAGACTCTGCCGTTCGTATTACACACATAAAAACCGGCATTGTTGTGCAATGTCAGGCAGAACGTTCGCAACATAAAAACCGCGCCACTGCATGGTCAATGTTGAGAGCCCGTCTTTACGAAGAAGAATTGAAAAAGCGTGAAGATGAAGCCAACGCGCTTGAGGCTTCAAAAACAGATATCGGTTGGGGACACCAAATTCGTTCTTATGTTTTGCAGCCATATCAGTTGGTAAAGGATTTAAGAACAGGTGTTGAAAACACAGATCCGCAAGCCGTGCTAAACGGTGACCTCGATGCATTTATGGAGGCAGCCCTTGCTCAACGGATACATGGTGGCGTTGAGCATGTTGAGGATATTACCTAAACAAACAATAGTTTTTCCATGTGTTTAAGTTTTTCCAAGTGCTTATTGTCATTTTCGGGAATTTAACCAAATTCCAGATTTCTGGCTAAGCACTTGGTTAATATCTGGCTCAATTGGGTAAAATCAGAGCCAATGGCAATATCAGAGCCAACCAGCAACGGCTGTTTTTCTTAATAAAATAGATTGTTTTGTTGCGTTAACTTGGTTTTTAGCCAACAACTTATTGTTTGCCTGACCCCGTTATGATGGGGTCAATAGCATTTTGCCCGACAAATTGCACATTTTCAACTGCTGGAATATGGCTATTAGGCATATCTGGTAAAGGCTGCCGCGCCTCAATAGTTGCGCCACTATCTTGAGATGCAACATCATAATGCGCTGCACCAAAAGATGTTGCAGCGACTATGAATACTGAGCACAAAATAAATAGTTTTGAAATATTGCGCATTTTTGTTGTCCAAAATATTAGGTTTTTATTAACTCATATAAAAGTTAACAAAAAGCTAACAATTAATCGGGCAAGCCACTGTTAGGCAATTGATCCGGTAAGTGACGAGGTTATTAATTAAGCAATTTTACTTGCAGCCTGCAAAACAGCTTGTGCATGCCCTGGCACTTTCACCTTATGCCAAATTTCTGCAATCTTGCCGGTTTTATCAATAAGGAATGTTGTGCGTTCAACGCCCATATATTTGCGGCCATACATCGATTTTTCTACCCATACGCCATAAGTCATCAGCGTTGTTTTTTCTTCATCGGATACAAGAGTGATGTTCAGCTCATGTTTCTGTTTGAATTTATCGTGTTTTGCAGCCTTATCAGGTGACATACCGATGATTTCAACGCCAATCTTGTCAAATTCTGGTTTTAAAGCCGTAAAGTCATGTGCCTCGAGTGTACAGCCGCTGGTGTCGTCTTTCGGATAAAAGTAGAGAACAACTGGTTTCCCACGCAATTGTGATAAACTTTGTTCTGCCCCACCGTCTCTGGGTAAATTGAAATCTGGTGCTATATCGCCTATTCCCAATTTTTCCATAACTCTACCTTTCTTTTGTTGGTAAGCGTAAAATGATACCAAAAATATCAGGAATCAATCCTGATCCAATGCTATATTGTTTCTGTAAATTCTGTTTGCCAATTATTTTATTTTAATTCTCAAATAACGGGATTGTTGAAGAGTTGCCTGGACCACATGAAGAAATTCGCTTTGATAAGCGAAAAATTAAAAATCTGGATCATTTTCCATCAGCTCTTCAATCTGGCGGACTGAAGATTCGCACCCCCCGCATAAGAAAAAAAATGATGCGGCGTATCTTTAAAACCTGCCTATGGATTTTGTTAATCTTGGTTTGCGTTTTAGTGCTTGCTTTTTCATTGCTTAAGGTTGGAATTAGTGGTGCATTTTTGACATCAAAAATGCAGGCAGCCTTGTCGCAACAACTCAATAACGAAGCAAACGTCAAAATATCAGACGCAAAATTGTCATTAGATGAAGATTACCATTTGGCGTTAGAGACGCAAAATGTCATGGTAACAGACATAAAAAACGGTACCAAAATTGATCAAATAGGTTTGTTCAGGGTTGGTTTTGCGCCATTGGGGTTGCTGCGCGGTAAGCTGGAGATCGCGCAGATCGAGATACACGATACCAATATTGCTTTACCGCAAGGCAATGGTCCAAGTTTTTTGGATACTTTACCAAAAGATAAATTTGGCAGGATTGATCCCGATGCGGCAGCCAATAATCTCTTTGGTGCATTCGATCAATTCTCGGCAATGCTCAAAAGAACCTCAATGAGAGTGGTTATTCTCAAAAATGTTTCGCTGCGTATGGGAGAAGATAATAATACGCCTTTAAAAATTGAGGAATTGGACCTGCGCACGCGCTGGAAAAAAACTGCGCTGAAATCGAAACTTCAATGGAACAATAATCCGATTGAGGTGGAAGGCGATGTCATTTCCGCAGAAAATGCAACACAAAGCTTTAAAGTTAAGCTCACCTCATTGCCACTTCATTTGGGGGCGTCTGATGATGCTTCACCTTTCTTGCCCAATGGACGTACCAATAATAATTTCTTTCGTTTAAAAGGAACTACAGATATCGCTCTGGAAGCTCATAGAGACAGTGCTTTGAACGGTCCAATTATAAATGCGCATGTTGTGATGCCAGTTGGGGCAATGGACGTTGGCACAGAGACAATGCCAGCAAAATTTGATGTGAATATGCTCTATACGCCGAAGAGTGATAAAATAGAAATTGCCCCTTCGCAAATATCAGCTGGTGGGGTCAGTATACCATTTAATGGTGCAATAGGCATAACCCCTGCGAAAGCAGACAATGAAAAGCCGGATAATGATTATCGTTTTGAAATTGTTTCGCAACACGCGGTTAGTGCTGCGGCAGAAGTGCCGGATAATCCACTAAGATTTTCTATGAAAGTAGCAGGCCAGTACAATCTGGATAATAAAAAGATCATCGTTGATGAGATTGCGGTTAATGCACCACATGGAACTTTACTTGGCCAAGGAAGCTTGCGATTTGGCGAGGGAACACCAGAAACAATATTTGTACTTCATGTTCCTCAAATGGATGTGGCAGAAGCCAAACAATTATGGCCTATTAATATTTCTCCTGGGGCAAGACGCTGGGTTGTTTCTCATATTTTTGGTGGGCAACTCAAAAATGGCTCTATCGAAATAGCTATGCCACTGGGTTTTTTCCGTAATGGTATTCCGTCTGGGCCTATTACTGGCAATGAAGTGAAAATCAGAACAGCAATTAATGATGCGAGATCGGATTTGGTCGGCGAGTTACCGGCTATTCGGGAAGCCGACGGCAAAATAGCCATTGATGGTATGACCACAGTGGTAACGTTGGATAGCGGCGTTAGTTATCTTTCAAAAGATCGCAAGATAGAGCTAGTTGAAGGCACATTTACCGTGCCGTGGGGACCTCAACGTCCAGTTTATGCCGAAATGAACCTTGTTGCGCGCGGCAAAATTGACGCAGCCGGTGAAATGATTGGCTTGAAACCCATTAATGCAAGAAAACAGTTGCCATTTGACCCCGATAAAGCAAAAGGCGACGTTGAAGCAGAAATCAATCTGAAATTTCCTGTCACACGGGATGACCCGCCTGGCGAGTTGACTTATACAGCCAATGTTGATTTTTCAGATTTTTCGTTGCCGGAACCGATTGAAAATATTCTCGTTGATGACGCTTCGGGAACTGCCGAAATTACCAAATCTGGTGTTACCTTAAATGCCAGTGGTTTGGTCAATGATCTGCCGGCAGATATAAAAATTGTTCAGCCATTTAACAATTCGGATTTGAAAAAAGACGAAAATATTACATTCAATTTAAATGACAGTGTTAGAGCTAAGCATTTTGCATTTTTAAATACTTTTCTTTCTGGCCCCATGAGCGTTGTGGTTGGGCCTGAAAATAAAGGCAAGCGCAATCTTTCTGCCGATCTAACAAATACGACACTTGATTTATCTTGGGCCGGTTGGAAAAAAGGCAAAGGTATGCCTGCACAAGTGCAGATGGATATTCCGTCAAATATGACGGGCAAATCCGATTTTACCATCGACAATTTTTCGCTATCAGGAACCAATTTTGAAATTGCTGGCTCGCTTCATATCAAGGATAAACAGTTAGCTGGCGCTGAATTTTCGAAAGCCAATTTAAACCGCAATGATAATTTAAGTATTAAAGTTGCGACATCGGGTAAGTCCTATCATATTGAAGCAACTGGCAAAAGCTTTGATGCCAGAGCCTTGCTTCAACAAATGGGTAAGACATCAGGCTCTGGCCGCAATACAAATGCCATTTCTTTGCACGCATCACTTTCAAGCCTTACCGGTTTTTATGGTGAGGACTTACATGGTGTAACTGCGACTTACGAAGTCACCGAGCAAAACACCACTCAGCTAACCGTCAACGCAAATACCAGAACTGGCAAGCCATTATTTGTGCAGATGCAAAATGATAAAGGGCGGCAAGCGGTGAATGCCAAAACAACCGATGCGGGTTCTGTTCTCCGTTTTATGAATTATTATGAAAAAATCCGTGGTGGTGCATTAACGGTCAATTTGAAATCAACACCCGGACAGCCTCTTTCTGGCCCCATCACCTTAAAAAACTTTGAAATTGTCGATGAACCTCGACTTGCTGCAATTGTTTCATCGAAGCCTGCTGGTGGTGGAAAAAGTCTGAATGACGCCTTTAAGGGCAAAATCAATAGTTCAAGCATCACCTTTGATATGGGATACGCTCACATAGGAAAAGGCGATAATTATTTGGTACTAGACCGCGGTGTTGTACGCGGCGCAACTGTTGGGGCAACATTCCAAGGAATTTTATATGATTCATCGGGTAATATGTCCATTACCGGTACTTTTATGCCAGCCTATGGCTTAAACCGTTTATTTGGCGATATACCAGTTATCGGTCAGGTACTAGGAAATGGTCGTGATCGCGGTTTGATTGGTATTACGTTTAAAATTGAGGGCAAGATGAAACACCCGCAAGTGATGGTCAACCCTATCTCGGCAATTGCTCCGGGAATATTCCGGTCGATATTCGAGTTCCAGCAATAATCGAATTTTTATATATAAGTCGACTAATTAAAACTGGGCAATGATTATTGTTTTGGCATTGCATGGCGCCGATAATGGTATTTTTTAAGAGATAACAGAATTAGCGACTATAAATAAAAAACACAGCGCAAGGCTGTGTTTTATTGTTTTCATTGCCTTTGTAACTCTAAAACCTAAACGGGTTTTATAAGAACATGTCTTTTTTTACCGAATGAAAGTTTAACGACGCCATCATCATTAAGATCAACATCTGAAATAAGGCGTGCTTCATCTTCAATCGGTTTGTCATTTACACGCACACCGCCACCTTGTACGTGACGACGGGCTTCACCATTTGATTTTGCCAAGCCAGCCTGTACCAGCAATGTTAATAAGCCAATACCTGACTTCAAGTCGCTGGATGCAAGCTCAATTTTTGGTAAATCATGGCTCAACGCGCCTTCCTCAAAGGTTTTACGTGCAATATCAGCAGCTTTTTCCGCGGCGTCACGGCCATGCAACATTGCCGTTACTTCCGTTGCCAGAATTTTCTTAACTTCATTCAGCTCAGCGCCCTGTAGGCTAGAGAGACGGTTAATTTCATCCATTGGCAATGTGGTATAAAGTTTCAAGAAACGCGACACATCTGCATCTTCAGTATTACGCCAATATTGCCAGAAATCATACGGTGAAAGCATGTCAGCATTGAGCCAAACCGCACCATTAAGCGATTTGCCCATTTTTGCACCTGATGCCGTGGTAAGCAGAGGGGACGTTAAGGCATAGAGTTGTTCCGTTCCCATTCTGTGTCCAAGATCAATGCCGTTAACAATATTGCCCCATTGATCTGAACCACCCATTTGCATGCGCAGGCCATAGCGTTTGCTTAACTCGACAAAATCATATGCCTGCAAAATCATGTAGTTGAATTCTAAAAATGATAGGGAATGCTCACGATCAAGACGCAGTTTGACAGAGTCGAATGACAACATTTTATTGACAGAAAAATGCCGTCCGACATCACGTAAAAATTCAATATAATTAAGGTTTCTAAGCCAATCGGCGTTATTGACCATAATAGCGTCGTTGGAACCTTCACCAAAATTGATATATTGTGTGAAAACCTTTTTGATGCCAGCAATATTCTGGTCGATATTTTCGATTGTCAGCAGTTTTCGTGCTTCGTCTTTAAATGATGGGTCACCAATCATACCGGTGCCACCACCCATAAGCGCAATTGGACGATGACCGGTTTTTTGCAACCAATGCAACATCATGATCTGAATAAGACTACCAACATGAAGGCTGGAAGCCGTAGGGTCAAACCCGATATATGCAGTAACCGTTTCCTTTGCTAAAAGGTCATCCAAACCTGTTTCATCAGATATTTGATGGATAAAACCACGTTCACGCATAACATTTAGGAAATCGGATTTAAAACCGGACATCAAACTTGTTCCTTAACAAAAAATCGAACATCATAGAGTTTCTTCATTAAATGTGGGCTTTATCATAGATTATGCACGATTCACAAGGAAGCATACAATGCCGGATATAAAATTGGCTATCGGATTGATGAGTGGTACTTCTATGGACGGTATCGATGCCTCATTGTTGCGCAGCGATGGCGATGCGGTGATAGATATTATGGGTCATCACTCATACACATATAGTGCCGTTTTTAGGCAGCAATTAAAGTCTGCGCTTGATATAGCAAATCAGATAAAAAATCGTGATGATCGCCCAGCCCAACTCAGAAAGATAGAAGTTGCACTTACCGATCTGCACGCAACTCTGGTGCAACAATTATTGCATAAATACGCAATTAACAGCGATTCGGTTGATTTGATTGGATTTCACGGTCAAACCGTTTTGCATAAACCAGAAAATGCCCTGACAGTGCAAATTGGCGATGGTCAACAACTGGCAAATCAAACTGGTATTGATGTCATTTATGATATGAGGGCGAATGATATGACCCATGGTGGGCAGGGTGCGCCATTGGTTCCAGTCTATCATCGCGTATTGGCCAATAAACTTCGCGGAAAGGCACAATTTCCGATCGCATTTGTCAATATTGGTGGCATATCAAACCTAACCTGGATTGGCGAAGATTCCTCGATTTATGCTTTTGATTGTGGACCGGGAAACGTTCTGATCGATCAATGGATCTCGTTACGCACTTCAAAGCAATATGACGATGGTGGAGAAATTGCTTTAAAGGGCAATGTTATTGATAAAATTATTCAAAATTATCAAATGCATTCGTTTTTTTGCCAGCCAACGCCCGGATCACTTGATTGGAGAAGCTTTAGCCCGTTAACCGACACAACTATTTCAATAGAAGATGGTGCCGCTTCTTTAAGCTATATAACGGCATTTGGAATTGTTAATTCATTCCGCCATGTTCCACAAACACCAAAGACACTTGTTCTTTCTGGTGGTGGTGCGCACAATAAGGCAATTGCTAAATATTTGGAAAAGCTGACAAAAACAGCAAATAGTAAATTGCTCAATGCACAGTCGATAGGGGCTAATCCTGACTTTATCGAATCTGATGCATGGGGCTATCTCGCCATAAGGTCTTTTTACGGTTTACCACTAACTTATCCGACAACAACAGGGTGTGACCAGCCAGTTAGCGGTGGCAAATATGTCAAACCGAATAATTTGCAGTGAGCTGCTCACATATGTTTGAAAGAAATCATTCCGATTACAATAATGTGACACTTTAGTATTAAGTACGATGCAATCGCCAATGGATTAGGCGCGGTTGAATAATCATCTGTCTCAACCAGCATTTGAAATACAAAAATAGTGTTTGGAATACAAAAAGGCTCCACAAAATCTAAAAAGAATGAGGAGCCATATTGTTTCAAAACAGATAAGGTTAGATTTGAACTCTAACGTAGCCGTTTCATTCGCGGTTCTGACAATTCGCCAGCAAGCCGTCGGTCAAGATATTCCGAGCAATCGCCAATGAGTTCATCAACGCGACCGGCAAAAAAGTGGTTTGCACCTTCCAATGTTTGCTGGGTGATGGTTATACCTTTTTGCGTTTTCAATTTGTCGACAAGGCCTTGAACATCTTTCGCTGGTGCTACCCGATCATTGTCACCATGGATAATTAATCCTGATGATGGGCAGGGGGCAAGAAACGAAAAATCATAAATATTGGGCTGTGGCGCAATAGAAATAAAGCCTTCAATCTCAGGGCGGCGCATAAGAAGTTGCATACCAATCCATGCCCCAAAAGAATAGCCTGCAACCCAACAGTTCTTAGAATCAGGATGAAGTGCTTGTACCCAATCAAGTGCGGCGGCTGCATCCGACAATTCGCCTGCACCATGGTCAAACTCACCTTGACTGCGACCAATTCCACGGAAATTAAACCGTAAGGTCGTAAAGCCGCGTTGTTGGAACATATAGAATAGATCGTAAACGATCTTGTTATTCATCGTTCCACCAAATTGTGGGTGTGGGTGTAATACAATGGCTATAGGAGCATTTTTTTCAAGAGAAGGCTGATAGCGACCTTCAAGACGCCCCGCAGGACCATTGAATATGACTTCTGGCATATAGCACTCCTTATCATCACGATTGACACATTACCCATAGTGATTTGGTATTGTCTGTGTCATCGTTTAGTGTTGTTAAAGCAATCTTGCTTGTTAGATAGTCTGTTATTGGTGCACTTTTCAAGAAAATTGCGTTATAAAACAGTAGAAACCAATTAAAAATTAAGTGTTTAAGGAAGTCAGATGTCAACTTTTCGTAACTATCTAGATTATAACGCGACATCGCCATTGTCAGAACCAGCGCGTAAAGCTCTTATCGAGGCGATTGATATTTACGGTAATCCTTCATCTGTTCATCAGGAAGGGCGGGCTGCAAAAGCACTTTTGCAAAAAGCACGCCGTCAAGTGGCCGAACGTTTAGGGACAATTCCTGACCATGTGGTTTTTACTTCAGGTGCCACAGAAGCGGCAATGACATTGCTCACCCCGTTTTATAAAATGGGGCGGTCGGATGTCCGCTTTTCGCATGTTTATATTGGTGCAACTGAACACCCTTGCATTGCCAAAGGTGGGCGTTTTGACAAAGATGCCCAAACAATTATTGGCGTTGATGGTGACGGTATCATCAATTTGTCCGAACTTGAAAAGGCGTTAAACGCGCATGATAAGACCAAGGGATTACCTTTAGTTGCCATTCAGGCCGCTAATAGTGAGACAGGGGTCATACAACCAACCCGACAAATTGCAGATATCGTTAAACAGGCCGGTGGTGTGCTGATTGTTGATATTGTGCAGTTTATTGGAAAATTGCCAATTGATATAAAAACATGCGGCGGTGATTTTTTTATCGTTGCAGGACACAAAATTGGTGGTCCAAAAGGAATCGGTGCATTTGTTGCAAATGGTAGTGCTTTAATGCCGCAACCTCTTATCAACGGCGGTGGTCAGGAACATGGATTTCGCAGCGGCACCGAATCTCTAACACTGATTGCTTCCTTTGGTGCAGCTATGGAACAGGCACCTAGCGAAGCTGATGTAGAAAAATTTGCAATGTTACAAAAGCATTTGGAAACCGGTCTCCATGCTATGAGTAACCAAGTAACAATCTTTGGTGAAAACGTAAAACGAATTCCAAATACAACATATTTTGCAATAAACGACATTAAAGCTGAAACAATACAGATTGGAATGGATCTCGCAGGCTTTGCAGTATCCGCTGGTTCTGCTTGTTCATCAGGCAAAGTTACACAAAGTAGTGTATTGGCTTCAATGGGATTAGAGGTTCCGGGTGGTGCCATCAGGGTTTCAACTGGCCGCGACACAACAATTGAACAAATTGAACAATTTCTTGACGCAATGAGTAAAATGGTTCGTAATTCAAAAAAGTAAAAAACAAGGCTTGCAAACAAGTTTAGAACTGTTTTAAAAAGCAATTATAAGCTTGACTGCTTTTATCAGGTTTTTTCTATTGAACTCTGGTGAATGACGTCTTAAATCTGTTCAAGCTTGTTTCGGCATATTCTAAACTGCCGGTTTTTGACCCGGTGAGGAGGGAGAGTTCACATGCCTGCAGTGCAGGAAACGATAAGTCAAGTTCGTGACATTGACGTTGACCAATATAAATATGGTTTTGAAACCGCTATCGAGACGGATAAAGCACCAACGGGTTTGAATGAAGAGATTATACGTTTGATCTCTTCTAAGAAAAACGAACCAGAATGGATGTTGGAATTACGGCTTCAAGCTTATAATCGCTGGCTTTCTATGGAAGAGCCCCATTGGGCTCGCCTTGATTATCCGGAAATAGATTTTCAAGCGATATCCTATTATGCGGCACCTAAGACGCAAAATGCCCCCAAATCGCTTGATGAGGTGGATCCAGAATTGCTCAAAACATATGAAAAATTGGGTATTCCACTGAAAGAGCAAGAAATTTTAGCAGGTGTGCGAAAACAGGGCGAAGGAGCAGAACCTGACGGCAATATTTATGCTTCAGGGCGTGTTGCTGTTGATGCCGTGTTTGATTCTGTCTCGGTTGTAACCACGTTTAAAGAAGAATTGGCAAAAGCGGGTGTTATCTTCTGTTCTATATCGGAAGCAATTCGTGAACACCCTGATCTTATCAAACAGTATTTGGGTTCGGTTGTTCCAGCAGGTGATAATTTTTATGCCGCGCTCAATGCTGCTGTCTTCACAGACGGTTCTTTTGTCTATGTACCAAAAGGTGTGCGCTGCCCGATGGAATTGTCCACCTATTTCCGTATTAATGAACGAAATACTGGGCAATTTGAGCGCACATTGATTATTGCCGATGAAGGGGCGTACGTTTCCTATCTTGAAGGATGTACCGCGCCTCAACGTGATGAAAACCAATTGCACGCAGCAGTTGTCGAATTGATTGCGTTAAAAGATGCCGAAATCAAATATTCAACAGTGCAAAATTGGTATCCTGGTGACAAAGACGGCAAGGGCGGCGTTTTCAACTTTGTTACGAAACGCGGTGATTGTCGTGGTGACAATTCTAAGATTTCTTGGACACAGGTTGAAACAGGTTCTGCTATAACATGGAAATATCCTTCATGTTTATTACGTGGCGACAATTCACGCGGTGAATTTTATTCCATTGCTGTCTCCAATGGTCATCAACAGATAGATTCTGGAACAAAGATGATCCATCTTGGTAAAAATACATCGAGCCGTATTATTTCAAAAGGTATTTCATCGGGCTTTTCGAACAATACTTATAGAGGGCAGGTCTCTGCCCATCGTAAGGCGACAAATGCAAGAAACTTTACACAATGCGATAGCCTATTGATTGGCAATGATTGCGGCGCACATACCGTGCCGTATATCGAGGCAAAAAATGCCACTGCCAAGTTCGAGCATGAAGCCACAACATCAAAAATATCTGAAGATCAGCTGTTTTATGTGATGCAACGTGGCATTCCGGAAGAAGAAGCGATTGGCCTTATTGTCAATGGTTTTGTCAAAGAAGTTATTCAGGAATTGCCAATGGAATTCGCTGTCGAGGCACAAAAGCTTATAGGTATAAGTCTTGAGGGTAGCGTCGGTTAATGGGTGTAAAAATCGGTAGTGATTGAAGCACTACTGCAAATTAGGATTTTAAAACAATGTTGGAAATCAAAAATCTTCATGCCCGTATAGCCGGCACGGAAACAGAAATTATTCATGGTCTGGATTTGACGGTGAATGATGGGGAAGTGGCAGCCATAATGGGGCCTAATGGTTCTGGAAAGTCTACATTATCTTATATTTTGGCTGGACGTGACGATTATGAAGTTACCGATGGCGAAATTATTTATAATGGCCAATCCATATTGGAAATGGATCCGGCAGAACGCGCGGCTTTGGGTATATTCTTGGCATTTCAATATCCGATGGAAATTCCAGGCGTTGCTACAATGGAGTTTCTCAAAGTGGCAATGAATTCCCAACGCAAACTTCGCGGTGAAGAAGAGTTGAAAATTCCAGAGTTCCTGAAGCTTGTCAAAAAAGGCGCAGCAGAGCTGGAAATGGATCTCGATATGCTTAAACGTCCGCTCAATGTCGGTTTTTCCGGTGGCGAGAAAAAACGGGCGGAAATATTGCAGATGATGCTGTTGGAGCCAAAGCTCTGCGTTTTAGATGAAACAGATTCTGGCTTGGATATTGATGCGCTTAAGATAGTCGCAAATGGCGTGAATACGCTACGCAGTGCCAACCGGTCATTTCTGGTTATCACACACTATCAGCGTTTGTTGGATTATATTGTGCCCGATACAGTACACGTTTTGTACAAAGGTCGGATTATAAAAAGTGGTGACAAATCTCTGGCATTACAGTTAGAGGAAAATGGCTACGCAGATATTATCGGTGAAGTAGCTTGAGGTCGTAAAAATGAGTGTTAATCATGAAAGAGAATTAACGACCACGGAAACCGCTATTATTGACAGCTTCGGTGAACGCATTGGCGATTTTCCCGGCGATAGCTCTGTAATGTCCTTGCGTGACAATATTATCGAACAGTTTAAAAGGGTTGGGCTACCTTCGAGAAAACAGGAATATTGGCACTATACAGATTTGCGCACCTTACTTCGTGACATTCCGCAATATAGTGATGAGGGGGACGGTCTTTCACAAGATCCGCTCGTTGTTAAGTCTCCTGTTTTTGCAATATTCAATGGTAAGACACTGAAAGCCCCGCGGGTGGATAATGTCAAATCGGAAAATTTTGCCGACTTGTTGGCGACAGAACATGGTGAGCTGCAAAATAACATAGCTGATGATGATTTTATTGCTCAGCTGAATACAGCTTTTGTAACAGACGGTTGGTTTCTGGAATTGGAAAACGATGCCAAACCGGAAACACCAATAGAGCTGCAAACAATCCAGCCTGGTGGGCGTGGGCATGTTTATTCAAAGATTTCCGTTGGCAATAATTGTGTCGCTACGTTCATTGATCGCCAGATTGGTGGTGAACAACCTGTATTGGCAAGCTCAGCTAACGTACTGAATATTGGTGAAAATAGCGAGGTTACATGGGTAATTATCCGTGACCGCGGTATTGATGCCACGCAGTTTTCAAAGTTTGAGGCAAAATTAGGAAAAGCAGCAAAACTCTATCTTTATGTCATTAACATTGGTAGCAGCCTGAATAGGCAGGAAATCAATGTGGATATGGCCGGAGAGGGGGCAGATTTTCAATTGCGTGTTATTAACCTTTTAGCTGGTCAAACGCATAGTGATGTAACGATGTGTGTTCGGCACTTGCAAGAAAACACAACCTCATCAGAGCTGATCCGTAATGTGGTCACAGATAATGCGCGTGGTGCATTTCAGGGAATGATTAGGGTTGCAAAGGAAGCGCAAAAAACCGATGCGAAAATGACCTGTAATAGTCTTATTCTGTCTAATGAAGCGGAATTTGATTCAAAACCTGAACTGGAAATTTTTGCCGATGACGTTGCTTGTGGACATGGGTCGACAGTATCCGAGATTGATCGTGATCAGCTATTTTATTTAATGGCGCGTGGAATACCAGAGGTTACAGCCCGTGGCCTTCTGGTGAAAGCGTTTGTGTCGGAACTAGTGGAAGATGACAATATTGCTGCTATTCAGGATACACTTGAATCAGTGATTGATAAATGGTTGGAAAACCATTTGTAAGATTGAGGCGATCATGAAAGAGCATTCTACACTTCATTATGACATTGATGCCATTCGTCGTGATTTTCCTATCATGAATATGGAAGTCTATGGAAAAAGACTGGCTTATTTGGATAATGCTGCTTCCGCGCAAAAACCACAAGCCGTGCTTGATGCCATGAATGATGTGTATAATCATGGTTATGCCAATGTGCATAGAGGTTTGCACTATTTATCAAATGCAGCTACAGACGCCTATGAAAAGGCAAGAAAAACCGTCCAGCAATTTATAAATGCGTCTTCCCAATCGGAAATCGTTTTTACTAAGAATGCAACTGAAGCAATTAACACTGTGGCATATGGTTGGGGTATGCCAAGAATTTCGGCTGATGACGAAATTGTTGTAACCATCATGGAGCATCATTCGAATATTGTGCCTTGGCATTTTATTCGTGAAATAAAAGGCGCGAAATTAGTATTCGTACCAGTGGATGATGATGGTGTGTTGCATCTGGCGGATTTTCAGAGGTCACTAACCAGCAAAACGCGTTTAGTTGCGATTACACATATGTCCAATACACTTGGAACTGTGACACCGTTAAAAGACATGATTAAATTGGCTCATGAACAGGGGATTCCTGTTTTGGTTGATGGGGCGCAAGGGTCTGTTCATGCAACGGTTGATGTGCAGGATCTTGATTGCGATTGGTATGTGATGACGGGCCATAAACTTTATGGTCCAACGGGAATTGGTGTTTTATACGGTAAACAAGACTATCTTCAACAGATGCGACCATTCCAAGGTGGTGGCGAAATGATTGAAGATGTAACCGTTGATAAGGTTACCTATAACGAACCGCCACACCGTTTTGAAGCTGGCACGCCGCCCATTGTAGAAGCAATTGGTTTAGGCGCGGCGTTGCAATATATCATGTCTAAAAATCGCGATGCCATTCATGCCCATGAAAAGCATTTACTGGATTATGCTCATGAACGGTTGTCTAAAATTGATTCACTGCGGATATTTGGTACAGCCCCCAATAAAGGTGGAATTATTTCCTTCGAATTGAAGGGAATCCACCCTCACGATGTTTCAATGTATATCGATCGGCAAGGTGTTGCGGTTCGCGCCGGCACGCACTGTGCGCAACCATTGTTACAGCGCTTCGGCGTAACATCAACCTGTCGGGCATCATTGGCTATGTATAACAACATAGAGGATATAGACCAGTTGGCCGAGGCTCTGGAAAAAGCCAGGAGTTTTTTCAATGACTGAAAGTAATCAATCTACCCCATCTGTTGAATTGAT
This sequence comes from uncultured Bartonella sp., assembly GCA_946478665.1. Lineage (GTDB taxonomy): Bacteria > Pseudomonadota > Alphaproteobacteria > Rhizobiales > Rhizobiaceae > Bartonella. The sequence continues at coordinate 245,075 of CAMLCZ010000001.1, read as the reverse complement.
AGGAACGTGGACAGAGGTGTCACCGGCTGCTGCTTCTGCAATTCCGGCAGAAGAGTTGGATCGTATGACAAGCGATATTATTTCAGCTTTAAAAACTGTGTTTGACCCGGAAATTCCAGCGGATATTTACGAGCTTGGTCTTGTTTATCGTATTGATATTGAAGACGATAGGTCAGTGAAAATTGATATGACACTGACTGCCCCTGGTTGTCCAGTTGCTGGCGAAATGCCAGGCTGGGTCGAGAATGCTGTTGGAGCAGTTGAAGGTGTTTCCCATGTCGAGGTTAATATGACATTTGATCCACCATGGACACCTGACCGTATGTCAGAAGAAGCACAGATCGCCGTTGGTTGGTATTGATAATCTGATCTACAAATATGCAGCACTTGGCTGCAGGTGTTGCCTTATCTGATACGAATATTTTTTTGAAAAAAAGAATAAAATCAAGAGATTGATAATTAGCCGCTCGTGATAAAGAAGCATTTTGCCTCTCATCTATTTTTTAGGCTCGCTTTGATTTTTGTAAGAAATTGGTTGTTTTCCAAAAGTATAGCCGGTTTCAATGGCTTTATTGCCAAACTTTTCGCGTAGCTTATCCATTGCTATTTCAGCGGCTGATCGCTTTTTAACTTCCTGGTCAAGCAAATCCGCTTCAGGTGTTGTAATGGCTTGTGTGAGATGCTGCACGCCAATCCCTAAGAGACGAAATGCTGTGCCGTCCAGTTCTTTCTTCAAAAGGTCCTGCCCAATCCGGAAAATCTGATCGGCCATCTGTGTCGGGTCGTTCAATTTTCTATTTCTTGTCCGTGTTTTGAAGTTTTTCGTTTTGAGTTTTAAAACCACAGTCTCGCCAGCAATATGCGATGATTTTAGCCGTTGTGAAACTTTTTCCGAAAGCATTCGTAAAACCGGTATGAGATCTTTTTCTGCAGTAAGATCTGTCAGAAATGTTGTTTCTGCCGATACACTTTTCATCTCTTGGTTGGCGTCAACGCTGCGATTATCTTCACCACGTGATAGGGAATAAAGACGTTGCCCCATTTGCCCGTAACGTTTGATGAGTACACTTTCTTCCATTTGTTGCAGTTGACCGATGGTGGTTAACCCATCATGAGCAAGTTTTTCTGTAAGTGCAGCACCCACACCCCATATTGTCGTTACAGGTCGGCTTGCCAAAAATGAGGTGGCTTCCGCACGCCCGATGACTGAAAAGCCTTTTGGTTTATCGAGATCAGAGGCAACTTTGGCTAAAAACTTGCAGTAGGATAGCCCTATTGAAACAGTCACACCTATTTTCTTTTCTATTTGTTTGGCAAATCGGGCAAGAACATATGCGGCTGGTGCTTTGTGCAATTTTTCTGTACCAGATAGATCTAAAAATGCCTCGTCTATTGATAATGGCTGCACGAGCGGCGTTAAATCATGCATAAGGCTTCTGATTTCTTTGCCAATGCGAGAATATTTTGCAATGTCTGGTGGGATAACAACAGCATCAGGACAAAGCTCCAAGGCTTTGAACATTGGCATTGCTGATCTTACCCCCCTTATTCGGGCAATATAACACGCTGTGGAAACCACGCCACGCTTGCTTCCACCCACAATAACAGGCTTATTTCTTAATTCTGGATGGTCACGTTTTTCAACAGATGCGTAAAAGGCATCACAATCAATATGTGCCAATGTTAGATTATAAAGCTCTGGGTGGTGCAATAAACGCGGTGACCCACATTTTTGGCAACGCAAGTTTTTCCTTATTTGCAAACAAAGACAATCCCGACAGAAGCCATATTGCGGACTTTGGAATTGGTTCAATTCCATTCCACTTGTTCTCCACCGGGAAGAAAATGCAAAGCATCGCCGACTGATTGTGGCAAATATTCTGTTGCGTTGGAAAAAGCCATAAGTGTCGGTTCATGCGCGAGAATAAATTGTAAAACGCCAGCAAGAAAACCTTTGGCTTGCGCAGCCTGACGTATATCGCTGGCATCTATACCGGTTACATTTAAAAATCGTGGCATGAGGTCTGGATCATTTGCAATGAATATAAATGCATCAATCGCAAGTTTTTCTGCTTCTTCCTGATTTGATATCTGTTTTTTCATATTATTTTAGCCAAGTGGTAACTCTCCATAGTTTACTCTTCATATTGTAATGCTGGAAGAGTGGAGTCGATAAGATGCCGAAAAAAGTCATGATCGTTGAAGATAACGAGCTTAACATGAAATTGTTTCGTGATCTCGTTGAGGCAAGTGGTTATGAGACTGTAGAAACAAGAAGCGGACTCGCTGCACTCGACTTGGCACGGAGCACTGCTCCTGGTCTTATTTTGATGGATATTCAATTGCCGGAAGTTTCAGGCATTGATGTTATTAAGCAATTAAAAGCTGATGCAGAGCTGAAATCAATACCTGTCGTTGCAGTTACCGCATTTGCCATGAAAGGTGACGAGGAACGGATTCGCGCAAGTGGCTGTGAAGATTACATGTCTAAACCGATATCTGTTGCGAACTTTATTGCCATGATTAAACGGTTTCTCGGCTAACACCAGTCTATTGCCGCAAAACACGCAATCTTTTACGTTAGATCACGTACCATTTACAGTAGAGCAAGTACCTTTCGCTGTGTAGAGGACGCGTCTTTTACATGAGAGCATACACCGCTTGTGGTAGGTCACACAGTTTACAGTAAAATACAAAAATTTTGGCAATAAAAAAGCCCCGTATAACGGGGCTTCGATATGCATATAGCCAAGTGAATTAACGCTTGGAGAACTGGAACGAACGACGGGCTTTCGCTTTACCGTATTTCTTACGTTCAACAACACGACTATCGCGTGTAAGGAATCCACCTTTTTTCAACACTGCACGAAGCTCTGGTTCGAAATAGGTCAATGCCTTTGAAATACCATGACGAACCGCACCAGCTTGACCTGAAAGACCACCACCAGCAACAGATGCAACAATATCAAACTGTCCATCACGGTTAGCAGCAACGATAGGCTGACGCAAAATCATCTGCAAAACAGGGCGTGCAAAATACTTGTCGAAGTCTTTGCCGTTGACAACAATTTTACCACTGCCAGGTTTTACCCATACGCGTGCAATAGCGTCTTTACGCTTACCTGTAGCATATGAACGACCTTGTGCATCCACTTTGCGCTCGTGAACAGGAGCAGGTGTTACAGCCGCTTCAACCACAGAAGTTGCTGCGCCAAGTTCAGAAAGAGAATTAATCTCGGCCATAATTAAGCAATCCTTTTGTTTTTACGGTTGAGTGCGCCAACATCAATAGTTTCTGGCTGTTGCGCTTCATGTGGGTGTTGTGAACCAGCATAAACACGAAGATTCTTTAACTGACGACGTCCAAGAGGACCGCGAGGAATCATGCGCTCGACAGCTTTTTCGATAACACGTTCTGGAAAACGGCCTTCAATGATCTGACGTGCGGTACGTTCTTTAATGCCACCAATATAACCAGTGTGCCAGTAATACATCTTGTTTTCGTATTTCTTACCGGTCAAAACCACTTTCTCAGCATTGATAACAATAACATTGTCACCGTCATCAACATGAGGGGTATAAGTCGCTTTATGTTTACCGCGTAATCTATTGGCTACCAATGTGGCAAGACGACCTAAAACAAGGTTTTCTGCGTCAATAATGACCCATTTCTTTACCACTTCAGCAGGCTTTTGTGAAAAAGTTGCCATTGAAGCTTTCCTTTATAAAATCCTTCACTAAATGAAGGCTTTTTTTGTTGCTTAGCGTTGTGATAAAACACAACAGAACACACCCGAAATGATGCGTGCCTTGCTCTTATAATGTTCTCTATTATGCGTCAATAAGAAAATAATTCAATATTTACAATATATTGCATATAAGGTAATATAATACCACATTGTCTAAGTGACAATTGTTTCCATATCGAAATAGCATGCTTTAGATAAGGGGAAATAATGGTTGGAGAGACATTGATTATTCAAAAACATCGGGAAATTATCAATCTTTTGCAACGGGTTAAGACAATTGCATTAATTGGCGCCTCGGCAAATCCGCTTCGTCCTAGTTTTGCAGTTATGGAATTTCTTCTCGCACATGGCTATCAAGTTTTCCCGGTTAATCCCGCTTTGAAAGGCAAGACCATACAAAACATCAATGTATATGGCAGTTTGTCGGACATTACACAGCCAATAGATATGGTGGATGTTTTTCGTAAGTCAGAAGCTGTTAAAGAAATTCTGGATGAAACACTTAGCCTTTCAAAAAGGCCATTGGTGTTCTGGACACAGATCGGCGTTTATGATGGTGATGCGGCACGCATTGCTGCCGATAATGGTATGTATGTTGTGATGAATAAATGCCCAAAAATAGAATTATTACAGTAAAAATAACTAGAGAAAACTTGATTTAAGAAATTGTTTTCTTGTTTCTCGGAAGGGTATTCAATAGCCTCAGGCATAATCATATTGGTTATATTGTAATAACATTGATAGTGGCGCATTTGGAGGACAATTGAATGACACAAAATAGGCTGGGGATTGAAACATTAGCTGTTCATGCTGGAGCCGCACCAGACCCGACGACCGGTGCGCGTGCAACACCGATTTATCAAACAACTGCATATGTTTTTAAAGATGCCGACCAAGCTGCAAATCGGTTTGCTTTAGCGGAACCTGGCAATATTTATGGGCGCATTACTAATCCTACGCAAACTGTTCTTGAAGAAAAAATTGCCGCTCTTGAAGGTGGCACCGCGGCCTTGGCAACTGCATCTGGCCATGCAGCCGAATTTTTAACGTTTCACACATTAATGGAACATGGCGAAAATTTTGTTGCCGGACGTCAATTATATGGTGGTTCGATCAATCAGTTTGCCAATGCTTTCAAGGCATTTGATTGGCAAGTTCGTTGGGCTGACAGTGAAAATCCAGCCTCTTTTATCGATCAGATCGATAGCAAAACTCGCGCTATCTACATTGAAAGTTTTGCTAACCCAGGCGGTATAGTTATTGATATTGAAGCCATTGCCAAAATAGCGCATGACCACGGCTTACCACTCATCGTTGATAATACATTAGCGTCACCATATCTTTTGCGTCCAATAGAACATGGTGCGGATATTGTTATTCACTCTTTGACAAAGTTCATTGGTGGTCATGGCAACTCTATGGGTGGTATCCTTATCGATGGTGGCACATTTGATTGGGGTAAATCTGGCAATTATAAAAAATTGACGGAACCAAGACCCGATTATGCTGGCCTTGTAATTTACGAAGCACTTGGCAATACGGCTTTTGCTGCTGCTGCACGTGTGTTAGGTATGCGAGATTTTGGCCCTACCATTTCACCATTTAATGCATTTTTACTGTTAACTGGTGCAGAAACATTGCCTTTGCGCATGCAAAAACACAGTGACAATGCCTTGGCAGTCGCGAAGCATCTACAAAACCATGAAAAAGTTTCTTGGGTAAATTATGCTGGTTTGGCAGATAATAAATATCACAAACTCCAACAGCGCTATTCACCAAAAGGTGCAGGATCGGTTTTTACATTCGGCATTAAAGGTGGCTATGACGCTGGTGTAAAATTTGCCTCATCATTGAAGCTGTTTTCTTTGCTGGCCAATATTGGTGACACGCGCTCATTGGTGATACATCCGGCTTCCACAACACACCGCCAATTGACTGATGAACAAAAAGTAGCAGCAGGTGCTGGACCAGATGTCGTTCGTCTATCAATCGGCATTGAAGATGCCAACGATATTATTGCAGATATCGATCAGGCTTTAGTTAAGGTTTGATCTGCTACAGACCAATTTAAAAAGTACATATACTATATCCTTTCAGACAATGGATCTTTCCTTAAAGAGATAGGACATTGTCTGGAAGGAATGGAACTTTCAATTTTTTATGAGAGTTTGACAATAATGACGTGATGTGGACGTTTATTGTAAAACGTTGATTGTACGACATTTATTGTAAACAGGGATTTTTGTAAAAATTTAGCATTGTAGCGAAAATTGTTGTATCAGTTGGCACATGATTCAGCATAATAAATTTTTTCTCGGTGTTTCACACTCTGCACTTGGTCAGGCATGGTTTGATAGTCTTGACCGAGATGACACCAATAAAGCACTGACAATTTCGCAAAAGTTTGGACTTAACGCGCTATTGGCTCGTATTCTAGCAGCACGTTCTGTCGAAGAGGAAGACGCGGTTGATTATCTAACCCCGACATTAAAAAAACTGATGCCGAATCCGACAAAATTTGTGGATATGGAAAACGCGGCAGCACGCCTTGTCAAAGCGATAGAAAATAAAGAACAAGTGGCGATATTTGGTGATTATGATGTCGATGGTGCTTGCTCATCTGCAATTTTGAGCAAGTTTTTGAATTTTTTTCAGCTGAAGACAAGAATATATATTCCTGACCGTATAGTGGAAGGATATGGCCCCAATCCGACAGCGATGGAAATGCTTGCACGGGAAGGCGCGAGCCTTATCGTAACAGTGGATTGTGGAGCCAATAGTCCTGAAGCAATCAAAGCAGCAAGAAATGTTGGCGCCGATGTTGTTGTGCTTGATCACCATCAGATGGGTGAAATTCATAATGAAGCCAATGCATTGGTTAACCCTAATCGTCCAGATGATCGTTCAGGACAAGGACATCTATGTGCGGCGGCAATTGTTTTTATTACCGTGGCTTGGACATGCAAGCTCTTACGTGGAAAAGAGCATATCAAGACTGTTCCCGATGTTCTTGAATATTTAGATTTAGTTGCATTGGCAACTATTTGCGATGTTGTGCCACTGATCGGTGTTAATCGTGCATTTGTACAAAAAGGTTTGCAAGTTGCGCGGACTTTATACAACCCCGGTATCGCTGCTCTTGCGCGTGTCGCTAGAGTAGGTGAACCGTTGAATGTCTTTCACTTTGGTTTTCTATTGGGTCCAAGGATCAATGCTGGTGGCCGAATTGGTGATCCCGCACTTGGTGCAAGATTGCTAACATGCCAAAGCCTTGAAGAAGCAAATGGCATTGCCGATAAACTCAATCAACTTAATCAGGAACGTCAAGCGATGGAGGCCGAACAGCTCTTACAGGCTGAAGCAGACATCGAGATTATGAAAAATGGTTTGGAACAACCCAAAGTGATTGTCGTGGCCAATGCTAATTGGCACCCCGGCATTGTAGGAATTGTTGCGGCACGGCTAAAAGAAAAATTCAACTGTCCTGCTTTTGCCATTGCTTTAAAACCCGATGGCACGGGTGTTGGGTCCGGTCGTTCAATTAGTGGTATTAACCTTGGAGAAATCGTTCGAGAAGCGGTGGATTTAGGTCTTTTGGTAAAAGGTGGTGGTCACGCTATGGCCGCGGGAATAACCATTTTAGAATCGAAGGTTTCTGAATTTCTAGTCTGGTTGGAAAATAAAATATCCAAGGCCGTCGATGATTTGCGAACAGATAAAAGTATAACCATTGACGGAATGATTTCAGCCTCTGGTGCTACAAAAGATTTGGTTGATCTGATAGACCAAGCTGGTCCCTTTGGTTCAGGTAATCCTACACCGATTTTTGCCTTGCCAAGCCATAGATTGGTGGATGTTCGTGAAGTCGGCAATGGGCATTTATCAATGACATTGATGAATTCTGATGGAACTAGAATTAAAGCCATTGCATTTCGCTCGGTTGGCACAGCTTTAGGCGATTTTTTGACTGGAAATCTAGGACAAACAATCCATGTCGCTGGCAATCTCAATTTGAATTACTGGAATGGATCTGTTTCAACGCAATTGCGCGTTGTTGATGCTGCTATTGCATAAAATGGTATTATTTAGCGGCTTATCTGGAAAGCGCTTATTGAAAGCGCTGTTGTCAAATTATGAAATGAACTGTTTGCCAGACGAATATTTATCAACGCCACAAAACCTCAAGCGCGGTATTTCAAACTACAATAATTTTTCAATGAAAAATTGCTTCCAGAAAACCGAAATAGACCAGCAGTTAGTTTCTTGCTGGTCTAAATGACGTTTCCATAGATATTTTATAAAACAGAGATAATTCACACTATTATAATCAGCGGCCGTTTAGTCCAGCCGTGATTATGCAATGATGTCAAACATTAAGGGCGTCAAATATCAAGATCATGGGCGAATGCTGCATTTTCTTGAATAAAGCGAAAACGTGCTTCAGGTTTTGTTCCCATAAGTTCATCAACAACGTCTTTTGTGCTTTCACTCTCATCATTATCAATGTCAACCCGCAACAATGTTCTATGCTTTGGATCCATAGTTGTTTCTTTTAATTGGTCAGAACGCATTTCGCCCAAACCTTTAAACCGACCGATTTCTATCTTTCCACGGCCAGTAAATGTCGTCTTTAGAAGCTGATCCTTATGCTCATCATTGCGTGCATAAGCAACGTTACCACCTTGTGAAATACGATATAACGGTGGCACAGCAAGGAAGAGATGCCCCTGACGAATAAGATTAGGCATTTCCTGATAGAAAAACGTTATCAACAATGACGCAATATGCGCTCCATCAACATCAGCATCGGTCATGATGATGATTCTGTCGTACCGTAAATCCTCTTCTCTATATTTGGAGCGGGTTCCACATCCCAAAGCCAATATCAAATCTGAAATAATTTGGTTTGCACCAAGTTTTTCACGCCCTGCGCTTGCAACATTCAAGATCTTGCCGCGCAATGGCAGCACAGCCTGTGTTGCTCTGTTACGGGCTTGCTTTGCTGAACCACCAGCCGAATCGCCTTCGACAAGAAATAGCTCAGCACCTGATGCGGCATTATGGGTACAATCCGCCAATTTTCCAGGCAACCGCAATTTTTTGACTGCTGTTTTGCGATTGACCTCTTTTTCTTGACGACGCTTTAAACGTTCCTCGGCGCGATCCACAACCCAATCAAGCAGTTTGGTCGCTTCTTGTGGTGAATTGGCAAGCCAATGGTCAAATGGATCACGAATTGCGTTTTCTACAATGCGCTGGGCTTCGCCCGTTGCAAGGCGGTCTTTTGTTTGGCCGACAAATTCCGGTTCTCGTATAAAAACAGACAGCATTGCTGCCGCAGAAATCATTATATCTTCAGTGGTGATAACCGAAGCCCGTTTATTGCCTATAAGTTCTGCATAGGATTTCAGTCCACGCAGCAAGGCTTGCCGCAAGCCCGCTTCATGGGTTCCGCCTTCTCCAGTTGGAATTGTATTACAATAAGAATGGACAAAACCATCACCACCATACCATGACACTGCCCATTCAACTGAGCCATGGCCACCACGTTGTTCGGTTTTTCCAGCAAAGATTTCAGATGTTACTTGATATTCATTATTGAGTGAGGATGCGAGAAAGTCCTTTAATCCACCAGGAAAATGAAAAACCGCCTTTTCGGGGACTTTATCTTGTCCTTCCAATTTCTCTGCCGCACAACTCCACCGGATTTCAACGCCACCAAAAAGGTAAGCTTTTGACCGCGCCATTTTATATATCTGTTGTGGGTTAAATGCTGCTTTCGCACCAAATATGTCTGCATCAGGATGGAATCGGACGCGCGTACCACGGCGATTATGAATTTCACCGAGATCTTCTAGTCCGGTTTGCGGAATGCCGCGAGAAAAACGTTGACGATAAAGCCTGCGGCCACGCGCAACTTCAACTTCCATATCATCGGAAAGCGCATTTACAACAGAAATACCAACACCGTGAAGACCACCGGACGTTTCATAAGCCTTACCATCAAATTTACCGCCAGAGTGAAGTTGCGTCATAATAACTTCAAGGGTGGATTTATCCGGCATTTGTGGATGATTTTCTACCGGAATACCGCGACCATTATCGCTAACGGTAAGATAACCATCAGCATCAAGTGATACTTCAATAAAGTTTGCGTGGCCAGCCACAGCCTCGTCCATGGCGTTATCAATGACTTCAGCAAATAGATGATGTAATGCCTTACTATCTGTGCCGCCGATATACATACCTGGGCGCAATCTAACCGGTTCGAGCCCTTCAAGAACACGAATGGAAGAAGCATCATAACTTTCTTCGGCCTTTGACGCGACATTCGATAATTTCGAAGCCGGTTTGCTTTTTTCTTCAACCGTCGAAGGTTTTACCGCTGTTTCAGATTTCTGGTGAGAGACTTGAGTTTGGTTGTCTATCGTCCCAAAAAGGTCGTTGTTATTGTCTTTCATTGTAACCGATATCTATTCACTGACTAATACGAAACGCAAACGATTCGCTCTATCTTTGCATATTTTATTTAGAAAAGCGAGAATGTTCACCTTACGTTCACAAGGCTTTTCTTTCTTATCAATTCATGCGAAAGAAAAGCAACGTTAAAAAACATACGATAGAGTTATGACCACTGTTACCGTTATTAGTCCTGTCTATAATGAAGGAAATAGCATTAGCGATTTTGTTAAACGCTTATGTCAAGTCTTTGAGACTTTGCCATATGAGCTAAAAATTGTTCTGGTTGATGATGGGTCAAAAGATAATAGCTGGGACAGCCTAAAGCAAATTAAGTTGGATACCTGCTCATTGACCGGTATCAGGCTTGCCAGAAATTTTGGTAAAGAGGCTGCTATCGCAGCAGGCTTATCTGTTGCAGATAGTGAAATTGTCGTGACAATAGACAGTGATTTACAGCATCCGCCGGAACTGATTGCAGAAATGCTTAATCGTTGGGAAAAAGGCGCAGAAATTGTTGTTGCTGTAAAACAGGAGCGCCAAAAGGAAACATTTTTCAATCGCTTAGCTGCCAAGAGTTTTTATAAGATATTTCAATGGATTACTGAAAATAACATTCAAGGCACAAGTGATTTTATTCTGTTGGATAGGAAGGTGGTCGAGGTTTTAAGATCTCTGCCGGAAAAGTTGTTTTTCTATCGCGGTGTTGTTCAGTGGCTTGGATATAAACAAGAGCATGTGTTGTTTATTCCTGAAGATAGGCAAGCCGGTGTGAGCGGCTGGTCATTTTGGAAAAAAATCCAATTGGCTATTGATTCATTGACAGGCTTTTCGGCCAAACCTTTGGCAATTATTTGGGGGCTCACCGCCATTTTTTCTGTATTTGCTTTGATTATCGGTGGCGATGCACTGATATCGAAAGCTCTTGGGCTGGCTGTTAGCGGTTTTTCAACGCTGATATTGGTTATTTTAATTACAGGAGTCGCTGTTCTTTCATGTCTTTGTGTTTTGTCGGCATATATTCGGCAAATTTTTTACGAAGTTAAAGACAGACCACGCTATTTGATTAGTGAAAAAGTCGTTTCAGGTGACCATGATGCGAAGAAAGACAAGGCGCAAAGCAAATGAGTTTACAGTGCTTGTTTACGGCGGATGATTTTGCTCTTAATTGCTCATGTTCTGAAGCAATCATTGAGGCTATCGCACGAGGTCGGTTGCAGGCTACAAGCGTATTGGCTGGTGGTGAAGATCAGGCAAACTTCAAACGTTTATCCGATGCAAAGCCAATATTTATTAATGTTCATCTCAATTTGCTTGAAGGAAAGGCGTTGACGAGTGGAGGCGCCGCATTTGGTATTACGACAAAAGACAATTTTTTCTGTCTGACCCTAGGTGAGCTTATAAAAAAACTGATGTTTTCGCCCAAACGAGATGGTCTTAAACAATGGATATTGGCTGAGTTTTGCCAACAAATTGAATATGTGTACCGCTATTTTCCGCAATACGACATGCGTCTTGATGGTCATCTTCATATCCATATTCTGCCGCCGTTACGGGATGTTATGGCAAATATTTTAAAAAAATATCCCATAAATTATGTGCGTATTCCCTCAGAGCTAAAATATGATCGGAATATTGGAGCTTTTGAGAAAATCAAAGGCAATCTGAGACGTTTCCTGCTTAGGTTTTGGGCTCAAGGACTGCGGCAGTTGATTGATCGAAATCATATCAGCACGTCCGATTATTTTCTTGGAGCGCAGGCAAGTTGTCAATTGACGCTTGATGACCTCGATACAGGTCTTGGCGCGATTGCCCAATTGAACAAAGCGTCTAACCCCGTAATAGAAGTCATGACGCATCCAGTAACTGATGATGTTGATGACAAGCTGTTTTACAAGGATAGCCGGTACAGTGCTGCGCACGTTACAGCTCAGCGTAAAAATGAACTTAATTTGCTGTTATCTGACGATATTGTCAGTATTTTACACAAAAACAATGCGATATTTTTTGCAAAAAATAATTGATTGAAAATAGGCAACAGACGATCAAATTATTTTTTAAAGAAGATATAGTGGCTTGTAAGGTAATTGACGAATAGACCGGCAAATGAGCCAGCAACAACCGCCATAAACATAACAAGTGGTGTAACAGGCGTCATCAATTTAAGGACGACCATACTGGCGGAGTAATTGAGTATGCCGCCTATTGCCGCAAGCGCCATATAACTTCCCCAACCTTTTAATTTGGTAAAACGCGCATCGCGACCACGAAAAGAAATGTGACTGTTAAATATCCATGTAAAGGTTGCTGCTGCTAGAAAAGATATAGCTCTGGCAAACCACAAGTTTAATCCACAATAGCTCAACAACCAAAGTACTAAAAAATCAACCCAGAAAGCTAAGCCACCCGCACATAAAAACCAAAAGAATGAACGATGTTGTTCATATAGTTTTGTTAAAAAATTCACTATGTAATCTTTCAAATATGTTACTTAGATTTTGAGGAAGCTGGACGGTTATATTCCGTCGCACACATATCACGATTGCCAACCCAAATAAACAGGTAATCTTTTAAGTCATATATCTTGAAGTAGGGGTGTTTAACATCCGGTTCCAAGTGTGATGAACAGAGTTTCATGACTTCCTGATTGACGTCAATGACCGTGGCCGTCCAAATAACATTGTCATATCCATATTCTTTCAACCGTAGCCATAAAGTCCAATCGGAATTATGCGGAATGACATGAGCCAACATACGCATATCCTTGGTTAGCAATTTTACAAAGGGTGCTGTACCAAATCCACCTAAGATGTAGGCCGGTTTATCGGCGGGATATTTTTCAAGGGAGGTTGCTAGCCTCTGGATGAGATACTCGTCGCGCTTGTTTTGATTGCTAATGGCGTTGTTGGCAATATAACTGAACACAAGTGGGCATAGCAGAATGTAACCGATAATGCCCCATGTTAGTTTGCCATAAACAAATTTATCAAGATGTGAAGCAAATGACGGTTTTTGAATACGCGTCAAGAATCTAAGCAATAAATATACGATTGCTACAGAAAACAGGATTGATTGTACCATAAGACGGGGAGGAATTCCGCCATCGCCTACCACGCCGAGCAATACTCCAAGCGAAAGAGGTAGCATAAAGAGAAAAGCAATCGAGGTTATGCTCGCGCGAACAATTGGGTTATCAAACTTGGTATCTTTATAAAATCTGAGTTGGATTTCGATAAATGCGAGTAGTATTGCCACGCCGTATATAATTTTACCGGTTGTCGACAAAAAACCGACATAACGGGCATATACATTTTCAAAAATAACAGCCAAATAGCGTGCAGCGCCATTATCAGCCATGAAGATAAAAGTGCTTTTTCCTGCCGCATATTCATCAAGAAAAAACTTATCAAAAATATAAAAGACAACCGCCGTTACAAAAGCCGTCAATAGTGCTTTAACAAAGAAATTGAAAGTTTCACGCAAATTATTGCCGCAATAAATTCCATATAAAGCTTCAACTATAATCAGCGTAATGAATACATTGATATAGGATTGATAAAAACCCATTGCCACAAAACAGAGAATTGCCGCTTTAAATTTTGATTCTGGATAATACCCCCAGGCAAGCAAACCGCAGGCAACACCTGCAGACATGATGACACAATCAAAACGGTATAAAAAGCATGACAATAAAAAGGGATTAAAAAGGAATGTTACAACTAAAACCGCTGTTATAGCGTTAAATGGAATGTTTCTTAGTTGTATGGTTCGATAGGTGCTTGCAATTAGGATTAAAAGTGCACCAACTAAAAAGAACGGTGAAGAATCTGGTAAAAACTGCCAATTTGCAGATAAAATATAGGCAAATAAATCGGCAAAAGGACGTCCTAAAGCAGACCAACCCGGCTTTTGCTGCGCAACGCGAAATAAATCATCACGATAATAATCGCTTCCGATAATCAACGGAAAATAAAATAGTAAAACAGCAATAGAAATTGTTATTAAAAATTTTTTTTGGTCTGCGTTTTTCCAGATCATTTAATGCCACCTAAAGAGAGACCGTAACGGTTGGGCCAAATATATTTTCAAATGAGTTTTTGAGTGCAACATCCAGATCATTCATCGTTACTGGCAACCCAAGGTCAACCAAACTCGTTACACCGTGATCGGAAATGCCGCATGGCACTATTCCTGAATAATGGCTCAAATCGGGTTCAACATTGATTGAAATACCGTGAAAACTCACCCATTTCCTAAGACGCACACCAATGGCTGCGATTTTATCTTCTGCAGGCTCTCCAGGTATAGAAGAAGGACGGTCTGGACGCACCACCCATACGCCGACACGATCTTCCCGACGCTCGCCTTTCACGTTAAAACTCGCTAATGTTTGTATAACCCATTCTTCGAGAGCACCAATAAAGGCACGAACGTCTTGTCTGCGCCGTTTCAAATCGAGCATAACATAAGCTATGCGTTGACCAGGTCCATGATATGTATATTCGCCACCGCGACCTGCTTCATAAACAGGAAAACGGTCTGGCGCGAGCAAATCATTTTTTTGCGCGCTGGTTCCTGCAGTATAGATTGGTGGATGTTCCAAAAGCCATATGCGTTCTGCAGCTTCTCCGGCCGCTATTTTTGCAATATGACTTTCCATTGATGATAAGGCTTTAGAATAATCAGTAAGGCCATCGCTGATGACCCATTCTACCGGCGGTGCTGATATTGTGGGTTTAAAGCTATGATCCAGATTTTCGCGATTGCTTTTCATCAAACGTTTCCACTCTTTGTGATATTGCCGAATGTTTTAATATCTTGAACGAAACGTGGCAAGGAATAGAGAACAGTTTTGATGGCTTATATGCTGTTAAACCGAAGTTTCTGTGCTTTATCATCTTGATTGTCATCAAGAGGGACAATCATCAAAGCTATAACAAATGTTCTTATTATAATTCATATATTAGTTGGATAATAAGGGCGTCTGTTGGTTTATCACCATCTGCCAGATGCCCCACCACCACCGGAAGATCCGCCGCCGCCACTAAACCCACCGCCGCCGAAACCGCCAGAGTCGCCACCGCCACCGAAGCCACCGCCAAATCCACCTCCATTGCGCATATTCAAAAACCATAGAGTGAAAACGATGCCGAGCCATTTATATCTCTTTGGCCCTACCTTTTTGCCAAAAATGGCAGCAAGAATCGGCATTACGACAAACAACAAAAAGAATCCAACAATGATGATTTCAGAGATTATCTGCTGTTGTTCTAGTTTCCGCTGTTGTTCACGTTCCAATTCCTGTTTAGCTTTTACGCGCGATTGAAAATCCGCTTCATTGCCGGTTAGAATATCTTCTATCGCCTTTACGCCTTCCGCTATGCCTTTTTCATAATTTCCGTCACGGAAGTTAGGAACCATCATGGTGTTAATAATAATTGATGAAAGAGCGTCAGTTAATGCCCCCTCCAAGCCGTAACCCACTTCTATACGCACACTTCTATCGTTGAGTGAAACGAGCAATAGAATGCCGTTGTTCATTTCTTTCTGGCCTAATTGCCAACGTCTAAACAAGGTGTTTGCATATGTTTCAATATCATAGCCATTCAGGGACGTTATCGTGGCAATGACAATTTGATCGCCGGTTTTCTTTTCAAGCGCTGCCAATTGGGCAGATAATTGTGAACGCATTTGTGGACTGATAAGATTGGCATTATCGACAATCCTATCCGTTAGCGCAGGCATTTCTGGTTGGCTTGCAGCCTTACACGAAACTCCAAATAGGGCGGACATTAAGAGTCCGCCGAATAATAAAAATAGCGATAAGGTTGTAAGCCTTTTCACTATATTCATTTGTTAAACTCGACTTTAGGTGCTTGTTTTGCTGCTTCATCAATAGAGAAGGTCGGCATTGGTTTGGCACTGCGATACCATATCCACGTCCAGATCATCGTTGGCATCGTCTTCAGGGCTGTATTGTACACACGAACCGATTCTATATAATCGCGCCGTGCAACTGCGATACGATTTTCGGTTCCTTCCAACTGCGATTGTAGCGTCAAGAAATTTTGATTCGCTTTCAAGTCCGGGTAACTCTCGGCTACAGCCATCAAACGCGATAAAGCACCGGAAAGATTGGCTTGATTGTCGAGAAATTGTTTCATCACATCTGGATTGTTCAGCATATCGGCATTAATATTTGTTTGTGTTGCTTTTGCACGCGCTTCAACAACACCTGTCAAAACTGATTGCTCATGAGCGGCATAGCCTTTAACCGTTTCAACAAGATTTGGAATTAAATCAGACCGGCGTTGATATTGATTGAGGACCTCACTCCATGCCGCATGGGCTTTTTCTTCATTTGTAGGAATAGTGTTGAAGCCACAACCGCTTAGTAATGACGTGAAAATCGTCAACATAATCGAAACGAACACCATGCGATGGCATCGGTTAAAAATATTCATAATAGATTGAGCCATAATTTAATCTCCAAAAAACCGCATATTCATAACATAGAAATTAAATATCTATTGGAAAGACGTTATGCTGTTATTTTATCGGTCTAGTTTGTTCTATTTGTGAACAACGAAGAACGCTTACACATTATATTGCGAAGTCTATATGCACGAATCTTCAAGTTTGTCGCGAATGAGCAGTATTTTTTTTAAAACATTGGCTAGATAACTAAACATATCACGATCATGCTATTTTTCTGTCACTTATCGTTAAGAGGGGTGGGATAAGACAGGTTCTACAAAATTATTGTAATTAATTTTATCGAACAAGAATACTTCGACATATTCATGACGTTTGCGTTAAATAATCCCGAATATTTAAATTTTATGAGACATAATTCTATATATTCAATTTGACTTTATTAAATATATAATCAAAAAATACTTTCTAATCAGTGTTATAAAATATTCAAAACGAGGGGAATAAATATGACAAAGAAAATAAAAATACTAATAATCTGTGTTCTTTGCATTATTTGTTTGCAGATATTTGCGTGTGGTGCAGCATATCTATCAGGTGTTCGTGTATTTGTTATTCAGCCGATAGGTGCAGTTCCCGAAGGAGCCACGGTTGTTATAAGTGGTGTTAAAAAATTGAATGCAATCGATAGCCCTGATGCCGTCTGCGATCGTTATGGAACAGTAAATTTGATTTGCCGAGCAGCAGTTCTAGCAAATGTGGCTGATAACGGAAAAATATTGTTGCGTTTGCCGTATAGTCCGTTCCTATATCATCTGTCAGGTGCTCCAGAAATAACGCGTTAGAGAATGCCAAGAAAAAAGCATTGTCTTATGTGCTGTTTCGATCTCCTATGTGTTGTTTCTATCTCTGAAGAGTTTGCATCCAGTCTCAATAACCAATTGGTGTTTGTCCCTTAGCCGATAAACTTTCGGGATCATTGCACTAAGCAGCTGGGGATTCTCGAACGGATGAAATATCACTGAACTTAATGTTTTTTTATAGTCTTCAGTGATGCATAAGGTGACATCCATTAGGCATTATGACAGGGATATGCATAACCGTGTTGAATATCCCGATTTTTCACAATGTCGGTTACAGTTTTTAGGCAGCAATTGATTTACGTAGCAGAGATAAATGATAGAAATTTAACTCACAGCGTCATCTTTCATGCTGTCGTGATAACACTGTGGTTCTTTAATAATTAACACGAAGCAGAATCACAAACTGTGGTTTCAATCGAAACAAAAACAAATTCTCTTATATGTTTAAATGCTCGTGATTCCATTTATGCATGATAAGAAATTGCATTGCGTCTCACGGTAGACAGCCAATTATTACTGTAGTTGTTGAAATTATCAAACCTCTTAAACGCTCGATCTGCCTCCGATCGATCGTAAGTATGCGAATAGATCGAGCCGAATCTAGAAAGCGTTTGATAGGATGGAGACCTAATTAAACTGAATCGCCAAAAGCCCTCAGGAAAGCGAATCGACACAAACCAAATTTTTTAAAGCAATGATTCTGCTCTCAGCCACTTCTATATCAGCTAACTCGCTGTTCGCTCATTGACATTAAAAATCAGCTATCAATAAATCACCATCAGCCATGTGCAGTATAGAACAACATCGAATATTGAAAGCTCGTATTCCCATACTTTTGACGCCAATAACTATTAATAGAGCGAGTGCATTTCGCATAGTACGATCGCGTTACGTAATAGGGGGGGGGAACAGCGATTGCAGCCGCATATTTAAAATGCAATATCAGCGATTTGCTTGATGGCAGGCGCCAGGTGCTTGCAAAACTGGACTATAACAAATCACATAAATCATAAGGGGGTGAGTGTTAGGCAGCCAAAACTGAAGAGAAATGCGAGAATTATTACACTCGAAGCTTATACGACGTGCTTGTCACAGGCATAATAGCAAAAGCTAATAACTATTTAGAAGTGGAAAGTGGTGGGCGATGAGAGACTCGAACTCCCGACATCCTCGGTGTAAACGAGGCGCTCTACCAGCTGAGCTAATCGCCCTTGATTTGCTATACTTGGTAGCAGGTGGTGCCTTCTTTATGCAAAAGTTTTGATAAGTGCAAGCAAAAGATTATGCAAAATTACAATTTTTTTCAAAATTCAAAGAAACCGGGATTTGTTTCCGATTTTTTTCCACAAAATGAAATTTTTCCCAAAAAAATATTCGTTGTCGCTTGACAGATGGATCATAACCCCTTAAACGACCGCTCACGCCAGTCACAAGACTGGTTCGAAAAGTGCGCGGGTGTAGCTCAGTTGGTTAGAGTGCCGGCCTGTCACGCCGGAGGTCGCGGGTTCGAGCCCCGTCACTCGCGCCATTTTTCGAAAGTCAATCCCAAACAATTTGAGTCTTTGTTTTGTATTCATAAGCAAAACGTTTGTGATGATAATCCCTTTCAATCTGTTTGTGATATTTTCATTATAAACAATTTTTTTGAAGCATATTGTTTTGCCTTGTGTGAAATAAGGCTAAAATGTGGCTATTCATATAACATTTTGTTTTTTAATGATAAAAACCGTTGATTGATTGAATTCTCCATAAGTGCGCGTATTTTAGAATGATTTTTTTTAAAACTAATCGCTTTTGTGATAGCCTTGGCTATTGCTTCATTGCGTGCAGTGAGGTAACGCATATGACAAGATTTTGTCGCACGGCATGCCCTTGAAGCTGTACGGGCGGATTTAACTGAAAGATTATTGATAGATTCTGTTGTTGGAATTTTGCTCAATAGTGTTTGTTGGTTAATTCGACGCTTTCAAAAAGGCATGATTAAAAATGACTGATCTAGTAAGCTCTTATTTGCCGGTTATCATTTTCATCGCGGTATCTGTTTTGATTGCCGGCGTATTGCTGGTAATGCCCTATATTGTTGCATATCGCGCACCGGATCCGGAAAAGCTTTCAGCTTATGAGTGCGGATTTAATTCATTCGATGACGCACGTATGAAATTCGACATCAGATTTTATCTGGTTTCTATTTTATTTATCATCTTCGATCTTGAAGCTGCATTTTTGTTTCCGTGGGCAGTGTCATTTAACGCTATAGGTTGGTTTGGCTTCTTTTCTATGATGGTCTTTCTGGCAGTCTTAACAATTGGCTTCATTTATGAATGGAAAAAGGGAGCGCTCGAATGGGATTGATTCATAACAGTTCAACATTGGTCGCACCTCAGCCAAAAGGTATTATTGATCCGAATACCGGAAAACCTATTGGTTCAGACGACGAATTTTTTAAAAATATCAGCGGTGAGCTTTCCGATAAAGGCTTTCTTGTTACGTCTGTTGATGCTCTTGTCACTTGGGCAAGGACCGGCTCTCTTATGTGGATGAGTTTTGGTTTGGCTTGTTGTGCTATTGAGTTGATGCAGTGTTCAATGCCGCATTATGATAATGAACGCTTTGGTTACGCACCGCGTGCTTCACCTCGTCAATCAGATGTTATGATGGTTGCAGGTACCCTGACCAATAAAATGGCTCCAGCTTTACGGAAAGTTTATGACCAAATGCCAGAGCCTCGTTATGTGATTTCTATGGGGTCCTGCGCTAACGGTGGTGGCTATTACCACTATTCTTATTCAGTCGTGCGTGGTTGTGATCGTATTGTGCCGGTAGATATTTATATCCCGGGTTGCCCTCCAACCGCAGAGGCGTTGTTGTATGGTGTTCTTCTTTTGCAGAAGAAAATTCGGCGCACTGGTTCGATTGAGCGTTAATTTGGAGAACTCTAGATGGTGGTAGAG
Source organism: uncultured Bartonella sp. (assembly GCA_946478665.1). GTDB lineage: Bacteria > Pseudomonadota > Alphaproteobacteria > Rhizobiales > Rhizobiaceae > Bartonella. Next base: position 224,618 of record CAMLCZ010000001.1, on the reverse strand, counting down.
GCGTTAAACGAATTGCAATCTTACTTGTCAGAGCGGCTTCAAGCCCATGTTGAGGGCTTTAAGCTTGAATATGATGAGTTAACGGTTGTTTCAAAAATTAATTCGATTGTCGACGTTTTGACGTTTTTGAAAGACGATACGCATTGCCAGTTTGTCAGTCTTATCGACATTAGTGGTGTGGATTTTCCAGAACATCAAAAACGTTTTGATGTTTCTTATCACTTACTGTCTCCAAAGCATAATCTACGCCTAAGAGTGAAAGTTCATACAGATGAAGATACGCCAGTGCCTTCTGCTTGTTCGGTTTACGCCGGGGCAGAATGGTATGAGCGTGAAGTTTACGACATGTATGGTGTTTTGTTTTTAGGGCACCCAGATTTGCGGCGTATCTTAACTGATTACGGGTTTGAAGGGCATCCACTAAGAAAAGATTTCCCAGTGTCGGGGTTTGTTGAATGTCGCTACGATAATGAAATGAAACGGGTCATTTATGAACCTGTTGTGCTTCGCCAAGAGATGAGAAGTTTTGATTTTTCTTCTCCGTGGGAAGGTACAGACTATGTAATGCCTAACGACGACAAGGCAGAGGGTAAATAATGGTAATCACCGCAAATAAAAAAGATAAAAATGGTGGTGGAAACCTGTATGATGTCGGATGTTTGTACGGCAGACAGAAAGATTTTTATCAATTTGCTAATCAGGCTTTTGAGCACACCGGTAAAGGTGTTTTGGCTCATTTTGTTGAGAAGAGGTACTGATTGTGGCTGAGGTCAATGTTCGTAACTTTAACATTAATTTTGGACCGCAGCATCCAGCAGCGCATGGTGTTTTGCGTCTAGTTTTGGAGTTGGATGGGGAAGTCGTTGAACGCGTTGATCCTCATATTGGTTTGCTTCATCGCGGTACCGAAAAGTTGATGGAAACCAAAACCTATTTGCAAGCTACGCCTTATCTTGATCGCTTGGATTATGTTGCCCCAATGAATCAGGAGCATGCGTTTGTTTTGGCTGTTGAAAAAATGCTTGGCGTGGAAGTGCCTAAGCGTGCGCAGCTTATTCGTGTGTTGTTTTCTGAAATTGGCCGTATATTGAACCATCTGTTGAATGTGACCACACAGGCGATGGATGTGGGCGCTTTGACACCACCGCTTTGGGGGTTTGAACAGCGTGAAAAATTGATGATTTTTTACGAACGGGCTTGTGGGGCTCGTCTACATGCCAATTATTTCCGTCCAGGTGGTGTTCATCAAGATTTACCAGATGACCTTGTGGAAGATATCGGTAATTTTATTGACCCATTTTTGGTTGCTTTGGATAAGCTTGATGCTTTGATTACACCAAACCGTATCTTTAAACAACGTAACGTTGATATTGGTGTGGTGAACATTGATGATGCGTGGGGACGTGGGTTCTCCGGCGTTATGGTTCGTGGTGCTGGTGCCGCTTGGGATCTTAGAAAAAGTCAACCATACGAATGTTATGACGAGTTGGAATTTGATATTCCAGTTGGAAAAAATGGCGATTGTTATGATCGTTATTTGATTAGAATGGAAGAAATGCGTCAATCTGCACGGATTATGCGTCAATGTGTGGACAGATTGTTGGGTTCCGATAAAGATGGACCAGTATTGCTGGTTGATCATAAGATTACACCCCCAAGACGTTCAGTCATGAAAAACTCGATGGAATCTCTTATCCATCACTTCAAATTGTTTACTGAAGGTTTTCATGTTCCAGCTGGTGAGGTTTATGCTGCTGTTGAGGCACCAAAGGGCGAATTTGGAGTCTATCTGGTTTCCGAAGGCGGTAATAAACCATATCGTGTTAAATTAAGAGCTCCGGGTTTTGCTCATTTGCAGGCCATGGATTTTCTTACACGTGGGCATTTGCTCGCTGATGTGACCGCAATTTTAGGGTCTATAGATATTGTTTTTGGAGAGGTTGATCGCTGATGTCTGTGCGCCGTCTTGCTGATGAAGCCCTGCAGCCTAGTTCATTTTCCTTTAATAAGGAAAATCAACAATGGGCAGAAAAGACCATTGCTAAATATCCAGAAGGACGGCAACGTTCTGCGGTAATACCCCTTCTTATGCGCGCTCAGGAGCAGGAAGGTTGGGTTACACGTGCTGCGATTGAACATGTGGCTAATATGCTTTCCATGGCGTATATTAGAGTGCTGGAGATTGCGACTTTTTATACCCAGTTTCAGTTGAAACCCGTTGGAACAAAAGCACATGTGCAGGTTTGTGGAACAACACCTTGCATGCTTCGTGGTGCCGGTGATCTTATTACTGTTTGTAAGAAGAAAATTAATCAGCATGCGTTTGAAACAAACGAAGATGGCACGCTATCTTGGGAAGAAGTAGAATGTCTGGGGGCTTGTGCCAATGCTCCGATGGTTATGATTTTTAAAGACACATATGAAGATCTGACACCTGAAAGATTGGAAGAAATTATCGATGCTTTTGAAGCGGGTAAAGGGGACACGGTTCCAGTTGGTCCGCAAAATGGGCGAAAGACCTCTGAACCTATTACAGGGCTTACAAGTTTGATTTCGGACGATGATGTGTCTGGTGCAAAGGCTAAAGCGGGCGAAAAGAAGTAGTTTTTGGGCTTTGCAAGGTTTTTGGTGTGTTGACTTAAATGTACGCTAAGTGGCGTTATTAAAAGTGAAGGAAAAGGTGAGAAATGCTGGCAGATAGTGATCGCATCTTCACCAATATTTATGGTTTAAAGGACAAGTCCCTAAAAGGCGCGATGAAGCGCGGATGTTGGGATGGCACAAAGGCCATACTTGAAAAGGGTCGCGACTGGATCATAAACGAGATGAAAGCTTCAGGCTTGCGTGGTCGTGGTGGTGCAGGTTTCTCCACCGGTATGAAGTGGTCTTTTATGCCGAAGCAGAGTGATGGACGTCCACACTATCTCGTTGTGAATGCCGATGAATCTGAGCCGGGAACCTGTAAAGATCGTGAGATTTTAAGACATGATCCTCACACTTTGATTGAAGGTTGTGTGATTGCAACTTTTGCTATGGGAGCGCATACAGCTTTCATCTATGTTCGTGGCGAATATATTCGTGAGCGCGAAGCACTGCAGGCAGCAATTGATGAGTGCTATGATGCAGGTCTTTTGGGTAAAAAAACGAAGCATGGTCATGCATGCGATATAATTGTTCATCATGGTGCTGGTGCATATATTTGTGGTGAAGAAACCGCATTGCTTGAAAGCCTTGAAGGCAAAAAAGGGCAACCGCGTCTAAAACCGCCATTTCCTGCAAATATGGGTGTTTACGGCTGCCCAACAACAGTCAATAATGTTGAATCTATTTCTGTTGCACCGACTATTTTGCGTCGTGGTGCCTCTTGGTTTTCGTCAATTGGTCGTCCCAATAATGTCGGAACCAAACTTTTCATGTTTTCAGGACATGTTAATACACCTTGTACGGTGGAAGAAAGTTTGGGCGTCACATTTCGTGAACTCATTGAAAAACATGCCGGTGGCATTAGAGGTGGATGGGATAATTTATTAGCTGTTATCCCGGGCGGTGCCTCTTGTCCCGTTGTGCCGGGTGAGAAGATGCCTGACGCCATTATGGATTTTGATGGCATGAAAGAAATTGGTTCGTCCTTTGGTACTGGTGGTGCCATTGTGATGGATAAATCAACAGATATTATCAAGGCAATTTGGCGCATTTCTGCATTCTTTAAACATGAAAGCTGTGGTCAATGTACACCATGTCGCGAAGGCACGGGCTGGATGATGAGGCTTCTCGGCAGAATGGTTGAAGGACGTGCGCAAAAGCGTGAGATAGATTTGTTGTTTGAGGTGTCGAAACAGATAGAAGGGCGGACAATTTGTGCATTGGGTGATGCAGCAGCTTGGCCTGTACAGGCACTGATAAGAAATTTCCGTCCAGAAATTGAAAAACGCATTGATGATTATACACGTAATGCCGTTCAGAGCAAAAATATCGCTTTAGAGGCTGCAGAGTAAGGTTTGTGGCTTTATTGGATAGAGATTTAAAGGTTAAGCGGCTTATCCGCGGACTGGAATGATGATGGCGAAGATCAAAGTTAACGGTAAAGAGATCGAAGTACCCGATCACTATACACTTTTGCAGGCAGCAGAGGCTGCAGGCGCAGAAGTGCCGCGTTTTTGTTTCCATGAGCGTTTGTCTATTGCAGGCAATTGCCGCATGTGTCTGGTAGAGGTCAAAGGTGGTCCTCCTAAGCCACAAGCATCGTGTGCTATGGGGGTACGTGATTTGCGTCCTGGTCCAAACGGTGAAGCACCAGAGATGTTTACCAATACGCCGATGGTCAAAAAGGCTCGTGAAGGCGTGATGGAATTTCTCTTGATTAACCATCCTCTCGATTGTCCAATTTGCGATCAGGGTGGTGAATGTGACCTTCAGGATCAGGCTATGGCCTATGGTCATGACTTTTCTCGGTACACGGAGAATAAACGGGCTGTAGAAAACAAATATATCGGACCATTGGTCAAAACGGTCATGAACCGTTGTATCCATTGTACACGGTGTGTGCGTTTTACGACCGAGGTTGCCGGTATTTCCGAGTTGGGGTTAATTGGTCGTGGAGAAGATGCTGAAATAACAACCTATCTCGAGCAGGCAATGACATCGGAATTACAAGGTAATGTCATTGATCTTTGCCCAGTAGGCGCATTGACCTCACGTCCTTATGCATTTCATGCCCGCCCTTGGGAGCTGAATAAAACAGAATCCATCGATGTTATGGATGCCCTTGGTAGTGCAATTCGTGTCGATACAAGAGGACGCGAAGTTATGCGTATCATGCCGCGGGTGAACGAAGATATAAATGAAGAATGGATTTCAGATAAAACACGCTTCATTTGGGATGGACTTCGCACGCAAAGACTTGATCGTCCATATGTTCGTAAAAACGGTAAGCTGACGGCGACTACGTGGACGGAAGCATTTGAAGCAATTCGTTCTGCTGTAGCTTCATCAACACCTGAAAAAATAGGTGCGATTGCTGGAGACTTTGCAACGGTTGAAGAGATGTATGCTCTTAAAATGCTGTTAAACTCCATGGGATCAAGCAATGTCGACTGTCGTCAGGACGGTACATTGTTATCGGCAGAGTTTGGCAGAGCAAGTTACATCTTTAATCCAACGATAGCTGGCATTGAACAAGCAGACGCTTTGCTTATCATTGGCTCCAACCCTCGTTATGAAGCGGCTGTATTAAATGCTCGTATTCTGAAACGCGAACGCCAAGGCAAATTCCCAATTGCTGTTATTGGCGATCAAATGGATTTGCGTTATCCATATCGTTATCTTGGTGCAGGTGCTGATACACTTTCCACATTGTTACAATCAAAAGATGATTTTGTTGAAGTTTTAAAGAACGCTGAAAGACCGATGATACTTCTGGGGCAGGGTGCTTTGGTTGGTGCTAACGGTTTAGAAGTTTTAAAGGCTGCCGCAAAATTGGCAAATATGGTTGGCGCTGTATCAGAGACTTGGAACGGTCTTGCTATTCTTCATACGTCTGCATCACGTGTTGGTGGTCTTGATATAGGCTTTACATCACCAAATGGTGTGGAAGACGTCTTGAAAAATAGCGAAGTTCTCTTCTTACTTGGTGCTGACGAAATTGATTTGAGTAAGAAGAATAGTTTCACCGTTTATATTGGAAGCCATGGCGATCAAGGTGCACATAGTGCTGATGTGATCTTGCCCGCATCAACTTACACCGAAAAATCTGGTATTTATGTGAATACGGAAGGTCGTGTCCAAATGACTAACCGCGCAGGTTTTGCACCGGGTGACGCAAAAGAAGATTGGGCTATTCTTCGTGCTTTGTCTGAAGTTTTAGGCCATAAGCTTCCATTTGATTCACTGGCTGAGCTGAGGGGGAAACTGTTTGATGAGTTTTCTCATATGAGTGCAGTCGGTGCGATTAATTCTGGTAATTTTGAAGATGTAAATAAGTTAGGAGCGAAATTTAAGGCTCTCGAAAAACAAACATTTACATCTTTGATAAAAGATTTTTACTTAACTAATCCGATAGCACGCGCTTCGGCTGTGATGGCAGAGTGTTCGGCACTTGCTCAATCACGCCAAACAGAAGCAGCTGAGTAAGGGTAGAGAGGAATATTAAAGACAATGTATGATTTCTTTATGACCTGGCTTTTGCCCTTATTGATAATCGTCGGAAAGGCAGTTCTGCTTCTCGTCGTACTTCTAGTGCTTATTGCTTACTTGCTTTACGCAGATAGAAAGATATGGGCGGCGGTACAATTACGTCGTGGGCCGAACGTTGTGGGGCCATGGGGGCTTTTCCAATCATTTGCTGACCTTATTAAATTTGTGGTCAAAGAGCCTGTTATTCCTGCTGGTGCCAACAAAGGCGTATTTCTGCTAGCGCCTTTCATTTCATCAGCTTTGGCACTGTCTGCTTGGGCTGTTGTTCCTGTCAATGAAGGTTGGGCTGTCGCAAGCATCAATGTTGGTTTGCTTTACATTTTGGCCATATCATCGTTGGAAGTGTATGGCGTAATCATGGGTGGATGGGCATCAAACTCAAAATATCCATTTTTGGGCGCACTACGTTCCACTGCACAAATGGTCTCTTATGAGGTATCGATCGGTTTCGTACTTGTTACCGTAATTTTGGTAAGTGGTTCATTGGATCTCACCACCATTGTTAAAGGTCAAACATCGGGTTTGGGTACAAATCTCGGTCTGCCATTTAACAGTTTCCTTGACTGGAACTGGCTTGCTTTATTCCCAATGTTCATAATCTTTTTCATCTCTGCTTTGGCAGAAACCAACCGTCCGCCATTCGATTTGGTGGAAGCAGAGTCTGAACTTGTTGCCGGTCATATGATCGAGTACTCATCGACACCTTATATGCTGTTCTTCCTCGGTGAATATGTTGCTATTGTGCTTATGTGTGCATTGACAACTATATTGTTCCTTGGAGGTTGGTTACCGCCACTCGATGTATGGTGGTTGAACTGGGTACCAGGCGTAATCTGGTTCGTCTTAAAAGTATGCTTTGTGTTCTTCTGGTTTGCTATGGTGAAAGCGTTCGTACCACGTTACCGTTACGATCAGTTGATGCGTTTGGGATGGAAGGTATTTCTTCCGATATCTCTAGCAATGGTGGTTATTACAGCTGCCTATATTAAACTAGTTAATTGAGCTAAGGGTGAAGAATATGTCAGGTCTTTTCCAAGCTGCCAAGTCGCTTCTTCTACTGGAATTTGTTAGCGCATTTATGTTGTCTATGCGCCAATTCTTCGCTCGTAAGCCGACTATCAATTATCCGTATGAAAAAGGTGTCGTTTCACCACGTTTCCGCGGAGAACACGCGCTGCGCCGTTATCCAAATGGTGAAGAACGCTGTATTGCTTGTAAGTTGTGTGAAGCAATTTGCCCAGCTCAGGCAATTACGATTGAAGCTGGTCCGCGTCGCAACGATGGTACACGTCGCACGGTTCGGTACGATATCGACATGGTGAAATGTATTTATTGCGGTTTTTGTCAGGAAGCTTGTCCGGTAGAAGCAATTGTTGAGGGGCCAAATTTTGAATTTGCAACCGAGACTAGAGAAGAGCTTTATTATGACAAGGAAAAGCTTTTATCCAATGGGGATCGTTGGGAGCGTGAAATCGCAAGAAATATCGCTATGGATGCACCTTATCGGTAAGGTAAAACTAATCAGCCGGGTAAGTGATATTATTCGGTAAAAATTAATCTGCGTGAGATGCTCACGTGAATCTTTTTGGTTTAACTTAGGGGAAACCAATGTTGACAGGTATAGCTGCGGCGTTTTTCTATTTGTTCGCCTTCATCATGTTGGCAAGTGCTGTCATGGTTGTTGCCGCGCGCAATCCGGTACATTCTGTTCTGTTCTTAATTTTGGCATTTTTTAATGCGGCAGCATTGTTTTTGCTTGCTGGAGCGGAATTTCTTGGGCTCATTCTCTTGGTCGTTTACGTGGGAGCGGTTGCAGTCCTCTTCTTGTTCGTTGTCATGATGCTCGATGTTGATTTTGCAGAATTGAAGCATGGCGCACTCAAATATGCGCCTATTGGTGCACTCGTCGGTATCATTGTCGCTGTGGAATTAATCGTTGTTTTTGTTAGCATGCATTTGACACCGTCTGTTGCTGAACATGTTACACAGCCGATGCCGGATTTGGCACAACGTACAAATACTGAGGCATTGGGGGACATTTTATATACCAACTATGTCTTCTATTTCCAGCTTGCAGGTTTGGTCTTACTTGTTGCGATGATCGGCGCAATCGTCTTGACCTTGCGACATAAGACAGGGGTTAAACGTCAATCAATTGCGGTACAGGTTGCACGTCGGCCGGAAGATGCAATTGAAATTAAAAAAGTTGAATCTGGTAAAGGAATTTAACGGGAAGAATACTATGCACATTGAACTTGCTCATTATCTGACCGTTTCTGCGATGATGTTTACAATCGGCATATTCGGCATTTTTCTAAACAGAAAAAATGTGATTATCATTTTGATGTCGATTGAGCTTATCCTACTTTCAGTCAATTTGAATTTTGTCGCCTTTTCTGCGGTACTTCATGATTTGGTCGGACAAGTATTTGCATTATTTGTGTTAACTGTAGCTGCCGCAGAAGCAGCGATCGGGTTAGCTATATTGGTCGTATTCTTCCGCAATCGCGGTTCGATTGCAGTTGAAGATGTTAATGTGATGAAAGGCTAACGCGTCATGTTTTACGCTATTGTCTTCCTACCACTTCTTGGCTTTTTCATCGCTGGTTTGGCAGGAAAATCCGTTGGAGCTCGCGGGGCTGAGTTAGTGACGTGTACCTTTATGGTTATCGTTGCTGCCTTGTCGTGGGTTGCATTCTTTACTATAGCTCTGGGCGATGGGGCACCTGTTGATGTTCCTGTTTTCCATTGGATATTAGCTGGTAACCTAGAATTTGATTGGGCTTTACATGTCGATTCCCTCACAGCTGTTATGCTTGTTGTGGTGAATACAGTGTCGGCACTCGTTCACATCTACTCAATCGGCTACATGCATCATGATCCAAGTAGACCCCGCTTTTTTGCATATTTGTCTTTGTTCACATTCATGATGTTGATGCTGGTAACAGCAAACAATCTTGTTCAAATGTTTTTCGGCTGGGAAGGTGTTGGTTTAGCATCATATTTGTTGATCGGCTTCTGGTTTCAACGCCCTTCAGCAACAAAAGCAGCTATCAAAGCATTTGTAGTGAACAGGGTAGGCGACTTTGGCTTTCTGATTGGACTGTTCAGCGTATTTGTGTTGTTCAAATCTGTTAAGTTTGATGTGATCTTTGCTCGTGCAGCGGATCCAAACTTTATCCATGGCATGACCTTTTTAAATTGGCAGGTCGATGCGAATACGGCTATTACCATTGCTTGCCTCTTCCTCTTTGTAGGAGCAATGGGTAAATCTGCACAGTTCTTGTTGCACACATGGCTACCAGACGCAATGGAAGGTCCGACACCAGTTTCTGCTCTTATCCACGCAGCAACCATGGTCACGGCGGGTGTCTTTATGGTTTCGCGTATGTCACCTGTGTTTGAATTGTCGCCTACGGCATTGACAGTCATCATTGTTATCGGTGCAACAACTGCATTTTTTGCAGCGACAGTTGGTCTTGTGCAAAATGACATTAAACGCGTTATCGCTTATTCAACCTGTTCACAGCTTGGCTATATGTTTGTGGCACTGGGTGTCGGTGCTTATGGTGCAGGTGTATTCCATCTGTTCACGCACGCTTTCTTCAAGGCACTATTGTTCTTGGGCGCCGGATCGGTCATTCATGCCGTTTCTGATGAACAGGATATGAGGAAAATGGGTGGTCTCAGAAAATATATTCCGACAACCTATTGGATGATGGTCATTGGAACTCTTGCCCTTACCGGCGTTGGAATTCCTGGTACATTATTTGGTACAGCTGGTTTCTTCTCTAAAGATTCAATTATTGAATCGGCTTTTGCTTCACATAATGTGGCTTCCGGTTATGCTTTCTGGCTACTTGTGATTGCTGCATTGTTTACAAGCTTCTACTCATGGCGTTTGATTTTCATGACATTCCATGGAAAACCAAGAGCAACAGCCGATATTATGCATCATGTTCATGAATCTGCGCCTGTCATGCTCATACCGCTATTTGTGTTGGCTGTTGGCGCGATATTTGCTGGATTTGTATTTCAGCCATACTTTGTTGGTGAATTGTATAATAATTTCTGGAAAGGTGTTTTGTTTACTGGACCAGAAAATCATATCCTGCATGAAGCCCACAATGTTCCAACTTGGGTAAAATGGTCACCATTCATTGTCATGGTGGCAGGGTTTGTATTGGCCTACATTTTTTATATCGCCGCAACCGCGATACCAAAAGCATTGGCCAAGATGTTCCCATTTGTATATCGCTTTTTACTCAACAAGTGGTATTTCGACGAACTCTACAACATTCTGTTTGTTCGTTCCACATTCGCTATCGGGCGTATGTTCTGGAAAATTGGCGACATAAAAATCATAGATGGTTTGGGACCCAATGGGGTCGCAGCCCGTGTCGTTGATATTACCAATAAGGTGGTACGTATGCAGACAGGATATCTTTATCACTACGCATTTGCGATGCTTATCGGTGTCGCAGCGCTCATCACCTGGATGATGATCGGGAGCTTAAACTGATGACCGACTGGCCCATTCTTTCTACGGTCACATTCTTGCCGCTGATTGGCGTTGTCTTGATCCTTTTGATCAAGGATGACGGAGAAGCAGCAAAACGCAATATTCGCAATGTGGCGCTATTCACAACTCTGTTTGTATTCATTCTTTCGCTTATTGTTTGGGCTGGGTTTGATAGTTCAAATTCTGGCTTCCAAATGGAAGAGAAAATCAATTGGCTTGGTAGCGGTATAAGCTATCATATGGGTGTTGATGGAATATCGGTTTTATTCGTTGTTCTATCAGGCTTCTTGATGCCATTTTGTATTTTGGCCAGTTGGGAAACAGTCAAAGACCGATTGAAAGCCTATATGATAGCATTTCTCTTGCTCGAGGTTGCTGTCATTGGTGTGTTTTGTGCCTTGGATGCTGTATTGTTTTACGTCTTCTTTGAGGGCAGCCTGATACCGATGTTTATTATCATTGGTGTTTGGGGTGGACCAAGACGCGTATACGCCAGCATAAAGTTTTTTCTTTACACATTCCTTGGCTCTGTTTTGATGTTGGTTGCCATTATGGCTATGTATTGGCAGGCAGGCACACTCGATGTACCAACGCTGCTAACATATAAGTTTCCTGCGAATATGCAATTCTGGCTTTGGATCGCTTTTTTCGCTTCATTTGCTGTCAAAATGCCAATGTGGCCAGTTCACACTTGGTTGCCTGACGCGCACGTGGAAGCGCCAACGGCCGGTTCGGTAATTTTGGCAGGTGTATTGTTGAAACTAGGTGGTTATGGTTTCATTCGTTTCTCACTTCCAATGTTTCCATTGGCATCTGCAGATCTGGCACCATTTGTTTTCACATTGTCCGTTATTGCGATTATATACACCTCGTTGGTGGCTCTCGTTCAGGAAGACATGAAAAAGCTTATTGCTTATTCTTCTGTTGCCCATATGGGATATGTCACCATGGGTATTTTCGCCGCAAATGAACAGGGGCTACAAGGTGCTATTTACCAAATGTTGTCACACGGCATTGTGTCTGCAGCATTGTTCCTATGTGTTGGCGTTATCTATGATCGTCTACATACGCGTGAGATTGCTGCATTTGGTGGCCTTGTTAATAACATGCCAAAATACGCCGTTGCATTTATGGTCTTTACAATGGCAAATATCGGGCTTCCTGGTACATCCGGCTTTATCGGAGAGTTCTTGACCTTGATTGGTGTGTTTCAGGTCAACACATGGGTTGCTTTGTTTGCGACAACAGGTGTTATCCTTTCAGCATCCTATGCACTCTATCTTTATCGTCGGGTTATATTCGGAAAGCTTGATAAAGAAAGTTTGAAGGCTCTGCTAGATTTGTCACCGCGTGAAAAGTTGATTCTTTATCCAATGATTGCTCTTACGGTTTTCTTTGGTTTCTATCCAACGCCAATTCTCAATACAACGGCGGCTGCGGTAGAAGCTCTCGTCAACCAGCTGCATTAAGAAAAGGCGAATGTCCATGCATATTGATTTAATGGCTCAATTGCCGCTCATTTTTCCAGAACTGTTACTTGCTCTGGGGGCACTTGTGCTGCTTTTGGTTGGTGTTTATTCCGGCGAGCGGTCATATTTCACTGTAACCGGATTAGCGATCGCACTGATTTTGGCGACAGGCCTTGTCATCATTATATCACCAAAGGTCGGGATCTTTGGTGGTAATGCCCTCATACTTGATGGTTTCAGCCGATATATGAAAATTCTGATGTTGGTTGGTGCGCTATTTGCATTAATCATGTCTGTAGGATTTGCAAAAGCCGAAAAGTTTGCGAAATTTGAATTTCCAGTACTCGTATTGTTGGCAGCGCTAGGCATGATGTTGATGATATCAGCTGGCAATATGCTAACACTTTATATGGGCTTGGAGCTTCATTCTTTAGCACTCTATGTTTTGGCTGCCTGCAATAGAGACAATGTAAAGTCTTCAGAGGCTGGCTTAAAATATTTTGTTTTGGGCGCTTTATCATCTGGTATGCTGTTATATGGTATTTCATTGATATATGGATTTACCGGGCAAATTGGCTTCAAAGAAATCGCACAGGTATTAAATGGTCAGGCACCGCAAATCGGTGTCATCTTTGGTATCGTTTTTGTTTTGGCAGGCTTGGCATTCAAAATTTCTGTTGTTCCTTTCCATATGTGGACACCAGATGTTTATGAAGGTGCGCCAACGCCAATAACTGCTTTCTTTGCCAGTGCGCCTAAAGTTGCTGCTATGGCACTTATTATTCGTGTGATTGTCAGTGCATTTTTACCTTTGTCTGGTGAACACGGAGTTATGCCGGCGTGGCAGCAGATCCTTGTGTTCATGTCTATCGCATCAATGGTATTGGGTGCCTTTGCAGCCATTGGACAGAGCAATATTAAAAGACTTATGGCTTATTCTTCCATTAGTCATATGGGTTATGCTCTGGTGGGATTGGCTGCTGGTAGTGCGATTGGCGTTCAAGGTGTCATGCTTTATATGACCGTTTATGTTGCAATGATCGTAGGATCTTTCGCATTCATCCTTGGTATGCGTACACGGGATGGCAATGTTGAGAGCATCTATGATCTGGCAGGCCTCGCACGCACCAATCCATTTATGGCTATCGTGATGACAATCATGCTGTTTTCATTGGCGAGTGTGCCTCCGATGGCTGGTTTTTTTGCTAAATGGGCAGCATTCTCGGCTGCAGTGCACGCGGGATTGATACCACTTGTTGTTATCGGTATGATCGCTTCCGTTATTAGTGCATTCTACTATCTCCGCGTCATCAAGATTATGTGGTTTGATGACGCAAAGGCCGGTTTTATGCCTTTGCCAAATGAGTTGAAATTCATATTGGCTATTTCCGGCATATTCGTTCTCTTTTATGTATTTTTCGGAATTTCTCTTACGCAAATTGCGGAAAAAGCAGCAGCATCACTGTTTTAAAGCGAATGAATTTTACACTATCAGCATTTGCTGAGGAGCAAGGATATCAGGTGGAGTCTTACGATTGCGTAGGCTCCACCAATCATATTGCGCTCACCAAAGGTCTTCAGGAAAATAAAGATAAGCTTTGGGTTGTGGCTCGCCAACAGACTGCCGGTAGGGCAAGAAGAGGGAGAAGCTGGGTTAGTCCAAAAGGAAATCTTTACGCTAGTCTCTTATTGACGAGTGATTTTCGCCTTGAAACGGCAGCTATGCTCGGTTTTGTTGCGGGCGTTAGCTTGGCCGAAGCATTGAATGGTCTTCTGACGGCAAATGATATAAGTCACGATCTAGTTCGCCTGAAGTGGCCAAATGATGTGATGCTCAATGGTGCAAAAGCGTCAGGCATTTTGCTGGAATTAAAACAAAAGTCAGATAAAAATTTTGCTCTGGTTGTTGGTATAGGATTAAATGTTGCCCACCGTTATGAGGATGCTCCTTATCCAACACAATCATTAAAAAACTTAGGGATTGATATTAGCTGCGAAAAAATTTTTGAACAGCTTTCACGGAGTTGGGCTGTTAATTATTGTATTTTTAATTCACAAGCTGGCAAGCGAGTAATTAAAGAGAAATGGCTGAAATTAGCAGCCTATCTTGGGCAAAACATCACTGTAAATCTTGAAAAACAGAGTATTAGTGGGATTTTTTCGGGTCTCGACGATGAATTTAATTGCATCATAACTGACGAAAAAAATAATCAAATCAGGGTTACCGCCGGGGATGTTCATTTTGGTAAGGTTGCTTCTAGCAAAGCAGGACTATATTAAGAACTGAAATTCAATCGTGATGAAGCACAAATAAGATAACTTTGTAGGAGAATTCAATGGCATCGGCCGTAGGCAACGAATTAGTTTTTCTTCCATTGGGTGGTGTGGGCGAAATTGGAATGAATCTCGGTGTCTATGGTTATGGGTCAGAAGAAAATCGTGAATGGCTTATTGTTGATTTTGGTGTGAGCTTTGCTGGACCGGAATTGCCTGGTGTTGATCTGATTTTGCCAGATATCCGTTTTTTAGAAAATGAACGTCATAATATCCGTGGTATGGTGATTACGCATGCGCATGAAGACCATTTCGGCGCAATATTAGACTTATGGCCGAAATTGAAAGTGCCGGTCTATTGCACCGCTTTTACCGCAGGTTTGTTGGAAACTAAGAGACAAACAGATTTTGACTCCTATGAAGTGCCAGTCAATGTCTTTAAAGCAGGTGATAGCTTTGAAATTGGTTCGTTCAATATTGAAGCATTGGCAGTTGCCCATTCAATTCCCGAACCTGTCTCGCTTGCCATTAAAACAAAGTTAGGTACGGTCATTCATACCGGTGATTGGAAAATTGACCCAGAACCATCACTCGGGGCTGTTACGGATGAGAAACGCTTTAGAGAACTAGGCGAACAAGGTGTTTTGGCATTGGTTTGCGATTCGACCAATGCGTTGCGTGATGGCGTATCGCCGACAGAGCATGATGTCGGTAAAAGTTTGGCCAATATCATTTCCGAGGCGGAAGGGCGCGTTGCAATTACGACTTTTTCTTCAAATGTCGGAAGAATTCTATCCATTGCTTTGGCGGCGAAAGATGCAGGGCGCAAAGTCTTGTTGGTTGGTCGATCCATGAAACGCAGCGTGGCAGTTGCTGAAGAATTGGGCTATCTTGAAGGTTTGGATCCCTTTGTTGACGAAGAAGAGTTCGGTTATATCCAGCGCGATAAATTGGTTATGATCCTGACTGGTAGTCAAGGGGAGCAGCGTGCGGCTTTGGCAAAACTATCGCGCGACGAGATGCATACGCTTAGCTTAGCTGCCGGTGATACGGTTATTTATTCCTCTCGAAGCATTCCTGGTAATGAAAAAGCGATTATTGATACGCAAAATCGGTTAATCGATAGGGGCGTTCGTATTATTACAGATCACGACGCTCTTGTACATGTCTCAGGGCACCCAAGACGCAATGAACTTTTAAAAATGTATGATTGGGTTAAACCAGAGATACTTGTGCCAGTTCATGGCGAAGCTATGCATTTAACCGCGCAAACTGCTTTAGGACGCCAAGCTGGTATAAAAAAGGTCGCAGAGATTAGAAACGGTGACATGCTGCGGCTCGCCCCCGGAGCTCCAGAAGTTATTGATGAAGCACCTGTTGGACGTATTTACAAAGATGGGCTGCTTATTGGTAATGAAGATGAATTGGGCGTTAACGAGCGGCGCAAGCTTAGTCACGTTGGCCATGTGTCAATAGCACTCTTGATGGATAAGCAACAAGAATTGCTGGAAGAACCTCAGCTTGTTTGTTTTGGTCTTCCAGAAAATGATGGCAATGGCCTTATTCTCGATCATGAGATTTTAGACACTATTGATAAAACCATTGATAGTATTCCGAGAAATCGTCGTCGGGATAATGACACGGTTACGGAAGCTGTGCGAAGGGCTGTTCGTGCAGTGGTCAATGAAATTTGGGGCAAAAAGCCCGTCTGTACCGTATTTCTACATAGGGCAAGATAATCGGCAATTTTAGAGGAAAGTCTTACGATTATTTTAGTGGTGGGTCGTTAAGGTATATCACCAACTTTAGTTAAACTTGATGATATACTCTCGTCACGCACAATAATTTGTTTGGTATAAGCCGAGTGCTCATCAGTGATTTTGAAAAAAACGGTGTCATTCCGTAAGCTTGGCTATTTGCAAGCATGTTCATTGTCGCTATGGTTAATAAAGTCATTAACACTGCTCCGATTCGAGGAGCCTTAGCTGGAAAATGTTGTTTTCGATGCGTCTGTCTCGTTATTTTTTACCGATATTAAAAGAAAATCCTAAGGAAGCAGAAATTGCTTCTCACCGTTTGATGTTGCGTTCTGGCATGATTAGGCAACAGGCCTCAGGTATATACACCTGGTTGCCACTGGGTAAAAAAGTTCTCGATAAGGTGTGCAATATTATCAGGGAAGAACAAAATCGGGCAGGTGCGTTGGAAATATTGATGCCGACCATACAATCGGCAGATTTGTGGCGCGAGAGCGGACGATATGATGCATACGGGCTTGAGATGCTGCGCATAAAAGATCGTCAGGAACGTGAACTCTTATTCGGACCAACGAATGAAGAGATGATTACCGATATATTCCGCACCTATGTGCGCTCATACAAGGACTTGCCGCTCAATTTATATCATATTCAATGGAAATTCCGGGATGAAATACGTCCGCGTTTTGGCGTGATGCGGTCACGCGAGTTTCTCATGAAAGATGCTTATTCATTCGATGTCGATTATGAAAGCTCAAAGGCTGCCTATAACCGGATGTTTGTCGCCTATCTGCGTACATTTTCACGGCTAGGTCTTCGTGCAATACCAATGAGAGCCGACACGGGTCCTATTGGCGGTAACCTCAGCCACGAATTCATCATTCTTGCGGATACTGGTGAATCGGCCGTTTTCTGCGAAAAACGATTTTTGGATATGGATGTGCCAGCCGCAGATATCGATTTTTCAGACAGTGCAAAGCTTGAGGACGTTGTAAAACAATGGACGACACCTTATGCAGCGACTGAAGAAATGCATAATGAAGATGTTTGGGGCAAAATATCAGCTTCAGATCAGATTGCTGCCCGCGGGATTGAGGTGGGACATATTTTCCACTTTGGGACGAAATATTCAGAGCCTATGAAGGCGACAATT
Source organism: uncultured Bartonella sp. (assembly GCA_946478665.1). GTDB lineage: Bacteria > Pseudomonadota > Alphaproteobacteria > Rhizobiales > Rhizobiaceae > Bartonella. The sequence continues at coordinate 207,251 of CAMLCZ010000001.1, read as the reverse complement.
ATGGGGCCGGACGGTAAGGAACATCCGGTATCTATGGGGTCTTATGGTATTGGTCCATCACGCTTGGTTGCAGCAGCAATTGAGGCTTCACATGATGATAACGGCATTATATGGCCACGGGCTATGTCGCCGTTTGACTTTGGCGTTATCAACATGAAAGTTGGTGACGAAAAATGCGATGCCATAAGCGAAGAGATTTATAACAAGCTTACAAATGCCGGCTTTGATGTTTTGCTTGACGATAGTCAAGAGCGGGCGGGATCCAAGTTTGCAACGATGGATCTTATCGGTCTTCCGACACAAATTATCGTAGGGCCTAAAAACGCTGGCGAAGATCAAGTGGAAATAAAAGATAGAAAAACGGGTGAGAAAGAAATTCTTTCGGTTGAATCCGCTATACGTCGTCTTACGGAGTCTTGATGCGTAAATTGGCCAAGATTGATGGGGTTTTAGGCTTTTCATCTTATGAATGGATGATAGCCTTTCGGTATATGCTGCCGAACAAGAAGCAATTATTTACGTCAGTGATATCAATTATATCTCTGATCGGGATTATGCTTGGTGTGTTCGCTTTGATTGTTGTTATGGCTGTTATGAACGGCTTTCGTGCTGAACTTCTTGATCGTATTCTCGGTATGAATGGTCATCTTGTGGTTCAGGCTGTGGATAGTGATTTCAACGATTATAACACCATTATTCCCCGAGTGGAGGGCGTTGATGGTGTAAAGTTTGTGTTGCCTGTTGTGGAAGGACAAGCTCTTGCCCAAGGCGATTCCAATGGCGGTACAGGGGCTCTTGTTCGCGGTATGCGTGAACAGGATTTGGCCAAGCTCACCACAGTGACAAAAAATATCAAATTTGGCACTTTGGAAAATTTCGACAAACAAGACGGTGTGGCTATTGGTAGCGGAATGGCGGAAAAATTGGGTCTGTCGGTAGGAAGTGATATCCGTATTATCACACCAGATGGAGACGTTACGCCTTTTGGTGTCAATCCGCGTGTGAAAGCATACAAAGTCACAGCGATCTTTTCCGTTGGTATGTCGGAATATGATTCGATCTTTATCTTTATGCCATTGAAAGAGGCACAAGCTTTCTTCAATCTGGGCAATAAAGTCCAGTCATTGGAAGTGTTCCTCAATAATGCAGACGAAGTAAGCCAAGTTAGTCCGGAAGTTGAAAAAGCGGTTGGTCGACAGGTCTATTCTGTTGATTGGCGTTCACGCAACCAAGCATTCTTTTCGGCATTGCAGGTAGAACGGAATGTTATGTTCTTCATTCTGTCGCTTATTGTTTTGGTTGCTGCATTGAACATTATTTCTGGCCTTATCATGTTGGTTAAAGATAAAGGCCATGACATAGCGATCTTGCGAACAATGGGTGCAAGACAAAGTTCTATCATGCGAATTTTTATCATGACAGGGATGGTCATTGGCGTTTTGGGAACGATTCTTGGATTGTTGCTTGGTGTGCTTACTTGCGCAAATATTGGACATATTCAGGATTTTGTATCATGGCTTTTCAATGTGGATGTGTTTAATCCGCAACTGTATTTCCTTGCCAAATTACCTGCGAAATTGGAGTGGGGCGAGACTGCTTTGGTTGTCTTTATGGCACTTTTCCTGTCTTTTCTTGCCACTATTATTCCGGCATGGAGAGCTGCAAAACTCGATCCGGTACAAGCTTTGAGGTATGAATAATGGCATCGCTGTTAGAGCTTGTTGATATAGAGCGTGTTTATCTTGATAGTGACAAACCACTTGTCATTCTTGATAAAGCCAATTTTTCTCTCGATGCTGGGCAAACAGTTGCTTTGGTTGCACCCTCTGGTGCAGGCAAATCAACGCTTCTGCATATTGCTGGACTGTTAGAGCGGCCAAATGGTGGTGATGTTGTTTTGCGCGGGCGCTCATGCTCAAAATTGACAGACAATGAACGCACCGCGATACGCAGAAATGATATTGGTTTTGTATATCAATTCCATCATTTGTTACCGGAATTTACGGCTCTTGAGAATGTCATGATACCACAAATGATTTCGGGATTAAAAAAGTCTGAGGCTGCGGATAGAGGACTAAAGCTACTGACATATTTAAGAGTAGCTCATAGAGCGAAACACCGCCCATCAGAATTATCAGGTGGTGAGCAGCAAAGGGTTGCAATTGCACGTGCTGTATCGAATGCGCCGTCAATATTGCTGGCAGATGAGCCGACTGGCAATCTTGATCCAGTCACATCGGCTTATGTGTTTCAGGCTTTATCCGCACTTGTAAAGCAGTCTGGTTTGGCCGCATTAATAGCAACACATAATTTGGCTTTGGCAAAGCAGATGGATCGCCGGATTACGCTTAAAGGTGGTAAGATTGTTGAGCTCCCATAATTGTTATTGGGGGCTATAACATTATTTACCAGTAACTTTTGGGTTTAAGATCGGCAATCGATCAAGAACTATCCGATTATATGTTCTGAAAAAATAGATAAGCCAGAATACTCACGATAACAGTTGTAAATAGGCTTCGAGTTAACAAGCCAGCTAAAACGGCTGTAATGGTGGCTGCAAGCGCAACTGAAATTCCAAAACTTGTATATTGATTTTTATCGACAATTTCTGCTGCAATAATTGCAGATAGTACGGCGGCCGGAACAAAATTCAGCCAATAGCGTATTGGTTTTGGATATTTTCTATGTGCCAAAAATACTATTGGGACAATACGTATCATCGCTGTTACGACAGCCGCAATTAAAATGCCTAATCCAATATTGTCTGTCATATCATTTTACCTTCTCACGCCGCAAAAGCATAATCATGCCAATGGTGGCGGCGATGAATGTTGCAATCATGGTAGAAATATTTGACGCGATATGCCCATGACTCACAGTGATGACAATGATGGCCATGAGTATGACAATAATATCTATTTTTTTTGACTGGCTTGCATACCAGCCCAATAGAAGTAACCCAACAAACATACCCACCAAACTAAAGCTTAAACTATCACGCAACCAATTTGGCAGGGCTGTGGCAAAAGTAGCGCCGAGGACTGTTGCAGCTATCCAGCTTAGCCAAGCAGTAACATTCAAACCTAAAAGCCACGGAAAGGGTAATTTGTTTTGATTTTTTATCGCATATTGTGAGGCCACACCGAAGGTTTCATCGGTCATTAGAAAACCACCGATAAGCTTTTCAAATAAATTGGCATGATTAAAAAACTGCGCCATATAGGTGTTGATGAGCAGATAACGAATGTTGATAAAGGCAATACCAAGCGCAATTTGTAATAGATCTGCTCCGGTTGAACAGAGTGAATAAAAAAGAAACTGTGCCGAACCAGCATAGACAAAAAAGCTAAGGCAAAAAACTTGCAATATGGTGAAACCTGAAACAGTACCGATAGCACCACAGGCAAATCCAATGGCCCAATACCCCAATAAAGTTGGTATGCAAGCTATCACACCATTTTTGAATAGTTTATAATTGGTTATAGGTTTCATAGTTGAAACTCGTTATATGCGTTTGGACGTGATAGCAAATAGGAATAATATAACTTTTGCAATAAATTAGATGACAGCGCAAATAGCATGTTGTTGAAAGAAAAGTAATAGAGCGATATATGGCTTAAAACTTAAAAAAATAGTTGGAGGTGGAGATGACAGGTTCAAGAGTTGATACCAGCAAGCTGGATGCACGCCGCCGTCGACTTGTATTTCGCGCTTGGCACCGCGGTATTAGAGAAATGGATCTTGTCTTTGGACAATATGTCGATGCCCATGTTAGTGCAATGGATGACACAACCATAGATGAACTTGAATTTATTATGTCATTTGAAGATCGGGATCTTTTGACTTGGGTCACGGGAGAAGTTGCTGTTCCAAAAGATGTTGACACGGCGCTTTTCCGCGACATTCTTGCTTATCGTACGCGAATGGATTTTACCGTTTAGTTATGTCAGTTTTTAAAAACAACTTCAAATTGGACAATGCGTCCAAACACATTGCGCTTGATGGTGTTGCAGCTGGTTATGAGCCCTTTGCACTTTTCAAAATTGCCAATGAAATTGGTAAAACACAACCAATTATGTTTGTTGCGCGTGATGGACAAAAACTTGATGATTTAACACGCGCATTGGGTTTCATTGAAGCGCAAATGCCTGTGCTCCAATTGCCATCATGGGATTGTTTGCCCTATGACCGCGTTTCGCCAAGTTCAGCAATTTCTGCTCGTCGTATGGCTGCATTAGCCGATTTGGCTTCCTTACGTAAAAAAACACATCCAGCAATTATATTAACAACAGCAAATGCTGTAATGCAAAAATTGCCTCCGCGCTCTGTTCTTGATGGTGAGATCAACCTTATTGCCCCGGGTCAAAATGTCGATATGGATAAACTTATCCATCATCTTGAACATAATGGTTTTGAACGGGTATCAACAGTTAGGGATGTTGGTGAGTTTGCCGTTCGGGGCGGAATTCTGGATTTGTATTCGCCGAGTAGCGAAGAACCTGTGCGGTTGGATTTTTTTGGTGATACTTTAGAGACAATTCGCGCATTTGATGCTGCAACCCAGAGAACCATTAAAACTCTAAAGGAATTTTCACTTCAACCGATGAGCGAAGTTACGCTCAACGCGGAAGTTATCAGCCGTTTCCGTACAAATTATATTAAAATGTTTGGCGCCGCTGATCGCAATGATGCGCTTTATGATGCCATTTCTGAAGGACGTAGATTTTCAGGAATGGAACATTGGTTGCCATTGTTTTATGACAAGTTGGAAACCATTTTTGATCATGTTGGCAATATTCCAGTTGTGTTTGACCACCTTGCCGAAGAGGCGATGATTGAGCGCACAAAACTCGTTGAGGATTATTATCAAGCGCGTCTGGATCAAAGAAATGCTGATGAGGCGGCCAATTCCTATCAGCCTGTAAAACCCAACGAGCTTTATCTGACATCTGAACAAGTATTCACCGAAGCGAAGAAGGCTAAACATCGCATTGATTTGACACCTTTTAATGTGCCAGAGTCCTCGCGTTATACAGTGGTGCATAGCAACGTTTCAGCCGGTCGTGATTTTGTCGAGGAGAGAAATTCGGAAGAAAAAAATCTTTTTGCGAGTGTTGTAGACCATATTGCCAATTTGCGAGCCGCCGGCAATAAGGTTCTGATTGCCGGTTGGTCTGAAGGGTCTTTGGATAGGCTGGTACAGGTCTTGGACGAGCATGGCCTTAAAAAGATAGAAAAGGTCAACTCACTTCATACTGTAAAAGCAACGCCGCGTGATCGCATAACATCGGCTGTTTTAACGATTGAACACGGATTTGTCGCCGATGATCTTGTTGTTATTGCCGAACAGGATGTGTTGGGTGATCGTCTTGTGCGATCAGCTCGTCGTCGTAAACGCAATGCTGATTTTATCTCGGAAGTTACAACACTTAATAGTGGCGACATAGTGGTTCATGTCGATCATGGTATTGGTAAATTTATCGGCTTGAAGACGATAACAGCCGCAGGTATTCCGCGTGATTGCTTAGAAATCCATTATGCTGGTGATGACCGTCTGTTTTTACCAGTTGAAAATATCGAGTTACTCTCTCGTTACGGAGGCGAGGGGGCAACAGTTGTTCTTGATAAGCTTGGTGGTGTTGCGTGGCAGGCACGTAAAGCAAAGCTGAAAAAACGCTTACTCGAAATTGCAGGACAGCTCATTCATATTGCGGCAGAGCGCGCCATGCGCGGCGCACCAGCGCTTATTCCGCCAACTGGCACTTATGACGAATTTGTAGCGCGTTTTCCTTATGACGAAACTGACGATCAGCTAAGAGCAATTGATTCAGTGTTAGATGATCTGGCAGCCGGTAAGCCAATGGATCGCCTTATTTGTGGTGATGTTGGTTTTGGCAAGACTGAAGTGGCTATTCGCGCGGCATTTGTGGCCGCATTAAATGGCTATCAGGTCGCTGTAGTCGTTCCGACAACGTTGTTATCCCGTCAGCATTATAAAACTTTTGCTGCACGTTTTCAGGGGTTACCAGTAAAAATTGGTCATGCATCCCGTCTTGTGGGTTCTAAAGAATTATCTGTCGTAAAACGCGGTGTGCGTGAAGGTGATATCGATATCGTCATCGGAACGCATGCTTTGCTTGGTTCCTCTATGGATTTTGCACGATTAGGTTTGTTGATTATCGATGAAGAGCAGCATTTTGGTGTAAAACACAAAGAACGTTTGAAAGAATTGAAAACAGATATCCACGTTCTGACACTTTCGGCAACGCCGATCCCTAGAACTTTGCAACTTGCATTGACGGGTGTGCGAGAACTGTCTCTGATTACAACGCCACCGATTGACCGTATGGCGGTAAGAACTTTTGTATCACCTTTCGATCCGCTTATTGTTCGTGAAACGCTCATGCGGGAACATTATAGGGGCGGCCAAAGCTTTTACGTTTGCCCGCGCATATCTGATTTGAAAGATGTGCAGGAGTTTCTTCAAACACATGTGCCAGAGTTGAGAGTGACGGTTGCCCACGGACAAATGGCACCCGGGCAATTAGATGACATTATGAACGCATTTTATGATGGGCAATATGATGTGTTATTATCAACAACCATTGTTGAATCAGGTTTGGATATTCCTTCTGCCAATACGCTTATTGTTCATCGGGCAGATATGTTTGGATTGGCCGCGCTCTACCAATTAAGAGGACGTGTTGGGCGTTCCAAACAACGTGCATATGCGCTTTTCACCTTGCCAGCAAACCGTGTGTTGACACCTGGTGCAGATCGCAGATTAAAAGTTTTACAGTCACTTGATACATTGGGAGCTGGTTTTCAGCTTGCGAGCCACGATATGGATATTCGCGGTGCTGGTAATCTCTTAGGGGAAGAACAATCTGGACACATCAAAGAAGTTGGTTTTGAGCTTTATCAACAAATGCTCGAAGAAGCCGTGGCAGAGCTGAAAGATGGATCGGTCGCCAGCGATGATGGACAATGGTCACCTCAGATTTCTGTTGGCACTTCGGTCTTGATTCCAGAAAATTATGTGCCTGATTTACCATTACGTATGGGACTTTATCGTCGATTGGCTGATCTTGAAGATCTCTCGGAAATTGATGCTTTTGGTGCAGAGTTGATAGATCGTTTCGGACCACTACCAACAGAAGTGCAACATTTGCTTAAAGTTGTATTTATTAAAGCACTTTGTCGTACAGCAAATGTTGAGAAGCTTGATGCTGGTCCAAAAGGTGTCGTCATACAATTTAGGGATAATAAATTCGCCAATGGTGTTGGTCTTATTAAATGGATTGGTGAACAAGGCAGTATGGCCAAAATACGCGGCGATCAAAGTATCGTATTTGTTCGTGATTGGCCAACCCCAGATAAAAGACTAAATGGTGCAGCTACTGTCATGACACAGTTGGTTAAACTTGCGAAAGAAGCGTCAAGCAAATGACGCTTCCTCTCTAAGCAGGAATTATTCTTTAAAATTGTATGTATTAACGGTCTTCTGTGTGGCCGGGCTCAAAACCATCGGCTATTTGTTGAATTGCATCTGCAAGAACTTCTTGCGGCTGCGCGCCCATAATTACGTATTTCTGGTCAATAATAAAACAGGGAACACCTCGAACCCCAATTTGATAGGCCTTCGCGCAATCTTGTTGCAGTGTATCGCAGTCAATCTCGGTATTTAGCAGTTTTTCTATAACATCAGCACGCATGCCAACTGTGCCTGCAGCATCAACAAGAACTGATTTGTCACCAATGTTTTGACCCTGTTCAAAATAACGGGAGTATAGCTCGTCGATTAATTTGTTTTGCGTGTCAGGTTGATCTTGCTCTGCCCAATAAACCACGCGGTGTGCGTTAAGGGTATTCGGTGCAATTTTTATAGCGGCAAAATCAAACTCTATATCTTCTTGGTTACCCAATTCGATAAGTGATCGTTCCGCTTCATCTACGGCATCTTGGCTTCCCAACACCGTTTTCATGTGTTGTTGATATGGTTTGCCAAGAGGGGGCATATCGGGACGCAATTGAAACGGCTTCCATAAAAGACGAATGTCTATATTAGGTAGACTTGCAATGGCCTTCAGCAATCTTTTGCGTCCAAGAAAACACCAAGGACAAACAAGGTCACCAACCATATTGATATAAATTGTCTTCGAACTCACCTTAACAACCTTCCTTAACGATGCCACCATGTTGGTAAACGATAACCATATAATGATGTATATTGCGGATGATCAATATGCGACCAGCGAGCAACCCATTGATTAGGCAAATGATAAAGAGGAAGATAGTAGCTTCCTGAAATAAGAACACGATCCAAAGCTCGTACCGCCGAAACAAAATCTTCATTAGAACGCGCATCTAACAAAGCAGTAATCATCGCATCTATCGCGGGATCTGCAGTACCAGCAAAATTGAAACTTCCTTCAATATTGCGCGAAGCAGAACCCCAACGATTTATTTGTTCATTGCCAGGTGACATTGAAGCCTTCAACTTCCCAACAATCATATCGTAATCAAAAGACGTTAAGCGATTTTGATATTGCGTGTCATCAACCGTGCGGACTTCTGCATCAACGCCTATTCTTGCCAAAGAACGTTGATAAGCCAAGGCTATTTTTTCTTCTTCCAACGATTGCGTCATAATCTCAAATTTTAATGGATTTCCGTCAGGGGCAATCGCTTTATTATTTTTTAATTTGAAACCAGCTTGAGATAAAAGCTTCCATGCCTGCTCGGCAGATTCTCTATCCATACCCGACGCATCGGTTTTTTTGATATGCCAAGTGCCATCCATCACTTCTGGTAAAACAGCATTAGGAAATGGCGATAAAAGTTGTTTTTCTCTATCAGATGCGGCTATTCCAACAGAAGACAGACTTGAACCATACCAGAAGCCTTGTGTGCGGCTATAAACATCGTCAAACAGATTATGGTTCACCCATTCAAAATCAAACACCAACGACAATGCCTGTCTTACACGCCTATCTTGAAATACGGGTCTTCTTGTATTGAACACGAAACCGATCATATCAGCAGGCGTGCCTTTTTTGAAACTTTCTTTGATGACCTGTCCATTATGCACGGCCGGAAAGTTGTAAGATAAGCGCCAACGATTAGGATTTGCTGGTTCTTCTAGAAATACGTCTAAAATCCCTTTTTTAAAGGCTTCAAACCGCGTGTTATCATTACGGAAATATTCAATTTGCACCTTTTCAAAATTGTTCAGTCCACGGTTTACCGGCAAGTCCTTGCCCCAATAATTGGGATTACGCTGATAAACAATGCGCTCTCCTGGATCTACGCGTGCGATAATATACGGCCCACTACCTGGTATGATCGTTAATCCGTTCTTTTCAAAAGTTTCCACATTAATCAAATGCTTCGGCAACACAGGGATACTGCTTGCCAGAATAAAAGGAAATTCTCTGTCGTTAGAGTGGGGGAAGCGCATTTTCACCGTATAGGTGTCAATTTTTTCAACAGATTCAATTCGTTTCATATATCGATCAAAGGGAGGGCGCCCCTTATTCTTTAACAAATCAACCGTGAAAGTTACATCATCAGCGGTAATCGGCGTTCCATCAGAAAATTTTGCCAGTGGATCTAGATGAAATATTATTTCTGTACGTTCGTCGTTCAGTTCAACTGTTTTTGCGATTAATCCATAAAGCGTAAAGGGTTCGTCACGCGAGCGCACCATAAGCGCTTCAAAAACCAAACCACCAAATTGTTCATCGGCAAACAAGCCTCGAGCAGTTGTTCGGAAACTACGAATAACAAATGGATTTAGACCGTCAAATGTTCCCACAACACCAAATGTAATTTTGCCCCCTTTCGGTGCTTGCGGATTGGTATAGGGAAAATGATCAAACGTCGTTCCAAGTTGTGGTTGTCCATGCATTGCAATAGCAGAGTCATCTGCATGACAAAGCGGTGTTGTGACCCAAAACAAAAAGGCAAGATAGACTAAAATTTGTTTATGAAAGTGGAACATAAACGAACCCTATAAAAGTTTAAACGATGATTCGACAAAACTAACGCATTTGACTTTATTTTTAGTGTTCTTGTAGTCTATTTTTGCAGAAAAATGCCTGTTTTAATGTAACAATGATAAACCGTATGTGATTTGAACTTGAGAAAGATCGGTGCAATTTATAATTTCTATAGTGTCGACTCTGGATTTTTTAATCAATCTTGTGTAAATGGCGCTTAAGGAAGGAAATCATCATCCAATTGTTTTTTACGAATCAATTATATTGGATGAGGTAATATTTACCTTTCGGGATTGTTTTTTCGTGCATTGAAAGGATTTGCCTGATCATGTCCCATAAAAAAACCTACGCTGCTATTTCCGCACTGGCTGGCGCTGCTGCACTATTCGTTGCGTCATATAGCACTGCCAATGCACAGGGCATGCCTCAGGGCTGGTATAAAGTTTGCAGCAAGCAACAAGATGTTGATGTTTGTAACACAATGAATACCGTTGTTTCTAATACCGGCCAACCACTTACGGCGGTTAACTTGGTGGAAGTTAAAGGGAAACAGAACGAAAAGCGTATCGGCATTCAGGTGCCAACTGGTCGTTTCATCCCTGAAGGTGTCCACATTCAGGTTGGTGATGGCCCTGTAAAGAAGATACCTTACGTTATCTGTAACGGTCCTAGCTGTATAGCAAATGACGCATTTGATGATAAGTTTATCAATGCGATGAAGACCGGTCAGAAATTGGTCGTTACAACAATTAATTTCCGTGGTACGCAAAATCCAGTAGAAATTTCACTTGATGGCTTCAAGGCTGCTTACACAGGTCCTGGTATGCAGGAAAAAGACTTTGAAGCAGAACAAATGAAACTTCAAAAGGCTGTTCAAGCTAAGCAAAAAGAGATCGAAGATCGTATGCGCGCTGAGCAGGAAAAAGCGAAGTCAGGTAACTGATAACGACTTTATTGATAAAGAATTTTTAAAAAGGCTCTCTATGAGCCTTTTTTGTTACCTGAATTTATTGGTCTTTTCTGGATATTACCGATTGCCTATCGTTTTTTAGTCAGACACGCGATTGCATAAATTGACCCGATACAATTTCCATAATGGAAGTACTAATTCTATCGTGAAAATAATAATTAATCAGCAAAATAAAAACCAACGTCGATAATTTGAGCGTGATCGCCAGCGATATTGGTTATGATGGTGAATTGGTCGTCATAGCGCGGACAGGTGGCAATAGTTAACTTTGATGCACAATCAAATGAGCGACTTTGCATAATTCATAAAGAAACAATTGTTTTTATTAAATTAAATAAAGTAGAATTATACGCACCAAAAATTAAAGGGAACACCTGTTATCCAGAGTGTTCCCTTTTAAATTTGTCATCAATACAACATTTTTGATGCTATCGACGTGATGCTTTGCAACTTTAGCCAGCGTGTGACTCCGCAATAGGCTTTTGAAAAGTATATCCCATATCCCATGGGAAATAGATCCATGTATCTTGGCTTACTTCGGTGACAAATGTATCGACCAAGCCACGACCTTTCGGTTTGGCATAAACGGTTGCAAAATGGGCATTCGGAATCATTTCACGAACAATCTTGGCTGTTTTACCTGTGTCCGTGAGATCGTCGACAACCAAAACGCCTTCGCCACCATTTTGCTTGACGCTGTCACTTATACCTTTCAGGACTTCCATATCTGATTGGTTTCTGTAATCATGATATGAAGCGATACATACCGTTTCAATCATTCTAATACCAAGTTCACGACAAATGATGGCGGCAGGAACTAATCCGCCGCGAGTTATGGCAACCATAGAGCGCCATTCTTTTTTCTGATCAGCAATACGCCAAGCCAATGCTCGCGCGTCACGATGAAACTGGTCCCAGCTAACAGGAAAGGCTTTATCGGGAAGCGACATTTTAAGCTCCTAACAAGATTCGGGTAATAAGTGCTGGGTTGTAAACCTATTTAAGAGGCATTTTCAAGAAAAACTATATGTCGATTAAGTTCTAAAATAGAAAGAGCCAAATTTCAGTCGAGAAATCGCTCCGGATTTTCCCCCATCAGATTTGATAAAATAAGTACGCGGTGACAGATGGTCCTAAGGTGAGGGGACATGGAGCCACCGATGCTGGTAAGAAACAAGCAATCCAATTCAAAAAAATCAAAAACGGAATCGATTTTGCAATAGTGAATCGAATGTGTAACACCGACTGGATTAACAGCTAAAATTCACCCAATAACGCAAACAATCACCAATTTTTTCAACAGTTTTGGCTGCTCCTTTAATTATTTTTCAAATAACTGTATTTTTTTTAACAAAAGGTGTTGACCTGAAGCCAAGTCAAACGTATGTTCCGCCCACTTTCCACAGGCAAGACCTGTTTAAGGAGAGCGCGTAGCTCAGCCGGTAGAGCAACTGACTTTTAATCAGTAGGTCCAGGGTTCGAATCCCTGCGCGCTCACCATTTTATTTTCTCAGATCTTTTTTCGTTTTCCGTATGTCCTCGTTTTTTGTATGTCATCGCGCGACAGCAGCTTTTCAGCGGCATTGATGGGCATCGTTTTCTGCTAAAACAATTGTTTTCGGGTGATTTTGTGACGATATAGTTACAAAACAAAAACGACATTTTGTTAAGAAGTTATTTCTCAATCCTCTCGTTGTTAACGATATCTAAAGAAAATAAGGTTGGATATCGTAAACGAATCTTAAATATTTATTAATGTTGTGTTAATGATGCGCCGTCTCGACACATGATCGGGTTTAGAGGCTCATGCATTTTTCGATGCATGCAAAAGAACCGGTTAAGTCACTGGATTGGTTTCTGGTGAAAGAAGATTGAACGGATTAACAGATGTCATTAGGTAACAAAGAAAATTTCGGAACTAAAAAGTCTACGCTTTTTTGCGGAATTATCTTCTCGCTTTCATCTATTTTGCTTGCCGGCTGCGCCAACAATACAAAAACTGTTTCAAGCGTTTCAACCAATAAGCCAAATGCTGAACAGGCTGAGCTCCATACCGCCGTGCCTATTCAAAAACCAGTTCAGACGTCAAAAAATAAAGCCTCAAAACCAAAAGTGTCAAAATCAATGACAAAGGCTTATCATGTTGAGGGTATGCCAGTATTTGGTGCTGCCGAAAAAGTATATGAAAAAGTCGGCAAAGCTTCATGGTATGGTGCCGAATTTAACGGCCGCCTTACTGCCAATGGTGAAGTTTACGATATGAATGGTCTAACGGCTGCCCATCCAACAATGCCGCTTCCAAGTTATGCACGTGTTACCAATATGGAAAACGGTTCTTCGATTATTGTCCGCGTTAATGATCGTGGTCCGCATGTTGCTAACCGCGTCATTGATTTATCTAAACAAGCGGCTACAATGCTGGACTATAAGGATGATGGTTTAGCAACCGTAAAAATAGAGTATGTCGGCAGAGCACCAATCGATAAAAATGACAATGATTATTTGGTGGCATCCTATAAGCCAGGCAACATCACGTCCGATACATTGTTGGCAATGTCCGGTGTAAAACTCGATAATGCGCAATCATCTACTACGCAACCGATGAATGCCAACGCGGATATGAATACTATTCCGTTTGATGAGTTAGCCACGCCACAGACGATTACAAATCTGCCTAAATTACCAAAAGTTGGTCCAGTCGTTACGGAAAAGCCAAAAGAACAACAATGGGTTGCATTTGCTGATGAAAAAGAACAACCAAAGGCAAACCATGCTTTTGATGAGGCTTTAGATAAAACAGCTAAGGCCACAGATTCACATCAAACAAAATCGCAGCAAAAAGTAGAAAAAAATAATGATAATGCTGTGAATACTGCGGATTCTGCACAAAAGACGGTCTCATTCAATAATACGAATAGTGCGACACATTCGCTTGAACTTGCGTGGAACACTGGTGTTAATAACGCCTTTGCAACTGAAAATAGATAAATAAAGCCACTTATATGCCTTGGCTGTATATGGTGATAACTCCCTGTCACGGAGATAAATCATGCGCATCACAGCTATCCGTTTTCTGACTATGCTTCTAATAGCATCTGTTGTGACGCCTGTATTAGCACAAGAATATCAAACGCCAGCCACACAAGCGATCATGATTGATGGTGAAACGGGGGCAGTTCTTTTTGAAAAAGACAGTTCCGCGCGCTTTGAACCGGCATCTTTAACAAAATTGATGACAGCGGAAGTTGTATTTCACTTGTTAGAAACGGGAAAACTAACGCCAACCCAAACGTTTAAAGTAAGTACTTTTGCGTGGAAAACTGGTGGCGCGCCATCACGTACCTCCACGATGTTTGCAGCCGTTAATAAGGAAGTTAGTGTTTTAGATCTTTTGCGGGGCATGATTATCGCAAATGGCAATGACGCAGCAATTACATTAGCTGAAGGTGTCGCGGGTAATGAAACCGAATTTGCAAAGTTAATGAATTCACGTGCAGCCGAATTGGGGCTAGTAAATAGTCATTTTGTTAATGCAACAGGCTTGCCGCAAGAAGGACAGTATACGACCGCAAAAGATATCGCGAAACTGTCGCAACATTTGTCAGCAAATTACCCACAATTGTTTCAGCTTTATAAAGAGCCAGAAATTACCTGGAATAAAATTACACAACGAAACAAAAACCCGTTTTTAACGTTGTATAAGGGTTCAGATGGTCTTGTTAATGCGTATAGTGAAAAGTCTGGTTTTTCTACTGCTATAACTGTTAACAGGAATAACAGACAATTATTTCTGGTTATGAATGGGACGAAAAGTGACAAGGAAAGAACAGCAGAGGCTATCCGCTTATTCGACTGGGGCTTTTCGTCTTTTTCAAGAAAATTGGTTTTTGATAAAAATCAGACTGTTGGTTACGCGCGTGTGTTTGGTGGAGAAAAATCAAAGGTTTCCCTTATTGTCAAAGAACCAGTAGGTATCATGCTTTATCAGCAAAAAAATACTATGATACGTGCGAAAATAGTTTATCAAGGACCATTGAATGCACCGGTGAAAGAAGGGGTGGCTGTCGGAACTTTAAAGATCTACTTCGACAAAAACTTACTGATTGAAAGCCCTGTATTTACCGCTGAGAATGTTGAAGAAACGGGATTAACAGGAAAAACTAAAGACGCGCTTTATGAGCTTACGGTTGGAAGATTGCGTCATTATTTTCGTTAACTGATGAATAAATAAAAGGTCGGGCTGTGCACGGTTGTTTCATAACATTTGAAGGTGGAGAAGGAGCGGGGAAGTCTACCCAAATCAATGCCTTAGCAGAATATCTTCGTAAAAAAGATTATGAAGTTATAGTAACACGTGAACCTGGTGGAACAGCCGGCAGCGAAGCAGTTCGCTATGTTCTTCTTTCTGGCTATGCTGAAAAATACGGCGCCATTATAGAATCGGTGTTATTTGCCGGCGCTAGGGCGGATCATGTTTCAGAGCTTATTGCCCCTGCGCTCAAAGCTGGAAAAATTGTGCTTTGTGACAGATATATTGATTCAACGCGAGTTTATCAGGGCAACGGTTTTTCAGATTCGGAAAATTATATTTCCTTGTTGGAAAAAACAGCTATTTTAAATTATAAACCGGATCTTACATTCATATTGGATCTTCCAGCTAAAATAGGAATGCAACGGGCAGAAAAACGTAGAGCTGCCTTGTCAATCGTTGATCGTTTTGAAAAAGATACGCTTGATATTCAGGAACAACGACGGACAGCCTTTTTAGCTATCGCGAAAAGCGACTTTAAAAGATGTCGTATTATCGACGCTCGTAAGAGTATTGATGATATAACCCAAGATATCACTAGAATTTGCGATGAATTTTTAAATAACGGAAACACGAGTAAACATGGAAACGCCGAAACAATATGATGATATTGATGGCATAATTCGTCCTTCGCAAAATAATCAGCTCTATGGTCATAAAAAAATAATCGACTCGATAAAACGTATGAGAGAAGAGGGCAGGCTTCATCATGCATTGCTGTTTGAAGGCCCCCAAGGCATAGGGAAAGCAACATTGGCTTTTCAACTTGCATGGAACATTATTACCGATAGTCCAGATGGTTTTATAACACCTGATAAAGAGTCTCCGATTTGGCGACAAATAGCACAGGCAAGTCATCCGGCTGTTCTCCATTTAACCAGACGTTATGATGCAAAAACAGAGCGTTTTGCCACCGGCATAACGGTTGACGACGTGCGGGAAGCCAATCGCTTTCTTGGCCAAACATCCTATGATGGAGGGTGGCGAGTGGTGATTGTCGACACAGCTGATGATATGAACAGGGCGGCGGCAAACGGTATTCTTAAAACATTGGAAGAGCCACCAGCAAAAACCTTGTTTATTCTGATATCGCATTTTTCAGGTCGTCTATTGCCAACAATTCGTTCCCGTTGTCATTCCATTGAATTTCGTGCACTTGAATATAACGATATGCATTCCGCATTAAACCATGTATTGGCAAATCAGTTACCGTCCGCCGCTGAATTGGACGCAATAATAGCTGAGTCCAGCGGTAGTGTCAGGAAGGCAGCACTTCTGCTTTGCTATGGTGGTATGGAAATTATTCGTACCCAACAGGAAATTTTTGCTCAACCATCATTCGATGTTATAAAAGCTCAATCGGTAGCCCAAGCCTTGTCGGGCAGCGAAGCTGTTATACAATTTCAGCAATTTTGCGAAAATTTACTCGGTATTCTGGCTGATAAAGCAAAACAATTTGCATTTTTGGGGAATATTAATTCGGCTAAAGAATATTCTGAATTATGGAATGAAGTTTCCCGTGAGATAGGACAAACAGAATCTTTTAATCTTGATAAAAAGCAATTCATTATCAACGTGCTTTACAAATGTCATAAAGTGATAAACAGAGCTTGATAAAATACGGATTTTCCGTGACAAGTGCGTTAACTCGCGTTATTCCAAATTCAAAAGCTGACAATTTAAAAACGGGCATGACATGCGTGAAAAATTTTATATAACGACACCAATCTTTTATCCTAATGGTAATCCTCATATTGGTCATGCGTATAATGCTATTGCAACGGATGCAATGGCACGTTTTCAGCGTGCAAATGGAAAAGATGTATTTTTTCTTTCGGGTACTGATGAACATGGTTTGAAAATGCAGCAAACAGCGGAAAAGCAGGGGCTTACGCCGCAAGAACTCGCTGATCGTAACAGTGCGGTTTTTCAAAATATGCTCAAAGTACTGAATGTTTCTAATAATGATTTTATTAGAACGACAGAAGAGCGGCATCTGAAAGCCTGTCAAGCCATTTGGAAAAGAATGGAAGACAATGGCGATATATATCTTGATCGCTATGCTGGTTGGTATTCGGTTAGGCAGGAAGCCTATTACGATGAAAGCGACACAGAAGTTTGCGATGATGGTATTCGTCGTGAGAAAGAGGTTGGGTCGCCAGTAGAATGGAATGAAGAGGAAAGCTATTTCTTCCGTTTGTCGCGTTATGAAGAGCGGCTACTTGAATTTTACGAAAAAAATCCAGATTTTATTGGACCCAATGAACGTCGCAACGAAATTATCAGCTTTGTAAAATCAGGTTTGAAAGATTTATCGATATCGCGAACAACGTTCAATTGGGGTGTTCCAGTTCCTGGTAATCCAAAGCACGTTATGTATGTTTGGGTTGATGCTTTAACAAACTATCTGACAGCCACAGGTTTTCCAGATCCTAATTCTGAAAAAGCAGGCTTTTGGCCAGCGAATGCTCATATTATCGGTAAAGATATTATTCGTTTTCACGCAATTTATTGGCCAGCATTTTTGATGTCTGCTGGTATAGAATTGCCAAAGCGGGTTTTTGCCCATGGCTTTTTATTAAACCGCGGCGAAAAAATGTCGAAATCTGTGGGCAATGTGATCGACCCATTCACCATGGTCGAACATTACGGACTTGACCAAGTGCGCTATTTCTTTTTGCGTGAGGTTCCCTTCGGCCAAGATGGTAGTTACAGCCATGACGCTATTGTAAATAGAACCAATGCCGATTTGGCAAATGATCTGGGCAATCTTGCGCAGAGATCCTTATCCATGCTTGCAAAAAACTGCGATGGCTTGGTTCCTGAACATGGAAAGTTCCTGCCACAGGATGAAGAACTGCTCAACAAATGTGATAAAGCGTTGGAAAATGCACAAGAGATGATGGCCCGTCAGGCACCACATTTGGCATTAGCTGGTATTTTTGCCGTCGTGGCCGATGCAAATCGCTATTTTGCAACAGAGGAACCATGGGCATTGCGAAAGACCGATATGGAACGGTTCTCTACGGTTCTCTATGTAACAGTGGAAGTGTTGCGCAAAACTGCCATTATGCTGTGTCCTTTTATTCCGCAATCGGCGTCTAAATTACTCGATTTGCTTGGCATTAAAGAAAATGAACGTCAGTTGCATTATGTGCTAGATAGCCATATGGCGGCAGGTGTTAAGTTGCCAGCTCCGGAACCAGTATTTCCGCGTTATGTTCCAAAAGATGAAGAAGCTTGATTATGCTTGTTGATACACATTGCCATTTGGATTTTGATGAGCTTTCACAAGACATTGACGGTGTTTTGCAACGTGCAGCAGCCGAAGGTGTCGCTCGCATGATCACGATTTCAACCTTGGTTGGAAATATGCAACGCCTTTTGGATATATCAAATTCTCATGGACATATATTTTGTTCTGTTGGTACACATCCAAGTAGTTCCCATGAAGAACCAGATACAACAGCGGAAAAACTGCTGGAATTTGCCAAACAGCCAAAAGTTGTAGCAATTGGTGAAGTCGGTTTGGATTACCACTACGATTACGCGACCCCAGCGGAGCAGAAACGGAATTTTATCGAACATATTATTGCTGCCCGTGAAAGCCAATTGCCATTGGTTATTCATACAAGAGATGCCGATGATGATACCGGTGAGATTTTAACAGAACAAACAAAAGAGGGGGCTTTTCCCTTTATTTTGCACAGTTTCTCTTCAGGAGAAAAACTTGCAAGAACAGCTGTTGAGATTGGCGGTTATGTCTCGTTTTCGGGAATATTGACATTCAAAAGCGCTGAAAATGTGCGTTCAGTTGCAAAGACTGTTCCGCATGATCGTCTGCTTGTTGAAACAGATGCACCCTATCTGGCACCGGTTCCTTATCGTGGTAAAACAAATGAACCTTCCTTTGTTAAACAAACCGCGCTAGTATTGGCACAACTATTAGATGTAGAATTTGACGAAATAGCAAAGAAAACAACTGAAAATGCGTTTCGCATTTTCTCCAAGATGAAATAGGGTAGGGCAATGAAAGATCGCTACAAGTTTACAATACTTGGTTGCGGCTCTTCTCCCGGGGTTCCGCGGGCAAATGGTGATTGGGGCGCTTGTAACCCTAATAATCCCAAAAATTATCGATATCGCGCTTCTCTGCTTATCCAACGCATTGCGGCAAACGGCGATAAAACCACTATCGTTGTTGATACAGGGCCTGATTTTCGTTCGCAAATGGTTGCGGCCAATGTCGATGACATTACATCAGTGATTTACACCCATGCCCATGCCGATCATATCCATGGGATAGATGACCTTCGCACATATGCCATCAGTAAAAAACAACTGATTGATATTTATGCTGATGATGCAACGTTCAAAAGATTAAATGAAGCTTTTGGTTATTGTTTTACGACGCCAAAAGGATCCAATTATCCACCAATTCTGAAACGACATCAAATAACGCCTTATAAAGAACTGGTTATTTCAGGGCCAGGTGGAGAAATCCCACTATTCCCAGTTTTACAGATACATGGCGATATCCATTCGCTTGGGTTTCGTGTTGGCAATGTGGCGTATTGCACTGATGTTAATAAATTTCCAGAACAAACGCCTGCTCATCTAAAAAATTTAGATGTTCTTATTATCGATGCTTTGCAATATCGCACACATCCAAGCCATTTTTCTGTCGATCAAGCAGTTGAATGGTCACAAAAATTGGGCGCAAAACGGGTGATTTTAACCCATATGCATGTTCCTTTGGACTATGACGAAGTCTCAAAATACACGCCAGAAAATGTTGAGCCTGCCTATCACGGCTTAACCTTTGAGGTAGATGCTTAGAAAAACGCAATATTTCCATAGGGATAACTAAAAAGTGCCGGCTTTATCAAGCCACACCCCGTTATACATCTAACGGCACGCTAACAATGCTGACAATGTACTTGTGGCTTATAATCGACACGTTTGTGAAATAGAGTAGGGACGATTTAGCAATTAAAATTAAAGCCCTGCCAATGCTTTTCCATCTTTTTCAGCAATTAGAATTTTAATTCGACTTATCATAATCATTAATGGCAACTAACCCGTCATCTGCGCACCGGTGGTCTGTTCCAATGGTTAGTAGTGAAAATAATAGTCGCTCGTAAAAATACCGATAAAAAAGTAAAAATGTTGATGAAAAATAAATTCTGAGCCCAGAAGTATACGTCATGCCGATATGGTCAGAAAATTTAAAAATGACCAATATGAACTTGTGTCACGGGTGAAAAAACAATACCGATAAATGCTTGGCGTCATGTTATAACACGTTGGCATATATCGGTATTGAAATCTGTTAGGTTCAGGTATTTCAGTGATATTCCGAGACAGTCCTATAAACACCTGGCGATCGCATAAGATATATTATGGAACTATTTTGAATCTTTATCAAAGAATGATCTAATCTGGTCTCTGCGAGCATATATAACGACAAAGACGACAACAACGATCAAGATGATAATAGATACATTACTGCCAAGAGATTCCTCAGACATATGACCAATAGCCCGGCCCAAATTTATTGCGATTATAAATCCGATAACACTTAATGTTATTTTTAACCAACGTGGCATAAGTTTCTCCGCGAATAATAATTAAAGTTTATTTAAATGAATAATTCCGCATTAATAACGATTGAATTCTTCGTCAATGAAAAACATATTCAAAAAGTGAGTTAAACTATCTTTTCAACCAAATATAATTGTCCAGGCACTGGTTCACCCTGTTCTGCACGCACGGTAATATCTTCAACATCAACAAGACGGAGCTTATTATCAACCAATTCTGTTTCAATATATCGTTGTTGGTGGGCAAATCGTTGGTGTGGACCAACGCTATAGTCGCTACCTTTGAATGCATCCAATGAAAGGATTTCAGTTGAAAATCCAAACAAACCGTTGGGCTCCAAACATTTGGAAACACCGTTAAAAAATAACTTGATATCTCCCATATAAGGCAGAACATCTGTGGCCACTATCAGGTTCCATTTTTCGTCTGCTTTGTTAACGAAATCAATGACATCACCAACAAAAAGGTGCTCGTAAAGCATTTTTTCATGAGAGATTTCAACCATGTTTTCTGACAGGTCAATGCCAGTTCTCTCATCTGTAATATCCTCAAATGCTTCACCCGACAGCCCAGTTCCACAGCCGAGATCCAGCATTTTTTCGAAAGTCTTCTCCGGGAAGCATCTTCCCACAGTATCTCGCAATTGGAATGGTACGTTATATCCAAGTTGATCTACCAAAATATAATCAAACATTTCTGCGTTTTGATCGAATAGTGTAGAAACATAGGCACGGGAGGCAATTTCTGGCACTTCCCCTCTTCCCATTGAAGCTAAACGGACTTTTATGCCGCCAAAATCTTGCGGATCAACCTTTAGAGCTTGTTGATAAGCCTCGGTAGCACCGTCAAAATCACCTTGTTTTTCAAGTTTTAACCCAAGATTGTAGAGCCGTTCCAATTCTTTTTTATTCGTTTTCATCATCTTTGTTTTTTCTTTCGGATAGATGACGCGCGATTATTGTACACACCATCAATTGGATTTGGTGAAATAACATGAGCGGTAGCACAATTGCTCCGATTTTCCCGCCACCTATACCAGCAAAAATGGCATTGGCCATAGGGGCGCCGCTAGCCAAACTCTTTTTGGAGCCACAAAATGTTATTGTGATACGATCCTTAAGGCTGAAGCCTAATAATTTTGAGCCATACCAGGTTACCAATAGAACGATTGCCAACAAAACAACATCAATGACAATCATAATAATTAAATCATGCCAACTTGTCGTATGCCATAAGCCGCTTGTTGTCGCTTCGCTAAATGCCAGATAAACAACGAGGATAATGGAGCCACGATCAACAATAGACGTAAGTGCCTTATGTTTGATTATGAAATTTCCTATCCAACGTTGGCAAATTTGACCAAGTACAAATGGTAAAAGAAGTTGAACAAGAATTGACTCAAAGGCAGATGCCGACATGCCGGATTTATTACCACCCACTGAAAACAATAAACCAACCAATAGCGGCGTTAAAAACATACCAAAAATATTGGATGCCGAGGCAGAAACAATGGCAGCTGGAACATTTCCGCCGGCAATAGATGTAAATGCTATGGAAGATTGTACTGTAGACGGTAAAACACAGAGATATAATATTCCAGCGTAGAACGCGGATTCTTTCAATCCAGGAATGAGAAAACCAGCTAATATGCCCAATATCGGGAACAATATGAATGTCGAAACAAATACTGCCAAATGTAAACGCCAATGAATAATACCGGCAACGACTGCTTGGCGTGGTAATTTAGCTCCATGCAGAAAAAACAATAATCCGACAAAAATCTGCGTTAATAACGAAAACCAGTCAGCCGCCTCACCTGAAATAGGTGCAATGCTTGCGATGATGATTGATACAATTAAAGCACAAAGAAATTTGTCTGGAAGAAATCTCATTGCAAGACCGCCTATACAAATGCTGAACCAATTAAATCCGAATCCTGAAGGAAACTAGGTTTATGATACCTCGAAAGTCAATTTTATGAAGATATGGAAGGTTTCAAATTTTGTTTAAAATGCATGGCATTACGGTAGTAATGTTCTGCAGACCTAAGAATATTGTTGACTTCATCATCAGATAATTCACGGACAACGCGTGCTGGATTACCCATTATCAAAGAGCGTTCAGGAAATATCTTACCTTGCGTTACTAAACTACCAGCACCAACAATAGAATTTTTACCTATATGGGCATTGTTCATGATGATTGATCCCATGCCGATCAGACAATTATTTTCGATCTGGCACCCGTGTATAATTGCTTTATGCCCGATAGTGCAGTTTTTTCCAATAGAAACCTGAATGCCTTTATCGGTATGGACAACAGACATATCCTGAATATTTGTCCGCTCGCCAATGCTTATGAGGTCGTTATCGCCACGTAAAACCGAGCCAAACCATATGCTGGCTTTCTTTTTTAATATGATTTTGCCGATAACTTCAGCGCTTTCTGCTATCCATGTATTTTCTGGATCTTCAATTTGCGGAGAAATACCGTTTAAACAATATAAAGTCATTTATGCACGTCTCCGTAGGCAGTTAGGCAGATCAAATATTCCCTTTATCTTTACCCGATAAAATCTTGTTTAATCGATCATTGGCCAACCTGTTTAGCCTGGCACATACCAGAACTGTTCCATCGTCCTGTGGGCTTTGTTCAACTTTACCAGCATTGTTGTAAAACCAATCAAGCAGATAAAGTTCATTGGGGCTTAGCAATACTTCCCGATCCGTCATCTCACCGGATATTTGCTTTCCAATGACAGAAAGTAGGGTGTCTATCCCCTCACCCGTTAATGCGGATACCAACATTGCTTTATTGGCAGAGGACAAAGCGTTGTCACGCAACAATGAAATAGCTTTTTCGTCTAGTAAATCGACTTTATTCCAAACTTCAACAATGTGATTGGGATCGTCAATATCGACACCCAGACTTGCCAAGATTTCAAGAACATTTTGCGCGTGTTCTCGATGTTGAACATCTGACATGTCACGCACATGGATAATAAGATCAGCCTCAACGACTTCTTCCAATGTTGCCCTGAACGCGGCAATTAAATGCGTTGGCAAATCTGAAATAAAGCCCACAGTATCGGATAAAATGGCAGATTGACCATCGGGAAGCACAACTTTCCTAAGAGTAGGATCAAGGGTTGCAAAAAGCATATCCTTGGCCAAAACATCCGCACCTGTTAGCCGATTAAATAATGTCGATTTACCGGCATTGGTATACCCAACCAGCGCCACAACAGGATAAGGGATTTTTTTCCGTTTTGCCCGATGTAAAGCACGCGTTCTGACAACCGTTTCCAGCTCTCGTTTAATGCGCACTATTTTTTCTTGTAAAATGCGTCGGTCAGACTCTATCTGCGTTTCACCTGGTCCACCAAGAAAGCCACCACCACCTCTTTGCCGTTCTAAGTGGGTCCAACTTCTTACCAAACGCCCTTTTTGATAGTTGAGATGTGCGAGTTCAACCTGCAGTACACCCTCTTTCGTTCTTGCCCGATCACCGAAAATTTCGAGAATCAGTGCCGTGCGGTCAATAACTTTACAATTCCACTCTTTTTCAAGATTGCGCTGCTGAATGGGCGATAGTGAATGATCTATAACCGCAAGTTCTATTTCATTCTCTGTTATTTCTTGCGCTAATTCAGCAACTTTACCCTGTCCAATAAGTGTAGAAGGCTTAGGCTCAGCAACGTTGATTGCTCTGCTTATCACAACCTCTAGACGAATGGCGCGGGCAAGTCCTACAGCTTCAGCAATACGTGGTTGAACCGGACGATCAGCATTTTTTGTATTATCATGCTCACGAATAATGGGAACAATAACGATAGCACGCGTTACCGCCATTTCTCGCGAAATCAGCTTGCCTACTCTATCGTTATTATCTGTCATAGCTGTATGATCGCAAACTTGATTTAGAATTCATAGAGCTGGTTTACAGCTCTATTCATCATCTTCATCAAGCATTTGTACAGGTTGTCCTGGCATGATGGTTGAAATAGCGTGTTTATAAACCAGCTGTGAATGACCATCACGACGCAATAAAACACAGAAATTGTCAAATGACGTAACAATGCCAGTTAATTTGACACCGTTTACGAGAAAAATTGTAAGGGAAATCTTTTGCTTACGGACTGCATTAAGAAAAAGATCTTGTAGATGTTGCGATCGTTCTGCCATTGTTTTTATACCTTTGTTGCGAACCGCATAATAATGGCTGCATATCGAACGAAAAATTATCAAATGTCAATCTGAAACTGGAATATACACGCTAAAGTAGCATAAAAGCTCTGTGATTAACTTTTTTCTGCAACCATTATGGTTACAGGCAGTGCAGGGCGCCATACATGAAACCCGCCTAACACCCCTGCTTCAGATATACTGACATTGATTAAACGCGCGCCAATTTTCTTCGCTTGTGTGACTAAAAGTGTCGAGGTTTCTAGAGTCACCCCATTTGCAACCAGCCTGCCACCGGACTTTAGTTTTTCCCAACAGATTTCAAAAACATCAGGTTTGGTAAATCCTCCGCCAATGAATATAGCATCTGGATTATCTAATCCTGCTAAGGCATCAGGTGCTTTACCTTTCACAAGCTCAATTTGAGGAACACCCAAATTCCGTGCATTTTCAAGGATAAGTTTTTGACGATCTTCATTTTGCTCTATTGCAATGGCGTGTGTGTTCCCTGCCCCACGCAACCATTCAATCGAAATTGAACCACAACCTGCCCCAACATCCCATAATAATTCACCATATCTTGGTGCTAAATGGGCCAGAGTTACGGCTCTAATGTCTTGTTTGGTCAATTGTCCGTCATGATGGAAAGCACTGTCCGGAAGCGCAGAACATATAGATAATGCTTTGCTATTATCATCTGTAATGCATTCAATCGCTACAATATTGAGGTCGGCATTATCAGTTACATTATAATTATTCGCCTTGCTGGTTAAGATCCTTTCTTTCTGCCCGCCTAAATGCTCAAGCACAATAAAACGGCTCTGACCAAAACCTCGATCGGATAAAAGTTTCGCCAAGATTTTTGGCGTCGCGCTATTTTCCGATAAGACCAGTAAACGTGAGTTTTTTTGTAAGCAGCGATTGATCTTATCGAAAGAGCGATCAAGCACAGACAAGCAAACGACATCTTGCAAGGCCCAGCCTAGACGTGCTGCCGCAAGTGAAAATGATGACGGATGCGGTAAAACGATTATTTCTTCAATTGGTAAGCGCTTAGCTAGTGTGACCCCAACACCGAAATGCATTGGATCGCCACTGGCAAGAACAACGATATTCACACCAGAGTGGCGATATTCTAAGAGATTATCTATTCCTTTAGAAAAAGGCGATGGCCATACTTGTAACTTCGCGCTTATGTCTGTTGGCAAAAAACCAAGATGTCGACGACCGCCAAAAATCATATCTGCTTGGGTGATTTTCCGTTGTTGTTCTAAAGTGAGACTCTCCCAGCCATTATCACCGATACCAATTATTGTAAGCCAAGGTTTTTTTTCCATTTTCGTTGATCGATAAATTGTTACCACTTATTTAAATCCTATAGAATCTATAAATCTTAGGAGCAAGTCGAGATGAAGCAACCCACCTGCGATCAGAACAAGAGAGAAATCCACGCGGTTAAGGATCGTCGCTTTGCTTGTCCAGGGCTTTTTCGTATGCCTAAAGCAAATGACGGCGGGATATGTCGTATTAAATTACCTCTTGGGCAATTACAATCGACGCAAATGGTGGGGGTTGCAGAAGCAACAACGCAATTTGCGGACGGTCAGATTGAACTCACGACAAGAGGGAATTTACAACTTCGTGGCGTGCAAAAACATGATGAAGAAAAGCTCATCGACACATTACTATCATTAGGGTTAGGACCATTAACGCCTGAAGGTGATGATTTACGTAATGTTATGGTTGCACCAACAGCTGGAATTGACAACTCTATGGCAATAGACACCACACTTATTGGAACAAAATTGCTTGAGATGTTACAAACAACTAAGGAGTTTTTTGTTCTTTCGCCAAAATTTGGTTTTTTAATTAATGGCGCCGAAACAACAACAGTTGTCGATCATATTGCTGACATCTGGTTATCGTCAAATGAAGATGGTCAAAAATTTAATTTTGGTTTTGCTTCAAGACCTGATTATTCAACCGGTTGTGCCAATGCTGAAGGAAGTATTGATGCTGCGCACGCTGTAGATTTTATAAAATCCTGCCTTGAATGTCTTGTAAAAATACATGAGCAATTCCCGACAGTCACACGTATGAAGCATTTACGTAAACTGCCGCAGTATTCAGAATTTTTGCAGGCTATCCGTGACAAGTTTTCATATAATATTGGTAAGCCGGTTATATGTTTTCCTGAAGCGATAAAAAAACAATCGCTCATTGGAAGTTTTCCGCAATATCAAGATAATTTATTTTACATTGGCGCGCGCCCTGCCCTTGGACGGTTAACGGCCGAGCAAATGAGAAAAACGGCAACGATTGTCGACAAACGACGTACCGACAGTGCAATTCGTATAACCCACCATCAAGGCCTCATTGTTCCTGATTGTGAGGAAAATGAAATTCCGACAATTTTAAACGATCTTATGGAAATAGGATATGCCACTAATCAACATGATGCAGCAGCAAATGTCTTTTGCTGCGCAGGTGCGCCATATTGTCATTCAGGTCTATCAAATGTGCAAAAAGATGGGCAATATCTTATTGACTATTTTAATAATAAAACTATTTCGCCAATACATCTAACTTCATGTGCCAAAGCTTGTGTGGCTACGGTACCTTTTCCATATACTGCAGTTGCAACAGGTGAAGGGTATTATAATTTATTTCAATCGGATAATGCTTCAGATAGTAAATTTGGTAAGCTTTTGAGAGAAAACTTGAGCATTATTGAAGTAGCAAATTATTTGGATAAGAAAATTAATAGGATATAGCGCGTATGCTTGATTACATCACAGATGGGCAGACAATTTATCAAAAATCATTTGCTACAATCCGGGCGGAAGCCAATTTGGAAAACGTTCCCACAGATTTGGAAAAGCTGGTTGTCCGTGTGATACACGCATGTGGTATGACTGATATTGTTGAGGATATCGCTTATTCGCAAAATGCTGGTACAATCGGCAAAACTGCACTGGCTAATGGTTGCCCTATTCTGTGTGACGCAAATATGGTTGCCGACGGCGTAACAAGAAAAAGATTACCTGCAAACAATTCGGTCATATGTACTTTATCTGAGCCAAATATTGCTGATCGTGCAAAGCGCATTAACAATACAAGATCTGCAGCAGCTGTTGAATTATGGAAACCCTTTATCAAAGGGAGTGTCGTTGCCATTGGTAACGCACCGACAGCCCTTTTTCACTTGCTCAACCTGATTGAACAAGGATTTGAAAAACCCGCATTGATACTAGGATTTCCGGTTGGCTTCGTTGGCGCAAAAGAATCCAAATTGGCTTTATCGGAAAATAAGCTTAATTTGCCCTATGTTGTTGTTCATGGACGACGGGGTGGTAGTGCAATGGCGGCAGCCGCGGTAAATGCTCTAGCAAGTGATGTTGAATGATGGAAAAAACTGGTCGATTATATGGAGTTGGTGTGGGGCCGGGAGATCCTGACCTCATAACCGTTAAAGGCGTTAAAGCAATACAATCGGCTGATATTGTCGCTTATCATGAGACGGTCAAACAAAACAGCAATGCGTTAAAAATCGCGCGCGGTTGGATAAAAGAACATACTGAATTGTTACCGATAACTTATCCGATAACAACAGAAATATCTAGCAAATCAGATGTTTACAAAGAAAAGTTAAATAAGTTTTATAACGAAATTACAGAAACGATAGATAAGCAATTGGCAATGGGAAAGAATGTTGTCATTCTTGCTGAAGGAGATCCCCTATTCTACAGCTCATTTATGTATATTTATGATGTACTGGGCAAGAAATATCAAACTGAAATTATCCCTGGTATCTCATCAATCTTTGGCGCGGCCTCTGTTCTGCAAACGCCACTATGTTACCGAAACCAATCCTTTACAGTGCTATCCGGTGTTTTAGACAAAGATGAATTAATTCAACGTCTAAATACAACTGATGCATTTGCTATTCTGAAATTGGGGCGCAATCTGGATAAGGTAAGAGATGCTCTTGAACATTGTGGTTTAATGGATCGCGCACTTTATATTGAACGTGCGACAATGGATAATGAGCGAGTAATCCCATTGAGCGACGTAGATGGTACACAGTCACCTTATTTTTCTCTCATATTGGTACCTGGTACACCTGCCGATTAATCAGTTTATGTTATAGTTTAATAAAATGTCGCAACATACTGCAATATTTGTTTTTTCAGAAAAATCATTCGAGCGTGCAAACGTGATTTCTGCTCTGTTGGGAGGTGCCGAAATTTATGCAACGAAACGTTTGCATAATCCGTCATGCATCATTGTGGACTCCATTGCAGAAAAGATTGTTGAGGTATTTCGTGCAGGTCGACCTATTTTAGCTTTTTGTGCTACCGGAATAATCATTCGAATATTATCGAAGGTTCTCAATGACAAATTCAACGAACCTCCAGTTTTATGTATTTCGGAAGATGGCGCGACTGTTGTTCCATTACTGGGGGGAAATGCCGGTGCAAACGACTTGACCTATAAGATTGCCAATTTTTTGGGCGGTTATGCAGCCGTGACAACAAGTGGCGCATTACGGTTCAATATCAATTTACTAACACCGCCTGATGAATTGGAACTTGTTAACAAAGAAGATGCAGCTGCCTTTATATCTGCATTATTATCAGGCGAAAAAGTAAAATTCACTGGGCAACATGATTGGTTGCTAAAAAGTGCCCTACCCTTTGATGACAATGGTCTGCTTGAAATCGTCATTGATGAACTAAAACAGGTAGGGCATACAAAAAAACTGGTTTACCGCAAGAAAAATACTGTCAACGGCACGCTCACAGTTGTTGGCCTTGGCCCTGGCGATAAACGATATATGACATATTCTGCTCGCGAAGCGCTTGATGCTGCGACCGATATTCTGGGCTATGATTATTATATCAAGCTTGCTGCACCATTTGCGTCGCACCAAATTGTTCATCCGAGCGATAACCGTGAGGAATTAGCCCGCTCCCAAATGGCACTTGATTTGGCAACTATGGGGAAAAAAGTTGTTATTGTCTCTTCCGGCGATCCGGGTATTTTCGCCATGGCCGCAGCCATTATGGAATGTATGGAAAACGCACCTGCTGGATCGCTAGACAATGTTAAAATACGAATTGAACCGGGAATAACAGCCGCACAATCGGCTGCTGCGCGATTAGGTGCGCCTTTGGGGCATGACTTTGCTGTCATTTCTCTATCTGATAATTTGAAGCCGTGGGCTATTATTGAAAAAAGAATAATCGCGTCCATACAAAGCGATATGGCTTTAGCATTGTATAATCCAGTTTCGCGCGCTCGGCCGAAGCAAATTTACAATGTATTCGAGCTTATCAAAAAATACTGTACTCCAAATACTATTATTATGATTGGAACAGATATCGGACGTGAAGGTGAAACAACAACGATCACAACACTTGAAAAACTGGATATTGCAGCAATTACAAGCAGATCTGTGATATTGATAGGATCGTCGCAAACAAAAACTTTCAGACAAGGAAATAAGATCTGGGCATATACGCCAAGATCCTATCCCGAAGTCTAAATTTTATTCTAATTATTGGTTTGCTTTTGCGGAATCATCAGAATTTGCAGGTTTTGATACTTTTTTAGATTGTGTTGCTTTTTTTGTTGAGGATTGCGCTGTTGTTTTTGCAGCAGCATCCTTTGCAGCTTGTGCTTCTGCTGCGATCTGATCAGCACTCTTTGGTGATGTATCGACAACAGATTTTACAACGCCTGACGGGCTAACTGTACATACGGCATCACGCAGATCAACTTTCAAGATAACTTGCGTTGAACCATCGGCGGCTTTGCGCGAATCAACAGCATTAATCACACGGGTTGGCAGAAAGTATTTGTTGGCAGCACTGTTTGCGCATGCTTTTGCCAATTCTGGATCAACACTGCGAGACGGTGCAAGGGAAGCCAATTTGGCAATCGGATTAGCTGTTGTCGTTTGGTCCGTTGATGTGGTTGTTTTTGTCGTTGTACAGCCAGAAATGGCCAATACGACACCAGCCACCAACAAAGAAGATTTAGAAATAATGTTTGGCATGTGACACCTCAATAAAACTCATCAAACACGTAAATACGCTATAAAATCAGACATGCCATTTAATAACTTTTTCTCTATTCGTCACTACTAATGTTCGTGATAAACGAAATCTCCTGTTGGTACTGTGTCGGAAGTACCACAATATCGCTGTCTTGTACTCTTTGGTTCCAATCTTTCACAGCTTGACCTTTTATCATCAGTTCAGGCGCGATTTCGCAAAGAGGTCTAAGAACAAACGACCTTTCTGTTAAAAATGGATGTGGAAGCGCGAGGGATTTAGACAAATAATGGTCAACGGATTCATATGCTAACAAATCAATATCGATGGTGCGCGGTCCCCACTTTTCATGACGGACACGCCCGAATTTTTCTTCAAGCTTTAAACAGGTTTGCAAAAGGGCTTCAGGTGTTAAATCTGTTTCAATAGCACAGCATAAATTGACAAAATGCGCTTGATCTGTCTTTCCCCATGGTGGGGTTTTATAAAATGATGAAACTTTTATTAGCTTTATAGTATCGATTTGCGAAAGGCTATTAAGAGCTTGTTGTAGGGTCAATACAACATCGCCAACATTCCCCCCCAAGCCAAGCCACGCTTTTTTCAACTGTTTAAATCCTGTCCATTGATTGCATCAACAATTGCCAGAGCATCTTTATTGATTGCAACGTCATGCACGCGGAAAACCGAAAAGCCAGCTTGTCTTAGTAGAATTGAAGTTGCTGCCGTTGCAACGTCCCTACCCTTTGGCTCTTCATGCCCCGAAATTGTTCCTAAAAAACGCTTTCTTGAAGTGGCAGCCAAAAGCGGAAATCCCAATGAAGTTAGTTCTTTTGCTCGGCGTATCAGGATCAAATTATCATGAAGGTTTTTTCCAAAACCAATACCCGGATCGAGCATAATAGAAGCTTCATCTATGCCAGCTTTCGTTGCGATTGTCAGTGATTTTTCAAAGAAAAACTTTTGATCTTCTATTGGGTCGGGAAGAATTTCCCTATCGCGAGAATTATGCATAATGATAACTCCTGCCCCTTTATCTGCAACTATTTCAGCCATTTCGGGTTCGCGTTGTAATCCCCAAATATCATTAACAATATCAACCCCCGCATCAATTGCATGACGCGCAGTTTCACTGTGATAGGTATCTATAGATAAATGAGCAGTTGTTCGATTATGAAGAGCCTCAATGACCGGTAACACTCTTACTCGCTCTTCTTCTGATGTTAATGGCTCAAATCCTGGTCTTGTTGATTCACCACCAATATCAATAATGCTCGCGCCCTCTTCAACCATTTGAAGTGATCGTTCTACAGCTTTATGTAGCGATGTATACGAGCCACCATCTGAAAAAGAATCGGGTGTAACATTGAGAATACCCATAATTAAAGCTTTGCCTTGCAGAGCAATCCGGTGGTGTCTACCAATGTGCCAATGATTATTCATATTGAAGTTTACATTCTTTAAATTACACGACTTTTGTAGATACTTTTTTAGCACATTTATGTAAATGTCTGAAATAATTTGTGTTGCCCAATAATGGGGGTCTAAATGTCTACAAAAATTCTTGGCAGTATAGCGGCCAGTTGTTTTGTTATACTTACACTTTCTGCAAATGCAGAAGCATCGACGATTTACAAGAAAATTAGTTATTATACAATTTCTGGGACTACTCCCGCACAGCTCGACAAGGCATTAACCCGTAAAGGGCCTTATGTTAAGACTACTGGTATGCATCATCCCGGTGCAACGACAATATCATTCAAGCCACAGCTTAAACTCATAAAACAAGGCGATTATTGCAAAGTTGCTGATGTTCAGGTTGATGTTTACGCAAAAATGTCTTTACCAAGATGGAAACAACGCTCAACAACCAAGTCCATTGAAATGGCGTTGATCTGGGATACTTTATCGCGCGATATTAAACGGCACGAAGAAAGTCATATTGTTATCGCGCGTGCGCACGCTTCAAAAATCGAGCGAGCAGTACGTCAGTTGCCCGCACAAACAGACTGCGACACCCTGCGCAAGAATATCGAGCAAACAAGTGCACAAATCCTGCAAAGCCATGAAGACGCACAAAAACACTTTGACAAAGTTGAAGCAATCAATTTTGAACAGCGTTTCACCAATCTCTTAATAACGCGTATTAAACAATTGAAAGATCAAACAAAATAAACGATTAAGCTTGTCTTTCTGGAATGTGGACAACAATACCATCCAGACTTTCGTCTAAAGTGATTTGACAAGAAAGTCTGGAGTTTTCTGTACGCTCAAATGCGAAGTCCAGCATATCTTCTTCCATGATGTTGGGGGCACCTACCCTGTCAATCCATTCATCGTCGATGTAAACGTGGCATGTCGCACAAGAACATGCTCCACCACACTCGCCAAGAATACCCGGTATGTCATTTTTTAACGCAGCTTCCATAATTGTGATGCCAGGAACCTCGTTAACGGAAAATTGTTTTCCATCACGTTGAGTTATAAACAAGATCCTTGCCACTGATGTATTCTCCTAACTAATTGTAATAATTAATTTATATAGCGTTCGACTTGACGTTTTCATCACCGCGTTAACTTTATCATAAAACTTTTCACACTTTAGCCAAGAACATATTTCTTTCTAAATCCTTAAAGGTTAGGATGGGGAACCTTTTATTGGAAAGGCATGTGCTTTTTCAATGTGTATAGAGTAATGAGGCGAACATGGCACGCAGAAACAAGGTACAAAAGATTGACGTAGAAGTCGAAGAAGCGCTTGAACAAGCACTTGACTTTAATTTCGACGCCGCTGCGGTAAAAGATATATCCGCAGAGTCAAAAGACAGTCTTATTGACCTTGATGATTTGGCAGAACAAATTGCACAGGCTACAGAAGAAATTGCCGCAGAAACCGCAACTGCGCCAAAAGAAAAGACGCAAACAGGCCCCGCAGTAGACGAATCTGTTGCTGAACAGCTCTTTGGCAAAAAACCAGAACGTGAATCGTCTGGTGGTACCGTGCATGAAACTTTGGTGCCTCAACAGCCTCGTCCAGCCAATGACGATATCACGAAAGCCAAAGCCCCTATTGCTCGTACGCCAATTTCACGCAAGCCCTCCTCGCGCATTTACTGGAGCACAACTGCTCTTAGTGCATTATGGGCAGCTGGTGGCGCCGTTGTTGCCAACAATCTTGCGCCTGCAGGTATAGGCGCACTTATGGCAGGTCCGGTTGGTATTGCTGTTGCAGCTGGTACAGCTGTGCCGATATTGATGTTCTGGGGTTTTGCACAATTGGCAAAACGCTCCAATGAATTGCAGGACGTTGCTGCTGCGATGCGCGATGCGGCAGCACGCTTGGGACACGCAGAAAAGCCTGCAGAAAATCAAGTTGTAGCTCTTGGAAAGACTGTTCAGGAAGAAGTCGCTGCTATGAGCGACGGTATCGAACGTACGTTGGCTCGTGCTGTTGAACTTGAAGCGCTTATCCAAGGTGAGGTACAAAATCTTGAACGTGCTTATACAGATAATGAAGCACGTATCCACAGTCTGATCGGCGAACTCAGTAACGAGCGTGAAGCAATACTTGGTCACGCTGATCGTGTTCAAAACACAATACGCGGTACACAACAACAGTTAAGTAGTGAATTTGGTGCTATAACATCAACAATCTCTACAAATGTTGGCACTGTAGCAAAAACCCTATCAGAGACATTGCAGCGTCAGGGTGATGATCTTATTGCTAAACTATCTGAAGCTGGTCAAAATGTTAGCGATGATCTGGCTGCAAAATTCCGTCAAACTGCCGATGAAATTCAAAGACATAACTCTCAGCTGTTTGATAGTATTGAAGATAGATTAAACGTCGCAGCAGATCGTTTTGATGAAAATGGTCGTAGACTTGCCGATACTTTCAATAGTGGTGCTGCCGAGGCAGAACATCATGCCAAAGAAATTAGTGGACGCATGCAGGCTGCAGCTGAACGCGTGTTCAGTGAGTTTGATGATAAAATTTCTGGTCTGAATGACCGTGCAGATCAATTGTCTTCACGTTTCGATAATGTTTCGAGTACAGCGATTGAGGCATTTGAAAAACGCTTAGCAGAGGTTGATAGCTCTCTTGGTGATCGCAGCACTTCAATCATACAGTCATTCATTGATCGCGCGCAAACTTTAGAAGAAAATACCGAAAAACTCGGAAATATTTTGGAAGAACGTGCAGCTCAAATCAATGAAACATTGAAAGCTCGCACGGTTGATATTGCTAATACATTTTCCACTGGAAAAAATGAGTTTCTAACAACAATCAATGACGGCAAACAGCTATTGGCTGATGAAATTGCCAGCCTGAATGTTTCGCTCACCGATGTTATTAAAAGTCGTGCAGAAGATTTTAAAAATCAGCTTGCTGAAGGCCGTGATCTTATCAATGAGATGCTTGGTGGAGAAACAGACAACCTCGTCCAAGCTGTAAAAGGTCAGATTGACGTCTTATCAAGTCACGTTGCAAGCATTGAAGATGTTCTTATCAAAAATGTTCGCACGTTTGACGAACACGCCCAAGAGCATGTTGAAACTATCGAACAACGTTCTATTGCTCTTCAGCAATCGATGGAAAAGAGTTTTGAAACTGCAAATGAGTTGTTGGATACCCAAACGCAAAACCTTAACACGCGCGCAGACGCTTTGCGCGATTCTTTGACCGTCAATAGTTCTGCCCTTAATGAGGTTCTTGTTGACCAAGCACGTGTTTTGGAAGAACGGATAGATCATATTCGTGAGATTATCCTCAAGGGTGATACTGATTTCGGCCAAGCTGTTAGCAAACAGGTTCTCTTTGTAAAAGACGCGGTTGAAAAAAATAATAGTCAATTGGCTGCAACATTTGAGAATCATTTGCAAACACTTGAGAGTCATACCAGCCTACTCAAGGATGCATTGAACAATTCAAATGAATCATTAATGGTTTCGCTTGATTCCCGCATTGGTTCGTTAAATGAGAATCTATCGCATCAAAGCAAGCAAATCGCAGAACGTGCAACAGAACTTGAGCAGAATTTAACCACAACACTAACAGATGTTTCGCGCTCGTTAGAGAACCAGACGAATATCCTCGGTCAACGTTCCAATGAATTGAAACATGTTGTTACAGAGAATAATGAACAGATTAATCGTTCGTTCTCGCAGCAAACGGCTATTCTGGAAGAACGCACACAAACGCTACAAAAGGCACTGGATGTCGGCGTCCACGATGTCAAAAGTGCGCTTGAAAATTCTGCTGTTTCACTTGCAGGTAGTTTGCGTGAAAATATCACGACAGTGTCGGACATTTTGACGAATGAAAGCCAAAAGGCTGCTGAAATTTTAACAGCAACTAGCGAAAAGTTTGTTACCTCATTGACGAGTGAAACCGACAAGGCCTCTACCCTGCTGAATAACACCAATAATGCTTTGGTAAATAACATCTCTGAAGCCAGCGAAAAGGCATCATCGGTAATTGCTGCTGCTGGAAACGGTCTAACGTCATCATTGGCAGAACAGATTACCAAGGCAGATACAATTATTTCTGGTTCACATGAAGCTCTTGTAGCTTCAGTTGATCTGGCCGCAAACAATGCTGCAAATGTTATTTCGGCGTCTGGTGGGCAAGTTCTGACATCAATCAATGCGGAAACAGATAAATTACGCAGTTCATTGTCGACCATTGGTGATGACATCAAGTCTTCCATCAATGGTGAATCGACCAAGGTTCAAGCAGCTATTTCTCACGCCGGACAAGACCTTGTTTCTTCTTTGGCAGATGTTGCAGTTAAAGCAGAAAGCGTTCTTTCTTCAACTGGTAAGCGCGTTGTAAATAGCTTTGCAGAAGGTGCCCAAACAGCTACAAATACACTGAATTCTGCGGGTGATCATTTGGTTGCCTCATTGAATGGTAAAATTAACGATGCGACTGTTAAATTCCATCAGGCGGGAGAGACTCTAACGGCCTCGTTGAGTGATGGAGTTTCTCGTGCAGAGACCATTATCAACGATCAGGCGCAGAAATTAACCAGTGCTATTGAAGCCTCAGCAACAACGATCGAGCAATCTCTTGTTGATCGCTCAAGCTTCCTCAACGAAACTGTGTTGCAATTACAAAATAATTTGGGTGCACGGCTTGATACTATCGGTGAAAATTTAACGACGGTGGTTGCTGGTACGTCATCGCAAATTGCTGGTAATGTTGAGCAATTGACGAATATGGCAACCAATCTTGGAC
This sequence comes from uncultured Bartonella sp., assembly GCA_946478665.1. Classification (GTDB taxonomy): domain Bacteria; phylum Pseudomonadota; class Alphaproteobacteria; order Rhizobiales; family Rhizobiaceae; genus Bartonella. Next base: position 169,883 of record CAMLCZ010000001.1, on the reverse strand, counting down.
AAGCTGCACAGCAGACAAGTAATTCTCTTGGCACTTTGACAACGCATTTTGGTGAGCAGTTAAATGCTGTTGCTCAACAGGTCGAACACCGTATTCATGCGCAAAATGAAGCTCTGATGACTGCCTTCTCGCAACGTAGTGCAGAAACCATTAAGGCAGTGTCAGCTACGAAGGACGATCTCGTAGGAAATGTATCTGGTCTTCTTACACAGATGGACCAGTCGGTTGAAAATATTGCATCAAACACCAATGCGATGATTTCATCGATCAAGGATATTGACGGTCAGTTCAATGAGACTGCCAATGTTTTCTATCAAAATACGGCTCAAATTGCAGAACATCTGTCCAATACTGGACAAATGTTGAATAGCAATGTTGAGACATTGCAAGGATTATCACAGCAAACAGCTGAACAGATTGGCCTGCTTACAAGAAATCTTGATCATCATACCAATCTCCTCAATCAGGCTATCAAACTGCTTGATAAGTCACAAAACTCTTTGAACATGACTATTGAGGAAAAGCAAAATGCCTTGGCTAAGCTTGGCAACGCCTTGGTAGAAAAGTCAGAAGAGATCAATCAGGTTATTTCTCATTATGAAGTAATTATCGGCACAGCATTACAGCGCGCAGATAAAGGCGCTCGTGAAACCGCTGCACAATTACAGCAGGGTCTTGATAATATGGTTTCGACTGCCGCTGAAAAATTCGCTGGCGCGACAAATGAGATCAAACGTACTGCTGACTCAGTGAAAGATGAATTGGCGAAGGCTAATACCGACATTAATACAACAATGCGTATGTTACCTAGCCAGACAAAAGAGTCTGCTGACGCTATGCGCTTGGCAGTATCCGATCAGATTAAAGTGTTGCAGGAATTGTCAAATGCTATGCAGCGCAATGCTCATAGTGTGAATGTATCGCGTCCAACAGGTAAAGCTGAAAAATTAGCTCCAAGTTATTCTGAAGAACGTGTACGTCCGGTTTCGTCTCTCAAATCGACATTTGGCATGAAGTCTGCTGCTTCATCGCAAGCAAATCAACCGTCTTCACGTGAAGGCTGGGTATCAAATCTGCTTGCTAGAGCATCGCAAGGCGATGAAGCCGATGTTGCAACACTGACAAAAGTGGAACAACCGCGTACAGCAAATCACGTTGTCGAGTCACTGAATTCACTTGCTGTTGATATTGTTCGTGCAATTGACCATAATGCGGCTGTAGAGCTTTGGGATCATTATCGTCGCGGTCAACGCAATATTTATACTCAACGTCTGTATACTTTGAACGGGCAAAAAACCTTTGAAAAAATCAGACAAAAATACGCGATTGATGGAGAGTTCCGCCGCTCAGTAAACCAATATATTGCTGATTTCGAAAAATTGTTGCGCGACGTATCTCGTGAAACCAATGATAAGGCCGCTGTCCGCAATTATCTGACATCCGATACAGGTAAAGTGTACACAATGCTTGCTCATGCGAGCGGTCGCATCCAATAAATTTCAAAATACCAACCTATAAAAAAGGGGAAGTGATAAACACTTCCCCTTTTTTATAAACTATATGATGTGATATTTTTAAATAACTGAATTTGTCCAATTTACGATATCGAGGGTGGTTTTACCAAATGCCTGATCCAGTGCTTTGGCATAATAACCATTATCAACACCGGTAACGGCTGAGCGATTTGTAAATACTTTTGATGCCTTGATATTACCCGTACGGTCATCAAGTATCTTCACCGCTATTTCCATAGCGGCGATCTTCTGATTACCGACAACTGTTACGTCAAACGATCGTATATCGGTAATTATCCGATAGTTGATAGCAAGCCCATCACCTGGCCTACCAACGCCGCCAAAGTGGCCGCTATTATCAAAAGCCTGCAACAAACGTGCTTGAACAAGATCAGGCAGACGATCACTCCATTGAGCCTGTTTCAAATAAGAAATGGAACCGCCCTGTTTTATAACAATATCTTGTCCATCAAGAGCCTTCACAGCATCAGGTTTTTCAATAAGAATTTGAACCTTGTTGTGTTTGACATCTGAATTTGTGGTAACGTTATCCACCGTAAGATCAAAGGTGTCTCTTTGTTGATTGCCGCCACAGGCAGAAAGAAGTGTCGCAGCAAAAAGTGACGCAGCGGTGACTGATAAAATTTTTCTATTTATCGTTGGTATCAATGTCATCGACGTGATCTCCCGTCATATTGTGGTACTGTACCGTTTCCGCCATAAATAATACGCTGCGGATTTTTCTCCAAATCCGAAATTGAGCGTTCAATACGGTCTATAGATCGGCGACTATCATTTACCAATGCTTCAACATTTCTCAAGCCTTGACCAGAAAATTTTTCCAAGTTCTCCGAGATTGGACCGATATGTTGATTGATCGTATCTGTCGCTTTTTGAATAGATGCCAAGGTTTCTTGTGCTTGCACGACGACGCTGTTTTTATTATCTGGCGATAGCATTGTATCAAGCTTAGCCATGATAGAATCTACTTTTTCAGATGCGGTATTTAGACGAGCCATCATCTGTTTTGTATCGTTAAGGATTTGCTGCACGCTGTCGCGGTTATCATTAAGTGTTTTGGAAAAATTACGGCTGTTTTCAATTGTTTCTGTCAATGGTTGACGAACATCCCTTACAAAGCCTTCCAATTCTCCTAATGCGGAATTGGCACGTGCGAAGATGTCCTGTGCAGTAGCAAGCAAATTGTTGAAAGTTGAAGGGTCAGCATCAATACGTGCAACCGTATCTGTTTTGTTTGCTTCTTCCAAAAGGTTTGGTTCATTGAGACTACCACCTTTAAGTTCAATAAAGGCCAATCCCGTTAACCCTTGAAAGCCAAGTGTTGCAACCGTTGAACGTGTAATCGGAGTAGTGCCATTAATTTCTGTCTTAGCGATAACCATATTAGGATTGGTATCATCTAAAACCAAGCGCTTTACTGTACCAACGCGAATACCGTTAAAGAAAACCTGACTACTTTCACCCAATCCCGTGACAGAGCCAGGCACGCGAACATCTAATGGTTCCAAATGGCGGCTATCACCCATTCTGGCAATGAAATATACAATCATAAATGCAGCGATAAGCGTCACCACAGTAAAGATACCGACTGTCACATAATCCGCTCTGGTTTCCATCTTACCCTGCCGTCTCTTCTGTTTTCTTTAAATTGCGATAATTGTTGGGAACAATCTGACGGCCACGCTTGCCACAAAAATAAGACTGCACCCAAGGATCATCCACTTTTAACATTTCTTCGATAGTTCCCTGCACCATCACTTTTTTATGTCCTAGAACAGCTATACGATCACAAACAGCATAAAGGCTATCAAGGTCATGAGTGACCATATAAACTGTTAATCCCATGGTGTCGCGTAAATCTGCGATCAACATATCAAAGTCTGCCGCACCAATCGGATCCAAACCAGATGTTGGTTCGTCCAAAAATACTATATGTGGATCGAGCGCCAATGCGCGCGCCAGTGCGGCGCGTTTTATCATTCCGCCAGATAATTCTGACGGATATTTTTCCGCAGTATCAGCTTCTAACCCCACCAACGAAATTTTTAATCTCGCCAATTCGTCCATGAGTTTTGGTGAAAGATCAAGATATTCACGCATAGGAACTTGTATATTTTCTAAAACATTAAGCGCAGAAAACAAAGCACCATGCTGAAACAATACGCCCATGCGCATATCTATTTCAACTTTTTCCCGTTCTGTTATGCTGTCTATGTCTTGCCCTAAGATTTTAATTTGACCGGAGTCTTTTTTATTAAGACCCAATATTGTCCGCATAAGAACAGATTTTCCGGCTCCAGATGGTCCAATAAATCCCAATATTTCGCCACGGTGGATATCGAGATCCAATCCATCAAGAACTTTTTTACTGCCAAATTGCACAGATACATTACGCACAGAGATAATTTCATCTGTGTTCAGATCAAGAGTTGATTGATGCGTTTTGTTTCTATGCACTTTTAAGCCTTTTTTAAAAATTGATTGACGCATAAAAAATGGCAAAAAAACCATCAATTACAATAACTACAAATATAGATTTAACAACAGATGAAGTAACTCTCTGTCCTAATGACTCAGCACTCCCTCCAACTTTTAATCCTTCGACAGAAGCGATTATACCTATGATAAGAGCCATGAATGGCGCTTTAATGAGGCCAGCAAAATATGTCGTTGTATAAACAGCATCATTAAGACGGGTGATAAATGCCTCATAAGATATGTTTGAATAAAGGTTGGCAACAACACATGCACCAAACAGCGCAGCCAAATCAGAAATAACGGTCAAGAGCGGCAGAATAACCGCCAATGCCACTAGCCGCGGAAAAACCAGAACGCCAATAGGGTTTAATCCCATAACTTTTAGCGCATCGGTTTCTTCACGCATTTTCATTGAACCGATTTCGGCCGTTATAGCACTTCCCGATCGTCCAGCTATCATGATAGCTGTTAAGAGAACGCCAAGTTCACGAAAAACGAGAATACCAACAAGATCGACAACAAATATTTCAGCGCCAAATAGGCGAAGCTGGAATGCACCTTGCTGCGCAATAATCGCTCCTACAATGAAGGACATCAGAACGATAATGGGAACAGCACCAACGCCCATGCGGTCAATTTGTGTCACAACAGCGGGAATACTGATTCCTGATCCGCGCCCATGTTTCATCTGAGAGCCACGGATTGTTGCCCCTAGAATATCCATTGCCAATAAAAAATCATGGAAACTGCCAACGACATTTGCACCGATATTGTTAAAAATGCTTAGATACAAAGGCGCTTTAGGCGCATTCAGTGAATCATCTTTTTGCGAAAAACTTTGTCCAACAGTTAAAAGAAGTGAATGCCACGTATCTTTTGTTCCTGTTATTTCAACAGCAATACCGCGTTCCTTTAACTTCACATATAACCGTTCCATAACCCAAGCACCGGCAGTATCTAGCCCCTCTACACCCGAAGCATCCAGAACAGCTTTTGAGCAGTCTACTTGTTCCAAATTGCGTAAATCTTCATCAATAAGATGTACGGTGTGAGTATTCCAATATCCAAGGCATAACACCGACAATGAATCATCATGGATAGAATGTTCTACCGATGCTGCATTCATTTGAACCTGATTTTGTGTTTTACCCATTCATTGAATCCGTTATGCAAATTACTTATGCGAGTCATGTACATTTAGTTTATATATTTATCTATAAAGATTAACGTGTCATTAACTATAAAAAATGACCTCCGTAACGAATTCGTGTTGCTTTGAAGAAAAGTCCAACCATGACATAAGGCTGTAGTTGGTTTATGTTGAAAAAAATAATCATTCGGGTCAGAATAAACACTGACTCCAAGAACTAACTTGATAAATTTTATGAAATTTAAAAGCGTTAATCGCTCAAATAGGCATAGCAATGGATCTTGGCTTAAAAGGAAAAAAAGCAATCATTTGTGCGTCAAGTAAAGGTTTAGGGAAAGCTTGTGCTTTATCTCTTGCGCGTGAAGGATGCGAAATTGTCATCAATGGACGCAATAAAGACAGTTTATCCGCTACAGCGCAAGAAATTATACGGGAAACAGGTGCCAAAGTTCATATTGTAGCGGCTGATGTGTCATCATCCGATGGACAAAAAGCACTATTAGATATCTGCCCAGAACCAGATATTCTTATAAACAACAACCATGGTCCCAAATTTCGTGATTTTAGAGAGCTCGATAAAACAGCGATAATAGACGGCGTGACGCAAAATATGATTGTGCCGATAGAGCTTATTCAAGCGGTATTGGACGGAATGGTCGCAAGAAAATTTGGTCGCATAGTCAATATAACCTCAACTTCTGTCTATGCGCCTATTGCTGGATTGGACTTGTCTTCTGGTGCGCGCGCCGGTTTGACGGCATTTCTTGCCGGAATTGCAAGAACCGTTGTTGATAAAAATGTTACAATTAACAATCTTTTACCTGGTCCATTTTTAACCGATAGGTTGAAGGAAAATTTTAAAGCGTTAGCAAACAAATCCGATGAAAAAATCAGTGATATTGAAAATAAGAGAAAAGAACAAAATCCAGCAAAACGATTCGGTGATCCAGAAGAATTTGGCGATGCGTGTGCCTTCTTATGTTCAGCAAAGTCTGGTTATATAACGGGACAAAATCTCATTATCGACGGTGGGGCATATTTAAGTGCATTTTAATAATCCGGTAGGTGAGTAATATGACAAAAAATGAAAAAAGTACGAGACAACAAGAACTGGAAGAAGCAGCTCTTTTTTACCATCGGTATCCTAAACCCGGTAAATTGGAAATACATCCAACAACACCGCTTGGAAATCAGCGCGATCTCGCACTAGCATACTCACCGGGTGTTGCTGCACCATGTCTGGCAATTCACGACGATCCAAAATTAGCAGCAGACTATACATCACGTGCAAACCTCGTAGCCGTCGTATCAAACGGTACAGCTGTTTTGGGACTTGGAAATATTGGCCCACTTGCAGCAAAACCGGTTATGGAAGGTAAGGCGGTCCTATTCAAGAAATTTGCCAATATTGATGTATTCGATATTGAAATTCACGCAGATGATGTGTCCCATGTTGTTAATACCGTTTCGGCATTAGAACCGACATTTGGTGGTATCAATCTCGAAGATATAAAAGCGCCTGAATGTTTCGAGGTTGAGGAACAATTACGCGCAAAAATGAATATTCCTGTTTTTCATGATGACCAACATGGAACAGCAATTATCGTTGGTGCGGCCGTTATCAATGGCTTAAAACTTGCCAATAAAAAAATAGAAGACGTGAAAATCGTCGCCTCCGGTGCAGGCGCTGCGGCACTTGCCTGCCTCAATTTGTTGGTTAGATTAGGTGCCAAGCGCGAAAATATCTGGGTGAGCGATCTTGAAGGTGTCGTTTACGAGGGGCGTGCTGCATTAATGGATCGCTGGAAAAGCGTTTATGCGCAGAAAACCGACGCTCGTACTTTGAATGATATTATCGTTGATGCTGATGTGTTTCTAGGTGTTTCAGCTGGCGGCGTGTTGAAGCCAGAAATGGTAAAAAAGATGGCGAAAACGCCATTGATCTTGGCTTTGGCTAACCCTACTCCAGAAATTATGCCCGAGGATGCACGCGCTGTCAGACCAGATGCTATTATTTGTACCGGTCGGTCGGATTATCCAAATCAGGTCAATAACGTACTCTGCTTTCCTTATATTTTCCGTGGCGCGCTTGATGTTGGTGCAACCGCTATTAACGAGGATATGAAAGCGGCCGCAGTCTATGCTATCGCTAAATTGGCTAAAGAAGAGCCTTCAGACGTTGTTGCCCGCGCCTATTCTGGTGAAGCTCCAGGTTTTGGGCCAGATTATGTTATTCCTTCGCCTTTTGATCCTCGTCTTATTCTTAGAATAGCACCGGCTGTTGCCAAGGCCGCTATGGATACCGGCGTTGCGACACGTCCAATTGAAAATATGGATAATTATCTAGATCAACTGAACAGATTTGTTTTCCGTTCAGGATTGATTATGAAGCCAGTATTTGCAGCGGCAAAATCAGCGTCCCATAAACGTGTTATTTATGCCGATGGCGAAGACGAGCGTGTTTTGCGTGCCGCTCAAGTCGTTTTGGAAGAGCAAACCGCTACACCAATACTTATTGGCCGTCCGTCAGTTGTAGAAGCACGTTTGAAACGTTTTGGCCTTCGTATTAGACCGGATAAAGACTTTGAACTCATCAATCCTGATGATGATCCACGTTACCGTGATTATGCCGATTTGCTTCTCCACTACACTGGACGGCGCGGTGTAACGCCTGAAGATGCCAAAACAATTGTGCGGACATCAACAACAGCAATTGCAGCCCTTGCCGTTATGCGGGATGACGCTGACGCAATGATTTGTGGTCTTGGCGGACGTTTTGAAAGAAATCTTCGGTTTGTTGAACAAATCATAGGTATTGATAATAATGTTAGTCATCTTTCTGCGTTGAGTTTATTAATTTCGCAACGCGGTGCGTTATTCCTAACCGATACATATGTGAACACTGATCCGACCGCGCAAGAAATTGTCGAAATGGCCGCTATTGCCGCCGAAGAAGTGCGCGGTTTTGGAATTGAGCCTAAAGTAGCACTCCTGTCTCATTCTAATTTTGGTTCAAAAGACAGTGCTTCTGCACAAAAAATGCGTGTTGCGTCTCAAATGCTTGCCGAACGTTATCCACACCTTGAATCGGACGGCGAAATGCATGGCGATGCCGCCTTGTCACAAATTTTGAGAGATCGGGTATTTCCAGGATCGCGCTTAAAAGGTGAAGCCAATTTGCTTGTGTTCCCTAATTTGGATTCGGCAAATATTACGCTCAACGTTGTAAAGAAGATGACAGATTCGTTACATGTTGGTCCAATTTTACTTGGTACGACACGCCCTGCCCATATTTTGACACCTTCGGTTACTTCGCGCGGTGTTGTTAATATGACGGCTCTGGCTGTATTGGAAGCCAATCGGAAAAAAGCGAAAAAGACACAACAGGCTTAAAACACGCGATGTTGAATTTGTTTGGTGCTTATCAGTGGTAAGACGGATATTTGATTAATAATGTCTGTTTCCACTATAGATAGGTATCCAAACAAAATCGCTCTATTGATGTTTGGTCACTAAAAACATATGTTAAAATTGCTTTAAGTCTTTTTTTTACAAAAGAAAGACGCTAGATAGATTCGGAATTAGGCTATTTAAGCGCGAAATAACAACTAAAAGGAATTATACATTGTCCTCTACGTTTGACAAAGTTGCCGACATTATCGCTGAAACAAGTGAAATAGATCGCAATACAATTACACCTGAAAGTCACACAATCGACGATCTTGGTATTGATAGTTTGGATTTCTTGGACATTGTTTTTGCTATTGATAAAGCTTTCGGCATCAAGATCCCACTTGAGCAATGGACACAGGAAGTCAATGAAGGCAAAGTTGGTACAGATGAATATTTTGTGCTGAAAAATCTTTGCGCTAAAATTGACGAACTTGTTGCTGCCAAAAAGGCTGGATAATCATTTACGATGAAGCAAGATCATGCTGTTGTAATTACTGGTGTTGGGCTGATAAGCTCTCTTGGTGAGGGTGCGGACAAACATTGGGAAATTTTAAACTCTTCCTCCGTCAGTCCGCGTCTCGATAAAGAGACCTTTGCCCCCTACACTGTCCATGCATTGGGCGAAGTAGACTGGAATTTGCAAATTCCGAAACGAAGTGACCAACGGCAGATGGAAACATGGCAGCGTTTAGGTACATATGCTGCAGGTCTTGCTCTTGAAGATGCCGGCGTTAAAGGTGATGAGGCAATCACCTCCACAATGGAGATGATTGTTGGTGCTGGCGGCGGTGAACGTGATATTAACGTTGACGCGCAAATACTTGCGCGAGGTCGGAACAGCAGTGATCGCGGCGTGATGCTCAATGGTATGCTGTCAACAGAACTGCGTCCAACCCTGTTTTTGGCGCAGTTATCCAATTTGTTGGCTGGCAATATATCGATTGTTCATAAGGTCACAGGATCTTCCCGTACATTCATGGGGGAAGAAGGGTGTGGCCTTTCAGCTGTCAATGTCGCGGTTTCAAGAATAAGAGCCGGACAAAGCACACATGCACTTGTTGGTGGCTCATATAATGCACAACATTATGATATGCTGTTGGGACAAGAGCTTGGCGGTTTATTGAAGCGCGATGGCTGGTCTTCCGTTTGGGATCGCAATAATTGTGAAGGTGGCGGGCTCGTTACGGGTTCAGGCGGTGCCTTTCTTGTGTTGGAAGATGCCGAATTTGCTAAAAAACGCGGTGCCAAGATTTATGCTGAAATTGGCTCCTTTGTAACAGACCAAATTAACCGCACAAAAACTTCATTAGCTGATACCCTTTCATCAATGCTGGAGCGTGTCAGAGATGATGCGGATTTCTTGGTTTCTGGGGCATCCGGTGTAAAGGACGCAACAGAAATTGAAAAGCAACTTCTTGATAATGCAAATATTGCATATCGCGGTGTGTCTTCATTGTTTGGTCATTGGCGCGAAGCGCAATTTCCTTTGACATTGGCACTTGCTGCAATTTCAATGAAACATAAGCGTGCTTTCAAGGTATTGGATCATAAGGTGGAAAAACCACTTGATGATGAAATTCGTAGTGTAATTGTTTCGACCGTTGGTGCAACACGGGCTGAAGGTATGGTGCGGCTGACAGCTGCTTGAGGAAATTGTAATGGATAAATACACCGATCATCTTGGGCGGCCAATCGTTGCAATTACTGGAGCCGGCGTTGTTAGTTCTTTAGGTCAGGGAAAAGCAGAAAATTGGGAAAAACTCACCAATGGTGTGAGTGGTATCCACACGATTACACGATTTCCAATTGATGGCTTGAATACGCAAATTGCTGGAACCGTTGATTTTTTTGACGAAAGTAAGATTGGTGCATCTGCTTTATCTGAAAAGCTAGCAACTGTTGCTGCCAGTGAAGCAATTGAGCAGGCTGGACTGGAAATTAGCAATTTTGGTGGTCCTTTATTTCTTGCAGCCCCTCCCGTTGAACTTGATTGGAAATCTCGTTTTGCTTTGGATGCCGAATCGGATCAAAGCCAAGACCCATCATATGCTTTGTTACTGGCTGCTTGCAGCAAAAAATCGCATGAGGATTTGTTTCAAACCACGCAATTTGGAAATATTGCTGAACGGCTAAAAGATCGTTTTGGCACAACTGGCTTGCCTGTCACACTTTCTACTGCTTGTGCATCTGGTGCAACGGCAATTCAATTGGGTGTTGAAACAATTAGACGTGGTGAAACAGATCGGGCTTTAACAATCGGAACAGATGGTTCAGTTTCTGCTGAATCCTTAATACGGTTTTCATTACTTTCAGCACTTTCAACGCAGAATAAAATTCCCGAAAAAGCTTCTAAGCCTTTTAGTAAAGATCGTGATGGATTTGTTATGGCAGAAGGTTCAGGGGCGCTTGTGCTTGAATCTTTAGAAAGTGCAATAAAGCGCGGTGCAACAATCATAGGCATTTTGGCCGGATGTGGCGAAACAGCTGACGACTTTCATAGAACGCGTGCAAAACCCGATGCTTCACCAGCGACAGGTTCCATGCGTGCTGCTTTGGCAGACGCCAATATAAGCGTTGATGAGGTTGATTATATCAATGCTCATGGAACCTCCACACCCGAAAACGAAAAGATGGAATATTTAGCCATGTCCACCGTTTTTGGTGATGCTTTGGAGGAAGTACCTGTTTCATCAAATAAATCTATGATAGGTCACACGCTTACAGCAGCTGGGGCAATAGAAGCTGTCTTCTCTTTGTTGACAATCAGAACTGGTACTTTACCACCAACGATCAATTATGATGAGCCCGACCCTTCTATACCGTTGGACGTTGTACCCAATAAGAGCCGACAAGCTCAGGTTAATTATGTCCTTTCCAATTCTTTTGGATTTGGCGGACAAAATAGCAGTCTTGTGATAAAAGCATTTAAAAATTAGTACTTTTATCTAAGCTCTGTTTCTGAGACTGTTCTTAAAAAAGGATTGATAATGCGCGCACTGCAACTGCTTGATGACAAACGTCTTGAACTTACCGAAATTGCTCCACCACCTCCTCCAGAACCCGGTGAAGTAACGGTTAATATTAAGGCTGTTGCGTTGAACCATATTGATGTGTGGGGATGGCGTGGAATGGCATTTGCAAAACGTAAGATGCCATTGGTTGTTGGTGCAGAAGCTTCTGGAACGGTTCAGGCTTTTGGCTCTGGTGTGGGAAATCTGAAGCCCGGACAAATCGTGTCCATTTACGGGGCAAGAACCTGCGGTTTGTGTAAAGCGTGTCGGGAAGGACGCGATAATCTTTGTACCCATGTTAGCGGTGTGCACGGTTTTCATATTGATGGATTTGCTTGTGAAGCGGTGAATTTGCCTGCGCGTTTGCTTGTGCCTGCTCCATTGGAATGTGATGAAATAGCTGCAGCAGTTGCACCGGTTACATTTGGTACGGTTGAACATATGTTGTTTGATAATGCCAAACTTGAACCAGGAGAGACGATATTGGTTCAGGCTGGTGGTTCTGGTATTGGTAGTGCGGCTATCCAATTAGCCAAACGTATGGGCTGCACGGTGATAACCACAGTTGGATCTGACAATAAAATAGAAAAAGCTAAGGCTCTTGGTGCAGATTATGTTATCAACTACCGTGAAGACCGTTTTGAAGGTGTGGTGCGTAAGCTCACTAAGAAAAAAGGCGTTGATGTTGTATTTGAACATGTTGGTGCCGATACTTGGGCTGGTTCCATGTTGTGTTTGAAGCGCGGTGGACGTTTGGTTACATGTGGTTCAACATCGGGTGTTTCAACATCGATGAATCTTATGCAATTATTCCAACAACAATTAAAAATATTTGGTTCATTTGGCTGCCGAATGGAAAATATGGCCAATGCAATGCAAAAAATGGCGCAAGGCATTGTTCATCCGGTTGTCGATACGATTGTTGATTTTGATGATATCGGTACGGCTTTACAACGCATGGAAAGTCGCGACGTGTTTGGAAAAATTATTCTGAAAATCAACTAATGAATAAGTTTCGTTTCAAACTTTTTCTGTTTCGAATTCGTAACAAGCTTAAAGATTGGTGGGACTGGTCTTGGGCTCACTTTGTGAAAGCTATGTTGTCTGTGGTACGGTATCTGCCTGCCAAAGCCGGCATAGCATTTTTTTGTTGGTTTGCTCGTGTGGTTGGCCCATTGTTGCCACGCCACCAAGTTGCTCTCAATAATTTAAGAAAAGCCTATCCAGAAAAAGATGAAGCATGGGTAAAGCAAACAGCCATAGAAATGTGGGAAAATATGGGGCGTTTATTCGCCGAATATGTTTTTCTAGATAAAATATTTGATTTTGATCCAGATGCAAAAGAGCCTGGATTGGTTGAAGTTGATGGTATTGATATTTTTATCAAGCTAAGAGAAGAAAAAAAACCTCATATCTTTTTCACGGCTCACACCGGTAATTTTGAACTTCTACCGATATGTGCTGCTACTTTTGATCTCAATGTTACTGCTTTATTTCGCCCCCCCAACAATCCTTATATTGCTAAACAGGTATTGAGGGCCAGACGCACGAAAATGGGACACCTTGTTCCGTCAAAAGCTGGTGCTGCATGGTCATTGGCGGCCAAACTTTCCGAAGGTGATAATGTCGGTATGTTGGTTGACCAAAAGTTTCGTAGAGGTATTCCTGGAACATTTTTTAACCGCCCCGTTAGAACCAATCCACTGTTAATAAAACTTGCCCGTCAATATGACTGCGATGTTTATCCAGCTCGGTGTATTCGGTTGAATGGTGGACGATATCGCTTGGAACTTTACAACCGTATGGATTTGCCGCGCGATGAGGCGGGCAATATTGATGTTGATGCCTCGGCACAAAAACTGAATGATGTTGTCGAATCCTGGGTAAGAGAATATCCAGGCCAATGGATGTGGTTTCATAAACGATGGGACGATTAAAGATTAGTCTTTAACCGCAATCATAACATCGGAAGATTTGATAACTACTGCTTCTTCACCAACCGTCAACTTTAGATCATCTACAGATTCATTGGTGATTGTGGCTGTTACAACAGTACCTCCAACATCGAGCTCAACATGGGCTGTGATTGCGCCTTTTTTATCGAAACATCTTCCCTTTAAGAACGTTTCTTGCACTTATACGCATTTTAAATTCCCTATTTTCAGGACTTATTTGTAACCGTCCGGATTTTTGAGCTGAAAATTCCACATATCAGCGCACATACTTTGGAGATCTTTTTCAGCACGCCAATTAAAATTTTTCTCAGCAGTAATTGGGTTAGCATAAAATTCCCCAATGTCACCTGCCCTACGCGGTGCAATTTCATATTTTATTTTCCGATTGGAAATGTGCTCAAAAGCACGGATGACGTCCATCACGCTGTAACCACGTCCGCATCCAAGGTTAACTGCATTACAACCAGGTTGATCTAATGACCTAAGTGCCCGCAAATGACCTTCCGCGAGATCTACAACATGAATGTAGTCGCGTACGCCAGTACCATCTTTCGTGTCATAATCATTTCCCCAAATCATCAATTTTTCACGTCGTCCTGACGCGACCTGGGCGATAATGGGCATAAGATTATTGGGTACTCCTTTAGGATCCTCACCAATAAGCCCGCTCTCATGAGCTCCAACAGGATTGAAGTACCTTAATATTGAAAACGCCCATGTCGGGTCCGCTGCATAAAAATCATGCAGCATATTTTCAACCACGAGCTTTGTACGCCCGTAAACACTGACGGGATTAAGTGGATGTTTTTCGTCATATGGTAGATATTTGGGAACACCATAAACTGTTGCTGTTGATGAAAAGACTAGTTTCTTAACGCCTGTAGCCTTCATTGCCTGTAGCAGACGCAAACTGCCCACGACATTACAATCATAATATAAATCTGGTCTAAGTTGGGATTCACCGACAGCCTTCAATCCGGCAAAGTGAATCACAGCATCACATTTATGCCGTTCAATAACCGACTCGACAAAGCTTCTATCGCGAATATCACCCGGCTCTTTCACAGGAGCGATACCGGTAATCTTTTCTATTCGTTTCAATACCTCGGGATGGCTATTGTCAAAATTATCAATTATAACAACATGATAGCCAGCATTGATTAACGCCACACAGCAATGCGATCCAATATACCCCGCACCGCCAGTTACTAAAATGCTCATGGAAAAACCCCCAAGGGTTACAAAGGTTAATGTTTGCTATATGGAAGACTTTTCCATTAATGACAAGGCATGATACTTGTTAAAATCGTTTTAAGGTACAGAAAATGACGCCATCCAAGAATATCGATCAGTTATTGAAAATAATGGCAATGCTACGTGACCCAAAAACGGGCTGTCCTTGGGATGTAGAACAGAATTTTAACTCGATTATTCCTTATACAGTCGAAGAAGTGTACGAAGTCGTTGATGCAATACAGCGCGGTGACCGAATCGATCTATGTGATGAACTTGGTGACCTCTTGCTACAAGTGGTTTATTATGCACGCATGGCCGAGGAAGAAGGCAGTTTTGATTTTGGTGATGTTGTTTTTGCAATAACAAAAAAAATGTTACGCCGTCATCCGCATGTTTTTGGCACAAATGAACAGCGCCAAATGGGTTTGTTAAAAGGGCAATGGGAAGATATTAAAAGTCAAGAGAAGGCAGAACGTACAGAACGGCGCCAAGCAGTGGGATTAGCAGATGACACGCCAAAGGGTTTTTTAGCTAAGGTAAAGACAGCACAGCCTCCAGAAAAAGAGGCTAAAGCTTTACAAGAAAAAGCGGCGACTGTTGGATTTGATTGGGCTAAACCGCAACCTATTTTCGATAAAATGAGCGAAGAAATTGACGAACTAAAAGAAGCTATTTCTTTAAACGACCGAGATCAAATAGAAGCAGAATTCGGTGATATCTATTTTGTGTTAATCAATTTAGCTCGTAAACTCGATATTGATCCACAGAAAGCTCTTTTACGAACAAATCAAAAATTTCGTAATCGCTTTGATTTTATTGAAAAATCACTATCAGAAGAAAATAAACCATTGGTTGACGCTGATTTAGAAGAACTTGAAACACTGTGGAATAAAGCCAAGGCTCAGAAATAGGAAACTACTTACCCGACCTCAATGACAATCACTACTGTGCTTAATCATTCTAACGGGAATTTCGCGATCAATTGCTCGCATCATTTAGCGCTTGTTGCGAAACCGGCTTAATCTCAACAGAAAGCCCACAGCCACAGGCGGAAGTTTGGTTCGGGTTATTAAATACAAATCCAGTATGAAGTGTCGTTGTTTCATAGTCAATTTGTGTTCCAAGCAAAAAGAGCGTTGCTTCCTTTGATACATAAACCCGTGCGCCATCCTGCTCAACCACATCGGCATTTTCGACAGCATCTTTTGCTAGATCAACGGTATATTCCATGCCGGCGCAACCGCCTTTTTTCACCCCAACAATAATGCCGTAAGCGTCATTGTTTTCCATGATTTCTTTCACGCGATTTTGTGCTGCATCTGTCATTTTTATGACTGAAAAACGCGCCATATCACTTTTCCTGTCTTTGTTTTTTCTAACGTGTTATATCGGGGCTATACGACATTTGATAAAGGTTCATGAAAATACCTTTAACATATTATCCGCTATAGTTATTTATGCAATATAAGTACGGGATAGCGAATTACAATAATGTTGGTATTTTAGGTCATGACCAAAGGTAAAAATTAAATGCGGCTTTTAAAGTTTCTTTTTAGTTTTGGTATGATCTTTTGCGGAATTATTAATCAATCTAATGCCACTGATCCCGAAAACGGAAAAATTATATTTAAACGATGCATTGCCTGTCATTACGCTGATAAAACTGACAATAAAGTGGGCCCCACATTAAAAGGTGTGATTGGACGTCAAGCTGGATCGCTTGACGGGTACAGATTTTCTTTGGCAATGACAGAGGCTGGAAAAGGTGGCTTAGTTTGGACTAAAGAAAACCTTTTAAATTATCTCCATAACCCACAAGCAATGGTCAAAGGCACGCGCATGGCGTCGATAAAAATTAAGGATGACAATGAAATTGATGATCTGATTGCCTATTTGCAGGATGCCTCAAAAGAGCCGAACAAGACGAAATAATAAGTTACAATGCTTATTCCTCAATATTAGCAGTCAGCAATGTTAGCGATCAGCTGCATTTATTTACGCGGAGAAAGGTTTACCAGATTCTAATATGAGCATTTGAATAAAGTTGCTTATCAGCTCGTCACCTACAAACTTCCAGCATAATTAGTCCGGTCGATAGGATCTGATAAGTCAGAAGATTGAAAAAGAAAAAGGGCAAGAATGCCCTTTAACGTCTTGTAAAAAATATCAAACTGTGACTGAAACAAATTTAGTCTCCAGTTTGCTGTCGATTCAATTTTATATAAATTGCTTAGATTTCTGTTGGTTTTACCAACTGTTTCATCAGATTATCGTTCCACTCGCCTTCAACTTTCACATGAGCCGCCGCACCAAGCTCGAACGCTTCAATCAAGTCATGATTTAAATATACATAACGACCCGGTTGCTTGAAGGTGTAAAGAGCCGCCGCGGCAGCTCCTCCGGGTACAAACCATGTTTCCATGTCACGCAATGGAGGATTTTTAAACTTACCACTTTGCCATACATAATCGCCATGCCCACCAATAAGATGCGGCCGCGTATCGCGGTTTGCTTGTGAATGAACAAATAAAACAGTTTCACCGACCTTCGCTTTTAAAGCATGGTCACCTGTTAGCGCTCCAACAGCTCCGTTAAATACGACATGTGACGGTAATAAAGTACGCATAACCTCACACATATCATCGTAACCATCGGCAATAGACTCATAGGACTTATATTTTCCATCTTTATCTTTAGGAATATAAAAATCTTGCTCGCCAATGTAATAGACGCGGTCATATTTTAATGGTTTTCCATTGCCGTCTGTCAAACCTTTACGCGGCAAAACCATAATAGCGCCGTTCATACCGCTCGTAACGTGCCAAGGCACCATACCTGGTGCGGCGCAGTGATACACAAATGTCCCTGCTCTATCTGCTTTGAAGCGAAGGACAACTTTTTGTCCGGGTTCAATAACAGTGAGATCACCACCCCCCATTGCACCAGTCGAAGCATGAAAATCAATATTGTGAGTTAAAGAATTCGTTTTAGGATTAATAAGGGTGAGTTCAACATAATCCCCCTCATGCACAACCAATAATGGTCCCGGAACAGAGCCATTAAAGGTCATAGCCCAAACTTCTGTTCCTTTTTCATCCAAGGTAATCTTTTTTTCTTCACAATACATTGTGAATTCAACAATTTTTGGCTCATCAGATACGCTCTGTTCATGCACGTGAACAAAAGGTGGTGCAACAAGCTCTACTTTGACACGTTTTAATTTATCGAAATCGACGTTTGTCGCATTTGGTGCTATTTTTTCAACAGTATCGCCCTTTTTATCGCTTGCAGATGCCAGGGTGGGGACAATTAACCCAGTAGCTGCCGCTCCTGCTAAAATTGTACGTCTACTAACTTTTGGGGAATAACTCATAATCTCATCTCCAGCAATTAAATTGTTATTAGGGTATTGATTTGCTTAGAGACATATCCAGTTATTGCAAGTTTAGGTTGTGTTTATATTGTTTTACAACCATTAAATCTTAAACTTATCAACAAGTGTTTTATTTAAATTTTAAAATATACATATAAAATAACTATAAATATAATTATTACAAATTTTATTTTTAATTAAACTCAATAAAAAATTTAAAAAATATTTATTTTTAGTTTATTTTTATATTAAACAAATATTTATAAAATATTATTTGTAATAAATAACATATATAGAATGTATTGCTTTATAATGATTCGAAAAGTCATAAAATACGTTCTAGTTTTATAATTTTTTATATTTATTATTGCATAATACCCGAAAAATAATTGGTTATATTCCAAGGTATTTTAAATGCCGATAATTCGCTCAATAAGAAATATTTTTATTAAAAATTATTTACGATAATTGTACACTCAAATAACAAGAAAGCTCATAAAAATGAACCCAATAAGGGTGCTAATATCACATTTTTGTAAATTTCTCCTTGCCTTTAAGGCTCTATTATCATAGGGCTTTTTATGGAAACGGAGCGTAGCGCAGCCCGGTAGCGCACTTGACTGGGGGTCAAGGGGTCGTGGGTTCGAATCCCGCCGCTCCGACCATTCTTTTTCGCATAGACGATCGCTTCCCCTCATAAACAATTGCGCAATCATAGTGAAAGCCATGAAAACAATTTGCTACTGATAATCTAATTCGTCAAACGTGTAGAAATTAAGATGTATGAGAACTGATGGGCAATATTAAAACCGCGGGATAGCTTGAATAAACCGGCTAAACTGTATTAGTGGCAACAAAAATATAAAATCATGCCACAAAAAATGAGTAAAGTTTCATCTTTTTAACGCGTCTCGTATTCGCGCAATTGCTATCCCACGATATCAACTTCAATCCATTGTTCTGAAATAACCTCGTCGATAAACAAAAGGCTTTCACGAAATTCCATTCGCAAAAGCCTTCATTGTTATTCTGCCAAATGATAATCAACAGAGATATAATTACCCGCGGCAAATCAACGTGGTAATAGAGTATTTCCCACCAGAAATTTATCAATTGCATGTGCTGCCTGACGACCTTCGCGGATAGCCCATACCACCAATGACTGCCCGCGCCTGATATCTCCTGCAGTAAAGAGTTTATCGACGCTTGTCTGGTAGTCCACATCATTGGCAATGATAGAACGTCCGCCGCGGCGATCTGTTCTGATTTTAAGTTTTTCACCTAATTCTGAGCAAATACCCTTTTCAAATGGTCCTGCAAATCCAATCGCGATAAAAGCCAAATCAGCTCTTATGAAAAATTCAGAACCGGCAATTGGTTTACGTTGTTCATCAACTTGACAACATTTTACATGGGTTAATTGACCGTCTTCAGCGATAAATTCCAGTGTAGCGACTTGGAATTCACGATCCGCACCCTCTGCCTGACTTGTGGATGTCCGCATCTTTGTTGCCCAATATGGCCAAACACTTAATTTATCTTCTTTTTCTGGTGGTTGCGGACGAATATCAAGTTGTGTAACTTTCACTGCCCCTTGTCTAAATGCTGTCCCGACACAGTCTGAGGCGGTGTCACCCCCACCGACGACAACAACATGTTTTCCATCAGCTGTAACTGGTGGGCATGGCCAACCAACAGATTCAATATTTTCACGGCCAACACGCTTATTTTGTTGCACTAGAAAATGCATCGCATCGTAAACACCATGAAAGTTGACACCCGGAATATCTACGGCTCTTGGCTGTTCAGAGCCACCACAATAAAGCACGGCATCATAATCACGAAGTAGGTCTTCTATCGAATTATCAACACCGACATTCATACCACAATAAAAGGTAACACCCTCACCTTCCAGCTGCTCAATACGCCGATCGATAAGATGTTTTTCCATTTTAAAATCAGGAATACCATAACGAAGTAAGCCACCCGGTTTACTTTCGCGCTCATAAACATCGACCATATGCCCGGCTCGTGCCAATTGTTGTGCAGCTGCCAAGCCTGATGGTCCGGAGCCAATAATTGCCACTCTTTTGCCTGTTTTTGTTTCAATCGCCTGTGGCGCAAAATAACCAAGGGAAAAAGCCTTATCGGCTAGTGTCTGCTCAACCATCTTGATGGTAACTGGTACATCCTGCAAATTCAACGTACAAGCTTCTTCACAAGGCGATGGGCAGACGCGACCTGTAAATTCTGGAAAATTATTAGTCGATAATAGATTTCTTATCGCCTCTTCCCATTTTCCTTTATAAACAAGGTCATTCCAGTCTGGTATTTGATTGTTAACAGGACAGCCTGTTGAACCATGGCAATATGGTATGCCACAATCCATACAGCGAGCCGCTTGTTTTTGCACTTCACCTTCCGTCATTGGAATGGTGAATTCGCGAAAGTGACGAATGCGATCGGACGCCGGCTGATACTTTTGCGATTGGCGATCTATTTCAAGAAATCCGGTTACTTTACCCATTTGTTGTTCCCGTATGTAATATTTGCGTTGTGATGATAAAACAGGCTTTTATTCAGCAGCTGTTTCCATACGCATTTGTTCCATTTCTTCCAAAGCACGGCGGTATTCAACCGGCATAACTTTTACGAATTTTGGTCGGTAATGTTCCCAATTATCGAGAATTTCTTTCGCCCGTTTTGAACCAGTATAATGATGATGGTTGGCAATCATTTGTGCGAGCCGTTCCTCATCATGATGCGTCATATTGGCGGACACGTCGACACGACCTTTATGCATCAAATCGCCACCGTGGTGGTGAAGCCGCTCCAGCATATCGTCTTCTTCCGGCACAGGTTCAAGTTCAACCATGGCCATATTACACCGTTGAGCAAAATCGCCGGCTTCATCAAGTACATAGGCAACGCCACCCGACATACCGGCAGCAAAATTTCTACCAGTCTTGCCGATTACCACAATGATACCACCGGTCATATATTCGCAGCCGTGGTCACCAACCCCTTCCACAACCGCAGCAACACCCGAATTGCGGACAGCAAACCGTTCACCGGCAACACCACGGAAATAACATTCCCCTTCGATGCCGCCATAGAGAACCGTATTGCCAACAATAATAGAATCTTCTGCAACGATGTTGGTATCTTCTGGTGGGCGAACTATTATTCTACCACCGGATAAGCCTTTGCCGACATAGTCATTGCCGTCACCAACCAGATCAAAAGTGATGCCTTTAGCTAGGAAAGCGCCGAAAGATTGACCGGCTGTGCCTTTAAAGCGGATATTGATTGTGTTATCCGGAAGGCCACGGTGACGATATCTTTTGACCAGCTCACCGGACAACATGGCACCAACCGACCGATCAACATTGCGCACAAGCGTTTCAAATTCAACAGTCTTCTTTTCATCAAGAGCTGCCGCAGATTTTTCAATCAACTTTCTATCCAAAATATCGTCGATTGGATGATGTTGCTGTTCAGTATGATAAATCTGCTTCTTATCAGCATCGGGTTTATAGAATATGCGGCTAAAATCGAGACCATGAGCTTTCCAATGGTCTATCGCAGGTTGCTTATCCAACAAATCAGACTGCCCGATAATGTCATCAAGCTTTCTAACGCCCATTTCAGATAATATTGCGCGAACTTCTTCTGCCAAATAGAAGAAAAAATTGATGACGTGGTCCGGTATACCAGTAAAGCGCTTACGTAAAACCGGATCCTGAGTTGCAACACCTACCGGACATGTATTGAGATGGCATTTTCTCATCATCACACATCCAACTGCAATAAGCGGAGCTGTTGCAAAACCGAATTCATCAGCACCAAGCAATGCACCGATGACAACATCGCGTCCCGTACGCAGTCCACCATCAACCTGTAAAGCAACACGTGAACGCAAACCATTAAGAACAAGTGTCTGTTGTGTTTCTGCCAATCCCATTTCCCATGGGGAACCAGCATGTTTTACCGCTGTTAAAGGCGCTGCACCCGTGCCCCCATCATATCCCGAAATGGTAATATGATCTGCACGTGCCTTGGCAACACCAGCTGCAACCGTACCGACACCGACTTCAGACACAAGTTTAACGGAAATATCAGCGTGTTCATTCACGTTTTTAAGGTCGTAAATAAGTTGAGCCAAATCCTCAATGGAATAAATATCGTGATGAGGAGGCGGTGAAATCAAGCCAACGCCTTGTGTTGAGTGACGTGTTTTGGCAATGGTCGCATCAACTTTGTGCCCTGGTAGCTGTCCACCTTCACCAGGCTTTGCACCTTGCGCAACCTTAATCTGGATAACATCCGAATTAACAAGATATTCCGCTGTCACGCCAAAGCGGCCAGAAGCAACCTGTTTAATAGCGGAACGTTCTGGATTTGGTGTCCCATCAGGCAATGGATAAAACCTATCAGAAACTTCGCCGCCTTCACCGGTATTTGATTTACCACCAATTTTGTTCATGGCGCGCGCTAAAGTTGTGTGTGCCTCGCGAGAAATAGATCCGAATGACATCGCGCCAGTTGAAAACCGCTTAACAATTTCGCTTGCAGGCTCAACTTCTTCAAGCGGCACAGCTTTTGCGCCACGTTCTTCGGCTGTTTTAATCTTGAATAAACCGCGGATTGTCTTGGCTCGTGCTGTTTCACCGTCAACACGCCTAGAATATGCAGTGAATAATTCCGGATTGGATGTCCTAACCGAGTGTTGAAGATCAGCAATGGCGTCAGGTGTCCAAACATGTGTTTCACCGCGAATACGATAGGCATATTCACCACCAACATCCAACGCATTTTCCAATACTGGATCTTTACTAAATGCAGAAGTATGGCGCTTTACAGTTTCGCCAGCAATTTGCTTGAGGTCCACCCCTTCAATCGTCGTTGCAGTACCGGTAAAATATTTGTCGATAAAGGATTGTTTTAATCCCACAGCATCAAAAATCTGCGCACCGCAGTATGACTGATAGGTTGAAATGCCCATCTTAGACATAACCTTCAGCATGCCTTTTCCAATAGATTTGATATAGCGATAAACAACTTCGTGTTCTTCAACTTCTTTTGGAAACTCTCCACGTTTGTGCATATCAATCAATGTATCGAATGCAAGGTATGGATTGATTGCTTCTGCACCAAAACCAGCAAGACAACAAAAATGATGAATTTCACGGGGTTCACCTGTCTCGATAACCAACCCCACTGAGGTACGTAAACCTTTTCGGATAAGGTGATGGTGGACAGCAGCCGTTGCAAGAAGTGCCGGAATTGGAATTCGGTCAGGCCCTATTTGACGGTCTGACAGGATAATAATGTTATAACCACCGTGCACGGCAGCTTCTGCACGTTCACATAAACGTTCAATTGCTCCCTCTAAACCAGCAGCGCCTTCCTGAACCGAATAGGTGATGTCAATTGTTTTTGTGTCAAAATGATCTTCCGTTTGACCAATTGCCCGTATCTTTTCCAAATCACCATTGGTTAAGATTGGTTGGCGAACTTCCAACCGCTTGCGACGTGATGTCCCCACAAGATCAAAAATATTTGGACGAGGACCAATGAACGAAACAAGGCTCATCACCAATTCTTCACGGATTGGATCAATGGGCGGATTGGTTACCTGAGCAAAATTTTGCTTGAAATAGGTATATAAGAGTTTCGATTTATCCGACATTGCAGATATTGGCGTATCTGCCCCCATAGAACCAATAGGTTCTTGTCCCGTTGTTGCCATAGGAGACAAAAGCAACTTTTTATCTTCTTGCGTGTAGCCGAACGCTTGTTGACGATCCAATAAGGACACATCCTTACGCAAAGAACGTGGTTCCACAGGTGCCAAATCTTCCAAAATAAGCTGTGTATTTTCTAACCATTTGCGGTATGGGTGTTTGGCAGCAATTTCGGATTTAATTTCTTCATCAGAAACAATGCAGCCCTTTTCCATGTCGATAAGAAGCATCTTACCTGGCTGAAGACGCCATTTTTTGACAATGTGTTTTTCTTCAACCGGCAGCACGCCGGATTCTGATGCCATAATGACATAATCATCATCGGTCACAATGTAACGTGCTGGTCTTAAACCATTACGATCAAGGGTCGCGCCAATTTTACGACCATCTGTAAATGCAACGGCAGCTGGGCCATCCCATGGCTCCATCAATGATGCATGATATTCATAAAATGAGCGTCTTTGATCGTCCATGAACGGATTGCCCGCCCAAGCTTCTGGTATCAACATCATCATGGCATGTGGTAATGAATATCCACCCTGACATAAAAATTCTAAGGCATTGTCAAAACAGGCCGTATCAGACTGTCCTTCATAGGAAATTGGCCAGAGTTTTGAAATATCATTGCCAAAAAGCTCAGAGTCTACCGAGGCTTGCCGCGCTGCCATCCAGTTAACATTACCACGCAACGTATTAATTTCGCCATTATGTGCAATCATGCGATAAGGGTGAGCCAGTTTCCATGACGGAAATGTATTGGTTGAAAAGCGTTGGTGAACAAGAGCTACTGCACTTTCAAACCTTTCATCACGTAAATCATTATAATAAGCGCCAACCTGAAATGCGAGAAACATTCCCTTATAGATGACGGTTCGCGATGACATGGATACAATATAAAAACCGTTGTCTCGACCGCCCGTTTCATGAAAAATTCTATTGGAAATAACCTTGCGAAGCACAAAAAGCCGACGTTCAAAATCGTCGTCAGATTTTATCGAGGGGTCACGTCCAATAAATACTTGCCGATGCACAGGTTCTGTAGCGGCAATTGCCGGTGCTTTTGACAAGGAAGAATTGTCCACCGGCACATCACGAAAAGCTATAAAATGCTGTCCTTCAGAGGCAATAACCTCTTTGACAATCTGTTCAATATGGGCGCGCAATGCTTCATCGCGTGGCATAAAAATATGTCCAACCGCATATTGCCCTGGCTTTGGCAATTGGACTCCTTCTTCTTCCATAACTGCACGAAAAAAACGATCAGGAATTTGAACAAGAATACCAGCACCATCACCGACCAGAGGATCAGCACCCACTGCTCCCCTGTGCGTGAGGTTTTCTAACATAAATAACCCATCTTCAACAATCTTATGGGATTTGTGGTTTTTCATATGCGCAATGAAACCAACACCACAGGCATCATGTTCATTTTTGGGTGAATACAGCCCTTGCGCATGTGGTAAGCCTATTGCATAAAACTCGCCATTTTTAACATTTGACAACGACGCAGACCCATTTTGAGAAATATTATTACCCAAATCTATGCTATTTGTCATTTCTGAAAGCCCTTTTCGCTCGAATTCCAGTTCTTATCAGATGGATCAATGCCCACATAACAGATTATAGTTATTTATAAACGACCGTTTTTTACTTGATAAAAAATCTATGCCAGAACAGTTCTAAACTATCAATAGGATATGATTAAAAACGAAAGAAAATTACAAAAAAGAATAAAAAAATTTAATAAAAATACAGAAAAAGAAAAATATTATAATAATATTGTTTTGTAAGGGTATTTAATCACTGTTTTGAATGTGTCTCAAGCGCACGGAACGCTAAAAATTCCAGCAATACACAAGCAACCAATATACTAAAAATGAAAATATTCTTAATTTTTATCTGGCTTATAAAGTAATAGTTGTAATAAAAAAGCGCGGATAGAATTCCGCGCTCATTTAATTATTACTTAGAAAGTATAGATTATTCTGCAGCTTCAACTTCGATATTATGTCTCAAGACATTTTTATTTGTGTTTGAAGCTTTAACCGTCTGAACAGTGATTTTGCGAGGTTTCATTTCTTCAGGGATTTCACGCTTTAGTTCGATATGCAGCAACCCATTTTGCAAATGCGCACCAACCACTTCAACATGGTCAGCCAATTGAAATCTCCGTTCAAAGGACCGAGATGCTATTCCTCTGTATAGAAACTCACTGTCGTCATTGTCATTTTCTCTGGATTTTTCACCTTTGACAGTCAATTGATTACGTTGAGCTTCTATATCAATCTCATCTTCCGAAAAACCGGCAACGGCCATGGAAATTCTGTATGAGTTTTCACTTAACCGTTCAATGTTATAAGGTGGATATGATTGGACACCTTCTGGTTGTGTCATCGTATCAAACATATTAAACAACCGGTCAAAACCAACTGTTGAACGATAAAGTGGTGAAAAGTCTACTTGACGCATGATATTTGCCCTCCTTTAGAGCGACGTAAGATTTGGCCATGTCACGATCTCCAATTTGGCAGATCTATTGACCAACGACCCCGTATTGGCGGCCGCATGAGTTATGTGGTAGCTGTTTATTAACCTTTCAAGATCTCCAATCACAATTCTTTAATTCAAGTCTATAATCCACACTTCCAATGCTTTAAAACAGTGCTCCCGTTGCTTGTCTTATTAATTGATAGCGGTATTTTATCTTGCACGTTATTGGGCAATCAAATCGCAGCAAAACGTACTGTCAGGTGATGTTGAAATCTCGTACATTTTAACCGTGGATCGAATTTGGCTTATTGTGGCTACAAGCAAGTATTTAAGAAATAACTTTTTAAACCTTAGTGTTATATCATCATTGATGCTTATAACAGTTGCCCACTTGCCACTTCACTTGTTCAGTGCTTAAGACGATTATGCATATAAATTACCAATACCTAGACACAGATAAAGATAGACAGATATGTTTTTCCGTTTTGAAAAACACGTCACAAAAACGTTTGGGAACCGTGATTGTTTTGCAAGGAGCAGGCGATAGCCTTGAGCGTTATGGCAATATTTTTGCCGGTTTATCAAACCGCGGATTTTATGTTGCGAGCTTTGATTGGTTTGGACAAGGCCAATCAGCCACCTGCGAAAGCTCAGAAAATAAAGCGGATAAATATGATCTGGAAAAACACACCATTGATCTCGATAGATTTCTACATGACGTTGTTTACCCCGACTGCCCTCCTCCTTACTATTTGCTTTGTTATGATATGGGGTGTGTTATTGGTTTAAACGCTATGGATTTTATCAATAATCAGATTGATAGAATACTCTGTGTTTCCCCCTTATTGTCACCTTTGGGCGTTTCGATGGATAGTCTATGGCACAAAATCAATTACCAGCTTTGCTCATTAGGGCTTAAAAGAATAGAATTTTCACAAGGCGCTAATAATGTAGTGCAAAAGTTAGATCAGAGTGGCAAATCTATTGAAATACAATCCATTAAGAAGAGTTTTTTCAATAGAAGATGGCTGTCACAATATTGCAAGGCCATTAAGACACTTGAACAGCGATTACAAAACAATGATCTTAGGGTAGCAACACTTTTTCTATTGGCCAATAATGACAAATTGTCTTCAGAAAACACGGCACAACAAATGTGCAATAACGTCCGATTGGTCGATTATATAAAAATTTCTGGCGTAGAACACGATATATTGCACAGTGCAGACAGGCATCTTAATCAATTTTGGGCAGTTTTGGATGTATTTATACCGGGCACACGAATTAATAAAAAATCTATCAATTATTAAGCATTTTCAACGCTGCGGAATGGAGATCAGGTGTTGCTGCTGCAATAATATCACCAGCATCCTCAGCTTTACCGCCTTGCCAGTTGGTTATTACGCCGCCCGCCTGTTCAATAATTGGGATGAGCGCCATAATATCATAAGGTTTAAGGTCTGTTTCTACCACAAGATCAATACAACCAGCGGCCAGCATTGCGAATGCATAACAGTCAGCACTATAGCGCGTTAAACGCACCTTGTTTTTGATTAAAATGAAACGGTCTAATTTTTCACCGTCAAAAAGTTCTGGCGCGGTAGAAAACAGTGTCGCTTCAGACAATGTTTTACAAGTACTCGTTTTTAGCTTCCGGTTTACCCCATCAAAATCTTGATAAAGATATGAACCCTCACCACAGCAATAAAAAATTTCACCGGTGAATGGTTGAGCCATCATTCCGGCAACAGCTTTTTCCTTGTGTTTTAAACCAACAAGACTACCCCAAATTGGCATACCCGAAATAAAAGAGCGTGTTCCATCTATCGGGTCAATCACCCATGTGTAATCATTGGAACCTGAATGTGTTGGAAATTCTTCTCCAAGAATACCATCTTGCGGACGGTCACTCTGGATAATTTCTCGCAACCTAATTTCCGTCTCACGATCCGCATTTGTTACAGGATCAAAGCCGGATTTTTCTTTATTGTCGATGGAAAGAGCATGACGAAAATGCGGTAAGGTCGTCGCTTTTGCAGCGTCAGCCAGTTTTTTAAAAAAACTAAAATCTGGTAATGTCGTCATGATCCACCCTGAAGAACTTTAATGATGATATACTATAGTCCGTTTTGCTGAATAACAGAGCTATTTCATGCTTATTAAACACAATAATATATGACTATTATTAAAGATAGAACACGATTGAATAAACGGCCATGCATCATTGATACCCAATTTTCAATATCATGTTGAATTTCGCTCATTCATTCAGCAGCAGCATTGAATGCTATAAAGTCACCTTCTGGAAAAGCCATTAAATCAGCAGAAAAATCCATTAAATCACGCTTTAAATGCAAAAAATTATTATTAACTTCCAATGAAATTTCATTAAGGTAAAGGCTACGATTGATTTCAATTTGTAGGCTATGGATATTGTTTGCAACATCACCATAGTGCGCCGTTATAAAGCCTCCAGAGTAGGGTCGATTAAGGCTTACAGTATATCCTTTTTCACGTAGCAAATCCGCTGCATAAGCAGAAAATGATTGCGCACAAGAACGCCCATGCTGATCCCCTAAGATGAAATCTGGTTGTTTTGTGCCACCAAAAAATTTCAATTTCCCTGGCATTGAATGGCAATCAATTAAAATTGCAAATCCAAAACGTTCGCGCATGGAAGACAATGCTTCATATAATTTCTGATGATATGGAATATAGAAACTATTAATTCGGTCAAATGCGTCGCTTGAAGGTATTTTACCATCGTAAATATTGACATTTGTCGCGACAATTTTCGGGATTGTGCCGAGCCCTGCATTAACCCTGACCGTTGGCTGCGGAACAAAATCTGGCAATGGCTCATCAAACATTTCAGGATCAAGTTCGTAATTATCCCGATTGACATCCACTAGGGCACGTGGAAAATTTGCTGCCATAAAACCGGCACCCATGCGCACCACATCTTCAATCAGCAAATCCACATAACAATCTTCCGACATTCTGATGCTTGTGCCGGTTAGCGCCGTTTGTTGCAAAAAGGATTTTGGATATATCCTGCCAGAATGTGGTGAATTAAATAAATATGGCACCCGCAATTGTGCTGGTTCACGGTATTCATAAGCGGCAACGCCATCCAAATCCATTTTCAATCCCTATAAAATCTGTTCTTATAAATTAACAGATAAAGCAAAACGCTACTGGCAATTAACCATTTTATCAAACAGTTTTTTACAAAGTCTCTTTATCGCTTTTTTTACGATAAGACTCTATTGTATGAATAAAATAAGGTTCAATATTAAATTAACAACTGTTGGAAAATACCATGAAACGAATTTTGCTTGCTGAAGACGATAACGATATGCGTCGTTTTTTAGCTAAGGCTCTTGAAAGAGCTGGCTATGAAGTTACCGATTTCGATAATGGTGCAAGCGCTTACGAACGCCTTCAGGAAGAGCCTTTTTCACTACTTTTAACAGATATTGTTATGCCTGAAATGGACGGGATCGAACTTGCACGAAGAGCAACCGAAATCGACCCTGATTTGCGTGTAATGTTTATCACTGGTTTTGCTGCTGTTGCACTAAATGCCGATAGCAATACGCCGCGTGACGCAAAAGTTTTGTCCAAGCCTTTCCATTTACGTGAATTGGTGAGCGAAGTCGAAAAAATGCTTATCGCAGCCTAAACGCGGTGAGCAGATAATTTTTTACAAATTATTACATTTTTTTATCAAACAGCCATTGACCAAATGCGTTTGATATGGTGTATGCACCAGCATAAGATGGGCGTGTAGCTCAGCGGGAGAGCACTACATTGACATTGTAGGGGTCACAGGTTCAATCCCTGTCACGCCCACCATCTTCAATCCAGTCACTTTAGAGTGCATAAAAGGCAATTGATTGTGAAAGCTTTTTAGCCTATTGAATTTCCTTAATTATTCTATTTATAAAATGAATTTTCCATTTTAAGTTACATTAGAATTATTATTTTATTCCCTAGCAATATTGATACATAGGAGAATCGCTTGTCCTCCCAAGATCTTACCAATTCAACGAATTTTGATCTCAAAGGTAACAGCATACTCGGTTTCCCGTCATATGAGGGACGTGGCGCCGCAATTGGCGAGATTCATGCGCGCCCTAACCCATTGTTCAAAGCACCAATGTTGCTTATCCAATTGGCGTTTATCACCGATTCTACTTCCGGTGATGATATTACGGCATTAACAGAATTTTCGCGTAGGCTCGGCATTTCAGCGCCAGAATCAGCTTCCCGCCATCACACCATGGCGTGGGGAAAGGGTCACCTTCGTTGGGAAAAGCATACAGAATTTTCGACCTATTTGTGGGAAACACCGATCAACAGTAAAACGGGTCTACCAGAAGGCAATTCGCCTTTTGGTCTAGGTTTTCCTATACCGGGTAAAGCGATATCGGGAATTAAACTTGAAATCTTGCCATGGGACGAAACTGCACGAGAGAAGATCAATAATTTTGATCCGTCAAGCTTGTGTTACTCCACTGTTGAAAACGGTTTAGCGCACATAATTACTGACTTTCGACAGGATGGCGACAATCTCACGCCGATTCTTATTCTAGATAAAGGTCTGTCTTCAGCACGTTTGGGTGCGTTGGCACAACGTTTAATTGAAATTGAGACCTATCGTACGCTAGCAATGTTAGGGCTTCCATTGGCGCAACGTTTGTCTTCACAAACGCGCAAAATGGAAGAAAAATTGGCAGTAATCACTGCCGATATGCGCGTTAACGAAAAGCGTGATAACAGAGTTTTGCTGGACGAGCTTACTAACCTCGCTGTAGGGTTGGAAGCAGATGCTGCCGCCAGTCTTTATCGTTTTGGTGCAAGCCGTGCATATGATGGTATCGTTACAGAACGCCTGCAAGCGTTAAATGAAACGCCTGTTACGGGCTATGATACGTGGATTGGTTTTTTACAACGTCGTATGGCACCGGCAATGCGCACCTGTAGATCTGTTGAAGATAGACAAGCAAATCTATCACGCAAGCTGACCAGAGCAACGAACTTGCTGCGCACATGGATTGATGTTGAGCTCGAAGAACAAAATCGGGATTTGTTATCTTCCATGAATCAGAGAGCCAAAACGCAACTTCGCTTACAGCAAACCGTTGAAGGCTTATCCGTTGCTGCTGTATCCTATTATATTGTCGGGTTAATCGGATATTTAAGCAAAGGGACGCATTTTTTCGGCTGGAAGATTCCACCTGAATTTATAACCGCCGTTTCAGTACCAATAGCACTTTTGATTGTTTGGTGGTTGGTAAGAAGAATACGGAAAGCCCACAGTCCATCATCGCATGAAACATCGACAAATAACGAGCCGCATACATGACCGTAAATATTTGTGCGTTTGAAAACTAAGATTTCTAGTTATTTGTATATGAAATTAGCGGTTATTATGCCGTATTGGCTATTGCCGCACGGCAAACAAAAGAGAACTTTGTCGTTGCCTTTTGTTATCGCGCGCGATCTAGCACCCGCTTACACTCAATGAGCTCAAAAAGAGCCTCTTGCAACAATGTTTTATCGTCTTTACCACTACGTCTGTTGCTTGCACCTAATTCAGCATCAGAATCCGACTTCATAAAACTGAATAACCCTTTAGAAGGAGCTGGTTTTACTGGTTCCGGTATTTTTTCAGCTTCTTCCTCGTCACGCTTTCTTTTGGTAATGGCATCAATAGCGGCAACGTCTCCGTTGCCATAGGCAATGACAAATGCCACGCCATTTTCCTTCAACAGGCGTTGCACACCTTTAATTGTGTAACCCTGTCCATAAAGAAGTTGGCGAATACCTTTCAGTAACTCGACATCTGTCGGACGATAATACCGTCTACCGCCACCACGCTTTAAGGGCTTGATCTGTGTAAACCGCGTTTCCCAAAAACGAAGAACATGTTGCGGAAGATCCAAAGCCTCAGCAACTTCACTGATTGTACGGAAAGCATCTGGGCTTTTATCCATTTTCCGACCTCAAGCGAATTACAAGAATCAAACCATAACTTATTGCCGAATCGTAACTTTCTATCACTGAAACGTCAATGACAGGACTTTTTAAGACAAATAAGATTGGTCAATAGACAATTAAAGTGAAATTCAGATTAGTTTGAAAAGCAATTATGCCTTTTTCACGCGATGTGAATCCAGAATTCTTTGTTTTAACACATTTGACGCCTTAAATGTCATAACGCGCCGCGGCAAAATAGGCACTTCCTCACCCGTTTTTGGGTTTCTACCTACGCGTTCACTCTTATCACGCACATGAAAAGTAGCGAAAGATGACAACTTAACCGTTTCACCTTTAACAATGGCATCGCATACTTCATTCAAAATCATTTCCACAAGAGATGCGGACTCTGTGCGTGATAAACCAACTTTTCTACATACCGCGTCAGCCAAATCCGCACGCGTCACTGTTTTGCCGGACATAACAGTTACCTTTTAAATTATTGATCTTGTGGGACTTTATACGGCTTTAACATTATTGGTCAAGTCAGATTAAACTTACCAACGAAGAAGAATAGCTCCCCAGGTAAAGCCACCCCCCATTGCTTCAAGCATAACCAAATCGCCGCGTTTTATGCGCCCATCATGAGCAGCCGTTGCGAGTGCTAACGGTACCGATGCAGCTGATGTATTGCCGTGTTGATCCACTGTCACCACAACTTTATCATCAGAAATTCCCAGTTTTTTGGCTGAAGCATCAATAATACGCTTATTAGCCTGATGCGGCACAAACCAATTCAAATCTGATGCGGTAATACCAGTCGCATCAAAACAATCATCAATAACGTCGGTAATCATACCAACCGCGTGTTTGAATACTTCTCGACCTTCCATTCTAAGATGGCCGGTTGTTTGTGTCGTTGATGGGCCTCCATCGACATATAATTTACTCATATGTGAACCATCAGAACGTAATTTTGTCGCCAAAATTCCTCTGTCAGAATTCAAGCCTGCCTGATCTGACAGCGCTTCCAAAACAACGGCGCCTGCACCATCACCAAACAATACACAGGTTGAACGGTCGTTCCAGTCTATAATACGAGAAAATGTTTCAGCACCAATGACCAATACACGTCGCGCCATGCCGCCACGGATATATAAGTCACCTGTTGTTAGAGCATAGATAAATCCAGAACACACAGCCTGCACGTCAAAAGCAAAACCATGAGTCATTCCTAAAGCCTGCTGTATTTCCACAGCGGACGCTGGAAATGTATGGTTTGGTGTTGCTGTTGCCAATATGATGCAATCAATATCATCAATCGTTAAGCCTGCGTCTTTCAGCGCTTGTCGAGCTGCAGCAGTCCCTAATGTAACAGTTGTTTCATCTTCACTGGCAATAAAGCGTTGACGAATCCCTGTACGCTGAACAATCCATGCATCTGATGTTTCGACGATCTGTTCAAGTTCACTATTTGGCACTTTGTTTCTTGGCAACGCACTTCCAATGCCACATATGGCAGATCGAATCATTCAGCTTAGTCCTTACCCAGCAATCGTTTGCTTAACTCTTAATCGGTTTATTAATGCTCCGAATCATGCGTTGTCTCATGATCATGATGGAGGAGCTCAGGCTTTCTATCATGAAAATGCCGTAAGTCAGCGGCAATTTTTTCCAGAAGCTTGTTATTGACCATTTCATACCCTACTCGGACAGCTGATGCAAATCCATCGGCATCTGTTCCACCATGGCTTTTAATGACCACGCCATTTAGCCCAAGCAAAACACCGCCATTAACACGGCCGGGATCCATTTTCTGTTTAAGCTTACGAAAAGCACCAATAGATAGCAAATAGCCAAGACGTGAAAAAATGGAACTACGCATGGCTTCGTTTAGGATTTGCGCCATCTGGCGCGCTGTTCCTTCCGCTGATTTTAAGGCAATATTACCTGAAAATCCTTCAGTAACAACAACATCAACTGTGCCTTTACCAATATCATTGCCTTCAACGAACCCCTTATATTCAAGCCCATCAAGCCCGATCTCGCGTAGCATCATGCCTGCTTGTTTAATTTCATCAAGGCCTTTGACTTCTTCAACACCAACATTAAGCAGACCAACCGATGGACGTTCAACATGATAGAGAGCCCGAAACATTCCAGCCCCCATCACAGCCAAGTCAACGAGCTGATCCGCTGAAGCCCCAATTGTGGCACCGATATCGAGCACAATGCCTTCACCACGCAAATTCGGCCAAACACCAGCAATACCTGGTCGGTCTGCCTCTTCCATCATGCGCAGGCAGAAATACGACATCGCCATTAACGCACCGGTATTACCCGCAGAAACACAAGCGTCAGCTTTACCATTCTTAACAGCTTCAATCGCGTGCCACATAGATGATTTTCCACGCCCGTTACGCAGTGCCTGACTGGGCTTCTCGTCCATACGGGTATAGCTCTCCGTGGGTATAAACGTTGATACGGCCATCAAATCAGGATAACGTTTCAATACGGGTTCAACAGATTCCGCAATTCCATAAAAAAGGAATTGAATATCTGGAAAACGCTTTTGTGCGATTGCTGAACCGGCAATTGTGATCTCTGGACCAAAATCGCCACCCATTGCATCCACGGAAATTCTGATCACTCTTATACGTCCTGTGAAATTATAAAGATTATATCTGTTAACAACGGAATAGGTCTAAATCTAGACTCTGTCTGATTAAGTGCTAAAAATAACGGTTTTTCAATATCATACAACCACTAATTTTGTTTGTAAAAAGTTCAACGTTCCTTCAGTTGTTCCAAAATTGCAAATGGTGACGGCTGATCGTCATCCGTATTATCTTCAATAGTCAAATTCGCTTCGACTCCCGGCTTTCTCGGATATGGATTTAATGAAAGCTCAAAAAACTCCTCCAGAAATGCACCCAAATCAATTTCGTCTCCATGGAAAACCTCTGGTGTGTCCGGCCCTTCCGCATCGACAAATAGTTCACCCGTATCATCGACATGTTCATATTTCGTGAGGCGAGAATCATCGGGAATAAAAACCGCTTCAACTTCCTCATCAATATGGTCGGGTACGGGTTCCAATGTCACCACACAAGCCTGGATAACATCAGCAAATAATTTACCTTTTACCCGCACACCACGTTTTTTCCACGGTGAAATATGTAAATCGCCTTTGAACAAATTGACAGACAAAAGACCGTGATTTTTTGCCAAATCTGTCAATTCCCGTTGGTCTGCCTCGATTTGCACCCGCAATCCCTTGACCGGTAAAGATCGAACATTAACGGGATATTTGATGGCAAATGTCATAATTTCATGGCGATCATCATTCATTGCAGATCCTAACTAAATACTTCAAAACTATATTATTATAGTGCCTATCCTATTTAGTATTATCGTCAAGTTTGACCAATTGAACATAAAAATATAATTTTGCACATTGTTTTCGACAATATAAAAGCTCTGCCGAATGCAATCTATTGCAAACCGCTTAAAGGTAGTTTAGGCAAAAAGAACAAAACCGTGAGGCTACCCTCCGCTATGCTTAAAATGGAGATTTCATTGTTTCATATAATCCGCGTTACACCCCGCGCCAAGCAAACGCTAATCGTAAGCCTGTTGGCTGCAACGGCCATTGTTGCTAGCGGTTGTAAATCCGCCAATATATTGAACACCAGCCAAACCTTCAATGAAGGTTATGTTCTGGATCCATCAGCTTTGGCTTCCATACCAGTTGGGTCTAGCCGCGATCAGGTTCTCCTAGCATTGGGTTCTCCTTCTGTTACAGCCATGTATGATAATGAAGTATTTTACTATATTTCACAGACACGCTATCGTGGCGCCCAATTTATGAAGCCTAAAATTGTTGATCGAAAAATATTGGCAATTTACTTCAATAAAAATGGTCAAGTAGAAAAAATCGCCAATTATGGCCTACAAGATGGCAAGATCTTCGATACGGTCTCGCAAACAACACCAACAGGTGGTCATGACCAATCATTCTTGTCACAGCTGATTAAAGGTTCAAAAGGCGTTCCAACCCTACCTTCTACAGGTCGTTAATATTGTCATTTCAATAATGAATAAGGGGCTTCAACTATTATGTTGAAAGCCCTTTTTTGTGATCTACTTTAATAGCGTGACAGATTATATAAAAAAGCCCTCTTAATGAGGGCTTTAAAATTCTAAACTCTTTAAGTACGTAATTCTTTTGCCATACGGTCGAGCACCGCATTAACAAGTCGCGGTTCATCACCTTCAAAAAACGCTTTTGCTATATCAACATATTCGCTGATAATAACAGCAATTGGTACATCTTTGCGATTTTTAATTTCCCACAATCCTGCTCGCAAAATTGCCCGCAAGGTCGAATCAATGCGCGATAACGGCCAATCTTCAGGTAAACGTTGCCGAATTAATGGGTCAAGCTGGCGTTGCTCCTGAACAACGCCAGATATAATGGCACGAAACCATTGCGGATCAGCATCAAGATATTGCTCACCATCAACCTCTTGCCCTAAACGGTAGGCCTCATATTCGGCAGTAATTTCCATGACGCCCGTACCAGCAACATCCATCTGATATAATGCTTGCACGGCAGCAAGACGCGCTGCACCACGCTTGTTGGCACGCCGAGGCGGATTTTTGTTGGTTTCATCGCCTTTAATCAATGATTTACTCCGAATTCTTTTTTGAGTTCTATCATGCGTAACGCTGCTTTGGCGGCAAAACCACCTTTGTTCTTTTCATCAGATTTTGCCCGCGCCCAAGCTTGGTCGTCGTTCTCAACTGTCAAAATACCGTTACCAATTGCCAATTTCTTATGCACGCTCAAATCTGATAATCCGCGGCATGACTCATTGGAAACAATTTCGAAATGGTATGTTTCGCCACGAATAACACATCCTAATGCAATATAACCGTCATATTTTTTCTCGCTTTTTTCAGCAAAAACGATAGCTGCAGGAATTTCCAATGCACCAGGCACCGTTACAACGTCATAACTCGCATCAACTTCTTCAAGGGCATCAATAGCGCCTTTTAACAATGCGTCAGAAATATCATCATAGAAACGGGCTTCAACAATTAACAAATGTGGTAACCGTTCATGTTTCTTTGTCATAATTAGATCCCTTAATAGACAAAAGACCATCACGACATGCGTTTTAAACGTTCGTGGTGAGGTAGGAGAAGATTTTAATTGATCTAATGCAGATTTATAAAAAGCGAAAGTAGCTTTTGATAATATGTCGCAATTTTCAATTAAATTACGGCAAGAATTATACCATCGAGGTTAATACTCTATTTTTGTAGCTTTTCATACCAACGGGCGGCATAGCGTGCCAATTGGTCCACCTCAAGATTCACATTATCGTTTAATGCAGCAAAACCCCATGTGGTGACTTGCAAAGTGTGACGAATAATCAAAACATCAAATGTATTATCGTTCACAGCATTGATGGTTAAAGACGTTCCATTCAATGCAACAGACCCCTTACGGGCAATGTAATTTTCAAGCTCTGTCGGTACTTCCAATGTAAAACGTTTGGCATCCCCTTCAGCCTTGATGTCGATAATCTTCGCCAACCCATCAACATGACCAGAGACCAAATGTCCGCCAATTTCATCGCCTAGACACAAGGATCGTTCCAAATTGATTTTGCTACCAGCCGTCCAACTTCCAATGTTTGTTAGGCGTAATGCTTCTTCCCACGCTTCAACAACAAACCAGGACTGTTTATTATCGCCAACACCCTTATCCACAACCGTCAAACATGTACCCGAACAGGCTATTGATGCACCGGTATCAATAGAATCTGCGTCGTAAGCAGTATCAATCTTTATTCGTAAACCTTCATTCAGTTTCGTTACAGATGTGACTGTACCAATGTCTGTTATGATTCCGGTGAACATACTGTACGACGCCTCCATTCCTGATAGATGTCATTACCAAACGTTGCTTTATTAACAAGCGAAAACGCACTTAAACAACTATTAAAGTCTGGTGCAACAATTTTCTCTTCCCCCAATTTGATTGGAGAATGAAACAATATTAAACGATCGACCGCATCGTTGTTTAAGAAGGTTGTCGCCGTTTGTGCGCCCCCTTCCAGCAAAACACTGGAAATGCCATTATTTGCCAAGGCACGCAAAATATTATTCGGCGAAATTTTTTCATCGCTTACAGGAATTTCAATTAATTTAACACCAGCTTTAATAAGTAAGTCGGCTGTTTTTTCTGGTATTCTATCGCCACAAATAACCCAAGTCGGCACTGATCTGGCAGTCTTTACGAACGCACTATTGATTGGAATTTTAAGATCTTTATCAATCACAACCCGAATAGGCGAGCGATCTTCCAAACCGGGCAAACGACAGGTTAGTTGCGGATCGTCGGCCAAAACAGTTGAAATACCAACCATAATGGCGTTCGTCCGCGCTCTTAGCATATGGCTTACGCTGTGAGATATAGCGTTGCTGATTGCAACATTTCCTTGGTGATATAAGCCAATGCCACCATCCGCAGATATGGCCATTTTTAACGTAACTTCTGGCAAATTTGTTAGCTTACGACAAAAATAGGCACTCAATCCATTGAAAGCGCGATCTTGCAAAACATGCGATTTTACCTCGATACCATGGGCCTTTAATATATCTATACCTTTGCCTGCAACCCGGGTGTCAGGATCAACAACCCCAATAACAACACGGGCAATGCCTGCCTCTACCAATGCATTGGCACAAGGTGGCGTTTTGCCATAATGGGCGCAAGGTTCTAACGTCACATAAGCGGTGCCATGACGCGCTTTATCACCAGCCATTTTCAATGCTTGTGTTTCAGCGTGCGGGCGCCCACCAACATCGGTAACACCGTGACCAACAATGGTCATTCCGTCACTCGCAACAACTATTGCACCAACAGATGGGTTTTCAGAAGTACGACCAACATTTTTTTGAGCCAGCCGAATTGCGGCTGCCATAAAACGCTCGTCATTGGGATTTTCATGAAGTTGATGTGACATCTTTCTCGCTGTCAGTATCGGATAATTCATCAATGACATTATGAAAATCACTTGCGGTACGGAAGTTACGGTATACCGAGGCAAAACGAATATATGCTATGTCATCGATAATCTTTAAAGCTTCCATAACAAGGCGACCTATTTCCTCAGTTGGTACTTCCGTTTCTCCCGAACTTTCAAGTTGCCTGACAATACCAGAAATTGCGCGTTCTATACGCTCTGATTCAACATTGCGTTTCCGCAAGGCCACTTCAACAGACCGCATAAGCTTGTCACGATCAAACGGAACCCGTCTGCCGCTTTTTTTAATAACCATCAATTCGCGCAATTGGACACGTTCGAAAGTTGTAAACCTGCCTGCGCATACGGGGCAAATGCGGCGGCGGCGGATAACCGAGCCATCCTCCGCCGGACGAGAATCCTTTACCTGTGTATCTTCAGCTTGGCAGTAAGGACACCGCATTTTAAACTCCGTTTAATTAACTATCCGAGATAAGGATAAAGAGGGAAACGTTCCGTTAATTCCTTTACCTGATCTCTTACATGGGATTCAACAGCTGTATTCTCTTCATCAGAATTTGCTTTTTTAAGCCCATCAAGAACTTCTGAAATTAGCTCACCAATTTTGGTAAACTCTGCTTCACCAAAACCACGTGTGGTCGCAGCTGGTGTTCCCAAACGAATACCGGATGTCACAAAAGGTTTTTCCGGATCAAAAGGAATACCATTTTTGTTACATGTAATATTGGCGCGCCCCAATGCACCTTCCGCACGTTTGCCGGTAGCGTTTTTAGGACGAAGATCAACCAGAAGTAAATGGTTATCGGTGCCGCCTGATACAATATCAAGACCATTTTTAATCAGACTTGCCGACAATGCTTTTGCATTAGCAACGACATTGGCTGCATAAGTTTTAAAAGATGGTTGTAACGCTTCACCAAAAGCCACAGCTTTTGCTGCAATAACATGCATTAATGGACCACCTTGAATGCCTGGAAAAACAGCCGAATTAATTTTCTTTGCAATGGCTTCATCATTGGTCAAAATCATGCCACCACGAGGTCCACGAAGTGATTTATGGGTTGTTGACGTTACAACATGAGCATGTGGAACTGGTGACGGATGAACACCACCTGCAACCAAACCAGAAATATGAGCCATATCGACCATTAGATATGCGCCGACTTCATCGGCAATTTCTCTAAAACGCTTCCAATCCCAAAAACGCGAATAAGCCGTACCACCAGCCAATATCAGCTTTGGTTTATTTTCACGGGCAATGCGTGCAACTTCATCCATGTCGATGCGTTGGTCATCTTTACGAACACCATAAGAAACAACATTAAACCATTTACCAGACATATTGACTGGCGAACCGTGTGTTAAATGGCCACCTGAATTTAAATCAAGCCCCATAAATGTGTCACCCGGCTGCAACAGCGCGAAAAACACAGCCTGATTCATTTGGCTACCAGAATTTGGTTGAACGTTAACAAAAGCTGCACCAAAAAGCTTTTTTGCTCTTTCTATAGCCAGCGTTTCCACAACATCAACAAATTGACATCCGCCATAGTATCGCTTGCCCGGATAACCTTCAGCATATTTATTAGTGAGTACCGACCCTTGCGCTTCCAATACGGCACGAGAGACGATATTTTCAGATGCGATAAGTTCAATCTCATGGCGCTGACGCCCCAATTCATTTCTGATTGCGTCAAACACTTCAGAATCAACATTTTTAAGATCATCATTAAAAAAGCGCTCTTGCGCCGCATTCATTTGGTGGCTCATTGGATAAATCCTATAAAAGAAATTGGTCATTACTCGAATAGCACAGCTTAACCAGATGATAAATTAGTTTGCAGAGAAATAACCCACTAAATGCCGAAAAATTATTTCAATTTATACGTTATTAATTGTATCACCAAACACCATTGAAACTGTGTCAAAACTTAGATTTACCCTATGGGCGCATCAGATAAGTTTTAAAAAATAGTTTTGCTTGCAATTTAGATTATTTTTCACTTTGTTTTTTCAAGCATTTATATAGTATTTCTCTATGTTTTAACCTCAGCAATCAAGGCAATAACCATGCGTACGAAAGTTTTTATTGACGGCGAGCACGGAACAACTGGACTGCAGATACAAAAGCGTTTGTCTAACCGTACTGATCTCGAAATTTTATCGATTCCCCATGAGGAACGTCATAATCTTGCATCTCGCCTTGATCGCTTGAACAGTGCAGATATTGCGATACTATGCTTGCCTGATGATGCTGCCATAGAAACCGTTAAGCTACTATCAGAAAACAAGAAGATCCGTGTCATCGACAGTTCCACAGCGCATCGAATTTCCAATGATTGGGTCTACGGTTTTGCTGAATTGACATCAGGACAAATTGACAAGATTAGATCGGCTCGTATGGTTGCCAATCCTGGGTGTTATCCAACAGGTGCGATTGGCATTATTCGCCCACTTCGGGAAGCTGGTATTCTGCAACAGGACTATCCAATTTCAATCAATGCTGTTTCCGGCTACACTGGCGGCGGAAGAAAGATGATTGAGCAGATGGAAGATGCTGTTGGTGACAACCGTATCACCGCAAATTATTTTATCTATGGCCTTAACATGAAGCACAAGCACACGCCGGAAATTCGTGTGCACGGGCTGTTATCCAATACGCCTATTTTTGTTCCAAGTGTTGCGAGGTTTCCGCAAGGAATGATTGTAAATCTTCCGCTCCATCAAAATTTACTGGCAAAAAAAGTTACAGCGGATGATTTGCGCGAGATTTTCAGTGCGCACTATCAAGATCAAAACCATATTATTATTGCAGATAGTGATGAATGCGCAAAAACAGCACGATTGGATGCCGAGATACTGGCGAACACAGATAAAATGAAAATCTTCGTGTTCGGCGATGATGCCACCGGTAATTATAATATTTGTGCAGTGCTTGATAATTTAGGCAAAGGTGCTTCGGGTGCCGCAGTTCAAAATCTTGACCTAATGATTGGCAAATAATGAAAAGGTGGTTTGCACCACCTTCCCTGCCCTATAAGATGAGTTTTATGAAAATTAACTTATCTTATGATGACTGATAACAGGATAAGCACCCTTTGTTGCACGCCAATGCGCAACAGCAAAACAGAGAACAAACAAAGCAAATGCTTGATGGATCAATCCCCAGCTTATCGGCACCTCTGTTAATAGGGTAATTACACCAAATAGTGCTTGTATTAAAATTAGGATAAGCAACCACATGGCACGTCGTGCATGTGTTGTTCCAGATGCCAATCTTTCAACACTGAATGCATGGATCAATGCAGCAATTAGCAGTGCATAAGCAAAACATCTATGAACGAATTGTACTGTCAGGCGATTTTCGAAAAGATTACGCCATGCTGGATTATCAATTAACAAACCATCTGGGATCAATT
Source organism: uncultured Bartonella sp. (assembly GCA_946478665.1). Taxonomy (GTDB): domain Bacteria; phylum Pseudomonadota; class Alphaproteobacteria; order Rhizobiales; family Rhizobiaceae; genus Bartonella. The sequence continues at coordinate 126,990 of CAMLCZ010000001.1, read as the reverse complement.
GCCCATCCATAAGTGGCCAAGTGTTATAGACCTTACCAGCGTGAAGACCTGCAACCAGTGCACCTAAATAGATTTGAAACAAAGCTATAAACACCAACCAGCCGGCAAAACGCTGGATACTACGATTGGCAGGCTTTTCTGTATAGTCGGCTAAACCACGCGATACATAGGTAACAAATATCACAACGATACAAGCTGTAACCAGATGGATTGCAAGTCTATATTGACTAACGCTTGTTAAATCACTTGCACCAAGTCCAGATGCGACCATCCACCAGCCAATAGCCCCTTGAATGCCAATTAAAACTGGCACCGCTATCAATTGTGGTAGAATATTTTTTTCAATGCGTTTTGTTGCCCAAAACCAGATAAGTCCAAATAGTGCAATAACACCAACAAGGCGCGCCAATAAACGGTGAGCCCACTCCCACCAGAAAATCCCTTTGAACTGTTCAAGCGTCATTCCATGATTGACGAGCTTATATTGGGCAATTTGCTGATATTTTTCAAACTCATCTTGCCATTGTTCTTGTCCGATTGGTGGAATAACGCCATGCACTGGTTTCCATTCAGTAATGGATAATCCCGAGCCAGTCATACGTGTCGCCCCGCCGACAATCACAATTGTTAAACATAACAGCAAAACAACATAGAGCCACTTTTGTATCATATTACGATTACGCATTTGTTGCGGCGTAAGCGATGTATCATCCTCAATAGCGATGCTAGTCATATTGAACAGCTTTCAACCAATATATCGAACCTAAGATTAACTCTCTTATTCGTGCAGCAATGCTGGATAGATTACAAGACCATTAGCCGCGACAAGCCGTCGCGTTAAACAATTTTCTTGTTAAAATGAGATATTATGAAGTACTGGCTTGTGCGGTATATCCAATGTGTCAAAGGTTGTTTGCCAAGTTGTTTGCTCGCTGTCATTTAAAGCACAAACAACCGTACAATCACAAAGCGTAACGATCTCATTCAATCCATAGCTTGGTGGTGTCGACATGGCAAAAAGAACCATGTCATATTGCTCTGTTATCATATCAACAAGCTGACCAATATCCCTTGAAAAATCCCTTGCCCTTATCGCACTTGCAAGACCTTGAGGTAAAATATCGATACCAGTATCGTAATCTTTATAGATAACCTCGTGAATTGCTGCGTCGCCGGTCAAAACATCGGTAAAGCCGCGATGCGGCCCAATTAAGCTTCCAATTTTGCTGGCTGAAATATCAATAAGCAAAACTTTCTTTTTATTTTTTTCAAAAACTATCCCAATACGTGCGGCTATCTGTGCAGCATAGTGACCTGCGACTATAACTTTTTTTGCGGAACTTTGTTCTAGCGATTGAATCAAATCATCAAATGTCTGTTTCTCATCTTTATGCGTCGCGACGATATGTTGTTCAGAAACATCTCGTTCTAAATTCGATTGTGATCGGTCATAGGGAGATGATTTGGCATTTGCCCCCTTATTGCTAACAATGCTTTTCTCGATAAACAGCACCAAAGCCCAAAATATAGATAATCCTAATAGAAACGCAAAAACAATAAGATAAGATAACTGGTTTGAGAGATTGGATTTTTCAACCTGAATGGGACGAGCTTGCACAAAAAAAACTGCTAGGGAATTTGTGGTCTGCTGCAAATAGACTGTATCATATTCCGCCCAGCTTTGTTTGAGTTGGCGTTCGAAATTCGAAAACGCATTATCCAATGCATTTACTTCTATCGTGTTTTCACCCAATAATTCCTTATACAAGCTATCTTCCATCGCTCGCGCCATTTGGGCATTAAGATAAAGTTGGTCTATTGTCAGATTTATTTTATCCGAAAGCGCCTTATCTATCTCCTTCTCTTCCGCAATAACCGCCTTGATTTGTGGGTGTTTTTCACCAAGTTGACTTTGCAAATAAGCTCTTTGTGTTTTTATCTTATTTAATTGGTCGGATAGTTGCGAAACAGCAGGATCGTGCGCAACAAATTCAAGAACCAATGGCGATTGTTGTTTTTGCAATATCTCTTCCAAAGCGTGAATACGCGCTTCATAGGCAATGCGATTATTAACGGCGTCAAAAAATTTGGAATATAGCCCCGTATCTGTGGTGTTCAGGGAATTCGTGTTAAACAGCTCTTTTAACGATGCCTTAAAATCGCTTGCTGCCGCAGTTATTGCCTTGTCACGCCGCTTTTGCTCTTCGGCCAAGTCTAAACTCTGTTTATTAGCAACAACATTCAAAACACGTTGGCGAAAAACCTCTACCCAATGTGTGACTGTGTCTTTTGCCACCCGTTTTTTGTCTGCGATGAAAGAAAGTGAGAAACTATTTTTTTTCGCGATTATACTGGCTGATCGAAAGAAATCCGGTTCTGAGAGATAAATTCCCTCTCCAACCAATCTATTGGCCAACTCATTATAAACAGATTTTGACAACAAAATAGCTGCGGCGTTATCCCGTTCCGGTTCAGCTATGGGACTGCCACGACCATCAACCAATAAAATTTCAGTTTTTGCAATAAAAACAGACGGATAAGATAGGCAGATAATCCAGAAAAAAGTTGCACATATCAGAACAGACAGCAAAATCATCAATATATTTTGCGGCAAAAAATACATAAAAACGGATGATGGTTTTGCTCTACTTATCATTCCTGTTCATCTGAAACCGATTCTTCTTTTTTCCAGATAAACGAAAAGATGTAACTAACCCCTTAAAATAAATAAAAAAACCGCCATTTCGGCGGTTTTTCATAATGTCGAAGAAATAACAATCAACAGCATCAAACTTAATTTGCTGTATCCAAAGCCAATTCGGATGAACCGTCCATATGATAAATATCATCCCGAAACTGGACTACACCATCACCAGTTGACCAAGCCGAAATATATACAAAATGTAATGGAATAGGATCTGGTATATTGATTGGCGTGTTTTTACGCGATTGAATAACTTCTTCCATATGCGCACGATCCCAACCTGGAGTATTTTTCAAAATCCATTGGTTTAGATCGCGAATATTCTGAATACGGATACAACCTGATGAGTCAAACCGCATAAGACTATTAAACAAGGTTTGTTGCGGCGTATCATGCATATAAACCGAATATGGATTGGCAAAGTTAATCTTGGTCGAAGACATGGCATTAATTTTACCAGGATCTTGCCGGAACATTAAACCAACTGCCTCATCGCTGTTCCAATTGACGCTTTGTGGCGATACTTCTTCGCCTTTACCATCAAATATATGGATATTATTGTCCGTAAGGTAATTTGGATTCTTCTGCATAAGAGGAATAATATCTTTACGGATAATGGATTTAGGCACTGTCCAAAATGGATTAAGAATGATCTGGCTAATCTTTGAATCAAGCAAAGGTGTTTGACGATCAATTTTGCCTACCACGGCCGTATGCCGTTGTGCAACAACACCATTTTCCACCGCTTCAATCTGCGCAGCCGGAATATTGACCATCACAAACCGTTCTTCTTTTGACACCATCTCTGCCTTCGGTGTCAAACGGACGACATTTGTACGCAATTGGTTAAGACGTGTCTGGGCATCAACATTCAGACATTTGTAGGTTGCTTCACCTGTTACACCATCAGCAGGCAAGCCATGGCGCAATTGAAAACGTTTTACAGCGGCGTCAACATAGGTATCAAAAGCTTCTGACGACATACCAGCATTAGCGGAAAGGTCGCCCGATGCAGCCAACCTTTGGCGCAACGCTACGACAGCTGGGTGAGAAACACCGATTTGCAATTTGCCTTGTTGTGTTGGAACTCTATTCCACCCACCACGATTAACAATCTGCTCATATTCAGAAATAGACTTTTGGGTGAAAGATACCGTTTGAAAACTAAGAACGGGCTGATTGGATGCAACACGAGCACCACCAGAAGCACCAGAATCAAACTGGTCATCCCAGCGACCTCTACCATTTTGAGCCAACAGTGTTTGGCCAGATGACCTAGCAATTGCTGGCATGGCGTATGCAACAGCAGCTAATGACGCCAACGACTTCAAAAATAGCCTGCGCCCGACATAACGATTTCCGTTAGATTGCACGTTCTTTTTTGTCATTTTATTATCTTTCAAGCACATTACTATCAGATCATGGTTCTAATTTTATAGAAAGATCAGATCCGTTTTATAGAGTGCTATTATTTATCAATAACCCAAATTAATATTTATATTATGCCACACAAACCATGCCCTAGCATAGTATTTTTAACAATACGTGTTAATATTCTGTAATCGCAACTGTTTTATGCCGTTTCTTCAAAAACATTACCACCTGAAACAGTATGAATAATAAAATAAGTAAACAATGCAAAAGTGCTATAAGTGGCATATAGCCAAAATAGGAATGATAAAAAGTAAATGCCAAAGTTTCAGTTATCGCGGCTACAATCCATAACACAATACCCCATGGCGATAACATCCATAGGCCTAACGATGCTATAGGATAAAGCACACAAAATATTCCCGTTAAAACCTGCCATTGCCATGGCATATGGTCAATTCTCCAAAGTTCACCGGGAAAGATGCCAACAAGGCGAATCCAATAACATGAGCCCATACCAAGGCATATAACAGCCAAAAAACGCAAATAAATCCAATATCCCATCAAAATAGGGTCTATTCTTTTTAATTGCCTTATGTGCTTGACCATTAAATAACCAACTCATTATCAACCGGTTGGAAATAGGAGTCTACTATTTCTTCCGTGACATTTTCCAACTTGTCTGGCTGCCATTTTGGGGTGCGATCCTTATCAATAAGAGCTGCCCGCACACCTTCATAAAAATCATGATTATCCATCATATGGTGGGCAATTCTATTTTCAAGCTTCAGACAATCATTGAGTCCCAATGGTTTACACATAGACATGGCCCGCCAAATCACTTTCAAACTGGTTGGTGATCTTAATGAAAGTTTATCCAAACAGCTTTTAGCGAACTCATTACCGTCACCGGCCTTTTGCTGTAAAGCGGCTATGCAGTCTTCCAAAGTGGGTTTGCCAAAACACTCTGTTATTAGAATGCGTACCTCTGCACTTGTCTCGTAATTCACTTCCAGCGCATATTGTTCCAACGCTGGACGCGGATTGCCCTGCTCGATAATACTTTGACGTAAGTTTTCAAGATTATCTTGTGAAACAGCATGTGTTGCCAAACCTGTCTGTAAACAATCACCCCATTTTAAGTGTTCGCCAGTCAAAGCAAGATAAATGCCAAAATTATCACTCAATCTTGGCAAAAACTCACCTGCCCCAACATCCGGGAAAAAACCAATAGAGCTTTCCGGCATAGAAAAAATAGTATTTTCGGTGACAATGCGATGCGAACCATGAACCGATATTCCTGCACCACCACCCATGCAAATTCCATCAAGAATAGCGATATAGGGTTTCGGAAATTCCCCAATATAAGCGTTGAGCCTATATTCTTCGGTAAAATAATGATAATCGGGTTTGCCTGCTTTGCCTGCTTTATAGGCCGCAACAATGTCGCCACCTGAACAAAAAGCACGCCCCTCGCCTTCGATTAAAACACATAAAACATCATCATCAGTTTCCCAACTGTGAAGTGCCTTACTAAGCGCTTTTACCATTTTTTCGTTGAGAGCATTCAATACTTTAGGGCGCGTAAGCCGAACAATGCCAGTACGACCTTCTTTAAAAAAAGAAATATCTTTTCCACCGCCAAAATCAAGCTGCATTGTCCAAACTCCTTAGGACCACCAAAGATTAAACACCTTTAAAACATTACAATGTGAAATTGCAATCTGTCTTCCGCTTTGTTCGGTCATCTAAACCCAACATTTAACAACCTATATTTGTTTTAGCCATTTTCTTGTTCAATTTTGGCGCACACCAAGACGGGGAAATAACTGCATAATTGCCCCGATCACATAAATATAGATGCCGGTTACAGACATACCCACTTTAACCCAAAAGGGTGCGTTGAGCTGGTAATAGATGCCAACAATACCAAATATACACCACAGCAAAAAAACTGTGAGATTGAGCGAACGTAACCGAACCACGCGCACCGGATGAAGAAAATAAATTGGCAAGAATGAAATAATCGCTGATATCACAACAATACTAAAAGCCGTCCATTCACCTGGTTTTACAATAAAGAGCGTAAATATCAACATATTCCACACGACAGGAAAACCTTTGAAAAAGTTTTCTTTCGTTTTCATGCCCGTATCTGCGTAATAAATTGCCGATGAAACAACAATTAATGCACCAGAAAGAAATGATAACCCCTCACCCATAAAGCCACTTTGATAAAGAGCAAAAGCCGGTATCAAGACATATGTTACATAGTCAATAATATTGTCCAACAATTCCCCTGACCAAGTCGGCAAAACATATTTTACTTCCAATTTTCGTGCAATTGGGCCATCTATCCCATCAACAAGCAAAGCCAAGCCAAGCCAGCCGAACATTGCCGTCCATTGTTTGTCCGATGCTGCAACCAATGATAGAAAAGCCAGAAATGAACCCGACGCTGTTAAGAGATGAACGGAAAAAGCCCTCGCTTGTGGCATGGTAACTTTTTTATGGCGTAAGCGTTCAGCACCGCTTTTTATTTTTTCGGCGATATCGTGTTTCAAATCAGCACTACCCCTCTTTTGTGTCGGTTTATCACTGTTTGACATATAAATTCACGCTTTTTTCTACTATTGACCACAAAAAATAAATGAACATGATTGCATCTGATAACAATGACGTCATATTGAAGTTATAACTTTTATGTGATTTTGTCACACGCAGACATAGAATTTTACAGGAAGGATTGGCGATGGCAACTCCAACAAATAAGGAAAAGACATCAATTGCGATAATCGGTGCGGGGCCGGCTGGTATGTTGGCGGCACTTGCTCTCGCCAACAAAGGACACTCATCTATTCTAGTAGGGCCAGAGACAAACAGCAATGATTTACGCACAACGGCTCTTATGATGCCGGCAATTGAGGTGCTTAAAACATTAGATATTTGGGAAAATCTGAAACCACACGCAGCAGCCCTTTCCACAATGCGGATTGTTGACGGTACAAAAAGGCTCGTACGCAGTCCTGTTGTAAACTTTTATTCTTCAGAAATTGGCGAATTGGCCTTTGGTTATAATATGCCCAATGTCGAATTGAATAATGCAATTGCCGAGGCTGTGGATAATTGCAAATTGATAAAAAAAGTACCGCTAAATGCTACGACATACAAGCATCATGCCAACTATGTTGAAATAACGCTGGAAGACCAATCCATTATCGAAACATCATTGGTTGTTGCAGCAGATGGCCGTGCATCTGAAGCACGAAAAGCGGCTGGTATTGAATCACGTCAATGGAAATATCCGCAAACGGCCGTTATTCTCAGTTTCTCCCATGATCTGCCACATAAAAATGTCTCAACAGAATTTCATACAGAAGATGGACCATTTACGCAGGTTCCATTACCGGGCAATGAATCCAGCCTCGTATGGGTGGCAAATCCAGAGCGTGCCAATCAACTTCTTGGTATGGGTCCTAAGGGGCTTTCTGAAGCAATTGAACGGCAAATGCAATCAATGCTTGGCAAGATAGAAGTTAAAACACCTGCGCAAGGCTGGCCATTATCTGGTATTGTGCCAAAAAGTTTCGCTGCCAACCGTACTATATTGATTGGTGAAGCAGCCCACGTTTTCCCACCAATCGGAGCTCAAGGGCTTAATCTTGGTGTTCGCGATGCAACAAATTTGGTTGATGCAGTTGAAAAAAGCACAGGAGACTGTGGCGATATGACCGTCATTTCCGCTTATAATCGCCTCAGAAAACCTGATATCTGGATGCGCACTGGTTCAGTTCATGCCCTCAACCGTGCTTTGCTTTCCAATTTATTGCCAGCGCAAATTGTTAGAAGCGTCGGTTTGGAATTGTTGAGAAATTTTTCTCCACTCCGAAACTTTTTTATGCGGGAAGGTATGCATCCCGGCAATGGCTTAAGATCAGCCGTAAAGTCATTTATTCCACAATGTAAAAAGACTAACGCATAATTATTGGGCGATAAGCCTTTTTGATGGTAGCCCAATAAACGATATAAATAAATTTAATGAACATTTCACCGCGTATAATGATACGCGGTGAAAGTATAAAGCGAGGGTGAAAATGTCGGAAACATCGAAAAATATCGTAAATAACGTCGCCCTCGATAAAAAAATTATCGTTAATGGTTCGCAGTTTTTACAAGTTGGTGCACTTGTATACCGATTAAAAAACGATGCTGTGGAATTCTTGCTGATTACCAGCCGTGGAACAGGTCGTTGGATTATTCCAAAAGGCTGGCCTATGCCTGGACGCACCCTCGCACAAGCAGCACTCAGAGAAGCTTACGAAGAAGCAGGCATTCGAGGAATTGTTGAAACCAGTTCCATTGGCTCCTATCAATATTATAAATATGATATGCCTGCGGGCGAAAATGGAAATTTCAATGTCGACGTTTTTGCTGTGTTATATTCCCATCAGGAAAAAAAATGGCCAGAACGTGGGCAGCGTATTTTTGAATGGGTAACCCCACAAGAAGCAGCAAAACGTGTGTCAGAACCACAATTAAAAGAAATTTTATTGAATTTCGAACCGCACTGATGAAATGACGCTAAGCCAATGTCCAATATCAGGATTGGCATATTATAGTTGGCTAATATTTTTCTGCGCGTTCTCTTTTAATCTCATTAGCTTATTTAAGGGTTGATTTTTACCATTCACCCGTTTGGCTTGTCTAATGACGCCCATTTCAAAAAATAAAGTGAAGATTTATTTCTTCCCCATAATTCACATAAATTCTGTTCATACTATCCACTATATATAGTTGTTTCGTTTTTTGTCACCTCTGTGTCTTGACGGAAAGGCGCTTTTGATCTTTTATCACGAGTGAATAAAAAATCCTTTTAATAGGGTTTTTTGTTTTATGGGGTATCTGAGGGTGGTTGTATCTGAAGGGGTTAGCGTTGAATGCAGTTTTCAAAAAAACGGGCATTCTTTTTTTGGCATAATGGGGTCGTGCATCATTTAAAAAAATATGCAAAAAACACCATATTTAGTGTTGCCTTTTTTAATAAGCTACACGATATAGATGCTTCTCAGATTAAGAGGATGATATCGAGTCTTGAATAAGATGGCGTGATTTGTTCGTCCATCTATAAAAGAAACGATAAAGGGAATTAAAGGTATAGAACATCTTTGACCGAGAGATATATGAGGTTGGAGATGTGTTCGTGCGCGTTTGCTTTGATAAAACAAAGTAAATGCATAGGATACAACATATAGATAAGGGTTAGGCTATGAGAATCGTGCGCCACTTCACAAAAGAGGATCAATCACCATTTGCGGAGATTGAGTTTCGAAAGGCCACAAGTGAAATCAAAAATCCTGATGGTTCCATAGTTTTTCGTTTGGAAAATATCGATGTACCTGCACAATATAGCCAAGTGGCGGCTGATATTCTTGCACAAAAATATTTCCGTAAAGCCGGTGTTCCTGCGGCATTGAAAAGAGTCGAAGAAAATGACGTGCCATCTTGGCTCTGGCGGTCTGTCGCCGATGAAAAGGCTCTGGAAAAATTACCGGAAAATGAGCGTTTTGGTTCTGAAATGGATGCGCGCCAGGTATTTTCGCGCTTGGCTGGAACATGGACTTATTGGGGCTGGAAAGGCGGATATTTCGATAGCGAAGCTGATGCGCTCGCTTTTAGAGATGAACTTTCCTATATGCTTGCAACGCAACGCGTAGCGCCAAATAGCCCACAATGGTTCAACACAGGTTTATATTGGGCATATGGAATTAATGGACCAAGCCAAGGCCATTTTTATGTTGACTGGAAAACGGGCGTTCTTACCAAATCCGCTTCATCTTATGAACATCCTCAACCGCATGCATGTTTCATACAATCTGTTGCCGATGACCTTGTTAATGAAGGCGGCATTATGGATCTTTGGGTTAGAGAAGCACGCCTGTTTAAATATGGATCGGGCACAGGTTCGAATTTTTCGCAAGTAAGAGGTGAAGGCGAAAGCCTTTCTGGTGGTGGTAAATCATCTGGTTTGATGAGCTTCTTGAAAATTGGTGACCGTGCTGCCGGCGCCATCAAATCGGGTGGCACAACACGGCGCGCTGCCAAGATGGTGGTTGTTGATATCGACCATCCAGATGTTGAAACATATATCGACTGGAAGGTTCATGAAGAGCAAAAAGTAGCAGCTCTTGTTACTGGTTCAAAAATAGTAAAAAAACATCTCGCTGCTATTATGAAAGCATGTGTGAATTGTGAAGCCGATAATGGCGACTGTTTTGATCCCAATAAAAATCCTGCATTAAAGCGTGAAATTCGCGCTGCAAAGAAAGATCAGGTTCCGGAAAACTATGTTCAACGCGTTATACAATTTGCGCGTCAGGGATATAGGGATATAGAATTTTCAACATACGACACGGATTGGGATTCTGAAGCATATCTCACAGTTTCCGGTCAAAATTCCAACAATTCGGTTTCATTGAAAGATGAATTTCTCCGCGCTGTTGAACAAGATAGCGATTGGAACCTTATTCGACGCACAGATGGAAAAGTGCATAAAACAGTCCGCGCCCGTGACTTGTGGGATCGTATTTCCTATGCTGCTTGGGCATCTGCTGATCCTGGTGTGCATTTCAACACAACAATGAATGATTGGCATACGTCACCCGCTGCCGGTCCAATCCGTGCGTCAAATCCATGTTCTGAATATATGTTCCTTGACGATACCGCATGTAATTTGGCTTCAATTAACTTATTGACCTATCGTAAACACGATGGCTCTTTTGATATTGATGCTTATGAGCATACTGTGCGTTTATGGACCATCGTGCTTGAAATATCTGTTATGATGGCACAATTCCCATCAAAAGAAATTGCCCAACGCTCATATGAATATCGTACATTGGGACTTGGATATGCAAATATAGGCGGTCTTTTGATGACGTCTGGAATACCATATGATTCAGATAAGGGGCGCGCTATTTGTGGTGCCTTGTCTGCAATTATGACAGGTGTGGCTTATGCAACCTCTGCTGAAATGGCAAAAGAACTCGGCACTTTTGCTGGCTATGCACCAAATAAAAATGATATGTTGCGCGTTATCCGCAATCATCGTCGTGCAGCATATGGTGAAACATCGGGCTATGAAAAATTGGCTGTTAATCCAGTTGGATTAATTGCGAAAGACTGCCCAGATCCAAAAATGATCGAACGCGCCCGTAAAGCTTGGGATAAAGCGTTGGAACTCGGTGAGCAATATGGCTATCGTAATGCTCAAGCCACAGTTGTTGCGCCAACAGGTACGATCGGTTTGGTCATGGATTGCGACACCACGGGTATTGAACCAGATTTTGCTTTGGTAAAATTCAAGAAGCTTGCAGGTGGTGGGTATTTCAAAATTATTAATCGCGCTGTGCCAGAAGCGCTGAGAACCTTGGGCTACTCAGAAAGCCAAATTGCTGAAATCGAAGCTTATGCGGTTGGCCATGGTAACATCAATCAGGCGCCAGGGATTAATCCTACCTCATTAAAATCAAAGGGCTTCACTGATGAGAAGATTGAAGCCGTCAATAGCGCGTTAAAAGGCGCATTTGATATCAAATTTGTGTTCAATAAGTGGACACTGGGAGAAGATTTCTGCAAAGACACGCTTCATTTCACTGATGAACAATTGGACGACTTTTCATTCGAAATGTTACCAGCCTTAGGCTTCACGAAAAAAGAAATAGAAGATGCAAATCTTCATGTTTGCGGTGCTATGACCTTAGAAGGTGCCCCTCATTTGAAGGAAGAGCATTATCCTGTCTTTGATTGTGCAAATGCATGTGGCAAGATTGGTAAACGGTATCTTTCAGTTGAAAGCCATATCCGCATGATGGCTGCTGCCCAGCCTTTCATATCTGGTGCAATATCAAAAACAATTAATATGCCAAATGAAGCAACCGTTGAAGATTGTGCCAACGCATATATGTTGTCATGGAAACTGGCATTGAAAGCCAATGCGCTTTATCGTGATGGTTCAAAACTTTCGCAGCCATTAAATGCATCGCTTATTTCCGATGATGACGATGATGCTGTTGAAGAACTTATCGAGCAGCCAGTTGCAGCGCGTGCCACAATGATAAGTGAAAGAATAGTTGAAAAGATTATCGAAAAGCACGTTCATGATCGTGATCGTTTGCCTAATCGACGTCAAGGATACACACAAAAAGCAGTTGTTGGCGGACATAAGGTCTATCTCCGCACTGGCGAATTTGGTGACGGACGGTTGGGTGAAATATTTATTGATATGCATAAGGAAGGCGCAGCTTTCCGCGCAATGATGAATAATTTTGCAATCGCTATTTCACTGGGACTGCAATATGGCGTACCTTTGGAAGAATATGTTGATGCTTTCACATTTACAAAATTTGAACCTGCTGGCATGGTTCAAGGGAATGATGCGATCAAAAATGCAACCTCAATTCTTGATTATGTATTTCGTGAACTCGCAGTTTCCTATTTGGGTCGGTATGATTTGGCTCATGTCGATATTTCAGATTTTTCCAACACCGCTTTAGGAAAAGGCGTGAAAGAAGGTAAAACAAACCTTATCTCAACAGGCTGGACACGTGGCTATAAGCCTAAAATGAGCAGTCAAACACCAGAGAGTAAAGGTCCAACAATAACGTCACAAATATCAACAAAATCCAATGTGACAACGTTAAAAACCGCAACAACAAGCGCGCCAAAAGCTGCTTCATTGGAAACACAGGGCGCTACAGCGTTAAAAGCAAGTCCGGAAGTTCAAACCGAAGGAAAGATTGATAATCTGTTCAAGAATGCTCCTTCTTCTGCTGCCGCACCAAACAAGTCAGAAGCGGACGCTGCCGAAGAGGCAAAGAAAGTTGCAGCAGAGCGTAGACGTCACGCAATGATGCAGGGATATACTGGTGATATGTGTACAGAATGCCAAAACTTTACAATGGTACGAAATGGTACATGTCTGAAATGTGACACCTGCGGCGCTACAAGCGGTTGTAGCTGATATTATACCTATAAGTTGTAAAAATCGGGCCTCCAATCTTGGAGGCCTTTTTTATTTATGTCGATCAGTAAAATAACAAGACATTCGTTGAGGTAACATGAAGATAGGTTATTAAGCTAAGCATTTGAAATATCAGTGCTGACAATCAAACAATCAAATTCAGTATTTCATATATCTTCGCTAATTAGTCTTTTTAAAAAGCAAACTCTCTAAAAGATCGTCTCTTCAGAGGCTTTGAAAAAAAAATCATATGATCTTGGTCAATTAATCTAAGTCGTCAATCGGCACAAACTTCCGTTGAAAACTGATAATCATGGCAGATAATAGCGTAAGATTGGTAGATGACAGCTTAAGATAAACGAATATCTTGAATACCTACTCCATTGTCATAAGTTTTTTTAACCTTATACAACCTTTACCATCTTGGAGTTTTGGACTGAAGTGTCTCCAGTCACCTCTTATCGCGTAAAATAGAACATTTTATATTTTCAGCTGTTTGAGCTTATTTTTCTAGAATATCTCAAAAAACAACCAGAGATCTATCGGACAAAACCTGCTGCCGTCACGGCAATATCAATTGAAATAATATTTGTCGACATCCGTTAAACGTCGCCAAATACTCTCGATCAAATTGGCAAATATTCAACCAGCATTCCCAACAATATGTTGTTTTCAATATGTTGATTGTCCACGAGACTTATTCAAATCAAAACGACACATCGCTTGAAACCATAGTGATGGAATAATTACACACCACACAGCTCTTGAAGAGCTATACAGTCAAGTGAAAAGCATTCCAGCGTAAAACTATAAACCTGCATTTCATGCAATAGAACATCGGGAAAAAACTGGAGCTTATTAAAACGCTCCAGTACAATTTTTACTGGTTGGCCATAGAGGATATAATGTGAGTTGGTGCATACATAATCAGATTTGTTGTGCCTCTTAAAACACTACCACCATCTGATAAAAGTTCTTGTCCACCTGTTTGTTCTGTGCCCTGCATCAGTGATGTTGATAATGCTCCATCATGAGAAAGTGCCATCAAGGTTGGTGATGAGGCAAATACACTATGTGCGCCACCATCCACATTGGAAAGATCGAGAACGGCAATACCGTTGCTTTGTAAAAGTTTGATACTCGAACCATCGCCGACCCGAGCATGCCCGCCGGTCAAACGGCTGGACACAGCCAAAGCCTTATCCTTGCGTGATACAAGCACGGCTGTTGGTGTTGGAAGCTTTTTAATATCTTTCAACTGTCGTTCAAAAACATCAACATCTATATCTGGCGCAGCCATCAATAAGCTTGATATCCGGTCAATAGGTCGTCTCTTGCCTTGCAGTGCCAAACTTCTCAATGCTTCCATCGTAACATAATTACCCATTGAGTGGGCAACAACTGTAATCTGGTTGGCTTCTGTTTCACTTAACAATGTCAACAGATCAGCAAGCCCATCACGCGCGAAGTCGGCACTATCGCGGTCATATACATATAAGGGAAGAGATCCACCAGATGGCCAAGAATAATGCACCGTAACAGCATCTAAAGAATAGTCATAGGCAAACTGTGCCGCACGAAATGTGCTGTCAGCAAAATTATTGTTATAGCCATGGATAAATAGGAAAATTTCCCGTTTACCTTTCGGTTTTTTATCCAGTGCAGCATTGAGTTGCTTTTTAAACATTTCCCGACCGTTGTATTTTACAACGGAAACGGCAGAAAAATATTTCTGTAAATCGGGCTTATATCCATTGGTTTCTACCATACCCTTTTGGTGTTCCTGTGGGATACCCACATCAACACGTGCATAATTAAGCGTTTTTGAGCGTTTAATACCAAAAGGTTCAGAATAGTTATTTTGTGCTTCTCTGCTTGTTGCAACATAGACAGGAACAATAGCCTTAGCTTTTCCTGGTTTTACTATTGCAGCATTACGCGCCGCCACCATATCTGGTGTCGCATTTTTACCATGCCATAAAACAGCGCGTGACCCGCCACAAGCGACCAAAGTCGCAGATAAAATTGATATAACGGCAAATTTGCCAATTTTGTGCATTCTCATTTAAGTGTTGCCCTGAACCGATTAAGCGAAAATGCAAATAACACAACTCCAATAATTGCTAAAGCGGCAAAATTTACCCATACGACAGAAAATCCTGCACCACGGTAAAGAATTGATTGAGCCATCATGATAAAATGGGTATTTGGCGCTGCCAACATGATGTTCTGGATAAATGTCGGCATACTTTCACGCGGCGTTATCCCACCCGACAAAATTTGTAGCGGCATCAATACCAACATCAGCAACAAACCAAATTGTGGCATAGAACCAGCAATTGTTGCCAAGGCAATACCCATTGATGTTGTCGCAAATAATTGTAACACAGTGCCTGCAAGAAAAAGCAACAGTGAGCCTTCAATAGGAACTTTCAGCAGTCCTTGCACAATGAATATCAATGAAAAAGTGGCAGAAACCAACACAATCAATCCCATTGACCAGACTTTAGAAATCATGATCTCTGTCGGGGTAACGGGCATGACCAACAGATGCTCGACTGTTCCATGTTCGCGTTCTCTTATCAAAGCTGTGCCTGTCAGGATAATTGACAACATCGTAATACTGTTGATCACGTTAATAATCGAGCCAAACCATGATTTATTGAGATCTGGATTAAAACGCGCTCTCAAAGCCAACGAAACCTGTTGGGGTTGTTTGGATCTATAATGGGCAACAAATTCATTCACTTCGGCATCAACAATTTGCTGGATATAATTAGAGCCCGTCAAAGCTTGCGTTGTGCGGGTTGCATCAACATCAAGCTGTATAGCAGGTGAGCGACCGGCAAGCACATCTCGCTGGAAATTTGGTGGAATATCAACGGCAAATGTATCAATTCCCTGATCCATCCGCGCATCTAATTCAGATTGGTTAATGTCTTCCGGCGTTGTGAAATAAGGCGGCAAGAAAGCTGTCGCTATCCGTGTCGACAACTGCGAACTGTCTTCATTGACAATGGAAATCGGTGTTTTGTTGAGCGTTTCAGGCGTAGCGTGTGAAGCTATGTAGATAGAAAATGTAAATGCATAAATAATGAGGATCAGCAACATTGGATCGCGAAAAACGCTCAATAGTTCCTTGATACCCAATTGCAAAATGTTACTTAGCTTCATGACATCACTTCGCTTGTTTCTTCGTAAGCCACGCGGCTATAACGACCAATATTGGACCAGCAAGAAATAATGGAATAAATGATGTTACAAGGTCATGAAATTCCAATGCTTTTGCGAATGTACCACGAGAGATCAAAATAAAATATGTTGTTGGATATATGTTTCCAATAAACCGCCCTGCCCCTTGTAGAGAGGTAACGGGATCCATCAATCCACAAAACTGGGTTGCAGGTAAAATTGTTAGAATAGCAGCACCAAAGATTGCCGCTATCTGACTATTCATAAATGTCGAAATAATTAGTCCAAATGCTGTTGCGAACGCAACATAAAGCAACCCCGCAAACATAAAGGTGATAAATCCACCCGTGAAATGAACACGGAATACCAACACGGCAAAAAGCCACAAAAGCAGGCAATTGAGCATTCCTAAAGCAATATAGGGCAATTGCTTACCGATTAAAAACTCTAAGCGGGTAACCGGCGTCACATATAGATTTATGATCGAGCCCATTTCTTTTTCACGCACAACAGCCAAAGCTGCAAGCATTGCTGGTATAATAAGCAACAATATAGGGATAACCGCAGGTACCATGGCTGTTAGGCTTTCAATGCCAGGGTTATAAAGATAGCGCACCTCTAACCGATAATTCCCCATTGTTGCCTGTTTACCAAGCAAAACACTCATCTTATTCTTCAGCCATAAGCCATGCATACCTTGCACATAGCCGCGTACCGTTTCAGCACGAAGCGGCATGGCGCCATCAATCCATGCTCCAACCTCCACATCACGACCCCGTTCGAGATCTTGTGCAAAATTAGGTGGAATTTCTATGGCCAAACTTATTTCGCCCGATCGCATTCGATTATCCAGATCATCATAATCAACCAGATCTTTTTTCTGAATAAAATATCTGGAACCCGATATCTGCTGGATATAATCGCGACTTATCACTGTCTGATCATGGTCAAGCACAGCAAAGGTCAAATTTTCGACTTCTGTATTGATACCATATCCTATGACAAACATAAGAATAACGCTGCCCAACAAAGCCATCGTTGCTCTAATTGGATCGCGTTTTAGCTCCAATGCTTCACGATGCGCGTAGCTCATCATTCGCATAAAATTAAACCGGCTTTTCAAACGACTGCGTCTTTTGCTCGCTATCTGTTCATTATCCAAATCAGTGTTGCTATAATCATCAGCAACATCATTAGTGGCTAAATCTTTTTTGTTTGGTGCAGAAATTTCCTTTTTTAACGTCCCGGCTTTATCTGTTTGAGCCACACCCGCATTGGGCGCATCGGCTTTTTTCTCACCATTTAACTGATCGATCGCATCTTGAAGATATTCAATAAAAGCTTCTTCCAAAGTATTGGCATTTTTTGATTTGACAATTCCAGATGGTTTGTCCGTTACCAGCACTTTACCGGCATGCATCAGGGAAATACGATCACACCGGTCCGCTTCATTCATAAAGTGCGTTGTGATAAAAATTGTTACATTGTCATTGCGTGAAAGTTCACCCAATTGCTGCCATAACTGGTCACGCGCAATAGGATCCAAACCAGAAGTTGGCTCATCCAGAATCAATATTTCCGGCTCATGAAGCAAAGCAACCGCCAATGACATACGTTGCCTAATGCCAAGTGGTAAGGAATCTGGCATGGCATCCAACACATCGTTTAATTCAAAACGATCAATCATCAACTGCATACGGGTTTTGACTTTGTCTTCCGGTATCTCAAAAAGTTTTGCGTGTAGTTGCAAATTTTCAAGAACCGTCAGCTCTGCATACAAAGAAAAAGCCTGGCTCATATAGCCAACATGCCGCCTTGTCTCCATATCATTGGCGTCAATCTGCTTACCAAAAAGTTTGGCTGTTCCTTCTGTAGCAGGCAAAAGCCCTGTTAGCATTTTCATTGTGGTGCTTTTGCCGCAACCATTAGATCCTAAAAAGCCAAATATTTCGCCTTTTTTAATACGAAAACTAACGTGATCTACCGCTGTAAAATCACCAAAGCGCTGGGTTAAACCATCTGCCTCGATGGCAATATCCTCATTGCCTGTCTCCTTGCGTGGTGGAATGACAACATCCTTATGTCCTTTTTGTTCTTCTGCAGGCATAAGAGCAATAAAGGCTTCATCCAATGTTTGCGTATTAGTTTGTTTCAGCAAGTCCTCTGGCGTTCCAGTTGCAAGGATTTTGCCATTATACATGGCAATGAGCCAATCAAACCGCGCAGCTTCTTCCATATAGGCCGTTGCAACCATAACACTCATATCTGAGCGTTCTGCGCGAATATCATCAATCAGATCCCAAAATTGTCGCCGAGAAAGCGGATCAACGCCTGTCGTGGGTTCATCAAGTACAAGTAATTTGGGGTCGTGGATAAGCGAACATATCAAGCCCAGCTTCTGCTTCATACCACCTGAAAGCTTGCCAGCTGGCCGGCTTTCAAAGCCATTTAGTCCCGTACGTTTGCATAATTCAGCAATTCGTTGGTCACGTTCTTGCTTACTTTGACCAAACAAACGGGCGAAAAAATCGGCATTTTCATACACCGATAAAGTGGGATAGAGGTTTTTTCCTAAACCTTGCGGCATATAGGCGATATCAGGGCAAACATTAGAGCGGTGATCTCGGTCACGCATATCACCGCCCAAGACGTAAACCAAACCGTCCTGAATTTCCCGCGCACCGGTAATCAAAGATAATAAACTTGATTTCCCGACACCATCAGGGCCGATCATACCGATCATTTTGCCAGCTGGTATCTCCAAATCGATACCGTCAAGGGCTAGTTTGTCACCATAGGCAAGACGAACATTCTCAAGCTTTACAACTGCATCATTCGTAGATGGTGACGTTTGTTTGTGAATATCTATCATTGTACTACAGGCGTACTAACAACTTTTGGCCATTGTGCGTTCGGATCGGTTTTAACGTAAGCCACCCCAGGTAGCCCTGTTTTTACCTGCTTTATATATTTTTCTAACAAATTTTGTGGAATCTGTGCACGAACACGAAACATCAATTTCGTGCGCTCTTCTGCCGTTTCAACCGTTTTTGGTGTAAACTGCGCAACATCAGAAACAAACGAGATATTAGCTGGTATGACATATTGAGGCGCTGCATCAAGAACAATGCGAACCTCTGTTCCTATCGCAATTTTACCAACATCATTGGTTGGCAAGAAAAATGTCATATAGACGTCACCCAAATCAACAAGATTGAGCACACGTCCACCTCCTGCAACCACTTCACCCGGCTGTGCTATGCGATATTGAATACGTCCTGAGCGCGTTGCTTTAAGATCACTATCATTAATATCGGATTGTATCCGTTCAATTGTTGCATTTGCGGCATCTACGGCTGCTTCGGCATTAACAACACTGGCTTTAGCAGCTGAAACAGCAGCTTTTGAAGCGGCCACTTGCGCTTTTGCAGCGGCCACTGCAGCAATAGCACCATCATAGGTTGCCTGATCGTCGTCTTTTACTTGAGTGGATACTGTGCCACGTTCTTGCAGCGTAGCCGAACGTTGTAATCGACGTGCTGCATTATCACGTTGAACTTCATTTTGTGAAACGGTCGCCTCAGATGCTTCCTGTTCAGCTTGCCGCTGCTCGACTTGCATTTTTGCCGTTTCAACATTGATTTTCGCTTGGCGGAGCTGAGCCTGCGCTTCACGCAATTGCGCTTGAAGTGTATCGGTGTCCATATGCGCTACAATGTCGCCCACATTGACAAAGTCGCCTTCCCTAACCGTTATATCCTTAATACGTCCAGCCAGTTTTGATGCGATATCAATTTCCGTTGCCTCAATACGGCCATTTCCCATAGCCACCCCTTTTGGCAGCCCCGGATGCAGATATGTTTGCGCACCACTATAAATGGCTACAATTGCAATGACACCGACAGCAACCCAGCCCCATTTTGCTTTTCCTTTTGCAGCCATTCGTCATTCTCCAATTTTGTTGATACCGTCGACTCTATAAAATCTATATTTATCAAGTGAGACTATCACTCACTTTGATATTTGAAAAGATTATGCACATATGTAATAATATTTTCATAAGCTGGTAATAATATTTGCTAAAGATTGAAAAAATTAAATCCATTTTTTCTTTTTACAATATTTTTCATCACCAAATTTCGATTATTTGATGGCAATTTCTAACTATTAGAATAAATCTATTTTATGGCTAAAAAAACAAAATAGAACCATTAGCACTTAGAGCATTATTGTTTTTACTACATACTTCTGGCTTTGCATATTTCGATTTCTCTAAAAATGATGAAATTTCCTTCATTATCAATCACTTGACATAATGCTAAACAAAACTAGCCATTTGCATTCGCAATGTGCAAACAAAGCTTACCTCGCGCATCAACAAGCGGAGAAAGCACAATGAATCACAAAATATCAGCGTTATGCAGGATGAAATAGAAACGACAAAAAAGTCGTCGGTGACATGAACTGCCCGTCAAAGTGATAATACTTTTGGGAAATAATGGTGCGGTCGAGAAGACTCGAACTTCCACGGGTTGCCCCACAGCGACCTCAACGCTGCGCGTCTACCAATTCCGCCACGACCGCACGTGGTAGAAGCCGAATATAACCGGCTCGCGGCATTTAACAAATCAATACGCTCTTAACAAGCTTTTTTTTAAATTTAATACATTATTTATTCCGCTGTCCCGTATGAAAGCGAAAAATACCGTATTTTACTCACCATATACCTTTTTCGGGTCAAATATGGGTGGTGTTTCATCCATTAAAAGTTTTGTACTGTCTCCATCTTTAACAAGACGACGATAGAAACAACTTTTTCTGCCAGTATGGCAGGTGGCACCTGCACCTTCGATAGATACTTTTACCCATATTGCATCTTGGTCACAATCTGTGCGTATTTCACAAACATGAAGAAAATTGCCTGAACTTTCCCCCTTTTTCCAGAGTTTTTGCCGTGAGCGTGACCAAAAATGAGCGATCCCTGTATCCAGTGTTAGTTGCAGTGCCGTTTCATTCATATGTGCAACCATCAATAGATCACCATTGGATATATCTGTCACAACAGCCGTAATCAGCCCATGGGAATCATAGGTTGGGTCAAATTGCGTTCCCTCTTCCAATTGCTCTTTTGTTAAGCCCTGCGACATAATTTTCCTCGCCTACTTTAAACCCCTAATCATCATCATAAAATTTGCTTGCGATTTGACATCATTTTGATACGAACCGCGATATGTTGCAGTAATTGTGGTTGATCCCTGTTTTTTGACGCCGCGCATTGCCATGCACATATGCTCTGCCTCGATAAGTACTGCCACACCTCTCGGTTTCAAATAGGTATATAACGCATCAGCAATTTGGGCGGTAATACTTTCCTGTGTTTGCAAGCGGCGCGCAAAAACATCAACAACCCTTGGAATTTTTGAAAGCCCAACGACACAGCCATCAGGCATATAGGCAATATGAGCCTTACCAATGATTGGCACCATATGATGTTCGCAATGGGAATAAAACGGTATGTCTTTAACCAAAACCGGGTCATTATATCCTGAGACTTCTTCAAAAACTGTCCCCAAAATATCTTTTGCCGATTGGTTATACCCTTGGAACAACTCTTCATAAGCTTTCACAACACGCTTAGGTGTATTAAGAAGACCTTCCCTATCCGGATTTTCGCCAGCCCAACGCAATAATGTACGAACAGCGGCTTCTGCTTCTTCTCTTGATGGGCGTGTGATGGCCGCATTTTCTGACGAAACTGTCATACTTTTTTTCTCGGATTGCATCAATCAACTCCAACTGCCTACCAAAACTATGCTTGGTAGTTATTAATTTTACTCTTATATAGACACATACAAACACGGAATCAAAATAGCTTAAGCAAAAACGAGTGGTTTTCCGGACACGAAGTTATGATAAATGAAATTTATAACGATAAAATTCTCGAATATGCGGCGCATATCGAAAAAATTGGGCGTCTTGCCAATCCTGATGCATCAGCAACAAAACATTCGAGAATTTGCGGTTCTACTGTGACTGTCGATCTCAATATAAAAGACAATATTGTTGTCGATTTTGCTCATTTGGTGCGCGCATGCGCGTTAGGGCAAGCGTCTTCCTCACTCATGGCAAGTCACATTATTGGTTGCACCACCGATGAACTACGCACGTTACGTAATACTATCTGGCTTATGTTGACAGAAAACGGCCCTGCTCCATCAGGAAAATTTGTTGATTTTGCTTGCCTTGAACCCATCAAGGACTATCAGGCACGCCATGCTTCAACAATGCTGACATTTGATGCCGTGATAGATTGCTTGGATCAAATTGATTCTCAACCACAAACCAAAACGAAAGCATGACAATAGGCAATCGCAATTATTCCGGACCATGGAAAAAAACGCCGGGACGATTGATTGGCACGTTTCTGATTCGATTTTATCAACTGACATTATCAGGTTTTATCGGCCAACATTGCCGCCATCTGCCAACCTGTTCCGAATATACATATGAAGCAATTGCACGATATGGACTTTGGACAGGATCATGGATGGGATTATTTCGTATTGCTCGCTGCGGACCATTCGGTACACATGGCTTTGATCCAGTGCCGCGTAAACTCCCGCGAGATTGCCATTGGTATACACCATGGCGTTACTGGAAAATTGCAGCAAGAAAAAACGAATAATGCTTTCTTTTTAAAGCAAGAATCCATAAAAGAAACTTCTGAATCGCTTTATTGTAATATTAAAGCAAATATATCACCC
The DNA here is from genome assembly GCA_946478665.1 of uncultured Bartonella sp. Classification (GTDB taxonomy): domain Bacteria; phylum Pseudomonadota; class Alphaproteobacteria; order Rhizobiales; family Rhizobiaceae; genus Bartonella. The sequence goes on along the minus strand of CAMLCZ010000001.1, from coordinate 103,940 downwards.
CACCCGCATTCGTTGGCGGGACTGGATCAGGAGTATTTTTATGTCTTCAACCGTTTCAATTACTTTCCCAGATGGTTCTAAACGTGATTATCCAAGCGATATGACCGGTTTGGCGCTTGCTCAATCAATTTCCAATTCGCTTGCCAAAAAAGCTGTTGCTTACAGTATGGATGGCGTTTTGCGCGATATGTCAGATCCACTACAAACGTCTGGTGAAGTTCAAATAATCACGCGCGATGATCCGCGCGCTCTTGAATTGATCCGCCATGATTGTGCGCATGTTCTAGCCGAAGCCGTACAAGAATTGTTTCCAGGCACACAAGTCACCATAGGTCCAGTTATTGAAAACGGATTCTATTACGATTTTGCCCGCAACCAGCCATTTACGCCTGAAGATTTGCCTGTCATCGAAAAAAAGATGCATGAAATCATTCAGCGCAATAAGCCGTTCACCAAAGAAGTATGGTCACGCGATAAAGCGAAACAGGTATTTTCCGACAAGGGTGAGCTATATAAGGTTGAATTGGTAGATGCTATTCCACACGACCAAGATGTGAAAATATATCATCAAGGCGAATGGTTTGATCTTTGCCGTGGGCCGCATATGCAATCAACCGGTCAAATTGGTTCTGCTTTCAAGCTGATGAAAGTTGCAGGTGCTTACTGGCGTGGAGACTCAAACAATCCAATGCTGACCCGCATATATGGTACAGCTTTTGCCAGTGAAAAAGAATTAAACGCCTATCTGCAAATGTTGGAAGAAGCAGAAAAGCGTGACCACCGTCGTCTTGGACGTGAAATGGATTTATTCCACTTTCAGGAAGAAGGCCCAGGTGTTGTTTTCTGGCATGCTAAGGGCTGGAAAATGTTCCAGAACCTCGTCAGCTATATGCGTCGCAGGCTAGATGACCAAGCCTATTCAGAGGTCAACGCCCCACAAGTGCTTGATAAATCCTTATGGGAAATTTCGGGTCACTGGGGTTGGTACAAAGAAAATATGTTCAAGGTTACACCAGCTGGTGACGATGCCGATGATGAACGTGTTTATGCTTTAAAACCAATGAACTGCCCGGGGCACGTTCAGATTTTCAAACATGGTTTAAAGTCTTATCGCGAATTACCAATTAAACTGGCTGAATTTGGCGTTGTGCACCGTTACGAACCTTCAGGATCGTTACATGGTTTGATGCGTGTAAGAGGCTTTACTCAAGATGACGCGCATATTTTCTGTACAGATGAACAACTTGCAGATGAATGCTTGCAGATTAATGATCTGATATTGAGCACTTATGCCGATTTTGGCTTTAATGAAATCACCGTTAAACTTTCGACACGTCCTGAAAAACGCGTTGGTTCAGACGAGCTTTGGGATCACGCTGAAAGTGTCATGTCCGAAGTTTTGCGCACCATCGAGGAAAAATCCAACGGCAGAATTAAAACAGGTATATTACCAGGTGAAGGCGCCTTCTATGGTCCGAAATTTGAATATACTTTGAAAGACGCAATTGGTCGTGAATGGCAGTGCGGGACAACGCAGGTGGACTTTAACTTACCTGAACGGTTTGGCGCTTTTTACATCGACAAAGACTCCGAAAAACGCCAACCAGTTATGATTCACCGCGCAATTTGTGGATCAATGGAACGTTTTCTCGGTATCCTATTGGAAAACTATGCTGGCCATTTGCCACTATGGTTTGCACCACTACAGGTTGTTGTTGCAACGGTTACATCTGAAGCCGATGAATACGCAAAAACGGTTGCTCGTAAGCTGAAAGCGGCTGGTTTGTTGGCTACAACCGACCTTAGAAACGAGAAGATCAACTATAAAATTCGTGAGCATTCTCTTCAAAAAGTACCGGTTATTCTTGTTTGCGGAAAGCGTGAAGAAGAAGATAATTCGGTAAATATGCGTCGCCTTGGCAGTCAACAACAAGTGTCACTGCCATTAAATGAAGTAATTTCACAATTGAAAGAAGAAGCAACACCACCAGACTTACGTCGTGTTCTGGCTGAATAAACAAAAGGAAGCCAAGTGTGATAACTATTCACACTTGGCTCTATTGTTTGCATTTCGATAACCTCTACAGAAACTCGCTGAACATTGTTCTGAAAAAAACTTGCTGGCACCTACAATTTGTCAGTTACTGTTATAGGTCAGCAACGAGATATCTTCATCATGCAGCGTTCTTCAATTCTATCACTCATCTAAATTCTAACGTTATAACCCTTATAACATCTATAAGTGTTAGAGCTGTTTCAAAGTGTGTGAAATATTCTTATGATCCCCGTCTTCGTGACTTTATCGCCGATGTACTTCACTGCCATATAAGGCGGCACATCATCTACACAAATCAAGAATTTTTATCTAAATGCACGGGTAATTCATCTATACCCTACGACGGCAACTCAGACCAACTCAATTCCTAGTCCATAGAATCATCAATAGGTTCTGTGCTCTGTGCATTGGCGATCACATCAACATCTTCATCATGCCCAGATGTTACGGTAAAAACTTTCTGGTAAATCTGATCTTTGTTTTTCGCGATAGCAATATATTCGCCTTCCGCAAGCACAAGAGATGCATACGCACCAACTGTTTCTCGGACAATATCCCCGGCATCATTGGTAATCGACCAGCTTGTATCTGCAAGTGCTTCACCGCCTTCTTGCCGTACTAATTTCAAAGTCACCAAAGCGGCATGATGCTGCATCGTTGCTTCAGTAATTTTACCAGCATCAACACGAATATCCGAGCGCGAGGTGGCATTGGCGGTTCCATAGTTTGATACAATATGGTAGGTTCCAGCCTTTAATCTGATAATTTTACCGGCATCAACATCAGACAGAATTAACGCCGTATCATCGTTTTCGCTATCATCCGAATAAATTGAAAATTTCAAATATTGCGGATTAATTTTGCCTTCCGGTATGGTAGCATTCAATTCCAATCCACCCGCATTTAACACTATATTTTCTGAAAGTTTTTGCCCGTGTTCAAGGCTTACGCGTTTCATCGCATAGGCACGGCCAAACGATACATGAATAATATAACTACCTGGTTGTAAATTAAAATGGGCATTACCCCCATTTGAAGTCGCAACAAGAGGCAATTTGTTATCAACACCATAAATTGGCTGGAATACACGCCAAATAAGCCCATCCGTTACATCTTCACCTTTGTCTGTAAGCTTCGCCGAGAGATCGAGCTCTGCATCTGCCTGAGGTTCAGGATTAGATACCGTTTTTTCTTGCCCATTTTTCTCTTGCTCATTGCCGTTATTATTGACGCCGTTGCTATTACTCGGGGTCGTTGAATCTTGTTTCGACGCAGCGTCTCCCGTGGCCGCTTGAGACTGTGTTGTTTGAGATGATGGGCTCGTATCTTCTGGTGCGCTATCTTGAGCGCAAACCATCCCACTAAAAAATAGGGGAACAACAAAGGATAAAGCCAAGATCAAAAACTTACGGGTTTGTTTCACGGTTTTTTCTTAATGCCTTGATGATAAATGCTTATTTTCTTGATAATCAATGTGGCTAACAGTTTAATGGATTTTCACATAATTATCGGGCTAAATTGAGAAGCTGGAACCGCAACCACATGAAGAAACAGCATTTGGATTATGAATCTTGAATGCCTGCCCCATTAAATCATCGACAAAATCTATTTCAGCGCCTTCCATAAAAGGTAGTGACACCGAATCAATGAATACCATTGCACCATTTTTCTCAATAACAAGATCGTCATCGGTTGCCGGATCACTAACCAACTCATATTTATAGGAAAAGCCCGAGCATCCGCCGCCTTCAATAGACAGACGCAACGCAATATTTCCAGGTTCTGCTGCCAGAATCTTCGATATTCGTTTGCAAGCCGAATCAGTTATGCTTACACCCATTTTCAACTCATCCTTGCGTTAAATAGTTTGAGAAAGCTAAATAGCAGATAAAATACTGTTTCGTAAATTTAAGTCGTGATTGGATAACTTGCAATGGATAGACGCAATATTGGTTTTGGATATGGCGAAAGAGCCCCATATGCTAGCACCCCGTCCGAGAGTCGCGGCAGATTATTTTCAGAGCCAGATAGCCCGACACGTACACCTTTTCAGCGTGATCGTGATCGTATTATCCACTCCAATGCTTTCCGTCGTTTAAAACACAAAACACAGGTATTCATTGCCGATGAGGGTGATCTCTACCGCACACGATTAACCCATACGATAGAAGTTTCACAAATTGCACGTGCGCTTGCTCGCGCTTTGCGGCTAGACGAAGATTTGGCTGAAGCGATCGCACTTGTTCATGATTTTGGTCACACACCATTTGGACATGCTGGTGAAGATGCATTGGATCGCAAGATGAAGCCCTATGGTAGTTTCGATCACAATGCACAAGGATTGCGAATTGTTACAAAATTGGAACACCGATATCCTTCTTTTGATGGGCTTAATCTTAGTTGGGAAACACTTGAAGGATTAGCAAAACATAATGGTCCGTTGTTGGGCCCATATTCGTTGGAAAAAGAAGTTTCACCTTATCTTCTTGAATATAGTTCTGTGCACGACCTCGAACTTGACCGTTTTGCCGGGCTTGAAGCACAATGTGCGGCTATCGCAGATGATATAGCCTATAATGCGCATGATATTGATGATGGCTTACGTTCAGGCCTTTTACAGATTGAACAGTTGAATGAAGTTGAGATAACCGCTGATATCTTGCGTGATATCAGGCAACAATATCCAAAACTGGATAATACCCGTACTGGTTACGAAGTAATAAGACGGCAAATTACCTTAATGGTAGAAGATGTTATTCAAAACTCGGTTCAGCTAATCGCCGAACTGAAACCGAAAAATACCGACGATATCCACAATGCGAATAAAAAATTGGTCGGTTTTTCAGATGATATGGCAAAAAAAGAGCAACAACTGAAAAAATTTCTCTTTAAAAATCTCTATTACCACCCAGTTGTATTAACGCGTCGCGATGTTGCCGAACAAATTGTGGGCGACCTGTTTGATTGTTATCATTCTGCACCGCAGAACCTGCCATATGACTGGTATCAAGCAGCACTCTTTTTTGGTGAAAAACAACGGGCACAATTGATTTCAGATTTTCTCTCTGGAATGACCGACAATTATGCATTACGCGAATATCGACGATTGTTTGACCGCGCGCCCAATTTGTCTTAATTGCATGGGTGAACAACACGGATATCTATGATGAACATTTTTAATACCTTCGAGCAAAAGATAAAAAGGCTTCTTCAGGTCTCTGATATAAAAACAAAAGACGGAGATGATTTGGATCTTAGTCGCGTGACAGTTGAGGCACCTCGGGATAGCTCGCATGGTGATTTGTCAACGAATGCCGCTATGGTTCTATCAAAGACCGTAGGAATCAATCCTCGGACACTGGCAGAAAAAATCGTTTCATTACTTGAAAGCGAAGAGGATATTGCATCCGTTAATGTTGCAGGCCCCGGCTTTATCAATATGCGTTTAACGGATGGCTTTTGGCGCCAACACTTGGAATATATTCTGGATTCAGATGGCGCTTATGGTCGATCAGAACTTGGTAAGGGTCGCAACGTCAATGTAGAATACGTGTCAGCAAACCCCACAGGGCCTATGCATGTGGGCCATTGTCGCGGTGCTGTTGTTGGTGACGTTCTTGCCAATCTTTTGGCCTTTACTGGTCATGATGTTGTTAAAGAATATTATATTAATGATGCTGGTGGCCAGATTGGTGTTTTGGCACAATCAGTTTTTCTTCGTTATCGGGAAGCCCTTGGCGAAGACATTGGCGCAATACCGGAAGGTTTATACCCCGGTGACTATCTTGTGCCACTAGGTCAGGCACTTGCCAAAGAATTTGGCAACACCCTTTTAACGATGGATGAAGAAGAGCGCTTGGCACTCATAAAACAACGTTCAATTGACGCCATGATGCAAATGATCCGCGATGATCTTGCTGCCTTGAACATTCATCACGATGTATTTTTCTCGGAAAAGACACTTCATGCCGATAATGCACAGGCTATTCGCAGTGCAATCAATGATCTGACATTAAAGGGATATGTCTATAAGGGAACATTACCGCCGCCCAAAGGACAGGTTTCAGAGGATTGGGAAAACCGCGAACAAACCTTATTCCGTTCTACCGAGGTTGGCGACGATCAAGATAGACCGCTCATCAAATCTGATGGATCTTACACCTATTTTGCTGCTGATGTTGCTTACTTCCGTAACAAGTTTGAACGTCATTTTGATGAAATGATCTATATACTTGGGGCCGATCATGGCGGCTATGTCAAGCGTCTGGAAGCCGTTGCAAAGGCTATATCCGGCGGAAAAGCCAAGTTAACCGCATTATTGTGTCAACTTGTTAAGCTATTTCGCGATGGCGAACCAGTTAAGATGTCAAAGCGTGCCGGCTCATTCGTTACCTTGCGTGATGTTGTTGATGAGGTTGGCCGCGATCCGGTACGTTTTATGATGCTTTATCGCAAATGTGATGCACCGCTTGATTTTGACTTTGCAAAAGTCACTGAACAATCGAAAGATAATCCTGTTTTTTATGTTCAATATGCGAGCGCACGTTGTCACTCGGCATTTCGTAAGGCACAAGAATCACTTGGGCTAACAGATTTTCCACGTAGTCTGTTAAAAGAACATCTGGATAGATTGACCGATGAAAGTGAAATCGGACTCATTAAAAAACTTGCAGAATATCCCCGTGTTGTTGAGCAAGCAGCCCAGAGTTACGAGCCTCATAGACTGGCTTTTTACCTTTATGATCTCGCTTCAACCTTCCATGGTCACTGGAATAAGGGCACAGAAAACGAAGATTTACGTTTTATCAAGCTTAACGATACACAATTGTCTTTAGCCAGATTGGGGTTGATTCAAGCTGTGTCTGATGTTCTGTCATCTGCTCTTAATGTAATGGGCGTAGATGCACCTTCAGAAATGCGCTGAGTTAAATGCGGGCGAGTGTGGCTGTTTGTGTTCTATCTTGCCTGCATTATAGTTAGCGTATATATCTGAAAAATAACAAGAATATCTGATTTTGAAGAGAGTCCGCTTAATGTCCGGCACAATGCAATAATTGAGAGATTGCGTAACCGACTATGTGGGAAAGACAATGACCGATAATGATCGTAGAAATCCTCGTCCATCAGGACAGGAGGCTAAAGGCCAAGATCCCCTTTTAGAGCTGACGAGACTCTTCAACCTTGATCGTAACGTTGCTGATAATCAGCAAACGGCGGAAACACCTGCTGTTTCGCAGAATAGAGAGTTTGAACATAACCAACCTGAAAATATCAGCCATAATGATCCTGATCTTTCTTTTCTTGATTCGGAACTCAATCCTGCCGCTTCCGATGTAAATCGCTTTGCTGGTCAGCCTGCTACTCCCCAACAGGTGTCATCAAGTGAAAATAATCTTGATTTTTTACCTGATAGTGAACAAGACGTTAAGCACGCAGAACCTGAAGCGGATTTGCCATTCAATGAACTTTATGATGCGCCGTCATTCACCCCAACAGCACGCGCTCCTAGCACCCCTGTAGAAGAACCCTCAGATTTTTTTGAACCACCTTTTGCAGAGCATGACAATCAGCCTGTTGAGGCGGAACCATATCGCGCTATCGAGCCAGAGCAGCTTGATAGTTTCGAACAAGAACCGGCTTATGTGTCTCCACAAGAGCCAGTATTTGAAACCGAGCCGCAATCCTATGTATCGCAAGAGCCAGTCGATGGTTATGCTGCACATTCCGATGAAGAGATTTATTCTGAAGCAAGCAGACCTCATAATGAAGAGGTATCCGATCAAAATCAGAGGGAACTAGGTTACCATATCGCGGCATCACTCAGTTATTCTACACACTCCGCTGGCAATTCATATTATCAGCAAGAAATCCATTACCAGACTCAATCGAATGAAGTGGTGCAAAACGAGCAGCAACAAGCTTTCGCATTCGATGAGCATCGGGATTACAAACCAGAAAAAGTAGAGCCACAGCCATCAACGGAAAGTACCGGCCAAAATTCCAGTGAGACTTATCAAGAACTAGAAAGTTTTGATTTTCTACCCACCCATGAAGCACCATTACAGGCTTCAACGCCAAATCTTGATGAAGAAGAATATGGACATATGGCCGCACCCCAACCATATGATGCCCATCAACAAGAGCCTGAAAATTTCACAGCACAACAACCTTCTGTTGAACCAAATTTGTCAAACTATCAGGCAGAGGTTGAAGATTTATCTCATAACCAGATTGCGCAGGATTATAGCCAACAGGCGCACGCAGAAAACGCGCAGCAAACAGCGCAAGATCCTTATGCTGATGATGACTTCGATTTCGATAAAGAACTCGAAAATCTTCTCATTGAAGATCCTTTGCGTCCTGGTAACGAGCCATCTGCGCAAAACATTGCAGCGGATATGAGTGCGCAAGCAGCGATCAATGATATTTCGGATCAAATTCATAATGATGTGCGTTTAAATGCGCATGAAGGTGCTCAAACGCAATCCCATTATGATGCTAATCAAATGGCGCAGCCATCACCTGACACACATAAGGCAGCCTCACCGACTGAAACGCTTTCAATAAGTGATGATGTTATGGATATCGATGATCCTTTTGGTTTTGGTGAAGTCTTTGCCAAGGAAATTGCTGCCGATGATGCGGCAGCTAGACAAAATGGTATGTCTCCACAACAAGAAAAAATAAAAAATCCTGTTACAGATCCTTTTGATCTGGAAGATTTATCACTCGATGAACATATAGTTTCTTCGGTATCTACAGATGAACCGCATGTATCCTCGCAGCAACCGCATATTGATGAGATGGAATTAGACGTGGCTAGACAAGTTCACCCCGGGGCAAATAACCAGCATTACGATGATAATCATGAGCATTTAACTGCGCCAACTTATCAAGAACCTCATGCAACGGCGGAGTATGACCCGCAAGCACAATCGGCAGAAAATATGGGCGCAGAGATGGATATGCACCAAATGGTTGGTGCAGCCTATGCAACGGATAAAAATGGTAATTTCCCTCCTGATGTCGATACCTATAAATTTGCCGATGAAATTGTTGAAACGACAGAGCAAATTGACGTACCTGACGTTCCATATCCGGTAGAGGAAACAGCACCCCATGTTGATGCATTAGAAGACGAGTTTGCCGACGTGTTCAGTGTTGGCAAAAAGCAAGAGCCAGTTGAGAACAAAAACGTTCACAATGAATTTTTTGACGATGCTTACGCACAATCTGGTTACAATCAAACACAACCGCAATATCTTAGCGAAGAAGAACAGGCAGCGGTCCAGCAATATGCTGCGGCGCAACAATATGACGCCGCACGCCAGCCATATGATGACTATCCGGATTATACTCAAGATCCTTACAATGAAAATGTAGTGCCGACAGACTATAGTGCTATGCAGCCACGAAAATCACTTGGGCGTAAACTTGCCATAGGTGGTGTGGCGCTCGTCATTTTAGCCGGCGGCGGCTATGCATTGACCAAGTTCTTTAGTTCTTCACAAGAAAATGGAGAGTCGCAAGTAATTCATGCTGATAGCGCGCCTTATAAAGTGCAGGCTGAAAATACAAATAAAGACTCCAATACGTCCAACAATCAGGACGTGTATAATCATGCAAGTGGTGCTGAAAATACCCCTGAAGGAGAACAGAATAAACTGGTCGACAAGTCCGAAAATCCTGAAGATATAACGGCTCTTAACGATCAAATTCCGCAAGGCAATAATAGTGCATATGGTGATACCTCCAGTGTAGACGATGCTATTGCCGCCTCTCAAAGTCAAACTGTTCCAACACGAGAAGTTCAATCCGTTGTTGTTAATCCAGACGGTACTATAGTTCCCGTATCAACGCCCAATAATGCAACTGATAGCAAAAATTCAGCTGCACCTGAAAATAATTCTAACAATAAACAGCCCGCTTCCAACAATGGGACGAACAATAATACAAATAATTCCAGCAGTACGGAAACGGCAAAAGATGAATCAGAGTTAAGCAAGATCATTACTGACGATGCTCACAATGAAGCAGCTAAGAAACAAGCTGCTTCAACCGCTCAATCGAATGATGGTGCAAAAACACAAACGGCTATGGCAAATCAAGCCGCCGAAGAAAATGCAAAGAAGAATATTGAAACTGCAGCCAAACGGGCTGAAACAGCCAAAATTCCAGTAATGCCTACGACAACTGCTACTCACCAACCAGCCAAGCCGGCAGCGGCGGCAAGTGCTGGCGCAGGTGGCTATTACGTACAAATAGCATCTCAACCAACACAGGAATCCGCTACGGCTGCAATGAATAAAGCCAAAAAACAATATGGTGCGATTTTTGGCTCTCTTCCGGTAAATATTCAATCGGCGGCAATTCCCGGAAAAGGCACATATTATCGTGTAAGGGTGCAAGTTGGCTCGCGTGATAGCGCAATTAATCTGTGTAATCGCATGAAAAGTCAAAATGGAAGCTGTTTTGTTGGAAAATAGAATCACTGTTCCAACAAAACAGATATCTATTTAATTATTGCTGTGTTTCTGGCGTAAGAGACATACCCGGACGGGCATTTGTGCCCGTTGGTTCATGTTCTGCAGCATCAACATTCCCTGGCGAAATCGCGTCATCGAGTTCTTTACGTTGTTTTACTTTTTCGTCATCGGCTGCGTTACTTGGGGTATTCTGCTCAACCGCATTATCCGCTTTATTGGCATTCGTTCCTTGTGGAGAGGTTTCGCCCTGTGCATCCGAAGCTTCGACGTCAACATTAGCCGCATAAGTTGGATATGGGCTTATAATCGATAGAAATACACAAGCCACTGCAAATAATACATTCACTAATATTGTGCGTTGAAAGCTCTTTTCTGAATGGTGTTTGGTGAATTCAAACGATTTATCCGACACATTGTGATTGTATGAACATTGTTTTTCGGTCATCTTATTGTCCTTAGTAATACAGCCATGATTACAAGACAAAACATCAGTTTTTTAGAAATCCTGTGCACATGAACTTATTTATAAGTATACAATGCAGAATATACGTGTATGTTCCTTACAATCATAAGATGAGGCAATTGCCGACCACAATGTAAGGCATTCACCGATCAAGCTCTTTTTACAGCGTGATCGCGGTACTGCGTTGACATTGACCGCCAGCAAACTCTAAAATTGAGATCTACAGCCCCTTTTTAGGTCTGAGCCTGAAATCGAGCAATGTATATTGTATATTTTCAAAAGGTATTAGTCATGACAGGTTCCAGCTCTGTTCTTCCATTCAAAATAGAAAAAAATCAAAATCCCGCTTCAGATGCAGCAAGAGAAGAATTGCTCAAGAATCCCGGGTTTGGCCGTGTTTTTACAGACCATATGGCTGTGGTGCACTGGACTGAAGGAAAAGGCTGGCATGATGCAGTGATTACCGCCCGTAAGCCATTCGAGATTGATCCAGCAAGTGCTGTTTTGCATTATGGACAAGAAGTATTTGAAGGTCTCAAAGCTTATCGTGCAAAAGATGGGCGCATTCTTCTATTCCGTCCTGAAGCAAATGCTCAACGTTTTCAGAAATCGGCACGCCGTCTTGCTATGCCGGAACTGCCTGAAGACGTTTTTCTTGCCGCAATTGACGAGCTGGTTCGTATTGATCAAAAATGGATACCATCAACGCCTGATGCCAGTATGTATTTGCGTCCCTTCATGTTTGCCAATGAAGCGTTTCTTGGCGTACACCCTGCCCGCGAATATGTTTTCTGTATCATCGCCTCACCAGTCGGCGCCTATTTCAAAGGTGGCGCAACCAAGCCAGTTAGCGTTTGGTTAGATACAGAATTTAGCCGTGCTGGCCCTGGTGGAACAGGCGAAGCAAAATGCGGCGGAAACTATGCTTCCAGTTTAATTGCGCAAATCAAAGCCGAGAAAAATGGCTGCGATCAGGTTCTTTTTCTCGATGTTGTTGAAAATAAATGGATTGAAGAATTGGGTGGCATGAATGTTTGTTTCGTTATGGATGATAACCGCTTGGTAACACCAAAACTAGACGGAACAATTCTTCATGGCGTCACAAGACGTTCAATCCTTAAGCTTGCCGAAGAACACGGTATGAAAACAGAGGAACGTTCTTATTCATTTGAAGAACTTAAAGCAGATGCAAAAAGCGGCCGCCTGAGGGAAGTTTTTGCCTGCGGTACAGCAGCTGTTATCACACCAATTGGCGTGTTCAAATATGAAGGTGGTGAAACTATTATCGGAAATGGCAATGGTGGAGAAACCACACTGGCGCTACGTGATGAATTAGTTCATATCCAGAAAGGTGACTTAGAAGATAAAAACGGCTGGGTCAAAACAGTTAAATTGGCCTAATTGCTAATTCGATATTTTATCTTTTAGTATTTAATAATTATCATTCTGAAAGCACACCTTTCATAAAAGGTGTGCTTTTTTATATGGCGTATATCTTTCATCAATATAGAACGCAATAAGCATGTAGTAGACATCGCAGCCGGCAATAAGCCCTATAGAACATAGGCGTTAAGATTGGCTTTGCCCACCAGCATGTAAATTTCTAATTTGTGAAACAACTATTTTAATCAGATCAGAATTCGTTGCCATTTAGCTTAAAGCACTAATTTCACTACAAAATTGAATTATATCGTTAGTGATTTTTTCAAAACATTATCTCGTTCTGATAGTCTCATCACCGATAATGTTTACGTAACTGGTCATAACACCATAAGCAATCACAGCTTCATAACAAATCATAGTTTCAAGACCGCTCACAGTTTGATAAGCAAACGTATGATTGGCGAACGTAACGTCTGCAGATAATCAAACCGACACGAGTAACCACCATGTTGTAAGTAATGATAGTGATAAGAGATCTCAACATCGTAATTTACAACAGCGCTATAGGTAATGACGGTGTAACTTGACGATTATATGATAAAAAAAGCGCGTTCAGCTAACCAAACGCGCTTTTTTATACATTAAAATTTACTTTTTTGCCGTTTTTAGATGTCCGTTTCTCGACAAAAATTCAAAAATTAATCAAATTTGGACTTATCTTGGTGACGAGCAATGATGTTACGGATTGTACCAGTATGCGAACGCATAACAATTGTATCGGTCTGAATGTAGTCACGCGCAAACTTGACACCGGACAATAGGTTGCCATCAGTAACACCGGTTGCAGCAAAAAGAACGTCGCCCTTTGCCATTTCTTCCATTGTGTAAACCTTGTTCGGATCAGTAACGCCCATTTTTGCGGCACGGGCAATTTTTTCTTCAGTGTTTAACTGGAGGCGTCCTTGCATTTGCCCACCAATACAACGAAGAGCTGCTGCGGCCAAAACACCTTCTGGCGCACCACCGATACCCATATAAATATCGATACCTGTTTCATCTGGATCTGTTGTGTGAATGATACCAGCAACGTCGCCATCGCCAATAAGTCTAATTGAAGCGCCAGTTGCACGGACTTCTTCAATCAATTTCGCATGGCGTGGACGATCCATCATACAAGCTGTAATTTCGCTTGGCTTAACGCCTTTAGCTTTGGCCAAAGCGTGAATATTGTCCGCTGGACTTGCATCAATATCAACGATACCTTTTGGATATCCCGGTCCAATGGCAAGCTTATCCATATAAACATCTGGAGCGTAAAGAAGATTGCCTTTTTCAGCCATTGCAATAACAGCAAGTGAGTTTGGCTGATTTTTAGCGCAAAGAGTAGTTCCCTCAAGTGGATCAAGTGCAATATCAACAGCAGGACCAGCCTTGGTTCCAACTTTTTCGCCAATGTACAACATTGGTGCTTCGTCACGTTCACCTTCACCAATGACAACAGTGCCATCAATTGGCAACCGGTTCAATTCCTTGCGCATCGCGTCAACAGCTGCCTGGTCAGCTGCCTTTTCATCACCCTGTCCGCGAATACGCGCCGCTGCAACTGCAGCCCGCTCTGTAACGCGAGCAAGTTCTAGTGTTAAAATACGATTAAGTCCTTGAAGTGAATGCTCAGAGGAATTTGGCATGTTGAATGATCCTACCGGATTAATTGTTAAAAAATACGGCTCGAAATTTACCGTCTGTCATAATATCCTTTTGTCAAAGACTAATGTCTACTGCAAGAGGTGAAACGATCAATTCCCTTTTTATCACTGATAAGAATAGTGATCATAATAAAAAGCATTGTCTAATACACAAAATTACTCAATTTGGTCTTTCGATACGGATCATCTGTGGTTTATCCAACAGGTGTCCATCTTCCGTTATTGCAACTAGCGCTTTACGAACGGCAGACTCAGTCGTCTCATGAGTAACCAATACGATTGTCATCGAGTTCGGTATTTTATTCTCTGCTAATGGTCTTTGAACAATTGATTCTAGTGAAATTTCGTTTTCAGCCATTCTTTTAGCGACACTGGCAAAAACCCCAGTGCGATCATCAACCGTCAATCGTATGAAATAACCGCCTGCATGAGCGCGCATTTTAGCTTTTTTATAGGGAAGCAAGGCAGTTGCCGGTGTGCCAAAAACAGGCCCATGTTGGAAACCAGGGTGTGATTTAGCAATATCTGCAATATCTCCGATAACAGCGGACGCTGTTGCATTGCCGCCTGCCCCTGGTCCAGATAAAAGAAGTTCGCCAAGTAGATCGGTTTGTATTGAAACCGCATTAGTAACCCCCTGCACCTGTGCGATAACTGATGAAGTTGGTACCATGGTAGGATGAACACGCTGTTCAATTCCAGTATCTGAACGTACTGCCACACCTAACAATTTGATGCGATAGCCAAGCTCATCGGCTGCTTTAATATCTGCTAGCGATATATTGCTGATACCTTCAACATATATATCATCGACTGATATAACACTACCGAAAGCTAAACTGGTAAGTATTGCCAATTTATGAGCTGTGTCATTACCTTCTATATCGAAAGTCGGATCAGCTTCCGCATAGCCAAGCTTCTGCGCGTCTGCCAAACAATCTTTAAAAGATAACCCTTCGTCGTACATACGTGTTAGAATGTAGTTACATGTACCATTTAAAATACCATACACTCTGGAAACACTATTACCGGATAACGACTCACGCATCGCTTTAATAACTGGAATTCCACCAGCAACAGCGGCTTCAAAGTTAAGTAGAACACCTTTTTTTTCAGCAATTTTAGCCAGCGATACACCATGGCGCGCAAGCAAGGCTTTATTGGCCGTAACAACATGATGTCCACTCTTTAAAGCGATCTCCACGCATTCACGTGCAATACCTTCCTCGCCACCGATAAGCTCGACAAAAACATCAATCTCTGTGCTTTCAGCAAGCGCACGGGGATTGTCGTACCAATCAATCCCCGTAAGATCTATCCCACGGTCACGCGTTTTATCACGCGCACTAACCCCGACAACTTTGATCGGACGACCACATTGTTTCGTCAGTAATTCTTGCTTTTCTTGCAGCAATCTAACGACCGAGCTTCCCACGGTCCCCAAACCGACAATGCCAATCCTCAGTGCATCCGCCATGACTTTTCTCGCTATTTTTCTCGCTTAATTGCTATTTTCAGAAAAAAATCGTTTTATATTCCGTGCAGCCTGACGCAACCGATGTTCGTTTTCAACAAGAGCAATACGAACGTGGTCATCTCCCTGCTCACCGAAACCAAGACCAGGAGATACTGCAACATCTGCGTTTTCAATCAAAAGTTTAGAAAACTCCAACGATCCCAGATGCTTATATTTGTCAGGAATCGGCGCCCATGCAAACATAGTAGCCTGTGGTGATGGGACATCCCACCCAGCGCGTTTAAAGCTCTCAACCATAACATCACGACGTTTACGATAAACATCACGTACGCTTGCAATGTCTGATCCGTCACCATTAAGTGCAGCTGTGGCAGCAACCTGTATCGGAGTAAAAGCGCCATAATCTAAATAGGATTTTACCCGCGTTAAAGCGGCTATCAAACGCTCATTACCAACTGCAAAACCCATACGCCAACCAGGCATAGAAAAGCTCTTAGACATTGATGTAAACTCAACAGCGACATCTATTGCGCCTGGAACCTGCAAAACTGATGGCGGTACAAAATCATCAAAATAAATTTCTGCATACGCCAGATCCGATAGAACAATAATTTCATTCTTTTTGGCAAAGGCAACAACTTCCTTATAAAAATCAAGGTCAGCTACATATGCCGTAGGATTGGATGGATAGTTTAATATAACCGCAATAGGTTTAGGAATAGAGCGCTTAACAGCCAAGTCCAATGACCGAAGGAATTCCTCTCCGGGATAAGCTGGAATAGAGCGAATAACACCACCAGACATGATAAAGCCGAAAGAGTGAATTGGATATGTTGGATTTGGACATAAGACCACATCACCTGGTGCCGTAATGGCCTGAGCCATATTGGCAAATCCTTCCTTAGAACCCAATGTTGCTACAACCTGGGTATCGGGATTTAATTTAACCCCAAAGCGACGCTCATAATATTTGGCCTGAGCACGTCTTAAGCCGGGAATACCGCGAGATGCGGAATATCTATGTGTCCGTGGATCTTGAACAACTTCACATAGCTTATCGACAACACTTTGCGGTGTTGGCAAATCTGGATTACCCATACCAAGATCGATTATATCCGCTCCACGCGCTCGCGCTGCTGCCTTCAAGCGGTTGACTTGTTCAAATACGTAAGGCGGCAAACGACGAATTTTGTGGAATTCTTCCGACATTTTATCATCCGGTAAAATAAAGGTTGATGTTCAAGTTTTATTTATAAAGTCGAGTGTTCAATTATTATTGCCACTCTGTTCGATGTGGCGAATTGCATCCTCTGCTTCACGGCGCGCATCTTCTCTAATTTTTGCTAAATTGGCAGCGCTGTTGCCTTCAGGTCCACGAACGTTCCGCAATGCGCTTGCTTCACTATCAAGCTTATTGGTTAAGTCCTGCTTTTCCTGTTCCGAAAACTGTACCGTTGCAGCTTTGGGTTTGTTTGAAAATTTTGGATATATGCCTTGATGCGACGCGCCTTGCTGTTCTGGTGCTGTAAATTCTGTACCACGAGCACAACCAATAACAATTAATGCAACGACACCTAATGTAATACCACGTGTTGTATTAAAGGCCCAACTCATCTTAACCCATTTCCAATAAAAAACATAAATACTTATATACCATTCGATTATTGTACCGCCAAGGTCAAGAGATGATATTGATTAAAAGTGGTTTTTTCATTCTTTGCACGTGCTTTATGTGCTTAAAATATTACATATTGAAATCGAGTTTGATGTTTAACAACAGCTTTGTTTTTGAAAAACGCTGCAATTAACTAGCATAGACTATTTTTTTCCGTCATAACGCAGATATTGTATCATGAGGGCGAAGTTATCTGCTTATCCCTGAGATTAGAGGTTGGTTTTTGTTGGCAAACACCGATATTTCCGAAAAGTTCAAATATTGGCATAACGATTTTCCAAAAACTGTTTGGCGAATTGGACTCTGTGCTACGATATTGTTCTCTGCCAGTGCTTGCACGTCGAACAACAATTTATCAAATAATGTGTCATCACCTGCCGAGACAACTAATCAGGTGGCTGCACCAACAGATGCACAGCAAACAACAAATCCATCACCGGTGAATAATGGCAATACACCTAACCGCACTGATGTCGCATCTGAAAACAACTCAAAAATACTGATTCACACGCCGCAACCTGAAGGTGCAACTCTCGCACAAACAGACAATACTCTGACGCAAACACCTCATGGGTCGATGCGCGGTAATGAAACAAATACACCAGCAACCACAGAAACCGCCTCAGCAGAAAACACGGAAAACACTGAAAAGCCTCAATCTAAGAAAACAAATTTATTATCTTTTTTCAAAAAGCAAAAAGAAGATGTTCCTCTGGCACAACCAGTCGCACCAGAAGAATCAAACAATACACCCGTAAAGTCTGCCTCCGCTTCATTACCCGACACCCCTACCGTTAAAGAACCATCTGCTAACATTAAACCCCAAGAAACGGCGGAAACGACTCAACCAGCAGGGACACCACAACAACCACCAGTTCGTGACGCTACAAGCCAGAAAAAAGGCAGCTTAATGCGCCTCTTTGGACACTCTGATGCAGCAAAACAGGATAAGTCACAGGAAAGCGAAACAAAAACTGCTCTTATTCCGCTACCTAAAAAAGACACTCATGAATATAATGATGTCTTACCTGGCGTGCGCCCTGATGGTGGAATCGTAATTAAGCACCGTTCAAGCCTTTACGATGATACCGATATTGACGCCAATGAAGGTGATTCTAATTCAATTTACACCTTAGCATCCGTAAGCCTCTACGGTCGTTCACTTCCCAATGGTTTAAAGCTAGCGCGTAAAGAAGTTGAGGTATCCTGTCTAAAGCCGCAACTCATCGTATTGTTAAAGACAATTGAAAGGCGATTCGGCAAACCGGTTATCATTACATCGGGATATAGAAGCCCGAGCTATAACCGTCAGGTTAATGGCGCTAAACGTTCTATGCATATGTCATGCGCTGCGGCAGACATAATTGTGCCAGATGTGGATAAATGGGAGGTGGCCAAGTTTGCCCGCTCACTACCCGGTCGCGGTGGGGTTGGAACCTACTGTAATCAGTCTATTCACGTTGATGTTGGACCAAAGCGCGACTGGAATTGGAGCTGTTCGGCGAAAAATAATTAAAAAAAATTGATTTAGGGGGTTGCGATTAGAAAATAACCCCTCTATAAGCCGTCACCAATGGTTAGCGCCCATCGTCTAGCGGTTAGGACGCCGCCCTTTCACGGCGGAAACAGGGGTTCGATTCCCCTTGGGCGTACCAGTTTTTTCCTGATAAAATATTTTATTAAATGGCTAACTGGTAAGTACCTTATTCGCCGCTTTGTTGAATATTGTTTAGCAAAACAAGAAAAGCCAATACAAAAACAAAATCAATCACTAAAAAACATCACAGCGTTATGCTTTAATCTCCCCCTCCTATCGCATAACTGATCTGTAACTGGATCATTAGATATGATAATTTGTCCAACAGGTAAAAAAGGCAAAATTAGCTTAATTCCTACGATTGAACGATAAGTGGTCAAAAGACTAAGAGTGATTTAAATCGCCGCCTGTGAGCCTCTATATCGCCCAAATAGTCTTGCCTGATAGTCCTCCCCTAAATTGACCGATTGTACTGGAAATGTCAGATAAATGACTATTTAAAAAATGTTGCAATCGACATATGACGCATAGCCTGAAGTGCAGACACGAACTAATTTCAAAACCACACCTTGGAAACAGAATTTCTGCAGAACATCACAATAGGATCTCAGAAGAAACGACCACACAATCTGTAGGGATCAAAATACTTACACCCTCCTAGTCAGATCCCAATGCATAACAACAAAATGATTCTGATAAAACCTATCGCCTATTTGACATTCGAAAATTGGCCGCAACTTATCGAGAGAGTACCGTATTTCATGAAAACTATCTAAATTGTAAAATGGATCATAAGAAAGCGGTACACCTTCCATGAAAGGCAGTGCTTTAGACCATACAATAAGTCATGAGCGAAATCGGTGATGCAAGATTAACATTAGAAGATGAGAGTTAAACGGCATAACCATATTCTTGTGCTTTAGTTACCGCTATTAAGGTACCCATCTGAAAGATGAAAATCACTACGATACCTGCTGCAAAATATGCGTTCTCAATGGCACCAGATTTATAAAAATCTCGTTTTAATTCATATCAATAATGCGCCCATACCTAAAACCAATATGAAACGCACTATAACTATGCACATTGACAAATGACATCAATCCCAAGAATTAGCTTTCGTGTTCACTGCATCGCCCCACAAAGTTAAGACATAGCTTAATAGATGACGTAACGCCATTTAACTACCAGCTGTTGAGCATCTATATATTTTACTGCAAATCAATTTGTTTATAACACTGTTCCATAAATATAGTTCATCAGTCGTTTAAGCGTAAATTGGTTACCTTCTGCAAATCTCGCAACATCATAATTGATACAAGGAAAACAAAAGCCGTTTTGTGATCATCTAAGGTTTGTGGCTGGCTATAATATATGGTTTGAAACTTTCAGACCGCTGAGCTAACTGAGCAGTGAGCAGTGAGCAGTGAGCAGTGAGCAGTGAGCAGTGAGCAGTGAGCAGTGAGCAGTGAAAATAATCCATATTTTTATTAAAAAGCAAATCTCATTCAGTCTTGGACGGTCGTGCATTAATATAGCTAGCTAAACATTAAAATAACGCAGCATGTTAAAACAAATGCACCATCAATGCGTGTCTACGCATTTCATAAACGCATTACTTATAACTATATGAGAGATGATAAATGGCGATCCCGACAGGATTCGAACCTGTGACCCACGGCTTAGAAGGCCGTTGCTCTATCCAGCTGAGCTACGGGACCAGAAAATAGTGGAGAAAACAGCCAGTCTCAATGTGTCCAAGGAACCTGGCGGTCGTTCCTGAAATTATCAGCGTAAGAAACTTTTTTGCGCGTTATCACATGTGGTTCTTCTACACGATAAGCTATGCCGTTTTTTGTAGCAAATGCGATAGCTTCTTCCTGCGTTTCAAACGTCAATTTGACCTGACTCTTCATATCAGCGGATGAAGTATAGCCCATTAATGAATCAATCATCTTGGCTTCATTCGGTTCATATTGAAGAACCCAAAAACCGGTATTTGCCTTTCCGGATTGCATGGCTGTTTTAGCCGGACTGAAAATTCGCGCTACCATGATTTTTTCCCTTCGGATCATGCGATCAAAGAATTTATAATCTTTTACAACTATTATGTCGCATCATCTTTTTGTCAAATCAAGCCATGGTCGGAGCGATAGGATTCGAACCTACGACCCCCTGATCCCAAATCAGGTGCGCTACCAGACTGCGCTACGCTCCGACGTTTTAACTTCGACGAACACTCACTAAATTTTTCCTCTAAAAAGTGCAAGCGTAAAACGCATTTTTTTTTCGTAAAAAACAATTTTCTTGTTAGCTCTAACTTTTTTCAAACTTTTTTATGGGATTTTACCACTATAAAGAAAGGGTGGATTTATGGCTCTAAAACGCTCAAAACCTCGGAAAAACCGTAACACAACAAGCAAACACCCCAATTCCAAAGCGGCTTATGTCGTTCTTGGCGGTATTTTGCTTGTCGGCGCCGCTGGGTGGTATCATAGCACCTTTGAAAAAGATATTAGACCGAATACACCTGTTTTGACAGCAAACAAAACAATAGCGATTCCTCAAAAAAAACCTGAAAGCACTTCAGATAAACCAGCGTTACTCGCCATCCCACTTCCTAAAGCAGTGATTCCATCTCCGCTTTCGGCATCAAAAGAATCATTTTCTAAACAAATCGCCCAGAACCCTGTTTCAGTCGTGCCATATAAGGCTGATAAACACTTACCGCCGAAAGCCCAATTTGGTGTAAATAATGCGGCCGGAATCATCTATGCGAAAACGACAATCGCTATTTATGAAAAAAATGATTCGCGCTCTAAGAGAGTTGCTATGGTCAAACCTGGACAAGAAATGCGCTCATATGAACATCTTGGAACTTGGCACCGTATTGTAGTGCCAAGTACGGATATCATTGGCTGGACAAAAGATGATGATATTATTCTGAACATCAACGATTCTAATAAAACAGGCAATTCTGCTAAGGCAGTAGACAAAAACGTGACCAGTTCGATCAGCAACAACTAAAATGCTGATTAAGCACTAGAGAATAACAATACTGGATTTTTAGTTATGAAACTGAATGAAGACCAGCTATCCAGCAAAGTCTTGCAGCACATCTGAAACTAGCGATCGCGTCACCTTACTTTTCCTTTGCAAAGCCAGTCGATCAATTGCATCAACAAATTTTCCCAGTGATTGCAATGACCGTTCAGTACGACTAATCAAATAACTAATGACAGATGTATCGACTTTAATTTGGCGATCGGCAAATAGCTTGAAAGCAACAGAAGTCAGCAATTCATCGTCCGGCTGTTCTATTGTGGCAAGAGTGACAGACTTTAGCCGGCTAATCAGGTCCTTTAATGTAATATCCCAATTTAACGGTGTGATCGTTGATGTTAAAAGCAGAGTTGTGTTGGTATCTGTCAAATTGGCTTGTTTCACCGAATTAAACAGATGAAAAAAAGCTACTTCATCTATCTTCTGTGAGTCGACGTCTTCAATGACAACGGATTTCCCGAGTGAAATTTGTTTGATAGCCTCTTCAGGTTCTTGAGCTGAAATTAATTTTGCATTTGCTACATCTGCCCAAACACTTGAAAAATGTGTTTTTCCTGCCCCTT
This sequence comes from uncultured Bartonella sp., assembly GCA_946478665.1. Lineage (GTDB taxonomy): Bacteria > Pseudomonadota > Alphaproteobacteria > Rhizobiales > Rhizobiaceae > Bartonella. The sequence goes on along the minus strand of CAMLCZ010000001.1, from coordinate 81,531 downwards.
GTGGACCAACCAATACAGCAACAGGCATCGGCCAATTTGGCCAATGCTCAATAAGTTCATAAGCTGCCATATTGCTTTTTGTTACAACCAAATCATCCGAATAGAATTTCGCCGGATGAGAAAAAGCAAGTGGTAGTTGCTCTAATGAGCCATTCATTCCTTATCTCCAACTTTACCGCGCGGTGAATAAAGCGGCGATTCTAGATAAGTATGAAGAGCAAATCTTACAAGTACTCCAACGGCAGCTGCAGCAGGTACGGCGATCAACATTCCAGTAAAACCAAAGAGCGAACCAAACGCAAAAAGCGCGAACATCAACCATACTGGATGCAGTCCAACAGATTGTCCAACGAGCTTTGGCTGCAAAATATAACCTTCTAAAAACTGCCCAATAAAAAACACACACATAACAACCACAATCCATTGCCAATCGTCTGGATAAAACTGCACCCAGGCAACGCCGACAGAAAGTACAAACCCGGTCATGGAACCGACATAGGGAATAAAGCTAATGAGACCGACGAATAGACCTATTAACAAACCAAAGTTCAAGCCCGCAACTGTAAGTCCTACAGCATAATATACACCAAGGATCAAACAAACCGTTCCTTGTCCACGGATAAAACCGGCAACAGCGCGATCCATCTCATGAAATATGCCGCGAACGGTTTCCAGATGATCACGTGGGATCCACGAATCAATTGTATTAACCATTCTTTCCCAATCCAATAGCATGTAAAATGCTACAACAGGGGCAACCACAAACAAACTTACCAAATTCATCAGCGACTTGCCAGAATTCAATACCGAATTCAAAACCGATTTTATCAAATCAGAGCTTTGCCCCAACATAGCCTGTATATTGGATTGTATCTCCGACGGATCGCTACCGATATAGGCTTTAATCCACTCAAAGCTGTGATCTGTGAAGAAATTTTGAATTCTTTCGACGTATACTGGAAGTCCGTCACGGATGAATTGTTGTAACTGTGAACTGATTACAGGAATAAGAATCGTGAGTGCAACAACCAGAACCACCACGATGAATATCGTGATTAATACGGTGCCCCATACGCGAGAAATTCCTATTTTTTCTAACAATTCAACAATTGGATTAAGAAAATAGGCTAATGCTATCCCTGCCACAAATGGCAGCAAAACCGAGCTAAAAACAAACATAAACAGGACAAAAAACAGCAGTGTAACAAGCCAGAATATTGCTTGTTTCTTCACGCTACCGCGAAATTGCACATTGGCATAGGCTGGAATATAGACCGGCCTTGATTTTTTTGAAATCTTCAATGGCTTTTTACTGACTTTTGCAGGTTGATCTGCTTTATTGGGATTTAAATCGATATCACTCATGGGGATCACGCAGTTTTGTTACTACAACAGATATGCGGCTTGTTAGCATAACGTCAAGCAAACAATCGTTTATATCCTACGCAATACTGTGATAAAACTTGCGAGCGATCAACGTTCGTGGCATTGCGTAATGACCAACTGGTATTTTGAGCGAGGAAAAAATCGAATGAGCGACACTGGATCCGTTGAAAAGAAACTTACATACGCAGATGCCGGTGTTGATATCGACGCTGGCAATTTAATGGTTGAAAAAATTAAGCCGCTTGTCCGCTCTACCTCCCGCCCTGGTGCAGATACCGAAATAGGCGGCTTTGGTGGTTTGTTTGATTTAAAAGCAGCCGGCTTTAAAGATCCTGTTCTTGTCGCTGCCAATGATGGTGTGGGAACAAAGCTTAAAATCGCCATAGACACCGGCATTCACGATACTGTTGGTATAGATCTGGTCGCCATGTGCGTTAATGACCTTATCGTACAAGGGGCTGAACCGTTATTTTTTCTCGATTACTTTGCAACAGGTAAACTTAGCCCCGAATTAGGTGCAGCTGTTGTTTCCGGTATTGCTGAAGGTTGCCGCCAAGCAGGCGCCGCATTAATTGGTGGCGAAACAGCGGAAATGCCTGGCATGTATGCTAAAGGTGATTATGACTTGGCTGGTTTTGCTGTAGGTGCGGCCGAACGCGGAACATTATTGCCGTCCAAAAATTTGGCAGAAAATGACATTATATTGGGTTTAAGATCATCTGGCGTTCATTCTAACGGTTTTTCACTGGTAAGGCATATAGTAAATTCCAGTGGACTTGATTGGCATGCTCCAGCACCATTTCAACAACAACAATCCCTCGCTGAAGCACTGCTGACACCCACACGTATTTATGTGCGTTCGATTTTATCTGTCCTAAGAGAACAGCAGGGCATCAAAGCACTTGCCCACATTACTGGTGGTGGTTTCCCTGAAAATATCCCACGCGTTCTGCCAAACAATCTTACAGCGGAAATTGACCTTTCAGCGATAACAGTGCCACCAGTTTTCTCATGGCTTTCAAAGCAAGGAAATATTGCACCAGAAGAAATGCTAAGAACGTTTAATTGTGGCGTTGGAATGATCGTAGTCGTTGATTCTGCTATGGCAAATTCGGTTGAAGCCGCCCTTACCAAGCAAGGTGAAAGCGTTTTCAGATTAGGAAAGCTAATAAAACGCGATGAAAAAGGCGTAAGCTATAAGGGTGAATTATCACTATGAAAAAACGGATTGTCATACTGATCTCGGGCGGTGGCTCCAATATGGTGTCACTTATTAACGCCACGCTTAAAAAGGATTTTCCTGCTCAAGTTGTGGGAGTGATTAGTGACAATCAAAATGCTGGCGGTATAGAAAAAGCAAAATCCTTTAATATTCCGGTTGAAGTTGTTGAACGGAAGAGTTTTGCCGATAAAGAAAGTTTTGAAATAGATCTTTTAAGCAAGATCAGCAATTTTGAACCCGATATCATCTGTTTGGCTGGCTTCATGAGGCTTATTTCCTCACGGATAATATCTCCTTATGAAGGGCGGATTTTAAATATTCACCCTGCCCTTCTACCACTTTTTAAAGGATTACATACCCATCAACGCGCATTGGATGCCGGAATGAAAATTAGCGGCTGCACTGTGCATTTGGTAACAGAAGGCATGGACGAAGGACATATTCTTGGACAAGCTGCTGTACCGATCTTACGAGATGACACAGCCGAAACTCTAGCAAAACGTGTGCTTAAAGTTGAGCATCAGTTATTTCCTGCTGTATTAAAGACGTTTATTGATAATCAATACACGGTTGATGATAGTCAGCAGATCCTCTCACTTTAACGGAGCACAATACTTATATCAGAGTCTTTTGAGGTGGTTTCACGATTATTCGCTAATGTTGAAACATTAATAATATGAGGGTGGCTTTCATCCAGACTATTCAATAACGTGAATAAAACATAAGAAAAACCGAGCGTTTCGCGGCAGTCATTATCGGTCTTCACAACTTATAAACCAATTAACCGCATAATTGAATAGATAGCAATTATGAGGTTTGCTTGTTGTGCTAAATATTAAGACTACATTGATTTTAGGATGCAGTATTTTTGTTGGTGGGTGTATGTCAGACTCCATCAAGTCACTAAATTTGTTATCCAGAAATACATCTTCAGAAACTACTTCGAGTATCCGTCCAAGTAATACTGTATATAATTACAGTGAAGCAGACTATAACGCATGGCGTAAAGCTTATAGTGCTTATAACGTACAAGCTTCAGCATATTGGGATCAGATTGCAGAAAAAAGAAAATTGCGCAATCAAAAGCGTGCATCTGGGCAAGCTATCCAATTAACGGATTACGTGTTAACGCAACCGCCGGTGTACAATGGCCCACAAAAACCAAGATCAAACAATTCAACCGGTGGCGCACGCAAATCCATTCCGGGTGTTGATGACTTCATAACGGCTTCGCGCAGTGTTTACGGTTTTGTGCCTGAGCGCCCTACTAGTGAGGCTGAATTCATGCGTGCTTATGTCGAAGCCGCAAAACAAGTTGGCTTAACACGGGAGCAATTGGTTTCAATCTATGCTTTTGAAACTGGTGGTGATGGAACACACGACCTACAGTCTGGTATGGCAAAAGGACGTGCCAACGCCACCCCAATATCAACAGCAATTGGCTACAATCAATTGGTAGCAACAGCAACAGTCAGCATGCTATGGGAATATGGTGGTGAAATATCCAACGAATTAAGGGCTCGGGCGCGCAATGCCCCACCTGCAGAGAGCCGCCGTTTAATGGAAAAAGCATCGGTTGTCGATAAAATGACAGCACGTGCAAAAACCGTACCACATAACTGGGGCGCACAATCTGAACTTGCAAAAACCCAAGCTGGTCTTGGTATGCACGCAATGACGATGGATAAAGATGTTGGTCCACTTTTGCAAATACATAAGCTAAAAACATCCGTTGCATTTTTGCGCCGGAAAGGCGTTACCCGTCCATTATCTGGTGCTGAACTGGAAATGTTGAATTTGACAGGTGATGGCAACGGATATGATATGATTACAATGCCAATGTCATATCGGGACAAAGTGCCAACGGCAAACTTCTTTCTGCGTACCGGCTACGAAAGAAACTCCGTTGCTATTCGCAACAATACAGTTTCACAATTGTTGAATGCAACTGAAAACAAAATGCAAACAAATATGCAGAAAGATGGCGCACAGCAGCTTAATCGTGTGTTCCAATCGAATATGGTTGCAAGCAATTAGAGATATAAAAAAGGCGGCTTACGCCGCCTTTCAAATTATTCGGCTGAAACGATCTCGCCGTTATGCCATTTATACATCGAAAACACTTTGGACGTCATATCACCACGATCACCATAAGTGATTTTTCCTAAAGTTGTCGTGATCGGTTCACCTGTTTTTACAGCTTTTGCAACCGCTTCAGGATCTTCTGCTGAACCAGCCTTTTCAATGCCATAAGCAAGCACCTGAACAGCTGCATAACCGTTGATTGCAAATGTTTCTGGTGGAATTGACTGGGCTTTCAACGCTGCAATTGCTGCCTGTGCATCAGGATTTGTTTTAACATCAACTGGATTGGTAAACATTGACCCTTCCGCTGCATTGCCAGCAATTGACCAGAGCTCTGATGTGTTCAATCCATCACCGCCGATCAGAGGTGCATTAAGTCCCTGCTCGCGCATTTGTTTCAGCAGCAAACCAGCCTCTGGGTGATATCCGCCAAAATACACGTAATCAACTTTTTCTTGCTTCAACCGCGTGACCATAACGCTGTAGTCTTTTTCACCAGGCGTAATATTGCCGTAATAAACTTCCTGCACACCACCCTTATTCAGTGCAGATTTGAAAGCATCAGCAAGGCCTTTTCCGTAAGTGGCTCTATCGTGAATAACCGCAATTCTTTTATCTTTAAAATTACGGATAAAGAATTCCGCAGCATAATCACCCTGCTGGTCATCACGTCCGATTGTACGAAGGACATTCCACAATCCACGGCTGGATAGCTCTGGTGTCGTCGATGAAGGGGTTATCATCAGCACACCATTTTCTTCCAATATGTTGGAAACTGGCAAAGCAGAGTTTGATGTTACAGGCCCAATAACATATTGAATTCCTTCACCAATCAATTGGTTGGCGGCAGAAACGCCTTGCTTTGGCTCAGCCGCATCGTCAAACACTTTAAGAACGAGCTTTTCGCCTTTTACGCCACCATTTTTATTGATTTCATCAACGGCGACTTTTGCACCATTGTTGGCCTGTATGCCGTAGGCTGCAACTGGACCAGTAACTGGACCAATAAATCCAACGATGATATCAGCATACGCTGAAGATGCCCAAAAGCTACCCGCCAAAACCAATGCCGAAACTGTTGAAGTTAATATTTTGCGCATATTTAACCCTCTTCTAGAACACGTTGGAAAATATATTTGCATTTGATTGCATGAAATTCAATTCATTTGCTCAACAAACAATGACAAACCCGTTGAAAAGGTTATTCTTGGCTAATATCGCTATCTGAGAGCATTTCTTTGACCTTCATGGCCAATTGTTTCAACGTAAACGGTTTGGATAAAAATCCAAAAACAGCATCATCTGGCAAGTTCTTGGCAAAAGCGTCCTTTGCATAACCAGACACAAAGACAAATTTGATTGTCGGATATTTCTTTCTCAATTCACCAAGCAGTGTTGGGCCGTCCATTTCTGGCATAACCACATCAGAAACAACCAAATCCACCGCACCATTGTGTTCATCAATTACATCGAGCGCTTCAAGGCCGTTTTCTGCTTCTAGTACCGTATAACCTCTTGACTGCAGCGCCCGTACACCACCCATTCTGACAGCCGCTTCATCTTCAACCAATAAGATTGTTGCAGTTCCTGACAAATCAGCATTTTTTTCCGCTTGAGTAGCATTATTGTCATTTTTCTTGTCATTGGAACTATTATCAATAACCAAACTGGCATTATAGCGTGGTAGATAAATTCTAAAGGTCGTACCCTCGCCTTCTACACTGTCACAATAAATATACCCGCCAGTTTGCTTTACAATGCCGTAGACCATGGAAAGGCCAAGTCCAGTGCCTTTCCCGACTTCTTTGGTTGTAAAAAACGGCTCAAACATTTTTTCCTGCACACTTTTCGGAATGCCTGTTCCGGTATCCTGAACTGCCAATTCAACATATTCTCCCGGCAAAAAGTCATGATGTTGTATAGCTTCACTTTCAGCTCGGCTAATATTAGCTGTCGTTATTGTGATGACACCACCGTGAGCCATTGCATCACGCGCATTGATAACAAGATTCATTAAAACGCGCTGAAATGATGATTGATCGACTTTCACCGACCACAAGTCACGCCCGTGGTTGAACTTCAGTTGGATATTACTGCCCAATAGCGGCATTAATAGATTACGGACATCAGAAAGTAATTCCGTTAAATCAACCACTTCAGGGCGCAAAGTCTGTCTTCTGGAAAATGCGAGAAGTTGTTGCACCAATGATGCTGCACGATTGGCATTATTCTTGATATTGATTAAGTCAGCATGCGCTGGATCAGAACTGCGGTGGCTTGCAAGCAACAAATCGCACGACATCAATATCGCCGTTAAAACATTATTGAAATCATGGGCAATGCCACCAGCAAGCTGCCCGACAGCCTGCAGCTTTTGCCCTTGTGCCATCTTATCTTCCAAGGTTTTCCGTTCGGTTGTTTCAACAGCAGAAACAACTACGACGTTCTCACTGGAATCCCTTAATTCATACGGAACCCCCATGAGTTGAAGAGAGAAATGGCGTGCGGAATTATTGGCAAGTGCAATATCGGTCGAAAGCGGCATCTGTCCAGTAGTAACCGCCTTTTGTATAATTTGCATAAGCCGTTCTCTATCCGTTTCCCCCGCAATGTCGGTCAATGACAGTACTTGATCTGGTTCTTCAGGTAATGAGAATAGCTCTTTAAAAGACCGATTCAATTTTGATATTTTTCCGTCACGGTCAACAAGCGCGATAGCCAATGCTGCGTTGTTAAAATAATAATTGAATAGATTTGTAACCGAATGATTATTGCCAAGCAGGTTAATGCCCGCAGATGTAGGCATAAGAACCACTCGATATAAACCTTCTTCACCCTCGCCCTCACATACAGCAAAGGCTACAAATGATTTGTAAGTTACGTCTTCAGATGCCGTATAAAGAGCAAATTGATAGATATCAGCCGCATTTTTGATGTTTATCTTGATATTTTGCCAGCTACTTTTATCTGAACCGTAACTGAAAAGAGTGTCAAAAGCAGGCGTATGAATGCCTATTTTAGCAAGATCCACATTCAGCCATGTGGCAAGTGTGGCATTGAGATATTGGATATTCCCGGCACAATTGACAACCATAAAACCAGCTGGCGCTTGATCCAGATGGTTTATTGCTTCCTGTAGATTTTGAAAAATAGGCTCTTGTTGTTCGTGCGTGATGCTGGTGTTTTGAAGGCGCCACAACAAAAATGATTGCCCATCAATAACGATTTTTTTGACGGATAAATTATACCATATTTGCTTTTTTGAGCCGTCATCAGGCCACAACGGATTGGGGCTACGAACTTCTTCACTGGCCTCCTGCCCCGAAAGAGCTTTTACGGTTAAACGATAAACCACACTTTCAGCGTCAGAAATACTGGATATTGTGGCAAAAAAAGCCTGTTTTGGCTTGTAGTTGTTGAGTTTTTTAAATGATTGGTTTGATTTTATAACTCTACCACGCAAATCAGTTATGGCAATTGCATCTTCAAAGCTATCCATTAAGACCAGCACTGAACTGGTTCGCAAGTTATTGCCAAACATTTCAGGTAAATTTACCGTTCTAAAAACTAGGGTAGAAAAGCCCACAATTGCTAAAAACAACAATACATAATTCGATAATTCATCAAACCAGTTGTAGCCCAGACCTGCGGCAATTACGATACCGATCGCAAAACCCAAAATCACGCCAAATATCAGTCGTAAAAACATCTTCAATCGTCGCGGCATTGTCGAAATTTGACGATTATCTGGCGTCTTTACCATAATGCAAACAAACCTTTTATACGTTATTGATTCTTAATTGGTTATACTGCCTCATATTGCTATCGATAAGAAGTACACATAGCGTTATCGATATTTTTTGAGAAAGAAAATTCCAGCATTATCACTATTATTTTGGTGGATCAGACCAGCCTATCTAGCTTTTCACCTTTATGATGCCACTTTGTATCTATAAAATGAAAAGTAACATGATAAGCCTCTAACAATCTAAAGGAGACAGAGAATGAATTCTTGGTTAGCCGGTCAAATCGGAGAATCAGCGGCCAATATAATCACCAGTCTCGTTGTGCTTATTGTTGTCATCGTGGCAATAGTTGTAACTGTTACTATATTGCGCAAATTGAATAGCGGAACTTTTGTTGTTGGAGGCAATGCCCGTACACCCAGACTTTCGGTAAGAGACGCGGCAGCGGTGGATCGGACACGCAGACTTGTTCTTGTTCGTCGTGATAATGTGGAACACCTCATTCTTATAGGTGGGCCAACAGACGTTGTTATAGAAACCAATATAACATCGCCAGATGTTCAAAAGGAAATGGATAACTTAGAGGCTGTTAGACCTCAAACAGTGGTTAAGGACACGCCTATACCACGTTATCAAGAACCTCAATTGAAAGAACCGGCAATCCCACCTCATAAGCCTGAACCTTCGCATTTTAATCAATTATCTGCGAAACCGGCAGCACCCCGTCCACGGGATCCATTAGCCATGCCACAATTGGATAATGCAGATAGAACTTCTGATCTGAATATCGATTCATCACATTTAACAGCAGAACCACAGCTATCACCGATTGTTGAGCGTCCATTTTCGAGTCGTGCAAACCCAACACGACCCGTTTCTCAAAAACGTCATGATCCACAGATACGTCAAGAGCCTATGCCAAGTTTACAAGATGATATTATTATTGATGAAATTGAAGGACGCAGAGAACCGTCTTTGAAATCCGCTTCCGCAACGACATCTAACTCAGCACCGAGTATCGACGACGAATTCGACCGTATGTTTGAAGATGAACTAAAACAGGCAGTCCGTACCGATAAATAGGAAACGCATGACTGAAATGATAAAGCCTAACATTATGATATGTTAGGCTCTTTAAACTCTGAATTATTTTTTGTTAAACTTTGAATTATTCGTCTTTATAAACTTTTTCGCGCTTTTCGTGACGTTCTTGCGCTTCAAGCGATAATGTCGCGATAGGACGGGCATCAAGACGTTTTATGCTAATCGGCTCGCCAGTCTCTTCACAATATCCATATGTGCCGTCATTCAAACGTTCCAATGCTGCATCTATCTTGGCAATCAGTTTGCGCTGACGATCACGAGCACGAAGCTCAATAGAACGATCTGTTTCCGAAGACGCCCTATCAGCTAAATCGGGTTGATTGACATTTTCTCGTTGTAAGTTTTCGAGGGTTTCTTTTGCCTCGCGCAAAATATCATTTTTCCACGCAATCAGCTTGGCTCTGAAATAAGCCCTTTGCCTTTCACTCATGAAAGGTTCATCTTCGGTAGGGCGATACTCAGCGACAACCGTTTTATTCATCGACCAACACCTCCACATGTCGTAGGTGCGGGTCTATATATTGTGTGTTTAACTTCAATACAAGCGAATTTTTTTTGATAGCATTTTTTCAAGACATTGATATTAAAAGAAAAAGATAGAATGACATTGTAACTTACCGTATATGCACGGGAACGACAAAAATATGTTGTATTTGGCTAAAAATTGACCGAACAGGCTTTCAAAGTGACTGATTTAGAAAATAAAAAAATAATCTTACTGCGTCATGCAGAAGCATCGAATGCAACTTTTTCTAGTAATGACTTCAACAGATCACTCAGTCATTCAGGTCAACAGCAAGCTTTGTCTATTGGACAGAGAATTTACCGGCACGTTACATCGCCGATTTCGGTCGTCTGTTCTACAGCTGTGCGGACGAGACAAACATTAGAAGCATTGAATATCGATCATATCCTGGACGTTCATTATTATGAGTCATTATATAACGGTGACTTAACGGATTACTTAGAGGTCATTACCAAAGCATCAAATTTTCCGTTGCTACTCATCGGACATAATCCTGTTATTAGCGAGCTTGCGACACTATTACGGCGACCAGACGATACGACAATAGATTATCGTGGCTTTATGGCACCTGCTAATCTCGTAGAAATTAGTTTCCCACCAAATCCGACAAATAATTATATCAAAGGCGGCACAATTACTGCGTTTGAACGTCCTTGATTTCTTATCAAACATACTGGATAAACTTGTCGGATAAATTATTTTTGCCCATATTGGTTGATATAGTGTTCAGTTTGTTGTCACAGAGAACTTGAAAATATGTCATTGCCGTCATTTACCTCCTTAAAAGATGAAGCACTTATCGCACTTGATGCTATTTCTGACAGAACAGCAAATGTACTGAACCCAACAGTTAAGCTTGGTGTGACTGGCTTATCACGCGCTGGCAAAACGGTTTTCATAACCTCGCTCGTTCATAATTTTATACAAGGCGATCACCTGCCCATCTTTAATGTGGCTCGCGAAGGACGCCTGCTAAAAGTAAAACTAGGTGAACAACCTGACAGCAATATAGCCCGTTTCGAATATGAAAAGCACCTTGATGCGCTGTTACAAAAGCAAATCTGGCCGGAATCTACCCGTTCGCTGTCACAACTTCGCATAGAGCTTTATTTCGCCCCTCATTCTTCCGCATTTCCAATATTACCACGTGGGAAATTGAATATAGATTTGATTGATTATCCCGGGGAATGGCTGCTAGACCTACCTTTATTGGCCAAAAGCTATCGGCAATTTAGTGATGAGTCGATTGAACGTGCGAAATCAGGTAATCATGCCAAATATGCAGCAAAATGGTTGGCAGAAATTCAAAGCATTAATCTGTTATCGGATGCAAACGAGCGCGATATAGACTCGTTATCCAATAGTTTTAAAAACTATCTACAATCGGCGAAAAATGACGGCGAAACAATCTCTGCCTTGCCTCCTGGTCGTTTCTTGATACCGGGTAGTTTTGACGGTGCGCCAGTACTTTCGTTTTCCCCACTACCAGATTTAGGAACATTAGTATTTCCAGAAAATTCCATAGCCAAGGTTATGGAGCAAAGATACGAATTATATAAAAGGCACGTCATTATGCCGTTTTTCCGCGAACATATTGCACGTTTGGATCGCCAAATCATTCTGGTTGATGCACTACAGGCAATAAACAGTGGAAGAGACTCGATAGCAGAAATGCAAAATGCTCTTGCGGAAATTCTATCATGCTTCCGGATAGGCAAAAATCATTGGTTAAAAAAATTATGGAAGCACAAGATCAACCGAATACTCATCGCTGCCACCAAATCAGACCATTTACACCACACCAGTCACGATAGGTTGGAAGACATAACGTCAGAGATCGTTCAGAAAGCACTGAAAATTTCAGGATCTCAAGATATTTCAAACGATACATTGGCAATAGCTTCTATACGCTCAACCCGCGAAGGCACAATTGATCAAAAAGGCACGATGCTACCTGTTGTTATTGGAACGCCTTTGGCTGGTGAAGTTATAAACGGTTTGCGTTTCGATGGGAAAACAGAAACAGCCGTATTTCCCGGTGATTTACCGGAATCATTGAGCGAATTATTGGATAAAAACTGGCATAATCAATTACACTTCGTTCGCTTTCGTCCACCCAAATTAACCTCTCAACAAACTTTTCCTCACATTCGCCTAGATCGAGCCATGGAATTTCTGTTTGGGGATTATTTGATATGACCAGCCGCAAGCCGCACGCAACCACCAATCTATCAGATGTGAAAGAAGATCAGACTGATGCGTTTTTGATTGATGATATAAAAAAACTTGAAGCGGTAAGCGACATGACTTTATCGCCGAAAAAACCAATATTTAGCAGCGGTAAAGTATTGTTTATCGTCTTTGTAATTTTACTGCTTCTTACCGGCATTTCTTGGGTGGACAGCCTCATACGCTCGCTTTTTGCTGAATATCAAATTCTTGGTTGGTTTGCGTTATGTGTTGCGATCATCGGTGTCGTGGCGTTTATTTCCGTTATCATTAGTGAAATTCGCGCAATCATGCGTTTGCGCTCTGTCGATCAAATCAGACAAGATGCTGCCTATGCTGTTGAACACGATGACATGAACTTAGCACGTCATGCTGTTGAAGAGCTTCTCCACTATACTGAAAACACATCATACACCGCGCACGGTCGGCGTTTTATGCAGCAACACAAACAAGACATTATTGATGGTAAAGAACTTATTCATCTGGCTGAACATGAAATATTGAAGCCGATCGACATCGAAGCGCGGAAAATTGTGTTAAATGCAGCAAAACGCGTTTCGGTTATAACGGCTGTGAGCCCACGAGCCATTATCGATCTAGGTTATGTTCTCTATGAGTCTGTACGTCTTATACGAAATTTGGCGACGATATATGGTGCACGACCGGGACGCTTCGGTTTGTTTTCATTATTAAGACGGGTTTTTGCCCATCTTGCTGTAACAGGAACAATGGCTTTCGGCGATGGTCTTGTTGAACAAATAATTGGCCAAGGCTTGGCTACCCGTCTTTCTGCCCGCTTCGGTGAAGGTGTCGTAAATGGTCTGATGACGACTCGTATCGGTATTGCAACAATGGATGCGTTGCGTCCATTTCCGTTTGATGGTGAAAAAAGACCGGGACTTAGTGACTTTACCAGTGATCTTATGGCCTTTAAAACCAGTAAAACTGATGGAAACTATAAAAAAACAACATTTTCACAAGAATGAAAAAATAAAGAATTAACCATTTTTATCCATAATGGCTCAAATAAAAATCGTGTCAATTGATCGGTTTACTTGTGTTTTGTGTAAAGGCTGAGCAGTGCCATTATGAAAAAAATTCTATCAGCGTTCATCGGAATGACTTTTGCGACATCTTTAGCACCCTTAACTGGTTATGCTGCTGATAGTGATGTTGATTTTTTCCGTTCAATCGAAGGAAAATGGTCTGGCCCAGGTGAAGTTGTCGCTGGAAAATATAAAGGCACAAAATTTACCTGTGATTTTTCTGGCACATCAGAGGCAACTCAAGTGGGTATGACGCTAGATGGCAATTGCCATGTTGGTGTGTTCAACCAACCTATGAAAGCAACCGTTACGCGGGGTCCATCAGGTTTTTCTGGTGCATTCAATGATGGATCAAAAGGTGACGGATTAGACGTTATTTCAGGAAAAGTCAGTAAAGACCGTATGGTATTTGGCCTTAACAGAAAACAGCTTAATGGCGCGATGATGGCAAGGTTGGAAGATAAGAATTCGATGAATATCACCGTATCGGTCAAGGTCGAGAATGATCTTATCCCAGTTGTTGGTATGAAATTGAAGCGCACTGGTGACGTGACACGCGATTTCGCAAAAAAATAGATTAAGAGCCGATAGTCAATATTATAGAAGCGGTAATGTGTGATAGTTGCGGTTGAGATACATCAAACCATCAATTGATTTGTTACGCTTGATGCCAACAACCTCACCAATCAGAATATAATGGGTGGCATGTATGTGCCAACTTACCAATTTGCAATCAAGGGAAACCAAGGCATCATTTAATACCGGACAGCCGGTCTTTAATGTGCGCCATTGAGCTCTAGCGAAGCGTTGTGGCATATCCAATTGACCGCGTCCTGCAAACACATCAGACAAGTCACTATGGTGACCAGCCAAAGTATTCACGCAAAACTGCTCATTTTCTACAAAAAATCTATTTTGTTCATGTGAACGCATGAGACACACCAACACTGTTGGCGGTTCATCCGATAAGGAACAACACGCAGATATGGTGACACCACGTTTTCCCTTTGCTCCATCTGTGGTAACAATATGAACAGCACCAGCAAAGTGACGCATGGCGTCGCGATATTCAACCGCTGGAACAGTCACAATCGGCAGACCGCAAGAAACATTATGAGTTGAGTGTTCTGTCATGGTTTCAAATTATTACAATTATTTTATGTTATAAAGGAATTAGACCCCAATAATTACTATCCCGACCAATTCATATGTGTTTTTTTGTAAAAATACCAGCCATAGTTATCTTTTATGGGTATAAGCAGTCTTATACTTCATATGTGGATCAGGAAGAAAACTGGTTCCCAGCCGTTGATTAGCATGGTAGGAAACCATGATGTAGGAGATTAATATGCCTCGCCAACAAATAATTGCCCCATCCATCCTTGCATCCGATTTCTCTAAACTTGGTAGCGAGATTAAAGATGTCATGGAATCCGGTGCCGACTGGGTTCATATAGATGTCATGGACGGCCACTTTGTTCCTAATATTACTTTTGGACCAGACGTTGTAAAAGCTATCAGACCAATAACGGATGCCATTTTTGATGTGCACCTGATGATTTCACCAGTAGACAATTATCTGGAAGCCTTTGCCAAAGCCGGATCAGATATTATTACTGTCCATGCTGAAGCAACAACGCATGTTCATCGTACATTACAGGCAATCAAAGCTTTGGGTAAAAAAGCAGGGCTGTCAATTAATCCCGGAACACCGGAAAGTGTCTTGGAATATCTGCTTGATGAGCTTGATCTTATTCTTGTCATGAGTGTCAATCCTGGGTTTGGTGGTCAAAAATTTATTCCGGCAGTCGTCAATAAAATTGAACGTATTAAAAAGTTGATTGGAAATAGACCAATTGATCTGGAAGTAGATGGTGGAATTACGGTAGACACAATTCATCAGGCGTCATCTGCTGGTGCCAATGCATTTGTAGCCGGTTCTGCAATTTTTAAAAATGGCACAAAAGAGTTATATAAAAGCCGCATAGAAGATTTACGAAAAGCGGCAACAAAATAAAATAAGGAGAACACTCATGATACCACGTTATTCACGGCCAGAAATGGTTTCTTTATGGTCTCCTGAAACGAAATATCGTATCTGGTTTGAAATTGAAGCCCATGCCTGTGACGCATTAGCAGAGCTTGGTGTTATCCCGAAAGAAGCTGCAAAAACCATCTGGGAAAAAGGCGGCAAAGCAAAATTCGATGTTTCACGTATTGATGAAATTGAAGCAGTAACAAAACACGATGTCATCGCTTTTCTAACACATTTGGCTGAATTCATTGGTCCAGAAGCGCGTTTTGTGCATCAAGGTATGACGTCTTCGGATATACTTGATACGACATTCAATGTTCTTCTTATGCGTGCAAGTGATATCTTGCTCAAAGATATCGACCAACTGCTGGAAGCATTAAAAAAACGTGCTTTCGAGTACAAAGATACGGTAACCATTGGCCGTAGCCACGGAATTCATGCGGAACCAACAACTTTTGGTGTTAAATTAGCCTATGCTTACGCCGAGTTTTCCCGTTGTCGTGAACGTTTGGTTGCCGCAAAAGATGAAATATCAACCTGTGCAATATCAGGTGCGGTAGGAACATTTGCCAATATTGACCCAAGAGTAGAAGAGCATGTTGCTCATGCTCTGGGTATGCGTTCGGAACCAGTTTCCACTCAAGTTATACCACGTGATCGCCACGCGATGTTTTTTGCCACTTTAGGTGTAATTGCTTCTTCAATAGAGCGTTTGGCAATTGAAATACGTCACCTTCAAAGAACAGAAGTATTAGAAGCCGAAGAGTATTTTTCTCCTGGACAAAAAGGCTCTTCAGCTATGCCCCATAAGCGCAATCCAGTGTTAACAGAAAACTTGACCGGACTTGCCCGCATGGTACGGTCGTTCTCCATTCCTGCAATGGAAAACGTTGCACTTTGGCATGAGCGCGATATTTCTCATTCATCTGTTGAACGTTTCATTGGACCAGATGCAACAATTACACTTGATTTCGCATTATCGCGTTTGACGTCAGTTATTGATAAATTATTGGTCTATCCAGACAATATGATGAAAAATCTTAACAAGTTCCGTGGTTTGGTGCATTCCCAACGTGTACTTCTTGCGCTGACTCAAGCCGGTGTTAGCCGTGAAGATGCTTACCGTTTGGTACAGCGAAATGCCATGAAAGTATGGGAACATGGAAAAGATTTTCTGGAAGAACTATTGGCAGACGAGGACGTTCGCAAGGCACTCAGTGAAGAACAGATCCGTGAAAAATTCGATCTTGGTTATCACACCAAGCATGTCGACACTATTTTTCACCGTGTTTTTGGATAAACACTGATAACTTTTAAGAACAAAGCCAATGTTTTGGCTTTTTCTTGAAAAAGCAAATGCAGAAACTTTCTCATTAAGGGATACTGCTATGAAAGCTAACGAGGTCGATATTCTCATTATACCAGGATATACTGGTTCAGGACCTGACCATTGGCAAACACGTTGGGAACAAAAATTGTCTACAGCTCACCGTGTTGAACAAGCAGAGTGGTCAAAACCTGTGCGTGAAGACTGGGTTCGAGAAGTAGAAAAAGAAGTGCATGCCGCGGATAAACCTGTGGTCGTAATCGCGCATTCACTAGGAGTACCAACGTTTATTCATGCAGTTCCCGTAATTGGAAAAAAAATACGTGGTGCATTTCTTGTTGCACCACCAGACGTTGCAAACCCTGCAATAAGACCAAAACATCTTATGACATTTGGTCCCTACCCTCATCAAAGGTTGCCATTTCCTTCCATTGTCGTGGCAAGCCATAATGATGAATATTGCGAGTTTGAAGTGGCAGAGAAGATTGCCCATGACTGGGGATCATTGTTTATAGATGCAGGCGAATCTGGCCATATCAATGTTGCGTCCGGTCATGGACCTTGGCCGGAAGGCTTAATGGTATTTTCCCATTTTCTAGCCAACCTTTGATAAAAAGCCCAAAATGTATAGTTTTGGGCTTTAAAGTATCTCTAATTATTTTTCTACAATTCTCTGATTACTTATTGATCGCTTCCAAATGCACAAATGATTCCTTTAGAAGCTTTGCCATTGTTTGACGCAATTCCTTTTCATCAATAGATTTATTTGCGTTATTAAAATCATGAAGAATTTTTTCAACAACATCATCTTCACGGCCATGCAGAAACGCCAATTTTACGATTTCTTTTGCGTATTCCTCCGCTTCGCTACCGCTTTTACCCAAATGGTCAGCAGCCCAAAGCCCAATCATACGGTTACGCTGGGCATCTGCCTTGAAACGTAACTCTTCATCTAACGCATATTTCTTTTCAAAAGCGTCTTCGCGCTCTTTCATCCCGTCCATTTAATCCCTCTCCATATTGTCACTATTTTTATAGATAATCGTGACTGCAGAATTCGTCGTTTTTCTATTTCCCACCACTACAATAAAAATAAATTGTTCCAAATCAGAAAAATTGTCGCTGTTTAAGGAAGCAGTGATTGAGAAATTACTTTAATTAAGGTAGTGATTGCATAATATAAATTTCACCCTGTAAGAATAGTAGGCAAACACTATGAATCGTCGCCACCGCATTTATGAAGGCAAAGCTAAAACTCTTTATGAGGGGCCGGAGCCAGGGACTTATATTCAATTTTTTAAAGACGATGCTACCGCATTCAACGCGAAAAAGCATGAGATTATTGATGGCAAAGGTGTTCTCAATAACCGTATTTCAGAATATATCTTTACCCAACTGGCAAAAATCGGCATTCCAACCCACTTTATTAAGCGTATCAATATGCGCGAACAGCTGATTAAAGCTGTTGAAATTATACCTCTTGAGGTTGTGGTGCGTAATATCGCTGCAGGGTCTTTGTCCAAGCGTCTAGGTATTGAGGAAGGAACCCAACTTCCACAATCCATCATAGAATATTACTATAAAAAAGATGAACTTGATGACCCTATGGTGTCGGAAGAACATATCACAGCCTTTGGTTGGGCGAGCCCCCAAGAGCTTGAAGATATTATGCAACTTGCAATTCGTATCAATGACTTCCTGACAGGATTGTTTATTGGTGTTGGAATTGAATTGGTTGATTTCAAGATGGAATTTGGCCGCCTTTGGGAAGGTGATATTATGCGTATCGTCTTGGCCGATGAAATTTCGCCAGATTCATCTCGTCTGTGGGATATCAATACGAAAGAAAAAATGGATAAAGATAGGTTCCGCCGTGATATGGGTGGATTGATTGAAGCCTATCAAGAAGTGGCAAAACGCCTTGGTATCATGAACGAAAATGAGCCGCAGCGTCCATTAGGGCCAACATTGGTAAAGTAATCGATAGGCGGCTTGAATGCCGCCTTTACCTTTTCTGCCGTACAGGCAAACAAAGCAGGAAAAATAGAATGAAAGCGCGTGTTACTGTCACTTTGAAAAACGGGGTTCTCGATCCACAAGGAAAAGCCATTGTCGGCGCCTTGGATAGTTTGGATTTTGCAGGTGTTCAATCTGTAAGACAGGGCAAGGTTTTTGATATCGTTCTTGATAACATGTCGGAAGACGAGGCAAAAAAACAACTAACAGCTATGTGTGAAAAGTTGCTCGCCAATACTGTTATCGAAAACTACCACATAGATCTTGTTTGATCTGCCTGTCTAATTGGATTGAATCATGAAAGCAGCAGTTATTCAATTACCCGGATTAAATCGGGATCGCGATATGATTAGTGCTTTGCACCAAATAACCGGCACAGCACCGCTCACAATTTGGCAAACAGAAACAACGATACCCAATGTTGATCTTATCGTTATTCCCGGTGGTTTTTCCTATGGGGATTATCTCAGATGTGGCGCCATCGCTGCGCGTATGCCTGTTATGCGCGCAATAGCAGAAAAAGCCGCTGCAGGCGTAATGGTCATGGGCGTTTGTAATGGTTTTCAGATCTTGGTTGAAGCTGGTTTGTTGCCCGGCGTTCTTATGCGCAATACGTCGCTGAAATTTGTTTGCCGCGAGGTAAAGTTGCAAGTTGCAAATGCAAAAACCGCTTTTACGCATAACTACCAACAAAACCAAATCATACGTTGCCCTGTCGCGCATCATGACGGTAACTATTATGCAGACGAAAATACCCTTGCAAAATTAGAAGGGAATGGACAAGTCGTCTTTCGCTATGCTGAAAGTACCAATCCCAATGGTTCAATAAATGATATTGCCGGTATCGTGAACGAAAAAGGCAATGTTCTTGGAATGATGCCTCATCCTGAAAATCTTATTGAACCAGCTCATGGTGGGACAGATGGTAGAGCTCTTTTTTCTGGCGCATTAGGAATTGCAGCATGAAGTTACTAATAAAATCAGTCGTTGCGCTGCTATTTGCATCTGCGACATTTTCTGGATGTGTCAAAGATACTGTTCCATCCAATATTGAGCTTGCAAGCAGTCAACCTGCACTAAAAACCATGGAACATATTGCTCTGACTGCAAATCGTTGTTGGTTTAAATCTGGAAACGCAAGCTTTAGAAGTTACGGCCTTGCACCCGAACTTCAATCCTACTCGGGTCGTCCACGAATTTTAGTATTGCCTCACAATGATCCGACAGGCAAACCATTGCTTGTGGTCGAAGCACAAGGATCACCAGCAAAAGTTTCGGCCTATGGACCTTTGATGGCCACATCTCTCGGTAATACGATTGCAGAAAATTTGAATCGTTGGGTTAAAGGCGATAACCAGTGCTAATTATCATATCAAATTGGAGTATAAACCAATGAGCGGGAATAACGACATTTCAATAACGCCAGATATTATCGCCGCACATGGTTTAAAACCTGAAGAATATGACCGTATTCTTGAACTTGTTGGTCGTGAACCGACATTCACAGAACTTGGTATTTTCTCTGCCATGTGGAATGAGCATTGCTCATACAAGTCTTCTAAAAAATGGTTGCGAACGCTGCCAACGGAAGGTGACTGTGTCATACAAGGCCCCGGTGAAAATGCTGGTGTTGTTGATATCGGTGATGGTGAATGTGTCGTTTTCAAAATGGAAAGTCACAACCACCCCTCCTATATCGAGCCATATCAAGGCGCAGCGACGGGTGTCGGCGGTATTTTGCGCGATGTTTTTACAATGGGCGCGCGTCCTGTTGCTGCAATGAATGCTTTAAGATTTGGTGAACCTAACCACCCAAGAACTAGGCATCTGGTGGCTGGCGTTGTTTCAGGCGTTGGTGGCTATGGGAATGCATTTGGTGTGCCAACTGTTGGCGGTGAAGTCAATTTTGATAAATCCTACAACGGAAATATATTAGTAAATGCATTTGCCGCAGGAATTGCCAAAACAAATTCGCTATTTTATTCCAAGGCAGAAGGTGTTGGTTTGCCGGTTGTCTATCTCGGTGCAAAAACTGGTAGAGATGGGGTTGGCGGAGCAACAATGGCGTCTGCCGAGTTTGACGACACCATTGAGGAAAAGCGCCCTACCGTACAGGTTGGTGACCCTTTTACAGAAAAATGTCTTCTCGAGGCTTGTTTGGAGCTGATGGCATCAGGTGCCGTTAATGCCATTCAGGATATGGGGGCAGCTGGTTTAACCTGTTCTGCTGTAGAAATGGGTGCGAAAGGCAATCTCGGTATTGAACTTGATCTTGATTGTGTCCCAGTCCGCGAAGAAAATATGTCTGCCTATGAAATGATGTTGTCTGAAAGTCAGGAACGGATGTTAATGATCCTGAAACCTGAATTAAAAGACACTGCTGAGGCGATATTCCATAAATGGGGATTGGATTTTGCAATCGTTGGCAAAACAACGGACGATTTACGGTTTCGTGTCTATCAACATGGCGAAGAAGTTGCCAATTTACCAATAAAAGAACTCGGTGATGAAGCGCCTGAATATGACCGCCCTTGGATAGAACCCGTTAAAGCCGCCGCATTATCAACAAATGATGTGAAACAGGTTGATGATTTGGGGCAAGCGCTTATCCAATTGGTTGGCTCTGCCGATCAAAGTTCGCGGCGTTGGGTCTATGAGCAATATGACACACTAATTCAGGGAAATAGTCTTGTTTGCCCAGGGGGTGATGCTGGCGTTATCCGCGTTGATGGTCATAAACAGAAAGCTTTGGCATTTTCATCTGACGTGACACCACGTTATTGTAAGGCTGACCCGTTTGAAGGCGGCAAACAGGCTGTTGCTGAATGTTGGCGTAATATTACGGCCACAGGTGCTTTACCGCTTGCTTGTAGCGATAACCTTAACTTCGGTAATCCTGAAAAACCTGAAATTATGGGTCAACTTGTTTTTGCCATCAAAGGTATTGGCGAAGCTTGTAACGCGCTTGATTTTCCAATCGTCTCCGGCAATGTTTCACTCTACAACGAAACCAATGGCGAAGGTATTCTTCCCACTCCAACAATGGCAGGTGTTGGCCTGTTGAAAGACTGGAAAAAAATGGCAAGAATTGATGCCATGCAGTCTGGTGACACAATCATATTGGTTGGCGGTTGTGGCTCGCATTTGGGACAATCAATCTATTTACGTGATATTCTAAATAGAACTGACGGTGATGCTCCGCACGTTGATCTTTCAATGGAAAAAAAGAATGGTGAATTTGTCCGCCATTTGATTGAAACGGGAATGATTACAACTTGTCACGATCTTTCCGACGGTGGTTTAGCGCTCGCTTTAGCCGAAATGGTTATAAAGTCGAAAAAGGGCATCAAGGCACAACTTACAGGACAAACGCCGCCTCATGCCGAACTATTTGGAGAAGACCAAGCGCGTTATCTTATTGCTGTTAACGCGCCTGAACTGCCAAAAGTTATAGCAGCCGGCAAACAATCATCAGTTGATTTGCAGATTGTAGGTAAAGTTGAAGGCGACCATTTGGAAGTGGAAAACCAGTTCAAGTTGTCTGTTGACTCATTGCATGATGCCTATGAAAATTGGTTCCCTAATTTTATGGACAATAAATAACGTAAATTCAGTGCTATTGCTTTTTATAGGGAAGTGATGGCCACAAAAGACAGGAGACTACACGATGGCAATGGACGCACATGCGATTGAAACACTCATTCGCGAAGGTATTCCCGATGCCAAAGTGACAATTCGCGATCTAGCTGGCGATGGAGAACATTACGCGGCAGAAGTTGTAGCAGAAAGCTTTCGCGGAAAAAATCGCGTACAGCAACATCAAATGGTCTATCAAGCGTTAAAAGGAAATATGGGCGGTGTGTTACACGCACTCGCATTGCAAACAAGCGTACCAGATTGATTCTTTGTTGTTTGTAGCGCTTGGTTTCACTCAAGTCTTCCTTTATATAAAGGAAGAACTTTTTGTCAGCAGTAATGCTGTAATACGGAAGGATATAAGATGACCGCTGCGCGCGATTTTATTGATAATGAAGTTAAGTCAAATGACATTGTACTCTTTATGAAAGGCACTCCGGGATTTCCACAATGTGGATTTTCAGGTCAAGTCGTACAAATTTTAGACTATTTGGGTCTCGACTATAAAGGCGTCAATGTTTTAACCTCTGATGAATTACGCCAAGCCATTAAAGACTATTCAAATTGGCCAACAATCCCGCAACTCTATGTAAAAGGGGAGTTTATTGGAGGGTGTGATATCGTCAGAGAAATGTTCCAGAATGGCGAACTTCAATCTCTTCTCGAAGAAAATGGAATAGCAGTAAAAACTGCATAGAAAAACTAATCCATTATTAACTACAATAATGGTGCCGGTCGTCGTATCGGCACTTTTATTATGAGGATTTCATGCCCCATACAACCGACGAGCTTTCTCATATCGAGTCTGTAAAAAAACGCCTTGGCTACAAAGAGTTCATAACGATGATAGCTGCCTTAATGGCAACAAATGCCATTGCTATTGATATTATGCTTCCGGCCATGAGCGACATGTCGCACAGTTTACAAATGACAGGCGCCAACGATCAGCATTATATCATTTTTTGTTATCTTGTCGGTTTTGGTGTTTCCCAATTATTTTTTGGTCCAATCAGTGATCGTTT
This sequence comes from uncultured Bartonella sp., assembly GCA_946478665.1. Taxonomy (GTDB): domain Bacteria; phylum Pseudomonadota; class Alphaproteobacteria; order Rhizobiales; family Rhizobiaceae; genus Bartonella. Next base: position 58,151 of record CAMLCZ010000001.1, on the reverse strand, counting down.
TGGACGTAGAAAACCGATTATCGCTGGTTTGATATTTTATATAATCACCTCTGCAGCATGTGCATTTTCAACAAGTTTTGCAGCCCTTCTGGTATTACGTTCGATTCAAGGCGTTGGAGCGGCCGCCACACGCGTTCTCACCGTATCTATCGTTCGTGATATTTATGGTGGACGTAAAATGGCTGAAGTCATGTCGATTGCCATGATGGTATTTATGGTTATTCCTGTTATCGCACCTGCAATTGGGCAAACCATAATGATATTTGGCCATTGGCAACTAATTTTCATTTTTATGAGTATTGCCGGCCTGATTATTGCGATTTGGGTTTATTTCAGACTTCCTGAAACCTTGTATGAGCAAAGACCCCTGACATTTTCTTCAGTGGGTACGGGTTTATGGATCGTTATCTCGAACCGTGTCGCCTTGTGCTACACACTGGCATTTTCACTTATTCTTAGTTGTCTGTTTTGCACGCTTAATACTGCACAACAAATCTATGACGGAATTTATCATTTAGGTGTCTGGTTTCCTGCTGCATTTGCGCTGGTTGCTGCATTTCAAGCACTTTCAGCCTTTCTAAATTCGCTATTTGTTGGCCGGTTCGGTATGCGGACAATATCCCATAGCTTGCTACTGATATTCTGTGCCACGTCCTTCGTTTGGTTTGTTTGGTGTGCAATGGCGGGTGGTGCAGCCCCTTTCACCTTTTTCATGATTCTGTTTATCACGCTGATGTTTTCTTTTGGCGGCTTGGGCGCAAATTTCAACGCTTTAGCAATGGAACCGCTTGGAAAAGTCGCAGGAACAGCGTCATCGGTATTCGGTTTCTTACAAACAACAATCAGCGCTGGCATAGGCATTATGATTGCTCAACAATATAATGGGCACACAACACTCATTGCAGGCGGATATTTCTTCCTGAGTATTGGTGCAATTATCTTTGTTCTTATCGCAGAAAAAGGTCGTTTATTTACCGATGTAAAGCAGTCAAATTTTAATACTGTGGTACCCAAAAACAAATAAGGTAATCAACGCCATACAATCAAACTAGTGTGCGCGCGCTTTAAACTTGCATCTTAAAGCGCGTTAAAATCAAACAGTTTGTTATCCAATAAATGACTAGGGCGCACATTCGTTAGCGCCCTTATCATTGTATCTTTTCGTCCCGGCATTCTTGTTTCAATGTCGCTTAACATTGCCTTCATAGCATTACGCTGCAAACCATCTTGGCTGCCGCATAAATTGCAGGGAATAATTGGAAAACACATATGTTCAGCAAATTTGGCTAGATCTTCTTCCGCTGCATAAATAAGCGGACGCAACACCATAAGATCGCCTTCGTCATTTTTCAATTTTCCGGGCATACCGGCAAGGCGCCCGCCATGAAACAAGTTCATAAAAAATGTTTCCAACACATCATCACGATGATGACCTAAAACAAGTGCAGAGCACCCCTCTTCGCGCGCAATACGATAAAGATTGCCACGACGTAATCGGGAACATAAAGAACAATATGTCTGATTATTATCCAATTTATCGGTAACGATTGAATAGGTATCCTGATATTCAATACGAAAAGGTATGTCATAGCTATTAAGAAAATCAGGCAATATATTTTTGGGAAATCCCGGTTGTCCTTGATCTAAATTACATGCCAACAAGTCTACCGGCAAAAGGCCACGCCACTTCAGGTCTAATAATAGAGCTAACAAGCCATAGGAATCTTTTCCGCCAGAAAGCGCAACAAGCCATCTTTCATTTGGCTTTACCATTGAAAAATCATCAATTGCTTGACGCATATGGCGTAACAGTCGTTTTCTTAATTTATTAAATTCAACTGTTTTGGGAGCATTGAGAAACATTGGATGGCAGCCATCGGCGGCGTTGTCACTATCGTTGATTTCATCCATCTTACAGCCCTCATTAAAGATCAAATTATAGCCCTAAACGAAAACAGGGAGCCAAAAGGCTCCCTGTCCAAAAATTTGAATAAAATGCACGATTAACGTGAATAAAATTCGACAACCAGATTTGGTTCCATTTGCACTGCATAAGGAACATCTGAGAATGCAGGGATACGTGTGTAAGTAGCCTTCATCTTGTTATGATCGACATCGATATAGTCAGGTACATCACGCTCTGCCAATTGGGTAGCTTCAAGAACCATTGTCAATTGCTTTGACTTTTCACGCACTTCAATCACATCACCTGGTTTGCAACGATATGACTGGATATTTGTACGGCGTCCGTTAACATTGACATGACCATGGTTGATAAACTGACGAGCAGCAAAAACTGTTGGCACAAATTTTGAACGATAAACAATCGCATCAAGACGTGATTCCAACAAGCCGATCAGGTTTTCGCCTGTATCACCACGGCGGCGAGCTGCTTCTTCATAAATTTTATGGAATTGCTTTTCAGAAATATCGCCATAAAAGCCTTTCAACTTCTGTTTAGCACGCAACTGTGTACCAAAGTCAGAAAGTTTACCTTTACGACGCTGTCCGTGTTGACCTGGACCATATTCACGGCGGTTAACTGGAGATTTTGGACGCCCCCAGATGTTTTCACCCATACGGCGGTCAATTTTATATTTCGTACTTTCGCGCTTGCTCATCGCATTTCCTTTTCAATTAAAACGAAATTTCCAAAAAAGAAATTTCTGGGAAACGCGCCCTCCTCTGCCCTCATATTCAGGGACTGACAGAATAACTCGCGCACGCATTGCGCAGATATTCACGGGACACGTTAGTTTATCTGTATCTCGAAAACGAGTAACAGTTGGTAGGCTTTTAATTATGTTACAAATAGAAGTCAAGCAACCCAGTCACATTTAAGGCCAAAACCATGCAGTAATCTGCGTGTTGCGTAATCGCTACGACAAGATGTGAAATGCGCCACATCGAGTTGTTGATCCAATTGATGAACCTCATCGGCATCAGGCAATAGTGATAAGGCACGTTTTGCAATTGCTTCGGCAGGATCAATCCAATCCACTGGCCAAGGCGCACATTTGCGAAACAAATTTACAAGAAAAGGATAATGGGTACACGCAAGCACAACAATATCTGTTCTTTTTCCGTCACGCTCGACAAAGCATGGTGTAATTTCCTCTTTTACACGGTCAAGATCAACAGGGTTACGGCGTAAATAATCCTCAGCAAATGCTGCAAGTTTTGCACTACCCACCAACTCGACATGACATTTACTAGCAAATGAATTGATGAGTTCATGTGTATATGCGCGCTTTACTGTTCCGGGTGTCGCGAGCACCGATATTAAACCCGAACGCGTTTGTTCGGCCGCGGGTTTAATCGCTGGCACTGTACCGACAAACGGTATTGACGAAAATACACGGCGCAAATCATCCAGAACCAAGGTAGACGCGGTGTTGCACGCAACAACACACAATGCAGGATCATATTGTTTCAGATAGGTATCAAAAAGTTCTATAATGTGTTTTTTTAAGTCGCGTTCCTCCCACGCGCCATAAGGGAAAGCGGCATCGTCCGCGAGATAAATGAAATGACGATCAGGAATAAAAATGCGCGCTTCACGCAGTACCGTTAAACCACCAATGCCGCTATCAAAGAACAATATGGGACGTTCACTCATTTTCATTATCACTATCTTTTATTCTTTTTCGCGTATCCGGTGCGCCTGCCCCGCGCGGTAGTTTTGGCGAAAAATGATCGAGCGATGAAACAACGCCCCGCAATAACCGTATTTCGGGTTCGCTAAATGCCGCACGTGTCAGTACCGAGCGTAGATTTTCAGCCATTATTGATTTCCGTTCCTTCGGTCGGAAATATCCGCGTACATCCAACGCCTCTTCCAATTGTTTAAACAAACCGTGTAACGATGCTTTATCTGCAGGCTCTGCAGGTTCATTTCTAAAAGCGGTGTCCGTCTCTTGAGCTAGACCAGACTTCATCCACTCATAAGACATTAATAAAACAGCTTGCGCAATGTTGAGTGATGAAAATGCTGGATTGACAGGAAAAGTTACAATTTCATCAGCAAGACTGATCTCGTCATTATTCAACCCCCAACGCTCACGGCCAAATAAAATAGCTGTCTTTAATCCGGAATCGTCCTTTTTTCTTAAAACTCCAGCTGCTTCCACTGCACTTTTTACCGGCTTAAAACCATCTCGTTCACGCGCTGTTGTAGCAAAAACATAATTCATATCGGCAATAGCGTCGCGCAAAGTATCATACACTTTGGTAGCGTTAATGATATGATCTGCTTTGCTTGCGGTTGCTATTGCTTTTTCACTGGGAAATTCTTCACGAGGGTTCACAAGCCTTAGTTCTGAAAGACCGAAATTAGCCATAGCCCGAGCAACCATACCAATATTTTCCGGCAACTGAGGTTCAACCAAAACAATAACAGGCCCACCAGTCAAATTTTCACGTTTTCTATCAGTCCCAGCCATACCATTTACTCATTTCATCTCACGCATTCCAATATTGGCAAATTTTAGCGTCCCCGAATTAACCTTACTTAAAAAGAACCAAAATTTGCCTTGTTGATGCCTAAATCCAGTCATCTTTGAGATCAATAAGAAAATCAAACAATTCATCGAATAAGGGGATCGATCATGACCATTCAGACAAAAACGACCGTAACACTTATGGCTGTCGCTATTGTTACCACTGCTATGATATTATGTGCAAATATGACAATTGGTGATCTTATCGCTGCACTCTAATCATCTTTATGTCGTGGATGTATTTGGCGTTATCGGCAAATAATGCATGACATTCATTTTATAAGTCACAAAGGTTTAGAGAAACCGAATATTTTCAAGTGTCTATTGATAATAGTCGGCGATATTTTTGGCAAATATTTTGATTATTGCCAAATTCATGATAATATCAATAAAGTTTGTTCTTTATGAGAAAACTGCTCATTCATTCTTGAACAAAATGATCACGTAAAAGTGCTATTAAAAAACACCAAATCGCTGCATGCTCCTTTACTATTATTGTTAAGATAATAAACCGTTATAAATCACAGACACTTGATTTACGCTTAAATGCAGACAATAAAGTAGAATATACTAATTTCGGTATTACAATAGCTGAAACGATATTCAGCATTCGCTAAAAGACAGAGAATAGTTAGACAGATGGTTAGTTACGTCAATTATAAAAATGCACCCATAAAATACACCGGTCAGATCCGTATTTTCGATGAAGAAGCATTTGCCGGCATGCGGGAAATTGGTAAACTTGCCGCTGAGTGTCTGGATGCGTTGGTTGATATTATCAAACCGGGTGTTACGACGCAGGAAATTGATGACTTTGTTTTTGCGTTTGGTGCAGATCGTGGTGCTCTTCCGGCAGATCTTAACTATCGCGGTTATACAAATTCTTGCTGCACATCGATCAACCATGTTGTGTGCCACGGTATCCCTGACAACAAGCCGCTTCATACCGGCGACATTGTCAATGTTGATGTGACATTCATACTGAACGGTTGGCATGGTGATAGCAGTCGTATGTACCCTGTCGGGCCAATTAAACGCGCGTCAGAACGATTGCTTGAAGTAACACATGAATGTCTCATGCGTGCTATTGCTGCCGTTAAACCGGGTGCCACAATGGGTGATATCGGTGCTGTTATTCAACGTTATGCCGAATCAGAACGTTGTTCGGTTGTGAGGGATTTTTGTGGCCATGGTTTGGGACAGCTTTTCCATGATGCGCCTAACGTACTTCATTATGGCAATCCCGGTGAAGGTCCGGAATTACGTGAAGGAATGATGTTCACGATCGAACCGATGATTAATTTAGGAAAGCCTGGTGTAAAAATCTTGAGTGATGGCTGGACAGCGGTAACCCGTGATAGATCACTGTCAGCACAATATGAGCATTCGTTAGGTGTTACCAAAGATGGATGTGAAGTCTTCACACTTTCACAAAATAATACCTTTTATGTGCCTACAATAGGTTCCTGAAAGCGAACAACATATTATGGCTAAAGATGATAGCGATAAAAATGCTTTCGCCGAAAGAGCGTTGTTTGCATTAACAACAAACCAAGCCAAGCTTAATAAGACTGTGGAATCCAAGCAACTTGTTGCCTCACAACATAAAGGCCATCGTGAGCGATTGAGGCAACGGTATTTTCAAACCAATGGTATCGGTTTTGCAGATTATGAATTTCTTGAATTGTTGTTGTTTCGCTCAATCCCACGTGCAGACACAAAACAGTTAGCAAAATCATTATTAAACCGGTTTGGCAGTCTTGCTGACGTTTTGGGTGCGGATGTTAATTTATTGCAGGAAGTTCCAGGCTGCGGCCCAGCTGTTGCGCATGATTTAAAAATAATCGCAGGCGTTAGTGAGCGTGTAAATAGATCTGAATTGCGCAAACGAGATATTTTTTCTTCTTGGGATAAGGTGCTGGCTTATTGTCGCGCAGCTATGGCGCACGAAACACGTGAACAATTTCGTATTTTATTTCTCGATAAGAAAAATGGTCTTATAGCCGACGAAATTCAACAAATTGGTACAGTTGACCACACACCTGTCTATCCAAGGGAAGTGGTAAGGCGTGCGCTACAACTCTCTGCATCAGCACTCATTCTGGTTCACAATCACCCGTCGGGTGACCCAACACCGTCAAGAGAAGACATCTCAATGACGCATATGCTTAAAGATGTTGCAAATGCTCTTGGTATAGCCATTCACGATCATATTATTATCGCACGTAATGGCTATACGAGCTTTAGAGCAAAAAAGCTGATTTAAAATCGATATACAATGTTACCGAATTAAACGGTATTTAGATTAGTCCAAATCAATATCGAGAATTGCCATCGAGAAGTTATAAGACAATTCACCTTCATCTTCATCGCGATAAATCACACCAAGGAACTCATCTCCTAGATAAACCTCACATGAGTCATCTTTACGAGGGCGAGGCTTGACTTGTAACGCCTGATTCTGAAATGTGCGCTTAAAATAGCCATCTAGTTTTTTGATTTCATCGGGCTTCACAGCGATCTCCTAATAACTATCATTGTCTTTCGTGTTAGGGCAAATAAGACAAGCTGCACTGTCTGTAAAGGATAATCAGCTTTTTCTTTTACTCATTAATCAATTGATCCATACATAATGCTGGCTCCACTTCATGTAATTTCCCAATTATCTTCGCTGGCACTCCTGCCACGGTTACATGAGCAGGTACTGGCTTTAACACAACGGAACAGGCAGCAATCTTTGCACATGCTCCAACGGTGATGTTGCCAAGTATCTTGGCGCCCGCACCAATCAACACACCATTTGCTATTTTTGGATGACGATTACCGCATTCTTTTCCCGTACCGCCAAGAGTAACATCCTGTAGTATCGAAACATTATCACCAACAACAGCTGTTTCGCCAACCACAAGCCCCGTGGCATGATCAAGAAAAATACCGCGACCAAATTGTGCTGCCGGATGGATATCGGTTTGAAACACTGATGAGGATCGGCTCTGTAGAAACAAAGCGAGGTCACACCTACCTTTTAACCATAAATCATGCGCCAAACGATGTGCCTGAATTGCTAAAAAGCCCTTTAGATACAACACTGCTTCAATATATCGGTTACATGCAGGATCACGATAAAAAACCGCACCAATATCATCCGCGACATGCTCTTCAAATTGCGCAATTCCGTCAATCTGCTCTTTGAAAATTTGGTAAAGCGCATTCTCATTAATTTCTCGTGTCCAAAGGCGTGCGGCAACACGACCGGCAATCATGTCGCTAAGGCTCTCATATTTCAAAATGGATTCTGCAAAGAACGATTCCAATACTGGATCAGCTTCGCTCGCAGATAAAGCTTCTTGCCTTATATCGCGCCAAAGCGTTTCCGGATTACGCCGTGTTGCTTCCTGTTCGGTGCAAGACACAATCTTTCCTCCGTATTGAAATCAATAACGCCTGTTCCCATCATATAGGATGTCGGGAGAGAAAATCTATCACACCTTTTTTGTAGACAGGATCCCCAACGGCCAACATATGATCGCGATTTGGAATTATGAGCGTTTCGCCTTTCGGCAATAAGGCCGCAAGTGGCTCGGCTTCACCGGAAATCTCATCAAGTGTCCCCACTGCAACCAATGCAGGTTGACGAATAGCATGTACTTCCGCCGCAGTCAGTTCTTTTTTCGAAGTTATGACGCATGCTGCCAATGCCTTTTTGTCGCTTTTTGTACGGTCTGCAAATTTCCGGAACATCAAACCACGTGGATTGGTAATTTGATTAATATCATCTGCCAACAAAGCTTCCGCAACTGGCTCCCAATTACCAGCACCGGTTACCATACCAATGCCAAGACCACCAAATATGACGCTATTTACAAATGAACCATGCAATAGGCACATATAGGCGCTTATACGAGCACCCATCGAATATCCCATGACTTGCGCTTTTTGGACTCCCAAATGTTCCAATAAAGCGGCAGCATCACCAGCCATAGCTTCAGGCGTGTAAACCGCTGGGTCATGGCTTTTATCTGAAAATCCGTGCCCTCGATTATCAATTGCGATAACCCGATATCCGGCTTCGTTAAGAACCCTGAACCACCCTGGCGCATACCAATTCACATTAGAAGATGAAGCAAAGCCATGTATCAAAAGGATTGGTTCGCCCTCTCCTTCTTCACGAAATGCTAAACGAAACCCATCATGATTGAAATATTGAACGTCTTCTGCACTCATCACTGACCCACCTTACATTCACCACAAATAGCAGGGTGAATGACCCTTTGACCTTTTTGAATTTTCTTAACCGCAACCTGACCAGCATTTATCTCTATTGTGAAAGATGCTGGCACATGAGAAGAAATGATTCTCGTAGAAAATGGATGCGTATACTCTGTTATTGCAACAATTTTACCGTTTTTGTCGAGAAAAAGCATATCGAGTGGCAAAGGCGTATTCGCCATCCACATTGAAACAATCCTCTCAGACGCAAACTTGAATAACATCGCACGATTTTCTGGGAAGTTTTTACGGAACATCAATCCCGCTTCTGTTTGCTCAGGCGTTACAGCAATCTCCACGTCATACTGTATCTGTCCTAACTCAGTTTTTATCGTGAGCGGTTGCGCATCAATAGGTAAAAGCATCGGCTCTTGCGCGGAAGCCTTGAAATTACCGATCAGCATGAAACAAAATGCAACCAGAAAAAATCGTCTCATATCCTCGCCTTTTGCAGCTCAATATATACGAATGATTGCGACTGTATCAAAATCCAAAGTCAATATTGATACAACGTCTCCCGAACGCATGAACTAATGAGTTGGAAAGGGTGCGGCAATATCCGGATGAATTTCAGCGGCCATTAGCCCCTTTTCCCCTGTTCCAAAGCGCACAAGCACAACTTGTCCAGGACGCAATTCTGCCAATCCAAAGCGGCGCAAAGTTTCCATATGAATAAAAATATCTTCCGTACCTTCGCCTCTTGTTAAAAAGCCGAAGCCTTTATCCCTATTGAACCATTTTACAATTGCGCGCTCCAAGCCACTTTCTGGTACGACAACGACATGTGTCCGCGCTGGCAATTCGGATGGATGAACAGCAGTCGACAAATCAATCGACTTAACCTGAATACATTGTAATCCACGTTCACCTTTTTTAACAACGCAGACAATCCTTGCACCTTCTAAGGCTGTTTGAAAGCCGTCACGTCGCATAACGGTCACGTGCAATAAAATATCCGGAACACCGGCAATATCAGGAACGATGAAGCCATAACCTTTGCTCACATCAAACCATTTAATGCTGCCACTAATTTCTGCAACATCGGTTGCTGTTGTTTCAGAACTAACTTCAGACGAAATATCTTTTTCTGATGTTTCTTTAATCGTCATAATTCAAATAGTCCTGTTAAAGCGATTGATTCTCTTGCTGCAAGTAAACATTGCTCTATGACATGGGCGCAAGTCCCCTTATTAGATTTCCCCATATTGTAATTGAGACTACCCTCCCAACACATCATTGTGCGTCATTTATGATTGACAGAAGTGTTGAACGTTTCTCAAAAAAAGCTACATTCCACAGCGATATAAAACGAGAGGTAAAAATGCGTTATTTACATACTATGGTTCGTGTGAACGATCTTGAAAAATCAATTGATTTTTACTGCAAAATATTTGGTCTGAAAGAAACAAGACGCACAGAAAACGAAAGTGGACGGTTTACGCTTGTTTATCTTGCAGCACCGCAAGACATCAAATCGGCGGAAGAAACCCACGCTCCAGAACTTGAACTGACCTACAATTGGGACACCGAAGACTATACCGGCGGTCGTAATTTTGGACATTTGGCCTATGAAGTTGATGACATTTATCAAACATGCCAGAAATTAGCGGATCAGGGAATTGTCATCAATCGGCCGCCACGTGATGGTTATATGGCTTTTATAAAATCTCCCGATGGTATCTCTATCGAACTTTTACAAAAAGGTGAAAAGCTTGAACCAAAGGAACCTTGGTTATCTATGAAAAACACAGGCACATGGTAACCACTTATCTTATCTTAAAGGTGAAAAGAAAAACCTATTGTATAAGATGATTTTATATTTATTCATTAACTAACGAAACTTGTACTAAAAGCCATATCATATTATTAACACTCTATTACAATATTTTTACATTGTAATTTAAGAGAGGAACAATACAAAATGGCTTTTAGAAAACTTATTGCGACCGCGGTGGCAGCAGCCGCATTCACTGTTAACGCATATGCGTCGGATCCTATTAAGATCGGAGTTTATCTTCCTCTTACAGGTCAGAATGCTTTTGGCGGACAACTGGAACTTGAAGGTGTTCAACTTGCCAATAAAATGAAGCCAGAGGTTTTGGGACGTAAAGTTGAGCTAATAATTGTCGATAATAAATCCGACAAGGTTGAAGCCGCAAACGCCGTAATGCGCTTGACAGCTTCGGATAAGGTACAAGGCATTATTGGAACCTATGGTTCGTCACTTGCTCTTGCAGGCGGTGAAGTTTCTGAGCCAGCAAAAACACCAGCCGTAGCAACCTCTGCAACAAACCCGTTGGTAACACAGGGCAAAAAATACTACTTCCGTGCATGTTTTGTGGATCCATATCAAGGCGCAGGTGCTGCCACATATGCATTCAATACATTGCATGCTAAAAAAGCCGCGATTTTAAAAGATATTTCAAACGATTACGCTATCGGTCTGGCCAACTATTTCAACAGTTCGTTCAAGAAATTGGGGGGCGATGTTGTTGCCAACCTCAATTATAATTCTGGCGATCAGGACTTTTCTGCAGCATTAACTGAAATTATTGCGCAGCAGCCTGATGTATTGTTTATTCCAGCATATTTTGCCGAAGGCGCAATAATTATGAAGCAAGCCCGTGAATTGGGAGCAACATTCCGTATCATGGGCGGCGACGCAATGGATAATCCTGAAACGGTTACTATTGGTGGAAAAGCGGCAGAAGGCTTTTTACACACCACTTTCCCATATGATGAAAATATGCCGAATATGCCAGAAACGGCAAAAGAATTTACAACACAATGGAAAGCCACCTTCCCGAACAAAGCACCTAATGTGAATGCTGTGCTAGGATACACATCCTATATGATGTTTATGGAAGCTATTGAAAAAGCTGGAAGTGATGACCGTGAAGCAATCACTGCCGAGCTTGCTAAATTAAAAGATTTTCAAACACCATTTGGTCCTATGACTATGGATCAAAACCATAACCCTGAAATACCAATTGGCGTGATTGAGATAAAAGACGGTAAGCGCGTATATCTCGGCGAAGTAAAGCCTGCGTTATAAGGCGATATTTATAAATCACATATCATACCGGTCGAAACGATAACTTTCGACCGGCTCTTATGAATTGCATAAATAAAGAAAGGTACGAGATGAGCACTGAAATGTTCATCCAGCATTTTTTTAATGCTCTGGCATTAGGATCCCTATATGGGTTAATAGCCATCGGATATACGATGGTCTATGGCATCCTACGGCTTATAAATTTCGCCCATGGCGATATTTTTATGTTGGGTGCTTATTTTGTATTCTTTTCGACAATCAGCTTCATGCCTGCGTGGGCTGCTGTATTGCTTATATTATTGGCTGTTCTGGTCTATTACTCAGTATTTATTGGCTTCAAAAAACAGATAAAATCCTATTGGGGCATTATTTTTGCTATGCTCATATTGGCGTTAGCCTATTATGCGCTGATTTCACCGCAAGACTTTACACCTATTTGGATTTTGGCCGTCTGTTTTGCTGTATTTGTAACCAGCGCTGGCGGCATTGCGGTTGATCGTATTGCTTATAGACCTTTACGTGATGCCCCTCGTATTTCTGCGTTAATCAGCGCAATTGGTATGTCCTTTCTGATTGAAAATTTGGCAACAGTGCTTTTCACTGGTGTTCCCAAAAGCGTGAAACAACCGGATTTTCTGGTTACGCCTATTCAATGGCATCTAGGTGCTGATGCAACCGGTGTTATTCGTATTGTACCTATGGCAATAATAGTACCGATTGTTTCTCTGATATTGGTCGTCTTGTTGTTATGGATAATCAATAAGACTAAGCCCGGACTTGCGATGCGGGCAATTTCCCGTGATATCGAAACCACAAGACTTATGGGGGTTTCTGTCGATAAAATTATCGCCTTTACCTTCGGTCTTGGTTCTGCTTTAGCGGCAATTGCTGGTATCATGTGGGCATTACGATATCCGCAAATTCACCCTTATATGGGCGTAATACCCGGATTAAAGGCCTTTATAGCAGCGGTAATTGGCGGAATTGGTTCTGTTGAGGGCGCGATGTTAGGTGGGCTTCTCTTAGGATTTATTGAAATAATGATTATCGCATTTTTCCCTTCCCTATCGGGATATCGTGATGCGTTCGCTTTCATATTATTGATTATGATCTTGCTGGTAATGCCAACCGGTCTTATGGGCAAAAAAAGCGAGGAGAAAATCTAATGTCAAAGTCCTCGCAAATTATTTTATCATTTCTGTGCATTGCGTGTCTGGTCGCGTTTCTCTTTTATGCTGAACGTAATTTTGATGCCTACACTGTTCGTATTTTAAATCTCATAGCCATCAATGCAATATTGGCTATCTCATTAAATCTCATCTATGGATTCACTGGTATGTTTTCGCTTGGGCATGCTGGTTTTATGGCTGTTGGCGCCTATGTTTGTGCTATTTTATTGCTATCGCCCGAACAAAAGGAAATGATGTGGATCCTTGAGCCAATTTTTGGTCCACTATTGCATCTCCAGTTACCATTCTTTTTTGCGGTTATCATTGGTGGACTTTGTGCCGCACTTCTTGGTCTATTCATTGCAATTCCGGTATTGCGCCTTGGTGGCGACTATCTTGGAATAGCGACACTAGGATTTGCAGAAATAATTCGTGTGGTCATAACCAATGCAACCCCCATTACAAATGGTTCACTGGGAATAAAAGGCATACCGCAAGATGGCAATTTATGGTGGAATTACGGTTGGTTGGCTTTTACCGTTATTTTCATCGTTATGTTATTGAGGAGCAATACCGGCAACGCGCTCTGTGCAATCAGAGATGATGAAATTGCAGCGAAAACAATGGGAATAAATACTTTCTTTTATCGCTGTCTGTCATTTGTCATTGGTGCATTCTTTGCTGGAGTTGGTGGAGCATTGACGGCCGCCCTCATTTCAACAATTGACCCTAAGATGTTCAACTTTCTTTTGACATTCAATATTTTAATGATCGTTGTAGCTGGTGGCTTAGGTTCCATCACGGGGAGCATTATTGGCAGCGTCATTATAACTGTATTGCTAGAATGGCTGCGTATCGTTGAACAGCCCCTTAATCTCGGATTTATGCAACTACCAGGTATCCCTGGCTTACGTATGGTTATTTTCTCAATACTCCTCATGGCCATTATTCTTTTCTGGCGAAGCGGCCTATTAGGAACACGCGAATTTTCTTGGAATGGCATCTATCGCTTTTTCAAGCGTCAGCCAGCGTCGAAAGGCGGAGAAGAAGCATGAGCAATCCAATTTTGACACTTAACAACATCACAATGCGCTTCGGCGGTTTAACCGCGGTAAATGACGTCAATATGCAAATTGAGCATGGTAGTATCACCGGTCTTATTGGGCCAAATGGCGCTGGAAAAACCACGGTATTCAATATGATATCGGGTTTCTATAAACCGACATCTGGCACTATCGAGCTTGATGGCAATGTTGTTTCCGGTCTTCCTCCCCATATTGTTTGCAAACGCCACATAGCACGAACATTTCAGAACATTAGATTATTTACAGGCTTGAATGTCCTACAAAATGTTATGGTAGGTGCTCATGTGCGGCAAAAAAGTTCATGGCTTGCCGGTGCATTGCATATACCTAGTGCAGCTCAAGAAGAGCGTCAGATTCGCGATTCTGCTATGGATCTCTTAAAACGTGTTCATCTCGATCATCTTTATGACCAACCAGCTACAGCATTGGCCTATGGCGCCCAAAGACGGCTGGAGATTGCCCGCGCATTGGCTACAAAGCCAAAGCTTTTGTTACTCGACGAACCGGCTGCTGGTATGAATCCACAAGAAAGCCAAGAGCTGTTGAGTTTCATCGCTAGAATTCGTGAAGAATTCGATTTGACAATCTTACTGATCGAACACGATATGCGCGTCGTAATGGGATTATGTAACCATATATGGGTATTGGAATATGGTGCATTAATTGCAGATGGTACCCCAGAGGAAATTCGTAATAATCCTAAAGTCATTGAAGCTTATCTCGGTGGAGAACTTTCATGAATCTGCTTGAAATCAAAAATCTCCATGTTCACTATGGTGCCATTAAAGCTGTACAAGGTTTAACAATGTCCATCAAACAGGGATCAATTGTTACCTTAATTGGCGCAAATGGTGCTGGAAAAAGCAGTACAGTGCGTTCCATCGCTGGATTAAACCGCTCTGTATCCGGTGAAATAATCTATAAAGACGAAGAAATTCTAGGCAAACAACCTGAAGAGATTTTGCGCAGAGGGATTGCACTTAGCCCTGAAGGGCGACGGATTATGCCGCACCTTACCGTCCTCGAAAATTTGCAATTGGGCGCTTATATCAGAAAAGACAAAGCAGGTATTGCACGTGATATCGAGTGGATATTCGATTTATTTCCGAGGTTGAAAGAACGTTCAAAACAACTTGGCGGAACCATGTCTGGTGGTGAACAACAGATGCTTGCTGTTGGTCGCGCTCTGATGAGTAATCCTGAGGTTGTGATGTTGGACGAACCATCTCTTGGCCTTGCCCCTATTTTGGTAAATGAGATTTTTTCGATTATCAGAAAGATCAATGAAATGGGCAAAACTGTCTTGCTTATTGAGCAAAATGCTTTTGCTGCACTCTCTATTGCAAATTATGCCTATATCCTTGAAGTCGGAAAAATTATTCTTGAAGGTGAAGGAAAACAGATGCTGAATGACCCAAGAGTGAAAGAAGCCTATTTGGGTGGCTGATATAGAGTCTGGAGTAAGCGATATAAATTGGGTAGTTGGTACGGAAAAGGCTGCCCATCAAGATCGCCGGCAAAATTGAATTATTTTTACCTTTAAGTGATGTCAAAAAAATAGTGCAACAATACTTTGTTGCACTATTAAAATGATATTGCTTTAAACACTCTCTGAACGAGAACAGATCTATCTGGCGACAGAAACACGCCGTTCAAGCCAACCGAGCAGGATTGCTCCTGTTTGGTTTTATACCTATAAAGTTACCACCACTTTTTAGGTGAGAACTTACCAGCTGCCTGTTCAATTATATGAGCTGTCTGAAATAATTCGCCTTCGCCAAAAGGCTTACCGATAAGCTGAAGTCCCAATGGCAAACCATCTGAAGAAAGACCTGCAGGCAAGGATATTCCCGGTAAGCCAGCCATATTAACGGTCACCGTGAAAATATCATTAAGATACATTGCCACAGGATCACTTTTCAGTTTTTCGTCGGCAATACCAAAAGCTGGTGTCGGTGTTGCTGGCGTTAATATCGCGTCAACACCAGCATCAAAACAATTATCAAAATCTTGTTTGATAAGCGTTCTGACCTTTTGGGCTTTGAGGTAATAAGCATCATAATAACCGGCAGATAACACGTATGTGCCTATCAATATACGGCGCTTAACTTCGTTTCCAAATCCTTCCGAACGCGTATTTTCATACATTTCAATAATATCTTTGCCCGGCACACGCAGACCGAACCGTACACCATCGTAACGTGCCAAGTTGGAAGAGGCTTCCGCTGGCGCTACGATATAATAGGCTGGCAAAGCATATTTTGTATGAGGTAGCGAAATATTGACGATTTCTGCACCTGCATCTTTCAGCCAATCAATGCCCTTTTGCCAAAGGTTCAAGATTTCTTCAGACATGCCATCAACACGATATTCTTTTGGAATACCGATTTTCATGCCTTTTACTGATTTTCCTATGAAACTTTCGTAATCAGGCACAGGAACATCAACAGAGGTTGAATCCTTATCATCAAATGATGCCATAGATTTAAGAAGAATTGAACAATCGCGGACATCGCGGCCAATTGGACCGGCTTGATCAAGAGATGAAGCAAATGCAATTGTCCCCCAACGTGAACAACGACCATAGGTCGGTTTAATTCCAACTGTGCCAGTAAACGCTGCCGGTTGGCGAATTGAACCGCCAGTATCAGTTGCTGTTGCACCAGCGCATAAATGGGCTGCTACGGCTGCTGCTGAACCACCAGAAGAACCACCCGGTACAAGTTGCTTGTCTGATCCTTCAGCACGCCATGGATTGATAACCGCACCATAATGTGATGTCTCGTTGGAAGACCCCATCGCAAACTCGTCCATATTGAGTTTACCAAGCATGACTGCACCATCAGCCCATAAATTGGCCGTAACAGTGGACTCATATTTTGGTTTAAAACCATCAAGAATATGCGAACATGCCTGTGTATGGATATCATATGTTGCAAAAAGGTCTTTGATACCAAGAGGGATACCCTCAAGAGCACCCATTTCATTATCATCAATGCGTTTTTGCGATGCCTTTGCCATCTCTTGGGCATGATCGGCGGTAACAGCGACATACGCATTTATAGCGGGATTAGACGCTTCAATTGCTTTAAGATAAGCATCAGTCAATTCTGTTGCCTTGATTTCACGCTGTTTCAAAGCGTCACGAGCCTCGGCAATTGTCAGCTTCGTTAAATCAGTCATAATCATGCCTCGAAAATCAAAAAATCGTACATTACTCGATCACTTTTGGTACAAGGAAAAAGTGGTCTTCTGTTAATGGTGCATTGGCCACGATATCTGCGGCTTTATTGCCATCTGTAACAACATCTTCGCGCGTACGCAAAGACATAGGTATAACAGAGGTCAACGGCTCGACATTATTAACATCGACTTCATCAAGTTGCTCAACAAAGCCTAAAATTGCATTCAGTTCTCTGGCCATACGTTCTGCTTCATCATCTTTCACTGCTATGCGTGAGAGACGAGCAACACGTTTGACCGTTTTAATATCTACAGACATTAGATCAATCCCGTATGAATAGACATTCCTTCTTCTGGCTATACAGGTCATAAGCCATAAGAGCAAGAAAAGACCGTCAGAAGTTGAGCGTTTCACCGACTTTTGGTGTCTCTTAAATTGTTTTTCCACCTTCCATGCAAAAAACAGAGTATTTTAGTGTTTAATGAAGCCTTGGAAAAACGCTATGATAACATGATATCGCGGTCTTAAAATAGAAATTACTTCCACGCCATATCAACGACAGCTCTCCATAGTATGAATGTTGCCGATGGGAACTATCCCACTTTTTAGCTCATGCAATCCATTATCAATTTCATATCAACGAAGCAGCCACAACAAGCCGTCATTGTCTGGTTTAGGTTTTACGTGATTGCCCCTTCCGCGCCGTACAAACTGTCTCGCGAACGGGGCAATAAGCCAACATACTTTTAAGTTAACTGTTACTTATCCTCAATCTATCTCTGCACTTCAAAAACCAAGCAAAAAACGCCCGCAAAGAAAATGTTGATTGAGTTAGTAAGGTGGAATATTTACCCTTATTGTATTGATCTTACTGGTAAATATTGCAGCTCATTTTTGCTAATTCGAGATTAATCAAAAACACGTACTTGGCCATCATTCCAAGTTCCAACATAATAACGATGCTTGAAATAGGCTAAAGCTACTGCCCCACCTAAATTACTAGCGAGAAGTTTTGTTTCCCCTGTATCAACATTCACTAGTCGAACAGCCCCTGCGCCATTATCAATGACGGCAACTGAACGGTCGGAAATGGTCACGATACCCACGCCAGGTCGATTAAAGCTAGAACCTAACTGCTTATGAACACCTGCGGCATTAATATGTGTTAAATTCCCACTATATTGTGAAACGACCAAATCACCATTAGGCAATTGTGTCACGCCAACGGGTAAGTTAAGTTTTGATGCTATAATCTTTTTTGCGCCAGTTTCAATATTGACCGATACTATCTCGCCTGTTGAACGATTAGTTACCAATAATTCCCCCGTATTTGACCACGCGATCCCTGTAGGAGTGTGAAAGCCGCTGGCGATTTTTGATGCATTACCAACGTTATCGATCTTTAAAATATAATCATCTTGATAAGAAGCGACATAAATATTATCGCGATTATCAACGACAATACCTGCTGGGGCACTTATACCTGAATAAACAACTTGTTGCTTTCCTTGTGTCGTTATTTTAACAACGGAATTTCCTGACCAGTTGGTAACTAACATTTCACCTTTATTATTAAATGCAATGCCTGTTGGCGCGTGTAATGATGTAGCAACCACTTGTGTTTGAGCCATTCCGAATGTTCCATAAGTTAGAAAAATAAGCAAAAAAGCAAATTTTACGAAAAATTTTTTCATCGTCGTGTTCCCCAAATATATTATTTAGCTAATTGGTTTTCTGAGATATTGCCAGAATAAGGTAAGACGCTGTTTTTTAAAGAGAATGAAAAGTCTTTTGTGCTGATCTCGCCAACAGAATAATCACTGTCGTAAAGCGCTAGTAAAAATTCGGCCATCTGATCTGGAGTATGATATTTTGCAAAGCGCTTGTCATAATCATACTCTGTCACATTGTTAGCAACCTGCCCAAACCCCGTCTGTGTTGCGGCTGGAGCAAGCACTTTAGCCTTTAATTGAGCCTTGGCTGCTTTTAGCTCATGCGATAATCCTTCAGTAAATGCACTGACATAAAACTTTGTTGCACAATAAGTCACTGCATCGGGAACGATAGTATATCCGCCACGTGAAGAAATATTAATCAATTGAGCCCCTTCAACATCATGATAGGCTCGTGTGTACAGTGTTGAAAAAATAGTCAGTGCTTCAATATTCACATGTAGCATAGATTCAATTTTATTGAGATCTTGGCTATCTACAGTACCATAATGACCGAAACCGGCATTATTAATCCATGTTTCTATAAAATAATCTTTTAAATCATCGAACAGATGATGTGCATTGACAGGTTGTGATAAATCACAAAGCTTAATAATCACGGTCAAGGCTGGATTAATGCTTGCAATTTCTTGTTTAAGCTTTTCCAGTGGCTCTTGTCGTCTTGCAATAACAATCAAATTTTTGCCGCGTTTTGCAAAGGCTATTGCTGTCGCATAGCCGATACCAGAGCTTGCGCCTGTAATGACTGTGAATTTTTGATCTAAATCCATTACGGATACCTCTTAAAATTTAGTTGTTTTAAAAATATTTTGCGATGATAGATTTCAACATTTCTTATTCTTAATTCGTGAAAAAGCAGAAGCTTTCACTTGCCTTAGTCGCCCAAGTAAAATTGAAAACGATCAATACCTGCGGACATGCCTGTGTATGGCTTGTCGTATGGTACAAAAGAGCCTCTAATGCTCAGAGGGATCACCTCAAAAGCATCAATGATTATTATCAATTGTCGTTGCTATCTCTTAGACATAAACAGCGGCGACAGCGACATATGCATGTATAGCGGAATTAACGCTTCAGCTGATTAATATAAGCTTCAGTCAATCTTTACGCATAACAGATGTTAACGGCGAGACGCCATTAACATCCACTTCATCAAGTGCTCAACAAAGCTGAGAACTGCACTCTGTCCATAAGTCCCGCTTAATCGCCTTTCACCGCCATACGTGGAAGATGGACAACACGTTTGACCGTTTTATATCTACAAACATTAGATATCCTCCCAAAAATAGAATTTTATTCTCAATCAAATACATATAAAAAGCGATAAAAGCAATAAAAAACTATTATAGCGTAAAATTTTCACCAATTTTTGGCGTTTTCACAAATGTTTTTCCACCTTCCATACCAAGAACAAAACGTTCAGCTGTCTGGTCAAGTGCAGGAAAAGTGCCGTAATGACATGGTATTGCGGTCTTGAAATCAAAATACCTCCGGCAAGCCAAAGCAGCCACCGCTCCCCCCATAGTATAAATATCACCAATAGGAACTATTCCGACTTCTGGCGCATGCAGCTCATTAATCAATTTCATATCAGAAAAAATATCGGTATCGCCCATATGATATAATGTTGGCGCATCGTTAAAATGAAATATCAAACCATTAGGATTCCCGAGGCATTGTGACACACCATCTTCTGTCAATACTGCGGACGAATGGAGTGCATTAACAAAAGTAATGGAAAAACCGTCATGGGATTGTGTTCCCCCGGTATTACCGGGAAACAGGTTTTGAACACCTTGCGATCCTAACCATGCTGCCAAATCAGCATTCGCAGTGACTGGTACATTCTTATCTCGTGCGATAGCAACAGTATCCCCCACATGGTCACTGTGCCCATGTGTAAGAGCAATATGCGTAACACCATCAATAGCCTTTTCTATATCCAGATCTTTTGCAGCTGGATTACCCGTCAGAAATGGATCAATTAAGATAACGGCATTACCCGTTTCAACGCGAAAAGCCGCATGCCCAAGCCAAGTAAGTTTCATGATCTATTCTCCTCTTTTTCTTGGATTTTGTTCTAAATACATATATGAGCTGAAATGGAAAAAAACACGAGATACAACCAAGAACAGTTTTAAATGCCCGTTATTGATATCACAACCATTCCCGATCTTTTGTTAAGTGGCAAAAATATAGCCGGTATTGATTTAGGAACCAAAACGATTGGCATTGCCGTTTCTGATCTTGGATGGCGCTTTGCGACACCGCGCCCCGTTATAAAACGCAAAAAATTTTCTATTGATGCACCTTTATTGATAAACTTTTTCAATCATGAAAATGTAGGCGTTGCCATTATTGGGTTACCGATCAATATGGATGGAAGCAGCGGCCCGCGGGTGCAGGCAACACGTGCTTTTGTACACAATATGGATAAGCTTTCACCAATTCCCTTTGTTTTTTGGGATGAACGACTTTCAACCGTTGCAGCAGAGCGTGGTTTATTGGAAATGGATGTTTCACGCGCAAAACGTGCGGAACGGATTGATTCAGCTGCTGCCGCTTTTATTTTGCAAGGCGCGCTTGACCGATTGCAGTCCCTGCCTCAAACTGTCGGATAAAGCGTATCCAATATATGACCAGCATGATGGCGTGCACTGAGCATACCGTAAGAAGAACGCCATTGCCCGCCAAGTCTACTTTCTACATACCCAGCCGTAACATGATCCATGTCCATTTGCTTCAATGCCGCTGCCGCGCCCGCATAAGCCATTTGCTCGACAAATAACCGCCCTGCTCCTATGTCGCTTGCCGCCACATACGCCGCAGCCTGCAATATCTCTATGGTTTTTGGCCCTGCAGATCCTATTTCAAAACCAATTTTTTCCAGTAATCCCTGAAATAATCCAGGTGCTTTTTCTGCTATCTGGATAGTATCGATAACAAGATCATTACCGCCAGCGTCTTTCATTGCCCGATTTGGCGCATCATGTAACATACGCGACAGGCGACTATCACCAAAGAATGATTGCTTGCCAAGCTGTGCAATAATTTCACCAACAACCGGTACAACAAGCTGGTTGACATGCATCGCAACAATGGGCGTCATGATACGGGCAAACGCCGCTTCCCCACGATTTGAAGCAGCATGATCAAAAGCGCGTGCCAAGCGCATAACTAAACATTGCACAGCAACAACATCTAAAGCGAGATCAGCAAATACCCGTTCTGTAAGAGGCGAGAATGTTTGTCTTACATTATTGCGTCTGAAATAATTTACCCCGATTTGTAATGCTGCGTGCAAAACACCGGCTGACATAACGGCTTGATCAAAACGGGTCATCGTTTCAACATCACGCACAACCTTTGCGCCCTGCCCTATTTGTCCAATCAACCAACCGTAACTTTGGCGAAATGATACCTGCCCCTCAGGAACCGAACATTCGCCAGCCCTATGAATGAGATAATCAACCGATATATCGCCATTCAACGCACCGTTATCCTGAAAGCGAGGAACCAGAAAACAGCTTTTTTCTCCCTCAATTTCTGCTGTAACAAGATAACCATCGGCAACCGGATTAATGACCGATGTTTTTACAGCATTTAATTGATAGATATCCCGTCCATTGGCAGCATCAAAAGATATATGTCTGGCGGAAGCAATATGCGTGCTACCTGTTAAATTATCCCTTGCATCTTCAAACGCAAATGTAAGCGCTGCAGATTTCTTGGTAAAAATTGGTCGCGAAGAATAATCATATTGTCTGGAAAGAAGTGCATTTTTCCATTTCGAAAATAGTTCTGTTTCACCAATCAAGGCTGCAATTGCGGCACTGTTCAGTGTTACTTCGTCAAGATGTCCTGTTTCCAATCCAGCCATTAAAAATAGGCGAATAGCACGAGCCTGATATCGCGCACTGTTTTCTGCCGCCCCTTGCTCCCACAAAGAGGACGACAACCCTATTTGGCGCGAACGACGTAATAGTGCCTGATAGGCAGGATGAATTTCCAACTGCTGAGTCGGATCTCCCCATTCGTCTTCCCGCCTCAACGTTGGGCGATGAATATTTGCCAATCTTGCCAAATCCTGTGCTTCTCTGCTTGCTACAAATGCACCAATCTCTTCAAAACCGGCAAGCAGAGTTGTTGGTAGAGACGATGAAAATCGGAATAAAATGGCATCGTCTAAAAAAGCATTTTTACGAATTGGATTTTGAGAAGGTGCAGCACTCACGAATTTGTCCCTATTTTTAATTTTATAAAATAATTATACTACAGACATTTGATTTTTTTACGATTAAAAACAGCCATTGCATAGAAAGCAACGCTTGTTATAGTCTCATGAAGAACGCATTGGAAACATCTATCATGACACAAACTTCTTCCTTTCCTATTTTTCCCCACCGCCATTTGCTTGCAATCAAAGGGCTAACGGCTCATGATCTAACTATTTTACTTGATAGAGCTGACGCTAATGTTGCAGTATCAAGACAAATTGACAAGAAAAAGTCTTCGATGCGGGGGCGAACACAAATTAATCTCTTTTTTGAAAATTCTACACGTACCCAATCCTCATTTGAATTGGCAGGAAAACGTCTGGGTGCCGATGTCATGAATATGTCTGTTGGTAACTCCTCTGTCAAAAAAGGCGAAACGTTAATAGACACCGCTATGACGTTGAATGCTATGCATCCCGATATTCTTGTAATCCGGCATAGCTGTGGAGGTGCAGCAGCATTGCTGGCGCAAAAAGTTGACTGTTCTGTGGTAAATGCTGGAGACGGAGCGCACGCACATCCAACACAGGCTCTCCTTGACGCATTGACCATACGCCGCGCAAAAGGAACAATTGCGGGATTGACTGTGGCAATATGTGGCGATGTTTTACATTCACGTGTTGCCCGCTCCAACATCATTAGCCTTAACGCTCTTGGTGCGCGGGTTCGTGTTATAGGTCCAACAACATTAATGCCAAGTGGAATCGCCGACATGAGTGTTGAAGTATTCACCGATATGAAAGAAGGACTGAAAGACGTTGACGTCATTATGATGCTTCGCCTTCAAAGGGAAAGAATGGCAGGAGCCTTTATCCCTTCCGTCCGTGAATATTTTCATTTTTATGGTTTAGATAAAGAAAAATTGGCTCTAGCAAAAGATGATTGCATCGTTATGCATCCGGGTCCAATCAATCGCGGCGTTGAAATCGCGTCCGACATAGCCGATGGACCACAAAGTGTCATACATACACAAGTTGAAATGGGAGTAGCGGTCAGAATGGCTGTGATAGAAGCACTGCTGGATCCTCGCAAAACTGATACAGAAGGAGACAAATAATGAATTCCGTTGTGTATCAAAATGCGCGTATTGTTGATCCTTCACGCAATAAAGATGAAATCGGCACCCTTATTGTTGAAAATGGTATCATAAAAGCAGCTGGCAAAGATGCGCTTAATCAAGGCAGTCCTGAAGGAGCAGACGTTATTGATGCTCAAGGAAAAGCAATATTGCCTGGTCTTGTCGATGCTCGCGTTTATGTTGGAGAACCTGGTAATGAATATCGGGAGACTATTGCTTCGGCCAGCCAATCTGCGGCGGCAGGAGGTGTAACATCCTTTGTTATGATGCCAGATACGCACCCTGTTATCGATGATGTTGCACTGGTGGAATTTGTTAAGCGCACTGCGTATGAAAACGCAAAAGTTAACGTCTATCCTTCTGCAGCCATAACCAAAGGTCTTAACGGTCAAGAGATGACTGAATTTGGCCTGCTTAAAGAATCAGGTGCAATAGCATTTACAGAAGGTCGTAAAACACTTGAAAATTCTTCTGTATTAAAAAGAGCTATGACATATGCACGTGATTTCAACGCATTAATCATGCACGAAACGCAAGATAAGTGGTTGGGCGGCAGTGGCGTTATGAATTCAGGTCTACTTGCAAGCTGGTTGGGACTTTCTGGCGTGCCAAAAGAGGCTGAGGTTATTCCGCTTGAACGTGACTTACGACTGGCCAACTTGACACATTGCCGCTACCATGCAGCGCAAATATCAACAGCAATGTCGGCAGATGCCGTGCGTGTCGCAAAAGATCGTGGTGGAAATATTTCTGCTGGCGTATCAATCAATCACCTTGCATTGAATGAAAATGATATCGGTGAATATCGTACATTTTTCAGGCTATCACCGCCTCTTCGCTCGGAAGAAGATCGCGTAGCAATGGTCGAAGCGGTTCGTAGCGGGATTGTTGATATCATTGTTTCAAGTCATGATCCGCAAGATGCTGATACCAAACGGTTGCCGTTTGAAGATGCCGCTTCCGGTGCTGTTGGTCTGGAGACCTTGCTTGCTGCTGCACTACGTCTCTACCATAACGATTCTCTTTCGTTGTTGCGTATTGTTGAATTGCTGTCAACAAATCCAGCTAAGCTCTTAGGGCTCGAAGCAGGTACCTTAAAACCGGGACATAAAGCAGATTTCATTTTGGTCGATTTGGAGGAACCGTGGCTTTTGTCCTTGGATATGTTACATTCGCGTTCTAAAAACACACCTTATGAAAACTCACGTTTTGAAGGCCGCGTGTTAAAAACCTATGTTAATGGCCGCCTCGTATACAAAAGCGAATAATCTATTTTAGAAAGTCACAATTCATGGCTGATATAACCACATCTCCGCAAATGATATCGTGGGTTGCATTGTTGGTCTGTTATATGATTGGCTCCATACCTTTTGGGCTTATATTTACCCACTTTGCTGGATTGGGAGATGTGCGCAAAATCGGTTCGGGAAATATTGGTGCGACCAATGTATTGCGAACCGGTAACAAAAAGATCGCCGCCTTAACATTGTTATGCGATATGCTGAAAGGTACAGTCGCAGTTTATATTGCATCTTTAATTGCAAATGCTTACGGCAATTATGTTATTGTCATGCTAGGTGGTTTTGGAGCATTTATTGGCCATTTGTACCCTGTGTGGCTAAAATTCAAGGGCGGCAAAGGCGTTGCGACATATCTTGGTATCTGTTTCGGGTTTTATTGGCCAGCTGCGATACTATTTATTTGCATATGGCTTTTAACCGCGTTTATCACCCGTTATTCATCACTTTCGGCCTTATTGTCCGTTATTTTTGTACCGATTTTTATTTTTGTATTCATGCCAGGAATACATTTTAAACTTGTTGCATTGGTTCTAACGGTTATGAGTGTCATTGTCATTCTTAAGCATCAAGCTAACATTGTGCGCCTTGTAAAAGGCGAAGAAAGCAAAATTGGTGTGAAGAAATCATAATGTTGAAACGTAAAGGCATCTATCTGACCGAAAATCAACGGCTTCATTGGCTGCAACTTATCCGAAGCGAAAATGTCGGTGCAGTCACCTTTATGAGTTTGATTCAACAATTTAAAACCGCTGAAAAAGCCTTATTGGCGTTACCTGAATTAAGTGCGAGAGGTGGTGCCAATAAATCCATCCG
Organism: uncultured Bartonella sp.; assembly: GCA_946478665.1. Lineage (GTDB taxonomy): Bacteria > Pseudomonadota > Alphaproteobacteria > Rhizobiales > Rhizobiaceae > Bartonella. The sequence continues at coordinate 31,688 of CAMLCZ010000001.1, read as the reverse complement.
AATTGCCAGCAAGCAAGAGGCTGAACAAGAGATGGAACTTGCGGCAAAAATGGGCGTAAAATTTGTCTGTGTTGGCGAACCTGATTATCCACCTTATCTAAGAACGGCAGATAATCCCCCACCCGTTATAGCGGTGAAAGGCAATCTCGATATTTTCCAACGCCCATCTGTTGGCATTGTCGGTTCAAGAAATGCTTCAGCATCTGGCAAAAAGATAACAACACTTTTTGCGAATCAATTGGGTGAAATGGGATTTGCCATTGTATCCGGTTTGGCACGGGGTATCGATTCTGTAGCACATCAAGCAAGTCTCAAAACTGGCACAATTGCTGTTTTAGCTGGTGGTATAGATTGCATATATCCACCAGAAAATACGTCCCTTTATAACAATATTCTCGATAATGGTGGCGCGATCATAAGCGAAATGCCGCTAGGTTGGCAGCCAAGAGCGGTGGATTTTCCACGAAGAAACCGAATTATAGCTGGCCTTTCATTAGGACTTCTGGTTGCTGAAGCTGCTAGTCGATCGGGTTCACTCATTACTGCCAGATTGGCGGCGGACATTGGACGTATTGTGTTTGCCATTCCCGGATCACCATTAGATCCACGCGCCACAGGCCCCAATAATCTTATCAAAGATGGCGCTCTTTTGGTCACCCATCCCAATGATATTGCCGAAACACTAACGCCTCTTACGCCAGAAAATCCCAACAAACAGCTCTATTTGTTTGAACAGGTAGATGATAATATCTTTCCCGATAAACCACCTGATAAGCCAGAAATTCCGTTAATAACAGAAAACATTGAAGGTAATAACAGTTCGGATACCGATGACACAGACGATAATGACCGCAAAGCAGTTTTAGCAGCCTTATCAACAACGCCGATAGACATAGAAACCCTTTGCTTCCACTCTGGTGTGCCGATCGATAAAATTTACCTACTCCTCGTCGAACTTGATCTTGCTGGCAAGCTCATTCGCCACGCTGGCGGAGCTGTATCGCTTGCTATTGATGATTTTCCGTCTTGGAATTAGCCCCCTTCAGCATATTTTGCCCCTCTTTGGCGACCATATCCAAAAGAAAAGCAAGAAATGGCACATTAGCATTAAGTGCCATTGTATTCATTTGCCGAGACATATCTGTAATATATCCAATAACTTTTAAGCGGTTATCTGACATAATAATTTCCTAAATAAATGAAATCCCAGCATAGAAAACTAAGAAATCGAATTTTATTCCCAGCCCATCCTATAAATGGCGACCTACAAATGGAATAGCACCATATTAACGTGTATTTATATTTTTCGCAATCATTAGTTGCAATATAAGTTTTTTTTTGATTTAGCCTTGACCAAACCGCATTGGCTGTTCATGTGAAAGCAGTTTAATTTGGTTATTGATATAGAAAAGCAGATATCATTATGGATGTTGTTGTCGTCGAATCACCGGCAAAAGCCAAAACAATCAATAAATATCTAGGATCTAATTATAAGGTTCTAGCGTCTTTTGGGCATGTACGCGATTTACCGGCCAAAGATGGTTCTGTACTTCCCGATGAAGATTTTTCTATGAAATGGGATACGAGCACTGCAGCTGCAAAGCGGCTGAGTGAAATAACAAAAGCGTTGAAAGACGCTGACGGTCTCATTTTAGCAACCGACCCTGATCGAGAAGGTGAAGCAATTTCTTGGCATGTGTTGGAAGTCTTGCGCCAGAAGAAAGCTTTAAAAGACAAATCAGTGAAACGTGTTGTCTTTAACGCCATCACCAAACATGCCGTATTGGACGCAATGGCGCACCCCAGAGATATCGATGTGCCACTTGTCGATGCATATCTTGCAAGACGTGCTTTGGATTATCTGGTTGGCTTTACACTTTCTCCAGTCCTGTGGAGGAAATTACCGGGTGCACGATCTGCAGGTCGTGTGCAGTCGGTTGCACTACGCTTGGTATGCGACCGTGAGTCGGAAATAGAACGTTTTAAAAGAGAAGATTATTGGTCAGTAGAAGCCAAATTGGCAACATCGCATGATGAACAGTTTTTGGCTAAGCTCACCACCTTCAACCAGAAAAAGCTGGCCAAACTTGATATCAAGACACAACAACAAGCTGATGAAATTCGCTCTATGCTGCAAGGCGCAGACTTTCGGACACTTAGTGTCGATGCAAAACCGACAAAACGTAATCCTTCACCGCCCTTTACAACATCGACACTACAACAGGCTGCATCTTCTAAACTTGGTTTTTCCGCTTCTCGCACTATGCAAGTAGCACAAAAACTCTATGAAGGCATTGATATTGGTGGAGAAACCACTGGTCTCATCACCTATATGCGTACTGACGGTGTCCAGATTGCTCCAGAAGCGATCGATGCTGCGCGCACCGCGATTAAAGATACTTTTGGTAATAATTACGTGCCAGAAAAGCCGCGCTTTTATTCCACAAAGGCTAAAAATGCCCAAGAGGCACACGAAGCTATCCGTCCGACAGATTTTATGCGCACGCCCGATAGTGTTAGGCAATATCTGGATAGCGATCAGGCAAAACTCTATGATCTTGTCTGGAAGCGAGCCATTGCCAGCCAAATGACACCAGCAGATATCGAACGCACGACTGTTGAAATTGAGGCTATTAGAGGCTCAGACCATGCAAATTTAAGAGCAACAGGCTCGGTTATACAATTTGATGGTTTCATAGCTGCATATACCGATCAACGCGAAGAAGATTCGAGCGAAGATGACGATGCTGTCCGGCTGCCAAAGATGCAGGCAAATGAGTCCCTAAAGCAGATCAACATTGATGCTTTAAAGCACACAACGGAACCACCTGCCCGCTATTCTGAAGCAACATTAATCAAAAAACTTGAAGAACTGGGCATTGGCCGTCCATCAACATATGCTTCGACTTTAGGAACGCTCCGTGATCGCGACTATGTCAGTATTGATAAACGTAAACTTATACCGCAAGCCAAGGGACGTATTGTTACGGCATTTTTGGAAAACTTCTTCAATCGCTATGTTGAATATGACTTTACAGCCGATCTTGAAGAAAAACTTGACCTTATTTCCGATGGAAAATTATCATGGAAACAGGTCTTACGCGAATTCTGGGACGCATTTAATGCATCTGTTGCCGATATTAAGGAATTACGCGTAAGCAATGTACTTGATGTCCTGAATGAAACTTTGGCACCACTTGCTTTTCCTCCAAGAGAAGATGGTAGCGATCCGCGTTCCTGCCCGCTTTGTCATGCCGGTCAATTATCACTAAAACTTGGGCGCTATGGTGCTTTTGTTGGCTGTTCAAATTACCCAGAGTGTAAATATACAAGACAACTTGGTAGTGAATCTGGTGCTGAAGGTGAGGCACAAAATCCTGATGAACCGGCAGTACTTGGACAAGATCCGCAGACCGGACAAGATATCACTCTGCGTACAGGGCGTTTTGGACCTTATGTGCAATGCGGTGAAGGGAAAGACGCAAAACGTGCGGGTCTCCCAAGAAGTTGGTTACCAACCGAAATGACTTATGAAAAAGCCATTGCACTTCTATCTTTACCGCGCGAAGTTGGCCTTCATCCTGAAACGGGCAAGCCAATAACGGCTTCCATTGGCCGTTATGGTCCCTATATTTCACATGACGGTCAATATGCAAATTTAGAAACACCAGATGAAGTTTTCGATATAGGTATCAACAGAGCAGTAACGGTGCTTGCCGAAAAACAGGCAAAAGGCGGAAGTCGGCGCACAGCAACACCAAAGGCAATTGCAACATTGGGGGATCACCCTGATGGTGGCGCTGTTACGGTTAGAGATGGACGCTACGGCCCCTATGTAAATTGGGAAAAAATCAATGCGACTTTACCAAAAGGCAAAGATCCAGCATCGGTTACATTGGAAGAAGCATTGGAACTCATTGCAGCAAAATCATCTGCACCTAAAAAAGGCCGCAAAACAACTGTAAAGAAGACAGCAACCAAGAAAGCGCCAGCAAAAAAGGCGAAAGCTAAAGAGGAAGAATAGTTTTTGAAACGGGATGATAAAAAACAGACCGGTACCTTAACCTCAATGGGTAAGGCAAAGTCACATTTGCCTTCAAAAGAGGAAATTCTTTCTTTTTTAGAGGAAAATCCGCATCTTTCCGGTAAGCGTGAATTGGCAAAAGCGTTTAACCTCAAGGGCGACTCACGTATTTTTCTCAAAGAGTTATTGCGAGAACTCAAAGCTGATGGTCTCGTCGCCAAACAACGCAAAAAAATTATTGCAAAAAATACATTACCGCCTGTCACCTTACTCTATATCCAAAATAGAGATAAGGACGGCGGTTTTATTGCCAAACCTGTCGAATGGGATGGTGATGATGCACCATTGGTGGAAATGCATCTATCACGGAACACACGAGGCCCGACTATTGGCGTTGGAGATCGGGTATTAGCAAAGATTTTTCGTAATAAAAGACCCGATGGCCCACCTTATACAGCCCGTGCCATAAAAAAAATCGACTGGAAAAAACCATTAACAATTGGCGTGTTGAGTAAGGCAGACAATGGCCAATGGCGATTGACACCGATCGACAGAAAAGCAAGTGAACTTATCGTTGATATGCCTCCGCAATCGAAAGCGGTAGAGGGTGACCTTGTTGAAGTCGAGGTTGGCAGAGACAATCATTACGGCCTCAAACGCGGCGTTGTAAAAGACGTGCTTGGACGTGTTGATAGTGAAAAAGCGCTATCGATGATTGCTATTGTCACGCACGATATCCCCTATATCTTTCCTGAAAACGTGTTGGCAGAAGCTGAAAAGGCAAAGCCCGTTAATCTCGAAGGACGCGAAGATTGGCGACATCTTCCTTTGGTAACCATTGATCCTAAAGATGCAAAGGATCATGATGATGCCGTGTATGCCGAAATAGATACTGATCCTGAAAATGAAGGTGGTGTTATTGTCACCGTCGCCATTGCTGACGTCGCCCATTATGTGCGTTATGGCAGCGCCCTTGATAAGGAAGCATTTAAGCGCGGAAATTCGGTTTATTTCCCCGATCGCGTTGTTCCAATGTTGCCAGAACAAATATCCAATAATCTCTGTTCGTTACGAGAGGGAGAGGATAGACCAGCTATGGCTGTGCGTATGATATATGACGCAGAGGGCAACAAACGAAGTCATAAGTTTCATCGAATATTGATGAAATCCATTGCGAAATTATCTTATGAGCAAAGCCAAGCTGCTATTGATGGCAAACCAGACGAAAAAACGGCACCTATTCTGACAAATGTCCTTAAACCATTGTGGGAAGCTTATCGAATTTTGAAGATAGCGCGTGACCGGCGACAACCTCTGGAATTGGATTTACCAGAAAAGAAAATCATTCTCGACGATGACGGACGTGTTAAAGAGGTGGTCGTACCACCACGTTTAGATGCCCATCGCCTTATTGAAGAATTTATGATTCAGGCAAATGTTGCAGCTGCAGAAACGTTAAAGTCCAAGCAGCAACCCCTCATTTTCCGTGTGCATGATCAACCTTCTATGGCGAAACAGGAAGCACTGCGTGAATTTTTACATTCTTTAGGGCTATCCCTTGCCCGTAACAGTGAGCTGACGCCAGAAAGAATGAATGCAATTTTGGCTAAAGTTGAAGGGACAGATCAACAGGATCTGGTGAACCAGGTTGTTTTGCGTTCCCAATCACAAGCTGAATATGCACCGGAAAATATTGGACATTTCGGCTTAAATCTACGCAACTACGCGCATTTCACGTCTCCGATCCGCCGTTATGCAGATCTTATTGTGCATCGCGCTCTTATTAAAGCACTAAAACTTGGTAATGATGGTCTTAGTGATGAGCAGGAACGTGATCTTGAAGAGATTGCAGCATCAATATCTCTTACCGAAAGACGTGCGATGGCCGCTGAGCGAGAGACTATCGACCGGTTAATCGCACATTTCTTGGCAGACAAAATTGGCGCAACGTTCACAGGAAAAATTTCTGGTGTAACCAAAGCTGGTTTGTTCATTTCTCTGGATAAATTGGGCGCCGACGGTTTTGCTCCAATATCCACCTTGTCATCAGATTACTATCTTTTTGACGAAGCACGTCATGCCCTGATCGGGGATCGGACGCATCGGGGATATCAACTTGGTGATAATGTCGAAGTAAAACTGATTGAAGCAATGCCTATTGCAGGAGCGCTACGCTTTGAGGTGTTGAGTTCTCCTCATACTTTACCGTTTTCACCTGTTTCTTACCATAAAACCAAGCGTGATAGCCGGCATATCAAAAGGTTTCCTCGTAATAGGCGCAGATGAAGTTAATCAGCCAATTGAATAATAGGTTTATGTAACACGTAAAGAATGAGTAGCGCCAATTTTAGCTAATCATACTCGAATAAATAGAAACGAAATATACGGATGATTCAATTGTCACCAATGGTTTTAATTGGCACAGAAATTCGGCCGCTTGGGTTCGTCATAGAATAGTTTTTGCTTAATTGATTTTGTGCAATATCAAAAAAAGACAATTAAAAATGCAATATCAATGATTGAATAATAGTATTTTCAATAAATCCATTACAACTCTTGATAAAAGAAAAAGTATTTAAAAAAATAAATAAGATAATTTCGTAATTATAGATCCACTATCCTCATACATTGCTCGTACACATATAAGGATAGCGATATTATTGGATTGGAATATTCCATCCTTACCCATTATATGCCAAAGGGTACTGGAATCAGAAACGGTTGGAAAGAATTCTATTTTTGTAATGCAGGATAAAAACGATAATTTTTCAAACCATTCATGGCGTGCCATTATTGCAGCAACAGCAACAATCGGTGCTGTTGGCGTTGCATTAGGTCTGGGAACGCAACTTATCTCAATCCTTATGGCTGCCCGTGGTTTTTCCAGCAGCATCATTGGATATAGTGGCACAGTCGGCGGTATCGCCACAATAATTGCTTCTGTTTTTACAGCACCAATAGCCAAAAAAATGGGGGTAGCCCGATCCATTCTGATCATGATGATTATCGGGTGTTCAAGCTTTTTAGGTTTTTATTATTTCGAATCAATCTGGATCTGGTTTGTCTTAAGATTTACGCTCCATTTCGCAATGACCATCATGTTTATTCTCTCGGAATTTTGGGTGAATAGTTCTGCGCCTGAGCAAAAACGCGGTATGATTTTGGCAATTTACGCCATTACATTGGGAATTGGCTTCACCTTGGGCCCCACCCTTTTATCCTATGTTGGCAGTCAAGGTTTTACTCCGTTTGGTGCTGCCTGCATATTGATTGGTATGGCTGCTATCCCGATTATTGCCGCTTGGCGTTTGAGCCCACAATTTAAAGATGGCGATCATGTCACTTTCCTACCATATATTTGGGCAGTACCGACATCAACGATGGCCGTTCTCGTCTATGGCGCCATTCAAATGGGAGCACTGACGCTTATCACGCCATTCAGTCTTACGCTTGGATATAGTGAGAGCGAAGCAGCCAATTTTATGTCGATACTGGCTCTTGGAAATGTCCTTCTCCTCGTACCAATCGGCATTATCAGCGATTTCGTAAAAGATCGACGTTATCCTTTAATGGGGTGCGCTGCCATTGGTCTTATAGGAACAGCACTAATACCATGGATCGCCCATATCCGCTTAGCTTTGATAGGCGATCTATTCATCTTGGGGGGCGTATCAGCGGGCCTCTATACTATCGGACTTGCACAATTGGGCGCTCGTCTTAAGGGCTCCGAGCTTGCTGCTGCGAATTCCGCCTTTATTTTCTGTTATGGGATTGGAATGTTGATAGGCCCAACAACAATAGGAAAAGCAATGGATATTTGTAATCCTTTCGGCTTTTCCATCACAATGGCGGCATTTTTCTCACTTTATATCATTTTAGTGCTATGCAGATTGGCAAGAACGCTATTCCACTCTTGACTTTTTCTATAACTTCCGTAGTGTCGCCCCAAAATCCGCTTGTGTCGAACAATGTGTTTCGGTCGCGAGGTGGTGGTAATTTTGTAAGAACAGGACCCTAATTATGGCCAAAGCAGCAACAATTAAAATCAAGCTTTTGTCTACTGCGGATACCGGTTTTTTCTATGTCACAAAGAAAAACAGCCGCACGATGACCGACAAAATGAGCAAGCGTAAATACGATCCGATTGCTAAGAAGCACGTTGAATTTAAAGAAACAAAAATCAAATAATTTGATTGCGATTCTCTATTTTAAAAGGCAGCTTATTAGAAATAAGCTGCCTTTCTTATTGCTCTAAAATTTGAGATTCTTGAATTTTTTTATCCGTGTAACCGAACGAAGACAGAGTTTAACTTTATTTAGATCTCAGTAAATCGCGATTAGATTTTTTTATCGCGCGATATATCAGTCTTTTCGCTGGCTGTAGCCATAAGCTGATCCCTATTATAGACATCTGAATAATAATTTATTCTTCCTGTCGCCAAATCTGGCCACGCTGTAAAATACGTCAAATAAACCGGCACTTGCTCATCAAGTGTAAGGCTACGCTCGCCTTTTCCAAAATAAGGCTTTAACTGGTCAACACTTTTACCCAAAACTGCTGCAGCCATTTCTCGTGGGTTTTCTAATCGAACACAGCCGTGGCTCACTGCACGCATGTCACGAGAAAAGGCGGCTTTGTTGGGCGTGTCATGAAGATAGATATCATGCTTGTTAGGAAACAGTATTTTAAGTTCTCCCAAAGCGTTGTTTTTGCCTGGTTTCTGACGAATACTGACACCATGACCTTTAGCGGCAACCTGTTGCCAATTTACAGCTGAAGCGGAAACCTGTTTACCTGAACTGTTGTAAAGCGCATAATTATTACGTTCAAGATAACTCTGGTCATTGATAATTTTTGGCAACATTTCATTCAAAACAATTGAACGTGGTACCCCCCATGAGGGATTAAATGTTACCAATCTAATTTTGTCATAGAAAAAATAGGTTTGATTCTTCGGATTACCGACGACAACCTTCATGTCCAATTTTACAGTGTTGTTTTCGATATATTGGGCGCGATAAGCTGCTTGATTGATAAACACATATCTATCGCCAAAATTATGCGGCAACCAGCGCAAGCGTTCCATGGAATCAATAATTTTTTGTCTTTTACTTCCCGCATCACTATCTTGCAGAGCGGCAACTGTTGCTGAACCGATAATACCGTCTGAATTTTTTCCAACTAGCTTCTGATAATCTTTCACACTGTTAACAAGATCAGCATTATAGATCGTTTCACTGCTATAGCGTTCCAATATCTCACGGTGATTATGGAGATAAGAAGACGGAGCATTTGCCAACATAAGGCCAATAAAATGCGGCAATTCATCATTTGACTCACCTGGTTTGACAACAAACCCACGTGAAAACGTGAATAGTGACTTGTGTTCTGATTTCGGCAATTGCGCCAATGCATTTTTTAACGCTTGGTAAAATTCCGATTGAGGGAGATAGGAGTTCATTAATTCAACAGGTTGCTCACTTTTTGCGAGATTATCCATAACCTGTTCAAGATTTACATGTTTACGCGGTAAATCATGAAATGGCGAAAGCCTATCTGCCACAAGTCTTCCCTGTGAAGCATCTATCACGTAGCGTAATATTCTGGCACTAAGTTCCACATCAAATTGTGTTAAAGCCTGATCCCGCTCCTCACCAACTAGCTCATTATCGGGTAATGCCACATAATAATCTTTGGGCTCTAAACCATCGTCGCCCGAATTTGCTAAAAACTCTCTGATGCGAAGAGCATTAAAACCGACATGCCCATTTTCAGACCAAATCAAATGAGGCGATTTTTCGTAATATTTCAGAACGGCATCGGCAACATCTCGTTCGGCATGCACATCAATATTTGCAAAACTTGCTTTTGAATTTTCACGGTTTGAAACGGCATTTGCATTTACCGGGCTTTCCAAAATCGCGTTGTATGGACGAAAAACAGTCGGAACAGCATTGAGATCGTTTGTTGATGTAGAACCGGTTTTTTGGCTATCGACAGCAGCAAAATCGATCAACACCATCCTATCTGGTTTATAATCGAATGCTTTCGGTGCCGAAACAGTTACTCTTTTGATATTTTCAAGCTTTGCTTTCGGTTCCGTACGCTCTTTTGTTTCTATTGGTGCCACCGCTGGTTGTTCCACCACTGCAGCTGGCTTAGGTTTACGACCAAACAACTCCATTAAGCTGTTAGCAGCCAAAGCAGGGTTGCCGCCTACTGGTGAATTATAAATAAGAGAGGTTGCCAGGAAGGTGAGCAAAAGTTTTGAAATAGTTTTAGAAGGCATGACCAAAAACATCCAAAGGTTGATAAAACCTTCTTAGAGGATTTTGGTATATAAGCTATTAAACCAATTAAAGTTCCTGAAAACTGGCATATTTTATCAAATAAATACAATCAGAAGATAATATGAAATAAATCGTCAATCTGGAATTATCAGATTTATGAGGCTAATTTCTTATAAACAACGACATGGTAATTTAACTGCGTATATATGTCATTCATGCTCGAACATTGTTGTAACATGATGAGGATACCCATTGAATAACAACTGTAAAATATTGGGTTTTATTTTGGCTGGTGGACGGTCTTCAAGAATGAAGCAGGATAAAACCTTTCTAGAGCTTGCTGGACGTAGTTTTCTGGATATCCAGATTGAAAATCTGGAAAAACACCAGCTACCCGTTGCTATCAGCTCAAACGCTATACAAAAGCAACACTATAAATCTGAGATCCCTGTAATCCCTGATTACGAAGACCAATTGTTTATTGGTCCACTTGCTGGAATTTATGCTGGATTAACATATGCACGTCAGCATGGCTATGACTTTATACTGACTATACCTATAGATTGCCCAATCATACCGGATGCATTCTTTGAAAAATTCATACACAACATTGATAACGATTCGGTATTTCGTATGGCCAAAACGTCAGCTGGTTTGCAACCGACATTTGCTTTATGGCCTGTGTCTCTTATTGATGAACTCAAAGATTTTCTGTCGGATACTAACAATAAAAGTATTCGGGCATTCGCTTTTGCTAAAAATGTCGATATAATAGAATTTGATAGCGATATTCCGACAGGTGCATTCTTTAACATCAATACACCTGACGATTACAATGACTCAAAAAAGTATTTTGGTGAGAATATGACGCAAAAACATAGAGTTTTTGGAGTAACCGGGTGGAAAAACAATGGTAAAACAACCATGGTTGTCCGCATCGTCGAAGAACTGACGAAAAGAGGTTATAAGATAGCAACTGTGAAGCATGCGCATCATGATTTTGATATTGATCATGAGAACACAGATTCATGGAAGCATAGAAAAGCCGGTGCGCAGGAAGTTGCAGTCGTTTCGTCAAGACGATTTGCTATTATCCACGAAAATGAAATAGAGCAAGATGTACCGCTTGCCACTATTCTTGAACGTCTAGCACCTTGCGATCTCGTCATTGTAGAAGGGTACAAACGCGATAGCCATGACAAACTGGAAGTTCGTCGCACGGGCGGAAAAGAAGGTGAACCTCTTTTCAAATCTGATCCCCATATTGTCGCTATAGCTTCCGATACATCTGTAGATGATACGACTTTGCCTGTCTTTGATCTTGATGATATTTCGTCAATTGTAGATTTTATTGAAACCCATATGAAGTTGAAACAGGAATAGGGGCATAAAATGCTTGTACTTTGGGGACGCCCTACATCTAGCAACGTTAAAAAAGTACTTTGGACACTGGAAGAAATTGGCCTAGATTACCAATATGTCAAAGCAGGTGGTGCTTATGGCGGGCTTCATACACCAGAATTTCTAGCTCTTAATCCAAACGGTTTAGTTCCTACAATCAAAGATGGAGAACTGGTTCTTTGGGAATCCAACACTATCGTGCGTTATCTGGCAGCGCGCTATGGTAAAGGTGTCTTGTGGATCGAGGATTGTGGCAAGCGCGCCGCTGCTGAAAAATGGATGGACTGGACAATGGGAACTTTATTCGAACCGTATAAAGATTTTCTCATGCACACTATCCGACTTGCACCAGACGAACGTGATCCTCAAAAAGTAACTGCAAGTGTTGCAGAGTTTGAAAAAGGCTTAGAAGTGCTTGATTATGGGCTAAAAAAACAGCCTTATTTATCCGGCGATAGTCTGGGTATTGGTGACATCGTCGCTGGCGTATTCATCTATTATTACTACACAATGGATCTACCACGCACAAAAACATTTTCGAATATCGAGACTTGGTACAAAAAACTCCAAACGCGACCGGGTTACATCAAACATGTCATGACACCGATCTCGTAATTTAGGCATTTTATTTGTTAAGCAATAAGACTTTATAAATGCCCAATTTTGGTAAAAATCGCCTAGCTGATATAATAGTAGCTATCGCCGTTGTGGTGATAGCTGCTTTTTTAGCTCTGCCTTCCCATAAAAATGTCGATAATGGCTTTTCTGCACATGATAGCATCACCGGATATGCCAGAGTATCAGATGGTGATACCATTCAAATTAACAAACAAAGAATACGTCTGATTGATATTGATGCTCCAGAGTTATACCAGTTTTGCACGTTAAATGGCGCATCCTATCCTTGCGGTGAAGAGTCCAAACAGCATCTCATCAAACTGATTGATAGACGTAAGATCACTTGTGTTTCAGAAAAAAAAGATAAGTTTGACCGTTTCTTGGGCCGTTGCAGTATCGATGGCATGGACATAAACCGACAAATGGTTGAAGATGGCTGGGCAGTAAGCTACTACGGTTATCAGCAACAAGAAAATAAAGCACGCAAGCTATCATTAGGTATTTGGGCTGGCTCATTTGAGCGCCCTCGAGATTGGCGCCGCAACCATCCTCGCAAAAATTGAGCCAATGATAAAAAATGGAACAACATTATTGCACGTTTATTAAACGGATAGCATACTAAATTTATGGAAATCACCCTTGGTAAAAATAAATGTGATAGCATAACCTCTTTAAGCAAAGAGATATCCAAATGTCGCATCTGTGTTGACCATCCACTTTTTTTGCCACCCCTTCCCCATCTACCAAGACCAGTTGCTTACCTTTCAAGCACAGCAAAAGTGGTTATCGCCGGACAAGCACCAGGATTGCGCGTCCATGAAACCGGAATACCCTTTAACGATCGATCTGGCGACAGGCTAAGACAATGGCTAGGTGTATCGCGCGAAGAATTTTACGATAAAAACAGGTTTGCTATTGTTCCGATGGGGTTTTGCTTTCCCGGCTATAGTCACAGTAAAAGTGATTTGCCACCGAGAAAAGAATGTAAAATAGTTTGGCACGACAGAATTTTAAATGCAATGCCACAGGTTGAGCTTGTCTTAGCAATTGGCGGCTATGCCCAAAAATACCACATTGAAGGCGTATCAGGTAAAAAGGTTTCAGAAATTGTTATAGATTGGAAAAATATTCTATCAACCCGCCAGCCTCGTGGATATTATGTGCTTCCATTACCGCACCCATCGTGGCGTAATACAGCGTGGATAAATAAAAATCCTTGGTTTGAAGAAGAGTTGTTGCCAAAATTAAAGTGTTTCGTTAATAAGTATTCTGTATTAGAATAGGTTATTAGTCATTTATTCTATTTTTTAGAATAATATTATGCATCTATTTATGAATTGTTATTATTAGTTTCTGGGTATCATTATGGATCGTCTTGATAGAAAAATTCTTCGTCTTTTACAGGAAGATTCTACATTGGCGGTCGCCGATGTAGCCAAAAAGGTTGGCCTGTCTACAACACCTTGTTGGCGGCGTATTCAAAAACTGGAAGAAGATGGTGTCATTAAACGGCGCGTCGCTGTACTTTCGCCTGAAAAGGTCAATACGCGTGTTACTGTTTTTGTATCGGTAAGAACTGGCGCTCACAACCATGAATGGCTTAAACGTTTTTCTGAAGTTGTTGAGGACTTTCCAGAAGTCGTTGAATTTTATCGCATGAGTGGTGATGTCGATTATCTCTTACGCGTTGTAGTCCCTGATATTGCTGCCTATGACGTTTTTTATAAAAAACTGATAGCAAAAATTGATATTAGAGATGTTTCTTCTGCCTTTGCAATGGAACAGATAAAATATACAACAGAGCTTCCGTTGGAATATATGCAGCTTGATAAGGAAACGAGCCGTCTCTAATGCATCACCCATTTAAAGGCACTTGTTCGCTGGATAAATTGAGGAAACAAGTGCCATTGGTGCAGTGTATTACCAATGATGTAGCGATGAACTTTGCCGCTAATTTATTGACTGCATTAGGGGCATCTCCCGTAATGGCATTTGCACCAGAAGAAGCTGTAACATTTACTAAAAGTGCCGACTGTCTGACGGTTAATCTTGGAATTTTAACCAGTGAAAAATTAAGCGGTATTTTATCGTCCACCCAAACAGCGAAAGATTTGAATAAGCCAATTGTGCTCGATCCAGTTGCACATTTTGCTTCCTCTTTCCGTCAACAAGCCGTGGAAAAAATTTTAGCTCTTAATCCTACAGTCATACGTGGAAATAGTTCCGAGATTTTAGCTTTTTCTGAAAAATGTTCAGCTAAAGGTGTTGATAGTGCTAACGCCACAGTGGACTGTATTTTTACAGCTATTGAATTAGCAAAAAAATACCAAACTGTTGTAGCTGTTTCTGGTGAAAACGATTTTATTACCGACGGAATAAATCATTTTAAAGTGAGTGGCGGGCATCCTTTAATGGCAAAAGTATCCGCAACAGGTTGCGCACTAACATGCGCCGTAGGCGCATTTGTAGCCTTAGCACCAGATGCCCCTTTACAAGGTACGCTTGCAGCATTCAATATATTTGCAATTGCTGGAAAAATAGCCGGTGAAAAAGCACTAGGCCCTGGTAGCTTTGTGCCACTATTTCTCGATACACTCTATTCTCTCAATGACGAAATTATTGATAAATTCGATCTTATAGAGAGCTTGACCATCTAAAGCCTAACCAGCCTCAATGGCTCCTCAAATGCTCTCATGCTCTTTGAGAGCCATATTCGGCAGCATTATACATTTATTCCAGCTTGCGCAAAGGTTGCCATTTGAGAGTGCGTTAAGAGTGCGGCTTTGACAATTCCTGCTGCCATGGCTGCGCCTGTCCCCTCACCTAGTCGCATATCAAGATCCAAAATTGGATTTTTACCCAATTTTTCAAGGAGTTTACGGTGTGCAGGCTCTGCAGAAACATGTCCGACAATGCAATGATCCAATGCGTGTGGATTAGCTTTGTACAAAATTGCTGCTGCGGCAGTGACCACATAACCATCTAGAATAACCGGAATTTTTTCCATACGTGCGGCAAGTATGGCACCAATCATCGCTGCAATTTCACGTCCACCCAGTCGACGCATAACCTCAAAAGGATCATTTAGATGGTCTTTATGTAGATGAACTGCGGCTTTTACAGCCGCTATCTTTCTTTGATAGTATTCACCGGTAGAGCCTGTGCCTGGACCCGTCCATTCTTCCGCTTCACCGCCAAACAGCGCCATACAAATTGCCGCAGCAATCGTTGTATTGCCGATTCCCATTTCACCAAGGCACAATAGATCTGTTCCGCCTGCTATCGATTCCATTCCAAAAGCCATAGTAGCAGCTGCCCCGCGCTCATCCATAGCTGCATCTTTAGTGATATCCATTGTTGGATAATCAAGCGCTAGATCAAATATTTTAAGCCCCAGATCATATGCAACGCAAATCTGGTTTATTGCGGCTCCGCCTGCTGCAAAATTTTCAACCATTTTTTGCGTAACCGAACGTGGAAATGGTGTTACATTTTCGTCAGTAACTCCATGATTGCCCGCAAAAACAGCAACAAGCGGCCGTGTAACGATCGGCTTCTCATTACCCCGCCAGCCTGCATACCATACCGCAATTTCTTCAAGTCTGCCCAAAGAACCGACCGGCTTCGTCAATTCCGTTTGGCGTTTCTTTGCCAAAGCAATTGCTGTTTCATCGGGATCAGGTAAATTGGTTAGCAATGCACGAAAATCATCAAATGGGCTAACAGTCACGGATACACCCTGTCTTATTGAAATGAACGAATAGAATCTTATTGAAGATTGTTCTATAAGCATTTTCACAACATTTAAACAGGAGCATGACCAACCTTGGTAAATTTTCTTGGGGCTTTATTGCGTGCAATGGGTTTTTTGACGCGTCTGCCCATTGCAAACCATTGGTTTCCTGCAAGTTACCACATTTCTCAGGATGTACTTTTTTTTCCGATTGCCGGTGCAATTATCGGTTTACTTGGTGGGGTTGGTACTAGCATTATATCGTGGTTTGGTTTCGACGAATGGTTCTCGGCAACATTTGGGCTATTTCTTGTTATCGTTATAACGGGCGCACTTCATGAGGATGGGTGGGCCGATGTTGCTGATGCGTTTTTTGTGTCAAAAAGCAAGTCGGATAGACTTGCAATCATGAAGGACTCACGAATTGGTACATATGGCACTTTAGGCATTGTGTTTAACGTTGTTTTCCGCATCATATTGCTACACAATATTTTATCCAAAGCTGGTTTAGTAATAACCCTATTGGCATTCATTGTATCAGAAGCCTGTAGTAGAGGCGGCATGGTGTGGTTTTGGACAAAACTGCCATTGGCGCGTGAAAATGGTACTGCCGCTTTCGCTGGTCACCCCGATAAAAGAAATGCACAACAAACGCTTATTATAACTGTTTGCATAATCGTCATTGCCGCATTCCTGCATTTTGGGCTTTTTTGGATGATAACAACACTGCTATTCACTTGGCTGTTGATTTCTGCTTTTGTTTTGCTGTGCAACAATCGTATTGGTGGTTATACAGGTGATACATTAGGAGCAGTACAACAATTTCTTGCTATTTTGTTAAGCGCAACTATGTGTCTTTCTTCTTAAAACATTAAAAGCATATCGGACAATCCGCATGAAATATTTCTGGCTCATTGTAACCATCGTTGCACTTATAATACTTCTTGTGACAGGATATAATAAAACTACCACATTCAATGTGGATAGCGATAAACTTGCCCGTGTTAGCTATTATGGCATCTTTGGGCTTGTAGCAGCATCAGCACTTTTGAGTTCAGGAATCAAACTATCTCAAGTCATGCGCAACACTGCAATTTGGCTGGCCATTATTTTCGCACTCATGTGTGGATATAGTATACGCTATGATATTCAGGATTTTGCAAGCCGTGTCACTGCAGGCATCATTCCAGGTAGCCCAGTGACTCGCTATAGTGAAAACGGACGAACTGTGAATCTCGAGCGTTCAAACAATGGACATTTTCAGACACGCGCCATTGTAAATGGTCAATCCCTATTATTAACAGTGGATACTGGTGCCTCAAGTGTAGTCCTGAGTTATGAAGACGCCAAATCTGCCAATGTTGACGTTGATAAGCTTAGTTTTACATTACCCGTTGATACCGCTAACGGCAGCACACAGGCTGCTTTTATAATGCTCAATTCTATAAAAATAGGTGATATTGAGCGTCAAAATGTAAGAGCAATGGTGAGCAAACCCGGAGATCTCACGGGCAGCTTATTGGGTATGACCTTTTTAGACAGATTATCTGGATATTCTGTAAGAGGTGATCGGTTAATATTGGTCGATTAGCAACACAAAACTAGTCAACGAAAGAAAATGCTTCCTTGATTAGACTTGCATCAGCATTAGGTTTGTTTGCATCGCATGAAAGCATCTGGCGCCATTTTCGTGCCCCATTTCTTCCGTGAAACAACCCAACCATATGACGTGTAATATGTGACAGCCGCCCGCCATGCGCGATATATCGTTCTGCATATTCACACATAGCATCGATAATTTCTGAATCGGTTGTGGGCTTATCAGTCTTACCAAAAACAATGTTATCAACTGCCAATAGACTTGCAGGATTTTGATACGCATACCGGCCAACCATAACCCCATCAACATAATCCAATTGTTTAACAACTTCTTCTACAGAATGAATTCCTCCATTTATCCCAATGAATTTATTGATATTTTCTTTTTTTAGCCGATAGACACGTTCATATTCGAGAGGCGGCACATCCCTATTCTCTTTTGGACTTAATCCTTGCAACCATGCTTTACGTGCGTGAACCCATAATGCGTCACACCCTGCATTCCATACACGAGCACTTAGAGCATCTAACGCAACATTCACATCTTGGTCATCAACGCCAATGCGACATTTTACAGTCACAGGAACCGCTACAGCATTCTTCATTGCGTTAACCGCACGAGAAACCAGATCAGGCTCTAGCATTAGACAGGCGCCAAATGCACCGGATTGCACCCGATCAGATGGGCAACCAACATTCAAATTGATTTCATCATAACCAAAATCTTCCGCAATACGTGCAGCCTCTGCCAATTTTGTTGGATCTGATCCACCTAGCTGCACTGCAATTGGATGCTCATCATCGCTATACCCCAAAAGTCGCTCTCTATTGCCGTGAATGGCAGCATCGGCCACAACCATTTCGGTATATAGCAGTGCGCATTTAGTGAGCTGGCGATGAAAATATCGACAGTGTCTGTCTGTCCAATCCAACATGGGTGCGACAGCAAATCTTGGCTTAACTGAATTTGTATAGATCGACATATCTTGAATTATTGCCAAAAGCTCATTTCAACCAATGCTCAAGCCTATCAATAGCTTCCACAATTTCATCGGGTGAACACGCGTAGGAAAAACGCATCGTACGATTCCCTTCAATAGGATCAAAATCAATACCCGGTGTTGCCGCAACATTCGTTTCCCGTAGCATGGTTTTGGCAAATTCCATACTATCATTACTAAACCTTTCGATGCCACAATAAGCATAAAACGCACCATCCATGGGTGCTAAAAGCTTAAACCCTATTGCCGGCAACTTCTTTTTCAGCAATTCACGATTTATACGATAGGTTTGTTTAACTTTTTCCAGTTCTTCCGTCGCATCAAAAGCAGCTATTGCAGCAACTTGTGATAGTTCAGGGGCGCAAATATATAGGTTTTGCGTAATGCATTCAACAGAACGAATAGCGTTTTCCGGCAAAACCATCCAACCGATACGCCAACCTGTCATGCAATAATATTTGGAAAATGAATTAATGACGACGACATTATTGCTGAATGAAAGCGCGGAGGTATCAGGTGCGGTAAAGTTTAACCGGTGATAGATCTCGTCCGATATAGCGGTGATTTGATTATCATCACAAAACGCCAATATTTTTTGTAATTCTTCTGGCTGAATAGATGCACCTGTCGGATTTCCCGGAGAAGCAAACAGAACACCTTTCAATGGGTGTTTTTCATGGGCTTTCTTTAATAATTCAGATGTAAGTATACCATTATCGTCCGTGTCGATTTCAACAACTTCAAGTCCCAGCACGCGCATAATGCTACGATATGCAGGATAACCGGGTCGTGTTATTGCAACCCTATCTCCCCGATCAAAAAGCGTTAAAAAAGCAATATTGAATCCTGCAGTGGAACCCGTTGTTACAACGATACGTTGAGGTAAAACGGAAACATTATGGTATTCGTCATAATATTGGGCAATGCGCTCACGTAACGGCATTATGCCTAACGAGTCTGTATAGCCAATATGCCCGTCTTTCACAGCTTTTTCAGCAGCCTCTATAACCATTTTCGGGCATGGTGCCGAAGGTTGGCCCACCGCCATGGAGATAACATTTTCGCCAGCAGACCTACGTTTAATAGCCGCCGCCAATACATCCATCGCAAAAAATGGATCAATTTCGCTTCTTTTTGACAAACGAACCATACTGGCCTCTCCAATAAAAAACATATACAATCAAAGAGTATGCCGCACAAATGCCTGAAAGCCATGACTAAAACAATCAAAAACTTCCATCTTCGTGATGTCGGAGATACAAAGGGGCGCTCATGACAATATTATTGCACAACTTAACGCATAAATATTTGTTATTCCTTAAAAAGCAGATGACCATATTTTTTCACCTGCTATTGGCTATCGTTCTCATAATTCCGCAAACCACCACTTTTGCGCAATCACAATCGCGATCCGTTCCTATTGTGCGTGATGCTGAAATTGAACAATTATTAGCAGACTATACGGCTCCAATTTTCAAGGCAGCAGGCCTGCGAAACAATATTCAGATCGTTATTGTTAACGATCAAAGCTTTAACGCATTTGTCGATGGGCAACGTTTATTCGTTAATGTTGGTGCTATTATGCAAGCAGAAACCCCTAATGAAATCATAGGGGTAATTGCACACGAAACCGGTCACTTGGCAAATGGACATCAACAACGTTTGCGCGAACAATTAAAGCGCGCGCAAACCATGGCTGTTATCGGCATGTTGTTGGGTATTGGTGCTGGTGTTGCCGGTGCTTCTGCTGGCAATCCATCTGCAGCAGGTGCAGGTGGTGGTATTGCTGCCGGTAGCAGCGAAATTGCCATGCGCACGCTCTTAAACTACCAGAGAAGCGAAGAAGCCGCAGCTGATAGAGCCGCGGTTAATTATCTTAATAAAACCGGTCAATCCACAAAGGGCATGTTAATCACATTTGAAAGATTTTCCAGCGCGTTAGCTCTTTCTGGTGCGCATGTAGACCCTTATCGAATCAGTCATCCTTTACCGCGCGAACGTATTGCTGCATTGGAAACATTGGCAAAGCAAAGCCCCTATTATGATAAAAAGGATCCCCCAGAGCTTCAACTAAGACATGATATGGCCCGTGCAAAAATTGCAGCCAATACCGGACATTTCAATGAACTGCGCCGCATGTTCAAAGATAATCCAAGAGGATTACCCGCTCGATATGGTGAAGCCATACTTGCTGAACAAAGCGGTTCACCTAAAAATGCAATTTCAAAAATAAATGCTTTGGTAAAAGAGCAACCCAAAAATCCATTTTTTACCGAATTATTAGGCGACGCATTGATTAAAGCCAATGATCCTGCTGGGGCAGCGGCAGCCTATAAACGCGCCGCCGATCTTGACCCAAGAGGCTCAAGTCTACTTCGTATCAATTATGGACATGCATTACTTTTGACAAATAATGCAAAAGATGTGCCTCTTGCCATTAAAGAAATTCGTGATGGAATAACAAAAGAACCCGAATTTTCCGCTGGTTATGGCTATCTTGCTATGGCATACGGCAGAAGTGGACAAATCGCCCTTGCCGACCTAGCAACAGCAGATATGCACTATTATAATGGTAACCGCATGCAAGCCCGTATATTCGCAACACGTGCGCAACAAAAATTAAAACCGGGAAGTGCTGAATGGATAAGAGCTCAGGATATATTGAATTCAACACAATCAGCTAAAAAAACAAATGAATAAGGCCAAGTTTATGTATAAAGTAACTTCACGACAAAAACAGAAATTAAAAGTTTTATCAGGCCTCGTTGGCGCCATTGCCTTAACGCTTCCCTCAACTGTTCAATTGGCAGAAGCAGGCAATGACGATAATACAACGGTTGAAGCTGTGAAAAAAGAATTATTGAATGACTCTGATTTTGTAAAAGCGGTTGGCCAACAGCTCAACAACGAACAGAACGACGACCATATCAGGCAAGTTGTCAAAGATTATTTGATAAAAAATCCTGAAGTCATGCTTGAAGTCCAAGATGCGCTCAATGACAAGCAGGAAAAAAAGATAGCAGAGAGCCAGACTTCAACTCTACAATCAAAAAAAGATGAAATCTTCAATTCTCCCAATGATGCCGTCCTTGGCAATCCTAAAGGTAGCGTAACTTTGGTAGAGTTTTTTGATTACAATTGCGGTTATTGCAAAAAGTCGTATCCTGATCTCGAAAATCTTATAAAAAGTGATCCAAAGTTACGCGTCGTCATTAAAGATTTTCCTATTCTAGGTCCTGATTCGGTAAAAGCACACATTGTGGCACGTGCCGTTATGAAAATTATGCCTGAAAAATATGCAGAATTTCACAAGGAACTTTTGACCATTCCAGGACGATCAAATGAAGAAAAAGCCATAAAAATTGCTGTAAAATTAGGAGTGGATGAGCAAAAATTACGTTCGACCATGCAAGATGAGTCGCTACAACAGGCTTTTGTTGATAATGGTCAATTGGCTTATGCCCTTGGTATTAATGGCACTCCATCCTACATTTTAGGAAACAACGTATTGGTCGGCGCTGTTGGTGAAAACATTTTAAAAGCAAAGATTGCTGAATTAGAGAAAAATTAGATTTTTTCCCTGTAGAATATTAGGCGTTTGTTGACCCTAAAAGCTTGCGAAGGTTTTTACACTTCCTCTTTTGCGTTAACACGCTTATAAGCAGCATGATAATAATAGGTTGTATAGAAAGATGACACCTGCTTTTATCATGATAAAATAAGTCGAGAATGACTTAATCGGTAGACACTAGGCCAGTCATTGCTATACCGGCTTACGGTCTTGATAATAAATAGCGGTCGTGACGATCGAGGAGTTGAAAAGAGATGGCTACAAAACCTACTGGTACCGTCAAAAACACAGGCGTTAATAAAGATCTTATCCGTGATCTAGCCGAAATTCTGAATGATACCAATCTTTCCGATATCGAGGTTGAACAAGGCGACCTGCGTATCCGTGTTTCACGTCAGCTTATGGGTGGCGCACCCGTTCAGAATGTTTATTCGCCTGCGCCTGTTGCACAAGCTGCCGCTCCAGTTGTAGTAGAGCCTGCAGCAAAAGAAGATGTTTCCAAAAATGCCGTGACATCACCAATGGTGGGAACAGCTTATCTAGCCCCTGCTCCGGGTGCTCGTCCATTTGTTGAGGTCGGTCAGACCGTATCTGAAGGACAAACATTGATTATCATCGAAGCAATGAAAACGATGAATCAAATATCTTCACCGCGTGCTGGAACTGTTAAAGCGATTTTGGTCGAAGATGCACAACCAGTAGAATTTGGTGAGCCGCTCGTTGTCGTTGAATAAGACAGGTCATTGAAATGTTTCAAAAAATCTTGATAGCCAACCGAGGTGAGATAGCCCTTCGTGTTTTACGAGCTTGTAAAGAGCTTGGTATTAAGACTGTCGCTGTACACTCAACTGCTGACGCGGATGCAATGCATGTTCGTCTTGCTGATGAAAGTGTATGCATTGGCCCTGCTCCTTCGCGGGACTCCTATTTAAATATTCAACAAATCGTAGCAGCTTGTGAAATCACCGGCGCTGATGCCATACATCCAGGTTACGGTTTTCTTTCAGAAAATGCCAAATTTGCAGAAATTCTTGAAGCACATTCGATAACTTTTATAGGCCCCACTTCAGCACATATTCGTATCATGGGCGATAAAATCGAAGCCAAAAAGACAGCAAAGCGTTTGGGTATTCCTGTTGTACCAGGTTCTGACGGTGCTGTAACAGAAGACAGCGAAGCTGCCCGTATTGCTAGTGAAATTGGCTATCCTGTTATCATCAAAGCATCAGCTGGTGGCGGTGGACGCGGTATGAAGGTAGCACGCACACCAGACGAGCTTTCCGTTGCGCTGAATACTGCCCGTTCAGAAGCTGGCGCCGCTTTTGGTGATGATGCTGTCTACATAGAAAAATATTTGGAAAATCCGCGTCACATAGAAGTACAGGTTATGGGTGATGGTGCAGGTAATGCTATCCACCTTGGTGAACGTGATTGTTCCTTACAACGTCGCAATCAAAAAGTTTGGGAAGAAGCAAATTCCCCTGTGCTTGATGATAAAGCTCGTCAGAAGATCGGTATGATTGTTGCCAATGCATGCGCCGAACTTGGATATCGTGGTGCAGGAACAATCGAATTTCTATATGAAAATGGTGAATTCTATTTCATAGAAATGAATACGCGCCTTCAGGTTGAACATCCAGTAACTGAAGCTGTAACCGGTATCGATCTCGTCCATGAGCAAATCCAAGTTGCTGCAGGTGAAGGTTTATCAGCCAAACAGAGTGATATCCATTTTTCCGGTCATGCAATTGAATGTCGTATCAATGCCGAAGACCCAGTTAACTTTACCCCTTCCCCTGGGTTAATTACGCATTTTCATACACCTGGTGGATTAGGTGTGCGAGTAGATTCCGGTGTGTATTCGGGCTATCGTATCCCGCCTTATTACGACAGCCTTATTGGCAAATTGATCGTACATGGTCGCACTCGCCTAGAATGTATGATGCGTTTAAGACGTGCGCTCGATGAATTTGTCGTTGATGGAATCAATACTACATTGCCGCTGTTCCGTGATCTGATTGGCAATGACGATATAGCCAAAGGAAATTATGATATTCATTGGCTAGAAAAATATCTAGCCAACAAAACTTTGACTGATAATTAAAGGTCTGGTCACATTGGGTGATGAAATACTAGACCCTGCGCTTATTCTTGATGCATATGCGCAGGGTATTTTTCCAATGTCAGATGATGCAGAAGACCCTGATGTTTATTGGGTACGTCCGGAAAAGCGTGGCATAATTCCATTAGATCGCTTTCACATTCCACGAAGTTTAAGGAAACATATAAAAAAGAAGCCTTATAAAATTCGTTTCGATAGCGATTTTAACGGCGTTATATCGGGGTGTGCTGAGGCAAAAGCTGGTCGTGAAACCACTTGGATAAATAAAACCATTAGAACCTCTTACGAAGAATTGTTTAATCTTGGATTTTGTCATACCGTGGAAGCTTGGCAAGATGAAAAACTTGTAGGCGGCCTATATGGTATCTCCCTAGGACAGGCTTTCTTTGGCGAAAGTATGTTTTCCCGCATGACAGATGCGTCCAAGATCTGTCTGGTATCTCTTGTTGAACAACTGCAAAAACAAGGCTTCATATTATTAGACACACAATTCACAACTCCGCATCTTGAACATTTCGGCGCCATTGAAATTCCACGTAAAGAATATGAAAAACTGTTGTCTAAAGCGCTGAACAAAATTACATCATTTTTATAAAATTTGGACGGTTCTGAAAATTTTAAACTGCGATGTGAGGTTTTGTGGAAAAATATCATTTTTTTTAAATTTTCTATTTGCCTTTTGCTCAGTTTATGGTAGTTGCAACGCTGTCGTGCCCTTATAGCTCAGTTGGTAGAGCACCTGATTTGTAATCAGGGGGTCGGGAGTTCGAGTCTCTCTGGGGGCACCACTTAAACCTTTGTTTATAAAGAATTTTTTCTCTTCCATGATTTTGTCATTCATAAAGTTTGACACTTTTGAAGTGAGTTTGACAATTTATATCTGCTTTTTATTCATTACAAAACGAGTTGAATAACTGCTGCCTCCACTTTTTTGCTCTTATCTGTATATGGAACGCAATTTTGGTGTAGAAAGCTTGATGGAGCTAGACAACAATGAACTCCAAAAAGTTTACTCTTATGTTGCAGGCCTAAAGCAAAGGAGACAATAACATGATTAAGCATAGCATAATTTCGGTCCTATTTTTTTCTTTAACTGCAATAAATAATGTATCTGCACAAGAACCTAAAGAAATGTCATCACTTGATTACGCCCTAAGTGATGCTTCATTATCAGGACAAACATTGAAACTTACCAGCTGTAGAATTAGCCATGTGAGCATTCAAAGTGCATTGTGCAATATCAATGTTGGTGAAGCAGGCGCTGGCAATATCGTTCTCGAAACCGGCACTATGGATAAAACCGAATTAAAACAGGCCATTTTAAAATGTGCAGGATTAAAAGGTTTCGAAAGTGAAGAATGTGATGCTTCAATCATCGGCATAGCAAAAAAGAAAACTTCTAAACCAAATTTTCAGGTTAAAAAAATAATTTGGAACGTTGAGAAGTGATTTTTTGAGCGTCACACCTAGATTAGTTTGCAATTTTTAAGAAATTCTCACAACGCATTGAAATAGATTGATTTTTTAGGTGTGACACTTTAGTCATTTATATGAGCCAAACGTCACACCAAAAAAGTTTTTTGTCTCAAATATCGTGTAATTTTAAAGACCTAAAATCGCGCTACACCTTGAAACACTAGGGCTGTGTAATGATACGATTTTTAATAACAATGATATTATAAAAGCAGCATTTCGATCAAAAATGATAGTCTGTATGACGAGCCAGAATTTTTGCGACTTTTCAAGCCAAAGCAGTTTTTCTATTTATCTTTCAATAATTTGCGACTTTTTTTGATCCGTTTTTTTTGTCTCAAATATCGTGTCTGATCGTCTCAAATAATACAGTCCCCTACAACCTGACGATAAGCACACCAACACCGTGTTCTATAATCGAGGGATTATTTCAGGCCCTACACACTCTGGGGGTGGTGTAGAGGACTTTGTTACGGAAGCCTTCACCATTGCAAACAATCAAATCGTAGTAGTCGTACCGCATCAATTGAAGTCGAATAGGGTAACTAATCATGGATTTATCTAAAATTGTAAATTCGGAACAGCTTTACACTTTAGAGCTTTTGCACCCACAAACGATGAACCAATAGGAGTAACGTTTCAGATCCGTTCTATGGATAGTGACCCTGCTAAAGCAGTACAACGCCAAATTATTGATGAAACCTATGAACGCCGCAAGGCAAATAAAACCATAAAGGCAAAAGAAACCGTTACCAATGAATACCGGAAAGCCGCCGCTTGCATTGCTGGCTGGGATTGGGGCGAAAATGAATATAATGGCTCAATCCCCCAATATTCAGAAGAAAAAGCCTTGGAAATTTTACCGAACGAGATTGGATATTTACTCAAATTTTGGAGGCGGCCAATAAGCTGTCAAATTTTATCTTGACCTCACAAGAGACCTGATCGAATTTGTTCGCATCACCGTGCGATATGAAACACTAACTTTGATGGTGAAACACGCCGCGAAAGAAACACAAGGTTCGGACAACCAACACCAGAGGCCGAACCTGTCGTAGGTGGTGATTACATTCTATCATGTTTCTGGGAGGTATCACGGTACAGAGGACTTGAGTGAGAACGGGCAACAACCGTCAAAACCGATTGACGTACTTAACTGGGAGCAATTCACTGGTAATGTTCTGAACAGATATGAGCGGCAAATAATACTCGATATAGATCAAGCTTACCTTGCCGCCCTAGCTGAAGAGCGTTCAAACAACATAAAACTCATGGAGGAGCAGAACAAAAATAAATAAACTGGTCGTATTAGCAATAGTGCAGCCTGTTTTATTTTTTGTGTATGCTTTGAGGATAACTGATTGACCGAAGAATTAGCCTGTGCCAAGTCAACTGAAACTTCGAGGTATTTATGCGTTTATCACTGTTATTCATTCTTCCCTTGTTATTAACAACATGGCAAACACCGTTTGCGGCTACTGTAGACGACTGTTCTAAAATCAACACTAGTGACGAGCGTTTGGCTTGTTTTGATAACACTTCAAAACCAAACAAACCGCCCGTGAGTGCAGAAACAAAAGGTAATGAACAAAAATCGAAATGGGAGGTCGATATAAGTACGTCCGTCTGGGATGGTAGCCATGACTATGATATTTACGTGTTTTCAGACAACAAAGTACCCGTACACGACGGAGAAAGTCGCCGTGCTGCGCTTTCGATATCCTGTAGGAGGCCAAATATCTCCGTGTTTTTTTATACTGGGGATCTTTTGGGCGGATTCGACGAACTTGGCTTTGTGATGTATCAGCTTGATAGAGAACAAGCCAGAGGACTGGCAATGGACCTAGAAGATTCAAACGTTATATTAGGGTTTTGGTCTCCAGAAGAATCAATTCCGTTTATCAGAGAAATGTTTGGGCATGATAATATGTTAGTAGAGTTTCAAGACTATAAGGGAAATACCTTGACAATGAGATTCCCAATCAGGGGACTTGAAAAAACGATGAAGCCATTAGGAAAAGCATGTAAGTGGTAAACTACCTTGTCATTTAAATAACTTTAACAGCCTGCTCCACCCACCAGGCTTTTTTAATGGTTGAAAGTGATCTTTATTAATTGCAGGGGGGGATGCTCAAATTTGAGCACACCCCTAATCGAACATGATAACAGAGGTTTTCAGATAGAGATAACACATTGAAAATCAAGATGTTACGAGTTTTTTGGAAAATACCAAAAAACCTCAAGGTGGTCGTCCATCAAGAGGCACTTCAAATTTGAGGAACCTATTTTGTTGATCTTCAGAAAACATGGTTATAGGGGGTGTATCCAAATTTGGAGAGCCCCCCTTATTATAATTTAATCGCTTAAAACCAGTCGATGAATGGAGATGGGGTGTCTCCTCAAAATTGAGGAGACGGTATAAAGAGCATAACAAGCAAGGTTTTCATATATAAAAACAGTCTGCTAGTAGGCTGCTCAAATTTGAGCGACCTATCTTACATTTTCTTTGAAGCCACTCGCGCAGTATACAGCGGCTTGCTTCAGCGCGAACTGAATAATATTAGGCAGCTTTCATTGAATATATTTGTCGAAAATCTCAACGCCAGTAAAAACGGCAATGAGATAATTCAAACCGGAAAATTCCCGATTTGACCTTGTCAACAGATTAGAAATGCAGCCAAGCCGCAGCCCGATCTATCGCGCTATGGATAAAATCGGGTTTGTTTAAACGGTGTTGCCATTATGGCAATGCCCTGTTTTTACGGCAAGGGGATACCTTTCTGCGCGCATACATCATATGTTGCAGTAGTGTGAATGTCAGTCCCGCCAATACCGACTAAGAAGGAACTATTATTAGTTAAAGCGCCGATGAAAGGCTTTTTTCCGGTGTACGCGCCGTAACTGTTTTTGCCATTAACAAAACCACAGATGATTATAACGTGTTCTTTACTTTTTGTAGCCTTCATGTTCCCAAAGATAGGACTGGTCGGATCTTTTAATTCTTGAGCAACACCATTCTTGACGATACTTATATCTTTGGCGGTTAATTTGTATTCGGGGTCAGGAATCGCGATTGTCACGGGTTGATAAGCAGGGGCGGTTCCCGCTTTTTGACGAGCGCACAAATTCCGCTGGTAGCTGTCCAAATATTGCGGATCGTCACACAACACAGGATTGATTGAATCTCTGGGGTTTAGCGGTTGTGTCTGGTTGCCAGATATAAAAATAACAATTGGCAAAAGTGCAGTATTTTCATCTAAGCCCTCCCCCTAAGAAAATGGACCGGAGAATAGATCTTTAAAAACTATCTTTCCGTCAAATACTCTTTGAGGATACGATGTATTGCCTCAGGACGTGTTTCATTATCCTTACAATTAGCATCGACTAATGCCAACAAATCAGGTTGACGCAAGACGGCAATCTTACACCAGCCTCCCCCCGAAACGCCCCCAGCTAAGGACGCTCGAATGGCTAACACTACCAACACTACAAGACGTTTTATTCTAAAAGTCACACCCGTAATAAGTGAATAACTTTTAACAAGAGCAACAGCCGATGCATCGGAAACGCCCCTTGATCGGGTAAATCGTCTTTCAGAAGAACTTTCAGAGGCACTAAACAATTATGCGGACGGCAGATTCCACGCCGTCATATATCCATCACACCGCGCCAAATGGCCAATTGCTTTTATGAGTAGTCAAGGCACCAATTATAAAATTGAATAACGAGGTAAGCGATACAGCAGGAAAAGTACAGTCCAATTTTCCCCCGCTGCAAACAAAATAATAATGTTATGATTGATATTCATAATAAAAACAGCAGCGTCTAGTAACGGTTAGAGTTCTCATAGCACCGTACATAATAACCACTTTATAGCCCGCCCTAACTGCCAGTTTTCGTATTGAAAAAACGATCATGGATATTGCAACACTGGGTATCGAAGTACGTTCCGAAAGCTTATTGCGCGCCAGCCAAGACCTAGACAAATTCGCAGGTGCAACACAGCGCGTTGAACAGCGTATGCAAGGCTTTAGCACTGGCACAACTGCAATGAACGGCGCATTAAACAGATTATCCAACAGCGTCCAAAACGCTTGGACGTGTGATGAATGGCTTTAACAACGCATTGCAACTTTTAGGACTTGGTATCGCTGCAAACGAAATCAAGCAATATGCTGATAGCTGGACACGCATGGGGAATAAAATCACCACAGCGTCACAGGCTTCCGGTGTGCATGCAAGGTCACTCGAAAGCATAAGACAAAGTGCGGATAATGCTCGCATTGGCATGGAAGCGTATATTGATCTTTATGCTCGTATCATGCGTTCATCAAAAGGCGTGATAAAATCAGAGCAAGAAGTAACAGACGTTACAGACACTGTATCGAAAGCCTTTGCGATTGCCGGTGCAACAGCAGCAGAACAAGCAGCCGGTGTATTGCAGCTAAGTCAGGCATTAGGTTCTGGTGTATTACAAGGTGATGAATTGTGTTCACCCCGTGAAAGTTCACCCGTCTTGATACAAGCAATAGCGGAAGAATTCATATATTTTGACAGAATAAGGACAAAAATAAAATTAGACTATTCAGAAAGCGTTGCTGAGGCACAGTCTATTTTTTATTCAATTCAATGGCCCTCGTTGTCTTAAACGGCACAACACTAGTCGTAAGACTGGCTCTGCTTACCCATCGAAAAAAGTAAAAATAACTTTATTATTCTGTCCTAGTTAAAATATCATACATTAGTAGCTAAATCGAACCTATACTTATACATACCATAACTATTAGCATAATTATGTTTATCAGTGGGATAATCTTGTTGTTCATTAAAAACATAAGAATATTGGTTATGTATCTGATAATATTCAGCCCATTATTAATTGGGGTTACGCTATTTTGCGTTATCCAGATTACGACGACTATATCGACGAACGCATCGAACGGCTCGTTTCACCACAAAATGCAATAAATGCGTCAAAAGATCCGTTTTCTTCGAATACCGTTGAAAACTAATAGGCATCGACCACACGAAACACAATCAGTTATACAAACAAATATTTTTTCAATTGAATATTTTATCGTACATTAAAAAATGTAAACCCGACATTACCCATATGAATATGGCTGTATTAAACAACAGCGTTCAACCTATATAAATTTGGTTCACAGGACAAAACAATAATTAAGGAATTTGACATCTAATCCAATAGAATGACGAAAGGTCATATTCTTATACTAAGGCTCTTTGGAAATTTCACAGTTTCACACAATACTTAGATTGAAACTGAGTTTTGCACTGATGCTACCTCACCTACTATTATTCATAATAAATAGACCAAAATTCGTCTTGCTTTTATTTAATTGTTATATTGACTTAATAAACCACAACATATAGAGCTCCCTCTTTAGTTACAGACACATAGTTTACCGCTCTGTTTATAATTTGTACTCGATTACCAGCATTTGACTATTGAGTGAGGGAGCAAACAGTGGAATTTGGTTTATATAAGCGTTTAGAAAATAAATTTAGTAATAATATACGTTACTTTATAAAAGAAATTCCATTTTTTCTGCAAAATAATTATTTACTTTTATGTATATTTTGTGCGTTTTTATGGTTATTCTACGCTTTCTATCCGGGAACCGTCGTTTATGACTCCTTCTACATATATCTGGGAGCAATTGAGGGATATACAGGAAATTGGAATTCTGCGCTCCTAACCAGAATTTGGCAGTTCATTTTATTCTTCACTGACATAAAAGGCACATTTATGCTCATTCCTTTGGCTGCGACCTGCACGGGATTGTACATAATTGCTAAAAATATTTCTAAAGGAATTATAACTGGCATTATCT